>NZ_JAUSXG010000001.1:4458750-5945000 GCF_030815855.1 Variovorax paradoxus | reverse complement strand
TCTTCTTGAATCTGAGCGTATCGGCCTGATCGGCCGCAATGGTGCGGGCAAGTCTTCCCTGCTCAAGATATTGGGTGGCCTGGAGAAGACAGACGACGGCACCCTGCAGATGCAGCAGAACCTTCGTGTGGCCTACGTCGCCCAGGAGCCCCAATTGGATATGGATGCGGATGTATTCACCGCAGCCAGCCAGGGCCTGGGGCCCGTCATCGCCATACGGGACCTCTATCTCTCCGGCGCGGATGGCCTGGACCTGGACGCCCTTCAGTCCCAGATAGAAGCATTCGATGCCTGGAACTGGGAGCAGCGCGTCGAAGAGACATTGCATCGCCTCCACCTGGACCGCAACGCCCGGGTCGGCTCTCTCTCCGGCGGTACCCGCAAGCGTGTGGCCTTGGCCCAAGCCCTGGTGGCCGCCCCGGACGTCCTTCTATTAGACGAGCCCACCAACCACCTGGACCTGGACTCGATCGAATGGCTCGAGCAGTTGCTGATCGACTTCAAGGGGAGCGTGGTTACCGTGACCCATGACCGCAGCTTCCTGAACCGCGTCGCCACCCGCATCGTCGAGCTGGACCGGGGCAAGCTGGGCTCTTATCCCGGCAACTTCGAGCAGTACCTGCTGCAGAAGGAAGAGCAATTGGCCCAGGAAGCCGTCATCAGCGCCAAGGCCGACAAGCTGCTGGCCCAGGAGGAAGTCTGGATTCGCAAGGGCGTCGAGGCCCGCCGCACCCGCAGCCAAAGCCGCATCAGCCGGCTCGAAGCCCTGCGGGCGAGCCGCACCGCCCGCCGGGAAGTCCAGGGCAGCGTCAACATGGACGTGGCCTCAGGCCAGTCGAGCGGCAAGATCGTGGCCGAGCTCACCGATGCGACCAAGTCATTCGGCGAAAAGACGGTCATCCGCAATTTCACCGGTACCATCCTGCGCGGCGACAAGGTCGGCCTGCTGGGCCCCAATGGCGCGGGCAAGACCACGCTGCTCAAGCTCATCCTGGGCGAGCTCGAGCCCGACAGCGGCAAGATCCGCCGCGGCACCAACCTGCAGGTGGCGTACTTCGACCAGATGCGCGACAAGCTCGATCTCGACGCCACGCTGGAAGACTTCATCAGCCCGGGCAGCGAGTGGATCGAGATTGGCAACCAGCGCAAGCACGTGAAGAGCTATCTTTCCGACTTTCTCTTCTCCCCGGCGCGCGCCAATTCCCCCGTGCGCTCGCTCAGCGGCGGCGAGCGCAATCGGCTGCTGCTGGCCCGGCTGTTCGCGCGCCCAGCCAACGTGCTGGTGCTCGACGAACCGACCAACGACCTCGACATCGACACCCTCGAGCTGCTGGAAGGCCTGCTGCAGGACTACGACGGCACCGTGTTCCTGGTCAGCCACGACCGCACCTTCCTCGACAACGTGGTGACCAGCACGATCGCCTTCGAAGGTGACGGCCGCTGGCGCGAATACGAAGGCAGCGTGCAAGACTGGTTGATCCAGTCGAAACGCGCCCGCGAGATTGCCGAACAGCGGCAAGCCGCCAGCCCCTCGCCGCAACCGCCCGCACTTGCACCGGCCGCAGCAGCAGCCGGAGCCGAGCCGTCCACTGCCCGCCCGACAACCCCTCGCAAGAAGCTCAGCTACAAGGAGCAGCGCGAGCTCGACGCGCTCCCCGCGCAGATCGAAGCGCTCGAAGCCGAGCAGAAGCGCATCAGCGAAATGCTCGAACTCGACGGCGGAGCGATTTACGCCACCGACGCCTCGCGCGCCGCCGAACTGAGCCAGCGCCATGCCCAGATCGACGACGAGTTGATGGCCGCCCTGGAGCGCCAGGAAGAACTGTCCGCCGGTCGCTAGTGCGATAGTTCTACAGAAAACTGTCCCGCCGTCCCACGCGCGGACAGCGCCGACTCGGCTATACATGCGGCTCTCAAGCTCCGGAAAAGCCGCATGTCTTTCATCTCCGCGTTCATCGGCCGTTCCATCGTAGTCCTGGCCATCGCGCTGCAAGGCGCCTGCGCCCAACTGCCGCAGAACGTCGACCGTCCGGTATCGACCGCACTTCCCGCGACGGCCGGCACCGCTCTCGAAGCCCTGGTCCAGCAGCGACGGAAAGCCGACGCGGCACGGTTCGAATCCGGCTTCCTGCTGCTCGGAGGCCCTCCCGCCGCTTATGGCAGCCGCCTTGCATTGATCGAGGGCGCGCAGAAAACGCTCGACCTGCAGTACTACGCCATTCACGCCGACGCCAGCACCGGACGGCTGCTGCGCGGGATCCGGGCGGCGGCCCAGCGCGGGGTGCGCGTGCGGATCCTGCTCGACGACCTTCACAGCACCGGCCGGGACGCGCTGGTGCTCGGCCTGGCCTTCGTGCCCAACATCGAAATGCGGCTGTTCAACCCGCTCGCCGGCGCGCGCGGCTCTTCGTTCTCGCGCATGCTCAATTCGGTCGGCGATGCCTCGCGCATCCAGCAGCGGATGCACAACAAGCTCTTCCTCGCCGACAACGTGCTTGGGGTGACCGGCGGCCGCAACCTCGGCGATGCCTATTTCGGCAATGCGCTGAAGGGCAACTTCATCGACGTGGACATCCTCGCGGCCGGGCCGATCGTGCAAGACCTGTCGCGCAGCTTCGACAGCTATTGGAACAACGAGCGCGCCTATCCCGTGCAGTCGCTGGTCAAGCGCGAAGAACTGAAAGCCATCCGCGAGCGCGCGGAGCAGGCCGATCGCGAACTGGCCGATGAATCGGCCCGGGCCGCGAACTCGCCGACGGCGCCGACCGCGACGACCGACGAACCGAAAGCCGGCGCCGCTCCCACCGCCGCGCAACTGGCCCGGGCCTGGGACGAGAAGCCGCTGGACCTGCGAACCGCCCGCTTCGTCTGGGCGCCGGCGGTCATGCTTGCCGACCAGCCCGGAAAGATTCCGGCCGACAGGGGCGCCGACCAGGCCAGGGCGCCGGGCCTGGTAGTAAGTCAACCGGGCGACGCGGCCAGCTCGTCACGGCGCGCGGCATCGCTCCAAACCAGTTCCGACGTCGCCGCGGGCAGCGACACGGTGGTCGAAGGCTTGCTGCAGCTGATCGGCGAGGCCCGCACCGACCTGCTCATCATCTCGCCGTATTTCGTGCCCGGCCCGGACATGAAGCAAGCCTTCGCGGCGGCTCGGGGACGCGGCGTACGCATCCGGGTGCTGACCAATTCGCTGGCATCGAACGACGCGCCGGTGGCGCATGTCGGCTATGCCCGCCATCGCGAGGACCTGCTGGAGCTCGGCATCGAACTCTACGAACTGCGCAGCGAGCAGACCGGCGTCAGCAACGCCTTCGGATCATCGGGCAGCGGCAACGTCGGAGCGTCGCGCTCCATGCTGCACTCGAAGGTGCTGGTGATGGACGGCCAGCTGCTGGTGGTCGGCTCCATGAACCTCGATCTGCGCTCCCAACTGCAGAACACCGAAATCGCCCTGCTGGTACGCAGCGCCGAGCTCTCCCGCGCGGCGTCCGCCCAGATCGAGCGCGGCATGCGCGAAGGCTCGTGGCGCGTCGAGCTGAACGACGGCTCGCTGCTTTGGCGGGCGCCCGAAGGCAGCGGCCTGAAGGACACGTCCACCGAGCCCGACGCCAGCCTGACCCTGCGCCTGCTGCTCCGGCTGTTCGGTCCGCTGGCACCCGACCAGTTGCTGTAAGGCGCCGCGGACTCCCGCTCTTTGCCGACGGCCGGTCAGTGCTTGTGCTGATGGGCCGGCGCGCCCGCATCGGCGCCTTCGGGTGCGCCCACCGGCAGCTTCAGGTCGAGCGCGGTCTTCTGGCCTTTTGCATCCTCGAACCGGAGCGTCATCGGCACGGTCGATCCCTTGGTCAAGGCTTGCTTCAGGTCCATCATCATCACGTGGTAGCCGCCCGGCTTGAGTTCCACGGTCTGGCCTGCGGGAAGGTCGAGGCCGCCCGGCAGCTCGCGCATCTTCATGGTGTCGCCTTCCATCTTCATTTCGTGCACTTCGGCCACGCCGGCCGCCGGCGTCGAGATGCCGACCAGCTTGGTGCCCGTCGGCGCGGTGAGCTTCATGAACGCACCGGTTCCGCTCTGGCCCGGGACCGATTGGCGCACCCAGCCGTCGCGCACGTCGACCGTGGCCACGCCCTGCGCCACCACGTCGAGCTTGGCCGCGGGAGTCTTGAGCCCCGCGGTCGAACTGCCCAATGCCGGCACTTCGGCCCAGTCGACGCTGCCCACGTCGCAGGTCTGCAGCACCTTGAACCACAGCGGTCCGGGCGTTGCGGGCACCTTGCCGCGCAACACGAATTCGGCGCGTTCGCTGGCGGGCAGCGCCGATTGCGGGTTTTCAGCGGTCCAACGCACTTCGCCATCGCCGGAATTTTTCTGCACGTCGAGCTTCCAGCCCTTGCGGGCCTGCGCGTCGCTGAGAACGAAACCCTTGGGCAGGCGCACGGCCAGGCCGGTGGTGGCCTTCGCGCCCTCGCAGGCGTGGCCCACGCGGAAGGCCGCGTTGTAGTCGCTGCCGACCGTGGCGCCGCCCCGCGGCAGGGTGACATGGGCAAAAGAGGCTGTCGTGCTCGCCAAAAGGGCGTATGCGGCAACTGTCTTGAGAGTGATGTGCGCGTGGTTCATGGTGGAACTCCTTGAAGAAGAAAACGGGTGAAAAGAGAATCAGAGGTCGAACTTGAGTTCGGCCACGTAGGTGCGTTGCGTATAGGGGTGGAAGGCCCAGTACTTGTTGTTGTTCAGGTTGTCGATGCCCACGGCGGCGCTCAACTGCCGGTCTATCCGGTAGCGGATGCGCGCGTCGACCACGAAGAACTTGGAAAATCCCATGTACGCCGCGCCGTTCGCGTCGCTGTTGTCGAGCGTGCCGTACTGCCTGCCGCTGTAGCGGGCGCCCACGGTGTAGCTCCATCTCGCATCGGGCCGGTAGGTGGCAAGCAGCGTGGCCCGCACCTTCGGCACGCGCGGCTGGTCGTGGCCGACGCTGGCGGGGAAACCGCTGTTGGCGGCGATCTTCGAGCGCGTCAGCGTGAGGCTGCCGCTCAGGTCCAGTCCCTTGATGCCCACGTCCACCCCGTTCAGCGCCACCTCCAGGCCCCGCGTGCGGATGGCATCGACGTTCTGCACCGTGCTGACCAGGTTGGTCAGTGCCTGGCTGTACAGCGCGTCCTTGGTGTTCTCGAAGAACAGCGTGGTGCGCAGCACGCCGTCGAGCCCCCAGTTCTTCAGGTCGCGCTCGGCGCTGAGTTCGGTGGTCCACGAGCGCTCGGGCCGCAGATTCGGGTTGGTGTTGACGATGCGGTTGCCGTCGATCGAACCCTGGTAGAGCTCGCTCACGGTCGGCATGCGCACCGCGCGGCCGGTCGAGGCCTTGAAAAGCCATTCCGGCGTGGCTTGCCAGGCGACGGCTGCCTTGGGCGAGTCGTAGCTGTTCTTGCGCGGCGCAAAGTCGAGCAGCTTCGTCGCATTGCCGAGCTGGCCACCATAGGCCTCCCATCGTTCGTGGCGCAGGCCGAGCGTCGTCTTCCAGTTTTCGGCGAAGCGCCAGGTGTCCTGTACATAGAGCGACTGCAGCCGGGTGTTGCCGTTGAAGGCGGAGAACGGCGTGACGGCCGGCCCCTGGATCCAGTCGAGCGTGTTGCCGACGTGGGTGCGCAGCCGCGCCGTGTCCTGCTGGAGGCCGAAATCGACCACGTGCGCGCCCACCCCCTCGGCCGAGCCGGTGGGCCGCCACGTGCCCGCGGCCTTGAAGGTGTGCCAGCCCGAACCGCCCATGTCGGTGGTGCGCCCGGGGCCGCCGTTGAAGGCGCCGGGCAGCGGCGTGGTCGGCGTGCGTGAGGTGTCGCTCGAATAGTCGAACAGGCTCGCGGCCACCTCCCAGTCGAACACACCGCCGGTGTGGCTCTTCACCGAAAGGCCGTGCACGTAGTGCGTGAGCGCGGTCTCGGTCGGCGCCAGCGCGGCAGTCGGCGAATCGAGGTTGTAGGTGCGTCCGGCGATGTTCACGCGCCCCGAATACACGGGTCGGCCCAACGCATCGCGCAGGTAGGTGTCGACGCTGCCATGCGTTGTGTTGTTCCAGGCGCCGAGGGTGTATGTCGCGCGCACCGTGGGCGAAAAGTCGTAGGCCAGCTTGAGCTTGGCCTGCTCCTGCGTGGTGTCGTAGATGGTCGATCCGCCCACCAGCCACCACGGCTGGTTCGACGGGTTCAGGCCTGGCACCGCGCCGGTCACCGGCGTTCCCGCATTGCCCACGGTGCCGGCACTCACCAGCCGGTTGCCGAACACCAGCGCCTGCCCCTTGCTGTGGATGCGCGAGGCGCTGAGCCACCACGACCAGTTGCCGCTGCGGCTTCCCAGAGACAGGTCGAGCTGCTGGCCCGTGGGCGACGAATGGCTGTTATACAGGTCGAAGTTCGAGCCGAAACCGCTGAGCTTGACGTGGGCCTCGAGCTTCGTGGGCATGCGCGTCACGTAGTCGACCACGGCGCCGACCGAGTTGCCCGGGTAGGCGGCCGAGAACGGACCATAAAGGACGTCGACACGTTCGACCTCTTCGGGCGACACCATGCCCCAGCGCGGCGCATAGGTCGCGCCGTTGCCCAGCGGGTTCGACAGCATGATGCCGTCGGCGTACACCATCGAGCGCGCGCTATTGCCCGTGCCCGAGGCGCGCGTGGCGAGCACCGCATGGTTGAAATCGCCGATGTAGCGCTTGCGCACCACCAGGCTGGGCAGGTACTTGAGCGCGTCTTCGCTGTCGGTCGCATTGACCGTTTCGGAGATTTGCTCGTGCGTCACGCCCTCGATGGTGGTTGGAATCTGCGTCGGCAGCGAGGTCGGACGCCCGTCACTGACGGTGACGGTGCCGAGGGTGCGAACGCCGCCGCCCTCGGACGGATCGGGCGCGTTTTGCGCCCACGCGGGCGCGCCCAAGGGGAATGCCATGGCGATCGCCAAGGCGCGGGAATGCTTTTTCACTGGGAACCTGCTCCACGAACTTCAAGCCACACAGACCGCGGGCGCCCATCGAACAGGCGCACGCGGCGAAGGTTTTGACAGTTTCAGGAGAAGGTCGGGGGCCCGCGCGCCGGCAGCGGCGCGGCGGTGGCCGCGGCAAGGCGCGCGGCGGGAATCGACTGGACCACGCGGCCCAGCGGCAGGGGAAGATCGAAACCGGCAGCTGGCGGCGAAGGCGGCGGCGCACCGGTCAGCACGCACAGCGGGCAATCCAGGTGCGAGGCGCCCATCTCCTGCACGCCGTCCTCGGTGTGCACCACGACCTTGACGGAACCGGCGCTCGAACACACCAGCTCCACGGCCTGCGGATGCACCAGGGGCGACGCCGTCGCCGCGCCGAGCGATAGCACGAACCACAGCAGCACCCATCGACCGACGAGGCCGAGGAAGCGGGGGTGGTTTCGCAGCAGGTGCATGGCGTTGGCGATTATCGGCGCTGTTTGCCCTTCGGTGCCGGGACGCGCTGCGCGGACTTGGTGCCGCCCGCGCTTTTGGCGCTGCCCTTCGCACTGGAACCCTTGACGGCGCTCCCGCTCTTGGCTCCTTGCGCACCCCGTTGATTGCGGGCGCCCCGCGCGCCGCGCGGGCCAGCGGCAGCTGCCTTCGGCGGCGGCGCCGTCGGTACCGCAAGCGGTGGCTGCGCGGCCAACGGTACCGCCGACACGGTGAACCCGCGGGCCGACAGCAACGCCGGCAGCCCTTGCGGGCCCACCATGTGCAGCGCACCCACGGCCGCGAACATGCGCCGGCCGCCCGCGTGCATGCGTTCGATGCCATCCGCCAAGCCCGGATTGCGGTCGTCGAGCAGGCGTTTCATCAGGCGCCGCTCGGCAGGCGTCTGGACGCAGTTGCACCATTCAGGATAGCGGGCCAGCTTGTCCACGTCGCCACGGGCCCAGACCTCGGCCAACTCCTTCATCTGCGCACGCAACTGGCCGGACTCCAGTTCGGTCAGGGCGGCGTCGATCTGCTCCGCCTCTTCGGCCTCGGAATCGCCGGTCAGCATCTTCAATTGCGCGGCGGCGCTTTCCAGGGCGAACACCGGCTTGTTGTTGTTTCGCGCGGAAACGGCCAGTGCCTCGTCGGCGCCGAATTCCGGATACAGGCCATCGTCCCGTGCCACCAGACCCGCGAGCGCCGTGACTTGCAAGATGGGCTGGAGCCCGGCCATGGAGCCGGACGGTACGCAGGCCGCCTCGTTCTGGCGCGCCAGCCGCTGCGCGCGCTCGCCGCTGAGCACGCGCGCGACCAGGGCGGGATCCGCGGGCTGCGTCATGGACCGCATGGTCGCCGGATCGCGCGTGTCGAGTTCCAGTGCAAGCGCGTCGCTCTGTTCCAGCGCCTTTTGCACAGTGGGCCCGGGCCGCACCCATTCGGCCCGGCCGACGTGAATGGTTCCATAGAGCCAGGAAGTCCGCCCATCCCTGTCGGCACGCCACAGCAGGCCCCGGTCGACGGCATTCCATTGGCCGACCGCCGAGCCCGGTTTTCCGAGGCTGGCAATGGCTGAAGGCGGGCAGGCGGCGTGCGCAGCCACCGCAAAAAGGGAACAGGCGCCCGCCAGCGCGAGGCGCGGCAGGCTGGCAAGAAACCACTGGCGCGCGGGCGCCTTCAAATCGAAATTGCGCCGGTGCGCAAAGAGGGTCCGGAGTATCCGCAAGGCTTGCTCCACGATGAAAGAAAGTCCGGCATTCTCACCGCACCGCTGCCCATAATCCGGAACCATGCAGAGCATCTTCCATCTTGCCTTTCACGTTCGCGACCTCGACGCGGCACGCCGCTTCTACGGAAATGTCCTCGGTTGCGCCGAAGGCCGCAGCACCGACACCTGGGTCGACTTCGACTTTTTCGGCCACCAGATCTCGCTGCATCTCGGCGAACCCTTCGCCACCACGCGCACCGGCCAGGTCGGCAACGCCATGGTGCCGATGCCGCATTTCGGCATCGTGCTCGCATTGCCCGACTGGGAGGCGCTCGCAGAGCGGCTGAAAGCCGCGAACACCGATTTCGTGCTGGAACCCCAGGTGCGTTTCGAGGGGCAGCCGGGCGAGCAATGGACCATGTTTTTCTGCGACCCTTTCGGCAATCCGATCGAGGTCAAGGGGTTCCGTTCGCTCGCCGCGCTGTACGACAAATGATCCGCCGGCGCGGAGCCGCCTCAAACCGGCTCGCAGTCCCCTTTTCGGGAACTGGCGCGCTTGCGCTGCACGCCACCACCGCGGCCCTGTGGATTTTTACCGCGGGCGCCGCCCACGCCACGATCGACTGCGAACTCGACGGCCGCCGGGTGAACCCGTCCGATAGCAGCACCCTTCTCGGCCAGACCGGGTTGATGCGCTGCAAGGACCGGGCAACCGGCGCGCCCCAGCGCGAACAGCAGGTGCAGAACGGCGCCTTCATCGGCCTGGCGCGTTTCTATGAAAAAGGCAAGCTCGCCAGGGAGCACCTCCTCAATGCCGGCGGGAACATCCAGGGCCTGGCCCGAGAATACGGGCCCGGGGGGCAGATCTTGCGAGAGGCCATCTACGACGACGGCCAGGAGCGCGGTCTGGCGCGCAGCTTCTATCCCGACGGCCGGCTGCGCCGCGTCACTTTTTACCCCAGCACCGGAACCGACCGCGCCTTCGTCGAGTTCACCGAACGTGGCCAGTTGTCTGTGCTGCGCTGCGGCGAAACACCCATGCTCGCGCCCGTGGCCGACGACGCCCGCCTGTGCGGGTTCACCGGCGGGCCCTCGCAGGTCCAGCTTTTCGACGCGCGCGGCATCCTGCGTTCGCGGCTGTCGTACGTGTCGGGCAAGCGCGTGCGGTCGCAGGACTTCTACGACAACGGCAAGCCCTCGGTGCAGGACGAGATCGTCGGCAACCAGCGCACCGAGCGCCACTTTTCATCCGAAGGGGTGAAGCGCCGCGAGACCATGTGGCTCCTGATCGAGCGCAATGCGGTGCGCCAGCGCGAGCAGGAATTCTCCGAAAAGGGCTCGCTGATTCGCGACCAGCGCTGGACCCCCGCGGGCGAGCCGGTGCGAGACGACAGCTACTACCTCCATGGCCAGCCGCGCAGCAAGTCGGTCTACAGTGGTTCCGGCGATGCACGCATGATCGAGATCACCGAGTTCTACGAGAGCGGCCAGCGCGCGGCACATGGCCGCTATCGGGTGGCGGGCCGCGGCCGGCAAGTGCCGCTCGGCAAGCACCAGCGCTTCAGTGAAAAGGGAACGCTCCTGGCCGAATCGACCTTCGATGCCAGGGGCCGCGTGACGCGCGAACGCAGCTGGGATGAAAACGGCGAGCTGCAACGCGACGAGCACGTCCTGGAAGACGGCTCCAGGAAATAGCGCGCCGCTGCGACGCTCGCGGCGAACTCAGTCCAGCTTGATGCCGGCCTGCTTGATGATCGGCCCCCAGCGCTTCGACTCGGCGCGCGCCAGCGCTTCGAACTGCGCCGGCGTACCCGGCATGGCTTCCATGCCGAAATCGTCGAAACGCTTTTGCACCGCCGGCGCGCTGAATGCGCGATTCAGGTCGCCGTTGAGCTTGGCGACAACCGCCGGCGGGAGGCCGGCCGGGCCCAGCACGCCCTGGAACGCGAACACCTCCGTATTGGGCACGCCCACTTCCGCCAGCGTCGGCACGTTGGGCAGCAGCTTGTTGCGCGCGCCCGAGCCGATGGCGAGCACGCGAACCTTGTTGCCTTGCATGATCGGCAGGCCCGAGGCCAGGTCGAGGAACATGCACGGCACCTGCCCGCCCATCACGTCGGCCATGGCCGGAGCGGCGCCGCGATAGGGAATGTGCGTGATGAAGGTGCCCGTGCGAACCTTGAACATCTCCATGGCCAGGTGATGCGGCGAGCCGTTGCCCGGCGAGGCGTAGTTGACCTTGCCCGGATTCGCTTTGACATAGGCCAGGAACTCCTTGAAGCTCTTGGCCGGAAAGTCGGGGTGAACCACCAGCGCGAGCGGGAACTTGCCGATCGCGCCGATGTAGGTGAAGTCTTTTTCCGGATTGAACGGCAGCTTGCTGAACAGGTGTTCGTTGAAAGCCAGCACGGCGTTATCCGCCGACAGCACGGTGTAGCCGTCGGGTTTGCTCTTGGCGACCAGGTCGGCGCCGATGTTGGTCGAGGCGCCGGGGCGGTTGTCGACAACGATCTGCTGGCCCAGGGTCTGGCGCATGGCCTCGGCGAGGGTGCGCGCAATCACGTCGGTGCCACCGCCCGCGGGATAGGGCACCACCCACTTGATGAGCTGCGAAGGATAGTCCTGCGCGCGGGCGAACGGGGTCGCGGCCACGGCGGCGCCCGAAGCGAGCGTGGCGAGAAGGGTACGGCGGTCCATGTGAATCAGTCTCCGGATTGTTGTGATGGGGTTGCGGACAGCGATGGTACGGGCAGCGCATCCAGTGCGTCGGCCAATGCGCGGCGGCAGCGCGCCTCGTCGCCGACCTGCTCGAACAGCAGCAGCGCGAGCCGCGCGAGGAACAGCGATTCGCGCTCCGCGCCGGCTTCGGTGATGGCGCGCGCGCATTCCGCATAGACGCGGTCCCGCGCGTCGGGGGCGAGCGATGTCGTCATGCGGTGATCTCCTTGAAAGCGGCGGCGGCGCGGCTCAACGCGGCTGTCAGGGCGCCGCTCGGCAGGTGTTGCCAGCGCCCGGCCACGTGGCCATCGGGCCGCAGCAGATAAATGGCGCCATCGCGCGCGCCCAGCGCCTCGAACACTGCCGCGTCCGCGTGCGCATCGGCACCGTCGATCCCGGCCCGCGCGATGATACGCACCGCGAACGGCAGATCGCCACGGAGTGTTTGCACCACCTCGTCCTCGGGCAGCAAAGCGGTTCCCATTCGCGGCCGTAGCACCAGCAGCGTGAAGACCGGGTCGATCCAGTCGGTCAGGTGGCCTTGTTCGAGTTGCTGCTCGGCCATCACCTCACCGGGCAGCGGACCTGCCGGCAGCACATCGCCTTCGCTCGACAGCGCCGAATCCGCATAGCGCACCGCCTGTGTCTGCCGCGGATTGATCAGCTGCGCAATGCCACGATGCGCCTCCGACAGCGACAGCGCCGCCTCGCGCATCAGATCGAAGCCGCGCGAAGGCGGCGACATGAACTCGGTGCTGCGCATCGCGTTCTCGGCATTGACGTGAAAGGCCTCGATGCGTTCCTGCGAATACGAATCGAGCAGCGCCGCGTCCGACAGGCCGCGCGCCACGAACGCCAGCTTCCACGCCAGGTTGTCGGCATCGTCGAAGCCCGAATTGAGGCCGCGCACACCGAAGATCGGCATTGCATGCGCCGCATTGCCGGCGAAGAGAACGCGGCCATGGCGGTAGCTTTGGAGCGTCATCGCGCCCGCGCGGTAGACCGAGGTCCATACCGTCTTCCACGGCAGATGGCCTTCGCCGATGGCGTCCAGATGGCGCTGCACGAACTCGGCCACCGCGGCGGGCTTCAGCGCTTCTTCGGTGCTCTGGCCGGCGCGCAGCTGGTAGTCGATGCGCCAGATGTCGTCGGGCTGGCGGTGCATCAGCACGGTCGAGCCCGGGTTCCACGGCGGATCGAACCATGCGCGGCGCTCGGTCGGGTGCTCGCTGTGCAGTTCGATGTCGATGATGACGTAGCGGCCTTCGTAGCCCGTGCCCTCGAGCGAAAGCCCCAGCGCCTTGCGCACGAAGCTCTGGCCGCCGTCGCAGGCTGCGAGCCACTGGCCCTGCATCCGGTAGGCGCTTTCTGCGTTGCGCACCTCCAGCGTTACGCCGTCTTCATCTTGCGCAATGCCGGCGAGCTCGGTACCCCAGCGGATGTCGACGAGCCCCGGCGTCGCCTCGTTGCGGCGGAAGATTTCTTCCAGCAGGTACTGCTCGATGTAGTACTGCTCGAGGTTGATCATCGGCGGCAGCTTCTGCCGCTCGTCGTGCGGCATCTCGAAGCGGAACACCTCGGCCGTCTTGTAGAAGCTGCGCCCGCCGGTCCACGGCAGGCCCTTGGCCATGAACGCCGGAAGCACGCCGAGCCGCGTCATGATTTCCAGGCTGCGGCGCGAAATGCAGGCCGCGCGGCTGCCCACGCACACGGTGTCGTCGGCCTCGAGCACCACACAGCGCACGCCGTGGTTCGCGAGCCCCAGCGCCAGCGCCATGCCGACCGGCCCGCCGCCCGCAATCACCACCGGATGGCGGCCCGGCTCCGCGCCACCCTGCTCGAGCGGCGGCGTCCAGGACTTGTAGCGCGTGTAGTGAAAGGCACCGACCGAAGGCGGCAGCCCGGTCGCGCTCGGCATCGGCGGCACGGGGCCGCTCGCGGCATCGGCGGCCATGGCGCCGGGTGCCGGCGCGTCGGCCGCAATGGTGGGGTTCGTCATGCAGCGGGATTGTCCCGATGCGGGACCACGGCCGTTGTCATAACTTTGTACGACGTATTTACCCTGAGTCTGTTCCGCACCCATGAGACGCTGGCGCATTCAACCCGCTGCCGACACTGCGCTGTCGGCGGCCATCGTCCGTGACGTGCTGGCGGGCATCGGTACGCCGCATCTCGCGGCCAGTTGCCTCGCGGCCATGCACCGCGTGATGCCTGTGACCTTCTGCACCGTGTTCGCCGTCGATGCCACCGGGCGCATCGGGGCCGTGTCGGCCGCCAGCAGCTACGGCACCACGGCCGAACGCACCGCCGAGCGCTACGTGGCGCAGCGCTTCGACCTCCTCGACCCCAACATGACTTGGCTCGCCAAGCGCAAGCTGCCCAAGCGCGCGCAGCTGTGGCTGGGCCACCAGCGCGCCGAGGAGGTGGCCGACACCGCCTACCGCGCCGCCTGCTACGGCGACGTGGGCATTCGCGAGCGTGCGTCGGTCCTGCTGCTGACGCCCACCGGCCAGCGCGTGGCGGTGAGCTTCTACCGGAGCCTCGCGCAGGCTGAGTTCGACGACCGCGAGTTCGCGACGATCGAGCGCCACGCCACTCTGTTGGCCGAGGCCACCATGGCCCACGGCCGCAGCACGGTGGCCACAGCGGGCTCGGTGGCGCCCTCCCTCGCCTCGCGCCTGCTGACCTTGAGCCTGCGCGAGCGCGAGGTCATCGGCCATCTGATGGCCGGCAGCACCGCCAAGCAGGCGGCACGCGAGATCGGCATCGAACTGACGACGGTGCGCACCCATCAGTACCGGGCGTTCCGGCGGCTGGGCATACGGACGCAGAAGGAGCTATTGCTGCGCGCGGCGCCTCCTTGAGACGCCTCAGTCTTCGGCCGCGTCCTCGGCCTGGGCGCTGACCAGCGACACCGGCGCCACCTTCGGCCGCCCCGCCACCGACACCACTTCCTGGTCGATGGCACCGAACAGCGAGCGGCCATCAAGCCCCTTCATCTCGATGCGGATCGTGTCGCCGAACTTCATGAACTCGGTTACCGGCTCGCCGCCCTGGATGGTTTCGATGCAGCGCTTCTCGGCGATGCACGAATAGCCCTTGGGCCAGTCCATCTGGCCGTCTTTCTTTTCCACGCCCTTGTTGCTCACGGTGCCGCTGCCGACGATGCTGCCGGCGCGCACATTGCGCGTCTTGGCGATGTGGGCGATGAGCTGGCCGAAGTGAAAGGTCATCTCCGGCCCGGCGTCGCATAGGCCGACCTTGCGGCCGTTCCAGCTGCTTTGCAGCGTGAGGTGCACGCGGCCGTCTTGCCAGGCCTCGCCGATCTCGTCGAGCGTCACGGCCACCGGGCTGAAGGCGGTGGCGGGCTTGCTCTGGAAGAAGCCGAAGCCCTTGGCCAGTTCGGCCGGAATCAGGTTGCGCAGGCTCACGTCGTTGGCCAGCATCACCAGGCGGATGCCGTCGAGCGCCTGGTCGGGCGTGGCGCCCATCTTCACGTCGCCGGTAATCACCGCAATTTCGGCCTCGAAATCGATGCCCATGGCTTCGCTGGGCACCACGATGTCGTCGGTCGGGCCCAGAAAGTCGTCGCTGCCGCCCTGGTACATCAGCGGGTCTTGATAGAAGCTTTCAGGCACCTCGGCGTTGCGGGCCTTGCGCACCAGCTCCACATGGTTCAAGTACGCCGAGCCGTCGGCCCACTGGAAGGCGCGCGGCAGCGGCGCCATGCACATCGAGGGGTCGAACGGAAAGGAGTGGCGTGCGCGGCCGTTGTTGACCGCGTCGTACAGGTCCTGCAGCTGCGGGCTCATGAAGCCCCAGTCGTCCAGCACCTGCTGCAGCCGGCTGGCAATGCCGGTGGCGTAGTGCGCGAGCGTGAGGTCGCGCGAGACGACGACGAGCTGGCCGTCGCGCGAGCCGTCCTTCAGGGTGGCGAGTTTCATGGTGGCAAATGCGTGATGAAGGACACGGCGCGAACACGAGGGCCGGCGCCGCGCCCACTAAACTGGGTGAACGGGCGGCAGTGTACCGAGGTGGTCCTTGTGAACCTCGGCGCCGGCGCTCACTCCACACCTCATGCCGACGCTCGCCGCCCCGCCGTTCCCGTCAGTTGCGCCCCCGACGCGCCCGTCGTGGCGGGCGCTGGCCGGGCTGACACTGGCGGTGGGGCTGGTTCACGTTCTGCTGCTGGGGCTGGCGCCCACGGCCATCGGCCCCGATCCTTCGCCGCTCGCGAACAAGTTCATCACCCGGACGATCGTGATCGCGCCGCCGGCTCCGGAAAAGCCGGCCGCGCCGGCCGCAGCAGCACCCGCCGCCGAAGCCAAACCGCCGCCGCCCGCAAAACCTCGGCGGCCGCGCGAGCCGTCCAGACCCAGGCCCGCGGCGGCACCCGAGCCGACGCCAGTTCCCACGCCGCTGGTTGCAGAACAACCTCCGGCTGAAACGCCCGAAATCACGGCGCAGAACGCTACAGATTCAGGAGCAAACGCGCCTGCGCCGGCAGCAAGCGCTCCCGCAGGGGCCGCACTGGGTGGCTCGGGCAGCACAAGCAACGCCGGCATCGGGGACGGCGGGGCCGCGGGCGCTGCCAGCGCCACGGCCGGCAACGTCGTCGGCCCGGAGGCGCTGCGAATTCCCGGCTCGGTCAAGCTCGCCTTCGCGGTCACGGGCCAGCAGGGCGCCTCGCCGATGCAGGGCGTGTTCGGCGACCTGGATTGGCTGCAGGACGGCAGCAGCTACGACGCGCGGTTGTCGCTCAAATTCCTGTTCAAGACCATTCGCAGCCAGCACAGCACCGGCAAGATCGGCCCGACCGGCATCGAACCCGACCGCTTTTCCGAGGCCCGCAAAGGCGAGGTGGCTTCGCACTTCCTGCGCGACCAAGGCCAAGTGATGTTCAGCAACAACGCGCCCAGCGTGCCTCTGCTGCCCGGCGCGCAAGACCGGCTCAGCGTGGTGATGCAACTCGGCGGCATGCTGGCGGGCGACCCGGGGCGTTATCCGGCCGGCAGCCGCATTTCCGTCCAGACGGTTGGCCCGCGCGATGCCGGCGTCTGGGTCTTCAACATCGAGGGCGAAGAACAGATGACCGTGCCAGCCGGGGACTATGCGGTGCGCAAGCTCACGCGCAGCCCGCGGCGCGAATTCGACGACAAGATCGAAATCTGGCTCGCACCGGCGCTCGGCTACCTGCCGGTACGGATGAAACAGACACAGGCCAACGGCGATTTTGCCGACATGCAGTTGCGTGAATCCCTTCCCGCCGGCCCTTCGAGTTAGCGCGAAAGTGGTGGCAACATACGTAGAAATTAATGCGTTTTCTCTACAAAAAGACAACCCGTCTTGAAACTGGCGCGTTGATTGCTATCTAACCACCATGAATGCCATCGACATCCTCACAGGCCCCGCAATGAACATGCTCTATGACTCGGAGTCCTTCGTCGTCGTGCACGTGCAGCCGAACGAAGGCGACACACCGGCGCAACCCAATGTGCCGGTTCTGGAGCGCCACGGCTTCGAAATCGTCGACAAGCGCTCGGGCAAAGAGGTTTACCTCGACGGCTCGTGGGCCGAACTGTTCCAGCAGCAGATTGCCGCCTGGCAGCTCAATACGCCCACCCAGGAAGAAGTCGAGGACACGCTCGAGGGCTATGCCGAACTGGCTCATACGCCAGTGCTGGTGCACTGAGCCCCTGCCGCCGCGGACAAGAAAGCGCCTCTTCAGGCGCTTTTTTTGCGCCCGCTCACCCCTTCTTGCCCCTCATTTCCGACCGTAGATCCACCGGTACATCGGCCCCACCAGCAGCAACACCGTCACCAGCCGGCACACCTGGAACGCGGTGACCACCGGCACGCCCAGCTGCAAAACCTTGGCGGTGATCGACATTTCGGCGATGCCGCCGGGCGAGGTGCCCAGGATCATCGTGGCGGGGTGCAGCCCCGTCGCCCGGGCCAGCAGCCATGCGGCACCCGCGCACAGCACCAGCATGGCGACGGTACCCAGAGCGACCGAACCCAGCCACCGGGGCGCCGTATGCAGGAACTCGCGGCTGAAGCGCACGCCCAAGCTCACGGCAATCACCAGTTGCGCGGTGTTCGACATCCAGGTCGGCACGGCCGACAGCGGCTGGCCTGCGATGGTGAAGCCCATGGCCACCACCAGCGGGCCCATGAACCACGGGTTGGTGCGGCCCAGCGCACGCATCGCGAGGCCGCCGAGGCCGGTGGCCAGCGCAAGCAGCAGGAGCCCGCCCGCATTCACCTCACGCACCATGGGCGGGTTGATTTCAAGCCCGTGCAAGCCGCTCCACTGCATGGCGAACGGGATGGTGATCGTGACCACCACCAGACGCAGGCTGTGCGCGGCGGCCACCAGATCGGTGCGTGCGCCGGCCGATTCGGACAGCAGCGTCATCTCCGACGCGCCGCCGATGGCGCCCGCGAAGTAAGTCGTTGCTCTCATGGACTTTGCCGGCACATACGGCATTCGCCTGGCGTGCAGCCTGTGCAACCAGTGCCCGAAGCCCCAGCCGAGCAGCAAGGCCCAGGCAATGGCGAGTGCAATGGCCCACCAGACGCCGGCCACCAGCCCCACCACCTGCGGCGTGAAATAGAGGCCGAGCGCAGTGCCGATGGTCCATTGCCCGGCATTGCGCAGCGGTGTGTAGCTGGCGGTCGAAGCGCCGGCTATCGACGCCAGCGAGACCGCGAGCAGCGGACCGATCATCCACGGCAGGGGCGTATGAAGGGCGAGGCAGACTCCCGCCGCGGCGAGTGCAAGCCACAGCGTGGCGAGCACGCGAACCGGAAAGCGGGAAGACACCACAGGGAGAAAGCGAATTTGGACGGCACGGCGTGCAGGCGCCAACGCATAGTATGGCGCGATGCAATGCCACCCCCTGCCCGCGCGGGCCTCGCGATTCCTGTTGCCCTTGTTCGCCGCTGTTGCGCTGGCAGGGTGCTCCGCCTTTGCTCCCGGTTCGGATGCACCCGTGGCGCGGCGCGCCGCGGCGCTGCTGCCGGCGGACGCGCTCATCCTCGGCGAACAGCACGACGCGGCCGAGCACCACGCCATCGAGCGGGAAACCGTCGAAGCGCTGGCGAGCCAAGGCAAGCTGGCCACGCTGCTGCTGGAGATGGCCGAGGAAGGCCACAGTACCGCCCGCCTCGACCGCACCGCCACCGAAGCGCAGGTGCAAGCCGCGCTCGGCTGGAACGACAAGGCCTGGCCTTGGCAAAGCTACGGCCCGGCGGTGATGGCCGCGGTGCGCGCCGGCGTGCCGGTCGCCGGCGCCAACCTGCCGCGTGCGCGAATGAAGAACGCCATGGCCGACGTCTCGCTCGACGTGCAGCTCAACGGCGAGGCCTACACCGCACAGCAGGACGCCGTGCGCGAGGGCCACTGCAAGCTGCTGCCCGAGGCCCAGATCGTGCCGATGACGCGCATCCAGGTCGGGCGCGACCGCGCCATGGCGCAAGCCATCGTCAAGGCCCGGCAGCCGGGCAAGACGGTGCTGCTGATCAGCGGCGCGGGCCACGCCACCAAGGTGCTGGGCGTGCCGCAGCACCTGCCGACGGATGTTTCGGTGAAGGCCGTCCGGCTGCAGGCCGGCGGTGAATCAGCCGAGGCGGACGAAGACAACCGGGGCGCCTACGACGCCGTCTGGCGCACGCCCGCTCTGCCGGCCAAGGACTACTGCGCCGGCGTGCGCGCGCAGTAGCCTCGGCGCTTCGCGGCTCAGGCGAACTTCTTGATCGAATCGGCCAGCGTGTTGACCAGCGTGTCGATGTGCTGCTTTTCGACGATGTACGGCGGTGCGATCACCAGCACGTCGCCCGCGGGCCGCACCAGCGCGCCCTTGTGGAAACAATCCAGGAAGATGTCGTAGGCGCGCTTGCCCGGTGTGCCCGCGATCGGCGCGAGCTCCACCGCCGCGGCCAGGCCGAGGCTGCGGATGCTCACCACGTTCGGCAGGCCCTTGAAGGTGCTGTGGAACGCATCGCCCAGCACCTTGCCCATGTCGCCGGCGCGGGCGAACAGGTTTTCCTGCTTGAAGAGGTCGAGCGTGGCAATGGCCGCGGCGCAGGCCACCGGGTGGCCCGAGTAGGTGTAGCCGTGGAAGAACTCGACCACGTGCTCGGGCGCGTCGGTCTTCATCATCGCGTCGTAGAGCTTGTCGCGGCAGATCACGCCGCCGAGCGGAATGACGCCGTTGGTCACGCACTTGGCGAAGTTCAGCATGTCGGGCACCACGCCGTAGTAGTCCGACGCGAAGTTGGTGCCCATGCGGCCGAAGCCGGTGATGACCTCGTCGAAGATCAAGAGGATGCCGTGCTTGTCGCAGATTTCGCGCAGGCGCTTCAGGTAGCCCTTGGGCGGCAGGTACCAGCCGGCCGAACCGGCCACCGGCTCCACGATGATCGCGGCGATGTTGCTCGCATCGTGCAGCGGCAGGATGCGAGTTTCGAGCTCGACCAGCGGGTCTTCGGCCCACACCGGCTCCTCGTTGTGGATGTAGGCGTGGTTCACCGGGTCATGAATGAAGCGCATGTGGTCCACGCGCGGCAGAAAGGCCGAGCCGAACACCTTGCGGTTGCCCGGAATGCCGCCCACCGACATGCCGCCGAAACCGACGCCGTGGTAGCCCTTCTCGCGGCCGATGAACACGTTGCGGTGGCCCTCGCCGCGCGCGCGATGGTAGGCCAGCGCCACCTTCATCGAGGTGTCCGCCGCCTCGGAGCCCGAGTTACAGAACAGCACCTTGTTGAGGTCGCCGGGCGCCAGCGAGGCGATCATCTCGGCCGCCTTGAACGCCTTGTCGTTGCTGACCTGGAAAGCCGTGGCGTAGTCGAGCGTGTCGAGCTGCTTCTTGATGGCTTCGTTGATCGGCTTCCTGTTGTGGCCCGCGCCCACGCACCACAGCGACGAGATGCCGTCGATCACCTTCTTGCCGTCGTGCGTGGTGAACTCCATGCCGTCGGCGGCCACGAAGACGCGCGGGTCTTTCTGGAAGTGGCGGTTGGGGGTGAAGGGCAGCCACTGGTTGCCCATGTTGAAGTCCTGATAAGCCATCGATTGCTCCTGCTTAACGCGCACCAAAAAACGGCATTCTGGCACCCCTGCGACAATCGTGCCCCTCATGACGACCACTACGCCCGCTTACATCCTGACCCTCTCCTGCCCCGACCGGACGGGCATCGTGCACGCCGTTTCGGGCTTCCTGCTCGAACGCGGCGGCAACATCGAGGAAGCCGCCCAGTACAACGACCACGACACGGGCCTATTCTTCATGCGCGTGCGCTTCGCCTGCAGCGACCACACCGAGGCGGCGCTGCGCGAACAACTCGCCACCTTCGGCGCCGGCTTCGGCATGAGCCTGCAACTGCACGCCGCGGCCGAACCGATGAAGACCGTGATCCTCGTCAGCAAGGAAGGCCACTGCCTCAACGACCTGCTGTTCCGCTGGAAGAGCGGGCTGCTCGCGATCGACGTGCGCGCCATCATCTCGAACCACCGCGAGTTCTACCAGCTGGCCGCCAGCTACAACGTGCCCTTCCATCACATTCCCGTGACGGCCGCCACCAAGGCGCAGGGCGAAGCAAAGCAGTTGGAAATCATCGAGGCCGAGGGCGCGGAGCTCGTGGTGCTTGCGCGCTACATGCAGATCCTGAGCAACGACCTGTGCAAGAGCCTGGCGGGCCGGGCCATCAACATCCATCACTCGTTCCTGCCGAGCTTCAAGGGCGCCAAGCCCTACTACCAGGCGCACGACCGCGGCGTGAAGCTGATCGGCGCCACCGCCCACTACGTGACGGCCGATCTCGACGAAGGCCCGATCATCGAGCAGGACGTGGCGCGCGCCGACCACACCGACACGGTCGAAGACCTCACGGCCCGCGGCCGCGACACCGAAAGCCAGGTGCTGGCGCGCGCGGTGAAGTGGCACAGCGAGCACCGCGTGCTGCTGAACGGGCACCGCACGGTCGTGTTCCGATAGCGCGGAAGCCCCTTCACCTTCAGAAAGACCTCAGGTCAGTTGCGGTTGGGATTGTCCGGACGGCGATCACGGCGGTTCGGCACGCCGTCGCCATCGCGGTCCCACTCGCCACGGCGGTATTCCCAGCGGCCGTCACGTTCGCGCCATTCCGGCGCACGATAGGCGTAGCCCGGACGGGCGCGCACATACATGCCCCGGACCCACACATGGCGTCCACTACGCCATTCGTAATGCCCCGGAGCCCACACATAGCCTCGGCGCGGCGGCGGCACGCGTTCGGAGCGCGGGGGCGGCGGCGGGATTTCGACGGTCACCGAGCGCTGCGCATGGGCGGTGGTCGGCACCGTGAGGGCGCCTCCCACCGAGAGCAGCGAAGCGGCGCCGATGGCGAAGGTGATTGCTAGTTTTTTCATGGGTTGGCCCTCATGAGTTGTTGGAGCCTTCATGCTGCCGGGGCCATGTGAACCCGCTGTAAGCCCTACACCGGAGTTTGTGTAAACGTGTATCGCAAGAAGTAGTGCTTTTGTTAGCGCTTACTCTTGCAATTCACGAAGATCCACGGCCGCGGCCATGGCGGCATGACCCGCTTTGTTCGGGTGCAGGTGGTCGCCGTTGTCATACAGCGGGTTCAGCGCCAGGGGATCGGCCGGGTTGCGAAGCACCGCGTCGAAATCGATCACGGCGTCGACGTCCTGCCGGCTGCGAATCCAGCGGTTGACCTCGCTGCGCATGGCCTCGGAAGCGTCGCTCCAGTACGGCGTGTTCCTGAACGGCGGCACGGTACCGATCAGCACCTTCACGCCTTTGGCGTGCGCTTGCTTGATCAGCTGCTGCAAGCCTTCGGTGATGCGTTCCGCCGTCGGAACTTCGTGCTCCGGCGTCGGCAGCCGCGCCAGGCCCATCAGTACGCTGCGGCCGATGTCGTTGGTGCCGAGCAGCACGACGACGTGCGTCACGCCCGTCTGCCCAAGTGCATCGCGCGCAAAACGGGACAGACCGCTCGGGCCGACGCCGTCGGTCAGCAGGCGGTTGCCGCCAATGCCCGTATTGATCACGGACAGCGGTTGCGCCGCCGAAGGGCTGTTGCGCAAACGCGTGGCAAGCAGATCGGGATATGCCCCCTCCCCCGCCTCGCCGCCGCCGGCGGTGATGGAGTCTCCGAACGCGACCACCACGC
Organism: Variovorax paradoxus; assembly: GCF_030815855.1. Taxonomy (NCBI): domain Bacteria; kingdom Pseudomonadati; phylum Pseudomonadota; class Betaproteobacteria; order Burkholderiales; family Comamonadaceae; genus Variovorax; species Variovorax paradoxus. Next base: position 5,922,451 of record NZ_JAUSXG010000001.1, on the reverse strand, counting down.
GAACCGGCTGCGTGGTCATCACGTCGAGCCCGGTCACGATGTGATTGAGCGGCAGCGGTGCACCTCCCTGCAATTTGGGCGTGCCCACGGCATTGCCGTCGGCCACCCAGCTCGTGTCGGACATCTGCGTGTGAACGGTCGCGTAAGGCACGGTGCGATCGAAAAAAGCGCTCACGGCGACAGCCTGCCCGGCTTCGACTTTCACGTCGGCACCATCGCTCCAGGCATCTGCCCCGGGCGCAACGACCACGCTGTCGCGGCCGCCGAAGCGCAGCATGCGCATCGTCGCCGGCGACACCGCGCCTGCGCCGGTGCTGAGGCCCACGCTCGCGGCTGCGATGCGCAGCGGAGCCTTGCCGAATCTGTTGGAGAAGCGGATGCGAATGCGCTCGCCTCCCAGCGCGGTTTCGAATTGCTGGCGCAGCGTCTGCCCGCGGAATACGTCGCCGCCGGGCTTCGGCGCCGCGGCCTTGGCGAGAGGATTCGCACTCAACTCGCGAAAATCCACTGGCGCAACCGCCCAACTGGTCACCCAGTGCGCCTCTACCAGCTGCTTCGGCCGCTCATCCGGCTGAACGGCCTGTACGGCCACTGCGGCGGCCAGCAGCAACAGCCCGACCGCGGCCACGCCATGCCGCAAAACACCCTGACAAAGAACCGAAAGCCAACGGGAACCCAGTTTCATGCGCGCAAAGCGACTCAGTTTACGAATCCTCCTTGCCCCCTCGTGTGACGAGGCCTAGTGCATCGTTACCAAGTGTCTACGTAGGGCGAGGCGGGTCGCACCGCCCGTCCGCCCGCGGATGCGAGCCCGCGCACCAGCCAGGTGCGCGTTTCGGCGGGATCGATCACCGCATCGATCTCCAGCGTTTGCGCCATGTGAATCGCTTCGCCGTTGGCGTACTGCTGCGCCACGAGCTTCTTGAACAGTGCATCGCGCTCGCCACCTTCAGCCGCCGACGCAAGCTCCTTGCGGTAGCCCAGCCGCACCGCGCCTTCGAGCCCCATGGCGCCGAACTCGCCCGTGGGCCACGCCACCGTGAACACCGGCGCATCGAAGCCACCGGCCGTCATGGCCTGCGCACCCAGGCCATAGCCCTTGCGCAGCACCACGGCAAAGAAAGGCACGCGCAGGTGCGAGGCCACCATGAACATGCGGCACACGTGCCGCACCTGGGCCTGTGCCTCGATCTCGGGACCGACCATGAAGCCGGGCGTGTCGCACAGCGAGACGATCGGCAGCCCGTGCGCGTTGCACAGCTGCATGAAGCGCGCCGATTTGTCGGCCGCCTCCACATCGATGGCACCGCCCAGGTGGTGCGGGTTGTTGGCCATCAGCCCGACGGGCTTGCCTTCGATGCGCGCCAGCGCGGTGACGATGCCCACGCCGAAGCCGGCGCGCAGTTCGAGCAGCGAGCCCGTGTCGGCCACGCCGCGCATTGCGGCGCGCACGTCGTACACACGCAGCCGGTTCTCGGGCACCACGTGGCGCAGCATGCGCGGATCGGCGCAATGCCAGTCGGCGACGGGCCCCTGAAAGTACGAGAGGTATTGCTTCGCTGCGGCCACCGCCGCGGCCTCGTCTTCAACGAGGATGTCGATCACGCCGTTGCGCGACTGCACGCTGCTCGGCCCGATCTGCTCCGGCGCGAAGGTGCCGAGCCCGCCGCCCTCGATCATCGCGGGGCCGCTCATGCCGATGTTGCTTCCCCTGGTGGCAATGATCACGTCGGCGCAACCCAGCAGCGCGGCATTGCCGGCAAAGCAGCGGCCATGCACGATGCCCACCACCGGCACCTTGCCCGAGAGCGCCGCGAACTGGCTGAAGGTGTGGTTGTTGAGGCCCGCCACGATCGGCATGTCGGTATCGCCCGGCCGCCCGCCGCCGCCCTCGGCGAACAGCACCACCGGCAGCTTCAGCTGGTGTGCCACCGCCAGCAGACGGTCGGTCTTGTGGTGGTTGCGCATGCCCTGCGTACCGGCCAGCACCGTGTAGTCGTAGGCCAGCACGGCGCACCGGGACGCCTCGGGGCCGAACTGTTTTGCGTTGATGCTGCCCAAGCCCGTGACCATGCCGTCGGCCGGCGTGTTGGCAATCAGGTCCTCGAGCGTGCGGCGGCGGGTTTGCGCGGCAATGGCGAGCGCGCCGTATTCGATGAAGTTGGCCGGGTCCGATGCGGTCTCGCAAAGATCCGCAATGTTCTCGCGCGCGGTGCGCCCGCCCTGCGCATGCCGCTTCGCCACGGCCGCGCCGCGGTTGGCGTCGAGCGTGTACGCATGGCGGTCGATCACCTTCTGCAGATCGGAGCGAATGGCGTCGAGATCGTGCCCGGCATGTGCCTCGGCTTCCACCGCGCGGGCATCGACGGGCTCCAGCCGCACCAGCGACTGGCCCTCGACCAGGTAGTCGCCGGGCTCGGCCAGCAACGCGACCACCCGGCCTGCGGCCGGCGCATGCAGCAGGTGCTCCATCTTCATGGCTTCGAGCACGCCGAGCTGCGCACCTGCGGGCAGCACATCGCCAAGCGCGACCTCGAACTGCACCAGCTTTGCCGACATGGGCGCCTTGACCGTGAGGCCATTCTCGTCATCCGAAGAACTTGCCGGCGCCGCGTTCCCAGCCTCGGGAGCGGATGCATTTTTTCTCGGGCTCTTCTTCTCGAATGCGACCGCCGAGGCGAGCAGATCGCCGAGGTGCGCTTCCACGAAGCGCGTGTGCACCGCCTGGCTCGCAAACTCGGGCCGCGCTGCAATGGCGCGCAGCAGCGAGAGATTGGTCGCAATGCCATCGATGTGGCATTCGTCCAGCACGCGCAGCGAGCGGCGCAACGCATCGGCGAAATGCGGCGACGGCGAATGCACGATCAGCTTGGCAAGCAGCGTGTCGTAGTGCGGCGAAGGCGCAAGGCCTGCATAGCCATGCGTATCGATGCGCACGCCCGGTCCGGCCGGCAGATCGAAGCGCGCGAGCGTGCCGCTGGATGGGCGCGCACCGCCGTGAGCATCGAGCGCCTCCGCATTGATGCGCCATTGCACCGCGAAGCCGCGCTGCGGCGCCGTGCGGTCCGCGTCCACGCCCAGCGCATTCAGGGGCTGGCCGGCGGCCACAGCAATCTGCAGTTGCACGAGATCGAGCCCGGTCACCGCTTCGGTCACCGTGTGCTCCACCTGCAGCCTGGGGTTGGCTTCGATGAAAACGAAGGGCAGCGTGGCCGATTCGGCATCGACGAGAAATTCAAAGGTGCCGAGGCTGCGATAACCCACGGTCTTGGCCATGCGCAGCGCCGCATGCGTGACCTGGGCACGCAGCGAATCGGACAACGACGGGCTGGGCGCGATCTCCACCAGCTTCTGGAAGCGCCGCTGCAAGGTGCACTCGCGCTCCCCGAGACTCGCCACGGCCTGCCCATCGCCCAGCACCTGCACTTCGATGTGCCGGGCGTTGCGCATCAGGCGCTCGACGTACACGCCTTCGACACCGAAAGCGGCCTTGGCTTCGGACATGCAGCGCGCATGCGCTTCGGGCAACTCTTCGGCATGGAGCACGGCGCGCATGCCGCGCCCGCCGCCACCGCCGATGGCCTTGATCATCACGCCCGCGGCACCCTGCGCGTGCTGCTCGGCAAAGAAGGCCTGCGCCTGTGCGAGCGTCACCGCGCCGGCGCTGCCGAGCATCACGGGCACGCCGCATTGCGCGGCGAGCGCGCGGGCACGCGCCTTGTCGCCGAACAGCGCCAGCTGATCGGCCGTCGGGCCGATGAAGATCAGGCCGGCTCTTGCGCAAGCCTCCGCAAAATCGGCACGCTCGCTCAGGAAACCGTAGCCGGGATGCACGGCATCGCAGCCCTGCGCGCGCGCGATGCCGACCAAGGCTGCGATGTCGAGATACGCCGACGGACCGGTGGCATCGAGCGCGACCGCGGCATCGGCCAGCTGCACATGCAGCGCGGACGCATCATCGCGCGCGTGCACCGCCACGCTCGCAATGCCCAGGTCGCGCAGCGCGCGCACCAGCCGCACGGCGATCTCGCCGCGGTTGGCAATCAGGATCTTGGAGAACAAGAGATGCCTTTCAGGTCTTGTCTTTCAGCAGCCGGCGCAGCACCTTGCCGGCGCCCGTGGTCGGCAACGCGTCGATGAAGCTCACGGCGCGCGGCGCCTTGTAGCTCGCCATGTTGTCGCGCGACCAGGCGATGAGCGTCTCGGCGTCGAGCGTGGCGCCGGGCTTGCGCACGATGAAGGCCTTGACGACTTCGCCCTTCTCGGGATCGGGCTGCGCGATGACGGCCGCCTGCGCCACGGCGGGGTGCTTGATGAGGATGGTCTCGACCTGTTCCGGAAACACGCTGTAGCCCGAAACCTTGATCATCTCCTTGATGCGGCCGATGAAGGTGAGATAGCCGTCCGCGTCGAGTTTTCCAATGTCGCCGGTGTGCACCCATCCATCGCGCAGCGTGGCGGCCGTGGCCTCGGGCTTGTTCCAGTAGCCTTTGAAGCAGCCGGGGCTGGTCAGCACGATCTCGCCCACCTCGCCGGTCGGCACGTCGGCCTGCGTCTCGGTGTCGACGATGCGGATGCTCACGCCCGGCACCGCGATGCCCTGCGTTCCCCAGCGCGGCGAATGGTGCGGCGTGTAGGTGTCGCACGTGTGGGTTTCGCTGAGCCCGTACGCGGCTTCGAACGAGGTGCAGTTGGGCGCATGCGAGCGCCACTGCGCGGCCAGCGATTCGGTGAAGGTGATGCCGAAGCTCGTGACCGGATTGCGCCGCAGGCTCGACAGATCGAAGCTCGCGATGTCGGGCACCTGCATGCACGCCACGTTCATCGGCGCGATGCTGTACCACCAGTTCACCTTGTACTGTGCAATGGCCTGCAGCACGGCGCGCGGATCGAAACGGTGCAGCAGCACCGACGCCGCGCCGCTGAGCACGGGCACATTCACGCCCATCAGCATGCCTGCGATGTGATAGAGCGGTGGAATCGACAGCAGCACGTCGCTGCTTTCCACGCTGTTGCAGTCGGACGCCGCACGCGTCTTGAAGAGCGCGTTGCCATAACTCAGCATGGCGCCCTTCGGGAGCCCCGTGGTGCCCGAGGTATAGGTCATGAGCGCCACGTCGTCGAGACCGATGGCCACGGGCTGCGGCACGGCGCCGCTTTGCATCACGGCGAGAAAATCTTCGCAGTCCGCGGGCATGCCGCGCGCAGCATCGCGCTCGGCCAGCAGTTCGGCTGGCAGATCGAGCGTGGGCTGCTCAGGCAGCAGGTCGGCGTAGTGCACCACGAACACATGCGAGAGTGCGCTCTCCGGCTGCACCTTGCGAACCACCGGCAGCAGCGGCGCGGCTGCGACGATCGCGCGTGCCCCGAGGTCGTTCACCTGGTAGGCCAGCTCGTGCTCCTTGTTGAGCGGACTGCACGGGCAGACGATGGCACCGATCTTCTGGATGCCGAAATGCGCGACCAGGTATTGCGGGCAGTTGTTGAGGAACAGCACCACGGGCTCGCCCTTTTTCACCCCGATGGCCTGCAGCCGGGCCGCGAAGGCGTCGCTCGCACTATCGAGCTGCGCCCAGGTCATGGCATGGCCGTACCAGATGCAGGCGGCGGCGTTGGCGCGCTCTCGCGCATGTGCGCGCAGATACTCGTGCAGAGGCTTCTGGGGGCGGTCGGGCAATGTCTCCATGGTGTCAGTTCCTCAGGGTTATCGATAGCCGCCCGCGCGGGGCAGTCGCTTGCCAACGAGCGCATGGTGCACCAACAATCCTACCCATGGGTATAACTTCGGCGACACGGCAAAAACCCTCTCGCAAGAGCACGGCGCAGGCGAACCGGTCCCAGGGCACGGGCCGCCAGCGCGCGGCCACGCAGGGCACCGACCTGCAGCGCGAGCGCATCCTGCAGGCGGCCGCTCAGCTCTTTGCGGCGCAGGGCTACGCCAACACGACCATGGCGCAGATCGTTCGTGCACTGGGCGTGACCAAACCCTTCGTTTACTACTACTTTCGCGACAAGCAGGAGATCTTCGAAACGCTCTCCTGGCGCCCCACGGTCGACTGCTTCACCGCGCTCGATTTCGCGGCGGACGATCCGCGGCGCGCGAGCGAGAAGGTGCTCGAAGGCATCGAGCGGCTGATACGCGCCACCATCGCGCACCACCCCTGCGCCTTCTTTGCGTACCGCGAGCCGCAGGTGTACCGCCCTGAATACGTCGCCGCGCAGAAAAAACTTGCGCATCACTTCTACGGCCTGCTCTGCCCGTTGCTCGAAGAAGCGCGCCGTGATGGCGACCTGGATTTCACCGAGACCAAGATCACCGCGCTGGCCGCGTGCAGCCTGCCGGGTTTTCTCTACAGCTGGTACCGGCCCGATGGCCGCCTCTCGGCCGACGAGGTGGTGGCCGAGCTCACGAAGCTCGCGAGCCGGGTGATCGGCCTTCGCGCCAAAGACTGACCACGAACCCGAGAGGCAAAACCATGATGAAGTTCGAGCACGCGCGCCTGGCGCCGGCCGCCCTCGCCTGTCTGCTGGCCCTTGCGGGCGGCGCCCAGGCGCAGCAGCAGCCCACCTACAAGATCGCCTACATCGACCCGCTCTCGGGCCCGTTCGCGAATGTGGGCGAGCTGATGCTGACGCACACCCAGTACGCCATCGAAGAGATCAACGCCAAGGGCGGCGTGCTCGGCGGCACCAGGCTGCAATTGCTGCAGTTCGACAGCAAGCTCTCGGCGCAGGAGAGCCAGAGCGCGCTGCAGGCGGCCATCGACCAGGGTGCCAGGGCCATCGTCACGGGCGGGTCAGGCTCGTCGGTGGTGACGGCGCTCGTGCAATCGGTGGCGCGGTGGAACCAGCGCAACCCGGGCAAGGAACTGATCGTGCTGAATCATTCGTCGATCGACCCCGAGATGACCGGCAAGAACTGCAGCTTCTGGCACTTCCAGACCGAGGCCAACACCGCGATGAAGATGAAGGCGCTGGCCAACTACATCAAGAAGACGCCCGACGTGAAGAAGGTCTATCTGTTGAACCAGGACTATGCCCACGGCAAGCAATGGGCGAGCTACGGCCGCCAGCTCGTGGGACTGGCGCGGCCCGATGTGCAGTTCGTCGGCGAAACGCTGCACCCCATCGGGCGCGTGAAGGATTTTTCGCCCTACATCGCGAACATCAAGCAAAGCGGCGCCGACTCAGTCATCACGGGCAACTGGGGCCAGGACATGACCTTGCTGCTGAAGGCCGCGGGCGACGCCGGCTACAACCTGCGCTACTTCAACCACAGCGCGGGCTCGGTGCCGGGAACGGTGCTGGCCGTGTCGCAGGCCAAGCTGGGGCAGTTGACCTGGGTGGCCGAATGGCATCCGGGCCAGGCCGACACGCCGCGTGTGGATGCCCTTGCGAAGGCCTACAAGGCGAAGACGGGCAAGGACTTCCTGTCGCCGCGAATCGACTTCACGCCGCGCCTCTTGGCCGCCGCCATCAACAAGGCCGGTACGACCGACACTGTGAAGGTGGCCCACGCGCTCGAAGACATGAGCTTCGATTCCGTGGTCGGCCCCATCCGCATGCGCGCCGAGGACCACCAATTGCTGCTGCCGCAGGTGGTGAACACCATTGCGCCGGTGGATGGCAAGAGCGTGAAGGTGGGCTGGGAAGGTACGAACTACGGCTTCCGTACGGATGCGGTCTATACCGGCAACGAGCTGGCACAGGGGTCTGAATGCAAGATGGTCCGTCCCTGACGGCTTCTGCTTCCTGCTGAGGAGTGGAGTTTTTCAGGGCGCGTGCAAAGGCCACCGGGTACTCCCCCCGCGAATGTCCCCCGTCGGCGGGAGCGCGCCCCGGACGGCAGCGCCCCGAGCGAGAGCTGAACCAGCCTAAGGGAAACCCCGTCCTGCCGACCACCGGTCCCTCGGGATACTCGGAAAGTCACACCCCGGATCTCCGAAGCGGGTCCATTCCAAAAGGCGCAGCACCCCATGGCAGGCAAAAACTCGCTCCATCCAATCCCGCATCCCGCAAAGAAACCCTTCGTCGGCAACCTGCTGTCGATCGGGTCCGACTCTCCCGTGCTCGACATGTGGAAGATCGCACAGGACCTCGGCGGCATCTATTGGCTCGACATGCCGGGCATGCCGGTGATCGTGGTGTCCTCGCCCGCGCTGGTCGACGAGCTGTGCGAAGAGGCGCGCTTCGACAAGAGCACGCGCGGCGCGCTGCGCAGGTTGCGCGCCGCGTCGCATGGGCTCTTCACCTCCGACACGCACGAGGAAACCTGGTCGAAGCCGCACAACATCCTGTTGGCCAACTTCAGCCAGCGCGCCATGCAGGCCTACCACCCGATGATGCTGGACATCGCGGGCCAACTGGTCACCAAGTGGGAGCGGCTGAACTTCGACGAAGAGGTGGACGTGGTGCGCGACATGACGGCGCTCACGCTCGACACCATTGGCCTGTGCGGCTTCGGCTACCGCTTCAACTCGTTCTATCGCGAGGGCTTTCATCCGTTCGTCGACGCGATGGTGCGAACGCTCGAAACGGTGCAGAACCGCCGCGGGCTGCCGCTGGAAGAGTTCATGCTCAAGAAGGAGCTCGCGCAGCAGCGAAAAGACATCCGCTTCATGCACAAGATGGTGGAAGACATCATCGAGGAGCGCCGCGCGAGCGGGGCCGACATTGCCACCAAGCCCGACCTGCTGAGCTACATGATCGCGGGCGTCGACAAGAAGAGCGGCGAGAAGCTCACCGACAAGATGATCCGCGACGAGTGCATCGAATTCCTCATCGCCGGGCACGAGACCACGAGCGGGCTGCTGTCGTTCGCAATCTACTTCCTGCTGAACAGCCCTGAAGCGATGGCCAAGGCGCAGGCCGAGGTCGACAGCGTGTTCGGGCCCGACACCTCGCAGAAACCGACCTACGCGCAGGTCAACCGGCTGCAGTACGTGACGCAGGTGCTCAAGGAGTCGCTGCGCATGTTCCCGACCGCGCCTGCCATCTCGATGCGCGCGAAGGAAGATACGACGATCGGCGGCCAGTACACGATCAAGAAGAACAACATGGTCATCATGCATGCGCTGGCGCTGCATCGCGACAAGGGCATCTGGGGCGAGAACGCCGACCGGTTCGATCCCGAGAACTTCAGCCGCGAGGCCGAGCGCGAGCGTCCGGTCAATGCCTTCAAGCCCTTCGGCAACGGGCAGCGCGCCTGCATCGGGCGCCAGTTCGCATTGCAGGAAGCGGTGCTCACGCTGGGCATGATCCTGCAGCGCTTCCACCTGGTCGATCACACCGGCTACAAGCTCAAGATCAAGGAAGCGCTCACGATCAAGCCCGAGAACTTCAAGATCAAGGCACTGCTGCGCGACCCGGCTTCGCGCCCGCGAGGCAACGGGGAAGCAAGCGCCACGCCGGCGACATCGGCGAAGCCCGCCGCGCGCAAGCCGCAGGCGGCGCGCCACGGCACCTCGCTGCTGGTGCTGCAGGGCTCCAACCTCGGCACGGCCGAAGACCTCGCGCGCCAGCTGGCCGAAGCGGGCGAGCTGCGCGGCTTCTCGACCCAGCTCGCCTCGCTCGACGACTATGCCGAGCGGCTGCCCGCCAACGGCGCGGTGGCCATCGTCTGCGCCTCATACAACGGCGTGGCGCCCGACAACGCCGCCGAGTTCCATCGCTGGCTCGACAAGGCGGACGACTCGCTCAACGGCGTGCGCTTCAGCGTCTTCGGCTGCGGCAACACCGATTGGGCCGCCACCTACCAGGCGGTGCCGCGGCGCATCGACGAGCGGCTCGAGGCGCTCGGCGCCGCGCGCGTGCATCCGCGCGGCGAAGGCGATGCGCGCGAGGACATGGACGGCGCGTTCCAGGACTGGAGCGATGCGCTCTGGCCCGAACTGGTCAAGACCTTCGGCATCCAGGCCGGCGCCGACATGCCCACGGAAGCCGAGCCGCTCTATACGCTGGAGGAACTGCCGCCGCCGCAGAAGAACGCGCTGGTCGATGCGCTCGGCGCCGTGGCGCTGCGCGTGATTGAGAACCGCGAACTGCAAAGCCCCGGCAGCGATGCCGAGAGCAGCCGCTCGACGCGCCATGTCGAGCTGATGCTGCCCGAGGGCGTGAACTACGTGCCCGGCGACCACCTGAGCGTGGTGCCGCGCAACAGCCCGGCACAGGTCGAGCGTGCGATGGCGCGCTTCGGCTTCGACCGTTCGGCCCACGTGCGGCTGCAAGCCGTGCCAGGCCGCAAGGCCGCATTGCCGGTCGACCAGGTGATCGCAGTGGACCGCCTGCTCGGCGACTACGTCGAACTGCAGGACGTGGCCACGCGCAAGCAGATTGCCACGCTCGCGGCGCACACCGAATGCCCGTTCACCAAACCCAAGCTCACGGCGCTCTCGGGCAGCGACGACGCTTCGCAAGCGGTCTACAAGGCCGAGGTGCTGCACAAGCGCAAGTCGCTGCTCGACCTGCTCGAAGAACATCGCGCTTGCCAGGTCTCGTTCGCGGTGTTCCTCGAAATGCTGTCGCCGCTCTCGCCGCGCTACTACTCGATCTCGTCGTCACCCTCGATGACGCCGGGCCGCTGCAGCGTCACGGTGGGCGTGGTGAGCGCACCGGCGCTCTCGGGCAACGGCACCTTCGAGGGCGTGTGCTCCAACCACCTGGCGCGCGCGGAAGCCGGCGACACGGTGCACGGCGTCATTCGCGAAACCACGGCCGAAGGCTTTCGCCTTCCCGAGGACGCGCAGCGCCCGCTCATCATGATCGGCCCCGGCACCGGTCTCGCGCCGTTTCGCGGCTTCCTGCAGGAGCGCGCAGCACAGGCCGAGCGGGGCGAAGCACTGGGCCAGGCCATGCTGTTCTTCGGCTGCCGGCACCCGGAGCAGGATTTCATCTATGCCGAGGAGCTCAAGGCGTGGTCGCACCGCGGCCTGATGAAGCTGCACGCGGCCTTCTCGCGCTCGGGCGAGCGCAAGGTCTACGTGCAGGATCTGATCCGCGAGCAAGGCGCGGCCGTGTGGAAGCTGCTGGAAGCGGGCGCCGTGATCTACGTGTGCGGCGACGGCTCGCGCATGGAGCCCGATGTGCGGCGCACGCTCGCCGATCTGGCCCGCGAGCATGGGCACGACAGCACGGCCTGGATGGACAGGATGATTGCCGACCAGCGCTACGTGCTCGACGTGTGGGCCGGAGCCTAGGCTCCGGGGGCGTCAGGCTTCGCGGTCAGGATCGGGATAGACCAGCGGCCCGAGCAGGCCGCGGTTGAAGGGCTTCCACTTGCCTTCGGGCTGTGCCAGGCGGTCGGCCACCGCGTAGAGCACGGCGGGATGGCCGCCAAGCCCCAGGTGGCTTGCCACTACCTCGATGTTCTCCGCCTTCGGCCCGGGTTTTTCGAGGCTGCAGCGCCACGCGACGACGCCATCGGTACGGCTGAAGATCGATGTCGTTGGAACGGGCGGCGTGGGCTGCACGACCTTCATGCGGCGCGGATCGTGCGAGCTCTGGCCGCTCACGCCTTCGTACACGCGCCACGCGTTGGTGGCGCGGGGGCTGCCGGAGAACGGGCTGCCGAGCGTGATCACGTTGCGCACCAGGTCCGGCTGCGCGGACGCCAGGAGGCGCGCATAGATGCCGCCAAGGCTCCAGCCGATCACGCTGACCTTCTGGCCGCTTTTCTCGTGCAGCGACTTCAGCAGCGCGAGCATGCCGTCTTCGACGCCTTTGCGCGGACCGAAGTTGCGGCCCAGGCCCCAGCCATGCGCGTCATAGCCGCGGCTGCGCAGGTAGCGGCGCAGCAGCAGCGTCGATCCGTCGCCCGCCACGAGGCCCGGCAACACGATCACCGGATGCCCGTCGCCGCGCGGCGTGAGCTGCAGCAGCGGCCACATCGCAACGCCCGCACCGGTTTCCCAGAGTGCGCGCGCTTCGGCCAGCATCAGCAGGCCCGATGGTGGCGCAATGTGGTCTCGGGTGGCAGTGGTCATGAGAGCGGCGTTCCTATTTCTTCTGTTTCGCTGTTGTGTGGGACGAGCATGGCGAACCAAAGTTTCACCGCCCCGTCGGACAACAGCGATGTTTATCCGAGGTATTTGCCCCGCAGGTAATCAAGGTATGCCCTCGATTCGCTGGAAACATACGGGGAAATCAAGGTCAGCGTGTAGAAGGCCGCGAGTCCCGGATCCGCCTGCGCCAGCGCATCGCGCCCGGGCACCAGGCGTTCGAACGAGAGCCAGCAGGTGGTGGTGAAGACCATCTGCAACGCAAGGATGCGCGCCTGCTCGGCGCTGGTCTCGATGACACCCGACGCCACCAGCCCTTCGCAGAGCGCCTGGGCTGCCAGCAGGTTCTGCGCTGTGAGCGCCTGCGCGCGCTGGCCGAGCGCTGGGTATTCGCCGGCCAGGAAAGCCATGTCGCGGTAGATGAAGCGGTATTCGTCGATGGCTTCGAAGCGCAGGTGCAGCGCCAGCCAGAGGTCGTCGATGGCGGTGATCGAATCGGAGGAACCGTCGAGCACCTCGAGCCGCTGCTCGAAACGCCGGAACAGCCATTCGACGATCAGCTGCTTGGCCTTGAAGTGGTAATGCAGGTTGCCCGGGCTCATGCCGAGCTCGGCCGCAATCTTGTGGGTGGACACCGCCGCAAGGCCTTCCGCATTGAACAGCGCAAGGCTGGCCTGCAGGATGCGATCGCGCGTGGTGTTGGAACTGGCCACAACCGGCTGCTGCGTGCGTCGGTATTCGCTGGGCCGAGGCTCAGCGCTTGCCGCTGCCGCGCGGGCCGGCGTTCTTCGGATCGAGTTGGGCGAGGCGTTCGCGCAGCCGGGCCACTTCTTCGCGCAATGCCTGCACTTCTTCCGCGCTGGGCATGCCGAGCCGCTCCAGGGCGGTGGCCACGCGCTGGTCGAACACGTCTTCGAACTTGCGGATGCCGAAGCTGTCCAGCCCCGGAAAGCCGCGGCCGAGCGCGGCTTTGGCGCCGGCAGCCTCGAACTTGCCCTGGCCGATGCCGAGCAAGCCTTCGATCACGTTGGCCTGGCGCTTGGCGACGTCGTCGCGCACGTTGCCGAGCGCCTTCAGGCCCGCGCGAAGCAGGCCCTCGGCGCCGCCGGTCTTTGCCGGCGTCTTCCCTTCGGCCTTCGGTGTGACAGCAGCGAATTTATTCCTGGCCGCCGCAGCCGTCTTCTTGGCCGCGGGTGCTTTCCTGGCTGCAGGAGCCTTCCTTGCAGGCTTCGCAGGCGCCGCCCTCTTCTTCTTCGGATCGTCGGTCGAATCGAGGCGGGTCGCCATGCGTTGTTGCTCCGGTGTCAGGCTGCCTTGCGGGCGGTGGTGCTGCGGCGAACCGGCTTCTTGGCGGCGGCGGCCTTGGCCTTCACGGTACGCACGGGCTTGGCTTCTTCGGTGCCGCTCATGCGCACTTCGATCTGCTTGGCACCGGCCGCGACCTTCTCGGCGATTTGCACCGACACGTTGGCGATCGGCTGGTTCAGTGCGTTCAGCGTCTTGACCACCGAGCCGACGATCGGCGACTCGACACGGGCCACGCGGCCGGCCACGGTTTCGATGCCGCTGGCCGTGCCTGCGGCCACGCGGTCCATCGCCGAGACGATGCGGCCGGTGTCGATGTCCAGGCGGTTGGCCAAAAAGCCGTTGATCTTTTCTTGCGCGCCGATCAGGTTGGCCTTGACCTGCTCGCTCACCAGCGGAATCTGGCGGCTGCCCAGGAATTCGGCGGAGCGCGCAGCAGCGCCGCCGAGCAGGCGATGCACGCCGGCGCGATAGGCGCCCACCAAGGTCTTGCCCGCATCGTTGTACTGGCCGATGACGTGGATGGCGGCGGAAGAGAAAGAAGCTTGCGTGGTCATGTCGATTTCCTGGAAGTTGAACGGTTCGCGGGATTCGCGATGGGGTGATCTTCTTCCGGAGTGCCTAGGCCTGGAAAACTAGAACGGTTGGAAAACTAGTCCAACTGCTCTAGATTTTTCGAGCCACCTGACTGCCGATCATGCCGCAGTAGCCGCCCTGGTGCCCTTGACGGGTGCGGCAGGCTTGCGGGACGGGGCCTTGGCCGCGGCCGTCTTGGCCGGTGTTTTAGCGCTCCTGGCCACCGGTGCCTTGGCCGCTGGGGCCTTCACCGCGGGCAGCTTCTTCGCGGCCGCTTTTTTCGCAACGGGTTTACCGGCCGCTTGGGCGGCGGGTTTCGCAGCAGGCTTGGCCGCCGCCTTCACAGGCTGTGGCGACTCGGGAATGGCCGCTTTCGCTGGAGCCGGGCCGGCCGCCGCGGGATGCGTCTGCGTGAGGCCCATCAACAGCTGGTGCTCGGCCAGCAGATAGTCGCCGATCTCGGTGATGTCGGGCACCGCCCGGCGGCAGGCGATGAGGCCGTAGTCCATGCGCCCGTTGTAGCTCTGCACCGTCACGTTGAGGGCCGTGCCGTGGCTCGCGATCGACACCGGGTAGTAGCTGGTGACCAGTGCGCCCGCAAAGTACATGGGGAACGGCGCGCCCGCCACGTTGGAAATGGCCACGTTGGCGGCCGGCGGCAGCAGGTTCACGAGCCCCGAGCGGCCCACCATCGAGGCGATGCCCGACACCAGCCAGGGCGCCGCGAAGGTGGGAAAGTCGTCGAGGATCACCGCCTTGAAGCGGTTCATGGTCGACTTCGAACGGGTCGACGACGCATTGATCGCCTTCAGCCGCTGTACCGGGTCGGTAATGTCGGTGGCCAGGCTCACGAGGATCATGCTGGCCTGGTTGTTGGCGGTTTCGTCGCCGGCTTCGCGCAGGCTCACGGGCACGCCGGCCACCAGCGGCTTGGCAGGAAGCTCGTTGTTGTCCGCCAGGTAGTGGCGCAGCGCGCCGGCCACCGTGCCCATGACCACGTCGTTGAGCGACACGCCGAAGTGCCTGGCGATGTGCTTGGTCTCGGCGAGCGAAATGGTGCGGCCTGCGAAGGTGCGCTGGTTGGTGATCGAGACGTTCAGCGAGGTGCGCGGCGCAAAGAGGTTGAACTTCTTCGGCGCAGTGGCGGCGTTGTTCTCGGCGGCCTTTTCGTCGGGCTTGGCAAGGCCGCCGAGCGCACGCGCGATGGCCGGTGCCATCTTGAAGAGCTTGACGTACTGCTGCGCCGTGTTGCGCAGCGCCGCCGTCGCGAGCTCGGCCATGCCAAGCTGATAGCCGCTGCTGCGCGGACGCGTGCGCGGCGGCTTCACCACCCGGCCTGTCGCCTCGAGGTCGAAGATCGCCTTGCCGAGCGCCACGCCGGCCTGCCCGTCGATGCCCGCGTGGTGCACCTTGGTGTAGAGCGCCACCTGCCCGCTCTTCAGGCCGTCGATGATGAAGAACTCCCACATCGGCCGGCTGCGGTCGAGCAGCGTCGAATGCAGCCGCGCCACGTACTGCTGCAGCTGCCGGTTGGTGCCGGGCTTGGGCAGCGTGATGTGGCGCATGTGGTAGTCGAGGTCGATGTCTTCATCGTCCACCCACACCGGGTTGGTCATGTCGAAGGGCATCAGCGCCAGCTTGCGCGTGAACACATCGGCCAGGTGGATGCGGCTGGCCATGAACTGCTTGGCGTCCTCGTAGAACTCGCCCTTGTAGCCCTTGGGCAGGTCGAGCACGTTGAGCGAGCCCACGTGCATCGGCATCTCCGGGGTTTCCAGGTGCAGGAAGGTGGCATCAAGACCGCTCAGGTGTTTCATTTGGCATGTCTCCTTGTCGTGCGCAGGCGCCGTTCGGCAGGATACCCGTGGGCAGCCCCGCGGACCGGTGCGAAAACGTCGAACGCGGGTTTGTCCCGAGCCCATGCAGGCGCTATGAATTCAGTAGCTTCCGCTCTGCCGACGGGGGCATGCACGCTTTCACACCGGATTCGTACACTGCGCTCATGACCTCACCCTCTTCCACGCAGACCGACGAGTTCCTTTGGCTCGAAGACATCGATGGCGCCGAACAGCTCGAATGGGCCCGGCAGCACAACGCGAAGACGGTGCAGCGCTACGCGCAGTCGCCCGCCTTCGAAAGGCTCGAGAAGGGCATTCTCGAAGTGCTCGATTCGGACGACCGCATTCCGATGGTGCGCAAGATCGGCCCGCTGTTCTACAACTTCTGGCGCGACAAGAAAAACCCCAAGGGCCTGTGGCGGCGCACCACGCTGGCCGAATACCGCAAGCCGCAGCCCGAATGGGAAACCGTGCTCGACCTCGACGCGCTGGCCGAGGCCGACAAGGAAAACTGGGTCTGGCACGGCGCGCAATGCCTGCAGCCCGAATACAAGCGCTGCCTGGTTTCGCTCTCGCGCGGCGGCGCCGACGCCAACGTGGTGCGCGAGTTCGACCTGGAACTCAAGCAGTTCGTCGAGGGCGGTTTCACGCTGCCCGAGGCCAAGAGCAACGTGGCGTGGAAGGATATCGACCACCTCTACGTGGCCACCGATTTCGGCCCCGGCTCGATGACCAGCTCCAGCTACCCGCGCATCGTCAAGGAGTGGAAGCGCGGCACGCCGCTGGACAGCGCGCCGACGGTGTACGAAGGCAGCGCCGACGACATGACCGTGAGCGCCTGGCGTGACAACACGCCCGGCTTCGAACGCGACTTCGTCTCGCGCCAGATGGATTTCTACGACAGCGAAACCTGGCTGCGCCATGCCGACGGCCGGCTCGCGAAGGTCGACGTGCCCGACGATTCCAACACCGAGGTCACGCGCGAATGGATGCTGGTCGAGCCGCGCAGTCCCTGGACCGTGGGCGGCACCACCTACAAGCCGGGCTCGCTCTTGGCCGCGAGATTCGACGACTACATGGCCGGCCAGCGCGAGATCACCGTGCTGTTCGAGCCCGACGACACCACCGCGCTCGACGACCATTCGTGGACCCGCAATCACCTGATTCTCAACGTGATGCACGACGTGGTGAACAAGCTCGAAGTGCTCACCCCGCAGGCGGGTGATTGGAAGCGCGAGAGCCTGGGCGGCGCGCCCGAGCTTTCGACCATTGCGGCGGGCGGCATCGACGAAGACGAGAACGACGACTATTTTCTGACCGTGAGCGGCTTCCTGCAGCCGACCACGCTGTACATCGGCACCATCGGCAAGGGCGAACCCGAACCGCTGAAAGACAGCCCCGGCTTCTTCGACGCCTCGCGCTACCGCGTGAGCCAGCACTTCGCCACCTCGAAGGACGGCACGCGCGTGCCGTATTTCGAAATCTCCCCGAAGAACCTGCAGGCCGATGGCAAGAACCCGACGCTGCAATACGCCTACGGCGGCTTCGAGATCTCGCTGCAGCCGAGCTACAGCGGCGCCATCGGCCGCGCATGGCTCGAGCAGGGCGGCGTCTACGTGGTCGCCAACATTCGCGGCGGCGGCGAGTACGGGCCGCGCTGGCACCAGGCCGCGCTGCAAGAGAACCGGCTGCGCACCTGCGAAGACTTCGCCGCCGTGTCGGAGCACCTCATTGCGCGCAACATCACCTCGCCGCAGCACCTGGGCGCGATGGGCGGCAGCAACGGCGGCCTGCTGATGGGCAATATGCTCACCCTGTACCCCAAGCTCTACGGCGCCATCGTGAGCGAGGTGGCGCTGCTCGACATGCGGCGCTACACCCACCTGTCGGCGGGCGCATCGTGGATTGCCGAATACGGCGACCCCGACCAGCCCGAAGAATGGGCATGGATCCAGGCCTTCTCGCCCTACGAGAACGCCAAGAAGGGCCAGCCCTACCCGCCGGCGCTCTTCACCACCTCGACCCGCGACGACCGCGTGGGTCCGGTGCATGCGCGCAAGATGTACGCAAAGCTGGCGGCCATGGGCTACGACGCCAGCTTCTACGAGAACATGGAAGGCGGCCACAGCGCGGCAACAGACAACAAGGAATCGGCCTTCATGGATGCCCTGGGCTACGCCTACCTGTGGAAGCACATCGGACGGACACCGACATGAGCAACGGCAACGGCATCACCCTCGAACTGATCGGCGCGCCCACCGACATCGGCGCCAGCGTGCGCGGCGCGGGCATGGGCCCCGATGCCCTGCGCGTGGCCGGCCTGCCCGAGGCGCTGGCGCGGCAAGGCTTCACCGTCATCGACCGCGGCAACCTCGCGGGCCCGGCCACCCCCTGGACCGCGCCGGCCAACGGACTGCGCCATCTCGACGAGGTGATTGCCTGGAACCGCTCGGTCTACGCTGCCGTCGATACCGCGCTGGGCACCGGCCACGTGCCGCTCATGATGGGCGGCGACCATTGCCTGGCCATCGGCTCGATCAGCGCCGTGGCCTGGCATGCGCGCAAGCGCGGCAAGAAGCTGCGCGTGGTGTGGCTCGACGCGCACTCCGACGTCAACACCGAAACCACCAGCCCGAGCGGCAACCTGCACGGCATGCCCGTGTCGTGCCTGCTCGGCCATGGACCGGCGGTGCTCACCGGCTGGAGCGGCGAGCGCGCGGCGCTGGAGCACGATGCCATCCGCTTCATCGGCATCCGCAGCGTCGACGCGGACGAGAAAGAGGCCATCCGCACCCTGGGCCTGCACGTGTTCGACATGCGCCACATCGACGAGCACGGCATGCGCACCACCATGACCGAGGCGCTGCAGGACGTGGACGAAGACACCCATCTGCACGTGAGCTTCGACCTCGACTGCCTCGACCCGAACATCGCGCCCGGCGTGGGCACCGGCGTGCGCGGCGGGCCGACCTACCGCGAGATGCAGCTGTGCATGGAGATGATCTCGGACACCGGCCGGCTCGGCTCGCTCGACGTGGTGGAGCTCAACCCCGCGCTCGACGTGCGCAACCAGACCGGTGAGGTGGCGGTGGAGCTGATCGAGAGCCTTTTCGGAAAGTCGACGCTGGTGCGCTGACGTTCCTGGCGCGCGATCAGCCCGGGCTGGGAACCGGCTTCACCGGAAAGGTGGTGGCCGGCGCTGCGGGGTTCAGCGGCGCGGCCGGCCGTGGCGCTTCGGGCGCCACGCTGGGCGCCTCGGGTTCTTCGCCGCCCTGACCTTCGAGGAAGCGGTCGAGCAGCGCAAAGAAGCGGTCGTAGAAGAGTTCGTCGGTCAGCGTCTCGCTGGCCACCTTGACCATCGCGTCGTCGCTGCCGGCAAAAGGCAGCGAGAGCGAGCCGAAGGCGCCCACGCCCACGCTGGCCGAACTGTTGACCTTCTTGATGCCGTAGCGGTCCTGCAGCGCGGTTGCAAACGCCACGGTGCTGCGCTTGCCGGGCTTGCCGCCTTCGCGCGCGCACACCACGCGGAACTCGACCTCGACATGCACCTCCGAGGCCGGCTGGAAGCTCTTGCGGCCCGTCACCAGGTCGGTGTTGGCGGCGTTGATCATGTAGCCCTGGCTCAGCAGCGCGCGGCGTGCGGCCTCGCAGGTCTGGGCTTCGGTGGCCGCGTAGGTGCGCGTGTGGGTGGTGGTGGAGTCGAACTCCTCGGTCTCGTAGGAAATGCGGTGCGTACTGCTGCCGCAGCCGGCGAGCACCAGGGCGGACAACAGGCTCAGCACGAGAACCGGAGCGCGAAGAACTGAAAAAGCAGAAGAGAGATGGGGGTGCATGGTCGTCATGAAGCGGCGGCGGCGAATGCTAACCGGCTGGCCTTGCGGCGCCGCCGGCGAGGATTCGAGCATCGCGCCGCGCCGGCGTTCCCCGGAGCGCAGGAGAATTTTCAGGACCAGTGCAGCACGAAGTCCGCGCGCACTCGCGTTGCGGCAATCAGCCGTGCATTGGGCGCATCGGTGCCGGCCACCCATTCTCGCGCGGCCTCGGGGCTGCGGCCGAACTGCTGGTGCCGCCTCAGCAGGCGCTCCTCGCGCACCGCATCGTCGATGTCGACATACCAGACCTCGTCGAGCATGGCGGCCGCACCGGCCCATGGGCCGGCATCGTGCAGCAGGTAGTTGCCTTCGGTGATGACCAGTTGGGTGTGCGGCAGCACCGCGATCGCGCCGGCGATCGGCTCCTCGATCTCGCGGCGGAATTCGGGGGCGTAGACGATGGGATCCGTCGGCCCCTGCTCGCGCAGCCGCTGCAGCAGTGCGACGTAGCCGGCGCTGTCGAAGGTGTCGGGAGCACCCTTGCGGTCAGCGCGGCCGAGCCGTTGCAGCTCGACGTTGGCCAGATGGAAGCCGTCCATCGGCACGACCTGCGCGCGGTCGGCGCCCACCGCCTGGAGCAGCGCCGATGCCAGCGTGGACTTGCCCGCACCGGGCGCGCCGACCAGGCCGAGCAGCTTGCGCTGCCCGCTGGCGAGCAGGGCCTGCAGGCGGGCAAGACCGTCTTCGGGAATGGAGGGAAGTTGTTGCTCGAGGGTGGTGCTCATCCCCCCGAGCGTACAACCTTGCTTCAGCGAATCAGGGATACAGTCCGCGCTCCTGACGAGCCATCAGGATGCGCTCGCAAGCGACCGCATAAGTGGCAGTGCGCAGCGAAATCTTGTGCTTGTCGGCCGTGTCCCAGATCTGGTTGAGCGCGTTCATCATGATGCGGTCGAGCCGCACGTTGATCTCGTCCTCGTCCCAGAAGAAGGACGAGAAGTCCTGCACCCATTCGAAGTAGCTCACCGTCACGCCGCCGGCGTTGCAGATCACGTCGGGCACCACCAGCACGCCGCGTTCAGCGAGGATGTCGTCGGCCGTCGGCACCGTGGGGCCGTTGGCGCCTTCGAGCACCAGCTTGGCCGTGGTCTTCTGTGCGCGCTCGGCAGTGATCTGGCCTTCGAGCGCAGCCGGGATCAGGATGTCGCAGGCGGTGTCCCAGAAGGCTTCGTTGGGCACCACGTCGCCGCCCTTGAAGGCGATCACGCCCTCCTTGTTGGCCACGGGAATCAGCTTCGAAAGATCGAGGCCGTTGGTGTTCACGATGGTGCCGGTGTGGTCCTGCACCGCGACGATCTTGGCGCCCGCTTCCGCAAAGAGTTCGGCCGCGACCGAACCCACGTTGCCGAAGCCCTGCACCGCAATGCGCGCGCCGCGCAGGTCCATGCCCAGGCGGCGGGCCGCTTCGCGCCCGGTCACGAACACGCCGCGGCCCGTGGCCTTGACGCGGCCCAGCGATCCGCCCAGGTGCAGCGGCTTGCCGGTGACGACGCCGGTGGCCGTGCCGCCGGTGTTCATCGAATAGGTGTCCATCATCCACGCCATGATCTGGCCGTTGGTGTTGACGTCGGGCGCGGGAATGTCGGTGTGCGGGCCGATGATGATGCCGATCTCGCTGGTGTAGCGGCGGGTGATTTTTTCCAGCTCCTGCAGCGACAGCTTCTTCGGATCGACGCGGATACCGCCCTTGGCACCGCCGTACGGCAGGTTCACCGCGGCGGTCTTGATGGTCATCCAGGCCGACAGGGCCATTACTTCCTCGAGCGTGACATCGGGGTGGAAGCGCACGCCGCCCTTGCCCGGGCCGCGGCTCATGTTGTGCTGAACGCGGTAGCCCTCGAAATGGGCGATGGTGCCGTCGTCCATCTCGATCGGCACGTCGACGATCAGCGCGCGCTTGGGGCGCTTGAGCGTTTCGACCCAGCGGGCCAGCGGGCCGAGGTACGGCACCACGCGGTCGACCTGCGAGAGGTAGGTGCCCCAGGGGCTGTTGGCGGTCGGATTGACGAAGGAGAGCTTTTCACTCATGGGAATCCCTTGGTTGGTCGGATGGCCGCAACGATAGACCTCTCGCGCCCGGCGCGCCATGGCTTATGCGCGCCGCGATGGCGGTTATGCAAGAGAGGTTTGACCTTGCGGGCGCCGCGCACAGGCCTGCCGTGCGCGTCCGAGAACAAAGGAATTCCCTGTCCCGCCTCCCTATGCAACAGCGCTCAGCAGCGCGGCATTGCCTCCGGCTGCGGTGGTGTTGACCGTGACCGTCTGCTCGGCGCAGAACCGGTACAGATAGTGCGGCCCGCCCGCCTTGGGCCCGGTGCCGCTGAGCCCTTCGCCGCCGAAGGGCTGAACGCCGACGACTGCGCCGATGATGTTGCGGTTCACGTAGATGTTGCCCACATGCGCGCGCGACGCCAGCGCCTGGGCGCGTGAGTCGATGCGGGTCTGGATGCCGAGCGTGAGGCCGTAGCCGAGCGCATTGATGCGCTCGATCACCGCCGCGGGTTCGCTCAGGTCGCCCGTGCCCCAGCGCGCAATCTGCAGCACCGGGCCGAAGATCTCGCTGGTCACGCTGGCGATGGAAGACACCTCGTAGGCCTGCGGCGCAATCAGGTTGCCGTCCGCCAACGTTGAAGCAGAAGCCGGCGCGAGAAGGCGCTTCGCCTCCGAATCCAACCGCTTCAGGTGGCGCCGGATGTTGTCGGCGGCTTCGCGGTCGATGACCGGCCCCACATCGGTCGACAGCAGGGCCGGGTCTCCGGCGGCCAGTTCCCCGGCCGCGCCGCGGATCATCTCGATCACCGCATCGGCAATGCCCTCGTGCAGCACCAGCAGCCGAAGCGCCGAGCAGCGCTGTCCGGCCGAACGGAACGCACTCTGCACCACGGCATCGACCACCTGCTCGGGCAACGCGCTCGAATCGACCAGCATCGCGTTGATGCCGCCGGTCTCGGCGATCAGCGGCACGATGGGGCCGTCCTTGGCGGCCAGCGCGCGATGGATGATGCGGGCCACCTGGGTCGAGCCGGTGAACACCACGCCCGCCACCCCGGGCGCCGCGACCAGCGCGGCGCCCACTGTTTCGCCCGGACCATGCAGCAACTGCAGCGCCTCGGTTGGCACGCCGGCTGAGTGCAGCAGCTTCACGGCTTCGAGCGCAACGGCCGGCGTTTGCTCGGCCGGCTTGGCCAGCACCGTGTTGCCCGTGGCGAGCGCGGCCGCCACCTGCCCCATGAAGATCGCGAGCGGAAAATTCCACGGGCTGATGCACACCCAGGGCCCGCGCGCGATGAGCCGCAACTCGTTGCTCTCGCCCGTGGGGCCGGGCAGCGCCACGGGCTGCATGATGCGCTCGGCCTCGTCGGCGTAGTAGCGCAGAAAGTCGACGCCCTCGCGCACTTCGGCGACCGCATCACCCCAGGTCTTGAAGGCCTCTTTCACCAGCAGCGCGCAGAAGCGCGGCAAGTCACGCTGCAGTGCATCGGCGGCCTGGCGCAGCATGGCGGCGCGCGTTTCGACCGGCGTCGTGCGCCAGCCTTTGAAGCTGGCGGCGCTGGCCGCAACGGCTTTCGGCGCGGCGGCCGGGTCGAACTCTGCAACCCGGGGCACCGCGGTGGTCTCCAGGGCCGCAAGCAGCGGCGCGCGCATCGACTCGACGGCAAGGTCGGCGCCTTCGCTGTTGCGCCGCATGGGCGCCGGACCGTACAGCGCCGGCGGCAGCGGCAAGGCGGAGTTCGTCGGCTCGAGCCAGAGCGGCGACATGAGCAACTCGTCGATGTCCACGTCTTCGTCGCCGAGCTGATTCACGAACGACGAATTGGCACCGTTCTCGAGCAGGCGCCGCACGAGGTAGGCGAGCAGGTCCTTGTGCTGGCCCACCGGCGCATACACGCGCACCGGCGCGGCCGTGCTCTTCATGACTTCGCGATACACACCTTCGCTCATGCCATGCAGGCGCTGCAACTCGAACGGTGCCTGGGCCGCCTCGGCCATCTGCAGGATGGCCGCGATGGTGCCCGCGTTGTGCGTGGCGAACTGCGGATAGACGGCGTCGGACGCCGAGAGCAGCGCGCGCGCGCAGGCCAGGTAGCTGATGTCGCTGTGGTGCTTGTGCGTGAACACGGGGTAATGCGGCAGGCCCAGTTCCTGGGCGCGCTTGATCTCGGCGTCCCAGTAGGCGCCCTTCACGAGGCGGCACATCAGCCGCAGGCCGTGTTTGCGCGCCACCGAAGTGACGTGCTCGATCAGCTCCAGCGCACGCGTCTGGTAGGCCTGCAGCGCGAGTCCGAAGCCGCGCCATTGCGGCTGCTCGGCGGCCACGCGCACGGCCAGCGCCTCGAACACGTCGAGCGACAGTTCGAGCCTGTCGACCTCTTCGGCGTCGATCGTGAGGTTGAGGTTGGCAGCGGCCGCAAGCTCGCACAGCTGCCACACGCGCGGCACCAGTTCGCGCATCACACGTTCGCGTTGCGCGTCTTCATAGCGCGGATGCAGCGCGCTGAGCTTGATGGAAATGCCGTCGTTGTGCTCGGGCGAGCGTGCCGCATCGGCACCGGTTGCGATGGCGTTGATCGCATGCGTGTAGCTCTCCAGGTAGCGCAGCGCATCGGCGTCGGTGCGCGCGCCTTCACCGAGCATGTCGTAGCTGAAGCGCAGGGCGCCTTGCTTGCGGTGTGCCGAGCGGGCCTCGTCCATGGCTTCGGCGATGGTCTGGCCCAGCACGAACTGGCGCCCGAGCAACTGCACCGCGCGCAGCGTGGCGGCCACCACCGTGCGCGCACCGAGCTTGGCCATGAGGCCGGGCGGGTGGTCGCCTTCAGGCAGGAACTTCTTCGACATCGCAATTGCGGCCGAGGAGAGGCGTGACAGCGTGGAATCGGCCGTGCCCTCGAAATCGGCGCGGCCCAGTTGGTCCGCCGTGAG
Source organism: Variovorax paradoxus (assembly GCF_030815855.1). Taxonomy (NCBI): domain Bacteria; kingdom Pseudomonadati; phylum Pseudomonadota; class Betaproteobacteria; order Burkholderiales; family Comamonadaceae; genus Variovorax; species Variovorax paradoxus. The sequence goes on along the minus strand of NZ_JAUSXG010000001.1, from coordinate 5,897,944 downwards.
CGCGATAGCCGTAGCGGCGTCGGGCACGCGAAGCAGCGCCTCGGCCAGGCGCATGAGCGCCAGCCCCTCGGCACTGGATATCGGGTATTCGCGCAGCAGGCTTTCCATGGCCCAGAACGGCGGCGGATGGCGGCGCACTGCCTCCACCCACGGCGTGGCCGTGGCGGCCGCGGCGGTCCAGTCGAGGGCGCCAGCCAGCGTGGCGAGGCGGTGCGAGACGACGTCGGCTTCAGGGCGGTAAGGGATGGGCAGGTGCATGGCAGTTCCTTGGTTCTATCTCCTATGGTCTTTGGATATAGGCTGAATCTTTTGCCAAAAAACAAGAAGCAAACCGGATAATTCACCAATGCCCGACCTGGACCTGGACCGCATCGATCTCCGGCTGCTGAAGATTCTTCAGGAAGACGGACGCATCACCAACCTCAAGTTGGCCGAGGCGGTGGCGCTCTCGCCCACCGCGGTGCTGGCGCGGGTGCAGCGGCTCACGCGCGACGGATTCATCCAGGGCTACGAGGCGCGGCTCGACCCGCACAAGCTCGGGCGCGGCCTCACGGTGTTCGTGGAAATCCTGCTCGACCGCACCACCGCCAACGTGTTCGACCAGTTCAAGGCAGCCGTGCAGGTGCGCGACGAAATCATGGAATGCCACATGGTCGCGGGCGGCTTCGACTACCTGCTCAAGACCCGCATGGCCGACATGGCGGCGTACCGCGAGTTCGCGGGCACGGTGCTGTGGCAACTACCCGGCGTGCGCGAAACGCGCACCTACGCGGTCATGGAAGAAGTGAAGAGCAGCGCACGGCTGCCGCTGAGCATCTAGCGCGCGAAAACCGCGAACAAAGGGTAGCGGCAGCGCCACAAAGCGGCGGCCACTCAGTCAGTCGTGTTTTCCATGAAGAAGTTGGCAACAGCGCCGCCGTCTTGTCGTCCGTCGCCTATCGCACAACCTGCCGAGGCTGCCCCGCCTTGTATAAGCATTTCCTTATTAATAGGGAGATGGCGCAGGATATGAGCAAAAGCAAGGTACTTATCGCGTTGTTGATACTTCCGGGGGTCTTGGCAGGTGGCTGGTTTCTCTCCAATTACCTTGTTCTGCTCATCCTCGATCTGCCAAATACACCGCCGGCCTGGAACACGTGGTGGCAATACATTCAGGCGGCAGACCTGCCGCAGTACGCACCCTACGTTCCCAAGATCAAGCTCAGCGGCGCCATAGGCTTCGGCGTACCACTGCTGGGCTGGGCCGCCTTGCTCATTCCGCTCTTTCGAGCCGAGGCCGAATCCCTGCACGGCGACGCCAGCTTCGCCGAACTCTCCGATCTCAAGAAAGCCGGCCTGCTCAAGCAGACCCCGCAAAGCATCCTCATCGGCAAGTACAAAGGCCGGTACCTGTGGCTGGGCGGCGCCCAGCACGTGATCACCGTCAGTCCGACCCGGTCAGGCAAGACCACCAGCATCGCCATCCCGGTGCTGTTGTCGTATTTGCACTCGATGGTCGTGCTCGACCTCAAGGGCGAACTGCGCAAGGCCACCAGCGGCTGGCGCGGGGCACAGGGCCACACCATCTATGTGTGGGCCCCCTACGAGGACCAGGGAAAGACCCATCGCTTCAACGCCTTCACGCTGCTGGTGGGCATGGATGCGGGCAAGCGCATCGGCGAAATCCAGACCATCGCCGCCATTCTTTACCCGGACGAGCCCGGCAAAGACCCTTTTTGGACGAGCCAGAGCCGCGCCGCCTTCACCGCCTTCGCCTCCTACATGTTCGAGGCATGGGACCACTGGAGTCGGATCGTCGGGCACGCCCAGGACCCCAACACCAGCGAGAACTTTCCCAGTCTCGAGCGCATCCTGCGCCTGTCCAGCGGCACGGACGGCAAGGGCACTTTGGCGATGCTCAAGGGGATATTGGACAACCCGCAACAGTCCAGTTTCGTCAGCGTGCAAACGCGCACCGTCTTTGGCAACCTTGCCGGGCTGGCCGAGCAAACCTTCTCCTCGGTGATCGCCACCATGCAGGCGCCGCTGCAGCAGTTCCTCAGTCCGGTGCTGGCCGCTGCCACCAACGCCACCGACTTCGACATCACCGCCATCCGCAAACGCCCGACCACGCTGTACGTCGACATTCCGACCAACAAGCTCGATGAAAGCGGCAGGCTGCTGAACATCTTCTTCAGCAGCGTGATTGGCAACAACCTTGGCAAGCAGCTGGGTGAAGAGCCCGATTTGAAGTACCAGATGCTCATGCTGATGGACGAGTTCACCGCCATGGGGCGGGTGGATGTGTGGGCCACGCGACGGAGCAAGGACGGCATGCTCTCGAACAGGGTGGATGAAATAAGACGGTGCACCTTCGTTGCGGTGTGATTGCAACGGGGTTTTCATGTCACGGATTTAGATCGCGAACAAGCGATCTGATGGCGAGGGGTTGCCAAAGCCTACGGGATTCTTCCATCACCGTTAAGGGAAGGCACCTACCGATACCCCGCCATCGACCGGCTCATTCATATCTACAAGTTGCATCGCGGCGCGCTGAGCGCTCTGCACAAATGACACGCACCAGGTCGTCCAGGACTTCCTGGACACCAAGAACGGTGAGCCGAAGTTTCCAAAAAACTATGAGGATCCCGCGGAACTGCCTGCGCAGAAGGACACGGATCGGTATGTCCTCGCGCGTGTGTGGGATGTAGAAAAGCATCGGGAAGTTGCGCAGATCAAGGGGCCCGGATCGTCGTTGTACGGGGGGGCGCACAAAGGCATGTGCTGGCTTAACTCCAACCCTCTGAAATTGGCGCTACTTCGCAATACAGCGGTGGTGATCTATGAGCCAGTTACCGGTGAAATCCTTGATGAGAACGGCCTCAGGTTCCCGTTCTCGGACAAGCCAAACTTCAATCGCAGCTTTGAAAAGATGGCTTGTAATTCAGCAAGAGATGAGATTGCGTTGGATGGCGGCCCGCTGATGAGAAAGGCTCCCGAATTCGGCTTCCCCTTGAACAGCGGCGCCACTCCGATCGTGGTGGTCGATCTTGAGCGCAAGGCGATCAAGAAAGTCCTGTTCAGCGCCACGCCCCTGAACGGCGTGGCCTACAGCGCGGACGGCAGCAAGCTCGTGTCCTTCGGCATGTCGCCCATTCGGGTATGGGATGCGAGCAAGGATTTCGCAGCGCTGGGCGAGATCGAAAACCCGCCTCAACTGGACTGGGTTCGCGCACAGCGCACCCCTGTCGACCTTCTTCACCCTCCACCCGATGCGCCCCGTGGTAACTCGGGCGACTTGACTGCCATTCCTAACTCGGACGTCATGGTCGGCGTAGCTTCGGACTTTCATTTTTGGGACACGACGCAATGCCGCATCGTGGCAACGGTGCGCTCGCCACGCGACGTATCGCGCCTTGCCGTGCACAAGCCGAGCGCCACGCTGGCAGCGGCGGTAGTCAACCGGGTTCATTTCTATCGAATCGATGCTGCGGCTTTGCAGCGGGCCACCAAGGAAGAGTAAGTAAGCACGAGAACTTTGACCACGGCCCAGTTGCTGGGTCTGAAACGCACAAGCAGATACGGGACCGCCTGTGGAATTTCAGTGCCTTCCGGCAGCCCTCACGCATATGGATCGTCACATCTTAAAACCCAATACCAATATGAAAGCAATTAAACCGAAGTCCGTTTCTCATCCGAAAATTTTGTTCTTTTTCCTGATTGGCGCAATCTCAATTGCCACAGGATTCATTGCATTCAAGCTTGATCTTTTAATTGCACAACAAATAACGCTCAGGCTACTTCAGACCACGCCAACCATAGCCGAGAACGCGATACTCGTGGAATTATTTCCTTTCAAAGTTTTTGCAATTGCAACGACATTTGTTTTTATTCCACTCTTACTTGGCTGGTACTTTCGAGCAAGCTTCGCCAAATATATATTGGCAACGGGTGGGCTTTTTTTAATATCAGCCCTCGTATCCTTGAGTATTTTGGCGGCGTACAAAGGTTACATGCAGACAGAATTAAAATTTACAACCACCTCGGGACTCTCTTCCTCTATAAGCAAAATTACTTCGATGACGCGCGGCCAGATTACGGCGGTGACGGACGTGCCTATCGCAAAAATGATCTTGAGCGGTCCGCTGATGATTGTTGTTGGGGCTTTGCTATGGATCAGAGAAAAGAAATCCAGCACTGCGTGATTTAAACCAACTCTCAGGGAGGACCTAATGCAAGAACTATCTACGGCCAAATTACTTCGTCTGACCCGTGTTGACGGGCTGACAGCCCCTCCCGTTGGATTTGTCGCAGTGCGCGCCGATCGACTGGATGTACAGAACGCTCGGATCAGCTACCAAGCCTTTTTCAACCCCGCGACCAACGAACTGGTAATCGGCGGCACGCCGAAGCCGCAGATGCTAGTGCAACCGGGCCAGGCCCCGGAGGATGGCAAGGAGCTCGGAATTTTTTATGACAGTCCGAGGTCGCCAACGGGCGGGCTCAGCGAGGTTGCTGTTCCTGTAACTCAAACTGTGGCCCTGGTTCATCGGCTGACCGCGACCGACGAAAGTCCCTACCCCAACGCCACCGTCAGCTTCGCAGCCGAAGGTGCAGTCGGCCTCGCCTTCTCCGCAGCCTCCTATGAACTGCGAAACGGTTCCGTCTCAGTCAGCATTGGCAGCACCGTCACCCTGAACGCCTGGACGGGCCACTGGACCCCCGACGGCAGCGCCGACACCGGCGTACTCGATGTCCGCACGCCTCGACCGGCCAACGGAGATCCCGCATGGGGATTGAAATGGAAGCCGGGCGGCGTCGTCGCCGCAGTGAACACCGGCAACGCCCTGCTGGCGGGCGGGCTGGCCGATATCGGCACCCAGGGCGCGATGGCCACGGCCGAGTCGCTGACCGGCAAATTGGGCGGCCGCTTTCTCGGCGAAGGCGCCGCCTGGATAGCGGACAAGCTCGTCGGCAAGGGCGCCGAGGCCTTCACGGAACCGGCAGTCGACGCCGTCGCGGGCGCCGCGGCCAATTACGTCGACAGCCCCTCGCGGGTCGTCAAGGCATTGGGCTGGCGGGCGAACCTCACGCCCGCCGAAACCGCCCAGGTGCTTCAGCAAGGCATCGGACTGGGCCAGTGGAACGTCATGCACGGCCTGAGCCCCGCGGGCTACGCCGTCGACGGCACGTATTACGAGAACACCGGAGCCGCCACGGTCGCCGGCGCGGGCAGCACGGCGGAAACCCGGCAACCCGCCGTGCAGGTCACCACCTGGCGCGACGATACGACCGGCGCCATCATGGAGGCGCGCATCTCCGGCCAACGAGTGGACGATCAGTTCCAGGCCAGCACATCGAGCATCTTCGCCTCGGGCATGGACACCGCAGGGCGCATGATCCTGAAGGGGAGCGCGGCACAAAGCGTGGCCGACTACCAGATGCGCCCCGCTGCTTCGACGGCCTCTGGGGGCGCAACGCCGCAAGACCAGGCTCTTGCACCCGTGGTGGTGGAAGCTGGAAGCGGTCTCGGTACCTACACCACCGTCAGCATCCAGACCCACGCCAATGGCGCGGCAAGCTTCGACTTCGTGGGCGAGGACGGCAGCCGCGCGTGGGTGGTGCACGATGCGGAAACTGGCCACCGGACCGTGACCCTCAACAGCGGGCAGGAGGTGGAAGGCGAACCACGCACCGTCATCTATGAACTTGACCGGAACGGCAGGCGCGTCGGGCACGAGCGCTACTTCGACGCCGCCGGTAAGCCCGTCAACGAGCAGGGCGAGGTGCAGGCGCCGCAGGCTGCTCCTGCGCAGCAGGACCCCATCCCCCAGTTCACCACGCACGAATCGCGCATCGTGCCCACGCCCGGCGGCATGAGCTTTGCCGAAGCGCACCGGCGCCGCGACGAGCCCGAGCAGATTTCCCCGGGCTCGTTGCGGCCCGTGGGCAAACTGGATGTATCCAATTTGGACAAGAGCAGCCCGTTGTACCGGATGCACCTGGCGCAGGAGCAGGCCCATATGCGCGACCTGGAGATTGCGCTGGCGCAGGACAGAGAGCGGTTCCGGAATGAGCCGAGCCCCCAAAGGACGCTGCAGCCTTTGGTGGAGCGCCCGCAGGAGCGTGTGCCGGAACAGGCGCCGGTCCCAAGCCGAGGAGAGCATGCGGTGGCGCCTGCGGCACAGGCGCATGTCAGCCCTGCTCGGCCGGCCGCTGACGCCGAGGCGATGCACTCGCCGAAAAACCAAGTTTCAACCCACGCCTCAGTGGCGGCCCCGGTGCACTCGAACCCTCAAGGCGATGCCGCAACCCTTGCGGCGGTGCAAGCCCAGGTGGCCGCAGCGCAAGCCCAGGTGGCCGCAGCGCAGGCCCAGGCAGTTGCGGCGCGGGCCGAATTGGCCCAGATGCACCAGCAGATGGCACGCATGGCCGCAGAGCGCGGACACGACAGTCTGGAGCGGCGTGATGAGAGGGATCAGAGGGAGACGACGCAACTCAAGCACAGCCGCGACACCCGGCAACACCTGGTGGCTGCCGCGCACGGCGAGCAGCTATCCGCAACTGCCGTGGCTGATGCAAGCCGGCCGTTGCTGCGCGATCTCAGCGACCCGGGCCATCCGCAAAATGCGCTGTACAGCACCCTCAAAGACCTCCTCCCGAAGGGCACCTCCGAAGAACGCCTGGCCCAAGGCACGGCCGCCTGCCACCGGTCGAGAATTACGGAGAAAGACCTGTCGGGTATTTATATTGGCGACCAGTCGGTGGCCTTCGCCTCCCGCTCGCTCTTTGCCGTGCCAGCACAGATGGACATCAGCCAGCCCGCACCCAGCGTTCAGCAGAGCGATCAGCACATCCAGCAAACCGACCAGCAGCGGGCGCAAATAATGAGCGAGATTCGGGCACAGGCCGCAGCGCAAGCCAACCAGCAGCAGGGGCCGGCGCTGGGCGGCCCATGAGGGACGGCGATGCGGTGAAACCGGCGATCAAAGCGTCAAGAACATGCTGCAACGCTAGCGCCGGACGGGTCGTCAGGCAGGTTTTCGCGGCCGGCCGCCGAAGATGGCTGTGCCGATGCGAACCATCGTGCTACCCGCGCTGACGGCCGCTTCGAGGTCGGCGCTCATGCCGAGCGAGAGCGTGTCGATTTCGATGCCCGCGTCGCGAATGGCGTCGTAAACGGCGCGGGCGCGCAGGCACAGTTCGCGCTGCGCGGCGAAATCCGGCGCCGGTTCGGGAATGGCCATGAGCCCGCGCAGCCGCAAATGTGGCAACGCCGCCACAGCGCGCGCAAGCGGCAAGGCCTCTTCCGGAGGCACGCCGGATTTGTTCGCGCCACTGTCCACATTGATCTGCAGGCACACCTGCAGCGGCGGCAAATGCGACGGCCGCTGCGCCGAAAGCCGCTCGGCAATCTTGAGCCGGTCGATGCCGTGGACCCAATCGAAATGCTCGGCCACGGGCCGCGTCTTGTTGCTTTGCAGAGGGCCGATGCAGTGCCACTCGAGCTCCGCGCGCAGATCCGACAGCGCCTCGATCTTGTCCAATCCCTCCTGGACATAGTTCTCGCCGAAGGCCCGCTGGCCCGCCCCATGGGCCTCGCGCACGGCCTCCGGGCCGAAGGTCTTGGACACCGCCAGCAACCGGACTTCGGCCGCGTTCCGCCCCTCGGCGGCGCAAGCCTTTGCGATCCGGTTCTTTACTTGCTGGAGGTCGTCGCCAATCATCGTCATAATCGTCCAAAATCGTATCAAAACGTCACCGAACTCGAGCCGAGGAGCCCCGTGGACATTACCCAACTGCTGGCATTCAGCGTCAAGAACAAAGCCTCCGACCTGCATTTGTCGGCCGGCCTGCCCCCGATGATTCGCGTCCATGGCGACGTGCGGCGCATCAACGTCGATGCGCTCGACCACAAGTCGGTGCACGCCATGGTGTACGACATCATGAGCGACACGCACCGCAAGCACTACGAAGAGTTCCTGGAGGTCGATTTCTCGTTCGAAATCGACGGCTTGGCGCGCTTCCGCGTGAATGCCTTCAACCAGGCACGCGGCGCGGCCGCCGTGTTCCGGACCATTCCTTCGAAGATCCTGACGCTGGAGCAGCTCAACGCGCCCAAGATTTTCGCGGATTTGGCGCTCAAGCCGCGCGGCCTGGTGCTGGTGACGGGGCCCACCGGCTCGGGCAAGTCGACCACGCTGGCCGCAATGGTCAACTACCTGAACGAAAACGAGTACGGCCACATCCTCACGGTGGAAGACCCGATCGAGTTCGTGCACGAATCGAAGAAGTGCCTGATCAACCAGCGCGAAGTCGGTCCGATGACGCTCTCGTTCTCGAATGCCCTGCGCTCCGCCCTGCGCGAAGACCCGGACGCGATTCTGGTGGGCGAGCTGCGCGACCTGGAAACCATTCGCCTCGCGATGACCGCGGCCGAAACGGGCCACCTGGTGTTCGGCACGCTGCACACCTCGTCGGCCGCCAAGACCATCGACCGGATCATCGACGTGTTCCCGGGCGAGGAAAAGGAAATGATCCGCGCCATGCTGTCCGAGTCGCTGCAGGCCGTCATTTCGCAGACGCTGTGCAAGACCAAGGACGGCCAGGGCCGCGTCGCTGCGCACGAGATCATGCTGGGCACGCCGGCCATCCGCAACCTGATCCGCGAGGCCAAGGTGGCGCAGATGTATTCGGCCATCCAGACCGGCCAGGGCGCGGGCATGCAGACGCTGGACCAGAACCTGACCGACCTCGTGCGCCGCAATGCCATTTCGGCGGCGGAAGCGCGCGGCAAGGCCAAGATCCCCGAGAATTTCCCAGGCTGATCCACAGCCCTTCGGAGCACCGACAATCATGGAACGCGATCAAGCCAGCCAGTTCATCAACGACCTGCTCAAGCTCATGGTGAGCCGCAACGGCAGCGACTTGTTCATTACCGCGGACTTTCCGCCCGCAATCAAGGTCGACGGCAAGGTCACCAAGGTGTCGCAGCAGGCGCTGGGCGCGCAGCACACGCTGGCGCTCACGCGCTCGGTCATGAACGACCGCCAGACGGCGGAGTTCGAGCGCACCAAGGAGTGCAACTTCGCGATCTCGCCGACCGGCATCGGCCGCTTCCGTGTGAACGCCTTCGTGCAGCAGGGCAAGGTCGGCATGGTGCTGCGGACCATTCCCGCCAAGCTGCCGACCATCGACGGGCTGGGCATGCCGCAAGTGCTGAAGGACGTGTCGATGACCAAGCGCGGCCTCACCATCATGGTGGGCGCCACGGGCTCGGGCAAGTCGACCACGCTGGCCGCCATGATCGACTGGCGCAACGAAAACTCCTACGGCCACATCGTCACGGTGGAAGACCCGGTCGAGTTCGTGCACCCGCACAAGAACTGCGTGGTGACGCAGCGCGAAGTCGGCATCGACACCGACAGCTGGGAAGCCGCGCTCAAAAACACGCTGCGCCAGGCGCCCGACGTGATCCTGATGGGCGAAATCCGCGACCGCGAGACCATGGAGCACGCCGTGGCGTTTGCCGAAACCGGTCACCTTTGCATGGCCACGCTGCACGCCAACAGCGCCAACCAGGCGCTGGACCGGATCATCAACTTCTTCCCTGAAGAACGCCGCGCGCAATTGCTGATGGACCTGTCGCTGAACCTGCGCTCGCTGGTGTCGCAGCGCCTGATTCCGACCGAAGACGGCCAGGGCCGCGTCGCCGCGGTGGAGGTGCTGCTGAACACGCCGCTGATTTCCGACCTGATCTTCAAGGGCGAAGTGGGCGAGATCAAGGAGATCATGAAGAAGAGCCGCAACCTCGGCATGCAGACCTTCGACCAGGCGCTGTTCGACCTGTTCGAGAGCCATTCGATTACCTTCGACGACGCCATCCGCAACGCCGATTCGGCCAATGACCTGCGCTTGCAGATCAAGCTCAACAGCCAGCGCGCGCGCAGCACCGACTTGTCGGCCGGCACGGAGCACTTCGCGATTGTTTAGACGCCCCCCGAAGCGCCTTCGGCGCCTCCCCCACTGGGGGGCGCACCCAGCGGCCCGGCAAAGCCGGTTCCGCGGGTGCGCTGGGTGAATCCGCTGCGAGACGAAGGCCGCTCATTGGCTTTAAGCTCTCGCCCATGAGCAGCATCAACACCCGAACTTACGAATCCACCCCCGCGCAGACGGTGGCCTTTCTGGGCCTTGGCGTCATGGGCGGGCCGATGGCCGGCCACCTGGCCAAGGCCGGCCACAACGTCACGGTCTACAACCGCACGCCGGCGAAGGCCGAAGCCTGGGCCGCCGAGTTCGGCCCGCCGGGCCGCCACGCCGCAACACCGCGCGACGCGGCCGCCGGCGCCGACATCGTGTTCAGCTGCGTCGGCAACGACGACGACCTGCGCTCCGTGGTGCTCGGCCCGAACGGCGCCTTTTCGAGCATGAAAAAGGGCGCCGTGTTCGTCGATCACACCACCGCTTCGGCGGACGTGGCGCGCGAACTGTCGGGTGCGGCGCAGGCGCTCGGCCTGCACTTCATCGACGCGCCTGTTTCCGGCGGCCAGGCCGGCGCGCAGAACGGCGCACTCACCGTGATGTGCGGCGGCGACAAGGCGAGCTTCGAACGCGTCAAGCCGGTGATCGACGCCTTTGCGCGCGCCGTCACGCTGCTCGGCGCCAGCGGTGCCGGCCAGCTCGCAAAAATGGTCAACCAGATCGCCATTGCGGGCCTGGTGCAGGGCCTCTCGGAAGCCATTGCCTTCGGCCAGCGCGCCGGCCTCGACATGAAGATGGTGCTCGAGGTGATCGGCAAGGGCGCCGCCCAGAGCTGGCAGATGGACAACCGCGGCAAGACCATGATCGACGGCAAGTTCGACTACGGCTTTGCGGTCGACTGGATGCGCAAGGACCTGGGCCTGGTGCTCGACGAGGCCAAGCGCAACGGCGCGCGCGTGCCGGTCACCGCGCTGGTCGACCAGTTCTATGCCGACGTGCAACAGGCCGGCGGCAAGCGCTGGGATACGTCGAGCCTCATCATCCGGCTCAAATGAAAAAACCCGCTTCGGCGGGTTTTCTTTTTCAGCGCACCGGCGAGGTGGTCACGCTGCCCGGCTGGGCCGGCGGCAGCGGCTCCATCGGCGGCAGCGGCACGCGCGACGACGATGAGGAAGGCGCCGGAGCCACCGAGGCCGGTGCGGACGCCGGAGCACCCGTGCCGCCGCGCTGGGCCTGGTTGGCCAATTCAGCCTCGCTCACCACCTCGACCACGCGCACCACCTTTTGCACGCCCGAGATGCCGCGCGCGATTTCGGTCGCGCGATCGGTTTCGCGGCGGGTGGCAATGCCCATCAGGTAGACCACGCCGCGCTCGGTCACCACCTTGAACGAGTTGGCGAAGATGTCCTTGGCGTCGAGCAGCGACGCCTTGACCTTGCCGCTGATGAACACGTCGTTCGAACGCTCCTGGAAGGTGCTCGACTGGCCGACGGTGAGTTCGTTGACCACCGAGCGCACGTTGTCCACGCGCTGCACCGCGTCCTCGACGCGGCGGCGGTCGGCCTCGCTGCCCACGGCGCCCGTCAGCAGCACCTGGCGGTTGTAGCTGGTGACGCTCACGTACATGTTGTCGTTGGCAATCTCGCGCACGCGGGCGGCCGCGCGCAGTTCGATGCCCTGGTCGTCGAGCTGGGCGCCGGAGCTGCGGCGGTCGGTCGCCACCATGCCCACGCCCATGGCCGCGGCGCCCCCCACCACGAGCGGCACGCAGCCGGAAAGCCCGGCAACCAGCACGGCTCCCGAGGCGAATGCAATGGCAAGTCGTTGGAATGGTGTCGTCGTCATGTGGAAGCTTCCTGTTCTCCGAGTAACTGGGCATCCACGCCGTCGCACAGGCAATGCAGTGCGAGCAGGTGGACTTCGTGGATGCGCGCCGCACGCTCGTGCGACACACCGATCTGGACATCCGTTTCGCGCAGCGCGCGCCCGATGGCGCCGCCGGTTCCGCTGCTGCCCGCAGCGGGCGTGGCCGGCTGGCCGATGCTGGCGTTTCCGAGCAGGGCGACCACCGTCATGTCGCGTTCGTGCGCGGCCATGACCGCGGCCAGCACCGAAGCCGACTGCCCGCTGGCGCTGAGTGCCAGCAGCACATCGCCGGCCTGGCCGAGCGCGCGCACCTGGCGGGCAAAGCGGTCGGCGTCGACGGCATTGGCGCTGTCGGCCGCGGGATCGGTGCTGTCGCCGGCGAGCGCGATGGCGCCCAGCTCGGGGCGCTCACGCTCGAAGCGGCCGACGAATTGCGACGCGAACTGCGCTGCCAGCAGGCCCGACACGCCCGCACCGCAGGCCAGCACCTTGCCGCCGCTGGTCACGCACGCCAGGATGGCTTGCATGGCCTGCGAAATGGGTTTGCTGAGGACTGGGCCGGCCTGGTACTTGAGGTCGGCGCTATCGATGAAGTGTTGCTGAATCCGTTGCTCGAGCATGGGGCGGGATGATACCGGGGGGCGATGAAACAAGACGTGTGCGGTGTGGAGCCTTCGGCGGCCATTCAGTTCCCGCGCGACCGAGGGCGACGCTACCCGGCGTCGAACGCCCCCTTCAGCCAGGTGATCCGCTCTTCGACCAGCACCACGTCGAAGCGGCAGGGCGGCAGCGTGCGCAGGCCGTTCAGATAATGCCGCGCGGCGAAGACGATGCGCCGCTGCTTGACGCCCGTGATGCTGCCGCCGGCACCGCCATGCGTGCCGGTGCTGCGCTGGCGCACCTCGACGAACACCAGCGTTCCGTCGCGTGGATCGCGCATGATCAGGTCGATCTCGCCGCCGCCGCGTCCGGGCGTTCGATAATTGCGTGCAACCAGCGCCAGACCGGCATCCTGCAGGTGGTCGAGCGCGGCGTCTTCCGCCGCATCGCCGCGATGCTTGGTCGTGATGTTCTTCATGCTTGCTCCCTGCCGGCTTTCTTTTTTGTTTCTTCGGAGAAACCCATTGGCTTCACTCGCACCCGCCTCTTTCGGCGCCGCCCTTTCGGCCGCGCACGACGCCTCGGGTGCGCAGCATTATCCGCAGGGCACGCTGTATGTGGTCGCCACGCCCATCGGCAACCTGGCCGACATCACGCTGCGTGCGCTGCATGTGCTGCAGCTCGTCGACGCCGTCGCCTGCGAAGACACGCGCCATACCCAAAGCCTGCTGCGCGCCTACGGCATCGACCGGCCGAGCGCCCGCTTGCTGGCCGTGCACCAGCACAACGAGGCCGAAGCCGCGCAGGCGGTGGTCGCGCGGCTCGCCCAGGGTGAGCGCATTGCCTACGTGAGCGACGCCGGCACGCCCGGCGTCAGCGACCCCGGCGCGCGACTGGTGGCGGCGGTGCGCGGCGCCGGCCAGCGCGTGCTGCCGCTGCCGGGCGCCAGCAGCGTAACCACCCTGATCGGCGCGGCAGGGCTGGTTGCCGATGGCAGCGATGGCAACGCCAGCAGCGCCTTCGTGTTCGCGGGCTTCCTGCCGACAAAGGCCGGCGAGCGCGACGCCGCCGTGCAGGCGCTCGCGCAGGAGCCGCGCGCCGTGGTGCTGCTGGAAGCGCCGCACCGCATCGAAGCCCTGGCCCGCGCACTCGCCGCGCTGGGCGATCGCCATGTCACCGTGGGGCGCGAACTCACCAAGCAATTCGAAGAGATCGCGACCGTGCCGGCCAGCGCCCTGCCCGACTGGTTCACGGCCGACCGCGACCGCACGCGCGGCGAATTCGCGCTGGTGCTGCATCCCGTGGCCGTTGCGGGCGACGATGGTGCGGAAGGCGAACGCGTGCTGCGGCTGTTGCTGGCCGAACTGCCGGTGAAGACCGCGGTGCGCCTGGCGGCGGAGATCAGCGGCGCACCGCGCAATGCGCTGTACGAAACGGCGCTGCGCATCCGCAACGATGCCGGCTCGGCGGACGACGACGAATAGGCTCAGCCGTCCAGTTCCGCATAGCGCCTGAAGATCCCATCTTCGTTGAAGGCGATGCGGCGCGGGCTTTTCAGGTACTCGTGCACACGCTCCCGGCGACGGACGTTGTCGTGCAGCTTCTCGACCGCCGGTGTGGCGGCCAGCGCTCTGGCGGCGGCTTTGGGGAATGCATAGCGCAGGCCGTCCACCAGTTGAAACAGCGACAGGTCGGCGTAGGTCAGCACATCGCCGACGAGATGCGACGACCCCGCCGGGTTGCGCTGCAGCACGCGCTCGAACCAGTTCAGGAACTTGGGAATCCGCTCCTCGCGAAAGGCCCGCGCGCGCTGCATGGCCGCGTCGCGCTGGTCTTCGTAATAGGCGCCGGTGGAGATCGGATGGTGGGTGTCGTGCGCCTCCGCGACCACGTCGGCGATGGTGAGCTGCAGCTGGTGCGTCCACAGGCCATCGGATTCGCCGACACCCGCGAGGCCGAGCCTCGGCCCGAGGTACAGCAGGATGGCCGCGGTCTGCCCCACGACGATGTCGCCGTCGACGAGGAACGGCGGCGCGAACGACGGGCGGACGATCTCCGGGTCGTCGAGCCGGTCGCTCAACGCGGATTCGCCGCCGCCCTTCTTCTCCGGCAGCCGCGCCACATCGACATAGTCCGCACCGGTCGCCTCGAGCGCGAGCCGCACGAATTCCCCGCGGCCCTGGATGGTGGGCCAGTAGTGAAGTTGGTACGTCATGCGGCCATGGTGTCAGGGTCCGCGCGACCCTGCAACCGGCCGGCTCAGAGCCCCTCGGCGAGCTCGGCTGCCCTGCGTTTCGCCTCGGTTCTTGCCTCCGCGTCGACTTCCGGTCCCATCAGGGTCTTTTCGACGACCACCGAGCGAACCTCGCGCACGCCGATGAAGCGCAGCCAGGTCTCGACATAGGGCAGCTGAAAGTCGAGCGCGTGCGCGGAGCCGTCTGCTCCCAGAGGGTAGTCCAGCCCCCTCGCGCACACCACCGTCGCCATGCGGGTCTGGAGCATGCCGGAGAGGCCCGCCGCGTCGAAGCGGAACAGCACGTCCTTGTGCGACACCACGTCGATCAGGTGCTTCAGCTTGTAGGGAATGCCGAAATTCCAGAGCGGCATTGCCAGCACGATGTGGTCCGCGGCGTGAAAAGGCGCGGCGATGCGCCTGACCTCGTCCCAGGCCGTTTGCTGGGCGGCGGTCAGCGGCACGCCGTTGATGCCGGCGTACTTGGCGTCGAGCATGTCTTGCGACAGCTCCGGAAGCTCCATCGCCCATGGGTTCAGGGTGGTCACGCGGCAGCCGGGGTGGACGCGCGCCACCTCGTCGATGAATGCCCCGGCGACCTCGATGCTGGCGGAGCGCGCTTTCCTCGGCGAGGCCTCGATGTACAGAAGTTCTTTCATGGCATGCGGTGAGTGGTTCAGGACAGCCGAGGCTAGGCACCTCAGGCAATGCACACAAGCAACATAATTTGCACTGATTCAGAAATAATCTCACTGAAACCCATGCTCGACTCCCAGCAATTGCGCGCCTTCGTCTCGGTGGCCGACCACGCCAGCGTGACCCGCGCGGCCGAAGCCATGCACCTGACGCAGTCGGCCGTCAGCGCGCAGATCCGAAGGCTGGAAGAGCAGCTGGGTTGCCGCGTCTTCGACCGCACCACCCGGTCGCTGCAGCTCACGGCGCAGGGCAGCGTGCTGCTGAGCTATGCCAGGAGCATCCTCAGCTTGCAGCAGCAGGCGGTTTCCAGGCTCGCCGCGCCCCGCCATGCGCCGGCGACGCTGCGCCTCGGCTGCTCGGAGGGGTTCCCCTGCGAATGGCTGTTCGCCGCGCTCGCGGGCTTTCGCCAGCGCAGGCCGGACGTGCACGTGGAGGTCACGGGCGGCATCAGCACGGTGCTTGCCAGGCAGGTGCGGCAGCGCTCGCTCGACCTGATGGTGGGAACGGTCTGCGATGCCGGCAGCGACACGGAAACGCTGTGGATGGAACCGCTGGTGTGGGCTTTTTCCGAGAAGGCGCTGCTGAGCGCCGACTCGCCGGCTCCGCTCGCCTTTCTCTCGGAGCCCTGCCCCTTCCGGGAGGCCGCGCTGGCATCGCTGGCGGGCCACGGCTCGGGTTGGCAGATCGTGCTGACCGCGCAGAGTTCTGGCGCCTTGGTGGCGGCAGCGGCCGCCGGCCTGGCGATCACCGTGCTGACGCCCTCCGGCATGCCGCCGAGCCTGCGCGCCATTCCGCCGGGAAGCTTCTTGCCGGCGCTGCCGCCGGCGCGCTTCGTGATCCAGCGCGCCGAGGGGAGCACCGCGCCGGAGCCCCTGGCGGCGCTGGTCGACGAGGTTCGGGAGGCCTGCTTTCGGTGGCGCGGGGCGCACGCACGGGCGACGGCTTAGAAGGTCTCCCAGTCTCCGCTGACAGCAGGCGTCCCCGTGAAGGCCACCGCCGGCTTGCGCTGCGGGACGGCCATGGCAGGCCGCGCCCGGACGGGCACCGGCACGGGCGCCGCCACGGCGGGGTTTTCGCCCTCGTCATCGAGCTTGAAGGTTGCCACGACCTGCGACAGGCTGCCGGCCTGCTCCTGCAGCGATTGGACGGCCGCCGCCGCTTCTTCGACCAAGGCCGCGTTCTGCTGCGTCACCTGGTCCATCTGCGCAATCGCCTGGTTCACCTGCTCGATCCCCTGAGCCTGCTCGTGACTCGCCGCGGTGATCTCCCCGATGATGTCGGTCACCCGCCGTACGCTGCCCACGATTTCTTTCATGGTCTTGCCGGCTTCGCCCACGAGCGCGCTGCCCACGTCGACCTTGCCCACGGAGTCGTCGATCAGACCCTTGATTTCTTTCGCCGCCGCGCCCGAGCGCTGCGCCAGGCTTCGCACTTCGGAAGCCACCACCGCGAAGCCGCGGCCCTGTTCGCCCGCCCGAGCGGCTTCGACGGCTGCGTTCAATGCCAGGATGTTGGTCTGGAACGCAATACCGTCGATCACGCCGATGATGTCGACAATCTTTTTCGAGGAAGCGTTGATCGAGGCCATGGTGTCGACCACCTGGCCCACGACATTGCCGCCCTTGACGGCTACTTCGGAGGCGGACAGGGCCAGCTGGTTGGCCTGGCGTGCGTTGTCGGCGTTCTGCTTCACCGTGCTCGTGAGTTCTTCCATCGAAGCCGCGGTCTGCTCCAGCGAACTCGCCTGTTCTTCGGTGCGCGAAGACAGGTCCTGGTTGCCGGCGGCGATTTGTCCGGAGGCCACCACGATCGAATCGGTCGATGCCTTGATGCGCGTCACCACGTCCGTCAGGGTGTCTTCCATCTCGCCCATGCCACGCAGCAGGCGTCCGAAATCGCCGCCGCGCTCGGTTTCGAATTCCTTGCTGAGGTCGCCCGCGGCCACGGTCTCCGCGATGAAGATGGCTTCGCCGAGCGGTTGCATGATGCCGCGCGCGAGCCAGACGATGCAGGCGGCGCCGGCCAGCAGCGCGGCGAGCCCAAGGCTTCCCATGAGGTTCTGTGCCGAATCGGCACGCCGTGCGAGTTCCGGGGCGATGCCGCCGCCGGCCGCGATGTCATGGAGGCATGCGATACCGACCGCGAGCCCCGCGGCCATCAACAGCCACACGATCCCGAACGCCACCCCCAGTTGGGCACTGATCTTCCAATTGCGCATGTGCTTTCCTTGACGGCCCGGCCACCGATGCGGAGACCAGGCTGTTAGGCATATCGGCAGCCATGCGCTGAAACTTGAGGGTCCGCATCTAGGCATAAACCCGGAGAAATGAGCAAACGCACTGATGCCGCGCCGCGGAAAAGCTACCGACTCGGGTTTCGATCATCCTGCGTACGAATCCGCTGGCCGCGGTCAATGCCTACATGGTGGATGCTGTCCAACTCGCAGCGCCGCCACAAACCCACACCCTCCAACGCATTGGTGATGTCAATCTTTGCCAGTCTGTAGAACCCCAGGACCAGCCCTTGCGCGAAGGCGGAGATCAGCGGCTCCGCGCGCCCGGCACTCCTCGTGCTGCCGCGGATCAGTTTGCCGCCAAGCTCCATGAGCTTCAGTGTGTGGGTAGATGCGGTAACGGTACTTTCCTTCGGCACCCGCAGACACCAAAGCCTGGAGCCGAGCGTCCACACCGAGTGATGCGGAACCTCGTCGAGCCGAGCCCCTTCGATCGCGACCTGCCTTGCGCGGATTGCATCGAAGTCGCGATGGTCTCGGCCATAGAAGAACTCAGCGAATTCATCGGCTTTCTTCTCCGCCCCGCGTTCGCCACGTGTCATGTTCTCCATCGCCCTGAGACCGGAGACATGCTCGACGAGAAAACCCAGCTCATCGCCCGACATCCGGCGACCGGACGCCATGCAGCGGTCATACCAGTCCGCCAACTGCGCCAAGGTCTTCCATTCCACGTAAGCCCTGTCGAAAGGTGTATCTGGAGAGAAGCAAGGGAGCCGCTTGAGCCAGCATTCCGGCCGCTTCACGGCAGCGGCCTTCCGATCTCCTCCCCTGAACCATCGACTCCGCCGCTTGCACTGCAGGCTGCCTGCACAAAGGCTGCGCCCACGAGAAACATCCCGTTTTTCATTTCGATCCAATCCCTGACTGATTTTTTTGCATCGCTCGGTCTTCGCCGTTGCGTGCTGGATCGTATCTCGAATAGTCGTGTTACGACTATTCCGTAACGGACTAGACGATGAACGCATGTCCGTTTCTCTTTATCACGCCGAATACGAGGCGCTGCGCAACCTGATGCGCGACGTTCGGGCGAAGGCTGGACTAACGCAGGTGCAGATGGCCGAAGCCCTGGGTGTCGGCCAGTCCTACGTATCCAAGCTTGAACGTGGCGAGAACTTCGTCGACGTGCTGCTGTTTGCTCGGTGGTGTTCGGCTTGTGGAGTCAAGCCGGGCAAAACCTTGGACAAGTTAGTAGGGACGCAGGTCTAGGGACCAACGATTCGATCGTGCGAGCACTACGGCGGTTATCTGGAAGAAGTTCCGGTACTTCGTTCTGCTGAGGCTACGGTGGGGCAGTGACCCGTATGCAGCGGTTGAAGTCATTCATACGAACACCCTGAGCGTCAGGTTTCGTGAGAAGCCGACGTCGAAGGAGTCGCTCCTCCGACTAAATCCTCGTCCTGCGAACGAGGTCAGCGAACTGCCTCCGCTCGCCGAACAAGGACTCTTATAGTCCTGCAGAAGCACCACCCTACGGCTCCAGCTTCTTCGCCTCAATGCATTGATCGACCTCAGGCAGCCTCTTCGCTAACTCGCGGGCAGCCAGGGTGGACTGTGATGCAAGACCCATAATGCGGGCTTATGCAACCAACGGCTATCTTTGAAGGTTCGGACGCCGCCTGCAAGGTGGAGCCGCTGCTTCGCTGGGCCGGCAGCAAGAAGAAGCTGCTTCCGGTGCTTCTCGCGGCTACCCCGAACGACTCTCAGCGCTACATCGAGCCTTTTGCGGGCTCAGCAGTCCTGTTCCTGCGCCTGGATGCAGGCAACGCGATTCTTGGTGACCTCAACCAGTCGTTGATTGAGACCTACCGCATCGTGCAGCGTTGTCCGCGTGCCGTCTGGGAGCGGGCTTCCATGCTTGGCAACAGCCACGACGATTACTACACGATTCGGGCGATCCCACGCGATCACTTAGATGCCTATGAACGAGCGGCGCAATTCGTGTACCTCAACCGGTACTGCTTCAACGGGGTGTATCGCACCAACCGCGCGGGCCAGTTCAACGTGGCGCGCGGCAAAGGTCATCTTTTCATGCCCGACCTTGAAACATTTCAAGCGTTCGCCAAAAGGCTCAGGGCGGCCGAGCTCCGGTGCAGCGACTTTGAAGAGATCCTGTCTGAGGCTGGGCGAGGAGACTTTGTGTACCTCGACCCGCCATATGCCCTGGGCAACAAGCGAGACCGTGGTGAGTACGGCTGCGATGCCTTTCGTGAGAAGGACGAGCGCCGTCTTATCGCATCGCTACGGGCCGCTGATCGCCGCGGCGCCAGGATCTTACTGTCGTACTCCCCAGCACCGACCGTGCTGCAAGGACTCAAAAAGTGGCGACGCCACGACTTGACCGTAGCGCGGAACGTTGCAGGATTCACGTCAGCGCGCAGGTTTGCCGACGAAGTCCTGCTCTCCAACTACGATTGGCAAAGCAGTTAGCATTTAGCAAGACCAATAACAAAGGGAGAGTGCCGTGGAGGACGCTATCGCGCACGAAGAAGGCACCATTGAGGCTGTTTTCGCGATCCTTGGTGATCCGCACTTCACCGAGGAGCACGGATCACATCTCAAGATCAAGCAGGGCGGCGAATTGGCCAGCACGAACCCGAGGGTCAATCCTTGGGCGGGACTCAATGAACTCGTCGCATCACAAATGCTGACGGCTGACGCGATTCTCTGCCCCGGCGACATTGCGTTTCAAAACAGCGCCATCACGTTGTCCGCCGGATGGAAGCACTTGGTCGACCTCGGCGCGCGGCTGAGCAGCGAGCACGTGATCTGCGCGACTGGTAATCACGACGTGACGTCCCGCAGCATGGCCGACACTCTGAAGAAGGCTGTGATCCGGAACCTCAAGGCCGGCAACGGCCCATTCGAGCAGCTCAAGGTCTTGCACCCGCCCTATCCTTCGGTAACACGCGGAGACACAGGCCACCTGCAGGGGCAAGACCACCGCGTGCGCTACTTCGGCGCCGGACTAGTCTTGGTGTCTTCCCAGAAGTATCAGGTGCTGATCGTGAACAGTTGCAGCGAGCACGGTCACGACGAATTCGAGCATGAGCGCGGTACCTTCCCGCCCTCGGCAGTCGAGGAGCTCAAGACCGCGTTGCAACAGTGCGATCTGAAGAAGATCAGCGTCGCCATCATGCATCACCCGCCGGAGTCACATACCCAAGACGGCAGTGGCGCGCACGACTTCGTGGACAACGGCCAGCAACTGCTAAAGCTGCTGGCCGACCAGGGCGACTGGCTGGTCGTCCACGGTCACAAACACGAGGCGCGGTTGGGCCAAGCGTCCGGCAGCGGACTACAGCCCATCGTCTTCGGAGCGGCGAGTCTGGCTATTCATATCGAGGCGATCAAGGGCACTGTCAGGAACCAGTTCTACCTGCTCAAGGTCCGCTTGCAGCCCCGCGGCCTCACAGGCAGGTTCCAGACTTGGGATTGGTCCACTGGCCGAGGTTGGGAGCCTGCCAAGCCGGAAGGGGATGGCATCTACGACGGCGCCGCCTTTGGCGCTCGCGAGCCTCAACGGGTGATCATGGACATCGTAGCGCTGACTGCTCTTCCCATGGACTGGAGCGACGTCATTCGCCTAGTGCCCGACGCCGATCTGCTACCGCCTGAAGCACGCAATCAGGTGCGTCAACGCCTTCGCGAGCGGCATGGCCTGCACATCCACGTCGACAGCAAGGACGGGCAGTGGACCAAGCTTGAAAAGGCCGCACCATGAGCCGTCAGACCTTCCTCGAGCCCTTCAACGCCAAGACGATGTCGTACGCCGAGGTGGCGAGGACATTCGTTCCCTCCACGAAATTCACCCAACTGGCAGGCGCCTGGAATTCGGTGCTTGTAGGCCCGCGGGGCGGCGGCAAGACGACGTTGCTCAAGATGCTTAGCGTTGAGGGGCAGGAAGCCTGGGCGGGCCCCGTGTCTGAACCGTACAAAAAGACGCTCGGCTACACCGGCATCTATGTTCCGTCGGACATCGCTTGGGGGACGATGCTTGAGTCGCTTCAGGAGGCGGGTCAGGACGAGCGGGTGGTCACTCTCTTTTCCCAAGCCGCCTTCGTCACCCACGTCCTATTGGCCGTTGCTGCCGGCATTGAGCGACACGTCTCGCGCCATCCCCCGCTCAGGCCCCAGCATGTTGCCCTCCCGGAGGGCGCGAGCAACCTGCCGACACAGGCAGAGCTGGAAAGGGTGATTGCATCGATCGCGGTAATGTGGCGGGTCAAGCCTGTGTCGCTTTCCTCGGCTAGCCTGGTCGACGCCTTGAGGTTGCGGCTACTCGACATCAAGCAGGACGCCCACCTGCTGGCGCAACTCGGCGGCACGGTTGGTCCGAGCCAAGACTATCTGGGTATGGACATGCTCGAATCTGCGTCACAAGCGCTGCAGGCTTTCGATGCGACGTATCAGCGGCCGGATCACCGCTGGTGCCTGCTGCTTGACGAATTCGAGGTGGCGCCCATGCACCTTCAGAAGACAGTGCTGGCTGCCATGCGCGCGAGCGGAGCACACAAGATCCTGCTAAAGGTCGCACTTGCCCCTTGCGGTCCTGATTTGCTTTATGAGCAGCAGTCAAACGCGCCACCAAGCCAGATCAACGATGTGCAGCAAGTCGAGCTTTGGTATGCAGACAAGGCCGAGGCCAGCGACTTTTGCCAGCAGGTGTTTCTATCACGCAGCAGTTCCTACCCCGCACTCCGCGACAAGACCCCGACCGAAGTCTTTGGCACATCGGCGTTTGCCGTGGTCGATGACAGCGGCGAGACCGAGCAGATTGGCCTGTTTGTTCCGGCCAGTAGCAAAGACAAGAAACAGATTTCAGATCAGTTCCAGTCACTGGCAGGCAAGGACACGTCTTTCGTTGAGTTTCTTCAGCGAAAGCAGATCGACCTGTCCCAGGAGTTGGGATTGCAGCCCCATGATCCCCACGGCAATACCCTGCGCAAGATCGCACCCCTCGTGGCGTTCCGCAACGCCTACCGAGGAAAAGGGGTCGGGCGCAAGCGCGGCGTGAAGCCGTTCAACACAGCCTATTCCGGCTGGGAATCCATATCGGCGATCAGCGAGGGCAACCCGCGCTGGTTGATTGGCCTAGTCACTCGCATCATGTCGCAAAGTGACCTGCGTCAGTTCCCAGTGCCGACACCGCAGCAGACTTCGGCTGTCCAGTGGAACTGCCAGCGCTACGCCGAGATGCTTCAGGCAGTCGCCAATGAGCAGTTCGGCTCGATCAAGACTTCGACGCCCATATACGAAGTGCTGTCCAAGATTGGCAAGTACTTCCACGACCGCCTGGTCACCACGAACTTCGTTGAAGACCCACCCATGTCTTTCGTTGTTGACGACCGCGTGAGCGACGACGTGGAGCACGCCCTGCGGATCGCCGTGAATCACGGGGCCATTGTGTGCTTTGAGGCTGCGGCGGACGTCGGCGGGTTTCGCACTCTGCGCGGCAAACGCTTCAGACTTACCTACTTGCTTGCACCGGTCTTCAAGCTGCCGATGCGCAAATCGAAGTCGGTGTCGTTGTCCACAATTCTTGAAGCCAAGCCGGAAGCGCCTGCGGAACAGGTGGTGCTGGTACCCGATCAGGGTGGCAAATGGACGCAGGAAGGTCTATGGGCCAATTAGCCATCCGCAACCTGACGCAGACGCGGATTGAGGGCAAGACGCTCTCTACGAGCGTGGGCAAGATTCCCTCGCTGGTAATCGTCGCGGCGGGTACCGGCTCGCGCCGCGGGCACCTCCTTAATCTGCTGAAGGAAGAGGCCTCCTTCAACTCGCGCGTCATCGCGGTTTGCAGCGACGCCGAGAGAGCGGATAGCAAGCCACTTCGACGCCTGCAGGTGGAACAGCTTGCCTGTCCCGCAGCATGCGAGGCAGTCCGGACCCTCCCTCGCGGCGATGATGGCGCCGCATCGATCCTTATCGACCTTTCCTGCCTGGCCCGGCAACACATCGGTGCACTCTTTTCCGCGATCAAGCACTTGGCAAAGCAAGGCCCAGTTGATCTCCAGATCGCCTACAGGCTGGCGCGCTTCGTGAAGCCGCCGCTACATTGGTCAACGGCCATCCGACGGATCGCACCGGTGAACAATGACTTCGCCGGATGGACCGCCGCGCCCGACATGCCGATCGAGCTGGTTATCGCACTGGGATACGAGAAGGGCAAGGCTATTGGGGCGGCCGAGTACCTGGAGCCCGGCGATACCTGGCTCTTCGTGCCGACGTCACCAGAGGGTAAGTACCTCAGAGAGGTTCAAATCCAGAACAAGGAGCTGCTTCAGGAGCGACAGACCAAGCTGTTGGAGTACGAGGTGCTTTCACCAGTCGATGCCTATCACTCGTTGCTGTCGCTGGTGCGGGGCATGAGGAGCGTGGCGCGTCCGATCTTGCTGCCGTTCGGCCCCAAGGTCTTCTTCGGGTTGTCGCTTCTCGTTGCGTTGGTGATTGAGGAGGCCGCCGTATGGTTCGTGGACGGAGAGAACACCAGCGGCACAGATATGGGCCAACCATCTCCTCACGCAGTCATCATGAGCTGTCGCGTCGAACCCATCAGTGCATCGGCAGCTACAACAGCGCAATCGGTTCATCTGTCCGGCAGCGTCTAGTCGCGAGCCCTACCGCACCGGGCCGGCGTCGATTCGCGACGCACCTGCCTCCCCCCGTTCTGGATGCGAAAAGTAACGGCACACTCGCGAAGAAAATAGGATTGCGAACAGTAGTCGGCGGTTTTTCCTATGAACGACCGGTTTCGGACCACGTCGCCGACGTTCGCCCGGAAGTATCGGATGTCCGGGTCAGTCTGAAGCCGACTTTGCGGCGGAATTAATGAGCTTTACTCAGACCGCTCGTCGAGATTCCTCTGCCGTCGTTGCGCCTCAAAGTCTCGAACTCGATGCGCCCTGGTGCTCGCCAGCGGGCACCGCGCCAGAAATGTAGAGGAGCTAGCCGTGTTTCCTGCACCCCAAATCGCCGAACTCGCACCCCTATCGGCACACCTAACTACCATAAGATTCAGAAAAATTTCCTCGGACCAATCGGACGACTGAACCGACTCCCCAGACAAGAAAACAAAAAAGCCGGACACTTTTGAAAGTGTCCGGCTTCATATCTGGTCCCGCCGCCAGGAATCGAACCTGGATCTCAGCCTTCGGAGGGCCGAATTCTATCCGTTGAAATACAGCGAGGAATCTGGGCTCCGGCAGAACCGGAGCCTCGCATTATCGCCCATCAGACGGCGATTTCTTCTGCTTCGTTCCTGATGCCCGCGGTCGAGTTCCGTCCAAAGCCCAGGCCGGCCAGGTAAACGCGGAATGTGCGCCGGCCGCTGAGCACCAGGTCGAAGGCCGTCGGGTCGAGCAGCCAGTTCTGAATGAGCCCACTGATGAGCGCGTGCAAGCCCTGCGCAGCCACATGTCCGGGCACCGGCAGCTTGATGTTGCCGCGGCGCGCGGCCAGGCGCAGGGCTTTTTCAAAATCGGTCACGCAGGCGTTGCGCGCATCCAGGTGCCGCTGCTGCACCGACGCCATGTCGTGCGTGTACTCGACCTTGTGGGTCGCCACGTCGAAAACGCGGCGCACCTGCGGGTCGGTGGCCATGAGGGTCAGCGCATGCACCATGCCCGCCTCGATCTCGGCCAGGGGGTCGTCGTTGCCCGCCGCCGCGGCGGCCCGGGGACCGGCCTCCAGCGGCAGGATGACGCGCTCCATCATGGCGTTGAAGATGTCCGCCTTGTCCTTGAAGTGCCAATAGATGGCGCCGCGCGTCGCGCCGGCCTGCTGTGCAATCTGTTGCAGCGAAGTCTGCGAAACACCTTGCGCCTGAAACAGCAACTCCGCAGCATCGAGCAACCGATGCCGCGTGGCCAATGCTTCTTCCTTCGTACGACGTGCCACCAAGTCTCCTGATTTGTAAAGCCAAGCCCTTTCCGCATCGTGGGGCCATTCAATGCTGTCACTATACATCCATGAATGTATGTAAACTACCGGGCTTCCCCGATGGCCCGGCTGTCTGTGCTGGTTTCCGGTTCGCTTCGCGAACAGGCCATCTCCCGTCTTTGCTTCAAAGGATTCGCATGCCTCTCCTGCATGTTTCGCGTCAATCGTCGTTCTCGCCGCGCCTCGCGATCGTGGCCGCTGCTGTGGTGTTGGTGCTCGCGGCCTGTTCCAAGGGCGATGCGCCCGCCGGACAGGGCGGCGCAGGCGGCGGCGCCCGGCCGGCGCCCGAAGTCGGCGTTGTGGTGGCCGCGCCAACCGACGTGGGCCTGGTCACCGAACTGCCGGGTCGGCTCGAGGCCTCGCGCGTGGCCCAGGTGCGGGCCCGCGCCTCGGGCATCCTGCTGAAGCGCGAATTCCGCGAAGGCAGCGACGTGAAGGCCGGCCAGTTGCTGTTCCGCATCGACCCGGCTCCGCTGGTCGCCGCCTCGCAGAATGCGCAGGCCACGCTGGCGCGCGCCGAGGCCAACGCCGTGCAGGCCAAGGCCCTGGCCGACCGCTACAAGCCGCTGGTCGAGGCCAATGCGGTCAGCAAGCAGGAATACGCGAATGCGGTGGCTGCGCAAAAGACGGCCGAGGCCGACGTGGCCGCTGGCCGCGCCGCCGTGCAAACCGCCAAGATCAATCTCGGCTACGCCGACGTGACCTCGCCCATTGCAGGCCGCATCGGCCGCGCACTGGTCACCGAGGGCGCGCTGGTGGGCCAGGGCGACGCCACCGAACTGGCTGTGGTGCAGCAGATCAACCCGATGTACGTGAACTTCACGCAGTCGGCGTCCGATGTGCTGAAGCTGCGCCGCGCACTGGCGGCCGGCCAGTACAAGCGGGCCAACGGCGAAGAGGCGGCGAGCGTGACCGTCGTGCTGGAAGACGGCACCGACTACGCGCTGCCCGGCAAGCTGCTGTTCTCCGACCTGACGGTGGATTCGACCACCGGCCAGGTGACGCTGCGCGCCGAAGTGCCCAACCCCAAGGGCGAGCTGCTGCCCGGCCTGTATGTGCGCGTGAAGCTCGAGCAGGCCCAGGCCACCAACGCGATCACGATTCCCCAGCAAGCCGTCACGCGCACCCAGCAGGGCGACACGGTGTCGGTGGTGAGCGCCGACGGCAAGATCAGCCAGCGCACGGTGAAGATCAGCGCCGCCAAGGACAACCAGTGGGTGGTGCTCGACGGCTTGAAGGCGGGCGAGCAGGTGATGGTCGACGGCTTCCAGAAGCTGCAGATGATGCCGCCCGGCACGCCCGTGAAGGCGGTGCCCTGGAAGAAGCCGGCGCCGAACGGCGCGGGGCAATCGGCACAACCGGCAGCGCCGGCGGCGTCTGCCGCGGCGGCGCCAGCCAGCGGTCCGGCGCCTGCCACGGCCGAGAAGAAGTAATCAGGAGCGCGCCCGCATGGCCAAATTCTTTATTGACCGCCCGATCTTCGCCTGGGTGATCGCACTGTTCGTCCTGGTGATGGGCGGTGTGGCAATTACCCAGCTGCCGATCTCGCAATATCCGCCGGTGGCACCGCCGGCCATCGTGATCAACGTCGCCTACCCCGGCGCCTCGGCCCAGACGCTCGAGGACAGCGTGCTGTCCGTCATCGAGCGCGAAATGAACGGTTCGCCCGGCCTGATCTACATGGAATCGGTGGCCCAGGCCGACGGCACCGGCACTATCACCGTCAGCTTCCAGGCCGGCACCAACCCCGACCTCGCGCAGGTGGATGTGCAGAACCGGCTCTCTCGTGCCACGCCGCGGCTGCCTGCCGCCGTGACGCAGCAGGGTGTGCGCGTGGACAAGTCGCGCAACAACTTCCTGATGTTCGTGATGCTGTCCTCGGACAACCCCCAGTTCGACCCGGTGGCGCTGGGCGACTACGCCGCGCGCAATGTGGTGCCCGAACTGCAGCGCGTGGTCGGCGTGGGCCAGGCCCAGCTGTTCGGCTCCGAAAACGCCATGCGCATCTGGATCGAACCGGCCAAGCTGCAGGGCTTCAACCTGTCGGCGACCGACGTCAACAACGCCATTCGCGCACAGAACGCCCAGGTGTCGTCCGGCACGCTCGGCGACCTGCCGAACATTCCGGGCCAGGCCATTGCGGCCACCGTGGTGGTGAACGGCCAACTCGCCAACGTCGACCAGTTCAAGAACATCGTGCTGCGCGCCAACCCCGACGGCTCGACCGTGCGGCTGAAGGACGTGGCACGGGTCGAACTCGGCGGCCAGTCGTATGCCACCTCGGCGCGCCTGAACGGCGTGCCGGCGGTCGGCATCGGCGTGCAGCCCTCGCCCAACGGCAACGCGCTGCAGTCGGCCAAGGCGATCCGCGCCAAGATGGCGGAGCTCCAGCGCTTCTTCCCGCAAGGCGTGAAATGGGACATTCCGTACGACAGCTCGCGCTTCGTGCAGATCTCCATCACCGAAGTGGTCAAGACGCTGCTCGAAGCCATTGCGCTGGTGTTCATCGTGATGTTCCTGTTCCTGCAGAACTGGCGCTACACGATCATCCCGACCATCGTGGTGCCGATTGCGCTGCTGGGCACGTTCGCGTCGCTGCTCGCACTGGGCTTCTCGATCAACGTGCTGACCATGTTCGGCATGGTGCTGGTGATCGGTATCGTGGTGGACGACGCCATTGTGGTGGTGGAGAACGTCGAGCGCATCATGAGCGAAGAGGGGCTGTCGCCGCTCGAAGCCACGCGCAAGGCCATGAAGCAGATCTCGGGCGCCATCATCGGCGTGACCGTGGTGCTGATCTCGGTGTTCGTGCCGCTGGCGTTCTTCGCGGGCTCCACCGGCAACATCTACCGCCAGTTCTCGGCGGTGATGGTGACCTCGATCGCCTTCTCGGCCTTCATGGCGCTGTCGCTCACGCCGGCGCTGTGCGCCACGCTGCTCAAGCCCGTGGAAGCGGGGCACCACCACGAGAAGCGCGGCTTCTTCGGCTGGTTCAACCGCGGCTTCACGCGCACGGCCAAGGGCTACGAGAGCGTCGTCGCGCGCATTCTGCGGCGTGCCGCGCGCTACCTGATCATCTACCTCGTGATCATCGGCGCGGTGGTGTTCACCTACATGCGCCTGCCGAGCTCGTTCCTGCCGGCGGAAGACCAGGGCAACATCATCGTGAACGTGCAGCTGCCGCCGGGCGCCACGCAAGAGCGTGCGCTGTCGGTCATGCAGCAGGTCGAAGGCTTCATCCTGAAGCAACCCGAAGTGCAGAGCATGGTGGGCGTGATGGGCTTCAGCTTCTCGGGCCAGGGCCAGAACGCAGGCCTCGCCTTCGTGACGCTCAAGGATTGGGACGAACGCAAGGACCCGGCCCATTCGGCCAGCGCCCTCGCGGGCCGCGCCTTCGGTGCGCTTTCGGGCATTCGCGACGCGTTCATCTATCCGCTGAGCCCGCCGCCCATTCCTGAACTGGGCAATGCCAGCGGTTTCAGCTTCCGCTTGCAAGACCGTTCGGGTGCCGGCCACGACGCGCTCATCAACGCACGCAACCAGCTCCTGGGCATGGCCGGGCAGAGCAAGATCCTGGCGCAGGTTCGCCCTGACGGCCTGGAAGACGCGCCGCAGCTGCAGATCGACATCGACCGCGACAAGGCCAGTGCGCTGGGCGTGACGTTCGACGCGATCAACGCCACGCTGTCGACGGGCCTGGGCTCGAGCTACATCAACGACTTTCCGAACCGCGGCCGCCTGCAGCGGGTGGTGGTGCAAGCCGATGCGCCGGCCCGGATGCAGCCCGACGACCTGCTGAAGCTGAACGCCAGCAACACGCAGGGCCAGCCGGTGCCGCTGTCGGCCTTCGCGACCACCAAGTGGGTCACGGGCGCCACGCAGACGGTGCGCTACAACGGCTATCCGGCGATCCGCATCAGCGGCGACGCCGCCCCGGGCTACAGCACGGGTGCCGCCATGGCCGAGATGGAAAAGCTCGCGGCGCAACTGCCGCAAGGCTTCGGCTTCGAGTGGACGGGCCAGTCGCGCGAAGAAAAGCTCGCGGGTTCGCAGGCGATCATCCTGTACGGCTTCGCGATCCTGGCGGTGTTCCTATGCCTGGCCGCGCTGTACGAGAGCTGGTCGATCCCGCTGTCGGTCATTCTGGTGGTGCCGCTCGGCGTGCTGGGCGTGCTGCTGGCAACGATGCTGCGCGCCTATTCGAACGACGTGTACTTCCAGGTGGGCCTGATCACCATCATCGGCCTCTCGGCGAAGAATGCGATTCTGATCATCGAGTTTGCGAAAGACCTGCAGGCGCAGGGCAAGGGCATCATCGAATCGGCACTGGCGGCCGCCCACCTGCGGTTCCGCCCGATCATCATGACCTCGCTGGCTTTCGGCCTGGGCGTGGTGCCGCTGGCCATCGCCTCGGGCGCGGGCTCGGCGAGCCAGCGCGCCATCGGCACCGGCGTGCTCGGCGGCATGGTCACGGGCACGATCCTGGCCGTGATCTTCGTGCCGGTGTTCTTCGTGGTGGTGCGCACGCTGTTCAAGGGCAGCGCGCGCCAGCATGAGGCCGACAAGCGGCATGCGGAGGCCGCCGGCATCACGGAGGAAAAGACACATGACTAAGAAACTGATTCCCACGGCCTTGGCCGCGGCCATGCTGCTGGCCGGCTGCTCGCTGATTCCGACCTACGAGCGCCCCGCGGCGCCGGTGCCCACCACCTTTCCGGGCGATCCGGCGCAGCCGGGCGGCCAGGCCGCGGCCGCCCTGCCCTGGCAGGACTTCTTCACCGACCCGCGGCTGGCCGGCCTGATCGAAACCGCGCTTGCCAACAACCGCGACCTGCGGGTGTCGGTGCTCAACATCGAGCAGGCGCGTGCGCAATTCCAGATCGAGCGCTCGGCCTTGTTCCCGGCGCTGGGCCTCAGCGGCAGCGGTTCGCGCTCGAGCCCCAACCCGTACCAGGCCTTCGACAGCAGCGCGGGCAGCGTGTCGTCGCAATACAGCGTGAACCTGGGCATCACGGCCTGGGAACTCGACTTCTTCGGACGCATCCGCAGCCTGAAGGACCAGGCGCTGGCGCAATACCTCGCCACCGACGAAACGCGCAAGGCCGCGCAGATCAGCCTGATCGCGGCCGTGGCCACCGGCTGGCTCACGCTGATTGCCGACGACGAACTGCTCGAGCTCACGCGCCAGACGATGGTCACGCGCGAAGAATCGGTACGCCTGACCAAGCTGCGCTTCGACAACGGCGTGTCGTCGGAGCTCGACTTTCAAGCGGCGAACTCGCTCGCCGAAACCGCGCGCGCTTCGTACGCGCAGCAGCTGCGCACGCGCCAGCAGGACGAGAACGCACTCGCCCTGCTGCTGGGTGCACCGGTACCGGTGCAAGCCACCGCCGGCGGCGCCAAGGGCTTGGACGGCATCAAGCCGATGCCGGACGTGCCCGCCGGCCTGCCCTCCGACCTGCTGGCCGAACGGCCCGACATCCGCTCGGCGGAGCAGCAGCTGATTGCCGCCAACGCCAACATCGGCGCGGCGCGGGCGAACTTCTTTCCGCGCGTCTCGCTGACCACCTCGCTCGGCACCGCGAGCAGCGAGTTCTCGGGCCTGTTCGACCGCGGCTCCAGGGCCTGGTCGTTCGCGCCGACAGTCACGCTGCCCATCTTCGATGCGGGCCGCAACAGGGCCACGCTCGATTCAGCCAACGCCGGGCGCGAGATTGCCGTGGCCCAGTACGAAAAGTCGATCCAGACCGCGTTCCGCGAAGTGGCCGACGCGCTGGCCGGCCGCGCCACGCTGGGCGAGCAGGTGCGTGCGCAGCGCGCGCAGGCCGAGGCCGAGGCGGTGCGCTTCAGGCTCTCCGACATGCGCTACCGCAACGGCATTGCCAGCGCGCTCGATCTGCTGGACGCACAACGCTCGTTGTACACGGCGCAGCAATCGGCCGTGACCACGCGGCTGTTGCAGCTGCAAAACCAGGTCACGCTCTACAAGACGCTGGGCGGCGGCTGGGCGAAGGCTGGTTGACGCCCCCCGAAGCGCCTTCGGCGCCTCCCCCCACTGGGGGGCGCACCCGGCGGCCCGGCAAAGCCGGTTCCGCGGGTGCGCTGGGCTGAGCTCGTTGCATTGAAGCATCGCGGAGCGGCCTTCCGTCCTTTGGGCGGAGGGCCTCTCTATAATCGCCGGTTGATTCGAAAAAGCCCCCCGACGAGCCCCCGTTATTGAGGACGCCAATGAGCGCAGACCCGCACTACCAGGCCACAGAAGACGCCCACACCGGCCCGATCAAGAACCCGAAGCAACTGCTGCTCGCGGTATTTTTCTCCTTCCTTGCCCCCATCCTGATCATCGTGGGCCTTGTGGCCTATGTGGTTTCGGGCAACAAGCCCGCCGGCACCGCCGAGGGCGACAACATGGCGCTCTACGGCGTGTCGCAGGATGCGCGCAACCGCGAAGTGGCCGAACGGCTCAAGAAGGTCGGCGCCATCGAGATTCGCGACGCCAACCGTCCGCTCGCAGCCGGCGACGCCGTTTTCAAGGCCCAGTGCGCCGCCTGCCACGGCGCTCCCGGCATTCCCGGCGCGCCTCATCTGAACGACGCCGCAGCCTGGGGCCCGCGCATCGGCCAGGGCTACGAAACGCTGCTCGACCATGCGCTGCATGGCAAGGGCGCGATGCCGCCCCAGGGTGGCGGCGACTTCGAAGACCTCGAAATCGGCCGCGCCGTGGTCTACATGGCCAATGCCGGCGGCGCCAAGTTCCCGGTGCCCGACCGTCCGGCCGCGGCAGCGGCCCCCGCGGATGGCGCCGCTTCGGCTGCCGCGCCGGCTGCGAGCGCAAGCAAGTAGACCGGGGCTCCGCCCCAACGACAAAGCCGGCCTCGCGCCGGCTTTTTCATGCGCCGCGTGGTGGCCGGTTACGGTTTGGATGGCGCCGCAGGCTGGCGCGCCGCCGGGCTCAGCACATGGCCGAAGCGCTGGGGCAGATCGCTGGAGCGCACCGGTTCGGGCGTCCACAGGCCTTGCTCGATGGCCTCAGCCGCCAGGCCCACGTCCTGCGTATGAACCAGCCCGAGCCCGATGGGAGCGACCAGGTAGAGGCGACCCTCCTCGTCGAGCAGGCACCCCGACACATCGGCCGCCTGCCCCGAATGGGCGGTGACGGCAAACCCCTTCTCATCGGCAATGCGCCAAACGAAAGGCGCAAGCTCGAGTTCGACATAAACGCGCTGCGGTCCGTTCTGGAAGAACCACTGGCCTTCGCCGTCGTGGTCGTAGTTGCGGTGGATGAAGTCGATCAGCTTGTCGTGCCGCAGCATCGAGCCCTTCGCGGCCGGGAACGGACCTTCGGCCTGCGTGCGGTCGTCGCGCATGTACCAGTTGCCGCGGGCGTCGAGGCCGAGCCAGCCGTAGCAGTGCGGCACGTTGGGCCACTTGGCGAGCGCCTGTTTAACGATGTCGTCCATGAAAGCTATTCTGCGCGCCCGGGCGGCCGTCAAGGCTAGGCGAATTGCCTGAGCCAGCTACCGACGCTCTCCGGCATGCCGCGCACATGGCCCGGCGGCGGGCCGAGCGGAAAACCCACATGGCCGCCGTGCGCGGGCTGCCACAGCGTGACGTGCGGGCCGACCTCGCCCGGCCCGGGCAGGCTGCGGGCCGGAATGAAGGGGTCGTTGAGCGCATTCACCACCAGCGTGGGCACACGGATCGCGCTCAGGTGCGGCTTGGACGAGCCCCGCGCCCAGTAGTCGTCGGTATTGCGAAAGCCGTGCAGCGGCGCGGTGAACACGTCGTCGAAGGTGTAGAGATCCCGCGCCGCCAGCAGCCGCTCGCGGTCGAACAGGCCTGGAAACTGCGCCAGCTTGGCCAGCGCCTTGGGCTTCATGGTGGCTAGGAACATGCGCGTATAGACCAGCCGGTTGAAGCCGCGGCCGATCGCCTCGCCGCCGGCCGCGAGATCCAGCGGCGCAGACACCGAAGCCACCGCACTCACCGAATCGAGGGCCGTATGGCCGGCTTCGCAGGCCCAGCGCAGCAGCGCATTGCCGCCCAGCGAAACGCCGGCAGCCAGCACCGGGCCGCCACCCCGTAGTGCCTGCTGTTCGCGCATGCGCCGCAGGATCCAGTCGATTTCTTCGTAGTCGCCCGAGTGGTAGGCGCGCGGCGCCAGGTTCAGTTCGCCGCTGCAGCCCCGGAAGTGCGGCACGGCAAAGGCCATGCCCTGCGCGGCTGCAAAGGCCGCGAACGCTTCCGCATAGTGGCTGCGCGACGAGCCCTCCAGCCCGTGGAACAGCACCAGCAGCGGCCGCGGGCCCGGCAAGGCGGCGTCGACGAAATCGACATCGATGAAGTCGCCGTCGGGCGTGTTCCAGCGTTCGCGGCGATACACCGGTGCCGTCCCGTCGAAGCGGCGCGCATACAGCGCCGCCCAGATGGTCTGCAGGTTGCCGCCGGGCAGCCAGGGCGGCGCCGCATAGCCCATCGCTGAAAGTGGGGAGGGGACGTCGGCGGGCATCGGTCAGTGCAGGGTCTGGGGCGGGTCGTTCGCCTCGGCGGGCTCCCGCGCGCTGCCGGGGCTCGCATGGTGCGCCACCATGCGCCAGCCTTCGGCGGTCTTGTGATAGACGTTGGTGGCCAGCACGAAGGCATGCTTCGGCCCCTCGGCCGTGAGCACCTCGATGCGCTCCAGCACGTTGTGCACCGCACTTGCGAGCGACTCGATCTTGCGCACCCGCGCCGGCATCGCGTGAATGGCGCCGTTGGAGAACATCTGCTCGAACGCCGCCCGGATCGCCGTGGCGCCGACCAGGCGGGGGCCGCCGGGATGCACGCAGAACACCTCGTCCTCGTCGGCCCAGCACGCCATCAGGGCATCGATGTCGCCGCGCTGCAGCGCTTCATAGAAGGCCGTTTCGATGTCGTCGGCAGTGCCGCCGATGGCCACGGCGGCACGGAGTGGGGTCTTGGGCATGGCGTGATTTTGCCGCGCGATCGGTGACGCGGGCGCTGCACCGCTTTGGCCTTGCCGCGCACCGCGCGGCGGCAATCCGGGCGTTCGCTTGCTCCGTTTTGGACCAAATGGTCAAAACAAAAGCTCTGCAAACAGCCAAGTCGTTGATTTGGAACGACTTCCTGACTTGGCACGCGCCATGCATAGGACCTTGCGACCCCGCAACAGGAGCTTCTGCATGAACGTTGGCATCTTCATTCCCATCGGCAACAACGGCTGGCTGCTGTCCGAGAACGCGCCGCAGTACAAGCCCAGTTTCGAGCTCAACAAAGAGATCACGCTGGCGGCCGAGCGCTACGGCGTGGACTTCGTGCTGTCCATGATCAAGCTGCGCGGCTTCGGCGGCAAGACCGAGTTCTGGGACCACAACCTCGAGTCGTTCACGCTCATGGCCGGGCTCGCGGCCGTCACCACGAAGATCAAGCTCTTTGCCACCGCGGCCTCGCTGGTGATGCCGCCGGCCATCGTCGCGCGCATGGCATCGACCATCGACTCGATCTCCAACGGCCGCTTTGGCCTCAACCTTGTCACCGGCTGGCAGCGGCCCGAGTATTCGCAGATGGGCATGTGGCCCGGCGACCAGTTCTTCGGCACGCGCTACCAGTACCTGTCCGAATACATCCAGGTGCTGCGCGACCTCTGGGGCACCGGTCAGTCGGATTTCAAGGGTGCGCACTTCCAGATGGAAGACTGCCGCCTGAGCCCGCGCCCGCAGGCCGACATGAAAGTGATCTGCGCGGGCCAGAGCGATGCGGGCATGGATTTTTCCGCGAAGTACGCCGACTACAACTTCTGCTTCGGCAAGGGCGTGAACACGCCCAAGGCCTTCGCTCCCGCGGCCGAGAAGCTCATCGAGGCCACGCAGAAGACCGGCCGCCGTGTCACCACTTACGTGCTGATGATGGTGATTGCCGGCGAAACCGACGAAGCCGCGCGCGCCAAGTGGGAGCACTACAAGGCCGGCGCCGACCACGACGCCATTGCCTGGCTGGGCCAGCAGGGCGCGGCCGACACCAGGTCGGGCGCCGACACCAACGTGCGCCAGATGAGCGATCCGACCTCGGCCGTCAACATCAACATGGGCACGCTGGTCGGCTCCTACGCCACCGTTGCGCGCCTCCTTGACGAAATGGCCGAGGTGCCGGGCACCGAAGGCGTGCTGCTGACCTTCGACGACTTCGTGCAGGGCATCGAAGCCTTCGGCGAACGCATCCAGCCGCTGATGAAGAGCCGCGCGCACGTGCAGAGCCCCGTGCCGTCGCAAGCCGAACCCGAGCGCCTCGTGGCCTGAAAGGAAACCCGCATGGCCACGCCCGCACGCAACACCACGCTCACCTCGACCACGCCCGTCGGCGCGCCGCGACCGCCCGGTGCACCCGCACCGAGGGTGCTGCCCGCCCGGCCGGAGCCGCTGGCGCTGCATGCCACCGATTCAGCGCTGATCGTGGTCGACATGCAGAACGCCTATGCATCCATCGGCGGCTATGTCGACTCGGCCGGCTTCGACATTTCCGGCGCGCAGGGGACCATTGCCAACATCGTGCGCACCATTGCGGCGGCGCGCGCGGCGGGCATGCTCGTGGTGTTTCTGCAGAACGGCTGGGACTCTGCCTACGTCGAAGCCGGCGGGCCGGGCTCGCCCAACTGGCACAAGTCGAACGCACTCAAGACCATGCGCGCCAAGCCCGAGCTCGCGGGCAAGTTCCTCGCCAAAGGCGGATGGGACTACGAGCTCATCGCCGAGATGAAGCCGCAGCCCGGCGACATCGTGGTGCCCAAGACGCGCTACAGCGGCTTCTTCAACAGCGCGCTCGACAGCACGCTGCGCGCGCGCGGCATCCGCCACCTGGTGTTCACCGGCATTGCGACCAACGTATGCGTCGAGTCCACGCTGCGCGATGCCTTTCACCTCGAGTACTTTGCGGTGATGCTCGAAGACGCGACGCACGAACTGGGCGGTGCGGCCATACAGAAAGCCTCGGTCTACAACGTCGAGACCTTCTTCGGCTGGGTTTCCACGGTGGACCAGTTCTGCGCAACGTTTGCACCGGAGCTCGCCGCCGCCCCATCCGTTCCGGCCGAAGCGGCCGCCATTGCCTGATCTTTATCAAAGGAGCCCGTCCTCATGCCCAAGCAAGCCATCATCCCGGCCGGAACCACCACGCCGATCGCGCCCTTCGTGCCCGGCACCATGGCCGACGGCATCGTCTACGTGTCGGGCACGCTGCCCTTCGACAAGGACAACAACGTGGTGCACGTGGGCGATGCCTCGGCGCAGACGCGCCATGTGCTCGAGACGATTCAGCGTGTGATCGCGACCGCCGGGGGCACCATGGACGACGTGACCTTCAACATGATCATGATCAAGGACTGGGCCGACTACGCGAAAGTCAACGCTGTGTACGCCGAGTTCTTTCCGGGCACCAAACCCGCGCGCTACTGCATCCAGTGCGGTTTGGTAAAGCCCGACGCGCTGGTCGAGATCGCCTCGATCGCCCACGTCGGCAACAAGGCCTGATGAGCATGCCGCTGCACTACGAAGTGCACGGGCCGGCCGACGGCGAGGCGGTGCTGCTGTCGTCGGGCCTCGGCGGTTCGGCCGCCTTCTGGCAGCCGCAGATCGGCGCGCTCGTCGCAGCGGGCCATCGCGTGATTGCATACGACCAGCGCGGAACAGGCCGCAGCCCCGCCGCGCTGAATGCGGGCTACGCCATTGCCGACATGGCGCGCGACGTGGTGCAGATTCTCGACGCCACGTCGACACCGCGCTGCCACCTGGTGGGCCACGCGCTCGGCGGGCTGGTCGGCCTCCAGCTTGCGCTCGACGAGCCCTCGCGCGTGGCCAGCCTGGTGCTTGTCAATGCGTGGTCGAAACCCAACCCGCATTCGGCGCGCTGCTTCGATGCGCGGCTTGCGCTGCTCGGCGCCTGCGGCCCGCGCGCGTATGTGGAAGCGCAGCCGATCTTCCTGTACCCCGCGGCCTGGTGCGCGGAACATGCGCAGCGCGTGGCCGACGAGGTCGATCATGCATTTGCGCACTTCCCCGGAGAAGCCAACATGCGCGCACGCATCGGCGCGCTGCGCACCTTCGACATCGACGCGCAGCTTGGCGACATCACCGCACCCACGCTGGTGGCCGCCGCCATGGACGACGCACTGGTGCCGTGGACCTGCTCCCAGCATCTGGCCGACGGCCTGCGCGACGTGACGCTCCACTTCATGCCGCACGGCGGCCACGCGCACAGCGTGACCGAAGCCGACGCCTTCAACCGCAGCCTGCTCGACTTCCTTTCCCGGATCAGCGCACCCGGCGTTCTCGCATGACCACCACCACTTCAGCACTCGACGACACCGCACTGGCACTTCTTTTCACCGAAGCGCGCAGCCACAACGGCTGGACCGCCGAGCCCGTGACCGACGCGCAGATCCGGCAGATCTATGCGCTCGCCCGCATGGGCCCGACCTCGGCCAACTGTTCGCCCGCACGCTTCGTGTTCGTTCGCACTCCGGAGGGCAAGCAGCGCCTGGCGCCTGCGCTTTCCAAGGGCAACCTGGACAAGACCATGGCGGCACCGGTCACGGTGATCGCGGCGTGGGACCGCAAGTTCTACGACAAACTGCCCGTGCTGTTTCCGCATACCGATGCGCGCAGCTGGTTCACCGGCAGCCCCGAGGCCGCGCATGAGACCGCCTTTCGCAACGCCAGCCTGCAGGCGGGCTACCTGCTGCTGGCCGCCCGCGCGGTGGGTCTCGATGCAGGCCCGATGTCGGGCTTCGACAAGGCGAAGGTGGATGCCGCGTTCTTCGAGTGCACCGACTGGAGCACCAACTTCCTGATCAACCTCGGCCATGGCGATCCGGGCAAGGTATTCGGCCGCCTGCCGCGGCTGGACTTCGAAGAAGCCTGCATCCTGGCCTGAAACCATTCCGGAAATCTCTCCCATGCTGCTGAACGCAATGGCTTCCAACCACGCCGCGCCGAGCGGCGCACTGCCCAAGGCGGACTACCGCAACGCGATGGCCCGGCTGGGCGCGGCGGTCAACATCATCACCACCGACGGAGCCGCGGGCCGCGCCGGCTTCACCGCTTCGGCCGTGTGCAGCGTGACCGACGAGCCGCCCATGCTGCTGGTGTGCCTGAACCGTTCGGCCTCGGTGTATCCCGCGTTCACGGCGAACGGCGTGCTCTGCGTGAATGTGCTGGCTGCGGGCCATCAGGCGCTTTCGGGCCTGTTTGGCGGCAAGACGCCGATGGACGAGCGCTTTGCCGCGGGCCGCTGGAGCCGCAAGGCCACGGGGTCGCCGGTGCTCGACGACGCGGCCGCATCTTTCGACTGCCGCGTGGTGCGGGCCACGAGTGCGGGTACACATGACGTGCTGTTCTGCGAGGCGTTGGCCATTGCCATGGGCGGGGCGGCGCAGAGCCTGATCTATTTCGATCGGCGCTATCACGAGATCGCGGCGGCGCCGCATTGACCTGGTCTTGTCCCCTCTCCCCGTCTTGTCCCCTCTCCCTCCGGGAGAGGGCTAGGGTGAGGGCAGCGGCGCTTGCAAACGCAGCGCATTTTCGAACGCCGCCGGCCCTCACCCCCGCCCTCTCCCGGAGGGAGAGGGAGCAAATCCGATCACCCCGGCTTGATAGCTCGCTAACGCGGCGCAATCCCCTGTAGCACGATGCGCTGCACGTTCTCCACCGTCTGCTCGAAGAACGCCGCATCTTCGAGCGTATGCCCCGTCAGCGCCTGCACCTGCACGCCGAAATCCGCATAGTGCTGCGTGACGGCCCAGAGCGCGAAGATCAGGTGATGCGGATCGATCGGCGCGAGCTTGCCGGACGCGATCCACGAACGGATGACTTCCGACTTTCGCTCCACCAGCGTGCGCAGTTCGCGGTCGAGCTCGTCGCGCAACAGCGGCGCACCCTGGATCATCTCGAGGCAGAAGAGGCGCGATGCATCCGGCCGGTCGCGCGAGACCACGAGCTTGCGGCGGATGTAGTCGCCGATGGCTTCGCCCGGGTCCTGCTCGGCGCTGAAGCCGCGCAGCGGTTCGAGCCACAGCGCGAGCAGGTCGCGCAGCACGTTGACGTACAGCTCCTCCTTGTTCGCAAAGTAATAGAGCAGGTTGCTCTTCGACACATCGGCGCGCGCCGCCACCTGGTCGATGGAAGTGCCGTGCAGCCCGAAGCGCGAGAACAGGCCCAGCGCGGCGCCGAGGATGGCGCTGCGCTTGTCCTCTATCTGTCGCAGCCTGCGGCTCACCGCCGAGGCGCTGCGCACCGTGGGTTTCGCGCGCTTGCGCACCGGGCTCTTCACAGCGCTCTTGGCCGGGGTCTTCTTTGTGCTGCTGGCTACGGCCAGCGCCTTGGTCTTCGGCATCTTCCCTCGCTTCTCGATTGACAGGCTCTTCTTTCAACGCGCACCACTGTAAGGCCGCGGTGCATCGCGTTGCACCGGGCGGGCCTTCCCGCACGCGAGGCGCGCACCATGCTGACGCGACAAAAGCGTTTTGTCCATTTGGTCCAACTGGCACAGACGTTGCATGGCGAAAGGCATGCCAAGCACGAGGACCGACACATGACCACACTGCTGTCCGTACCCATCATCGATCTCGCGCCTTACTTCGCCGGCACGGCTGAAGGCAAGGCTGAGGTCGCAAAGAAGGTCGACGAGGCCTGCCGCAGCATCGGCTTTCTCGTCGTCACCCACCACGGCATTCCCGCCGAACTGATCGCGCGCGTGTCGCAGCTCTCGCGCCGGTTCTTCGACATGCCGCTGGCCGAGAAGCGCAAGGTCGACCGGCCGCGCGAAGACGCGGTGCGCGGCTACAGCGCGGTCGGCGAGGAAGGGCTTTCGTACAGCCTGGAAGAGGCCGCGCCCGGCGACCTGAAGGAATCGTTTTCCATCGGCCCTTCGAACGTGCCGCAGGACGACTACCACCGCGGCCCCGCCGCCGGCCCGCACTTCGAGCCCAACAGCTGGCCGCCGATCGACGGCTTCCGCGAAGCGTATGAAAGCTACTTCGAGGCTATGAGCGATCTTTCGCGTTCGCTGATGCGCATCTTCGCGCTCGGGCTTGCGCTGCCCGAGACCTTCTTCGACGACAAGATCGACAAGCACATCAGCATGTTCCGCGTGCTGAGCTATCCGCCGCAGCGCGAGCAGCCGCTGCCGGGCCAACTGCGCGCGGGTGCGCACAGCGACTACGGCAGCCTCACCATCGTGCTGCCCGACGACAAGGGCCTGCAGGTGTTCAACAAGGCGGGCCAGTGGATCGACGTGCCGCAGGTGGAAGGCGGCCTGGTGGTCAACATTGCCGACCTGATGATGCAGTGGACCAACGACCAGTGGGTGTCGACCTTGCACCGCGTCGTCAACCCTCCGTTCGAAGTGGCAAGCACCAACCGCCGCCAGTCGCTGGTGTTCTTTCACCAGCCCAATTACGACGCGATGGTCGAGTGCCTGCCGAGTTGCCTCGCGCCGGGCGAGCAACCGAAGTACGCGCCCATTTCGTCGGGCGACCATTTGACCTCCAAGTTTGTGAAGCAGACGACCTTCGGCGGCACCAAGGCTGTGGCTTGAGCATGCCCCATCTCTCCTACGTCAACGTCTTCGCCAAAGACGTGGTCGCGCTCAGCGGCTTCTACCAGCGCGTGTTCGGCTTTGCCGAGATCGAGGCCATCCGCTCACCGATCTTCCGCGGACTCGACACCGGCAAGTCGAGCCTCGGCTTCAACGCGCTCGATGCCTACGAGCTGCTGCAGTTGTCCGAGTTCTCCGACACGCGCGGCGTGAAGTTCCTGCTGAACATCGATGTCGACAGCAAGGGCGATGTCGACCGCATGGTGCCCATCGCGCTCGGGGCCGGCGCCACGCTGGTGAAGCCGCCGTACGTCACCTACTACAACTGGTACCAGTCGGTGCTGCTCGATCCCGAGGGCAATGTGTTTCGCATCAACTTCATGATGTGACGCGCGCGGCACCTCTCCCCTTTTCCTTCTGCCACCTCCCATGCTTCCCACGAAAGGTCGCTCCATGCTGCGCACACCCTCTACCGGCTTCCTCGGCCTTGCACTGACGCTCGCGGCCGGCGGCGCGTTCTTCACGCTGCCCGCCGCGGCCGCCGACGGCTTCACGCTCAAGGACAAGCCGAAGATCGCAATGCTCTACTTCGGCCCGAAGAACGACGGTGGCTGGACGCAGGCCTTCGACGAAGCGCGCGTGAAGATCGAGAAGGAAATCGGCCAGAAGATCCAGTTCGTCGAGAACGTGCCCGAGGACGCATCGGCCATCAAGCCCGCGGCCGAGAAGTTCATCCAGCGCGGCGCCAACATCGTGATCGGCACGGCCTTCGGCTACTCGGACAGCTTCAAGGACCTGGCCGCCAAGTACCCTGACGTGGCCTTTCTCAACGGCTCGGGCACCACCAACGGCAGCAACCTCGAATCGTTCTACGGCCGCACCTACGAGAGCCAGTACCTCTGCGGGATGGCCGCGGGCGCGGCCTCCAAGACCGGCAAGCTCGGCTTCGTCGCGGCCAACCCCTTCGGCGTGGTGAACTGGACCATCAACGCCTTCGCGCTCGGTGCGCAGAAGATGAACCCCAATGCGACCGTCAACGTGATCTACACCGGCGCCTGGAACGACCCCGTGAAGGAGCGCGCCGCCGCGGCCGCGCTGATCGACCAGGGCGCCGACGTGATCGGCCAGCACGTCGACTCGCCCACGCCGCAGATCGTGGCGCAGGAGCGCGGCGTGTACGGCACCGGCCATCACCGCGACCTGCGCCAGTTCGCACCCAGGGCCACGCTGTGCTCGTCGGTGTGGGTGTGGGACCGTTTCCTTTCGCCCGAACTCAAGAAGATCATGGCCGGCAAATGGAAGCCCGGCCAGTACGGCGCCTTCATCGAGATGAAGGACGGCGGCACCGATATTGCGGGCTTCGGCCCTGCGGTGCCCAAGGACAAGGCCGCGCAGATCACCGCCGAGCGCGACGCGATCATCAAGGGCAAGCAGGTCTACGCCGGCCCGCTCGCCGACCGCGACGGCAAGGAGCGCGTGGCCAAGGGCGCGGTGCTGTCGGATGCGGACCTCTGGAAGATGGACTGGTTCGTCAAGGGCGTGGTCACGCAGAAGTAAAAAGAGAAGCAAGGCGATCCGACGTGCCCAACGCGCTCGAACTCACCGGCATCCGCAAGACCTTCGACGGTTTTGCGGCGCTGACCGACGCGCATTTTTCGGCGCGCTGGGGCGAGGTGCATGCGCTCCTGGGCGAAAACGGCGCGGGCAAGTCGTCGCTGATGAACATCGCGGCCGGGCTCTATGCGCCCGAAGCCGGCCAGCTGCTGGTCGACGACAACGTGGTGCGCTTTGCCGGACCGCGCGATGCGGCCAGGCACCGCATCGGCATGGTTCACCAGCATTTCAAGCTGGTGCGGCCGTTCACGGTGGCAGAGAACATCCTGCTCACCGCGCCGCCGCCGGCCGGATTTCAAAGCCACGGGGAACGCCTGCGCGAGATCTCGCGCGACATCCGCAACAAGGCATCGGAGCTGGGCTTCGAGATCGATCCCGCCAAGCGCATCGACACGCTCTCGATTGCCGAGCAG
This sequence comes from Variovorax paradoxus, assembly GCF_030815855.1. Taxonomy (NCBI): domain Bacteria; kingdom Pseudomonadati; phylum Pseudomonadota; class Betaproteobacteria; order Burkholderiales; family Comamonadaceae; genus Variovorax; species Variovorax paradoxus. Next base: position 5,854,743 of record NZ_JAUSXG010000001.1, on the reverse strand, counting down.
CAGCGCGTTGAAATTCTCAAGGTGCTGCTTGCGGGCGCGCGCATCCTGATTCTCGACGAACCCACCGCGGTGCTCACCGACCAGGAAGCGGCGCGCCTGCTGCAGACGGTGCGGGGCCTCGCACGCGCCGGTGCCGCCGTGGTGCTGGTCACGCACAAGATGGCCGACGTGAAGACCTATGCCGACCGAGTGACGGTGATGCGCGGCGGCCGCACCGTGGCGACGCTGTCGCCGGACACCGCCTCGGTGGCCGAACTCGTGAAGCTCACGGTGGGCGAATCGATTGCGACGCAAGGCTTTCAGTCGGCGAAGTCGCTGCGCGGCCCGGTACGGCTGTCGGTGCGCGGCCTGCGCTTGGCGGCATCGCCGCAGGGCCGCCGCGTCCTGGACGGCGTCGACCTCGAATTGCATGCGGGCGAAATCTACGGCCTGGCCGGTGTCGGCGGCAACGGACAGGGCGAACTGGCCGGCGCGATCATGGGCCTGCCCGATGCCGGCGGGCCGCTCGAAGGCGAGATGCGTCTCGAAGGCCACGGCGACCTCAAGGCCATGAGTGCACCAGCGCGCCGCAACATCGGCATTGCCGCAATACCGGCCGACCGCTACGGGCTGGCGCTCGCCGGCAGCCTCTCGGTGGCCGAGAACTACGCCATCGGCCGCGTACACACGGGCCGCTATGGCCCGGCATGGCACCTGCGGCGCGGCCGCATCGAGGAAGACACGCGGGAAGCGGTGCGCGCCTTCGATGTGCTGGGGGTGCGCTCGGTGGCGCAGAAGGCCGCGCTGCTCTCCGGCGGCAACGCGCAGAAGCTGGTGCTCGCACGAGAGTTCGGCAAGTCGCCCTCGCTGGTGCTCGCGCACAGCCCGAGCCGCGGGCTCGACGTGCGCGCGAGCGCCGAGGTGCACGCGCGCCTGCGCGCCGCGCGCGACGGCGGCGCCGCGGTGCTGCTGATCAGCGAAGACCTCGACGAAGTGCTGCAGCTGGCCGACCGCGTGGGCGTGATGACGCGCGGACGCATTGCCGGCGAGTTCGCGCAGCCGGCCGACCGGCAGGCGATTGGACAGGCGATGGTGGACCATGGTTGATGCGACGCTTGCCGCCATCGCGCAGCCGGCGCATACCGATGCGGATGCCGCTCACCGGGCGCTGCGCCAGCCGCTGGCGCAGCGGCGCTACGCGCTCGAGATCCGCCAGCACATGGGATGGCGCCTGCAGGCGCTGATCCTTGCGGCGGCACTGCTGGTGGGCCTGGCGATTTCCGCCGCCATTCTGGTGGCGGCCGGTGTTCCCGCGGACGAACTTGCCAACGAGTTCGTGATGCAGACTTTTTTCGACGGCCAGAACTTTCGCGCCGTGCTGTTCCAGGCCGCGCCGATGATCCTTGTCGGCCTGGCCGGCTCGCTGGCGTTTCGCGCGCGCTTCTGGAACCTGGGGCTCGAGGGCCAGATGGTCTGGGGCGCCATCGGCGCAACCGCCGTTTCGATGTGGCAGATCGGCCCCGAGCCGCTGCGCCTGCCGCTGATGTTCGCGGCCGCCATCGGCTGCGGACTGCTCTGGGTGCTGGGGCCGGCGTGGCTGAAGATCAGGCTCGGCGTGAACGAAATCATCTCCACGCTGATGCTCAACTACATGGCCGCCAACTTTCTGCTGCACCTGGTCTATGGCAGCTGGAAGGACCCGAAGGACAACTTTCCCTATTCGCCGCAGTTCCGCACCTTCGAACGGCTGCCCGAAATCGGCGCCGGCGTGAGCAGCGCGATCGTTCTGGCAGCCGTGGTCGCGCTCTTTGCATGGTGGCTGGTGGGCGTGAGCCGCGCCGGGCTGTACCTGCGCTTCGTCGATGCCAATCCGCGCGTGGCGCATGCCAACGGCGTGCCAGTGCGCCGCACCATCTACGGCGCGGTGCTGCTGTCGGGTGCGATGGCCGGGCTGGCAGGCTTTGCGGTGGCTTCCGGGCAGGAGGGGCGGCTCACGCAGGCCTTCTACCAAGGGTATGGCTTCTCGGGCATCCTCATTGCCTTTCTGGCGCGCAACAACCCGCTCGCCGCCGCCATGGTGGCGCTGCTGGTGGCGGCGCTGTTCGTCACCGGCCGCAGCCTGCAGGTGTTCTACCAGGTGCCGTTCTCGATGGTGCAGCTGATCCAGGCCATCATCGTGGTGTGCGTGGCGGCCAGCGACTTCTTCATTCGCCACCGGCTGCGGCGCGTGGGCGGGGAACAAGCGCAATGAGCGGAAGCATCGTTCTCAACTGGCTCGCAAGCACGCCCGACTTTGCGGTGCCCTATGCGCTTGCGGCGCTGGGCCTGATCATCAGCGAGCGCGCGGGCGTACTCTCGCTGGGCGCCGAAGGGCTGATGCTCGTGGGCGCGCTCGCGGGCATCGGCGCGCAGATCGCGCTGGGACAGCCGGCCGTGTCGCTGGTGCTTGCGATGCTCGCGGCCAGCGCGGTGTCGCTGCTGTTCGCGGTGATGGTGATCTGGCTGCGCGTGAACCAGGTGATTGCGGGGCTCGCGCTGGTGTTCTTCTGCCAGGGCCTCACGTCGCTGGTCGGCTCGCTGGCCGAATGGACCAACCATGCCACCGACGGCATCGGCTCGATGGCGCTCTGGCCGCTGTCGCTCTTGCCGGGCGCCGGCCGCCTGTTCGAGCAGAACGCGATGGTGTGGCTCACCTTGCCCATCTTCCTTGCGGTGGCCTGGTTTCTCTCGCGCACCTCGGCCGGGCTGCGGCTGCGCGCGGTGGGCGAGAACCCGCAGGCGGCCGATGCCGCCGGCATCCGCGTCACCTTGTGGCGGCTGGGCGCGGTGCTCGCGGGTTCGGCGCTGGTGGGCTTGGCCGGCGCGTACATCTCTGTGGTCAGCACCAAGCTCTGGATCGCGGGCATGACCGGCGGGCGCGGCTGGATCGCCGTCGGGCTGGTGATCTTCGCGCGCTGGTCGCCATGGAAGGCGCTGGTGGGCGCGTTGCTGTTCGGCTGCATCGAGGCGCTCATTCCGCAACTGGCCGCGGCCGGCGTGCAGTTGCCGCAGTACTTCGTGATGATGACGCCCTATGCGGTCACGCTGGGCGTGATGATCTGGGTCGCGCTGGCCCGCCGCGGCGGAGACGACGAGCCGGGCGCGCTCGGCCAGCCCTATGTTCGGGAGGAGCGGCGATGAAGGCCTGGGTCTACGGCGAAGCGCGCGAACTCGGCGCCGCGCAGTTTGCGGACTACCTCGATCCCGCCACCACGGCGGTGGTGTCCATCGACATGCACCGCGGACATCTCGACGACAGCCCCGACTGCCCTTGCCCCGCGCCGCGTGCGCGCGACGTGGTGGCGCCCATCGACAGTTTTCACGACGACGCCCGCGCGCTGGGCGTGCGCATCGTGCACATCAAGTCGGTGCTGCGGCCCGATGGCGTAGATGACATCCGCGGCATTCCGTCCGCGTGGCGGCGTACCTTTCCGCTGCACGTAGGCGCCATACCGAATGCCGACGCGCATGCCGTCGAAGGCTCGCGCTGGACCGAGTGGGTCACGCGCGTCGAGCCCGGCGACATGCGCGTGGAGAACAAGCGCCGGCTGTCGGCCTTCTACCCGACCGACCTCGACTTTCTGCTGCGCAACCAGCGCATCGAAACGGTGGTGCTCAACGGCGGCTTCACCGATTGCTGTGTGCTCAACACCGCGTTCGACGCCAACAACCACAACTACCGCGTGATCGTTCTGCGCGACCTGGTGCGCGGCACCGATGCGCATCTGGAGAGCGCCGCGCTCAGCATGGTGTCGCTGCACCTGGGGCTGGTGCTCGACTCGGCCGAACTGCTGCGTCAGTGGCGCGGCACGGCCGAAGCTTAGGCGGCAAGGCCGAGCCAGCGCCGCACCACGGGCAGCATCTCGCCCTGGGCCGCCTGCCACACCAGCTCCGGCGCGGCCACGTGCACGCCGGGCGGCGCAATGCGCAGGGCCATGTCGACCAGCTCGGCCACCTTGGAGGGGCGCACCGGCTGCTCGCTGCTCGGCACCATGAAGCGCATGATCGACAGCATCCAGGCGGCGAGCCTCTCGGCGAGATTGGCGAAGCTGGCATTCAGCGGCTTGCGCGCCGAGCGCACGAGAATCACGCGCTCGAAACCGCTGGCGACCACGGCGTGCTCGTCGAGGCTCGCGAGGCCGCGCTTGAGCGCCTCGGGCAGGCGGCCCTGGTCGTGCGGCTGCACGATGGCGAGCGTCCGCACGCCGGAGGCGCGCAGCCAGCGCGAGAGCTCGGGCAGGTCGAAAGGTTGCGGCACCCACAGCGCACGTTCGCGGCCGTGGTAGAGCCGGGGCGGGTCGAAGGCGATGACTGCGGTATCGGCCGCGGTCAGCGCCCATTGCGCAATCGGCAGCTCCGGACAGAGGCAGGTTTCGACGCCGCGCATTCCGTCGCGAATCGGTTCGCGCGACAGCACCCGGACCAGGGAAAAACGGTGGTTGCCCGCGAACCGGCGCAGCAGCTCCTGCCCCAGGGCACCCGTCGCGCCCGCGATCAGCAGCGTGCCGGCGGCTGCGGCCGTGGCGGGCAATGCCGCGCGGTTTGCGGCCTGCAGGGCGTGGAGAGGATCGAGGGCCATGGAGCCATCTATGCTAACTTCCGGCAATTCTGCGGAGGTAATGCAAATGATGATGAAACGCTGGCTCTTGATTCTTGCTGCGGTCCTGTCGCTGAGCGGCTGCGGCTACAACCAGTTCCAGTCGCTCGACGAGACGAGCAAATCGGCCTGGAGCGAGGTGCTCAACCAGTACCAGCGGCGCGCCGACCTCGTGCCCAACATCGTGGCCACCGTGAAGGGCGAAGCCAGCTTCGAGCAGGACACGCTCACCAAGGTGATCGAGGCGCGGGCCAAGGCCACGTCGATCCAGGTGACGCCCGAGACGCTGAACAACCCCGAGGCCTTCAACAAGTTCCAGCAGGCGCAGGGCGAGCTCTCGTCGGCGCTGTCGCGGCTCATGGTGGTGTCGGAGCGCTACCCGGAGCTGAAGGCCAACCAGGCCTTCCGCGACCTGCGCGTGACGCTGGAAGGCACCGAGAACCGCATCACCGTGGCGCGCAACCGCTACATCCAGACCGTGCAGGAGTACAACGTGCTGGCGCGCAGCTTCCCGACCAACATCACGGCCAAGATCTTCAGCTACGACCCGAAGCCGAACTTCTCGGTGCAGAACGAAGCTCAGATCTCGACGCCGCCGACGGTCGACTTCAACGCTCCCAAGAAGTAAGACAACCGCCCGATGGCCCTTGCCCTGATCCGCCGTGCGCTGGTTGCCCTCCTGCTGGCAGCGACCGCATGGGCCGGTCTTGCGGCAACGGCGATGGCGCAGGGCCTGCTGCCGGTTCCCGCGCTCACGGCGCGGGTGATCGACGAAACCGGTACGCTGGACGCCGCGCAACGCGCCGACCTCGAAGCCAAGCTGGCCGCTTTCGAGCAGCGCAAGGGCTCGCAGATGGTGGTGCTGATGGTGCCCACCACCCAGCCCGAAGACATTGCAAGCTACGCCAACCGCGTCGGCAATACCTGGAAGATCGGGCGCAAGGACGTCGGTGACGGCATCCTGGTGATCGTGGCCAAGAACGACCGCAAGATGCGCATCGAAGTGGCCAAGACGCTCGAAGGCGCGGTGCCCGACCTGGCGGCCATCCGCATCATCGACGAAGAGATGAAGCCGCGCTTTCGCAACAACGACTTTGCGGGCGGGCTGAACGCGGCCGTGGCCCGGCTCATCGGGCTGGTCGACGGCGAGGCGCTGCCCGCGCCCTCCAGCGGCAGCGACGAAGGCTCCAGTGGCATCGACTGGGAAAACCTTGCGATCTTCCTGTTCATCGGCGTCTTCGTCGGAGCGCCCATCGTGCGATCGATCGTCGGCAAGAAGCTCGGCTCGGTCGTGATGGGCGGCGGCATCGGTGTGATTGCATTCTTCATCACCACCAGCATCGTCATCGCGGTGCTGGCGGGGCTCGCGGCACTGATGGTGTCGCTGTTCTCGGCCGTGGCTGCGTCGGCTCCGGGGCGCCGGGGCGGTGGTGGCGGAGGCGGCGGTTTCGGAGGCTGGGGTGGCGGTGGCGGTGGCTGGAGCAGCGGCGGCGGGAGCAGCGGAGGTGGAGGCTTCAGCTCCGGCGGCGGCGGCGATTTCGGGGGCGGCGGCGCCTCGGGAGATTGGTAGGCATGGCATCGGCAACGCTTTTCTCCCGGCTCGGCCGCATCTGGCGCCACCAATGGATGGACGAGGCGGATGTGCGCCGCGTGCTGCCCGATGCCGCCATGGAACGCCTCGCCGCGCGGGTGGCCGCGAGCGAGCGGCGCCACAGCGGCGAGATCCGCATCTGCGTGGAGGCGGGCCTGCCCTTGTCCTATCTGCGACGGAATGCTTCGGCGCGCGCGCGTGCGGTCACGATGTTCGGCAAGCTGCGCGTGTGGGACACCGAGCACAACAACGGCGTGCTCATCTATCTGCTGTTGGCCGAGCATGCGATCGAGATCGTGGCCGACCGCGGCATCGATGCGCATGTCGACGATGCCGAGTGGGCCGCGATGGCGCAGCGCATGGGCGCGGCGTTCCGCGAAGGCCGCTTCGAGGACGGGCTCACGCAGGCGCTGGAAGAAATGTCGGCCTTGCTGGTCGAGCACTTTCCGCTGGCGGAGAACGAACCCGACACGAACGAGCTGCCCGACGCACCGGTCGTTCTCTGAGGTTTGCCTTTCTCCCTCCCCTTCCGGGGGAGGGCCGGGGTGGGGGCAAGCGGCGTTGGCATTGGGCACGCTCTGCCTGCCCCCATCCCAACCTTCCCCCAGCGGGGGAAGGAGCCGAACCCTCAATCCGATGCCGGCAACGCCCACACGGTCTCGCCGCCTAACGCGTAGAAACGCCTCCCCGCCGCCCGCTCCATCAACCAACCGCCAGTGAACTCGCCGAAGGCCGGCAGCACGGCCTGCTGGCCATCGCTCACGAAACACGGCAGCCGCACACTGTCGCGTCCCGGTCCATAGAGCCTGCACACCGGATGCAGGTGCCCGGCGAGCACGAAATGCGTGGCATGCGTCTGCGGATGGTGGCAGCAGGCGAAAGGGCCGAGCAGGTACGGCTCGTCGACCACATCAATGCCGAGAGCCACAGGTGGGTCACCCGCGCGGCTGTCGTGATTGCCGCGCACCAGCGTCATGCCGACGGCTTCGTGCGCGGCGCGCCAGTCGGCGAGCGCGGCCAGCACCTGCGGCGTGCGCGCCTGCGCCGCATGCAGGAAGTCACCAAGAAACACGATGCGTTGCGGTGCATGTGCCGCAATCAGCACATCGACCCGCGCCAGGTTCTGCTGCGTGGTGCCGCCCGGCACCGGCTGCCCCAGCGCGCGGTAGGTCGCGGCTTTGCCGATATGCAGATCGGCAATGAACAGCACACCGCCCGCCGGCCACCAGATGGCGCGTTCGGGCAGCAAATGCAGCAACTCGCCGGCCCATTGGACCGGCAGGGCCGATGCGGAAAGATGCGGAGAAGTCACGGGTAACAAGTGTCGCAAAAGCCGGTGAGCACCGGCGGCCGTCACTTGCAATTCACCCCGCGAACCCCAGTTCTTCGGAATGACCGAAACGCCTTCGCTGCACATCGTCTGTCCGCACTGCCACACGACCAACCGCGTGCGCGCGGCACAGCTGGGCAGTGCGCCCGACTGCGGCAGTTGCCATCGCCCGCTCTTCGCCGGCCATTCGACCGCGCTGCCGGACGAAAAAACCTTCGACCGCCACATCGCACGCAACGAAATTCCGGTGCTGGTGGACTTCTGGGCGCCCTGGTGCGGCCCGTGCCGCCAGATGGCTCCCGGCTACGAACAGGCCGCGGCCCAGCTCGAACCGCGGGTGCGGCTGGCAAAAGTCGACACCGAGGTAGTGTCGACGCTGGGCGCGCGCTTCAACATCCGCAGCATTCCGACACTGGCGCTGTTTCGCGGCGGCCGCGAGGTGGCGCGGCAAGCGGGTGCCATGGGCGCGGCGGACATCGTGCGCTGGGTCAAGGCGAACGGCGCGGGTTGAACTGAACGGCTCACAGCGGCGGCAAGGGTCTGGAGCGCCGCGACGGCGGCCTGCGCTGACGCTGTGGCGCGGGCGGCTTGCCCGGCCCTTCCTGCCCGAACGCCAGCGTGCCCTTCACGCGCTCGACGCCTCCGGCCGTGACCACGCCGCCCGCCGCTTTTTCAAGCTGCTCGACCATGCGCGCGATGCGATCGGCCACGTTCTCGTTCGACAACTTCTCGCGGAACAGTTCGACCATGAGCGGAAATGCGAACGGCGTCGGCCGCTCGAGCGGCTTCAGCACCAGCTGCTGGGTCGCCATGCGCCCGAGGCTGGCGCGCAGGCGGCCGATCTCGAGCTCCTGCGCGAGCAGCTCCTGCTCGGCCTGCAGCAGCAGCTTGTTGGCCGGGTCGTACTTGCGGAACACCTCCCAGAACAGCGACGACGAAGCCTGAAGCTGCCTGCTGCTGCGCTTCTCGCCGGGGTAGCCCTGGAAGATCAGGCCCGAGACGCGCGCAATTTCCCGAAAGCGGCGCTGCGCGAGTTCGCCCGCATTGAGCGAAGCCAGCACCTCGTGCAGCAGCTCGGCATGCGCATCGTCGCCTTGCGGCAGGCGCAGCACCTGCGGCAGCAGCGCTGACCAATCGACCGGCAGGGCACTCAGCAGTTCGAAACCGTAGTCGTTCACGGCAATGGAGAAGGTGCGCGCATCGTGCTGCGCCACGCGCCAAGCCAAGAGGCTGGCAAGCCCCATGTGCACATGCCGCCCCGCGAAGGGATAGAGAAACAGGTGCGAGCCTTCGCGCGTGGTGAGCGTTTCGGCCAGCAGGGTCTGCGGCGTAGGCAGGGCCGACCATTGCTGCTGGATTTCGAGCAGCGGCCGCACGCACTGCAGTTCGGGTGATTCATAGCGCCCCTCCCCAGCGAGCGCAAGCTGCTGCACCACGGCATCGGCCAGCGTGGTCGACAGCGGCATGCGCCCACCGTTCCAGCGCGGCACCGCGGCGCGCTTGCCGGTGGCGCGCCGCACCCAGGCCGTCATGTCGTGGATGCGCACGAGCTCAAGCAGCCGGCCGCCGAACAGAAAGCAGTCGCCGGGCTTCATGCGCGCGACGAAGCCTTCTTCCACGCTGCCGATCTTTGCGCCGCCCATGTACTGCACCGCCATGCTGGCGTCGCTCACGATGGTGCCGATGTTCATGCGGTGTCGCCGCGCGAGCCGCGCGTCCAGCACGCGCCAGACGCCTTGTGCATCGGGCACCGCGCGGCGGTAGTCCGGGTACGCGGCCAGCGAAGGGCCGCCCTGTGACACGAAGGACAGGCACCATTCCCAGCTCTCCCGCGACAGCTGCGCATAAGCAGCAGTGCCGCGCACTTCCGCATACAGGTCGTCGGGCACGAAGCCGCCGCCGAGCGCTACCGTGACGAGATGCTGCACCAGCACATCGAGCGGCTGCACCGGCGTGTGGCGCGCCTCGATGTGGCCGGCCGCGATGGCCGCGCGCGCGGCAGCGCCCTCGACCATCTCGATGCTGTGCGTGGGCACGAGCGTGATGCGCGACGGCCGGCCCGGCGCATGGCCCGAGCGACCCGCGCGCTGCAGCAGCCGCGCCACGCCCTTGGGCGAGCCGATCTGCAGCACGCGCTCGACCGGCAGGAAGTCAACGCCAAGATCGAGGCTGGATGTGCAGACCACCGCCTTGAGCTCCCCGCTCTTCAAGCCGAGCTCGACCCATTCGCGCACCGCGCGGTCGAGCGAGCCGTGATGCAGCGCGATGACGCCCGCCCATTCGGGCCGCGCCTCGAGCATCGCCTGGTACCAGATCTCGGCCTGCGAGCGCGTGTTGGTGAATACCAGCGTGGTGCTGCTGGCGGCGATCTCCTCGAGCACCTGCGGCAGCATCGTGAGGCCCAGGTGGCCGCCCCACGGAAAGCGCTCGGCGCGGCCGGGCAGCAACGAATCGACGACCAGTTTCTTGGGCACCGCGCCCTGCACCAGCACGCCTTCTTCCTGGCCGGCATGTCCGAGCAATGCACGCATGGCCTCCTGCAGGTTCCCCAGCGTGGCCGACATGCCCCACACTGCGAGCCCCGCATTCCAGCGCCTGAGCCGCGCGAGCGCCAGCTGCACCTGCACGCCGCGCTTGTTGCCGAGCAGTTCGTGCCATTCATCGACCACGACCATCTTGACGCGGCCCAGCACCTCGCTCGCATCGGCGCGCGCGAGCAGCAGCGACAGGCTCTCGGGCGTGGTGACGAGCACGGTGGGCAGCCGCTCGTTCTGTGCGCTGCGTTCGGCCGATGTGGTGTCGCCGCTGCGCGCGCCGGCGCTCCAGCGGTGCACGCCGGCGCCCTGAGTTTCCAGCGCATCGAGTGCCTGCTGCAGGGCGCGCAAGGTGTCGGCGGCCAACGCGCGCATGGGCGTGATCCACAGCACCGTGAGCGGCGGCGGCGTGGTCTTTCCGGTGCGTGAAGGCGGCGGTGCCGCAGTAGAGAACGCCTGCAGCGCGCCAAGCCACACCGCGTAGGTCTTGCCCGCGCCGGTGGTCGCATGCAGCAGGCCGGACTTTCCTTCGGCAATGGCCTTCCACATGTCGCGCTGGAATTTGAAAGGCTTCCAGCCGCGTGCGGCGAACCACGCGTCGAGCGCCGCCTTGACGGCGGCCTTGCTCCTTCCCCTTCCGGGGGAAGGCTGGGATGGGGGCTCGCGGCCTTCGAGAGGCGGCTGATCCTTGATGCGCCGCTTGCCCCCACCCCGGCCCTCCCCCGGGAGGGGAGGGAGAAATTCGGGGTCCGCCGGTTCGGTCATGGGGGTAACAACGCAGCGAGCGTCTGCAAGGTGTCGGCCTCCGCCACCGGCTTGTCCTCGCGCCAGCGCAGCATGCGCGGAAAGCGCACCGCGATACCGCTCTTGTGGCGCGTGCTGCGCGCGATGCCCTCGAAGCCGAGTTCGAACACCAGCGTCGGCTCCACGCTGCGCACCGGGCCGAAGCTCTCGACCGTGGTCTTGCGGACGATGGCGTCCACGCGCGCCATCTCCGCATCGGTCAGGCCCGAATAGGCCTTGGCAAAGGGCACGAGCTTGCGGCCGTCCTGTTCGGGCGGGCCGTCCCACACGGCGAAGGTGTAGTCGCTGTAGAGGCTCGCGCGCCGGCCGTGGCCGCGCTGCGCATAGATGAGCACGGCGTCGATGCTGAGCGGGTCGATCTTCCACTTCCACCACACGCCCACGTCCTTGGTACGGCCCACGCCGTACTGCGCGTCGCGGCGCTTGAGCATCATGCCCTCCACGCCCATGCTGCGCGCCGCTTCGCGCTGGCGCGCCAGGTCGCTCCACGCGATGCCGGTGAGCATCGGGCTCGGCAGCAGCGAGGGATGCTGCATGCGCGTGACGAGCTCGTCGAGCAGCGCGCGGCGTTCCCACTGCGGCAGCGCACGCAGGTCGCGCCCTTCCCATTCGAGGATGTCGTAGGCCAGCAGCACCACGGGAATGTCGCGCAGCAGCTTGGCGCCCAGGGTCTTGCGGCCGATGCGCTTCTGCAGTTCCGCAAAGGGCTGCACCCGGTCTTCGCGCCAGACGGCAATCTCGCCGTCGAGCACCGTGCCGTCGGGCAGCGCCTCGCCGAGCACGGCAAGTTCGGGGAAGCGCTCGGTCACCAGCTCTTCGCCGCGCGACCACAGCCAGACCGCACCCGCGCGCTTCACCAGCTGCGCGCGGATGCCGTCCCACTTCCATTCGACGATCCAGTCGGCCGGCGGGCCCAGGGCGGCATCGAATTGCTCGAGCGGCAGGTTGAACGCATGCGCGAGAAAGAACGGATACGGCTGTCCGCTGGTCTTCTGGACCTGTTCCGCGCCCGACTCCGGTGCGATCAGCGCGCGATAGTCTTCCGCGCGCGGGCGGCCGCCGATGTGGGTGTAGCCCATGAGCCGCTGCGCCACGCGCTTGGGGTCGATGCCGCCCACTGCCGCGAGCGCCTGCGTGACCTGCAGCTTCGACACGCCCACGCGAAACGCGCCGGTAATGAGCTTGAAGTACACCAGCCGCTCTTCGGCCGCGAGTTGGCGCCACTGTGCGCGCAGCCGCGCGGGCAGCTCATCGGGCGCCGTCTTGCCGGCTTCGCGCAGCGGCAGCAGATGTTCTTCGACCCAGCGCGCCAAGCCGAGGTCGTGCGCCTCGGTGGGCGGCGGCAACAGCAGCGCGATGGTCTCCGCGAGATCGCCGACCGCCTCGTAGCTTTCGTCGAACAGCCATTCGGGAAGGCCCGCCGCCTCCTGCGCGAGCAGGCGCAGCAGCTTGGTGGGCACCAGCTGGCGCGGCTTGCCGCCGGCCAGGAAGTACACGGCCCACGCCGCATCGGCAGGGTCGGCCTCGCGCAGGTAGCGCTGCAGCGCGGCCTGCTTGGCGAGACTCGAGGTGCTGGCGTCGAGCTCGCGGTAGAGCGCCGCAAAGTCCTTCATCGCGTTGTTGCTCCTTCCCCTTCCGGGGGAAGGCCGGGATGGGGGCCGACAGCGTCCGCATCGAGCGCCGCTTGCTCCCTCCCCAACTCTCCCCCGGAAGGGGAGGGAGTTTGCTCGTCATCTTCATCGCCGTATTCGGTCTTGAAGCCCTGCGCCTCCAGCCCGCTCTCGGTCAGCCAGCGCACCATCACCGCCACGCTGCCGTGGGTGACGAACACCCGGCTGGCGCCCGTGCCCGCAATCGCCTGCTGCAAGCCCGGCCAATCGGCGTGGTCCGACATGACGAAGCCGCGGTCCACGCCGCGGCGCCGGCGCGTGCCGCGCAACTGCATCCAACCGCTCGCGAAGGCATCGGCATAGTTGCCGAAGCGGCGCATCCATGGCGTGCCCTGCGCGGACGGCGGCGCAAGCACCAGCGCGCGCTTCAGCAGCGCCGCATCGACGCCCGGGTCGGTAACGCGCAGCGTCTCCGGCAGCGCCACGCCCGCGGCACGGTAGACGGCGTTGAGCGGCTCGACCGCGCCATGCACGACGATCGGGCCGATCGATGCATCCACGCCATGCAGGATGCGCTGCGCCTTGCCGAAGGCGTAGCAGAACAGCACCGACGCGCGGCCGGCCTCCGCGTTGGCGCGCCACCACGCATCGATCTCCCTGAACAGCACGGTCTGCGTAGGCCAGCGGTAGATCGGCAGGCCGAAGGTCGACTCGGTGATGAAGGTGTCGCACGGCACGGGCTCGAAGGGCGTGCAGGTGCCATCGGGCTCGGTCTTGTAGTCGCCAGACGCAACCCACACGCGCCCGCCGTGTTCAAGGCGAACCTGGGCCGAGCCCAGCACATGGCCGGCCGGATGCAGCGAGACGCGTACGCCGTGATGGTCGATGGCTTCGCCGTAGCCGAGCGTCTGCAGCGCGATGTCGCTGCCGAGGCGGGTGCGCAGCGTGCCGGCGCTGTCGGCATGCGCCAGGTAGTGCGCATGGCCCGCGCGCGCGTGGTCCGAATGGGCGTGCGTGATGACGGCGCGCGCCACCAGCCGCCAGGGGTCGATGTAGAAATCGCCCGGCGGGCAATACAGCCCCTCGGGGCGAGCGACGACGAGATCTTCTTCCTTCGCGGCCATGGCCCGCATCGTAGGCGCTGGCGCGCCGCCGCGTCGCCGAACGCGGGCCGCGAAGCGCTGTGGGCCGGCGCCTACTTCTTGCTCTTGTGCCCGCCCATCACGTCGAGCACGTTCATCTTCATGCCGTTGGACATGATCATGTCGCCCGGTTTCTGCCCGGCCTTGCAGGGGCCGACCCATCTGGCCTCGATGACGGCCGAGCCTTCGGTTCGGCCCATCAGTGGCGGGCTGTAGGTCGACTTGCTTTCCATGCGGTAGGCCGAGCTGAAGTCGCCGCTCATCACGGCATGCGAAGTGGCGGTGGTAGGGCCGATCCCGCAGACCGAATCGACGACCAGCTTGCCGCCTTCATTGCGCAGCTCCTGTTTCGTGCAGGTGTCCTTGCCCATGCCCTGGCCCATGTCGCGCAGCGCCTTGTCGCTGGCCGCGTCGATGCACTGCTGGATGGTTTGGCTCGCGCCCTTGGCGGCGGTGCCGTCGCCGGTGTGGATTTCCCACAGGCCGGGCTTGCGCGCGGGATAGTCGATGGCCAGGGCGGGCATGGCGGCCGCGCCGGCCCACATGAAGACGGCAATGGCGGATGGGCGAATCTTCATGGCGGGCTCCGCGTCGGATCGAAGGACGATAAAGGAACGATGCCCGGGTTGTACCGCATGCGCCGCGCGGACGGAATAGCGCAATCGGCCTACGCGGGCCGAGCCTGCGCGGCCCCCGCCGTGCCGCGTTCGCGCGACGTGAAGCCGAGCGCCAGGCCCAGCGCCAGTCCGCCGAGCACGTCGATCAGCACATGCTGCCGCACGGCCATCGTCGAATACACGATGGCCACGGCCCATGCCACGTTGAAAAGGCGCAGCCACGCCGGTGCGCCGACCTCGCGCAGCTGACGCGCGAGCACGATGCAGGTGAAGACCGAGAACGACACATGCAGCGACGGAAAAGCGTTGCCGGCCGAGTCGACCGCCTTCAGGAAGTGGAGGGAGCTGCCCGGGACGGCCTCGATGGTGAAGTTGGGTATTGCCGTGGGCATGAACCAGAACACCACGAGTGCAATCGCCGTCATCACCGCGCAGCCGAAAGAAAAGCTCCAGAGTTCGCGCCTGTCCTTCGCCAAGAGTATCGGCAGCGCGATGTAGCCCCACAGCGACAGGTAGACCGGCAGCAGCACCGGCCAGAATGCAATCAGCCGGTCGAAGGCGGTGAGCGGCAGCACCCAGGCCTCGCCGGCGTTCTTCATGATCCAGAAGTACAGCGGAAAGAACCCAAGCGTGGCGACCGTGTTGCCGACCAGCTTCACCGGCCACAGCGTCGTGCAGCGCAGCCACAGGGCGCGCAGCCATCGCGTCGACGAAAGTTTTTCGGAAGAAGAGAAGAAGGTCATGGGGGCCGGTGGCAATACGCCACGGCCTCGCGGATGCGAGGCCGGCACGCTACTACCAGGGCATCCACTTTAATTCGCTTTTCGCCGAAGCCACCGTGCGCTCGATGAAGCGAACGCCGCGCGCCCCGTCTTCCACGCGCGGATAGTCGGCTGCGATAGCGTCGGCCTGCCGGCCCGCAATGCGCGCGCGGATGTCCGCTGCAACGCCGCCGTAGATGTTGGCAAAGGCTTCGATGAAACCTTCTGGATGGCCCGCAGGCAGCCGGCTCGCGCGCTGCGCCGATTCGCAGAGCCACGGCGAGCCGCGCGTGAGGATGCGTTTGGGTCCGTCATGCGGCAAGTGCAGCAGCTCGCTCGGCCGTTCCTGGCGCCATTCGAGCGTGCCGAGCGCGCCGGAGATGCGCAGGCGCAGGTCGTTCTCCAGCCCGGTGTTGATCTGCGAGGCGATCAGCACGCCGCGCGCGCCGCCCTTGAAGCGCAGCAGCAGGCTGCCGTCGTCGTCGAGCATGCGGCCCGGCACCAAGGCGCTCAGGTCGGCGCACAGGCTTTCGATCTCCAGTCCGGTCACGCTGGCAACGAGGTTCTCCGCATGCGAGCCGATGTCGCCGATGGCGCCGGCCGCGCCGCTGCGCGCGGGGTCGGTGCGCCAGTCGGCCTGCTTGTTGCTGCCGCTGCCTTCGACATGGCTGGCGAGCCAGCCCTGGTTGTATTCGACCACCACCTTGCGCAGTTCGCCGAGCTGGCCCGAGCGGACCATCTCGCGCGCCTGCCGCACCATCGGGTAGCCGGTGTAGTTGTAGGTCACGCCGAACACCGTGCCCTGCCTGGCCACGGTGGCCACCAGCGCGTCGGCCTGCTCGCGCGTGTGCACCAGCGGCTTGTCGCACACCACGTGGAAGCCCGCCTCGGCAAACGCCTGTGCGACCGGAAAGTGCACGTGGTTGGGCGTGACGATCGAGACGAAGTCGATGCGCTCTTCCGGCGGGCGCTTGAGCTCGTCGGCCAGCAGCGATTGCCAGTCGCCGTGGTTGCGGTCTTCCGCCAGGCCGAGGTCGCGGCCGGAAGCGCGCGCCTTCTCGGGGCTCGACGACAGCGCGCCAGCCACGAGCTCGATCTGCCCGTCGAGCGCCATGGCCTTGCGGTGCACGGCGCCGATGAAGGCGTCGCGGCCGCCGCCGACCATGGCGCAGCGGAGCTTGCGAAGAGGTGTATCGGTCATCAATCTCCTCGATGTTCACGGGTAACTGTTCCCTCTCCCTCTGGGAGAGGGCCAGGGTGAGGGCATCGTCGTTCGCGAGCACATGGCTCCGGCCATCGCCGCTGACCCTCACCCCAACCCTCTCCCGAGGGGAGAGGGCGGAAGGCAGCTCAGAACGGCGAGTTGGGGTGGTAGAAATCTTTCGCGTTCTCCTTCGTGATCAGCACCGAAGGAATGATCGTCGTCGCCGGCAGCTTCTCGCCCTTCAGCCGTGCTTCGGCCGTGAGCTTGATCGCGTCGTAGATGAACTTGGGCGAGTAGCTCACGTCGGCGCCGATGCGCTTGTCCTTGCCGTCCATGACGGTCTTGACCATGCCCTTGGCACCCGCGCCGCCGAAGATGATCTTGATGTCGTCGCGCTTGGCCTGCTCGATGGCCTTGAGCACGCCCACGGCCATGTCGTCGTCGGCCGCCCAGATGGCGTCGATCTGCTTGAAGCGCGTGAGGTAGTCCTGCGTGACCTTGAAGGCGTCGTCGCGGTTCCAGTTGGCGTACTTGGCATCGAGCAGCTTGATGTCGGGGTGGTTCTTGAGCACCGCGTTGAAGGCATCCATGCGCTCGTTGTCCAGCGTGGTGGCAATACCGCGCAGCGCAACCACGTTGCCCTTGCCGCCGAGCTGCTTGGCGATGTATTCAGCCGGAATGCGGCCGAAGGCGGTGTTGTCGCCGGCCACATAGGCATCTTGCGCACTGGTGTCGGTCAGGCCGCGGTCGACCACGGTCACGTAGGCGCCCTTGGCCTTGACCTGCGCCACCGGCTTGGTGAGCGCGGCCGATTCGAACGGGAACACCACGAGCGCGTTGATCTTGGTCACCGTCGAAAGGTCTTGCAGCTGGTTTGCCTGCTCGGGCGCGTTGGCCGCGGTCTTGATCGTGATCTTCAGGTCCTTGTGTTCCTTCTCCAGATCCTTCTTCGCCTGGTTGGCCCAGTAGTTGATGCCGCCCATGAAGCTGTGCGTGGCCGCGGGAATCGAAACGCCGAGGTTGACCTGTTCCGCGGCGAGCGCGGGCAGGCTGGCGAACGCCGCGGCGGCAACGGCCGTGAGTGCGATGCGTCGTGTGAAGCTTGTCATGCTGGATGTCTCCTTGTGGTTGATGGAACGGAACACGAAAGATCTGGCTAGCGCCGGCCGCGCTGGAGGAACGCAACGATGATGATCACGAAACCCTGCACCGCGGCATTCAGGTACACGCTGATGATGCTGGTGAGGTTCAGGATGTTGCTGATGACCGAGAGCAGGATCGCGCCCACCACGGTGCCGGTGATGCTGCCCGCACCGCCCTTGAGCGCGGTGCCGCCGACGATCACCGCGGCAATCGCCTCGAGCTCCCACAACAGGCCGGTGGTGGGCGAAGCGGAACCGAGGCGCGGCACGTACAGCAGCGTGGCGATGCCCACGCACACGCCGAGCAGCACGTAGGTGAGGATCTTCACGCGGTCGACATCCACTGCCGCGTAGCGCGCCACCTGTTCGTTCGAGCCGATGGCCTGCACGTAGCGCCCGTAGGCTGTGCGGTTCAGGATGACGCCGCCGATGATGGCGACGACGACGAACACCCACACCGGCACCGGGATGCCCGCGAGGCTTGCGTAATACACCGGCGCATAAAGGTCCGACAGGTCGTTGTCGAGCGTGAGCGCGCCGCCGTCGGCGAAGTAGGTGAGATAGGCGCGAAAGATGCCGAGCGTGCCCAGCGTGACGATGAAGGGTTCGATGCGCCCCTTGGTGATGAGGAGGCCGTGCGCCAGGCCGAACAGCGCGCCGAGCACCACGGCGAGCACGGCGCCCATCACCACCGCCATCAGCGGGGAGCCTGACGCAGGCCCGGCCCAGTTGATGAACATGATCACGCTGCCCGCGATGAGCGCCGCCATCGAGCCCACCGACAGGTCGATGCCGCCCGAGATGATCACGAAGCACATGCCCACCGCAATGATGCCGATGAAGGCCGTGCGCGTGAGCACGTTCATGGCGTTGTCGACGGTGGCGAAGTCGCTGTTGAGCAGCGTGCCGGCGATGCACAGCAGCACAAGGCCGATCACCGGGCCGAGTCCGTGCAGGTGCTCGGTCCAGCGCGGCTTGCTCTCGCTGCGGTGGGGCGCGGCGTCAGGCTGCGGCGTGGGTGTCTGCTGTTCCGGTGGCATGAGCGATGAGCTCCTCTTCAGTCAAATGGTCGGCGTTGAGCGTGGCGACGAGCCGGCCCGCGCGCATCACCGCCACGCGGTGGCACAGGCCGATGAGTTCCATCAGCTCGGACGAAACGACGATCACCGCGAGCCCTTCGCGGGCGAGTCGCTGGATCAGGAAATAGATGTCGCGCTTGGCACCGATGTCGACACCGCGCGTGGGCTCGTCGAGCACCACCACTTTCGGCTTCGGCTGCAGCACCTTGGCGAGCGCGAGCTTCTGCTGGTTGCCGCCCGAGAGCGACGAGGCTTTTACGTCGAGCGAGCCGGTGCGGATGCCGTAGTCCTTCACGGCCTCGGCCAGCGCACCGCGTTCGGCGTCCGGCTGGAGCCAAGGCTGGGCATAGCGTTCGAGGGCCATCAGCGTGAGGTTCTGGCGCAGGCCGAAGTCCACGTGCAGGCCCTTGCCCTTGCGGTCTTCGCTGAGATACGTGAGTCCGTGTTTTGCGGCATCGCGCGGATTGCGCCAGCCCTTCCGGTCGGGCACCGGCCTGCCGAGCATCTCGACCTGGCCGCTCCCGGGCCTGAGGCCGAGCAAACCCTCGAACAATTCGGTGCGCCCCGCGCCGACCAGGCCCGCGAAGCCGAGGATCTCGCCGGGGCGCACCTCGAAACCGACGTCGTTTGCCCAGCCGGGCACGCTGAAGTTGCGCACGCGCATGGCCGGCGCATCGGCGGCCACCACCACGTCGCGCGGCGGGTACAGGTCGGCCAGTTCGCGGCCCACCATGAGGTTGGCCATCTGCTGGCGCGTGACCTCGGGCGTCGGCGCGCGTGCGACGAAGCGGCCGTCGCGCATCACGATCACTTCGTCGGTCACCTGCTCCACCTCGTCGAGCTTGTGCGAGATGTAGACGATGGTCACGCCATCGGCACGCAGCTGCGCAATGAGCTTGAAGAGCCGCTCGGTCTCGCCGGGCGTGAGCGTGGCGGTCGGCTCGTCCATGATGAGCAGGCGCGCGCGCCGCGCGATGGCCTTGGCAATCTCGACGAGCTGCTTCTCGGCCACGATGAGTCGTCGCACCTTGGTGCGCGGATCGACCTGCAGGCCGACGGCGGCGAGTGCTGCTGCGGCGTCACGCTCCATCGACGTGTCGTCGAGCAGCCAGCCCTTCAAGGAAGCGCCGGGCCGCCCCAAGCTTCCTTGCTCCCCTCGGGGGACGGACGCCGTGAAACGGCGGCCAAGGGGCGACATTTTCTTTTCATGACCGAGGAAGATGTTCTGCGCCACGCTCAGGTCTTCGGCGAGATTGAACTCCTGGTGGATCAGCACGATGCCCAGCGCCTCCGCGTCGCGCGAGCTCGCGAACCGCTGCGGCTGGCCGTTGATGCGCAGCGTGCCGCCGCTCAACTGCTCATACCCCGCAAGAATTTTCATCAGCGTGGACTTGCCCGCACCGTTCTCGCCGAGCAATCCGTACACATGGCCGGGCGCCAGCGAAAAGCTCACCCCGTGCAGCACCTGCACCGGACCGAAGGCCTTCACCACGCCGTCGAATTCGACCGCGACACTTCCCTTGGTTTGCTCAGCGGTCATGGCGCCACTCCGCGAACTTTCAATGTTTCGTGCATCGCGAGCACGCCGGCACCGACGAGGCCGCCCTGCGTGCCGAGCGGCGTGTACTGGATCTCGAGATGACGCGTGGAAAGCGCGAGCGAGCGCTGGTAGACGCTCTGCCGCACCGCCGCGAGAAACAGCGGTCCGATGCGCGTGATGCCGCCGCCGATGAACACATGCGACGGATTGAAGAAATTCACGACCGAGGCGAGCATCTGGCCGATGAGGTTGCCGGCGCGCTGGATGATGCCGTTGGCCGCCGTGTCGCCGGCGCGGCTTGCCTGGCCCACGTCGACCGCGTCGATGCGCCCGTGCACGCGCAGGCATTCGGCGAGCATGGCGCTTTCGCCGGCTTCGGCCGCCTGCATCGCCATGCGCGTGATGGCCGGGCCCGCGGCCATGGCTTCGACGCAGCCGACGTTGCCGCAATGGCAGCGCGGGCCCTCCTGGTCGACGCAGATGTGGCCCACGTCGCCAGCCGAACCGGCGGCGCCGCGATAGACCTCGCCGTGGCAGACGATGCCGCAGCCGATGCCGGTGCCGATCTTGATCACGAGAAAGTTGTTCAGCGAGCGCTTCAGCCGCCAGAGCTCGCCGAGCGCCATCAGGTTCACGTCGTTGTCGACGAAGACGGGTGCCGCATAGTCCTCGCGCAGGTAGTCCCGGATCGAGAAGCTGTCCCACGCGGGCATCAACGGCGGGTTCACGAGCTGGCCGATCTCGAAGTTGACCGGGCCGGGCACGCCGATGCCGATACCGAGCACGTCCTTTGCCCCGCTGTTGCAACGCGCGAGTAATTCGCGCATCAGCACGCGCACCCGCGCCAGCACGACCGCCGGGCCTTCGCGCACATCGGCGGGTTCATCGTGCTGCGCCAGCACGGTGAGATCGGGGCGCAGCACCGCAACGTCAAGACTGGTCGCGCCGATGTCGATGCCGATGAGCACGCCAAGGCCGGCATGCAGTTGGAGGTTCTCGGCGCGCCGCCCGCCCGAAGAGCGCTGGAGGCCGGCTTCGGCCAGCAGCCCTTGTTCGACCAGACCCGCAATCAGCGAATTCGCCTTGCTCTTGGAAAAGCCGAGCTGTTCGGCCATGGCATGGCGCGAGCCGCCGGCCGACCAGAACGTGGTCTCCAGCAAGCGCATTTCGTCCGCAGTGATGCCGCTCCAGCGTGTCACGCGTTGTTGTCTCCGTCTTGTTTGCCTACGGCCCCGGGGAGGTGCCGCCGAGCGAGTGAACGCGAATACTAGAGGCAGGTCTTCAGCCGGACAAGGCTGAACTTCGACCAATTTCAGATCAAAGAGGGATGCAAGGGCGCTGCTCCGGACGCAAAAAAGCCGCCCGGAGGCGGCTTCTTCTGGCGCGAGCCCGTCAGGCGGGCCGCTGCTTCTTCTTGTCGAATTACTTCTTCTGGCGGTACTTGCGCAGTGCCGCGATCTGGGCGGCCATGACAGCCAACTCGGATTGCGCCATGGCAATGTCGATGTCGCTCTTGGCGTTCTTGAGCGCTTCTTCGGCGGCCGCCTTGGCCTGGTTGGCCTTTTCGTCGTCGAGGTCCTTGCCGCGGATGGCGGTGTCGGACAGCACGGTGACGGTGTCGGGCTGCACTTCGAGAATGCCGCCCGCCACGAAGACGAACTCTTCGCCGCCGTCGGCCGTTTCGATGCGCACCGCACCCGGACGGATGCGCGTGATCAGCGGGGTGTGGCGCGGATAGATGCCGAGCTCGCCGGCTTCACCGGGCAGCGCGACGAACGTAGCCTCGCCCGAGAAGATCGACTCTTCCGCGCTGACCACGTCGACGTGAATGGTGTTTGCCATGTGAGTTCCTCAGCCGCTTTACGCGACCTTCTTGGCTTTCTCGAAAGCCTCGTCGATGGTGCCGACCATGTAGAACGACTGTTCCGGCAGGTGGTCGCACTCGCCGTTCACGATCATCTTGAAGCCGCGGATGGTTTCCGACAGCGGCACGTACTTGCCCGGCGAGCCCGTGAACACTTCGGCCACGTGGAACGGCTGCGACAGGAAACGCTGGATCTTGCGGGCGCGGGCCACGGCGAGCTTGTCGTCGGGAGCCAGTTCGTCCATGCCCAGAATCGCGATGATGTCGCGCAGTTCCTTGTAGCGCTGCAGCGTGCCTTGCACGGCGCGGGCCACGTTGTAGTGCTCTTCACCGACCACGTTCGGGTCGAGCTGGCGCGAGGTCGAGTCCAGCGGGTCCACGGCGGGGTAGATGCCGAGCGAAGCGATGTCGCGCGACAGCACCACGGTCGAGTCCAGGTGGGCGAAGGTGGTGGCGGGCGACGGGTCGGTCAAGTCGTCGGCCGGCACGTACACGGCCTGGATCGAGGTGATCGAGCCGACCTTGGTCGACGTGATGCGCTCTTGCAGGCGGCCCATTTCCTCGGCCAGCGTCGGCTGGTAGCCCACGGCGGAAGGCATGCGGCCCAGGAGAGCCGACACTTCGGTACCGGCCAGCGTGTAGCGGTAGATGTTGTCCACGAAGAACAGCACGTCGCGGCCTTCGTCGCGGAACGACTCGGCGATGGTCAGGCCGGTCAGCGCCACGCGCAGACGGTTGCCCGGGGGTTCATTCATCTGGCCGTAGACCATGGCGACCTTCGAGTCCTCGAGCTTCTCGAGGTTCACGACGCCGGAGTCGGCCATCTCGTGATAGAAGTCGTTGCCTTCGCGGGTACGTTCACCCACGCCGGCGAACACCGACAGACCCGAGTGAGCCTTGGCGATGTTGTTGATGAGTTCCATCATGTTCACGGTCTTGCCCACGCCGGCGCCGCCGAACAGGCCCACCTTGCCGCCCTTGGCGAACGGGCACACCAGGTCGATCACCTTGATGCCGGTTTCCAGCAGGTCTTGCGAAGGCGACAGTTCGTCGTATGCGGGGGCCTTGCGGTGGATGGATGCGGTGAGATCCTGGCTCACTTCGCCGCGCTCGTCGATCGGACGGCCGAGCACGTCCATGATACGGCCGAGCGTGGCCTTGCCGACGGGCACCGTGATGGGCGCGCCGGTGTTGGTGACGATCAGACCGCGGCGCAGGCCGTCGGACGAGCCGAGCGCAATGGTGCGCACCACGCCGTCGCCGAGCTGCTGCTGGACTTCGAGGGTCAGCCCGCCGCCTTCGAATTTCAAGGCGTCATACACCTTGGGCATCTGGTCACGCGGGAACTCCACGTCGACCACGGCGCCGATACATTGGACAATTTTTCCTTCAGCCATGGCGTTTCCTTCTGGATCTCAATAATGTTGCGACAGGTTCTTGCAGAAGCGTCCTTGTGCCATCGCGGGCCGCTTTTGCAAGAATGCCGGACGGGCCGGCACCCTTGAACTCAGATACTTCTTCCGATCAGCACTTCATGGCCGTCGCTTGTGCAGCGAAGGCGTCCGATGCGGCCTTGCAGGCTTGGCCCAGCGCAGCCTTGTCGGTGCCCATCGAAGCCCAGGTGGCCCTGGTCTGATCGAGGCCCGACTTCATCGCATCGGCGGCGGCGCCGCTTTGCGAAGCCGCGCAGGCCTGAACCTTGGCCAGGTAGTCGTTGCACTCTTTCGGCAGGTCCGCGGCCGATGCCGTTGGAGCGGCTGCGGCTGGTGCGGCAGGAGCAGGCGCTGCGGGAGCGGGCGCCGGCGCAGCGGCAGGTGCCGGTGCGGCAGGCGCCTCTTCCTTCTTGGAACAGGCAGTCAGCGCGGCGGCCATGGCCACCAGAACGAGAAGTTTTTTCATTGTTCAGAATCCCCTAGTAAAGGCCTTCGGTTATCGGGCCGCGTTGCGTGCCCCGAACGGCAATGTGGCCCGATACATCGCCTCGATCAAACACCGGCGGCCGCAGCGGCGCCGGACACGATTTCCGAAAGTTCTTTGGTGATGCCTGCCTGGCGGGTCTTGTTGTAGACGAGCTTGAGCTCGCTGATCACGTTGCCGGCGTTGTCCGTCGCAGCCTTCATCGCGACCATGCGGGCCGAGTGCTCGGACGCCATGTTCTCGGCCACGGCCTGATAGACCAGCGACTCCACATAGCGCACCAGCAGCTCGTCGATCACGCTTTCGGGATCGGGCTCGTAGATGTAGTCCCACGAATGCTGCCCCTCTTCGACCTTCAGCGACTCCGCCGCCAGCGGAAGCAGCTGTTCGACCAGCGGCTCCTGCTTGATGGTGTTGATGAACTTCGTGTAGCACAGGTACACCGCGGACAGCTTGCCTTCGGCATAGGCGTCGAGCAGCGTCTTGACCGGACCGATGAGCTTGTCCAGGTGGGGCGTGTCACCCAGGTGGGTGACGTGCGCGACCACGCGGGCGCCGATGCGGTTCAGAAAGCCCAGGCCCTTGCTGCCGATGGCCACCGTCTCGATGGCCGTGCCGGCCGCCTGCGCTTCGCGCAGCTTGATGGTGACGGCGCGCAGCAGATTGGTGTTCAAGCCGCCGCACAAACCCTTGTCGCTCGTCACGATGATGAAGCCGATGGCCTTGGCCTCGTTCGTCTTCATGAAGGTGTGAACGTACTCCGGGTTCGCCCGGCCCAGGTTGGCCGCGATGTTGCGAATCTTCTCGCTGTAGGGGCGAGCGGCGCGCATGCGCTCCTGCGCCTTGCGCATCTTGGAGACCGAGACCATTTCCATGGCCTTGGTGATCTTCTTGGTGTTTTCCACCGATTTGATCTTGCCGCGAATCTCTTTTCCTGCAGCCATTGTCAGCTCCTGCGCATCTTCGCGGGGCCGCCGTGGAACCGGCTTTGCCGGGCCACTGGCGGTGCCCCCGTGAGGGGGAGGCGGCCAAAGGCCGCTTCGGGGGTGGACCGATTCATCAGGCGAACGACTTCTTGAACGCGGTGATCGCGCCCGTCAGTTCGGCCTCGGCGTCCTTGTCGAGCGCCTTGGCTTGTTCGATCTTGTCGAGCAGGGGACCATGGCTGGTCTTCAGGAACTGGTGCAGGCCATGCTCGAAGGGCAGAACCTTCTTGATGTCCAGGTCGTCCATGAAACCCTTGTTCACGGCGAACAGCGTCGCGCCCATCAGCGAGATCGGCAGCGGGCTGTACTGGGCCTGCTTCAGCAGTTCGGTCACGCGGGCACCGCGGTCGAGCTGCTTGCGGGTGGCTTCGTCCAGGTCGGAGGCGAACTGCGCGAACGCAGCCAGCTCGCGGTACTGCGCGAGGTCGGTACGGATACCGCCCGACAGGCCCTTGATGATCTTGGTCTGGGCCGCCGAACCCACGCGCGACACCGAGATACCGGCGTTGATGGCGGGGCGGATACCTGCGTTGAACAGGTTGGTTTCCAGGAAGATCTGGCCGTCGGTGATCGAGATCACGTTGGTCGGCACGAAAGCGGACACGTCGCCGGCCTGCGTTTCGATGATCGGCAGTGCCGTGAGCGAGCCGGTCTTGCCCTTGACTTCACCCTTGGTGAAAGCTTCCACGTAGTCGGCGTTGACGCGCGCGGCGCGCTCGAGCAGACGGCTGTGGAGATAGAACACGTCGCCGGGGTAGGCTTCGCGGCCCGGCGGGCGGCGCAGCAGCAGCGACACCTGGCGGTACGCAACAGCCTGCTTGGAGAGGTCGTCATAGACGATCAGCGCGTCCTGGCCGCGATCGCGGAAGTACTCGCCCATCGTGCAGCCCGAATAAGCCGACACGTACTGCATGGCGGCCGATTCGGAGGCCGATGCGGCCACCACGATGGTGTAGTCCATGGCGCCCACTTGCTCGAGCGCGCGCACCACGTTCTTGATCGACGAAGCCTTCTGGCCGATCGCGACGTAGATACAGGTCACGCCCTGGCCCTTCTGGGCAATGATCGCGTCGATGGCCACGGCCGTCTTGCCGGTCTGGCGGTCGCCGATGATCAGCTCGCGCTGGCCACGGCCGATCGGCACCATCGAGTCGATGGACTTGAGGCCGGTTTGCAGCGGCTGGTCGACCGATTTACGGGCGATCACGCCCGGGGCGACCTTTTCGATCACGTCGGTCATCTTGGCGTTGATCGGACCCTTGCCGTCGATCGGCTGGCCCAGCGCGTTCACCACGCGGCCGATGAGCTCGGGGCCGACCGGCACTTCCAGAATGCGGCCGGTGCACTTGACCGTGTCGCCTTCTGAGATGTGCTCGTACTCGCCCAGAATCACGGCGCCGACCGAGTCGCGCTCGAGGTTCAGCGCCAAGCCGAACGACGGCGTGCCGTCGGCGCTCGGCGGGAATTCCAGCATTTCGCCTTGCATCGCGTCGGACAGGCCGTGCACACGCACGATGCCGTCGGTCACCGAAACCACGGTGCCTTCATTGCGGATGTTGGCACTGACGCCGAGACCCTCGATGCGGCTCTTGATCAGTTCGGAAATTTCTGCGGGATTGAGTTGCATGACTCTTTCCTTCTTTCTGTAAATGGGGCCAACTGGCTGCCGGCCGCCGTCAGGCGGTCAGCGCCGCTTTCATTTGTTCGAGGCGCGCCTTGACCGAGGTGTCGAGCACTTCGTCGCCGACCACGGCGCGGATGCCGCCGATCAGCGAGGGGTCGAGTTCGACCCGCGTCGTGAGCTTGCGCGCAAAGCGCCGCTCCAGCGCCGCGCCAACTTCCTGCAGCGCCGCGTCGTCGATCGGAAAAGCGCTGTAGATCACGGCATCGGCAGACCCGCTGCGCGCATTGCACAAGGCACGGAACTGGATTGCCACTTCGGGCAATGCCGCCAGCCGGCCGTTGTCGATCACGGCGCGCAGAAAGTTCTTGCCCGCATCGGGCAAGGGCTGCTTCGAAAGCCCGGTGATGAGCTCGAACACCTGCTCGGGCTGCACCTTCGGGTTGGCCGCAAACTCCAGGAGCTGCGGGTTGCCGGCGAGGGACGCCAGCTGGTCGAGCCAGCCGGCCGTGCCCTCGAGGTCGCCCGGGCATGCCTTGAACAGCGCTTCGGCGTAGGGACGGGCAATGGTCGCGAGTTCGGCCATGTCGTCCTCAGAGCTCGGTCTTCAGGCGGCTGAGCAAGTCGGCATGAACGCCGGCATTGACTTCCTTGCGGAGAATCTGCTCGGCACCCTTGACGGCCAGTGCGGCCACCTGCTCGCGCAGCGCTTCACGCGCACGCACGGACTGCTGGTCGGCCTCGTCGCGCGCGGCGGCCACGATCTTGTTGGCC
This sequence comes from Variovorax paradoxus, assembly GCF_030815855.1. Taxonomy (NCBI): domain Bacteria; kingdom Pseudomonadati; phylum Pseudomonadota; class Betaproteobacteria; order Burkholderiales; family Comamonadaceae; genus Variovorax; species Variovorax paradoxus. The sequence continues at coordinate 5,827,612 of NZ_JAUSXG010000001.1, read as the reverse complement.
TCCTCGGTGGCGCGGCTCTTGGCCTCTTCGATGATCTGCTGGGCACGGCGCTCGGCATCGGCCAGGCGGCTGGTGGTCTCGTTGCGAGACGCCACCAGTTCCTGCTCGACGCGCTGGTTGGCGGAAGCCAGTTCGGCCTTGGCCTTCTCGGCGGCCGCCAGGCCCGCAGCGATCTTTTGTGCTCGTTCGTCCAATGCCTTCGCGATCGGCGGCCACACGAATTTCATCGTGAACAGCACGAGCAGCAGGAAGACGATGGCCTGAACAAACAGGGTCGCGTTGATACTCACGGCAACACCTTTCTGGAGTGGCGTTGAACGGAAATTACTTCGGCAGAGCGGCGATGAACGGGTTGGCGAAGGCGAACAGCAGGGCAATTGCCACGCCGATCAGGAACGCAGCGTCGATCAGACCGGCCAAGATGAACATCTTGGTTTGCAGTTCGTTCATGAGTTCAGGCTGACGGGCCGACGACTCGAGGAACTTGCCACCCATCAGTGCGATACCGATGGAAGCACCGATCGCGCCGAGACCGACGATCAAACCACAAGCCAGAGCGACGAGACCGAGAACGTTTTCCATGATGACTCCTTAATACAGATTGAAAGCAAACGAAAAGAAAAAAGAAAACTCAATGCGCTTCATGAGCCTGGCCGAGATAGATCAGGGTCAGCATCATGAAAATGAATGCCTGAAGCGTGATCACCAGGATGTGGAAGATCGCCCAGACGGTACCGGCAATGATGTGCCCGATGGGCAGCAGCACTCCCGAGAACGAGGCCGCCATCGCGCCGCCCATGAGCGCGATCAGCATGAAAACGAGTTCGCCCGCATACATGTTGCCGAACAACCGCATGCCGTGCGAGACGGTCTTGGCCAGGTATTCGATGACCTGCATCAGCAGGTTGATCGGCCAGAGCACCGGGTGCGCGCCGAACGGCGCCGTGATGAGTTCGTGGCCCCAGCCGCCGAGACCCTTGATCTTGATGCTGTAGAACAGGCACAGCAGCAGCACCGAGGTCGACAGGCCGAGCGTGGTGGACAGGTCCGCCGTGGGGACGACGCGCATGTAGGCGTGGTGCGGATCGTGTCCGGCGGTCTCGAAGACCTTGGCCCAGATCGACGGCAGCAGGTCGACCGGCAGCATGTCCATGGCGTTCAAGAGGAAGATCCAGACGAACACGGTGAGCGCCAGCGGCGCAATGAACTTGCGGCTCTTGGCGTTGTGGATGTTCGACTTGGCCTGGTTGTCGACCATTTCGACCAGCATTTCGACAGCCGCCTGGAAGCGGCCCGGCACGCCGGGGGTCGCCTTGCGCGCGGCCAGCCACAGCACGAAACAGCCCAGGGCACCCACGACCAGCGCATAGAGCACGGAGTCGAGGTTGATGACATTGAAATCGACGATGGCCTTCTGGACCACGGGATTGAGGCTCCAGTCAACTTGCCAGTGCTGGAGGTGGTGAACGATGTATTCACTCGCGGTCGGGGCGTGTCCTTCGGCGGCCATCTTTCAGCGTCTCTTTTTTAAACAGTCAAATCCGGTTCAACAATCCGGGCCGCACCAGCAGGGCCACCCAGTACATCTTCATGGCGACCACCACGCCGGCCAGCAAGGCCAGCCAACTGATGCCCTCGATCAGCCACGGTGCCGCCGCCAGCAAGGCAACGGTCAGTCCGATCTTGATCAACTCCCACACAAAAAATCGCAGCATGACAGCAGATTGCGACACGGCACCCCGTGCCCGCCGCACACCCCGCACGAACAACGCCGCCGGGATCGCCACCGCCATCGCTCCGTAAAACGCCGACGCCGCGGCACCAAGCCGCTGCGTCCACATCCATGCCGCTCCGGCCACAAGAACTCCCATGGCCACCTGGGCCCCAATCACCCACCAGGGCGACATTTCGGGATTTTTCTCGCGAAGCCGCTGAGCCTCTTCGGCCGTCAGTGGCTTGAAGTCGGAGACTTCAGCATCGATCTCGGAGACAGGAGCGCTGGTTGTCATTGGAATGCCGCTCGCGTTGTCAGCCGTGAATTTAACAAAGCCATTGATTATAAGTAGAAACCCAGCCTGCCCGGCCACCCGAACTGTCACGTTCGCAAAACGAGGCTTCGCTGGCTGACCGGAACCCGACCGGGCGCGCCCAACCATAATTCCCGCATGCACCCTCTCACTGCCGCACTCCCCACCACGCTCTGCTATCTCGACGGCGAGTACACCGCCCTCCGCGACGCGAAGATCAGCGTGCTCGACCGAGGCTTCATTTTCGGCGACGGCATCTACGAAGTCGTCCCCGTCTACGGCGGCCAACCCTTCTGCTTCGAAGAGCACATGGCGCGGCTCGATCGTTCCCTGGCCGAGTTGCAGATTGCCAACCCGCTCACGCTCGCCCAGTGGCGCGACATCGTGTTGCGGCTGACCGAACCGGGCGGCGATGCCCCGCAAGCCGTGTACTTTCAGATTACCCGCGGTGTGGCGCCGCGCGATCATGCCATGACCCAGGGCGTGCGCCCGACGGTCTTCGTGATGGTGAATCCGCTGCCGCCGGTGCCGGATGCCGTGCGCGCCAAGGGCGTGGCCTGCGTGACCGCGGCCGACTTCCGCTGGGAGAAGGCGCACATCAAGAGCACCAGCCTTTTGGGCGCGGTGCTGGCGCGCCAGATCAGCGTCGAGGCCGGTGCGGCCGAGACCGTCATGTTCAGGGGCGAATGGCTCAGCGAGGCCTCCTCCAGCAACGTGTGGATCGCGAAGGATGGCCAACTCATCGGCCCGCCCAAGGACAACCTGGTGCTGACCGGCATCCGCTACGGACTGCTCGAACGCCTCTGCGCCGAACACGGCATTCCATTTGCACTGCGCCGCATTTCGAAGGGCGAGGTGTTCGGCGCGGACGAACTGCTGCTCTCTTCGGCCAGCAAGGAAGTGCTGCCCGTCGTGACGCTCGACGGCCACGCCATTGGGAACGGCCGCCCCGGCCCCATCTACCAAGCCTTGTACGCGGCTTACCAAGAGGCCAAGCAGCGCAACGCACAGACGCCACACAAGCCACAGACGCAAGGAGTGACCCCCGCATGACCAGCAGCACCGACACCGACACGAGCACTCCGATTCCCGATCCGCGCAAGGAATCGCTGATCGAGTACCCCTCGCAGTTTCCGATCAAGGTCATGGGCGCCAAGACCGACGGCCTCGTGCACGCGATCACGCAGATCGCCGAGCGCTTCGACCCGGCCTTCGACGCCACCACGGTCGAGCTGCGCGACAGCAAGGCCGGCAACTACCTGGGCGTGACGATCACCGTGACCGCCACCAGCCGCGAACAACTCGACGATCTGTATCGCGCGCTGTCGTCGCATCCCTCGGTCAAGGTCGTCCTTTAACCAAGGCTTCGATGACGGTCGCAGAGCAACCGACGATCACCGCCATCGCGCCGCGGTGGCTCGGCCGCGCCGACTATGCCGAGACCTTCGCGGCAATGAAGCAGTTCACGCTCGAGCGCGGGCCGGAAACGCCCGATGCGCTATGGATGTGCGAGCACGCACCCGTGTTCACGCAAGGCATCGCCGGCAAGCAGGACCACGTCCTGAACCCCGGCGGCATTCCCGTGGTGCAGACCGATCGCGGCGGCCAGGTCACCTTCCACGGCCCGGGCCAGGTGGTGGGCTATCCGCTGGTCGACCTGCGCCGTGCCGGCTACTACGTGAAGGAATATGTGTACCGCATCGAGGAATCGGTGCTGCGCACGCTGGCCCACTTCGGCGTCACCGGCCATCGCGTGGCGGGCGCGCCGGGCATCTACGTCCGGCTGGACGACCCGTTCTCCCATGCGGCGCTGACCGGCCCGCTGCCCGCCAGCGACCCGTTCCGAGGCCTCGGAAAGATCGCCGCGCTGGGCATCAAGGTGAGCCGCCACGCCACCTACCACGGCGTGGCGCTCAACGTGGAAATGGACCTCGAACCCTTCTCCCGGATCAACCCTTGCGGCTATGCCGGGCTGCAAACGGTCGATCTTTCTACAATCGGGGTCCAAACCACATGGGAAGACGCCGCCCGGGTCCTGAGCCAAAAGCTCACCACCTACCTGGCGCCCTAGCAATCCAATGAGCACCACCACCGAAGTCGTCCCTGCACCCGTCGTCAGGGAGGCACAAAGCGCCGAAAACTACAACCCGCTGGCCAAGCAGAAGGCCGCGGCCAAGCTCTCGCGCATTCCCGTCAAGGTGGTGCAGAGCGGCGAGGTGCTCAAGAAGCCCGAGTGGATCCGCGTGAAGGCCGGCAGCCCCACCACCCGCTTCTACGAAATCAAGCAGATCCTGCGCGAAAGCAACCTGCACACCGTCTGCGAAGAAGCCTCGTGCCCGAACATCGGCGAATGCTTCGGCAACGGCACCGCCACCTTCATGATCATGGGCGACAAGTGCACGCGCCGCTGCCCGTTCTGCGACGTGGGCCATGGCCGCCCCGATCCGCTCGATAAGGACGAGCCGCTCAACCTCGCCAAGACCATCGCCAAGCTGCGCCTGAAGTACGTGGTGATCACCAGCGTCGACCGCGACGACCTGCGCGACGGCGGCAGCCAGCATTTCGTCGATTGCATCAAGAACATCCGCGAGCTCTCGCCGATGACGCAGATCGAAATTCTCGTGCCCGACTTCCGCGGCCGCGACGACCGCGCCTTGGAAATTCTCAAGGCCGCGCCGCCGGACGTGATGAACCACAACCTCGAGACCGCGCCGCGCCTTTATAAAGAAGCGCGCCCGGGCAGCGACTACCAGTTCAGCCTCAACCTGCTCAAGAAGTTCAAGGCGCTGCACCCCAGCGTGCCGACCAAGAGCGGCATCATGGTGGGCCTGGGCGAAACCGACGAAGAGATCCTTCAGGTGATGCGCGACATGCGCGCCCACGGCATCGACATGCTGACCATCGGCCAGTACCTGTCGCCGTCGGGTTCGCACCTGCCGGTGCGCCGCTACGTGCACCCCGACACCTTCAAGATGTTCGAGGAAGAAGCCTACAAGATGGGCTTCAGCCATGCGGCGGTGGGCGCGATGGTGCGTTCGAGCTACCACGCGGATCAGCAGGCCGGACACGTTCTGGCGGGCACGCCAGCCAACGATTGAACACGTCCGCGCCCGCAGCGGAGGCAGACGCCCCCATGACCGGGCCCCCGCTGCGCATCCTGCTCGCGATGTGCTACCTCGTGCACCGCACGGGCGCCGAAATGTTCACCCGCGATCTCGCGCTGTGGCTGCGGCGGCGCGGCCATGCCGTGACCATTTTTGCAACGGCCTTCGGCGACATGGCCGACGAGTTGCGCCATGCGTCGATCGCGTGCATCACCGATGTGGCCGACATGGCCGCCCGGCCCGATGTGATCATCGGCAACACCCACCACGAGACGGTGCGTGCCCTGCTTCATTTTCATGACGTGCCCGTTCTCACGATCTGCCACGACCGCAGTGCGGAGCATGGCCGCCCTGCGCAGTTCTCGCAGGTCGTGCGCCATATCGCCGTCGACGAGAACTGCGCCGAGCGGTTGGTGCACGAGTTCGGCATCGAACGCGAGCGCATCGAACTCATCCAGAACGGGGTCGATCTTTCACGCTTCGTGCCGCGCGCGCCCCTGCCGGCCGCGGCTCGCTCGGCGCTGCTCTTCAGCAACTATGCCTCGCACGATGCGCAACTCGAAGAGGTTCGCGCCGCGTGCGCGGAGCGAGGCCTCACGCTCGACGTGATCGGCAGCGGCACCGGCAATCACCTGCCCGATCCTGCCGCCGCGCTGGGCCGCTACGACATCGTGTTCGGCAAGGGGCGCTGCGCCACGGAGGCGCTGGTCACCGGCAACGCCGTGGTGGTGCTCGATCCAAGTTCGGGCATGGGCGAGATGGTGACGGCCGGCACGGTCGCGCACGCGCGGCGCTGGAATTTCGGCCGGGCACTCATGACGCGGCCGATCACGCGGCAGAACGTAGTGGCCGAGCTCGACAAGTTCGATGCGGAGGATGCACGCGAGGCCGCAGCCTGGATGCGCGCGAACGGCGGCCTGGATACGACACTGGGCGCGCTCGAGGACTGCGCGAAGCGCATGAGGGATGCCCACCCGATTGTCGCGGTGCCCGCCGAGCAGCGTGCGCGCGAAATCGCGCACTACATGGACGACTGGATTCGGCGCGGAAGCGCCACGACGGCGCATCTTGGCCTGGCTTCACTGCATCAGCACATTGCGGGGCTGCAGCAGGCCTTCAACGATCAGCAGCGCGCGCATCAGGCTCAGATCGGGACCTGGCGTGCCGAAGTGCAGCGGCAGTCGGAACATGCCGCCGCACTGGCCGCGCAATTGCAGGCGGCCGAAGCCGCGCAGGCCGCGCAGTTTCAGTCGGCCAAAGCCGCATTGGCGGCGGCATCGACTGCGCATGCCGCACTCGGCGCGCGCCTGGCGGACGCCGAGCGGCAAGCGCTCGACGATGCCGCCGGCATGGACGCTCGGTTGCGCGAGGTTTATGCTAGCCGCTCCTGGCGCATCACCGCGCCGCTGCGGCAAATATCGACCTTCCTCCGGGCCAGAATCCATCGCACATGAAGCACCTGCTGATCGCCGCTCATCCGGGCCACGAGCTGCTGCTGTGGAAGTGGCTTCGGAATGAACGGCCCGATGTGGTGGTGCTCACCAACGGCGCAGGATCGAACGACGCGCAGCGGCTGGCCCCCACGATCGACAACCTTGCGCGGGCGGGCGCGAACTGGGCTTCTCACGTGGTGGAGCCCGTAGCCGATGCCGAGATCTACCAAGCCCTATTGGATGGCAACGCGCACATGTTCGCGCAATGGCTCGACCGACTGACGGCGCACGTGGTGTCGCAGGGCATCGAGTGCATCGTCGCCGACGAAGCGGAGGACTACAACCCCTCCCACGACCTGTGCCGCCTTCTGGCCAATCAGATTGCCGCCCACGCCACGGCGCGCGGCCATCCGGTTCTGTCTTTCAGCTACCCGACCGTCGGCCATCCCAGCCCGCCGGCGCGCCTCGCGGTCGAGAACCATCTCGTGGTCGAGCTCGATGCGCAGGAGCTGCAGGCCAAGCTGGCCGACATGCACGGCTACGCCCAGCGCTTCGGCGGACAACTGCAGCGGGAACTCGATGGGTTCATCGCGGAATTCGGCGCGCAAGCCTATGGCAGGGAATGCCTGTTCGCCGCCGGGCCTACGCGCTACGAGCAGGCCGAAGCCCCCGTGGCCAAGCCCTTCTTCGAGATCGCCGGCGAAGAGCGCGTCGCGGCCGGCGTCTACAAGCACGTCATTCGCGGTGCCCACCTGCAAGCCGTGGCCGACCGGCTTCGCGGCCAGCATCGCTGAAGCATCGATGCGTGCCGATTTGGCGTTTGCACGCTCGCGGCACCCGGCACGCCGTCGATGAGCTTCACAACGTCCGCAATCGACAAGCTTCCGGCAGCCCCTTGCGGCGATGACGCCGAGCCAGAGTCCGTTCTCGCCGCCGCCGATCTGGCTCATGCCCTCGTGGGCCTGGGTCGTTTCGGCAGCACCCACGCGCGCAAGCTCGGCAGCCTGCCGGGCTTCCGCCTGTGCGGCATGGTGGACAGTTCTCCGTCAGCCAAGCCCGTCGCCGATCTCGCCGCGCTGCCGCTGTTGTCCGGGATCGACGCGCTGCCGCCAGGCATCGAGTCGGCCACGGTCGCGACCAGCGACGGAACGCACGCCGAAGTCGCGATGGCGCTCATGCGACGCGGCTGCCACGTCCTGGTCGAAAAGCCGCTCTGTACCGACCGTCGAGACGGCATGCTGATGATCCGAACGGCGCAGCAATGCGGCGTCGTCCTGAGCACGGGCCACATCGAGCGCTTCAATCCGGCGTTCGATGCGGCCACGCTGGCATGGATACGCCGCGCAGCCCTGCGGCATCGGGGCAGCGCCCATCCGTTTCTGCGATTCCGCCGCTTCTCCTGCCGCGAAGCGAATGCGCTGGACAGCGTGCTGGATCTGATGGTGCACGATCTCGATCTGCTCGCCTGGCTCTGCGCCATTCCGGCGGACGCGCCGTTGCAGGTGGTCAGCCGGCAGATCGACGTGCGCAGTGCCCGTGTCCGGGTGCGCCTGGGCGGCCTTGCCGCGGAACTCGAGAGCGGCTATGACAGCATGGCGTCCTCCGCGCGGCTGCAGGTGTGCAATGGCGGGCGCCAACACGTGCTGGACTTGCGCGATCCCCGCAGGACGACGCCGGACAGCGACGACGCGCTGGCACGCCAGTACCAGGACTTTCGCCGCGCCGTGCAGGGCAACGGCAGGCGCATTGCCTCCGGCGCCGACGGCCTCGCCGCGGTAACCCGCGCGTCCCAGGTACAGCACGCGTGAAGATCCCGTTGTTCCGTTCGGCCGGATGTGCCGAGTCCATGGCCGAACGCCAGATCCAGGCGTGTGCCACGGTGTTGCGCAGCGGCGTCTACGTACTCGGTCCGCAGGTTCGCGCGTTGGAAGCCCGGCTGTCGGACCAGCTGCAACAGCGCGAGACGGTGGCCGTGAAATCAGGCTCCGACGCGCTGCTGCTGGCCTTCAAGAGCCTGGGTGTCGGCGGTGCGGCCGGAGGGCACCCGGAAGACGAAGTGCTGCTTCCCTCCTATACCTTCGCCGCCTGCGCCGAGGCGGTGATCGCTGCCGGTGCGCGGCCGGTGTTCGTCGACAGTGCCGACGACGACTTTCTCGCGCCGCTCGCGCACTTCCGGAATGCGAGAACGCCGCGCACCCGCGCCATTCTCGCGGTCGGACTCTTCGGCGATCCCACCGGTTTGCCCGAACTGGCCGCCTATTGCCGCGACGAGCAGTTGCACCTTGTCGAAGACGTGGCCCAGTGCCTGGGTGCCGGTGCTTGCGGCGCGGACGGACACACGCGGCCCGCCGGCAGCTGGGGCGACGTAGCGGCGATGAGCTTCTACCCAACCAAGACGCTGGGCGCCGCCGGGGACGCGGGAGCCTTGGCCTTCAGGAATCCGCGCCACGCCGAGAAGGCGCGACTGCTGCGCAACCACGGGTACCAGGACGGCTTGCACATTTGTCTGGGCCAGAACAGCCGCATGGACGAATTGCAGGCGTGCCTCCTTCAGGTGGCGTTGGACGATTTTCCTGCCGCCATCGCCCGGCGTCGCGCCATCGCTGCGCGCTATCTGGAGGCGTGGGCGGATTGCCCGATGCAGTTGCCGCGCAACGCGGCCGGCCACGCCTGGAACTATTTCGTCGTCGTCCTGCGCGGCCCGCGCGAGCGGAATGCACTGGCGGTCCAACTGGCGACAAAGGGAATCGACACGCGCGTTTACTATGAACAACCGTTGCATCTGCACGAGGCGCTGCGCCACTGGCAAGGCACGGGCTCGCTGCCGAGCAGCGAGCGGCTGGCCCGCTGTTCGCTGGCCCTGCCGCTTTACCCGATGCTCGGCGACGAGGAAATCGAATACATCATTCACGCCGTACGGCAAGCCGTCGGCGACGTCAACAGGCACAGCCAGACATGAACACGATGCAGGAGTTCGGCACTATCGCCCAGCGGGTTCGCGAGCACGCAGCACAGGCGCCCCGGCGCATTGCGCTGATCGACAACGAGCGAGTCCTGGACTACGGCGCACTCGATGCGCTGATGGACCGCATCGCCGCCAGCCTTCAGCAGGGCGGCCTCAAGCCCGGCGACGCCATCGCGGTCTGCGCGGCGTCTTCGGTGAACTATGCGGCAGTCTTCCTCGGTGCATTGCGCGCGGGTATCGCGGTCGCGCCGCTGGCGCCCGGGTCCACGCCGGCCAGCCTCGCGCGGATGATCGACGATGCCGAGGCGCGCGTTCTCTTCGTCGATACCGGCGCGGCCGAGGTCATCGGAGCGCCGGTAGAAGGATCCATCCCGCGCATTGCATTGGACGGCTCCAAGGCGGGCCGCAGCCTCGACGAATGGCTGGCACCCGTCGGCGCGCAGCCCGAAGCGGTCGAGGTGCAGCCTTCATCGCCCTTCAACATCATCTATTCCTCGGGTACTACCGGCGAGCCCAAGGGCATCGTGCAGGGCCACGGCATGCGCTGGGCCCATGTGCAGCGCGGCGCCAAGTACGGGTACGGCCCCGGCACCGTCACGCTGCTGTCGACACCGCTGTATTCGAACACCACGCTGGTGGTGTTCTTCCCCACCCTCGCCTTCGGCGGCTGCGTGGTGCTGATGCCGAAGTTCGACGCGCTCGGCTACCTGCAGCTGGCCGAGCAGCACCGCGTGACGCACACCATGCTGGTGCCGGTGCAATACCAGCGCCTGATGGCGCACCCGCGCTTCGACGCGCACGACCTCTCATCCTTCCGCTTCAAGTTCAGTACCAGCGCACCCTTCAACGCCGCGCTCAAGGCCGATGTGCTCGAGCGCTGGCCGGGCGGGCTGATCGAGTTCTACGGCATGACCGAAGGCGGCGGCACCTGCATTCTCGAAGCCCACCTGCACCCCGGCAAGCTGCATACGGTGGGCTGCCCGGCCGAGGGCAGCGACATCCGGCTGATCGACGAAGAAGCCCGGGAGATCCCTCGCGCCAACATCGAACAGGCCGGCGAGGTCGTGGGGCATTCGGCCGGCATGATGACCGGCTACCACCGCCAGCCCGCCAAGACGCGCGAGGCGGAATGGTTCGACGCGACGGGCAAGCGCTTCATCCGCACCGGCGACGTGGGGCGCTTCGATGCCGACGGCTTTCTGACGCTGTTCGACCGCAAGAAGGACATGATCATCAGCGGCGGCTTCAATATCTACCCGAGCGATCTGGAAGCGGTGCTGCGCGGCCATGCCGCGGTGGCCGACACGGCGGTGGTCGGCGTGCCTTCGGAGCAATGGGGCGAAACGCCCGTGGCCTTCGTGGTGCGCCGCGAGGGCGACGGCACCACCGAAGACGCTCTGCTGCAATGGGTCAACGCCCAGCTCGGCAAGACGCAGCGCCTGGCACACCTCCACTTCATCGACGAACTGCCGCGCAGCGCGATCGGCAAAGTACTCAAGCGCGAGTTGCGTGAGCTTGTCGGCCGCTGAAAACAAAGCGGCGGCGCCGGCCGAACATGGCGGCGGCGGCAACGGCCTGCTGTGGCTGCTGGCCGCCGTTGCGGTGCTGTTTGCCTTTGTGCGCCCGCGCGCGCCGATGGATTGGCTCAAGCTGGTCGACTGGCAGACCGTGGGCGCGTTGGCGGGCCTGCTCGCCATCACGCAAGGCGTGGAAAAAAGCGGCATGCTGCAGGCCGCCGCGCAGCGCCTGCTCGCGCGCACGCACAACCAGCGCAGCCTCGCGCTGCTGCTGACCGCGAGCGCGGCCTTTCTCTCGGCCCTCGTGACCAACGACGTGAGTCTGTTCCTGCTGGTGCCGCTCACGCGCGTGCTCGCCAACCAGGCGCATCTGCCGCTTGCGCGGCTCGTGGTGCTCGAGGCGCTGGCCGTGAATGCGGGCTCCGCGCTCACGCCCATCGGCAATCCGCAGAACCTCTATCTGTGGCACCGCTCGGGCGAAAGTTTCTTCGCCTTCATGGCAATGATGGGGCCGACCGTCGCGGTGATGCTGTTCTGGCTCTTCACGGCGGCCTGGCTGCTGGTGCCGCGCACGCCCATCGCTCTGAAGCCCGAGGCCGAGGCCACTCCAGTGCAGCCCCGGCTGCTGGCCTTGGCGGGTGTGCTGTTCGTCGGCTTCGTCATCGCGCTCGACCGGCATTGGCTGCTCGCGGGCCTGGGCGTGGTGTTCGGCGTATTCCTGGTGACGTATCCGCGCGTGCTGCGAGGCATCGACTGGGCCTTGCTTGCGATCATCGCGCTGATGTTCGTGGACCTGCGGCAACTGGCCGAGCTGCCTGCCGTCGTATCGCTGCTGAACCATTGGCCGATCACCGAGGGATGGCGCGCCTACCTCGCCGCCATCGTGGCCTCGCAATTCATCAGCAACGTGCCGGCCGCGATCCTGCTCGACGGCCATATGCGCGACCTGCCCGCGCTCGCGGCCGGCGTGAGCGTCGGCGGCTTCGGCTGCGTGCTGGGCTCGCTGGCCAACCTGATCGCGTTGCGGCTCGCCAGGCTGCCGAACGGGCTGCGCGAATTCCACCGCATCAGCATTCCGTTCCTGCTGGTGTGCGCGCTCTCCGCGCTGCTGCTGCGGCTCGCGTGACAGCCGCGGAACGCGAGAGGACAATTCGCTCCTGCCCATGCGAACGCCAGCAACGCCTCCCCACGATCAGCCGCTCGGGCTTTCGCTGCGCGACTACGGCGCCTCGCGCGGCAGCCATGCGCACGACCACTTCCAGGTGCTGATCGGCCTGGCCGGCGTGCTCGAACTCGAAGTGGAAGGCCGCGGCGCGCGTGTCGGCGCCGGCGATGCCCGGGTGGTGGCACCCGGCGACCGGCACGACTTCGAATCGCGCAGCGGCAGCCTATGCCTCGTGCTCGATACCCGCCAAGCCACCTGGGCGCGTTGCGCCGAGCGCCCGCCCGCAGATGCTTTGCGGCTGCAGGCACTGGCGCAGTACCTGGCGACCTGCACGCAGCATCCGCAAGCCTCCGTCATGGCACTGCAACACGGCCCCGCCCTGTTGCTCGAAACGTGGGGCGCGGCCGCACCGGCCAACGCGAGAAGCCGCCGCGTCATCGACTGGACCGCACTCGCCGCCTGGGCGGGTTCGCGCTGGCACGAAGCGCTGAGCGTTGCCGATCTCGCCAGCGTGGCGTGCTTGAGCCCCGGCCAGTTCGCAGAGCGCTGCCGCGACGAGCAGGGCGTGAGCGCGATGCAGTGGCTGCGCACGATGCGGCTCGCGCATGCGCGCGAACTGCGCCTGGCCGGCGTGGGCGTGGCGGAAACGGCGCGCCGCACGGGCTACCGTTCGCCCTCGGCGCTCACTGCGGCATTGCGCAGGCTGGGCCGTTGAGCTTGCCGCAAGGACCGTCGCCGCGCGACGATGCGCCGGTGTTGCGCGACGACCGCGCCGCTTAAGCTCGAAGCGATGTCGCCCACGCTTCTTGCCCTTGCCGCCATCGCCCTGTGGGCCACGCTCGCCTCGCTGGGCACCGCGCTCTCGCACCTGCCGCCCTTCCTGCTGACCGGCCTCGCGCTGATCATCGGCAGCATCCCGAGCTGGCCGCTCGTGCTGCGCGACCGCAGCGCCTGGAAAGTACCGCCGCGCACGCTGGGGCTGGGCATCTATGGCCTGTTCGGTTTTCACTTCCTGCTGTTCATCGCGCTGCGGCATGCCCCCCCGGTCGAGGCCAACCTGGTCAACTACCTGTGGCCGCTCTTCATGGTGGTGCTGGCGCCGGCGCTGCTGCCGGGCATGTCGCTGCGGCCGCTGCATGTGGTCGCGGCCTTGCTGGGCTTCGCGGGGGCCGCGATCGCGATTCTCGGCGCGCGCGACGGCTCCGCTGCCACGCCCGGTGCCTCGGCCGAGTACTGGGGCTTTCTGCCGGCGCTCGGCTCGGCGTTCATCTGGGCCAGCTACTCGCTCTGGACGAAGCGCGTGGCGGCGTTTCCGACCTCGGCCATCGGCTTGTTCGGCCTGGTCTCGGGCGTGCTGTCGCTGGCTTGCCATGCGCTGCTCGAGCCCTCGGCGGTGCTCTCCGCCAAAGACTGGCTGCTGGTCGCGCTGTGCGGCCTGGGCCCGCTCGGCGCGGCATTCTTCGTCTGGGACATGGCGCTCAAGCGCGGGGATGCGCGGCAGATCGGCATCCTGAGCTACCTCACGCCGCTGGGTTCCACCGCGCTGCTGCTGGCCGTGACCGGCCGGCCGCTCACCTGGAGCATCGCGCTCGCCGCGGGGCTGATCATCTCGGCCGCCGTCATGGGCACACGCGCGCGCTGAATACGTTCGCGTCCGACGGATCGGCGCCCGTTTTCTGGCTAGAGTGGAAGCTCCGGAATAAAAGGAGCCGACCCATGGACAACAAGAACAAGAATGAGGATTTCGAGATCACCCCCAAGCTGGTGTTCGACCTGAACCTGGCGCTGTACCTCGACCTGGTGGCCGCGCTCGAAGGCGCCGGCGCCATCACCTACCGCCAGATGGCCGCGCGGGTGCTCAACATCAGCATGGACGCCGGTGCCGACGGCGAAACGGATCTGTCGACGGTGCTGGAGAGCGTCGCCAAGGGCTTCGCGGGCCACGGCGACGGCCTCTCGATCGAAACCCTGAAGGCCGCCCGCGGCCTGCGCGAAGACGAGGCGATGGGCGACATCCCGATGCGCCCGAGCGAGCCCTGAGCCGGCGTCAGTCTTCGGCCACCTGCAGGATCAGCTTGCCGAAGTTCTCCCCGGCAAAGAGCTTGTTGAGCGATTCGGGAAAAGTGTCGAGACCCTTCACGACGTCTTCCTTGCTCTTCATGCGCCCGTCCTTCAGGTAGCCGGCCATCTCGGCGATGGCGATGTGGTACCGGTCGGCGTAGTCGAACACCACGATGCCTTCCATGCGGGCCCGGTTCACCAGCAGGCTCAGGTAGTTCCTGGGACCCGCGCCCGGCATGCTGTTGGCGTTGTTGTACTGGCTGATGGCGCCGCAGATGATGACCCGCGCCTTGCGCGCGAGCCGCGCCAGCACCGCGTCGAGGATCTCGCCGCCGACGTTGTCGAAGTAGATGTCCACGCCCTTCGGGCAATGCGCCTTGAGGCCTTCCCGCACCGCGCCGGCGCCAGCCTTGTAGTCGATGCAGGCGTCGAATCCCAGCTCCTTCACCACCCAGTCGCACTTGGCGGCGCCGCCCGCGATGCCGACGACGCGGCAGCCTTTGATCTTCGCCAATTGGCCCACCGTCTGCCCCACGGCGCCGGCCGCGCCGGAGACGACCACCGTTTCGCCGGGCTGGGGCTGGCCCACGTCCATCAGGCCGAAGTAGCCGGTCATGCCCGGCATACCGAGCACGTTGAGCCACTGGTTGATGGAGCCCACGCGCAGGTCGATCTTGACCAGCCCGTTGCGCTTGATCTGGGCTTCGGGGATCAGGATGTATTCCTGCACGCCCAGCGTGCCGTAGACGGTATCGCCCACGGCGAACTGCGGGTTCTTCGAGGCGATGACGCGGCCGACGCCGCCAGCGCGCATCACTTCGTCGATGGCCACGGGCGCGATGTAGCTCTTGGCATCGTTGAGCCAGCCGCGCATCGCGGGGTCGAGCGACAGCGACAGCGTCTTGACCAGCACACCGCCCTCGGCCGGCTCGCCGACGGGTTCGGTGGTGAACTTCCAGTTCTCGCGGGTGGCCGTGCCCTCGGGGCGTTGGGCGAGGCGGACCTGGTGGTTGGCGAGGGGGCTGCTCATGGTGTCTCCTTGTATGGCGGGCGCTGGCACGGAGGCGCATCGTAGCCTCGCACGGCGCCCCTGCTGGTAGCGCAGGCGACAGCGAAAACGCCGCGGCGAGCCTAGACCCGGACGACGATCTGCAGGCCTGGTTGCGCGTTGCGCACCGTCAATGTGCCGCCATGCGCCTCGGCAATCAGCCGGCACAGGTACATGCCGAGCCCAACGCCGCCCGTGGCACGCGCCCGCGCACCGTCGGTGCGATAGAAGGGCTCGGTCAGCCGATCGACCTGGGCTTCGTCGACACCGGGCCCATAGTCCCGCACCTCGAGTTCGACGCCCTGTGTCTTGCCGTCCACTGCGGCCCGCAGCGACACGCTCGGCGGCCGGGGCGCGCCGGTGCTGTAGCGCAAGGCGTTGTCCAGCAGGTTGCGCACCAGCAGGCGAATGCGCATGCGATCGACGGCATGCGGCGGCAGGCCTTCCGCCAAGTCGAGATGCACGTTCTGCGTGCCCGCCATCTCGGCCACGATTTCGCGCACCAGCACGGCCAAATCGACCGGCTCGCGCTGCAGCGCCACGTGCGGGCTTGCAAGGCGCTCGCTTTCGAGCAGGTCGCTGATCAGGTCGCGCATCTCGTTCAGATCACGCAGCAGCGCCTCGCGCTCGGCAGCGCCCTCGGGCGTGGCGGGCAGCAGCTCGGCATTGAGCCGGGCGCGCGTGAGCGGCGATCGCAGTTCATGGCTCAGAGCAAGCAGCAGGCCGCGCTTGGCGTCGAGCATGGCCTGGATGTCGTCGGCCATGGTGTTGATGCGCTCCGCGAGGTCGCCAAGGTCGTCGTTGCGGCGCACGGGAATGGGCTGCGTGAACTCGCCGCGGCCAAAGCGCTGCGCGCCCTCGCGGATGTCGATCAGCGGCCGCAGCAGCCGGCTCACATAGGCATAGCCCAGCACCACGAGCAGCAGCAGCGCGCCGAGCGTGGCCCAGGCCACGGCGCGCGGCGCGAGCTTCCAGAGCTTGGGCGCCCAGCCGAAGATCACGCGGTGGCCGTCGGCCGTGGGGCGGATGAACCATTTGTCGTTCCACGGCTCTTCGTCGCGGTCGTGCATCCAGCCACCGCGGCCGTTGCCGCCGCCGGGGTTGGAATCCCAGTTGACCGTGGGGCCCACGATGCGGATGGTGATGGGCAGCCGGGCCACCAGCGCCTGCGCGCGTGCAATATCGGGCGGTGTGCCGATCTCGGCGACGAGCCGGTCGGCATAGTCCACCAGCATTGGCTTGGCGGCTTCGGCCCATCCGGTGGAGAAGGATCTCTTCATGCCCCCCATGAACACCACGGCCATGACCAACGCCAGCAACACGAACATCATCACGAGCCGAATGCGCAGCGAGCGGCGCCAGCGGCGCTTGCCCTGAACCTTCTCGTGCCATTGCTCGTGCCATTGCCTGTGCAACTCCTCGCGGCGGCAGGCCATCTCGCGCCATGCCTTGCGCCAGCCTCCGCGACGAGATCTCATGCGGGCTCGCTGCGCGCGACGGCCAGCGCATAGCCGGCGTTTCGCAGCGTCTTGATGCAGTCCAGCGGCTCGAGCTTCTTGCGCAAGCGGCTCACCACGATGTCGACCGCCCGGGTGTAAAGCTCGGCTTCGTGGCCGCGCAGGCGATTCAGGATGTCGTCGCGGCTGAAGACTTTGCCGGGCTCGGCCGCCAGCAACGCGAGCAGTTCGAACTCGGTGCCGGTGAGCTCGATGCGCTCGCCATGGCGCAGCACCTGGCGCCGGTCGAGATCGATCGACAGGCCGTCGAACACGCGGTGCTGCGTGCCGTTGCCATTGCCGTTTGCCGGAGCCGGCGTGCTGCGCTGGCGCCGCAGGATGGTCTGCACGCGTGCGACTAACTCTCGCGGCTCGAAGGGCTTGGGCACGTAGTCGTCGGCCCCGAGCTCGAGGCCGACCACGCGGTCCATCACCTCGCCGCGCGCGGTGAGCATCACGATGGGAATGTCGCTCTCCTTGCGGATCTCGCGGCACAGCGCAAAGCCATCCATCTCGGGCAGCATCACGTCGAGGATCGCCGCGTCGTAGTGGCCGGCACGCAGCTTGGTGAGCCCCTCGCTCGGCCGCACGGCGCTTTCGAGCGTGCAGCCGAAGCGTGCGAAGTAGGTGGTCAGCGGCGCGGCGAGGTGTTCGTCGTCGTCGATCAGCAGGATGCGCGGCATGGCGGGATTGTGCCTCCTGGCGAACAATTGGCTGACGATCAGGCCCGCGGGCATCGCACCGCCGCTGTCATGGCCGTTCCGATCGGCGAGCGCGGTGTGCGCCATCGCCCGGTCCTCACCACGGATCGGCCCGCCCGATGCGGCCCAGGTGCGTGGCGCCAAATTCGGCGCCGTACTTGAGCCCGTAGCCGAGCGCCCGATCGAGGCCGATGTGCGCGCACCAGATCAAGCCGCCGGCCACCGCCCATGGCATTGCGGCAAGAGCGCCGAGTGCCAGCAGCGAAACCGCGCCAGTGTACGAATGCGCTGCGTTGTAGAGCGCCGCGCCCACGCGCGGCCCCGCGAGGTAACCCAGCATCGCGAGATCGGGCACGAGCAGCCAGAGCGCGAATACGCCCCAGCCCGCGCCGAACTGTGCATAGGCCGCCAGCGCCGCGCCCAGCACGACCACGCCTTCGAGCCGCAGCAGCGTGCGCACGCCGCCCGAGACCGCCTGTTCGCGGGACACCGCGGAACCGGTCTCTCCGGCCCACAGGCGCCGCGCCCTGGAAGGGGATTGGCGAAGCGACACGAAGTGCGCGAAGACCCGGGGTGAGTCCAACTCAGCCACGATGGCCCCAGCGGCGGCCGCCGCGGTCCATGAAGTCCCGCACCTTCTGTTGCTGCGCGGCATTCAGGCTGTCGTAGAAGTCGGCGGCAGCCGCGATGATTTCGGGGCTGCCGTTGCGCACGGCGGTGGTCTTCTCGTCGACGAGCCGCGTGGCGCCGGCCTGGTCGAGCTTGTTGCCCGCGAACAGCGCCTTGAATTGCGACCGTGGATCGCCCGAACCGCCCGCGCCGCGCATCGCTTCGCGCTGTGCCTGGAGTTTCTCCGCCAGCACGGTGAGCTTCTGCTTTTGCGAAGCATCGAGTTCCAGCTTGCTGCCGACACGCTCGACCATCTTGGTGCGGAATTCGGCGCTGTCACCGCCGCCCCAGCCGTGCCGATGGCCGGCGCAGCCCGCAATGCTGCCCGCCGCCACCGCGAGGCCGGCGAAACCGAAGAGAGTGCGTTTGATCCAGTATTTCATGATGTTCCTTGCGGCCCCAGGGATGCCCTGCAGGCGTGGGTCTTAGAGCTTGTTGCTGTTACCGGCCGCTGCGGCACGCGCGTCGAGCGGGTTCTGCAGCGTCGAGATGACCTTGCTGTTCACGCGCGAGCCCGAGGTCACGTTCTGGTCGGGTGCGGCGGCGGTGCGCATGGCTTCGAAGACAACGCCTGCGCGATCACGCGACACAGCCATGGTCTCCGCGCCGCGCGAACCGCGCACGACGTTCTGGTCCGGCGCGGAAGCGGTGCGCACGGCTTCGGCGCTTACTTCAGCGCGGCTCTTCGCCGAGGCGAGCGGCTGGACGCCTTCGTAGGATTCAGCCTTGGCGCCGGCTGCGGCGAGCAGGGCGAAGGAGCCGACGGCGACGATTTGGGTGAGGGAGAGAGCTTTCATGGTCAGGCCTTTCTGTTGTGGAAGAGGAGACCTGATGGTGCTTGCCGGGGTGCGGCAAGTCCTTTCGCCGCGGTTTCGGCGTGTTTCGTTATGTTTCGCCTCGCCCTTGCATTTGAGCGAATGGAAGCCGGAAGAGTTAACTTCCGGCGAGGACCGACGCCGGATCGTCCGACTCGAGCACGCTCTTCGCCCAGGCTTCGAGCTTGCCGGTGTCGGCGCGCAGCACTTCCTGCTTGACGGCGAGGATGCGCGAGGGATGCATCGAAAAGCTGCGCAGTCCGAGGCCGAGCAACAGGCGCGTGAAGGCCACGTCGCCGGCCATTTCGCCGCACACGGCCACGCCCTTGCCCTGGCGGCGGCATTCGGCAATGGTGTCGGCCACGAGCCTGAGCACCGCCGGATGGGCAGGGTCGTAGAGATGGGCGACCGCCTCGTCGGCGCGGTCGATGGCCAGCGTGTACTGGATCAGGTCGTTGGTGCCGATCGACAGGAAGTCGAAATACTTCAGGAAGATCTTGAGCGTGAGCGCCGCGGCGGGAATCTCGATCATTGCGCCGAGCTTGACCGCCCCGTACACGGCGCCGCGGTTGTCGAGTTCCGTGCGTGCGAAGTCGATCAGCGACAGCGTCTGCCGAATCTCGCTGGCGTGCGCGAGCATGGGGATCAGCAGGTGGATTTCACCGTGCGCGGCCGCTCGCAGGATGGCGCGCAATTGCGTGAGGAACATCGCCGGATCGGCCAGGCTCCACCGGATGGCGCGCAAGCCGAGCGCGGGGTTCAGGTGCTCCTGCTTGACGCCCGCCTTGCCGTCGAGCGGCTTGTCGGCGCCCACGTCGATGGTGCGGATGGTGACCGGCATGCCCTGCATGCCCTCCACCGCGCGCTTGTAGGCCTGGTACTGCTCTTCTTCGTCGGGCAGGCGGGTCTGGCGCTGCGACTCGCGGCCCATGAAAAGAAACTCGCTGCGGAACAGCCCCACGCCGACCGCCCCGGCCTTCATGGCGCCCACGGTGTCCTCGGGCATCTCGATGTTGGCGAGCAGCTCGACGCGTTGGCCATCGAGCGTCACCGCGGGCTTGTGGCGCAGGCGCGCCAGCCGGCCGCGCTCGAGATCGCCCTGGCGCTGCTTGAAGCCGTACTCGGCCAGGATGATCGGCGACGGATCGACGATCACCACGCCGGCGTCGCCGTCGATGATCACCCAGTCGTCCTGGCGCACCAGCTGGCTCGCGGTGCGCGCGCCCACCACGGCCGGAATGTCCATGCTGCGCGCGACAATGGCGGTGTGCGAAGTGCGCCCGCCCACGTCGGTCACGAAGCCGGCGAACACGCTCTTCTTGAACTGGAGCATGTCGGCCGGCGAAAGGTCGTGCGCAATCAGCACCAGCGGCGCGTCGATGCCGTCGCCCGCGGTGGGGTCGTCGTCATCTTCGGCCGCAGGGCGCTTGCGGCGCGGGGGGCTCGGCGCGAGCACCGCGGCCGTGCCCTTCATGCGGTGCAGCAGCCGCTCGACCACCTGCTCGAGGTCGGCCTTGCGCTCGCGCAGGTACTCGTCTTCCATCTCGTCGAACTGGCGCGCGATGATTTCGAGCTGCGTGGTCAGCGCCCACTCGGCGTTGTAGAGACGATCGGTGATCCAGTGCTTCACGCCGCCGGTGAGGGCTTCGTCCTGCAGCAGCATCTGGTGCACTTCGAGCAGGGCCGCAAGCTCGTGCGGCGCGTCGTTGGGCCCCATCTGCGCGACGTTGGTCTGCAGCTTGGCGAGTTCGTCGGCCACCGCGTTGCGCGCTGTGCGGACGCGATCGATCTCGGTGTCGATCTCTTCGGGCTTGATGAAGTAGTGCGCCACGTCGATGCGGCTCGACACCACCAGCACCGCGCGGCCGATGGCGATGCCACGGGCGACGGGGAGGCCGTGGACTGCGAAGGTCATTCGCCTTCGCCGAACTTGTCGTTCATCAGCTGGACGATGGCGTCCATGGCCTCTTCCTCCTGCGCGCCATCGGTCTCGAGCTCGACGGTGGAGCCGAGTCCGGCGGCGAGCATCATGACGCCCATGATGCTCTTGGCATTGATGCGGCGGTCGCCGCGCGAAAGCCACACCTCGCAAGGAAAGCTGCCTGCGAGTTTGGTGAGCTTGGCCGATGCGCGCGCATGCAAGCCCAGCTTATTGCTGATGGTCACGGATTTCTTGATCACTGTGCTTTCTCTTCGCCTGATTCTGGGGTGCGGCCACCGCCACCTGCATGACACCTGCCGTGCCGCCCGCGATGGCGCGCTGCACCAGCGTTTCGAGGGGCTCGTGGCGGTAGGTCACCGCACGCAGCAGCATCGGCAGGTTGACACCCGCCACCAGCCGCGAGCGGACACCGTCCACCAGCTTCTGGGCCACGTTGCAGGGCGTGGCGCCGAACACGTCGGCCAGCACCAGCACCTGCGAGCGCGGCGCAATGAGCTGCTGCTCGAGCGTGATGCGGGCCGCGGCCAGCGTTTCTTCGGGCGACACGTTGGGCAGCACGTCGAGCGCGACCACGGCCTGCTCGCAGTCGGGGAATACATGCAGCGCGCACCGCCGCAGCGCCTGCGCGAACGGTGAGTGGGCGATGATGAGAATGCTGTTCATGCGGGTCGGGGGACTACGCGCCGATTATGCGGGGGCGCCCAAAGGAAGTAGGTATACGACATAACGCAGCAGGCCAGGAAAACGGCCAACGCGGCACGGAACGACGCCACAGCATCGAGCCCGGCGCGGGCGAACAGGTCGATCAGCAAGCCGATGCCCCACTGGACGACGAATACACCCGCGAAGACCACCAGGTTGTAGGCCGACAGCGCGCGACCCGCGAGGGCGGTCGGCAAAGCCAGCGCCACGGCGGGCTGGGCCAGCGTGACGACCGTGGAAGCACACAGAAAACAGATCCACGCGATGGTTCCCGCCGCCGGACCAGCTATCAAAATAAGAGCGAGCACGAGCATCCCGAGCGGCATGCCCCAGCTCAGGAGCCTGGCAGCCCGGATGCCGCGCTGCGCGAGCCTTGGATTGGCCACGCCCCAGAGCCAGTAAGTCGCAAGCAGCGCGATGCTGATCCAGAACAGCGCGCCGGCCGCTTCTTGCGGTGTGTAGCCCGCCACGCGCGTGAGCCACGGCACGACCCAGAGCGTCTGCATCGCGACGAAGCCGCCATAGTTGAAAAAGCCGACGGGCGCGAGCTTGCGGAAGAAGGGGTCACGCCATACGGCCGCGTAGCCGCGCTCTTCGCGAGCACGCTCTTCTCGATCGCTCGCTTTGTGCATCTCTTCCTTGGCATCGGCCGCGCCGCCGTCGCGCCATGCAGGTGCCGCCCAGGCGATCAGCGCCATCGACACCAGCACTCCCGCGGCCAACAGCCAGAACAACGGTCGCCAGCCGAGGAGCGGCATCAGCCATTGCACCGGCAGGGTGGCGCCGACGAGGCCGAAGGAGCCCACCATCAGCATCCACGAGTTGCTGCGCAGCTGCATCGGCGGCGTCAACCAGCGCCGGTAGCCGGTGAGCGGCGCCATCAGGCAGGCGCTCACGCCGACACCGGTCAGCACGCGCGCGGCCAGCAGCACCGGAAAATTCGTCGCCACGGAAAACAGCAGGCAGCCGATGACTGCGACGGACAGGAAACAGACGATCACGCGCTTCGGACCATGCCGGTCGAGCCAGGTGCCCATGGGCAGCTGCGTGAACGCGAAACCCAGGAAGTAGCCGCCCGCCAGCAGGCCGAGATCGCGCGACTCGAGTTCGAACTCGGCCGTGAGCGTTGGCGAGAGCGTGGCCGTGATGGCGCGCACCAGCGTGGAGAAAAAGTAGGCGACGGCAAAGGCCAGGAAAACCGTGGCAACTCGCCGCCTTCCGGCGAGCAGGCTGCCGTTCATCGGGCGCGTCGCGCTCACGGGAGGCGCAGGCCGTCGAAGAAGGTTTTCGCCGCCTCGGGGGCCGAGGGCCGGCCGAGCACCGTGGCCTGGTAGAGCGCGACGCGGCCGTCCTTTTGCGATTGGGCGAACCAGAGGACCTGGATGGGCGCGGCGCCCTGTTGCGGCGGCTGCGCATCGAGCCGCACCGGCGCGGGCGCCGCAGTGGCGCGCTTCAGCGTGGCAGGGGCTTCCGTCACTTGCGCATTGCCCAGCTGGCCGCGCGTGGCAGCACGCCACGCGTTGAGCCAGGTCTCTGCCTGTTCGGGGCCGCTGGCGGAGGCATGGGCGATGGCGAAGGTCGCGCCACCGGTCTCGCAACCCGCCATGTCGACCTGCACCGACTCGGCGCCGAGCGGCAGGGCGCGGTTGGCGCGATCGGGCTTGCAGGGCAGCAACGCGACCAGGCCGGCATCGGCAATCGGCACCTCGCGCCAGTTGAAGGTGGGACTGCAGGCGGCAAGCGCGAGGGCGGCGGCAACTGCGAACAGCGCAGGCCAGGAGCGGAAAACGGTCGACGGCATCGGAGGCCGATTATCGAGCCGGCGGGCCACGCCCGAGCGCGATCCGCCCGGCGGAACTAAAATCGCGCAGCCCCTCTCTTCCTGTTGCCATGAAAAAATACATCGTCGCCGCCGCAGTCGTCCTTGCCTCGGCCGCCGGCGTGGGCGTGTACTTCGGCTCCGGCGCCACGGCGGCGCCTGCCTCGACCTTCGTGCTGCTCGACGGCAGCAAGAAAAGCACCGACGACCTGAGGGGCAAGGTCACCCTGGTCAACTTCTGGGCCACGAGCTGCGTGACCTGCGTGGCCGAAATGCCGAAGGTCATCGCGACCTATGACAAGTACAAGTCGAAGGGCTACGACACGCTGGCGGTGGCCATGAGCTACGACCCGCCCAGCTACGTCGTCAACTTTGCCGAAACCCGCAAGCTGCCGTTCAAGGTGGCGATCGATAACACCGGCAGCGTGGCACAGGCCTGGGGGGACGTGAAGCTCACGCCCACCACCTACCTGGTCAACAAGAAAGGCGAGATCGTGAAGCGCTATGTGGGCGAGCCCGATTTCGCGGAACTCCACAAGCTGATCGAGAAATTGCTCGCCGAAGCGTAGCCTTGGCTCGCCCCCAGGCTCCGCGCACTTCGTGTCGCTTCTCCCACCCCTACCGGGGGCAACACCAGAGACCCGGCAAAGCCGGTTCCTCGGTGTTTCTGGAAGGGGCAGGCGCGGCCGGCCTGGGCTGTTGGAAACCGGGCTCTAAGAAACGCCTTTTGTCTTTTTGCGGCGGCTTACTGGTTGCGGAAGCTGTCGTGGCAAGTCTTGCAGCTGCCGGCGGTGGTGCCGAACTGGGCCTTGAGTGCGTCGATGTTGCCCGCCTTGGCGGCGACCGCCAGCTTGCCGGTCTCGGCGATCATCTTGTCCTGGTGCTCCTTGAACTTGGCGGCTTCCTTCCAGACCTCGGGCTTGCTCTTGCCGCCCTCGGCACCGGCGGCGAAACCGGTCCAAGGCAGTTTGGCCATTTCGGCCACGATGTCTGCATTGGCAGTAGCGGCGGCTGCGTCGTAGGGGACGCGGCCATTGGCCATGGCGCCGACGCGGCTGAAATGCTGGCCCATCACGAACAACGCGCTCTGGCGGTACTTGATGGCGTCCTCGGGCTTGGCAAACTGGGCCGCGGCCGGCAGGGAAATCGCGGCGCAGGCAGCGGCCAGGGCGAACGAAGCAAGTCGAATCATCGGGGGTCCTTGTTGTGGGTTCGGCACCGCCGGAAGCGGCGCCGCGCCGAGTGTAGGGGCAGCATTGCCGCCGGCATAGCAACAACCCGATGCATGCGGCGGGCCGGACTTTGCTAATCTGCGCCTTCCGCAATTTTTTGCGCACTTTGCCTCTTCGATGACCGACTCTTCCGTGGCCGCCATGCGTGCCGCTGCGCCCGACACACCCGTGCGGGCGCGCATCTGGGATTTGCCGACGCGTGTTTTCCATTGGGCATTGAGCGTCGCCGTCATCGGCCTGATCGCCACAGGGCTGGGCGGCGTCATGGAATGGCACTTCCGCCTGGGCTACGCGGTGCTTGCCCTGCTGCTGTTCCGGCTGCTGTGGGGCTTCGTGGGCGGGCGCTGGTCGCGCTTCGCCTCGTTCTTCTATGGCCCGGGCTCCATCGTCGCGTACCTGCGCGGGCGGGCTCATCCCGATCATGTGATCGGCCACACACCGCTGGGTGCCCTGTCGGTATTCGCCGTGCTCACGGTACTCGCGGTGCAGGTGGCAACGGGCTTGGTGGCGGACGACGAAATTTCCGCTGCGGGGCCGCTCACGCGCTTTGTTTCCGGCGAAGTGGTGAGTCTGGCCACGGGTTGGCACAAGGCGCAGGGAAAAACGATCGTCATCGCCCTGGTGAGCCTGCACGTGCTGGCGGTGCTCTTCTATGTGCTGGTCAAGCGGCATCGCCTGGTGCGGCCCATGGTGTCGGGCGACAAGCTGATCGGGGCCGCCGGCCATCGCGTGGCGCCGAGCCGCGACGACGCCGCTTCGCGCGGTCTCGCGCTGGTCCTGTTTGCGGTGTGCGCCGGAGCGGCGTACTGGATTGCGTCGTTGCGCCTATGAGCTTTTCCGTTTCACGCCCCCTGCCGCTGGCCGACACGCCGGCCGTCGTGCTTCTGACGCCGGACGAAGCCCATGAACTCGATGCGGCGCGCGCGATCTTTCGCGACTACGCCTCGTCGCTGGGCATCGACCTGTGCTTCCAGAACTTCGAAGAGGAGGTGGCTGGGCTGCCGGGCGACTACGCCGAGCCGCGCGGTGCGCTGCTGCTTGCGCTGGTCGATCCGGCCCATATCAAGGAAGCCGCCGGGCAGCAGGCGCCGACCCTCGTGCGCCCCGACGGAACGCTGGCGCACGTGGCTGGCTGCTGCGCATTGCGCCCGCTCGACAATGCCGACTACGCGAACGCCGCCGAGATGAAGCGCCTGTATGTGCGGCCCGGCTTTCGCGGGTTGGGCGTCGGCCGGCAACTCGCCGAAGCCATTCTCGACGCCGCGCGCGGCGCGGGCTATGCCTGCGTGCTGCTCGACACGCTGGACGACATGGAGTCGGCCCGCGCGCTCTATGAAGACCTGGGCTTCGAGGAAGTGCCGCCCTACTATCACAACCCGATTCCGGGCGCGCACTACCTCAAGGCGGAGCTTTAGCCGGCCTCAGCCGCGCGCTTGCGCCAACAGCGTCTCGGCGTTGCTGACCTCGAACTTGCCTGGCGCCTCGACGTTGAGCGTCACCACCTTGCCGTCTTTCACGAGCATCGAATAGCGGTTGCTGCGCAGGCCCATGCCGCGGCCGGTCAGGTCGAGCGTGAGGCCGGTGGCCTTGGCGAAATCGGCGCTGCCGTCGGCCAGCATGCGCACCTTGGTGCCGGTCTTCTGGTCGCGCGCCCAGGCGCCCATCACGAAGGCGTCGTTCACGCTCACGCACCAGATCTCGTCCACGCCGGCGGCCTTGAAGTCGTCGAAGTGCTGCACATAGCCGGGCACATGCTTGGCCGAACAGGTCGGCGTGAAGGCACCCGGCAGCGCGAACAGCGCAATGGTCTTGCCAGCCGTGGCCTTGCTCACATCCACGGCGTTCGGACCGATGCTGCAACCCTCGCCCTCGACCTCTGAATATTCCTGCAGGGTGGCCGAAGGAAGGGTGTCGCCGACTTTGATCATGTCAATGCTCCTGAAAAAGAAAAACGGCCCACATTGTGGGCCGTTTTCGGTTGAGTCGCAGGCGACTCGGCTCGGGACGATCAGACCAGCGCGGCCTTTTCGACCAGACGGGTCACGACCCAGTTCTTGGTCTTCGAGATCGGACGGCTTTCCGTGATCTCGATGGTGTCGCCCAGCTTGTACTGGCCGTTTTCGTCATGCGCGTGGTACTTGCTCGTCTTGGCCACGATCTTGCCGTAGAGCTCGTGCTTCACACGGCGCTCGACCAGCACGGTCACGGTCTTGGCACGCTTGTCGCTGACCACCTTGCCGATCAAGGTGCGCTTGAGGGATTTTTTAGCTTCCGTCATGTTCACTCCTTACTTGGCGGCTTGGGTTTCTTGCTGCTTCTGCGCAAGAATGGTCTTGGCGCGCGCGATGTCGCGACGCGTCACGCGCAGCGTCGAAGTGTTCGACAGCTGTTGCGTGGCTTTCTGCATGCGAAGGCCGAAATGGGCCTTTTGCAGTTCCTTGACTTCGGTCTGCAGCGCTGCAACGTCTTTCGTGCGCAGGGTTGCAGCCTTGGTCACCTTGGCCGGAGCCACGGTTTCTTTTTTCTTACGTGTTGCCATGGATGTTCTCCTCTCAGGCGCCGAGCTGGCGAGCGACGAACGTCGTACGCAGCGGAAGCTTGGCGGCGGCCAGGCGGAACGCTTCGCGGGCGAGTTCTTCGGGCACGCCGACGATCTCGAACACGATCTTGCCAGGCTGGATTTCAGCGACGTAGTACTCGGGGTTGCCCTTGCCGTTACCCATCCGAACTTCGGCGGGCTTGGTCGAGATGGGCTTGTCCGGGAACACGCGGATCCAGATACGGCCACCGCGCTTCACGTGACGCGAAATCGCGCGGCGAGCGGCTTCGATCTGGCGCGCCGTGAGGCGACCGCGGTCGGTGCATTTGAGACCGAAGTCACCGAAGGCAACCGAGTTACCCCGGGTTGCGATGCCGGTGTTGCGGCCCTTTTGTTCCTTGCGGAACTTTCTGCGTGCAGGTTGCAGCATTTTTGTTACTCCGTAGTTCTAAGACCGATCACTCGGTCTTGGCACCGTCAGCTGCTGCAGCTGGCGCGGCTTTGCGGACGCGCTTAACGGCGGGTTTCGAGTCTGCACCCGGTGCTGCGGGAGCGGCACCGGTGGCTTCTGCGGGCTTGTCGCTGCCGTCGGCCGGGGCGGTGTTGCCACCGATCGGACCACGGGCACCGGCACGCGGGCCGGGACCACGACGGTCGCCACCCGGACGGTCGCCAGGGCGACCATCACGGCGGGGACCACGCGGGCGGCGCTCTTCGTCGGGACGCGGCGTTTCGACGGCCGGCAGGTCGTTGCGACCCAGCGTGTCGCCCTTGTAGACCCAGACCTTGACGCCGATGACGCCGTACGTGGTCTTGGCTTCCGAGGTGCCGTAGTCGATGTCGGCGCGCAGCGTGTGAAGCGGCACGCGACCTTCGCGGTACCACTCGCAACGAGCGATTTCGATGCCGTTCAGGCGGCCCGACGACATGATCTTGATGCCCAGGGCACCCAGGCGCATGGCGTTTTGCATGGCACGCTTCATGGCGCGGCGGAACATGATCCGCTTTTCGAGCTGCTGCGTGATGCTGTCGGCGATCAGCTGGGCATCGATTTCGGGCTTGCGCACTTCTTCGATGTTCACTGCCACCGGCACGCCGAGCTGCTTGCCCAGTTCGCGCTTGAGGTTCTCGATGTCTTCGCCCTTCTTGCCGATCACGACGCCCGGACGAGCCGAGTAGATCGTGATGCGTGCGTTCTTGGCGGGACGCTCGATCATGACGCGCGACACCGAAGCGTTCTTCAGCTTCTTCTTCAGGTATTCGCGCACCTTGATGTCTTCGGCCAGCATGCCCGCGAAATCGCGGTCGCTTGCGTACCAGCGGCTGGACCAGTTACGGGTAACCGCAAGGCGGAAGCCGGTCGGATGGATTTTCTGTCCCATATTTCTTCCAGGCGTTCTTAGTTGCCAACCGTCACGTACACATGGCACGTGGGCTTGCTGATGCGATTACCGCGACCCTTGGCTCGCGCGGTGAAGCGCTTGAGCGTTGCGCCCTGTTCGACGTAGATGGTCTTGACCTTCAGCTCGTCGATATCGGCGCCATCGTTGTGCTCGGCGTTGGCAATTGCCGACTCGAGCACCTTCTTGATGATCACAGCGGCTTTTTTCTGCGTGAATTGCAGAACATTGAGCGCTTGATCAACCTTCTTGCCGCGGATCAGGTCAGCGACCAGACGGCCCTTGTCGACCGAGAGGCGGACACCGCGGAGGACTGCACGTGTTTCAGACATGGTCGTTCCTTACTTCTTCTGGACTTTCTTGTCCGCGGGGTGCCCCTTGAACGTGCGGGTGAGCGCAAATTCGCCGAGCTTGTGGCCGACCATCTGGTCGGTGATGTAGACAGGCACGTGCTGCTTGCCGTTGTGCACGGCAATGGTCAGGCCGATGAACTCGGGCAGGACCATCGAGCGGCGCGACCAGGTCTTGATCGGCTTCTTGTCCTTCGTCGTCACAGCCTTGTCGGCCTTGGCCACGAGGTGATGGTCGACGAAAGGACCCTTTTTGAGAGAGCGAGTCATTGGCTATCCCTTACTTCTTGCGACGCGACACGATGAAGACCTGCGTGCGCTTGTTGTTACGGGTACGGTAGCCCTTGGTCAGATTGCCCCATGGGTCGACAGGATGGCGGCCTTCGCCAGTCTTGCCTTCGCCGCCACCGTGCGGGTGGTCGACCGGGTTCATCACGACGCCGCGAACGGTCGGGCGAATGCCCTTCCAGCGCTTGGCGCCTGCCTTGCCGAGTTGGCGCAGGCTGTGCTCTTCGTTGGCCACTTCGCCGATGGTTGCGCGGCATTCGATGTGAACGCGACGCACCTCACCCGAACGCATGCGGACCTGGGCGTAGACGCCTTCGCGAGCCAGCAGCGTGGCCGACGTGCCGGCCGAACGCGCGATCTGCGCGCCCTTGCCGGGTTGCAGTTCGATGCAGTGGATCGTCGAGCCGACCGGGATATTGCGGATCGGCAGGGTATTGCCGGCGCGGATCGGGGCTTCGGCGCCCGACAGCAGCGTTGCGCCCGCTTCAAGACCGCGCGGGGCGATGATGTAGCGGCGCTCGCCGTCGGCGTAGCAGACCAGAGCGATGTGGGCGGTACGGTTCGGGTCGTATTCGATGCGTTCGACCTTGGCCGGGATGCCGTCCTTGTTGCGCACGAAGTCGACAACGCGGTAGTGGTGCTTGGAACCACCGCCGCGGTGACGGATCGTGATGTGACCGTTGTTGTTACGGCCGGCCTTCTGGAACTGGGGTTCCAGCAGGGCTGCGTGAGGAGCACCCTTGTACAGGTGGTCACGCGAGATCTTCACCGCGCCGCGTTGGCCCGGCGAAGTGGGTTTCATCTTGATGACGGCCATGATTAAGCGCCTTCCCCGACGAGGTTGAGCTCTTGACCCGGCTTCAGCGTCACATAGGCCTTGCGAACGTTGTCGCGGCGGCCGATGGACTTGCCAAAGCGCTTGGTCTTGCCCTTGGTGTTGAGCACCGACACGCCCTGGACTTCGACCTTGAACATCAGTTCGACAGCGGCCTTGATCTCGGGCTTGGTGGCGTCTTGCAGCACCTTGAAAGTGACAGCGTTCGACTTCTCGCCGACCATCGTGGCCTTTTCGGACACGATCGGGGCGACCAGCACCGCCATCAGGCGGCCTTCTTCGAACGTACGTTCAGCGGCGGTAGGGTTCACGCGGCTCATGCGAACATCTCCTTGAGCTTGTCGACGGCACCCTTGGTGACCAGCACCTTCTTGTAGTGAACCAGCGACACCGGATCGGCGTAACGAGGTTCGACCACGAGGATGTTGACCAGATTGCGCGAGGCAAGATACAGGTTTTCGTCGACTTCTTCGGCAATCACGAGCACGGACTCGAGATTCATTGCCTTGAAACGGGCTGCCAGCGGCTTCGTCTTGGGCGAATCCACGGTCAGCGAATCCACCACGGCCAGACGGCCTTCGCGAGCGAGCTGCGAGAAGATGGCGGCCATGCCGGCGCGGTACATCTTCTTGTTGATCTTCTGCGAGAAGTTTTCGTCAGGCATGTTCGGGAAAATCCGGCCACCCCCGCGCCACAGCGGCGAGGACGTCATACCGGCACGGGCGCGGCCCGTTCCCTTTTGCTTGAAAGGCTTCTTGGTCGAGTGCTTGACCTGTTCGCGGTCCTTCTGGGCGCGCGTACCTTGGCGGGCGTTGGCCTGGAATGCAACGACGATCTGGTGAACCAGGTCTTCGTTGTAGTCGCGGCCGAACACGGTCTCGGGAGCGTCGTACTTCGACGCGGCCTGGCCTTGTTCGTTCAGGAGTTCGAGTTGCATTACTTCGCTCCTTCAGCCGCTTGCGGCTTGGCCTTGATGGCGGGACGCACGGTGACGAAGCCACCCTTCGAACCCGGGATCGCGCCCTTGATGAGCAACAGTTGACGCGCTTCGTCGATGCGGAAGACATCGAGGTTCTGCGTGGTCTTGGTGACGTCGCCCAGATGGCCCGTCATGCGCTTGCCGGGGAACACGCGACCGGGGTCTTGTGCCATGCCGATCGAGCCGGGAACGTTGTGCGAACGGCTGTTACCGTGCGACGCGCGTTGCGAGCTCATGTTGTGGCGCTTGATCGTGCCGGCGAAGCCCTTGCCGATCGAGGTGCCTTGCACGTCGACCTTCTGACCCACCGAGAACACGCTGCTCGCGGCAATGACGCCGCCAGCCTTGTGCTGACCTGCGGTATCGGCGGTCACGCGGAATTCGCGGATGATTTCGCCAGCTTCGACACCCGCCTTGGCGAGGTGGCCGGCTTGCGGCTTGGTCACGCGCGATGCTTTGCGCGAACCGAACGTCACTTGCAATGCGACGTAGCCGTCGGTCTCTTGCGACTTGATCTGGGTCACACGGTTGTTGGACACATCCACCACCGTGACAGGAACTGCGTCCCCGTCATCGGTGAAGAGACGCATCATCCCCACCTTGCGGCCCAGCAACCCGAGGGAGTTGCTCAGACTCATTTGTTTTCTCCAAAAAATGGAAGCTCCCTTCGCCGCTGCCACTTCAATTGGCGACAGCGTTTGGCCGATTTCCTGAGGTTTCCCAGAGGATGCCCGGCCTGCGAAAGAAGGTTGATAAATCTCCGCACTCACGGCATCCAGATAGACGCAACAAGGGCAGAGCCAGCGATTATAGCCCGCTATGCGGGCGCTGTGCAAGCAGCGTTATGGGCGCACTGCCAGGGACTTTCAGCTTCGTTTTTGGCCGCTTTTTGCCTATTTGACAGGCATCGTGATGATGCTGTCGCCGTCCGGCGTGGACTTCATCTCGCCGGAGGACTTCAGGGCCGGCGCCGCCGTGCCGGTCTGGACGGGGATGGAAACCGCACTCGAGGCGCCCCCCTGGTTGATGAACACATTGAGGTAGGCCAGGCCCTCGGCCTCGCTGACCACGACCACGGTGGCCGTGGTTCGCTTGCCCGCCGGCAGCGTCAGCGTGCTGTTTCCCTGGAGGGTCAAGCCGCTGTCGGCGCTCAAGCGGACCGTGGCGCCGTCGGTCTCGGTCACGCCGTCAAATTGCAGCACGACGGGCGTGGCCCGGCCCAGCTGCGGCGTGGCGTCCATGCGGTATCGCAGTTTGACGCCGGCGCCATTGGGCTTCTGGGGTGCCGTCGTCAGGGGAGCGGCATGGCGCTGCGATGCCTGATGCTTGGCAACATGTGGCGCAGGCTCGCCGCCCGCCCCAGCCGGCACCGACAAGGTCGCCAACGCGAGGCACACGATTGCCATCATCGAATTCGAGCGGATGTTCATGGCGGCCTTTCTTCCTACAGGATCGAGACGTTGAAGCATGTCTGCGCTCCGGAATTATTGAGGTCGGTCACCGCCAGAACGTGTTCGCCGGCCGGCAGGCTGACCGTGTTGCTGCTTCGGGCTATCAACCCGCCCCTATAGATATCGAAGTCCGGGCTGGACCCTGCCGGACCGCCGTCCACGACGATCTGGTAGCTGCGGCTGGCGGGCGCGGTGAAGCGGACATAAGAGAAGCTGCCGTGCTTGTTGTCGTCGCCCGCGGCATTGGAGACGCAAGCTTGTGTTGTGGCGCCTCCCACGGTCGCGGACCGGTACATCGGAAGTGTGATCGGAATTCCGCCGTCGTTCGTTTCCGCTCCCCCGAACGGATCGTTGCCGGCGCCATTGATGCTTTGCCCGGCCATCAGGCCGGCCAGTACAGAAGCGCTGCCCGGCGCCACCGCGTTGAAAGCGGCCGAGAAAGGATGGATCGAGGTAACCGCCACGCCGTTCCTGAACTGGCTCCCGGTCAGCGCATCGTGGATCGGCTTGAAACCGACCTGCTGATTGAGGTTCCAGAAAATCGATTGGATCGACGGCTCGCGGTACCAGCCCGGCGTGGTCGCCGGGCCCACGGAAAGATCGATATTGCTGCTGAACTGCGCCGAGGCCTGCCGGGCACCACCCGAATCGACATAATTGCGCCGTCCCAGCGCAATGCCCGACCAGGCGTTGCCCCAGCCTTCGGAGAAGGCGAGCCGGCGATCGAGAAGCTGGCCTTGGCTGTGCTCGCCGCCGGTCGAATCGTCGCGGCTGAAGGCAGACTGGTAGTAGTGCCCCCATTCGTGCGCGATGACCGGGGCGTCGTACTCGTCGGTGTCCACGTCTTCCTTGCCCAGCACGTAGATTTCACGGCCGCTGGCTCTGCTGATGAAGAACGTGGTGCCGATTTGCCCCGCCGCGATACTGCCGGATGAGGGCGCGTTGTTGGCGCTCCAGAACACCCGCAGCGCCGGAAATGCCGTTGCCGGCGCCACCGACACCACCTTCTGGATGGCGGTGTAGACCGTATCGAGGATGGCGAAAGGCGCCGCCACCCGATCCCCGGTGTAGCTCGAACCGCCCCAGCCCGAAGGCGCATGGACGTCGCGCACCAACGCCACCGTCCCCGACGAGAAAGCCTCGGTCTGCATGGCATACAGCGCACTGGAACGGGTGTTGTCGCGCACCGTCACATCCCAGCTCGCGCCCGGCGCGCTTCGCGCCAGTTGGGCCTTCACGCGCACCGCAACCGCCGTGTTGGCCGGAACGGGCACGGAGTAGGCGCCGTTGTCGTCGGTGGTTGCCGTGGCCAGCTGCGCGGAAGTGGCTCCATCGAGTACCTCCACCACGGCACCACGCACGGGCTTGGCAGCGGAACTGGCATAGACCAAGGTGCCGTTCGGATTCGGGACGGACTCATAAGTGGCCTTACCGCTCAGCGTCACTGAACCCGCCGGTGGGGTTGTCGGCGGAGTCGTTGTAGGCAAGAAGGGAAGGCCGCCTCCGCCTCCTCCTCCGCCCCCACCACCACAGCCGACCAGCAAGGCCGCCGCTGCGATACATGCCATCACGCCCGATGCAAAAGAGTTGCCGTGTCTCATGCTGTGCTGCCTTCGTTTCAGCTGACCAACGCCTCGGCCCATCGAGGCCGCCGCTTCGGCGAGGATGCCACATCCGCGCGGCAAAAAACAAAGCCCGCCTGCATTTCTGCAGCCGGGCTTCATCAGGAACGCGGCGCGAAGCCGCAGTTGCTTATTGCAGCTTGATTTCGACGTCCACGCCGGCCGGCAGGTCGAGCTTCATCAGCGCGTCCACGGTCTTGTCGGTCGGGTCGACGATGTCCATCAGGCGCTGGTGCGTGCGGATTTCGAGCTGGTCGCGCGAGGTCTTGTTGACGTGCGGCGAACGCAGGATGTCGAAACGCTTCATGCGGGTCGGCAGGGGCACGGGGCCCTTGACGATCGCGCCGGTGCGCTTGGCGGTATCAACGATTTCGGCTGCCGACTGGTCGATCAGCTTGTAGTCGAACGCCTTCAGGCGGATGCGGATTTTTTGCTTGGTAGCCATGATGATTCCTTTGCGTCCGGCTTAGATGTCGAGGATCTTTGCCACGACGCCCGAACCCACGGTGCGGCCGCCTTCGCGGATGGCGAAGCGCAGGCCTTCTTCCATCGCGATCGGGTTGATCAGCTTCACGGTGATGCTGACGTTGTCGCCAGGCATGACCATTTCCTTGTCCTTGGGCAGCTCGATCGCGCCGGTCACGTCCGTCGTGCGGAAGTAGAACTGCGGACGGTAGTTGTTGAAGAACGGCGTGTGACGGCCACCTTCGTCCTTGGACAGCACGTACACCTCGGCGGTGAAGTGCACGTGCGGCTTGATGGAGCCGGGCTTGCACAGCACTTGGCCGCGCTCGACTTCTTCGCGCTTGGTGCCGCGCAGCAGCACGCCGACGTTGTCGCCAGCTTGACCCTGGTCCAGCAGCTTGCGGAACATTTCCACGCCGGTGCAGGTGGTCTTGACGGTCGGGCGGATACCCACGATCTCGATTTCCTCGCCGACCTTGATGACGCCGCGCTCGACGGCGCCGGTCACGACGGTGCCGCGGCCGGAGATCGAGAACACGTCTTCGACAGGCATCAGGAAGGTGCCGTCCACGGCGCGCTCGGGCGTCGGGATGTAGGTGTCGAGGGCTTCGGCCAGCTTCATGATGGCTTCTTCACCGAGCTTGCCCTTGTCGCCTTCGAGGGCGAGCTTGGCCGAGCCGTGGATGATGGGGGTGTCGTCGCCAGGGAACTCGTACTTGTCGAGGAGCTCGCGCACTTCCATTTCGACGAGCTCGAGCAGTTCGGCGTCGTCGACCATGTCGCACTTGTTCAGGAAGACGATGATGTAGCCCACACCGACCTGGCGAGCCAGCAGGATGTGTTCACGGGTCTGGGGCATCGGGCCGTCGGCGGCCGAGCACACGAGAATGGCGCCGTCCATCTGGGCGGCACCGGTGATCATGTTCTTGACGTAGTCGGCGTGGCCGGGGCAGTCGACGTGTGCGTAGTGGCGGTTGGCCGTTTCGTACTCGACGTGGGCGGTGTTGATGGTGATGCCGCGGGCCTTTTCTTCGGGCGCCGCGTCGATCTGGTCGTAGGCCTTGGCTTCGCCGCCGAACTTGGCCGACAGCACCGTGGCGATCGCAGCCGTCAGCGTGGTCTTGCCGTGGTCGACGTGACCGATCGTGCCCACGTTCACGTGCGGCTTGGTGCGGGTGAATTTACCTTTTGCCATTTTTCAATCCTTGAAAGAGCATTCCCGTGCATTGGTTTTATGTCTGCACCCGATTGCTGGTTCGCCTCGCACGGGAACGCGGCGGCACCGGATCGCAGACAAAGAGAGCCACGCACTGCGTGGCCCTGCATTCTTCAAAACTTACTTGGCGCGAGCAGCCACGATGGCTTCCGCAACGTTACGGGGAGCTTCGGCGTAGTGCTTGAACTCCATCGTGTACGTGGCACGGCCTTGCGACATCGAGCGCAGCGTGGTCGAGTAGCCGAACATTTCCGACAGCGGCACTTCGGCCTTGATGGACTTGCCGCCACCGATCATGTCGTCCATGCCCTGCACCATGCCGCGGCGTGAGGACAGGTCGCCCATCACGTTGCCGGCGTAGTCTTCAGGCGTTTCGACTTCCACGGCCATCATCGGCTCGAGAATCACGGGGTTGGCCTTGCGGGCGCCTTCCTTGAAACCGAAGATCGCGGCCATCTTGAACGCCATTTCGTTCGAGTCCACGTCGTGGTACGAGCCGAAGTGCAGCGTGACCTTGACGTCCACGACGGGGTAGCCCGCCAGCACGCCCTGCGTCAGCGCTTCCACAACGCCCTTTTCCACCGCGGGGATGTATTCGCGAGGAACCACACCGCCCTTGATGGCGTCGACGAACTCGAAGCCCTTGCCGGCTTCCTGCGGCTCGAGCTTCAGGATGACGTGACCGTACTGGCCCTTGCCGCCCGACTGGCGAACGAACTTGCCTTCGGCATCTTCGACGGTCTTGCGGATCGTTTCGCGGTAAGCCACTTGCGGCTTGCCCACGTTGGCTTCCACGCCGAATTCGCGCTTCATGCGGTCCACGATGATTTCAAGGTGGAGCTCGCCCATGCCGGCGATGATGGTCTGGCCCGATTCTTCGTCGGTCTTGACGCGGAACGACGGATCTTCCTGAGCGAGGCGCTGCAGGGCGATGCCCATCTTTTCCTGGTCGGCCTTGGTCTTGGGCTCGACGGCCTGCGAGATCACCGATTCCGGGAACACCATGCGCTCGAGCGTCACGACGGCTGCCGGGTCGCACAGGGTTTCGCCCGTGGTGACTTCCTTCAGGCCCACGCAGGCGGCGATGTCACCGGCGCGGATTTCGTTGACTTCTTCGCGGTTGTTCGCGTGCATCTGCACGATACGGCCGATACGTTCCTTCTTGCCGCGCACCGGGTTGTAGACGCTGTCGCCCTTGGTCAGCACGCCTGAGTAGACGCGCACGAAGGTCAACTGGCCCACGAACGGGTCGGTCATCAGCTTGAATGCCAGCGCCGAGAACTTCTCGCTGTCGTCAGCCTTGCGGGTGACGGGGGCTTCGTCTTCGTCGGTGCCGTTGACCGGGGGAATGTCGGTCGGCGCGGGCATGTATTCGATGACGGCGTCGAGCATGGCCTGCACGCCCTTGTTCTTGAAGGCCGAACCGCACAGCATCGGCTGGATTTCGCCGGCGATGGTGCGCTGACGGATGGCCGCCTTGATTTCTTCCTCGGACAGCTCGCCGCCTTCGAGGTACTTGTTCATCAGCTCTTCGCTCGCTTCGGCAGCGGCTTCGACGAGCTTTTCGCGGTATTCGTTGCAGACGTCGGTCAGGTTCGCGGGGATTTCACCGTAGGTGAAGGTCACGCCCTTGTCTTCGTCCCAGATGATCGCCTTCATCTTCACGAGGTCGACGATGCCCTGGAAGTGCTCTTCGGCACCGATTGGGATCTGGATCACGACGGGGTTGGCCTTCAGGCGGTCCACCATCATCTGGCGCACGCGCAGGAAGTCGGCGCCGGTGCGGTCCATCTTGTTGACGAACGCGAGACGCGGAACCTTGTACTTGTTGGCCTGGCGCCAGACGGTTTCCGACTGGGGCTGCACGCCGCCGACCGCGTCGTACACCATGACGGCGCCGTCCAGCACGCGCATCGAGCGCTCGACTTCAATGGTGAAGTCCACGTGGCCGGGGGTGTCGATGATGTTGATGCGGTGTTCTTCGAACTTGCCGGCCATGCCCTTCCAGAAGCAGGTGGTGGCAGCCGAGGTGATCGTGATGCCGCGCTCTTGCTCTTGCTCCATCCAGTCCATCGTGGCGGCGCCATCGTGCACTTCACCGATCTTGTGGTTCACGCCGGTGTAGAACAGGATGCGCTCGGTCGTCGTGGTCTTGCCGGCGTCGATGTGCGCGGAGATACCGATGTTGCGGTAGCGCTCGATGGGGGTCTTGCGGGACATGATTTACTTTCGGGTTAAATGCGTTGAGCGCTGGGCCTTGAGTCCGGGCGACACCGCCCGACACTCAACACCCAACGCCCAAGCGAAGTTTGATTTTTAGAAGCGGAAGTGGCTGAAGGCGCGGTTGGCTTCTGCCATGCGGTGCACTTCATCGCGCTTCTTCATGGCGCCGCCACGGCCTTCCGTGGCTTCCATGAGTTCGTTGGCCAGACGCAGGGCCATCGACTTTTCGCCACGCTTGCGGGCGGCTTCCTTGATCCAGCGCATCGACAGCGCCAGACGGCGCACCGGGCGCACTTCGACCGGCACCTGGTAGTTCGCACCACCGACACGGCGCGACTTGACTTCGACCATCGGCTTCACGTTGTTGATGGCAACGGTGAACGCTTCGAGCGGGTCCTTGTCAGGGTTCTTCTTTTCGATGAAGTCGAGTGCACCGTAAATGATGCGCTCGGCAACAGCCTTCTTGCCGCCTTCCATGATCACGTTCATGAATTTCGACAGCTCGACATTGCCGTACTTGGGATCCGGCAGGATTTCACGTTTGGGGACTTCGCGACGACGTGGCATTTTTTAACCTCTTTGCTTCAGTTGGCACCGTTTCCGGCACCGCGAGAGCCAGTTCGGACTCTCACTTACTCGACCCGGGATTGGGTCACTTCGTTCGATGTGCCCGCCAAGGCAACCGAACACCGTTTGTTTTTCGACAAGAAGAAGGCTTAAGCCTTCTTGGGACGCTTCGCGCCGTACTTGGAACGCGACTGCTTGCGGTCTTTCACGCCTTGCAAGTCGAGCGAACCGCGCACGATGTGGTAGCGAACACCGGGCAAGTCCTTGACACGACCGCCGCGAACCAGCACGACGCTGTGTTCCTGCAGGTTGTGGCCTTCGCCGCCGATGTAGGAAATGACTTCGAAGCCATTGGTCAGACGGACCTTGGCAACTTTACGAAGCGCCGAGTTGGGCTTCTTTGGCGTCGTGGTGTAGACGCGGGTGCAGACACCGCGGCGTTGCGGCGAGTTCTGCATGGCAGGGCTCTTCGAATTGATCTTTTCGACCGTTCGACCCTGACGCACCAGTTGATTGATGGTTGGCATGAATGAATTAGTCCCAAAACAACCCGGCCTTGGCTGTGAAAACCGCCCTTGTCTTGACGTGACGCAAGGCAAGGAAGCCGGGAATAACGAAAACGTGAAACCCTTCGGAAAATTCCGAAAAGCCCACGAGTATAGCAGTCGGCCCCGCCGTCAGCAATTCCGGCGTGCCGACATCACTTGATCCAGAGCCGCACGGCGTCCCAGGCGCGGCCAAAAATGCCTGCCTGCTCGACGCCTTCCAGCGCCACCAGCGGCACGTCGGCCAAAGGCTGGTCGTCCAGGGTCACCTTGAGCGAACCCACGGGCTGGTATTTGGCGAACGGCGCCACCAGCGGCTCGGGGCGCGCCACCTGGGTCTTGATCTTGCTGGCGGTTCCTGCCGGTACCGCGACCACGATGGCCTCGGGCCGGCCCAGCTTGAGCGTATTGGCCTTGCCCTTCCAGACCGCAGGCGTGGCGGCCGGCTGGCCGGCGTCGAACAGGCGAACGGCGTCGTAGGCGGTGTAGCCCCAGTTCAAGAGCTTTTGCGACTCGTTGGCGCGCACCGTTTCGCCCGAAGTGCCCAGAACGATCGACAGCAGACGGCGGCCGCCGGTCAGGTTCGGGAAATCGCGCTTGGCGGTGGCGATCATGCAGTAGCCGGCGGCCTCGGTATGGCCGGTCTTCAGGCCGTCGACGGTCGGGTCGCGAAACAGCAACAGGTTGCGGTTGGTGTCATTGGTCGACGGCGTACCGGGGTAGCGGTACTTCTTGATGGCGTAGTACTTGGCTTCTTCCGGGAAGTCGCGCACCAGGCGCGTCGCCAGAATGCTCAGGTCGCGCGCCGTGGTGGTGTGACCGGGCGCCGTGAGTCCTTCGGGGTTCTTGTAGCTCGTGTTCTTCATGCCCAGCGCCTTGGCCTGGGCGTTCATGAGCTCGACGAAATGCTCCACGGTGCCGCCCACGCCTTCGGCCAGCGCCACGGTGGCGTCGTTGCCCGACTGGACGATCAAGCCCTTGATCAGGTCTTCGACCGGCACCTGCATCTTGGGGTCGATGAACATGCGCGAGCCGGGCATCTTCCAGGCGCGCTGGCTGACCGGCAGCGTCTGCGCCAGCGTGATCTTCTTGGCGCGCAGCGCGTCGAACACGATGTAGGCCGACATCAGCTTGGTGAGCGAGGCCGGCTCGACGGGGCTGTCGATGTCCTTCTGCGCGAGGATCTGGTTGGCCGTGACGTCGAGCAGCAGGTAGCTGCGCGCGGCAATTTCGGGCGGTGCCGGCACCTGGGCCGCGGCGATCACGCCAACCGAAGCGGCGGCGGTCAGCACCAGCGCGCGAAACGCGTCAAGAAAACGATTCATGGGAAAGATGGGGAGAAAACGAAAACAAAGCCCGCGGGGCTTTCATGCAGCGTCCGCGCGAAGATGGCGGACAACCAAGCTTTTGAGCAGCGGCAATTGTCCGTGAAAGAAATGGCCGCCCCCGGGGACAACCGTGACAGGAAGTGACTGCGACCGCGCCCAGTTCATGACGGCGGCCAGCGGCACGGTGTCATCGGCTTCGCCATGGACCACGAGCGTGCGCTCGTGCACCTCGGTCGGCAGCGTGGCCACGGAGAAACGAGAGGCCGCGGTTCCCACGAGCACGAGCTGCCGCACGTCGCGCGAAGCCCAGAGCTTTTCGGCCGCGCGGCTCGCGACAAAGGCGCCGAACGAAAAGCCGGCGATGGCCAGCGGGCCTTCGGGTGCGAGCTGGCGCACCACATCCAGCATGTCCTCGCACTCGCCGCGCCCTTCGTCATGCACGCCTTCGCTCGCGCCCACGCCGCGGAAGTTGAAACGCACCGCGGTCCAGCCGCAGGAGACGAAGGCACGCGCCAAGGTCTGCACCACCTTGTTGTCCATGGTGCCACCGAACAGCGGATGCGGATGGGCGATGACCGCAATGCCGCGCGAGGCCTCGGCCGGTAGATCGCGCTGGACCTCGATGACGCCGGCGGCGCCTTGGAGACGGATCTTTTCGGTCTGGGAATTCATGGTGCAAGAAATGGAACTGAGCGGATGCGATGCGCCGAGCGCACAGTACGAGCGCGGCAACCCCGATAAAGTTCAGCGGCCGACATCCGGAGGCAGCAACAGCCGCTCGACGACTTCGCCGTTCTTCAGATGCGACTCGACGATTTCGTCGATGTCGTCGGCATCCACAAAGGTGTACCAGACCGCTTCCGGGTAGACCACCGCCACGGGGCCTCCCGCGCAACGGTCGAGGCAGCCCGCCTTGTTGACCCGCACCTTGCCCGGCCCGGCCAGCCCGGCTTCCTTGACCTTTGCCTTGCAGCGGTCGAAGCCTTGCTGGGCGTTGTGCAGGGCGCAGCTGTCTTCTCCGTTCTTGCGCTCGTTGAGGCAAAAGAAGATGTGGCGGCCGTAGTAGCCGCGCGGCGCGGCAGGATTGGAACTGGGCATCAGGCGATTTTAGTGACGCCGGCCGCGCGCTTCAGGCCGCTGCCGGTTGGCCCCGGCGCGACAGCGCGGCCACCACGTAGGCAAGCACCGCGAACGGCCAGACCCATCCCAGCCACTGCGCCAAGCCATGGAAGCGGATGAAGCGCCCCTGCTCCCAGGTGGCCAGGGTCTGTGCGAAATACGCGCTCTCGGGCGCCTGGTTCAACAGGCTCAGCTGGATCACGAGCCCCACCAGCAGCAAGGCTGCGCACAGCCGGCGCGGCGCCCCCAGCAACAGCATGCCGGCAACAAGAGCCGTCGCAATGCCGACCTGTGCCGGCAAGCCCAGCCAGGCCCATGCGTGCTCGGGCCCATAGCTCAGCGCCGCCGACAGCGCCGAGGCGCCGATGCCCGCCAGCAGCGTGAGCGGCAGCAGCACGGCACGCCGGGCCACCGTGCGCGTCACCAGGAAGGCCAGCAGGCACGGCACCAGGGCTCCGAGCATCACGCACAGCAGTTCGACGGCAGGCACCAGCGGCTCGAGTTCGAACTGCCGCAGCGGCATCCAGTCGATGAAGGGCGTGTCGAGCAACCACTCCGACACGGCGACCTCCAGCCGCTCGAACACCTGGCCGAGCCCGAAGGTCACGGCCGCCGGAAACAGCAGTGCGAAAGGCCACAGTGCCAGCAGCACCAGCGCGCCGCGGGAATCTTCGACAAACCACTGCGAACGCGTGCGGCTCCAGCGGGCCACCGCCCCGAGGCGCTCCAGCCCCGCTGCCAGCATGGCCCCCAGAAGGGCGCCGGAGGTGTTCAGGCCCAGGTCCACGTTCGACGGAATACGGGCTGGAAGATAGCTCTGCAGCGTCTCCATGGCGAAAGCCAACAACGCGCCCGCGACGGTGGCTTGCAGCATGGCACGCCAGCCGCGGGCGCCCGGCCGCGCGCGCAGCACGGCCAGCGCACACAGGAAGCCGAAGGGAACATAGCCGGCGACATTGACCGCGAAATCGAAACCCGTCCAGTATTTGGGCCAGGACGCCGACAAGTAGGCCCAGGGCGCGATGCCCTGGTCCCGCCAGTCGGCGAACGGATACAGGCTGGCGTAGACGATCAGCGCCGCATAGGCGAGCGCAAGGGGCAGCGCGGCGGACTTATGCTGGGTCTCCACCGTCCGGTACCCGGCTCAGAACGGCTTGACGACCACCAGCACCACGATGCCGAGCAGCAGCAGAACCGGGAGTTCGTTGTACCAGCGGTACCAGCGGTGGCTGCGCTGCTGGCCCCCGGCCACGAAGCGGCGCAACAGCACGCCGCAGCCATGGTGATAACCGATGGCCGCCAGCACCAGGGCGAGCTTGGCGTGCATCCAGCCGTTGCCGGGGCCTCGCCCGATGCCGTAGCCCAGCCAAAGCCACAGGCCGAAGCCCAGCGCCGGAACGGCCAGGAAGGAGGTGAAACGCAACAGCTTGCGCGCCATGAGCAGCAGGCGCTCGCGCTCCGCGACGGACTCGGGCGGAACCATCGCCAAGTTGACGAAGATCCGGGGAAGATAGAACAACCCGGCGAACCAGCTGGCAATGAAGACGATGTGAAGCGATTTGACCCAGAGCATGGAGGCAGTTTAGTGGTCGACTGCGCCATCTCCCGGCCTTTGGCGAGCCACCCGGCCGGTCAGCAGGCAAAAAAAAAGCCCGACGTCTTCACGCCGGGCTGGGAAGCCCTTTTGCTGTCACACATCAAGGCACCCGCTCAGGGAGGAAAAGCGGGGAGCGGCAAGCCGCCCGCTTCAGAATTTAACAAAGACGAAACAAGGTTTCAAGCGACTTGACCACTTTCTTTGACATTTTTGTTGAAAAAAAGAGAACCTTCGAGCTACTAATTTGAATGGTTGTCGGACAACTTCCCGTGCAAGCCCCGTACCGCGAATTGTCACTTCAGGCACAATTTTCCGCTTATGACGCCCCCTCTCTCTCCCTTTGCCATGTATCCGGCCGGCCGGCCACGCCGTTTGCGGCGCGACACTTTCACCCGCAATCTGGTCAGGGAACACGCGTTGACGGCGCACGACCTGATCTACCCGGTGTTCGTGCAGGAGGGAGAGAAAAAGCGCGATGCCGTGTCTTCGATGCCCGGCGTGGACCGCCTGAGCCTCGACCTGCTGCTGCCGGTGGCCGAGCAGTGCGTGCAAGCCGGCATCCCGGTGATGGCGCTCTTTCCGGTGATCGACGCCAGCCTCAAGACGCCAGCGGGCGACGAGGCCTTCAACCCCGATGGACTGATTCCCCGCGTGGTCGCAGCCCTCAAGTCGCGCTTCCCGGAACTCGGCGTGATGACCGATGTGGCGCTCGACCCCTACACCAGCCATGGGCAGGACGGGCTGCTCGACAACACCGGCTACATCCTCAATGACGCCACGGTTGAAGTTCTTTCGAAGCAAGCGCTCACACAGTCACAAGCCGGCGTGGACATTGTGGCGCCCAGCGACATGATGGATGGGCGGATCGGCGCCATCCGCACCGCGCTGGAGGCGCGCGGCGACATTCACACGCGCATCATGGCCTACAGCGCCAAGTACGCCAGCGCCTTCTACGGCCC
This sequence comes from Variovorax paradoxus, assembly GCF_030815855.1. NCBI lineage: Bacteria > Pseudomonadati > Pseudomonadota > Betaproteobacteria > Burkholderiales > Comamonadaceae > Variovorax > Variovorax paradoxus. The sequence goes on along the minus strand of NZ_JAUSXG010000001.1, from coordinate 5,783,433 downwards.
GTTCCGCGACGCGGTCGGTTCGGCCGCGACGCTCGGCAAGAGCAACAAGAAGGTGTACCAGATGGACCCGGGCAACAGCGACGAAGCGCTGCGCGAGGTGGCGCTCGACATCGCCGAGGGCGCCGACATGGTGATGGTCAAGCCCGGCATGCCGTACCTCGACATCGTCCGACGCGTGAAAGACGAGTTTCACGTGCCCACTTTCGCCTATCAGGTGAGCGGTGAATACGCGATGCTCAAGGCGGCCGCCCAGAACGGCTGGCTCGACCATGACGCGGTGGTGCTCGAAAGCCTGCTCGCTTTCAAGCGCGCCGGTGCCGATGGGGTGCTCACCTACTTTGCGCTCGACGCCGCCCGTTTGCTACAAAAACAATAGCGCAGTGCTTCGGACCTGCAGCGCGGGCCGAGCGACATCCCAACAAAGAGAGCGACAGGCCGGCCATGCGCATTTTCGAAATCAACCGCTCGCAAGTGAGCGAGCATCCGGCGCTGGCGCCGCTCACGGTGCCGGGCGCCTGCGGCGCGCAAGGCTACGTCTGGATTTCGCTCACGCGGGACGAGTTTCGCGCATCACTGGCGGAGGTTCAGCAGATCCTGCAGTCCCTCTGCCTGACCCAGCTGGTCGACCTGCACGTGGCCGACCTGCTCAACGACCAGTTGCCTTCGCACTACGACTTCACCTCGCAGTACGACGTGCTGGTGTTCCGGCGCCTCTCCGCGGGCCCCGGCCAAGCCGCCCTGGGCAATGGCAAGGGGACCACGGCTGGCGAACCGCCCCTTCCCACACCGTCGCGCCGCGGCCCTCCGGTGCTGCGCCGGGTCGACACCCGTCCGGTGGGTTTTGCACTGTTCGACCGCGTGCTGCTGTCGGTGCACCCCGAAGACGGCGCGGTGCGCGACGCCTTTGCCGCCCGCCTGCTCGCCGCCGGATCGCCGGACGACAAGGGCGCCCCGGCGCTCGACGTGCGCGCCACCTCGGCCCGCGTGCCCACCGGCACCGCCGACCTGATGCTGCGCGTCGTCAACCAGATCGTCGACGGCTACCTGGACATGCGCCGAGAGCTCACGCGCCAACTCGACCACTGGCAGACCGAGCTGATCGATCCGCGCAGCCGCTTCACCAACTGGGGCGCGCTGATGGAAGCGCGGCAGTCGCTGCATCACCTGGACGAAATCTGCGAAGACCAGCGCGCCGCCATCCAGGACTGGATCGATTCGCAGGAAACGCTGCCTTCTCCAAAGGGCGAAGTGGAACAACGCGAGCGGGAACTGATCATGGTGCGCAGCCGCGACGTGCTCGAGCACATCGAACGCGTGGTGCACCATGTGCATCGGCTCGAGCAGAACGCGGAAACCGCGGTGCAGATGCATTTCAGCGTGCAGGGGCACCGCGCCAACGACATCATGCGGGTGCTCACCGTGCTGACCGCCATCTTCCTGCCGCTCAATCTCATCGCCGGCATCTTCGGCATGAACTTCGAGTTCATTCCGCTCGTGCACAAGGCGGACGGCTTCTGGATCGCGATGACCGCAATGCTGGTCATTGCGCTGGTGCTGGTGCTGGTGTTCTGGCGCAAGCGCTACCTGGCCCGCACGCGCTGATCTCGGCCCATCCGCACCACAACGAAAAAGGGCCACGCTTTCGCGTGGCCCTTTTGCATCTCGGCAGCCCCGAAGGGCGGCTTCAATTACTTGGCGACGGCGCCCGAGCCTTGCTGGGCTTGAACGCGTGCGTCCATCGGGTGGGCCATCGTCGAGATGACCTTGCTGTTGACGCGCGAGCCGCCGGTCACGTTCTGGTCGGGAGCGTAGGCAGTGCGAACGGCTTCGGCTTCGACGAGCGCGCGGTCCTTCGACACGGCGACCGTTTCCGGGCCGCGCGAACCGCGGGTCACGTTCTGGTTCGGAGCCGATGCGGTGCGCACGGCTTCGGCGTTGACTTCGTCGCGGCTCTTGGTCGAGACGGCGGTGTTCACGCCATCGTAGGATTCGGCTTGGGCGCCGGTGGCGGCCAAAAGGGTCAGGGCAGCGGCGGCGAGGATGTGCGAGGTCTTCATTTTCAGTTCCTTGTTCGTTGGATGGTTCGTCCACCAGGCTCGCTGGTTGCTCACCTGTGCGGCGAGTTTCCAACTGAATGACCTCGGGAAAACACGTGGAACAGAGACACCGTGTTTCCTCTATTGAAACAATGACAGCCCAAAGGCAAGCAGCTGATTGAACGTGCTCGCTGGAAAATCGGCGCTTGCCGTTCCCGGAACAGAAACAATAGGCGCTTTGACATGGACAGTCTCGATCTGATCAGAACCTTCCGGGAGGTTGCTTCGCACGGCAGCTTCTCGCATGCGGCCAAGAAGCTCGACATGTCGAAAGCCACCGTCAGCAAGTATGTGGCCGAACTCGAAACGCGCTTCGGCGTGCGTCTTCTCAACCGTTCCACGCGTTCGGTGAGCCTGACGGACGCAGGGCAATTGCTGCTCGAGCGCAGCACCCCGGTGCTCGAGATGGTGGAACTCACCCAAGCCGAACTGCAGGAACGCGCCAGGCAGCCCGGCGGCCGCCTCCGCATTTCGGCGCCGCACGGCATGGGCAACGGCGAATTCCCCGGCCTGCTGGCCGACTTCATGCGCTACTACCCGGACGTGAGCATCAGCCTGCAGCTGACCAATCGCACGGTCGATCTTGCGGAAGAAGGCATCGACGTCGACATTCGCAGCGGACCGGTCGCGGATGCCAACCTGATCGTGCGCAAGCTCATGCTGATGGAGATGGTGGTCTGCGCCTCGCCGGTCTACTGGAAAAAGCACGGTGAACCCGCGCATCCACGCGACCTTGCCGGCCACGACGCGCTCACCCATTCCCTGCTGGGCGCCCAGCCCGTGTGGCGCTTCGACGAAGGCGGCCAGCCGCTCGATGTGCCGGTGAAAAGCCGCATGGACTGCACCGAGGGCGCGCCGTTGATCCGGGTCGCGATGCGCGGCTTCGGCGTGATCTACCTGCCCTCCATCCTCGTGCAGTCGCACATCGACAGCGGCGAACTGGTGCCGGTGCTGCAGGGCTATGCGCGCAAGGACATGTGGCTCTCGGCCGCCTATCTGCAGCGGCGCCACAACAGCGCCGCTCTGCGTGCGCTGCTCGACTTTCTCCAGACCCGCATCGGCACCGGGCCGCAATCTCGCAAGAAATAGAAAAACCCGGCCGGGGCCGGGTCTCGGGTGGCCGAGGCGCTTGCCTCGGCTGCGGCCGGCCGGCTATTCAGCCGACATGCCTGGCAAAGAACTCGAGCGTGCGTGCACGCGCCAGCTGGGCAGCCTCGGCGTTGTACGAGCCGCGCTGATCGCAGTTGAAGCCGTGACCCGACTCATAGACATGCACTTCCACCTCGGGGTGCGCCTTCTTGAAGGCTTCGATGGTGTCCAACGGAATCCAGTGATCCTGGTTACCGAAATGCGCCAGAACCGGCACCTTGGGCTGGCGCGCGGTTTCTTCCGGCGTGGTCATGCCGCCGCCGTAGTACGGCGCCGCGGCGGCAAGCCCGGGAAGCAGGCTCGCGGCGCGCCAGACCAAGAGGCCGCCCCAGCAAAAACCGACGATGCCCACCTTGCCGGCCTTGGCCGCATAGGCGATGGCGGCTTCGATGTCCTGCAGCACGCCGGGCGCGGGCAGCGCCTCGACCGCGGTCTTGAGCGCGAAGCCGGCCTTCATGTCCTCGTCGCTGTAGCCCATCTCGACGCCGGGCTTCACGCGATGAAAGGTCGAGGGCGATACCGCGAGATAGCCGTCCGCCGCATAGCCGTCGGCCACCGAACGGATGTGCGAGTTGACGCCGAAGATCTCCGGCACCACGACCACCGCGCCGCGCGGCTTGCCGGCCGGTTCGGCCACGTAGGCCGGAAAAACGAAGCCGTCCTTGGCGGTGAGATCGATGAATTGGCCCATGTTGCTTGCTCCTTGAATTGCGAATGCGTGACTGATGGATGAATGGATGAATGGATGAATGGATGAATGGATGAATGAATGAATGAACGAGCGAGTTGCGCTACCGCGGTTGCTGCAGTGCGCGCTCGACGAAGTCGAGCCGGTCCTGGCCCCAGAAAATCTCGCCGTCGATGACATAGCTCGGCGCGCCGAACACCTGGATGTCGATGGCTTCCTGCGTGTACGCCTCGTAGCGCTCCTGCACCGCTTGGCTCTGCGACTGCTCCGAGCGCTTGGCAGGCAGTCCGCATTCAGCGACCAGCGCTTCGAGCACGTTCGGGTCGCCAATGTTGCGCTCCTGCACCCACACTGCGGCAAACACCGCAGCGCACATGCGCATGGCGGCCTTGGCGCCGTCGTTGATGTCGACCGCGATGATGAGACGCGCCGCGTCGTCGCTCGCGACCGGAAAGAACTTGGGCTTGGGATTCAGCGGCAGGCCCAGATGCCGGGAGCAGCGTGTCAGGTCGACCAGCCGGTAGGCCTGCCGCTGCGGCGCGCGCTTGCCCAGCGGCAGTCCGCCGGAAACGGGAAACACGCTCCCCAGGTCGATCGGCCGCACCCGCACCGTGGCGTCGGCCGCTGCTGCAATCGCCTCGAACCGGGTATGACCCAGATAAGTCCATGGGCTCTGGGGCGCAAAGTAGTAGTCAATCGTCTTGCCGTTGCTCATGCGCTCGCCCTCGATGATGTAATCCAAGCCAACCGTTTTAACTGACACGCAGTTTTCCTGCAGGAGGTCGGATTTGGACCAGGTACTCTTGATCACGGGCGGCGGCCGCGGCATTGGCGCCGCCACCGCCTTGCTCGCGGCGCAGCGCGGCTACGCGGTGGCCGTCAACTATGCGAGCAACTCGCTCGCGGCGGACGAGGTGGTCCGCAGCATTCGCGCGAACGGCGGAACCGCCATGGCCGTGCAGGCCGACGTGGGCGACGAAGCCCAGGTCATCGCCATGTTCGAGAAGGTCGACGCCAAGCTCGGGCGCCTCACCGCGCTGGTCAACAACGCCGGCGTCGTCGACGTGCAGGCCCGTGTCGACGAAATGAGCGTGGCGCGCCTCGAGCGCATGTTCCGCATCAACGTGATCGGCAGTTTCATTTGCGCGCGCGAAGCGGTGCGGCGCATGAGCACGCGGCACGGCGGATCGGGCGGCGCCATCGTCAATGTTTCCAGCGGCGCCTCGCGGCTCGGCTCGCCCGGCCAGTACGTCGACTACGCGGCCAGCAAGGGCGCCATCGACACCTTCACCATCGGCCTGGCCAAGGAAGTGGGCGACGAAGGCATTCGTGTCAATGCCGTGCGTCCGGGCCTCATCGACACCGAAATCCACGCCTCCGGCGGCATGCCCGACCGCGCCTTCGAACTCGCGCCCACCGTGCCGATGAAGCGCACCGGCAGCCCGGAGGAAATCGCTGGCGCCATCCTGTGGCTGCTGTCGCCCGAGGCCAGCTACACCACCATGGCCCTGCTCGACGTGACCGGAGGACGGTGAGCATGAGCACCTCGATGGACCTGATCAAGCCGCTGGTCACGCTGGTGGCCATCGTCAACCCGCTGGCCATCGTGCCGTTCTTCATCCACTACACGCAGGGGTATTCCGATGCGCAGCGGCGGCACACGGTGCGCATGTCGGCCTTCAGCGCGTTCGTGGTGATTGCAGTCAGCGCGCTGATCGGGCTGCAGCTGCTGGCGTTCTTCGGCATCTCGATTGCCAGCTTTCAGGTGGGCGGAGGCCTGCTGCTGCTCATGAGCTCGCTGTCGATGCTCAATGCCAAGCCGGCGGAGAGCAAGACCAACGTCGAGGAGCTGCGCGCCACCGAAGTGAAGGCCTCCATGGGCGCGTCCATCGCGGTGGTGCCGCTCACCATTCCGCTGCTCACCGGGCCGGCCACCATTTCCACCGTGGTGATCTATGCCGACAAGACGCAGCACCTGTGGGAGCTTGGCCTGCTGGTCGGCTACGGCGTGGTGGTGGCGCTGGCGACCGCGCTGGCTTTTTCGCTCGCACAGCCGATTGCGCGCGTGCTCGGCAAGACCGGCATCAACATCATGACGCGGCTCATGGGCCTGATCCTTGCGGCGCTCGCGGTCGAGGTCATGGCCGACGGGCTCGGCAAGCTGTTCCCCATTCTTCAGCGCGTGGCCTGAAGGGTTCAGGTCAGGCCAGCATCTTCTCGATGATTTTCCAGTGTGCAGGCTCGACCGGCGTGATCGACAGACGGTTGCCCTTGCGCAGCACGACCAGCTCGGCCAGTTCGGGTTTGGCGCGCAGCTCGGGCAGCGCGAGCAGCCGGGTCTTGCGCACGGCCTGCACGTCGACCAGCAGCCAGCGCGGTTCCTCTTTCTTCGAGGCTGCGTCGTAGTACGGCGACTTCGCGTCGAACTGCGTCGGATCGGGCTTGATGCCCGAGGCCACGCGTGCGAGGCCCGCGATACCGGGCTCAGGGCAGCTCGAGTGGTAGAACAGCACGCCGTCTCCGACCTTCATGCCGTCCCGCATGAAATTGCGTGCCTGATAGTTGCGCACGCCGGTCCACGCCACGGTAGCGTTGGGCGCGGCGAGCGCATCGTCGATCGAGACCTCGTCGGGCTCGGATTTCATCAACCAGTAATTGGGCATCGTGCCCGTCATGGTGTCACATAGTCAGACACGACGACCCATTTCCCGTCCTTGATCTGGGACAAACGGGACTGGTCGTTGCCCAGGCGCTTGGTCGCGGTGTAGCTGCTCTTCGGGCTGCCGAACATGTCGGGCTCGAAGGTCATGCTGTCCATGGCCTTGATGAAGCTGTCGGTCGAGAGGCCGGGGCCGGCCTTTTGCGCCGCCTTGATGAACGAGTCGATGATCACGTAGCCGTACACCGAGAACACCGTCGGGTCTTCGTTGAACTTGGTCTTGTACTTGTTGGCCCAGAAGCGCAGCGGCTGCGACTGCTCGTCGGTGTAGGGGTTCTGCACCGTCATGGTGGCGTAGACGCCGTCCATCGCCTTGCCGCCGAGCTTGTGGATCAGGTCGGTATACGACGCGCTCGAACCCAGGAAAGTGGGGTTGAAGCCGGTCTTGCGCGCCTCGCCCACCGTGCCGATGGTTTCGCGGATGATGGTGCCGAGCACCACGAGGTCGCAGTTGGCGGCCTTCATCTTTGCGAGCTGCGAGCTGAAGTCGGTGGCGCCGCGCTTGAACGATGTCTTCTCGGCCAGCTCCATGCCCGCCGTCTTGAGGCCCGCCTCGGCGCCGCGCTGCACTTCGAGCCCGAACTCGTCGTCCTGGTAGATGGTGCAGACCTTCTTGGCGCCCTTGTCCTTGATCATCTTGGGCAGCGCCAGGCGGATCTGGTCGTAGTAGGTGGCCGCGAACGAGTACTTGAGCCGGTTCAGCGGCTCGTACATTTCGCGCGCCGCGGTAATGGGCATGAAGTTGACGATGTTCTTCTCGAACTGCACCGGCATCGCCGCCATGTTCTGCGCCGTGCCGATGTGGCCGGCCATGATGAAGATCTTTTCCTGGTTGACCAGTTTCTGCGCCGCGAGCACGGCCTTCTTCGGGTCGTAGCCCGAATCCTCGACGAAGAGCTTGAGCTTGCGGCCGTTGATGCTGCCCTGCTCGTTGAGTTCGTCCACGCGCAGCTGCATGCCGTTGCGCGACTGCTTGCCGAAGCCCGCGAGCGGCCCCGAAAGGTCCTGGATCGTGCCGATGCGGATCTCGTCCTTGCTCACGCCCTGTTGCTGCTGCGCGGACGCGAACGTTGCGGCAAGGCCCAGCACGGCCAGAGTCGTCACTGTCTTGAGCTTCGTCATTGCGTTGTCTCCTCGGGTTTGACAAAAACGGTTCGGCGCGGCCGTCAGCGGTACATCGCCTCGATGCGCCCGGCGTACTTGGCCTGTACCAATTTCCGCTTGAGCTTCATCGTCGGCGTGAGCTCTTCGTCTTCGGCGCTCAACTGCGTTTCGAGCAGGAAGAACTTCTTGATCTGCTCGACCCGCGCAAACTTGGCATTGACGCGGTCGACCTCGCCCTGGATCAGGTCCAGCACCTCTTGCGCACGCGTCAGGCTTTCGTAGTTGCTGAAAGGCACATCGTGGTCCTGCGCAAACTTCTCGACGTTCTCCTGGTCGATCATCACGATCACCGTCAGGTAGGGCTTCTTGTCGCCGATCACCACCGCATCGGTGATGTAGGGGCTGAACTTGAGTTCGTTCTCCAGCTCGCTCGGCGTGATGTTCTTTCCACCTGCCGTGATGATGATGTCCTTCATGCGGTCGGTGATGCGGAAATACCCTCCCGCGTCGACCGTTCCGACGTCGCCGGTGTGCAGCCAGCCGTCCGCGTCGATGGTTTCGGCCGTTTTCTCGGGCAGGTTGAGGTAGCCCATGAAGACATTGGGCCCGCGCACCAGGATTTCGCCGGTCTGCGGGTCGAGCCGCACCTCGTTGTAGCTGGTGGCCGGCCCGATCGAGCCCGGCATGATCCGCGACGGCGGCACGCCGGTGGAGGCGCCGCACGATTCGGTCATGCCCCACACCTCCAGCATGGGCACGCCCAGCGCGAGGTACCAGCGCACGAGGTCGGGCGAGATCGGCGCCGCGCCGGTCACGAGAAACCGCGCGCGGTGGATGCCGATGAGCTTGCGCACGTTGTCCAGCGCGAGCCAACGCGCCATGCGGAATTTGAGCCGCAGACCCGCGCCTATCGGCTGGCCCTGGAGCACGCGTTCGGCAATCTGCTGGCCGACGCCGATGCTCCAGCCGTAGGCGGCCTGCTGCAGCCGGCTCGCCTCCTTCAGCGCGATCATCACGCCGGAATAGAACTTCTCCCACACGCGCGGCACGGCCGTGAACACCGTGGGCGAAATCTCGCGCACGTTCTCGGGCACCGTCTCGGGGTTCTCGACGAAGTTGAGGATCGAGCCGGTGTACATCGCGAAGTACTCGCCGCCCATGCGCTCGGCGATGTGGCACAGCGGCAGGAAGCACATGCGCTCGTCGCCTTCGCCTTGCGCCAGCAGGGAGTTGTAGCCGCGCATGGTGTACACCAGTCCGCGGTGGCTGTGCATGGCACCCTTGGGCTTGCCGGTGGTGCCCGAGGTGTAGACGAGGATGGCCAGGTCTTCCGCTCGACATGCAGCAATGCGCTGCTCCATCACCTGAGGATGGGCCTGCAGGTACTCCCGGCCCAGCGCACGCAATGCGTCGAGGCTGATGACGCCCGGGTCGTCGAGCTCGCGCAGGCCTTCCATGTCGAACACGACGATCTTGCGCAACAGCGGCAGGCGCGCGCGCACTTCGAGCGCCTTGTCCAGCTGCTCGTCGTCCTCGACGAAGAGCACGGTGGTGCGCGAATCCTCGCAAAGGTAGTGAACCTGCGAGGCCGCGTCGGTGGGGTAGATGCCGTTCGACACACCGCCGCAGCTGAGCACGGCAATGTCGCAGAGCACCCATTCGATGACCGTGTTGGCGAGGATCGACGCGCACTCGCCCGGCCCGAAGCCGAGTGCCAGCAGGCCTCCGGCGATTTCGCGCACGGCGCCGGCGGTCTGCTTCCAGGTCCAGCTGCGCCAGATGCCGAATTCCTTCTGCCGCATCCAGACCTTGTCGCCGCGCAGTTCCACGGCCTTCCAGAACACGGCGGGAATGGTGTCGCCGGGCACGACGATGCCGGGCTTCGGCTGCAGGTGCGCCAAGTCCCAGAGGCCGGCGGGAGCGCGCAAGGCAGTTGTGGTCATTGATGCACCCTTGGCGCTACGCGCCTTCCCGCCAGGCGGGAGCGAGCTTGCTTGGGGCGGCCCGGCGCGGCGCTCATCGCTCATCTCCAGGTCTTCTTCTTTTTCCAGCGCCGCTCGCCGCGCACCCCGTCGTCCTTGACGCCGAGGTAGAACTCCTTGATGTCTTCTTTCTCGCGCAGGCGTTCGCAGGTGTCTTCCATCACGATGCGGCCGTTCTCGAGCACGTAGCCGTGGTCGGAGGCGTTGAGCGCCATGTTGGCGTTCTGCTCGACCAGCAAAATGGTGGTGCCGCGCTCGCGGTTGATGCGCACGACGATCTCGAAGATCTCTTTCGTCAGCTTGGGACTGAGGCCGAGGCTGGGCTCGTCGAGCAGGATGAGATGCGGCGCGGCCATGATGGCGCGCGATATGGCGAGCATCTGTTGCTGGCCGCCCGAGAGCAGACCGGCGTCCTGGATGGCACGCTCGCGCAGGATCGGAAAGTAGCTGTAGACGCTCTCCATGTCCCGCATCACCCCATCGCGGTCCTTGCGCGTGTAAGCGCCCATCAGCAGGTTGTCTTTTACCGACAGCAGCGGGAACACCTCGCGCCCCTCGGGCACGTGGCTCAGGCCCTGCTGCACGATATAGGCCGGATCTTTGGCGGTGATGTCCTTGCCCTGGAATTCGATGCTGCCTTTTCTAGGGTCGATGATTCCCGAGATGGTCTTGAGGATGGTTGTCTTGCCCGCGCCGTTGGAGCCCAGCACCGTCACGATCTCGCCTTGCCTGACCGTCAGGCTGACGCCTCGGATGGCCTTGATGGGGCCATAGGCGCTTTCCACGTTGAGCAGCTGGAGGACGACGTCGGTCACGTGCGGGCTCCTTCGCTGGGGGAGCGGCGTTGGGGCCCCTGCCCCGGGCGGGCCCCGACGCCGTGGACACGCTTGGGGTGTTTCCTCCACTCCCAAGCCCGGTGTGCGGTGCGGGGCGGGCGCCCCCTCTGTGCCGCCGAGGAGCGCAGTGTTTCGCGGATCAGGGCTCGCAGCTGTTTGAGCGAAGCGAGTTCTGCGAGACCCCGCGAAGCGCGAGCACCGCAGGGGAGCCGCGAAGCGGCCGGCATAGTGGGGGCGACCGCGCCGTGCCGCATACCGGGCGTTTCGAACGAAGCAGCGGACAAAGCGTTCACGCCGCCACCCTCCTCAAACTGCTCACATCGTCGACGGTCCCAAGATAGGCTTCGATGACCCGCGCATCCGCCTGCACCTCGCGCGGCGTGCCGGTGGCCAGCACCTCGCCCATGTTCATCGCGAGCACCCGGTCCGACACCTTCGACACCAGCGACATGTCGTGCTCGACCATCAGCACCGACACGCCCAGTTCATGCTGGATGTCCTGGATCCAGAACGCCATGTCGGCCGTCTCTTCGACATTGAGCCCCGACGAGGGCTCATCAAGCAGCAGCAGCTTGGGCTCGGTGCACAGCGCACGCGCGAGCTCCACCACCTTGCGCACGCCGTAGGGCAAACCGGCCACCATCGAATCGCGATGGTGCTGCAAGTCCAGCAGTTCGATCACCTGCTCCGCCTTCTCACGCGCCTGGATCTCGGCACGCCGCGTGGCCGGCGTGAAGAACACCTCGCTCCAGAACCCCGTCTGCCGGTGCGTGTGGCGGCCGATCAGCAGGTTGTGCAAGACCGTCGCGTGCTCGAAGAGCTCGATGTTCTGGAAGGTGCGTGCAATGCCCAGCGCGGCGATGGTGTGCGGTGCCTGCTGCGTCAAGGCCACAGGCCCGACTGCTTCGCCGTGCCACGTGATCTCGCCCATGGTCGGCGTGTAGATGCGGCTGATCAGGTTGAACACCGTCGTCTTGCCCGCGCCGTTCGGCCCGATCAGCGTGAACACTTCGCCGCGCCGCACATCGAAGCTCACCTTGTTGACCGCGAGCACACCACCGAAGCGCACGCTCAGGTCCTTCGCTGAAAGAAGGATGTCGCCACTCATCTCAACCGGTCCGACTTGGTGAACGACTTCTGCCGCTTGAACAAGCCCCGGCGGTAGAACGGAAAGAGCTGCAGCCAGGTTCGAATCTTGAGCCACCGGCCGTAAAGGCCCAGCGGCTCGAACAGCACGAAGGCGATCAGCACCATGCCGTACACCAGCCCCTGCAGCCCCGGCGCCTGGCCGACCACCGCCGGCAGCCAGTCCTTGCCCATCGAGATCAGCTGCGGCATCGCAATCAGGAAAATTGCGCCCAGGAACGCGCCATGCACCGAGCCCAGCCCGCCGATCACCACCATCAGCAGCAAGTCGATCGACTGCAGGATGTTGAACTGGTCCGGCGAGATGAAACTGAGCTTGTGCGCGTACAGCGCGCCGCCCAGACCCGCGAGCGCGGCCGAGATCGCAAACGACATCGTCTTGTAACGCGCCAGGTGAATGCCCATGCTCTGCGCCGATATTTCCGAATCGCGAATGGCGACGAAGGCACGGCCCGTCGGCGAGCGCAGCAGGTTCAGGATGCCGAGCGTGCTCAGCACCGCCACCACCAGGCACAGAAAGTAGAAGCCGTTGCCCGACCCCAGCGACCAGCCGAAGAGCTGGGGCGACTTGACATGCAGACCCGCATTGCCGCCGGTGACGCTCTCCCAGCGTGCGAATACTTCCTCGACGATGAAGCCGAACGACAGCGTGGCGATGCCGAGATAGATGCCCTTCACGCGCAAGGCCGGCAAGGCCACCACCACGCCCACCCCCGCCGACAGCGCTGCAGCCGCGAGCAGCGCCAGCGGAAACGGCACGCCCAGGTTGGTCAGCACGCCTTGCGTATAGGCGCCCGCGCCGAGAAACGCCGCATGGCCGATGGAAAACTGCCCGGTAAAGCCCGCCAGCAGCATCAGCCCGAGGCCGACGATGCCGTAGATCAGCACGAAGGTCAGCTGCGCGAGCCAGTACTCATCGATTACCCATGGCGCGACGAGGAGGAACGCGGCCAGCAAGCCGTACCAGAACACATGGCCGCCATGCCGCGCAAGGCGGATGTCCTGGTCGTAGCTGGTCTTGAAGATGAAGCGCATGAACGTTCAGACTTTCTTGCGCAGCTTCTCGCCGAACAGGCCGTTGGGCTTGATCATCAGCATCAGCAGCACCACGATGTACGGCGCCGTGTCCTTGAAGCCGTCCGGCAGATAGAAGCCCGCGAACGATTCGACGATGCCGATCACCAGCCCGCCGACGATGGCACCCGGCAGGCTGCCGAAGCCGCCCACCACCGCGGCCGGAAAGGCCTTGAGCCCGATGAAGCCCATGTTCGCGTGCACGAAGGTGATGGGCGCGAGCAGCATGCCCGCAATGGCGGCGACCGCAGCCGCGAGGCCCCACACCAGCCCGTTGAGCCGCTTCACCGGAATGCCCATGTAGTAGGCCGCAAGCTGGTTCTGCGACGAGGCCTGCATCGCGATGCCGAGCTTGCTGTAGCGGAACATCGCGAACAGCAGGGCACAGAGGATGGCGGTGGCGACGATGATCGCCAGCTGCTCGAGGTTGACCACCAGGCCGCCCAGCTTCCATATCTGGTCCTTGTAGGGCACCGGCAGCGTGTGAGTGTCGGTGCCGATGCCCGGCACCATGGTGATGAGTCCGCGCGCCACGTAGGCAATGCCGATGGTCAGCATCACGATCGAGAACTGCGGCTGGCCGAGGATCGGGCGGATCACCACCAGCTCGAGCAGCACGCCGAAGGCCGCCATCGCCACCACCGCGAGAACGGCCGCGAGCCAGAACGGCAGGCCGATCAGCGACATGCCGGCGAACGCGCCGAAGGCGCCGAGCATCATCAGGTCGCCCTGCGCGAAGCTCACGGTCTCGGTGGCCTTGTAGATCAGCACGAAGCCCAGCGCGATCAGCCCATAGATGCAACCTTGCGCAATGCCCGACAGCAGGAGTTGAAGAATCTGCATGGGCCTCCTTGCGCCTACTGCCTGAAGCCGCCGGCCACGTCGTGCAGCGCCAGGCGGCGCGAGCCGGCCAGGATGTCGCTCGGCTTCAGGCCATAGACCTGCCGGATCGAATGGCTGAAGTGCGTCGAATCGGGATAGCCGGTGTCCAGCGCGATGTCGGTCAGCGTGCCGGTCTGGCGCACGTAGCGCAGCAGGCTGCGCGCGCGCTTCCAGGCCCGGAAAGCGCGAAACGCCATGCCGGTTTCCTGCTTGAACAGGTGCAGGAAGCGCGAAAAGGACAGGTGCACCGAAGCCGCGCAGTCTTCGGCCGAGGCGGGCGCAGCCGGGTCGGCGTTGATGGCGTCGATGACCTTGCGAATGCGCGCGTCGAGCACACGCGGCACCAGTGCCTCGCCGAAGAACAGCCGGTCGAAATCGAAACCGTCGAAACTTTGGCGGCCCGAAATCGCCAGCAGGTGCGCGTGCGTATCGCGCATGCGCCGGACGAACTCCGGTGCATCGACAGGCCCGCAGTGCTGCAGAAAACCCGGCATGCGCGCGGGATCGACAGACTCCGATTCGATCAGCAGGTTGAGGATGAGCGAGTGCGCGCTTTCCACCCGGTGCGGCACCTGCGGCGGCACCACCAGCAGTTCGCCCGTCTGCCAGGCACCGCCGCCGACGCGCAAGCGGTTCGGCGGCGCCCCGGCCGGCGACACGTACACGCCGTGTCCGCCCAGCGTGCGTTCGGACGCGGCGCCGAGCAGCCCTGCGTAGAACACGCGCTGGCGCGTGAGCCACATCAGGCGTTCTCCGCGCGTCCCGGCGCCGCTGCCTGGCCGCGTCGTGTTCGATCGCTGCATGGTGTCTGTCTCCTGCATCGGACCGCCGCCAGCCGGGAAGCGGCCTTGCGTTCGCTGGATCGTAGCGGCGAGGGCCGGCTGCGCGGCGTCCATTTGCGCGGGGACTTTCCCTAGGCCGCTGCGAGCGCGCGGCGAAGCTCGGCGGTGCACAGCGCGATGGCCGTCGCGGCCTCGTCGAGCACCTTGCCCATGGTGATGAAGCCATGGATCTGGCGCTCGAAGCAGACGTGGGCGGCGCGGTTGCCGGCGGCGGTCAGGGCCTCGGCGTAAGCCAGGCCTTCGTCGCGCAACGGGTCGTAGCCGGCCGTCAGCACCAGCGCGGGCGGCAGGCCCGAAAGATCGGCGTGCAGCAGCGGCGACGCGCGCCAGTCGAGGTCGTGCCGCGCGTCGTCGATGTAGTGATCGTGGAAGTACGCCATCGTGTCGCGGGTCAGCAGGTAGCCCTGCCCATTGGCTTGGTGCGAGGGGTGGCCGCGGCGCATGTCCGTGGCGGGATAGATCAGCAGCTGAAAGGCGATGGGCAGGTCGCCGGCATCGCGCGCCGCAATGGCTGCCACCGCGGCGAGGTTGCCGCCCGCACTGTCGCCGCCTACCGCGAGGCGGCCCGCATCGAGCCCCAGCGCGGCAGCCCCGCGACGCACCCAACGGGTAGAGGCCAGCACGTCGTCGACGGCGGCGGGAAAACGGTGCTCCGGGCCCATGCGGTAGTCGACCGATGCGACTGCGCAGCCGGCGCCGTTGGCGAGCTCCCGGCACAGCACGTCGTGCGTGTCGAGGTCGCCGACGACCCAGCCGCCGCCGTGAAAGTAGACCAGCACCGGCAGCAGCGCATCGGCCGTGGACCCCAGCGAGCGGTAGAGGCGCACCGGGATGGTGCCGTGCGGCCCTTCGGCCCTCAGCTCGCGGACCTGGGCAACCGGCGGGGCGTCGGGTTGGGTGGCGGCGCGCCGGTCGCGATAGAACGCACGTGCGTCGGCCGGCGAAAGCGTGTGGGTCGGCGGAATGCCGCGCGCCTCGATGAAATCGAGCAAGGCGCGCGCCTGGGGGTGCAGCATGGTGTCTCCGGTGGGTCGGGCGGACGTTCTCCCGATCTCATCCGCACGATGCCCGCAGGCGTCCGGCGCCGCTTGCGAAAACTGGCTGTGCTTGGGCGGCGCCGTTCCTCAGGTCCTGCGCGGCTTCACGCGCGCGGCGGCTTCCTTGGCGAGCTTGCGGGCGGTGTCGGTGTCGGCCGCATGCACCAGCGCCACGCCCATGCGGCGCTTGGCGAAACTCTCGGGCTTTCCGAACAGACGAATGTCGCTGCCGGGCACCTGCAGCGCCTCGGCCACGCCGTCGAACGCGATGCCCGTCGCGTCCACGCCGCCATAGATCACCGCGCTGGCGCCCGGGCTCTTGAGCGACGTGTCGACCGGCAGGCCGAGGATGGCGCGCGCATGCAGTTCGAACTCGTTCTGCCATTGCGTGGCCATGGTCACCATGCCGGTGTCGTGCGGACGCGGGCTGACTTCGCTGAACCACACCTCGTCGCCCTTCACGAACAGCTCGACGCCGAAGAGACCCTGGCCGCCGAGGTCGGCCGTGACGGCCTGTGCGATCTGCTGCGCCTTCTGCAGCGCGGCCGGCGCCATGGGATGCGGCTGCCAGCTCTCCACGTAGTCGCCGCTCACCTGCACATGGCCGATCGGGTCGCAGAACTGCGTCTGCACGGCGCCGGCCTCATCCTTCGCACGCACGGTGAGCAGCGTGATCTCGTAGTCGAAGTCGATGAAGCCCTCGACGATCACGCGGCCGTGGCTCACGCGGCCGCCGGCCATGGCGTAGTCCCAGGCCTTCTGCACGTCGGCCGGGCCGTCGATCTTGCTTTGGCCCTTGCCGGAGCTGCTCATCACGGGCTTGACGATGCAGGGGTAGCCAATGCCTTCGTCGATGGCAGCCTGCAGTTCGGCCAGCGAGTCGCAGAATTTGTAGGGGCTGGTCGGCACGCCCAGCGTTTCGGCGGCCAGGCGGCGGATGCCTTCGCGGTCCATCGTGAGGCGGGCGGCGCGAGCCGTGGGAATCACACGCACCACGCCGGCGTCTTCGAGCTGCTGCAGCATCGGCGTGGCGATGGCCTCGATCTCGGGCACCACGAGCATGGGCTTCTCGGCCTCGATCAGCGCCTTGAGCTGCTCGGGGTCGCTCATGGTGATGGTGCGCGCGTGGTGCGCCACCTGCTGGCCGGGCGCGTTCTCGTAGCGGTCGACCGCGATGGTTTCGACGCCGAGGCGCTGCAGGGCGATCAGCACCTCCTTGCCGAGTTCGCCGGAGCCGAGCAGCATCACGCGGGTGGCGGAAGGGGAAAGAGGGGTGCCGAGGGTGGTCATGGTCGGAGTCGAAAAGAGAGAAGAAAAAGCAATCGCCGCACTGTAAGCCACCCGGCGGCGCCCGTGTCGCTCGCGGCAACAGCGGCTTGGCGGGGCTGCTTCACAATCGATCTCCTGCCGCGGCGGCGGCCCTCGCGCCACCCGCCCCTTCCCCAGTTTTCCTTTTATTCAAGGAGTTTTCTCATGACGATCCAGACCGTCGGCATCATCGGCGCCGGAACAATGGGCAATGGCATTGCGCAGGCCTGCGCGGTGTCCGGCGTGAACGTGGTGATGATCGACGTCGCCCAGGCGGCCGTCGACAAGGGCCTGGCCACCGTGTCGGGCAGCCTCGACCGGCTGATCAAGAAAGAAAAGCTCACGGCCGAGCAGAAGGCCGCGGCGCTCGCGCTGATCAAGGGCTCGACGAACTACGAGGACCTGAAGGGTGCGCAACTGGTGATCGAAGCCGCCACCGAGAACCACGCGCTCAAGCTCAAGATCCTCAAGCAGGTCGACGAGCTGGTGGCGCCCGAAGTCATCATCGCGTCGAACACCTCGTCGATCTCGATCACGCAGCTCGCGGCCGCCACCTCGCGCCCCGACCGCTTCATCGGCATGCACTTCTTCAACCCGGTGCCGATGATGGCGCTGGTGGAGCTGATCCGCGGCTATCTCACGAGCGACGCCACGCACGACGCCGTCAAGGCGCTGGCCGAGAAGCTCGGCAAGTCGCCGATCACCGTGAAGAACGCGCCCGGCTTCGTGGTCAACCGCATCCTGGTGCCGATGATCAACGAGGCCTTCTTCGTGCTGTCCGAAGGCATCGCCACCGCCGAAGACATCGACGCCGGCATGAAGCAGGGCTGCAACCAGCCCATCGGCCCGCTGGCACTGGCCGACATGATCGGCCTGGATGTGTGCCTGGCCGTGATGGAGGTGTACCTCGAGCAGTTCGGCGATTCCAAGTACCGCCCCTGCCCGCTCTTGAAGGAAATGGTCGCGGCCGGCCAGCTCGGACGCAAGACCGGACGCGGCGTGTACGCCTACTGAGCACGGCAAGAACAAAAAAACAAGGAGACAACCACCATGACCGCCGCCCCCATCACTCCGGCCGCTCCACCGGCCGAAGGCTGCATCGACACGCAGGTCATCGGCCACGTGCTGCTGATCGGCATCAACCGCCCCGCCAAGCGCAACGGCTGGACGCCGCCGATGTTCAAGCAGCTGGCCGAGGCCTACACCCGGCTCGACGACGACCCGGACCTGCGCGTGGGCGTGCTGCATGCCTTCGGCGACCACTTCACGGCGGGCCTGGACCTGCCCGCGGTCACCGAGTACATGAAGCGCGGCGAGAAGGCGATTCCGGCCGGGCTGGTGGAGCCGCACGACTTCGGCCTGCCCGGCTACCGCCGCCGCAGCAAGCCGATGGTGGCGGCGGTGAAAGGCATCTGCTTCACGGTCGGCATCGAACTGATGCTGGGCGCGGACATCGTGGTGGCGGCCGACAACTGCCGCTTCTCGCAGATGGAAGTACAGCGCGGCATCATGGCCACGGGCGGCGCCACGCTGCGCATGGCCGAACGCGCGGGCGTGGGCAATGCGATGCTGCACCTGCTCACGGCCGACGAGTTCGACAGTGCCGAGGCGTACCGCCTGAACTTCGTTCAGAAGGTGGTGCCGGCCGGGCAGGAGCTCGACGCAGCGCTGGCCATTGCGCAGCGCATTGCGGCGCAGGCGCCGCAGGCGGTGGTGGCCACCCGGCTCAACGTGATCAAGGCTGTGGAACACGGGCCGCTCGCGGCGGTGTCGGAATTCATCGAGACGCAGAAGCGCCTGGCGAACAGCGAAGACGCGGCCGAAGGCGTGCGCTCTTTTGTCGAACGCCGCCCCGCGCGTTTCAGCGGTCGTTGATGATCGATTCCAACGGAGCCTTGTAAACCCATGCCCCTCTTCAAACGCACGGCGCTTGCCGCCGCCTTCGCACTCCTTGCCGTGAACACCTCCAACGCACAGACGCCCGCGCCCGCCGCGCCACCCGACCCCGCGGCCACTTCGGTCGAGGCCATGGGCTGGATGAAGGGCTTTCCGCCGCCGCCCGATAAGCTGATCACCTTCGACAACCCGGCCGGCGGCGTGTTTCCGCGCACGCGCTGGAGCTTCTCGCACGCGCGCGAAACGGTGCCCACCGCCAACGTGTGGCGCGGCAGCGGCACGGCCAGCCCGTTGCCGGCGGCGCCGCGCAACGACATCGAGGCCGTCACGTTCAAGCCTCTGGGGAGTACGGGCGAGACCGTGACCTTCGCGCAAATGATCCCGCGCACCTACACCGACGGCATCCTGGTGATGCACCGCGGCCGTGTGGTCTACGAAAAATACTTCGGCGCGCTCACGCCCGAGCGGCCGCACATCGCGATGTCGGTCACCAAGTCCTTCGTCGGCACGCTCGCGGCCATCCTCGCTGACGAGGGCAAGCTCGATCCGTCCGCGCCGGTCACCAAATACCTCCCCGAGCTCAAGGACACGGCCTACGGCGACGCCACGGTGCGCCAGGTCATGGACATGACCATCGGCGTGCGCTATTCCGAAAACTACGCCGATCCGAAGGCCGAGGTCTGGGACTATGCGCGCGCCGGCGGCATGCTGGCCCAAGGCCCGAACTACGCCGGCCCGAAGTCGTTCTACGAATTCCTTGCCACGCTGCAGAAGGAAGGCGCGCATGACGCCGGCTTTGCCTACAAGACGGTGAATGCCGAGGTGCTCGCCTGGATCCTGCGCCGCGCCAGCAACCAGCCGCTCGCCGACCTGCTGAGCGAAAAGATCTGGCGCCGCATCGGCGCCGAACAGGACGCCTACTTCATGGTCGACCGCATCGGCACCGAATCGGGCGGCGGCGGGCTCAACACCGTGCTGCGCGACATCGCGCGCTTCGGCGAGACCATGCGCAACGGCGGCCGGGCACCGAACGGGCAGCAGGCCATTCCCAAGGCGGTGGTCGAAGACATTGCGCGCGGCGGCGATCCCGCCAAGTTCGCCAAGGCCGGCTACGCGCTGCTGCCGGGCTGGTCGTACCGCAACATGTGGTGGGTCACGAACAACCCGCACCGCGCCTACATGGCACGCGGCATCCACGGCCAGAGCATCTATGTCGATCCGAAGGCCGAGATGGTGATCGTGCGCTATGCCGCGCATCCGGTGGCGGGCAATGCGGGGAACGACCCGCTCACGCTGCCGGCGTTCCAGGCGGTGGCCGACGCGCTCATGCGCCCTTGAGCTCTCAGGCTGGCGTCAGCCTCGTGCTTGGGCAATCACAAGAAGCCCGTCCATGATCAGGCTCTCGACGAGCTCGAAGTCCCCGTTCATGACGGGCGCCATCTTCCAGCCCGCGCCACCGGTCATGTAGCAGGCCGGCTCGGCGCCGCAGTGCGAGCGCACGTGCTGCACCATGCGCTCCACGGCACCCGCAATGGCGTAGGTGCCGCCGCTGGTGAGCGCGTCGCTGGTGTTGGTGGGAAATTCGCGCACCTCGCCGGTGGGCACGTGCAGCCCGGCGGTGCCCGACTCCAGCGCGCGCAGCATGATGCCGTGGCCCGGCAGGATCAACCCGCCGAGGAACTTGCCGCTGGCGTCGATCGCTTCCACCGTGACGGCGGTGCCGATCAGCACCACCACCATCGGCCGCGCCGGCCCCGTGCCCAGCATGCGGTGCCGCGCGCCGATCATCGCCACCCAGCGGTCGGCCCCGAGGCGCGTCGGATGGTCGTAGCCGTTGACGATGCCCGCTTCGGCCACGCTCGACACCACCCAGCGCGGCGCGCATTCGAAGCGCTCTTCGATCTGCTCCTCGGCACGGCGGCGCACCGCATCGCCGGCCACCACGCAGCCGAGCATGGAACCGGGCGCGGGCAGGTTGGCCCACGGGCCGTCGGCCAGCCGTTCGATGTGGTCGAGAAACTCCGCCCCGTGCGCCACGAGAGCGGCCCCCGGATGCGCCGCATCGTAGAGAGCCCATTTGAGGCGGGTGTTGCCGATGTCGATCGCAAGGAAGGGGGATGCCATGGGCGGGATTATTGCGACTTTATGCCGCTTACCGCCGCTTGCACTTGCGGCGCGGGACTACGCGCCGCGGTCACGCGCCGCCGTTACAGTCGCGATTCCCCACAACCAAGGCAGAAGGAGTACCCCATGGGCTTGCTGAGTTTCATCAAGGAAGCAGGAGAAAAGCTGTTCGGCGGTTCATCGGCCCAGGCCGCCGAGCCGGACGCCAACACCAAGGCCGCGGCTGCCATCAAGACCTACATCGAGACGCAGAACCTCGGCCTCACAGGGCTGGAAGTGACCTATGCAGCCGCAACGGGCGTGGTCACGCTGGCCGGCCAGGCACCGTCGCAGGAAGCGAGCGAAAAGGCCGGGCTCGCCGCGGGCAACGTGGCCAATGTGACGAGCGTCGACAACAAGCTGGTCGCACCGGCGGCCCCGCCCGCCCAGTACCACGACGTGGTGAAGGGCGATACGCTCTCCGCCATTTCGAAGAAGTACTACGGCGATGCCAACAAGTACAACGCGATCTTCGAAGCCAACAAGCCGATGCTGAGCCACCCGGACAAGATCTACCCGGGGCAGAAGCTGCGCATTCCGGCGCTTTGAGCTGATTCACTCGCCGCTGAAAGGGCCCACTGGAGACGGTGGGCCTTTTGTCTTTTGGCGCTGCTGTTCAGGGCTTGTGCACAGGCCACCGGGTACTCCCCTCCGCGAATGTCCCCCGCCCTTCGGGCTCCTCCTTTATTTCGCTGCACGGAGCACCCGATGCCCTGGGCACCTGGGCACGCTGATGGTGAACCCTAGTTCTGCTTCCAAGGCAACCCGCGCTTGCGCCAGCCGCCGAGCACGCCCCGGTGCCCGTTGTCGTCCGGATTGCCTTCGAACCCCTCCAGAATGTTGTAGGCCTCCAGCCCCAGTTCGGTGGCGCGCCTCGCGGCAGCGATGGAGCGCACGCCGCTGCGGCACAGCAGCACCAGTTTCTTCTTGCCGTCCTCCCCCGCGGCACGGATGCCGCCGTCGAAGGCCGGATTGAGCGCCATGCCCGGCCACTGCTTCCAGGCCAGCGGCACGGCGCCGGGTACGTAGCCGACCCACTCGCGCTCGGCGTCGCTGCGCACGTCGACCAGCACCGCCTCGCCGCTCGCCATCCATTGCGCTGCCTGTTCGGGCGTCACGTCGCCCGCATAGCCCTTTTCCCCAACGGGTTCAGTCATGTCTTTGAATCCTTTCGATAGACAGGGCTGCTTCAGGGAAGCAGCCCTCTGTGGGTTGTCCCGGAGCCCCGCCGGATGGTGGAATTTTTCACCAGTTCGTGAAAACCCTGTTTGTCGCATATTCCAGCGCGCCAAAGATGCGGATGGGCCTGCCGAACATAACGCCAAGAAGGCGGGCAGGGTTTCTTCAGTCAGAACTTGTATGGAGAGAGACAACATGACAGAGAGCAAATCACCCCGCCGCCGCAGCCTTCTCAAGGGCGCGGCCGTGGCTGCGGGCGCCATGTCGGCGCCCATGGTCAGCATGGCCCAGACCACTTCGCTGCGCTTCCAGAGCACCTGGCCGGCCAAGGACATCTTCCACGAGTACGCCAGCGACTTCGCCAAAAAAGTCAACGACATGGCCGGCGGCCGCCTCAAGATCGAAGTGCTGCCCTCCGGCGCCGTGGTCCCCGCGTTCCAGCTGCTGGAGGCGGTGAACAAGGGCACGCTCGACGGCGGCCACGGCGTGGTGGCCTACCACTACGGCAAGAACTCGGCGCTCGCGCTGTGGGGGTCGGGCCCTGGCTTCGGCATGGACGCCAACACCGTGCTGGCCTGGCACAACTACGGTGGCGGCAAGGTGCTGCTCGATGAAATCTACAAGAGCCTGAACATGGAGGTGGTGTCGTACCTCTACGGCCCGATGCCGACGCAGCCGCTCGGCTGGTTCAAGAAGCCGATCGCCAAGGTCGAGGACATGAAGGGGCTCAAGTTCCGCACCGTGGGGCTGGCCGTGGACATGTTCACCGAGATGGGCACGGCCGTGAACCCGCTGCCCGGCGGCGAGATCGTGCCCGCGCTCGACCGCGGGCTGATCGATGCAGCCGAGTTCAACAACGCATCGAGCGACCGCACGCTCGGCTTCCCCGACGTGGTGAAGAACTGCATGCTGCAGAGCTTTCACCAGTCGGGCGAGCAGTTCGAGGTGCTGTTCAACAAGGGCAAGTACAGCGCGCTGTCGCAAGAGCTGCGCTCGATCATCGACTACGCCGTGCAGGCCGCGAGCGCCGACATGAGTTGGAAGGCGGTGCAGCGCAACTCGCAGGACTATGCCGACATGAAGAAAGCCGGCATCAAGTTCTACAAGACGCCCGATGCGGTGCTGCGCGCGCAGCTCGCTGCATGGGACAAGACGGTGGAGAAGAAGGCCGGAGAGAACCCGCTGTTCAAGAAGGTGCTCGACTCGCAGCGCGTGTTCGCCGAGCGTGCGCTGCAGTGGCAGAACGACTACGGCGTCGATTTCAAGATGGCCTACAACCACTACTTCGGCAAGAAGAAGAGCTGACCCTTCAGGGGGCAACACCGTGGCCCGGCAAAGCCGGTCCGCGGCGTTCCACGAACGGGCCCACCTAGAACGTCATGACCATTCAACGCTTCCTCCACGCCGTCGACCGGTTCAGCATGGTCGTGGGCAAGACCTTCTCTTGGCTCATCGTGGCACTGATGCTGCTGGTGTGCGGCGAGGTCTTCAAGCGCTATGCGCTCAATGCGCCCACCGCCTGGATCTTCGATGCCAACAACATGCTCTACGGCACGCTCTTCATGATGGGCGGCGCCTACACACTGTCGCAGGCCGGCCATGTGCGCGGCGACTTCTTCTACGGCAGCATGAAGCCGCGCACGCAGGCCGCGCTCGACCTCGTGCTGTTCGCCATCTTCTTTCTGCCGGGCGTGGTGGCGCTCACCTGGTCGGGCTGGACCTACTTCGGTGAATCGCTCGCGATGCGCGAGCAGACCTTCAATGCCGACCCGATCCCGGTGTACCCCTTCAAGTTCGTGATCCCAGTGGCCGGCGCCGTGCTGCTGGTGCAGGGCATCGCGGAGATGGTGCGCTGCGCGCTGTGCCTGAAAACCGGTGCATGGACGCCGCGCCTGAAGGACGCGGAAGAAATGGACGTGGTCGGAGACCAGCTCGCCGGCAGCAGCTATGTCGACGAAGCCGACAAGCGCGAGGTGATCGACAAGGCCAAGTCCATCGAGCAGGCCGCGCAGCAGCGCAAGAGCGACACGACCGGGGGTGCCGCATGAGCGCCGCGCCGGGCCGCCCCAAGCAAGCTCGCATCGCAGTGCGAAGCACGGAGGTTTCGGAATGAGCGAACCGGCACTCGGCATGCTGATGCTCGGCCTGATCGTGGTCGTGATCATGCTCGGCTTTCCCACCGCCTTCACGCTGATGGGCCTGGGCATGTTCTTCGGCTTCATCGCCTTCTACGATCCCGCCTCGCCCTGGCTCGACAACAAGGTCTTCGACCTGATGGTGCAGCGCGCCTTCGGGGCCATGACCAACGAGACGCTGCTGTCCATCCCGCTTTTCGTGTTGATGGGCTACGTGATGGAGCGCGGCGCACTGGTCGACAAGATGTTCCACAGCGTGCAGCTCGCGTTCCGCCGCGTGCCGGGATCGCTCGCGGTCACCACGCTGATCGTCTGCACTTTCTGGGGCATCGCGAGCGGCCTGGTCGGCGCGGTGGTGGTGCTGATGGGCGTCATTGCGATGCGGCCGATGCTCAATGCCGGCTACGACACGCGCCTTGCGGCCGGCGTCATCACCGCCGGCGGTACGCTCGGCATCCTGATTCCGCCGTCGGTGATGATCATCGTCTACGCGGCCGTGGCCGGGCAGTCGGTCGTCAAGCTCTATGCGGCGGCGATGTTCCCCGGCTTCTTCCTCGCTTTTCTGTACTTGGTCTACGTGATCGGCTGGGCCATGCTGCAGCCGAAGGTGGCTCCCAAGCTGCCACCCGACCAGCAGCGCGCGCCGGTCTCGGCCTGGGTTGCGCACCTCGCGGCCAGCTATTCGCCGCGCCTGCTGCCGGCACTCGCCGCGGCCGTGGCGTCGCCGGCGCGCGCGCTGCGCGGCACGGCCGAGGGCGTGCGCATCACGTGGTGGATGCTGCTGCGCGGGCTGCTGAGCGCGCTGGTGCCGGTGGCGCTCGCGGCCGCGACGCTGGGCTCTGTCTGGTGGTACGTGACGATCTATTCCCAGAAGGACAACAACGCACCGGCCGTGCAGCAGCAGTCGGCGCAAAAAGCCGAAGGCACCGCAGCGGCCGCGGCATTGCCCGAAGCCTCCGGCACCGGACTGGCCGAGCCGCCGACATCGGAACCGCCGGCGGAACCCGCATCGGAAGGCGGCCTGCAGGAGCCGGCCGGCGGCGTCGAAGAGCCGCCCGGCAGCGAAACCGCTGCGGCCCCATCGAACGCCGAGGGCGGCTTGCAACAGCTCGGCGAAGCCGTAGATGCGCCGAAGACCGCGGCAGTGCCCGAAGCCTTTTACACGGGCTTCCTGCTTGCCAGCCTCTTCACGCTCGCGCTGCTCGCCTGGTACTACTGGCGCATGGATGCGGAGCAGTTCGAGATCCTGCGCATGCTCGTGTCGTCGGTGATGCCGCTCGCCACGCTCACGCTGGTGGTGCTGGGCGTGATTCTGTTCGGCATCACGACCGCCACCGAGTCGGCCGCGGTCGGCGCGGCGGGGGCTTTTCTCATGGCCTGGCAGGCCGGCACGCTCAATTTCAAGAAGACCAAGGAGGCCGTGTTCCTCACGCTCAAGACCACCTCGATGGTCTGCTGGCTGTTCGTGGGTTCGGCGCTCTTTTCGGCGGTGTTCGCGCTGCTCGGCGGCCAACGCATCGTCGAGGAGTGGGTGCTCGGCATGAACCTCAGCCCGCTGCAATTTCTGCTGCTGTCGCAGGCGATCATCTTCGTGCTGGGCTGGCCGCTGGAGTGGACCGAGATCATCGTCATCTTCGTGCCCATCTTCCTGCCGCTGCTCGCGCACTTCCAGATCGATCCGCTGCTGTTCGGCGTGCTGGTGTTCGTCAACCTGCAGGCGGCGTTCCTCTCGCCGCCGGTGGCGATGTCGGCCTTCTATCTGAAAGGCGTATCGCCGCCGCACGTGACGATCAACCAGATCTTCGCGGGGATGATGCCGTACATGCTGATCGTGATCCTGTGCATGGTGTTCATGTACATCTGGCCGGGGTTGACGCTGTGGCTGCCGCAGTATCTTTACGGAGGTTGAGCTCCTTCTCCTCCGCTCAGCGGCGCCGCTCCACGTAGGGACGCGCCTGCAGCAGCACGATGCGGTCGCCCACGGTGGCCCATTCGATGTCCTGGTCGATGCCGCCGAAGGCCCGCTTCACGGCGGCGCCCACGCTTGCAAGACGCAGCACCAGTTCGTCTGTGAGCACGTTGCGGCCCACTTCGACCGGCACTTCCTTCACGCCGCCGTCCTTGTCGAGTTGCAGGGCGGTTTCTTCGGCCGACCGGCTCAGCACCTGGATGGCCTTCGACCAGCTCGAATACATCACCTGCTCCGCCACGCGCTGGCCCTCCACCACGCGGATGCCGATGCCGCGCTTGGCCGAGATGTAGGTCACGTACGGATGGCCGGCATCGAACGGGTCGCGCGTGATCATCACGCCGGCATTGGTCGAATCGATGGCGGTCTGAACGAACACGCCCATCAGCACCGACTCGGCGCCGAAGCCTGCGGCGCTGCGCGCCTCCCAGGCCTCGGGGTTGAAGACCGAGGCCCAGACCTTCTTCACCGCCAACTCGAGCGCGTCGCCCGTCTTGACGTTGGGCACCGTGGTGTAGAGCCCCGCGCCGCTGAAGCCGGGCAGGTCTTCCGAATTGGACGAGCTGCGCACGAACACGCCGCCGCCGCCCAGTTGCGACTGCCATGCGGCGCGCCATGCCGCCGCGGTGGCAGGCTCGACCGGCCATTGGACGATTTCGTCGCGCAGCTGCGCGAGCGCCTTCTGCCGCTGCTGCGGATCGCTCGCGAAACCGGGCTGCCGCTGCATGCGCGCAATGCGGTCCGCCAGGCCGTTCGCGCGCATGAAGCGGTCGTAGTGCGCAAAGGGAATGCAGAAGCCGTCGGGCACCGTGGTGGACGGAACGCGCGCAGCCAGCACGGCGCCGAGGTTGGCAGCCTTGGAACCGCACTGCGCGCTGTGGCGCGCGCGAAGAGACGCAAGTGGCAGCAAGCGGGTTTCGCGCAGGTCGGGCGGAGCGGCTTTCGCACCGCCAGGAATCGCGCCGATGCCCGCGGTGCGCACATTGCGCGGCGGCAGCGCCGCGATCTCGTCGGACGTGAGGCGGCGCACCTGATACCCCGAAGCCGCGACCTTGAGCGCCACCCACTGGCCCGCATGCTCGCGCAGCACGGACGCGGCATCGCGCACGTAGGCATTGGGAATGCCCCAGCCCTTGGCCAGCAGGTTGACGTGCGAAAGCGCGGTCGAGGGCCGCTCGGTCAGCACGCCGGCCACCGGCGGCAGGCTGATCGGCACCTGGCGCAGCACAGCAATGTCGTCGGGCAGCAGCGCGTTCAACCCGTTCGCGCCCGAAGCCTCGTCCACGATGCGCACCCGGCCCGTGGCCGTGCCGAGGTTCATCGGCATGTAGGGCTGCTCGCGGATCAGTGCTTCCTGGCTGACGAAGTCGATGCCTGTTTCCTTTGCGACCCGCTCGTGCAGCGTGGAATTGGTCTTGAACTTGACCGGCGCAAAGAAGCTGGCCTTCACCTGCGCATCGGCCTGCCGCAGCAGCGCAGGGGTGAGCCGGTCGCCCTCCCAGAATTCGTAGGTGAAGCTGCCGATGTTCTGCTGCCAGCTCAGCGTACCGAAAAGAAAGCGGCGGTCCGGCACGAGGTAGTTGCGGTCGATCTCGCGCTTGCCCGCGTGGGGCGCGAGCCCGATGTCGCGCACGAAGCGCACGTGGAGCTGGAAGCGCGGCGTGTCGATGTAATAGGTGCGCAAGGGCTTGGCCCGGCGGTCGACGGCGAACAGCACGTGGGCCAGTTGCATCGGCGTGCCGGCGTCGTACACCCGCGCCAGGGTGTCGAAATCGTCCCGGCTGCGCAGCGCCGGCAGGGATGCGGGCGCCGCCGGATGCGCGGCGGGTGGCATGGCCGCACCCTCGGGCACAGCCTTGTTCTGCTGCTGGTAATAGGAGGGCTTGCGCGCCAGCTGGGCGTCGGCAGGGTTGGCGATGAAACCCGCCACGCCGAACGCGAGCGCTGCGAACCAGCACGATTTGCTATTGTTTCGGTAGCGCACTTCGTTCAATACACCAGTGTTGTTGTCGTTTTTCATGCAGAGTCCCTCATTACAAGCGGTTGCCGAATGTGCGTGCACTTCACCAAGCAGAGGGCATGCGCTGACAGCGGCAGCGGATTCTCGCGCGTTACATGTGCATCGCCTTCGTCCGGCCCCGCGAACCAGAGACAAACCATGAACCGCACCGCCTTTTCCCTTCTTCACCGGCCTCTGCACCGATGGCTGCTCGGCCTCGCGCTGCTGTGCCTCGGCGCGGCGGCCGGCGCACAGCAGCAAGACCCCCCGGGCCGCGTGGCGCGCCTCAACCTCCAGCAAGGCACGGTGAGCTTCGCGCCGGCCGGCGAAGACAGCTGGTACGACGCGCAACCCAACCGACCCATCACCACCGGGGACCGGCTCTGGACCGATCGCAACGCGCGCGCCGAAGTCCACATCGGCTCGGCGGCACTGCGAATGGACGGGCAGACACATGTCGAGTTCTCCGAGCTCGACGACGACACCGTGCGCATCACCGCGAACCAGGGCCACCTGCAATTGCGCGTGCGCGACGATCTTTCGGGCCAACGCGTCGAGGTCGACACCGGCAACCTCGCGGTGG
This sequence comes from Variovorax paradoxus, assembly GCF_030815855.1. Classification (NCBI taxonomy): domain Bacteria; kingdom Pseudomonadati; phylum Pseudomonadota; class Betaproteobacteria; order Burkholderiales; family Comamonadaceae; genus Variovorax; species Variovorax paradoxus. Next base: position 5,754,646 of record NZ_JAUSXG010000001.1, on the reverse strand, counting down.
TGATCGACGCACCGGGCGAATACCGCATTGCGGCCGACCCGTCCGCCGGCACCACCTGGGTCGCGGTGGCCTCCGGCCGCGCCACGCTTCATGGCGAAAACGGCCAATCGCAAACACTGGACGCGCGGCAGCAACTCACCGTGTCCGGCCGCGACCTTGCCGCGTTGGGCGGTGCCCCCGCACAGAACGGCAGCTTCGACGCCTGGGTGGCCGAGCGCAACCGCATCGAGGATCAATCCGTTTCGGCGCGCTACGTCTCGCGCGAGGTGGTCGGCTACCAGCAGCTCGACACCTACGGCGACTGGCGGAGCGACCCCAGCTACGGCGACGTCTGGTACCCGCGCAACGTGGACGCCGACTGGGCGCCCTACCGCGACGGCCAGTGGGTGAACATCGCGCCCTGGGGCCTGACCTGGGTCGATGCCGCGCCTTGGGGCTTTGCGCCGTTCCACTACGGCCGCTGGGCCCGCGTGGGCCCGCGCTGGGCCTGGGTGCCGGGGCAGCCCACCGCACGGCCTGTGTATTCGCCCGCGCTGGTCGGCTTTGTGGGCGGCGGCAGTGGCGTGAATGCCACCTTGCAGATCGGCGATGGCCGCAGCGGCGTGGGCTGGTTTCCGCTCGCGCCCGGCGAACAATGGCGGCCCGGCTATAGCGCGAGCCCCCGCTACATCGATCGGGTCAACCGCATGGCCGCCTACCGGAACCGCCAGGCCGAGATGCGCAACGACTTCTACGCCAACCAGCGGATGCCGGGTGCCGTGACCGTGGTGCCGGCCGACCGCTTTGGCCGTGGCCCTTTCGGCCGGCGCGACCTGGTGCGCTTGCCCGATGACCGCTTCGCGCGCGTGCCGGTTGCGCCGGCTCCCGGCATTCCGATGCATGGCTTTGGCGGCGGCTTCGGCCGGCCCGCGGCGATGCAGCCGCCGCCGCAGCTGCGCGCCCGCCAGCAGCAGGAGTTCCAGTACGAGCAGGCGCGGCAAGTCCAGCAGATGCAGCAGGCGCAGAACATCCAGGCGATGCAGCAGCGCGCGGCGCAACAGCAGGCGGCACAGCAACAACAGCAGCAGCAAATGGAATGGCAGCGGCAGCAGGGGCAGCGCCAGCAACAGCAGGAGTGGCAACAACGCGGCGGCCAGGATCAGTGGCAGCAACAACGTCAACTTCAGCAGCAACAGCAACAACAGATGCAGCTTCAGCAGCAACAGGCACTGCGGCAACAGCAGGAGATGCAACAGCGCGCCGCCCAGGCACAAGCCCAGCAGCAACAGCAGCAAGCGCAGATTCAGCAGCAACAGCGCGCGGCACAACAGCAGGCCTTGGCACAGCAGCAGATGCTTCGCCAGCAACAGGAAATGCAGCAACGCGCCGTACAGGCGCAGCAGCAGGCCCAGGCGCAACAGCAAGCCCAGCAGAACGCCATGCGCCAAGCCCAGGAGGCCCAGGTGCGCGCGATGCAGCAGCAACGCGGCTTCGCGCCGCCACCGCCACCGCAGCAGCCCCAGCCCCAAGCCCAACCCCAACCTCAGCCGGGCCAGCGCGGCGGCGACGACCGGCGCAGGCTGATGACCTCGCCGGACTCGCAGCAGCGCTGAACGCCGAGAGCGCGGCAGCACGGCGCAGCCCGCAAGACCCGCGGCAAACGGTGCTCCCCGCCGACGGCTAAAGTCGCCGGCAAGGAGCACCGTTCACATGCGCACATTCGACTTCGACCTTTTCGTCATCGGCGGCGGCAGCGGCGGCGTACGGGCAGCGCGCATGGCGGCGCAGCACGGCGCGCGCGTAGGCCTGGCCGAAGCGGCGGACCTTGGCGGCACCTGCGTCAACGTGGGTTGCATTCCGAAAAAGCTCTACAGCTACGCCGCCGGCTATGCCGAATCGTTCGAGGAAGCCGCAGGCTACGGATGGAAGCTGCCGGAGGCACCGCAGTTCGACTGGGGCCGCCTCAAGACGCAGCGCGCCAAGGAGATCGAGCGGCTCAACGGCGTGTATGCCTCGCTGCTGAAGAATTCGGGCGTCAGGCTGATCACCGGCTGGGCGCAGCTGGTCGACGCCCACACGGTGGAAGTCGACGGCCAGCGCCACACGGCGCGCCACCTGCTCGTTGCCACCGGAGGCACGCCTTTCGTGCCGGAGATTCCGGGGCGCGAGCACATTGCCACCTCGGACGCGATGTTCGACCTGGATCCGTTTCCGAAGCGGCTGCTGGTGGTGGGCGGCGGCTATATCGCCTGCGAGTTCGCATCGATCTTCAACGGCCTGGGGTCCCAGGTGACGCAGCTGCATCGCCGCGCACACCTGCTCACCGGCTTCGACGACGACGTGCGGCAGTTCGTGGCAAACGAAATGGGCAAGGCCGGCATCGACGTGCGGCTCAACGTCGAAGCCGCGTCGATTGCGCGCGGCCCCGGCGGGCTGGTCGTCACCCTGGCTCGCGGCCAGCAGGTCGAGGCCGACACGGTGCTCTTTGCCACCGGCCGGGTGCCGAACACGCAGGGGCTCGGCCTGGAGGCGGCGGGCGTTGCTCTCGACAAGCGCGGCGCGATTGCGGTCGATGCGAACTACCGCAGCTCGGTACCGTCGATCTACGCGGTGGGCGACGTTTCCACCCGCGTGCACCTCACGCCGGTCGCGCTGGCCGAGGCCATGGTGGTGGTCGATGCGTTGTTCGGACAGGGCAAGCGCAAGCTCGACTACGAATACATTCCAACCGCCGTTTTCACCCACCCGAACATCGGCACCTGCGGCTACACCGAGATCGATGCGCGCACCAGATTCGGCAACGTGACGGTGTTCTCGAGCGAGTTCAAGTCGCTGCGCCACACGCTCTCCGGCCGCAGCGAGCGCACCTTCATGAAACTCGTCGTGGAGAAGTCCACCGATCGCGTGGTCGGCCTGCACATGGTGGGCGCCGATGCGGGCGAAATCGTGCAGGGCTTCGCGGTGGCGATGCGCGCGGGCGCGACCAAGGCGCTGTTCGACGGCACCGTGGGCATCCATCCCACGGCGGCCGAAGAATTCGTGACGATGCGCGAACCGATGCCGGGCTAGACAATCGACTTCTGCTGCCGCTTGCCTTCGAGCAGTTTCACCAGCACGAGCAGCACCCGGTTGGCGGGCGTGGGTACGCCAAGCACCTCGCCGCGCCGCACGACGAGCCCGTTGAGATGGTCGATTTCGCTCGGCTTGCCGCGTGCCAGGTCCTGCGCCGTCGATGAATATTGCGAGGGCATCGACTGCGCAATGCCACGCACGGCGGCGTCGGTGTCGCCGGGAATGACGACGCCTTCGGCTTTCGCGACGGCGAGGCATTCGGCGACCACGTCGCGGATGACATCGACCACGCCCTGACCCTTCACCAGCTCGCCATAGGGCAGTTGCGTGATGGCCGACAGCGCGTTGTAGGCGCAGTTCAGAACCAGCTTGGCCCAGAGCGAGCCGCGCACGTTGCCGGAAATTTGCGTGGGCACGCCGGCGGCGGCGAGATGCTGCGCCACCTGTTCGCTGGTACGCGAAGGCGCGATCACCAGTTCGCCTCGGCCGTGGTGCCTCACATGGCCCGGCCCCGCCATCTCGGTGGCCACGTAGACCACGGCAGCGGCCACCTCGTGGCGCGGCAGCACCGAGCGCACGCGCTCGTCGTTGTCGACGCCGTTCTGCAGCGTCAGCACCAGCGCATCGGCCGCAAGATGCGGCTCGATCTCGGCCGCAGCCAGTTCGGTGTCGGTGGACTTCACGCAGAACAGCACCAGGCCGGCGCCCCGCACCGCGCTCGCCTCGGTGCTTGCATCGAGCCTCACATGCGCATCGAAAGCCTGGGTCTCCAGCCGCAGCCCGTTCGCTCGGACGGCCTCCACATGCGACGGCCGGCCGATCAGCACCACCTCGTGGCCGGCGCGCGCCAGCATGGCGCCGTAGTAGCAGCCGACTGCGCCGGCGCCCATCACTGCGACCTTCATTGCTTCACCTTTCGCGGTTGTTCGGAGGAGGCCGTCGAGGTTAATCGGTTCGAGGCCGGGCACAATGCGCGACCCGCAGTTCTCCCAACCCCTCCTGGATTCCTGTCATGAGCGTTTCCGCCCTTCGCCTGCGCGAAAACCTGTCGGTCGCACTCCAGCGCAGCAAGGCGAGCGAGCACCGCACCGAGCAGCTCGGTGCGCCGGCCATCGACGGCGACGACCCGCCGGCGGTCTACGACTACCTGGGCGACATGCAACTGCGCTTCATGTTCATCGCGCCCGACCGCACCCTTGCGGTCGCCAAGCAGTCCGACCTGGAACGACTGAACCTGACGCCCGAGCTCGCCATGACGCAGGTCACCGTGAACACGCGCCGGGCGCGCGGCGCGCCCAAGCAGGGGCTGTTCGGCCTGGGGGTCTACCAGTTCACCGGCAGGGGCGACGCGGACACCGACGCGAGCTACCTGCTGGATCGCGGTTTCTGGCGCACCCAGTTGCAGGCTTTTCCCAAGGGCGTGGTCGTGGCCATACCCCGGCGCGGCAGCCTGTTCTTCGCGGATGCCGGCGACAGCGCCGCAATGGAAGAACTAACGCGCATGGCCGCCCGCCTGCACGATGCGGCCGGCGAACACCGGGTGTCGAGCTTTCTGTACCTCTTCAATACGGGCGGTTGGGACGTGTTGAGTGCGCTGCCGGCGGCGGCGCCGGCCACCGCGTCCGCGACGGGGCTTCAGGACAGGTCCTCCGACAGATCGACCCACCGCCAGTCCTCCCGCGAAGCCGAGAACAACCTCTACGACGAGCGGGAGGAGTCCCTCTCACTCGTCGCCGGCGGCCAGAAGATGCTCATCTACTGCCTCATCGCGAACTTCGTCCTGTCGGCTGCGGCGCGGGAAGGATCGATTCCGCCGCTGATCGCGTCGGCGCTGTACATCGCGGTGGCGGTGGTGAGCCTGTTCGGCATCGTGCGCATCTGCTCGGGGCTGGGCCAGGGCACCTCGGGGAAGATCCTGTTCATGGTGCTGGCCTTCGTGCCTCTGGTGAACCTGGTCGCCCTGCTCTACCTGAGCGCCAGGACCAACCGGTTGCTGCGCGACGCCGGCTGGCGCGTGGGCCTGCTCGGCGCCAAGGCCTCGTGATGAACGGCAACAGCATGTTCGCCATCCCTCCCGGCCAGCAGGCGGGCCTGTGGCTCAGCTATACCGTCGTGCTGCTGCTGTTGCCCGTGTGCGCGGTAATAGCCGGCGTGATCGTGGGTGTGTCCAACCGAGACCAATCGCCCGAGGACGGCAGCCTGGTGCGGCAATTCCTCCTGTTTCTCGCCATCTTCGCGGCCGCGACCTGGGGCATCACCCGCCTGCCGTCGATCCAGTCGCGCATCAACCCCGAGGTCAGGCTCCAGGAACAGCTGCACGCCAACCTCGCATACGAAGCAATCGAAAAGTATTCGCCGAGCGACACGGTCAAGGTGCAGGCGGCGCTGGCCAAGGATGTCGGCAACGGGGTGCGCGTCGCGGACGCCTTCGTGCGCATCCGGCCTTTGTTCGCCACGCTGGTTCGCGAGCGGCTGGGCTTCGCCGACCAGGCCACGGCCGTGATGTGGGCCCACGTCATGGGCGACGTGCTGCAGCAGATGAAGGCGGCCGATCCGCAGAAGTGCCTTCGCACCCTGAACCCGCGCGAGGGCGCGCCGCAACCGCTGTCGGAGCCGGTGCTGAGCGAGGCGAGCAACGCCGCCTTCATGAAGGCGGTGGCGGAGGTCTACGCTTCCGCCTCGGCAGGCATGCGCAACGACGGTACCCGCAAGGATCCGCGCATCGAACTGCAGGCGCTCCAGATGGAATACCGGCTCGTGATGGAGCAGATGAAAGGCGAGTTCGGCGACGACGCTGGCCGTAGCAAGGACCTCCAGTGGCGCGAAGCGCATCCGGCCATGTATTGCGACATGGTGCTGCGCAAGATGCAGCTGATATTGCAGCGCGAGCCGGCCATGGCGGGCACGTTGCTGCGCGAATACCTGCGCGGCGGCGACATCGGCTGATCGGGCGGCACCGGCATTGCACAATGCCGGCATGCCCCACATGCCCACTTTCGTTGCTCCCGCCCGCTTCACCGACGCCACCGCGGCCTTGGAGCAGGTCAAGTCCATCTACCAGGGCGGCCTTTCGCACCTGAGGGAATCGATGCTGCGCTTCGTCGCCGGCGAGGCATTGCCCGGGCGGGTGCGGGCCTGCTACCCCTTCGTGCGGGTGCACACGCACACAGTGTCGCGCCACACGCCGCCGGCCAATGCCGGCCTGAGCTACGGCTTTGTCGCCGGGCCGGGCCGCTACGAGACCACGCTGACGCGGCCCGACCTTTTCTCGCGCTACTACCTCGACCAGTTCCGGCTGCTGCTCGAAAACCACCAGGTCGAGATCGAAGTCGGCACCAGCACGCAGCCGATTCCGATCCATTTCTCGTTTGCCGAAAACGACCACATCGAAGGCACGATGAGCGACGAGCGGCGCGCCCTGATGCGTGACGTGTTCGACCTGCCCGACCTGGGCGTGATGGACGACGGCATTGCCAACGGCACCTACGAAGCACAGGCCGGCGAGGCGCAGCCGCTGTCGCTCTTCACGGCGGCGCGCGTGGACTACTCGCTGCACCGCCTGCGGCACTACACCGGCACCGCGCCCGAGTGGTTCCAGAACTTCGTGCTGTTCACCAACTACCAGTTCTACATCGACGAGTTCGTGCGGCTGGGCCACGAGGCCATGGCCGACGAGAAGAGCGAGTACATCGCCTTCATCGAGCCCGGCAACGTGATCACGCGCCGGCGCGGCCTGCCTGCGGGCGCAAGCACCAACTTTGCCAGCCTGCTCGACGGCAGCCAGGGCACCGCCCCGCCGCGCCTGCCGCAGATGCCGGGCTACCACCTGGTGCGCGAAGACTGCAGCGGCATCAGCATGGTGAATATCGGTGTGGGGCCCGCCAATGCCAAGACCATCACCGACCACATCGCGGTGCTGCGCCCCCATGCCTGGATGATGCTGGGCCACTGCGCGGGCCTGCGCAATGCGCAACAGCTCGGCGACTACGTGCTGGCCCACGCCTATGTGCGCGAGGACCACGTGCTGGACGAGGAGCTGCCGTTGTGGGTGCCGATTCCGGCCCTGTCGGAAATCCAGCTCGCACTGGAAAAAGCGGTGGCCGACGTTACGCGCTATACCGGCCCCGACCTGAAGAAGATCATGCGAACCGGCACCGTGGCGAGCACCGACAACCGCAACTGGGAGCTGCTGCCCGGCAACCAGCCGCAGCGCCGCTTCAGCCAGAGCCGCGCGGTGGCGCTCGACATGGAAAGCGCCACCATCGCCGCCAATGGCTTCCGTTTTCGGGTGCCCTACGGCACGCTGTTGTGCGTGAGCGACAAGCCGCTGCACGGCGAGATCAAGCTGCCGGGCATGGCCAACCACTTCTATCGCGAGCGGGTGGAGCAGCACCTTCGCATCGGCATGCGGGCGATCGACATCCTTCGCGAGCAAGGGTCGACCCGGCTGCACAGCCGCAAGCTCCGAAGCTTCGCGGAGGTCGCTTTTCAGTAATATTTAACACTCATTAGGGTTTTTACCTACGCCGACAGGTAGTTGACAGACTCATTTCGCAGACATCATTGGTTACTTCTGTAAACAAGTGGAAACGAAATGCCCAGTTCGTCGCCTGCGAGCCTGTCTCGCCGCAACTTCAATGCATGGATGGCGAGCGCAGCCGCCATCGCAGGCGCCGGTCAGGCCGCGCTGTGGCCCCGCTCGGCGGGTGCCGCCGAGCCGCAGCTCATTTCGAAGCTGCGCATCGTCATTCCCGCCAACGAAGGCGGCGGCTGGGACCAGACCGGCCGCGCACTCGGCGCGGCGCTGGTCGCCTCGGGTGCGGCGGGCGAGGTGGTCTACGAAAACATCGGCGGCAAGGGCGGCACCATCGGCCTCGCCAAGTACGTCGAGAAATACGATGCCGACCCCGACACGCTGCTGATGAGCGGCATGGTCATGGTGGGCGCGGTGGCACTGCAGAAGCCGCCCGTCACCATGGCGCAGGTCGCGCCCGTGGCGCGCCTCACCAGCGACTACGAAGTGGTGGCGGTCAAGGCCGATTCGCCCATCAAGACGCCCAAGGACCTGATCGCCCAACTGCGCGCCGATGCAGCCAAGACGGTCATCGCCGGCGGTTCGGCGGGCGGCGTCGACCACATGTACGCCGGCATGCTGGCGCGCGTGGCCGGCAATACCGCGGGCCTGGTCTACCAGCCCTACCCGGGCGGCGCGCAAGTGGTCGAGGCACTCGTCACGGGCAAGGCGGTGGCGGGCATCTCGGGCTTCAGCGAATTCAGCGAGAGCCTCGCCAGCGGCAAGCTGCGCGCGATTGGCGTGTCGTCGAAGCGGCCGTTCCTCGGCATTCCGTCGGTGCGCGAGCAGGGTGTGGATGCCGACCTCGCCAACTGGCGCGGCGTGCTCACCGGCAAGAAAGTGCCGGCCGAGCGCAAGGCCGTGCTGCTCGAGGCCGTGCACCGTGCCACCACCGCCGACGTCTGGAACAAGACCATCAAGCGCAACAACTGGGACTCGTTCTGGATGGCCGGCAAGGACTTCGAGAGCTTCCTCGAGCTCGACCTGGCCATGGCCGGGCCGATGATCTATTTGCTGAAGCTCAAGGCCTGACGCCGCGCTTCAGGCGAAGAGCTCCGGCATCTCGCGCAACGCCTTGGGCGTGAGCGCCAGTTCGCGGCTGTCTAGCGCCTGGCGCACCCATCCGCGGCGCAGCGACAGCTGAAGCCACGCCGCGCCGAGCGCACCGCCCAGATGCGGCCGGCGTTCGCTCCAGTCGAGGCATGCGCAGGCAAAGCGCCGCCGCGATCGGCGCACCGCATCGACCTCGACGCCCAGGCTCTCCAACGCCACCGCGCCATCGGGCGTGAGTTCGTACGAGCCACTCTGCAAGCCGCTGAGCCAGCCTTGCGCATGCAAACGGTCGTGCAGCGCAACGCCGGCGGTGCCGGCCATGTGGTCGTAACAGGTGCGTGCGGTGCGCAGCCGGCTCGGCGTGCTCGGCGCGAACGCCGCCGCGCACGGTGCGCCCGCCACCACCATCAGGCTTTCGAGCGCCGCGGCCACGTTGTCGCCGGCCAGGCGGAAGTAGCGGTGCTTGCCCTGCACCAGAAGTTCGACCAGCCGTTCATCCTTCAGCCGCGCCAAGTGCGCGCTCGCGGTGGATGCGGCGACCTCGGCCACCGCGGCCAGTTCGGTCGCCGTGCGCGCGTGCCCGTCCATCAGGCAGCTGAGCATGCGTGCACGTGCCGGCTCGGCAATGGCACCGGCCAGGCGGGCCAGCTGGAAATCCGCGCTCGTCGCGGATGCGGTGGAGGAAGACGTCGTGCGCATGCTGCCATCCTAAGGCGCCGCTGCAACCCACACTTCGCTGACCGACGAAGTGTGCCGGCGGTGGCAATTGCACACTGCGGCCATGAACCCAAGCCTCTCCTCCTCTTCAGACATGCCCGCCGATGCGGTCGCGGCCGTCACGCATGCCAATCCCTATCCTTTCTACGAAAAGCTTCGCGCTGGGGCGCCGCTCGCCTGGGACGAAAAGCTGCGCCTGTGGGTTGCCAGCCGCGCCGACGTCATCGAATCGCTGTTGTTGGCGCATGGCGCGCTGCGGGTACGGCCCGTCGCCGAGCCGGTGCCGCGCGCCATTGCGGGCAGTCCGGCTGGAGAGGTGTTCGGCCATCTGGTGCGAATGAACGACGGCGCGGCGCACACCGCGAACAAACCGGCATTGCAGCGCGCGTTGGCGGGGCTGGATCTTGCCGCAGCGCATTCGGCTGCGCTGCAGGTCGCGCGACGGGTGCCGGAGCAGCCGCTGTCGGACACCTTGTTCGCCATGCCCCTTCGGGCCGTGGCCCACCTGCTCGGCTTCGCGCCCGAGGCGCTGCCCCAAGTCGAAGGGTGGATGCGCGACTTCGTCGCCTGCCTCTCGCCGCTGTCGACCGAGGCGCAATTGCAGCGCGCCAGCAGCGCGGCCGGCGCATTGATGACGCGCTTCGAAGCGCTGGCCGCAAGCGCACCGCCCCCGCATGGAACACTGCTCGCGGCCGTGCTTGCAGAAAACACGTCGGACGCATCGCGTTCGCGCGCCTTGCTCGCCAACCTGGCCGGCCTGCTGTCGCAGACCTGCGATGCGACGGCCGGCCTGTTGGGCAACAGTCTTGCCGCCCTGGCGCGCGAGCCCGGGTTGCGCGAGGCTGCGCGTACACGCGATGGGCTGCACGCCCTCATCGAGGAAACGGCGCGGCACGACCCTTCGGTGCAGAACACCCGACGCTTCGTGGCAGCGCCCGTGACCGTTGCGGGCGTGCCGCTGAAAGCGGGCGATGCGGTGCTGCTGGTGCTGGCTTCGGCCAACCGCGATCCGGCGTTCAACCCCGATCCGAACCGGTTCATGCTGGTTCGCGCACGGCGGCGCATGCTCGGCTTCGGCCATGGGCTGCACGCCTGCCCGGGCCAGGCGCTGGCTTCCACGCTCGCCGCCGCCGGGCTCGAGGCGCTGCTCTCGCGCGGCCTCGGCTTCGATGCGTTGGGCGAGCGCGGCTGGCACTACCGGCCATCGGCCAACGCGCGCATTCCGGTTTTCGATTGAAGCGGGCGGCCTTCGATCTTCAAGACACGGCGCTGCCGGCTCGCTGAGCATTCGCCCAGCAGCCCGTCCGCGCCAAGTGCGGCGACAGCTCCGCGCCGCCCCATCGCAAAGGCAGCGCGCCCGGACGGCGCAGCACCTGTTCGACGCGCAGGCGCAGCAGGCGTTCGGCGCCTTCAAAGGCGGCCACCTCCGGGCCGTCCCAGATGATTTCGGCGCTGGCCGTCAGGTGCAGCAGTTCGCCGTTTTCGAAATCGATGAACAGCAGCCCCGCGCGCGGATGAACCGACAGGTTGCCCAGCGTGTTGAAGAAGCGGTTGCCGACGAAGTCGGGCACGGTGAGCACGCCGTCCTCGCCGACCCGAACGAAACCCGGCAGTCCGCCGCGGTGCGAGACGTCGACCCCCTGCGCGGCCGGATCGGCTTCGTCGCCGGCCGCCGCATGCTGCGGAAACGCCGAGGCGATGAAGAAGGTGTCGACGCGCCCGATGAGCGTGCGCGCCGCATCATCGAGGCCGCCGAGCCGCTGTGCCGCCGCGGCGGCGGTATTGTGCGGCGCAAACAACGGCTCGCGTGCCTGGATGTACTTGGGGCAATTGCCGAAGCTCTGCTGCACCTCGACTGTGAAGCCCTGGGCATCGAGCGACTCGACCCTCCCGTTCATGCGGTTGCGCCGCCGCGTGTGCGGCTCGATGCCGAGCAGGCCGAACGAGGCACCCTGCACCAGTTGCCCTGCCAGCGGATCGTCCGGCATCGGCAACGCATCGATGCGCAGGTGCAGCGGGTCCGGCGAGTGCGCGAAGCCGGGCGGCGCGGCCAGCACGCTGGCCCAGGGTTGCAGCTGCGCATCCAGGCTGCCGACGACGAGGAACGGCAGTTGCGCGAAGAAGTCGCGGTGCTGGTCCGGCATGAAGTCGCGAATCACGCGCGAGCCGGCCGCAGCCATCACTTCGCGCGAGCCCGCGAGGGCTTGCAATGCGCGTTCGCCGGCGTGGAACGGCGCGGCGATCATGCGGCCGCCGCAAGCCCGATGGGCGTGCGCACCATGGGCACAAAACCGGGCAGCGCCTCGATGCGCTCGAGCCAGCCGCGCAGCTGCGGATAGGGTTCAAGCGACACGCTGCCTTCGGGCGCGTGCGCCACGTAGGCGTAGTTCGCAAGGTCCGCCAGCGTGGCCGACGAGTCCGCAAGAAAGGCCCCGCGCTGCAGATGCGTCTCCATGACCGACAGGAGCAAATGGGAGCGCGACACTGTTTCCGCCGGGTCCACTGGCAGGCCGAACAGCGCCATCACTCGGGCCGCAGCCGGCCCGTAGGCCAGCGGCCCCGCCGCTATCGAGAACCACCGCTGTACGCGCGCCGCGCCGAGCGCATCGCGCGGCATCCATCGGGCCGGATCGGCCGCATAGCGCTCGTTGAGATACACCAGGATCGCGTTCGAATCGACCAGCGTGACCTCGCCGTCTTCGATCACGGGCACCTGGCCGAAGGGATTGCGCGCCAGGAACTCCGGCGTGCGCGTGGCCTTCTTGCGAAGGTCGAGGTCGACGAATTCGAAAGGCAGCTCGAGCATCGAGAGAAACAGCCGCACGCGGTGCACATGGCCCGAGATCGGCGTGCCATAGAGCTTGATGGGCTGCGCGGGACGCCGGGCGGCGGAGGTGCTTGCGTTCATTGGAATTCCTCTCGAATGGCTGTGGGATGCCTGCATTCTTTTCTATTCCGATAAATGAATGAATAGCCTTCAATGGATTTCACTGCTGCGTTTTCCGGTTTAATAGCCTTCATGGATCGCTTCAAAGCCATGCAGACCTTCGTGCAGATTGCCGAGCAGGGCAGCCTGACCCGTGCCGCCGAATCGCTGGGCAGTTCGTTGCCCGCGGTGGTGCGCTCGCTCGCCGCGCTGGAGGCGCACCTGGGCGTGCGCCTTTTTCATCGCACCACGCGCCGCCTCTCGCTCACCGAGGAAGGCCGCCACTACTTGCCCAGCGCGCGCGAAGTGCTGCTCGCGGCCGATGCCGCGGACCTCGCGCTCAGGGCCGAAGCACACGAGCCCGCGGGCCTGCTCACCGTCACCGCGCCCGTGCTCTTCGGCCACATGTATGTGGCGCCCGCCATCACGCGCTTCATGAAGCGCTACGAGAAGGTGCGCTGCAGCGTGCTGCTGTACGACCGCACGGTGAACCTGCTGGAGGAGAACATCGATGTCGGCATCCGCATCAGTCCGCTGGAAGATTCTTCGCTCGTGGCGCAGGCGCTCGGCACCATCCGCCGGGTGGTGGCGGCGAGTCCCGGCTACCTCGCGCAGCACGGCACGCCGCGGCATCCACGCGACCTCGCCGGCGCGCCCTGCGTGCGCGGCCGTATCGACGCGCCGCCGCAGTGGCAGTTCCATGAAGGCGGCAAGACCCTGAGCGTGACGCCGAGCAACCGTCTCGAATTCAACCACCTCGCACCCGCGATCGAAGCTTGCGCCGCGGGCATGGGCTTTGGCACCTTCTTCTCTTACCAGGTGCTGCCCCACGTGGCGCAAGGGCGATTGAAACTGGTGCTCGAAGATTACGAACCGCCGCCGAGGCCGGTCAGCGTGATCTACCCGAGCGCGCGCCTGCTGCCGGCGCGCACCCAGGCGTTCATCGACTGGATGAAGGCCGAGTTCACCGGGCTGCGGCTCTAGCGCCGCCGGCCTGCCCGAAGACAGCACGGCGCGGCTGGGCCAAAATGTTCGGGTGCCGACTTCTTCTTCACTTTCTTCGCCTCCCCTTTTTCGAGCCAGCCACCTGCGAAAGCGCTACGGTGACACCACGGTGGTCGACGATCTCTCGTTCGAGATCGCGCCGGGTGAATGCCTCGGCGTGATCGGCCCCAACGGCGCCGGCAAGACCACCACCATCCGCATGTGCCTGGGCCTCACCGCACCCGACGGCGGGGCGATCGACGCCCTCGGATTGCAGATGCCGCGCGATGCCCTGGCCATCAAGGCGCAGCTCGGCGTGGTGACGCAGTTCGACACGCTCGACCCCGACTTCAGCTGCGCGGAGAACCTCGTGGTCTATGGCCGCTACTTCGGCTTCAGCAAGGCGCAGGTGCGAGAGCGCGTGCCGCAGCTGCTGGAATTCGCGGCGCTGTCGCACAAGGCCGATGCCAAGCCCGGCGAGTTGTCGGGCGGCATGCGCCGGCGCCTTTCGCTCGCGCGTGCGTTGGTCAACGACCCTCGGCTGCTGCTGCTCGACGAGCCCACCACCGGGCTCGATCCGCAGGCCCGCCACCTGATGTGGGAGCGCCTGCAGTTGCTGCTGCAGCAAGGCAAGTCGATCCTCTTGACCACGCACTTCATGGACGAGGCCGAGCGCCTGTGCTCGCGCCTGCTGGTGCTCGACCACGGGCGCAAGATCGCCGAAGGCCGGCCGCGCGACCTGATCGAGGAGCACCTGGAGCCCGACGTGGTCGAGGTGTATGGCAACGGCGCGTTGTCCCTGGCCGAATCGCCCGAACTCAGGGCCATGGCCGCGCGCGTCGAGGTGAGCGGGGAGACGGTCTTCTTCTACACGCAGGATGCGCGGCGGCTTCTCGATGCGTTGACGCGGCACGGCGGCCTGCGAACCTTTCATCGGCCCGCGAACCTGGAGGACCTGTTCCTCAAGCTCACGGGCCGGCAAATTCGAGAGGATGGCTAGCCATGAACACCCCGTCGACGACAACAACAACGACGACAACTGGAGCCGGCACTCCGACGCCATCGCCTTCCGCATGGCGCGCCCCCGAACTCTCGCTGCGCTGGTGGCCGGTTTTCCTGCGCAACCTGCTCGTCTGGCGAAAGCTCGCGATCCCGAGCCTCATCGGCAACATCGCCGAGCCGCTGATCTGGCTCGTGGCTTTCGGCTACGGCATGGGAGCGCTGGTAGGGCAGGTATCGGTGGATGGCGTGAAGGTGCCTTACATCCTGTTCCTCGCGAGCGGGTCGATCTGCATGAGCGCGATGAACGCCGCGAGCTTCGAGGCGCTGTACTCGGCGTTCTCGCGCATGCATGTGCAGAAGACCTGGGACGGCATCATGAACGCGCCGGTCGGGCTCGACGATATCGTGTTGGCCGAGATGCTGTGGGCGGCGTTCAAGTCGATCTTCACCGTGACCGCGATCCTGTTCGTGATGCTCGGGCTGGGCATCAGCCACAGCCCGAAGCTCGTGGTGGCATGGATGGTGCTGATCGGCGCGGGAATCACTTTCTCTTCCATTGCGCTGATCTTCAATGCGCTGGCGAAGGGGTACGACTTCTTCACGTACTACTTCACGCTGTTCATGACGCCGATGATGTTCTTGAGCGGCGTGTTCTTTCCGCTGGAGCAGTTGCCTTCTGCTGTGCGGGCTGTGGCGGCTTGGCTGCCGTTGACCAATGCGGTGGCTTTGGTGCGGCCGCTGTTCATGGATCAGTGGCCGGCCGGTTGGTGGCTGCACGCGGCGGTGCTTGCTGTGTATGCGGTCGCGGCGTTCTGGATTGCGTTGGCGCTGACGCGTAAGCGGTTCAGGGGGTAGTTTTTTTCCGGGGCCGGGTCTCGCCCCGGCGGGCGACTCACTTTCTTTGCTTCGCCAAAGAAAGTAAGCAAAGAAAGGCGACCCCTACTGTCTGCGTCCCTTCGCTTCGCTACGGGAAACCTGCGGTGCTCGACTCCGGCGGGGGTCCGCAGAACTCGCTTCGCTCAAACAGCTGCGGCCCTGATCCCGCCTCCATCTGCGCTCCTCGGCGCATACAGAAGGGGTGGGGAGAAGGCAGGCCATCGCTGCGCTCGGCCGGGTGCAAGCTCAACAGCCCAACTCAATACAGACAGCTCAATACCAACCACCGCGGGCGCTACGCGCCTGCGGTGGCTTGGTGGCCGAGCGAAGCAAAGGCACGTGCGGTTCCCAAGCCCCTCTGTATGCGCCGAGGAGCGCAGGGTTTCGCGGATCAGGGCTCGCAGCTGTTTGAGCGAAGCGAGTTCTGCGAGACCCCGCGAAACCCGAGCACCGCAGGTTGCCCCGTAGCGAAGCGCAGGGGTCGCAGACAGTGGGGTCGCCTTTCTTTTGCCTACGTTTCTTTGGCGAAGCAAAGAAAAGTAGGTCGCCCGCCGGGGCGAGTCCCGGCCTCGGAACGCAAAAGAACCCTCCGCAAAAAACAAACAAAAATACTTATATTGCACACAATTCAATTGCTCGCTACAATTCACCCCATGCGCTCCAACACCGCCCCCGCCGACGAAATGCTCAAGCTGGACAACCAGCTCTGCTTCGCCGTCTATTCCGCCTCGTTGGCCATGACCCGCCTCTACAAGCCGGTCCTGGAAAAGCTGCAGCTCACCTATCCCCAATACCTGGTCATGCTCGCCCTCTGGGAGCAAGACGGCCCCACCGTCTCCGAGCTCGGCGAACGCCTCTCGCTCGACTCCGGCACGCTCACGCCGCTGCTCAAGCGGCTCGAAGCCAACGGCTACGTGGCCAGGGTGCGCGACACGGCCGACGAGCGCCGCGTGCACATCACACTCACTGCCACCGGCCGCAAGCTCAAGTCCCGCGCCGCCAACGTCCCCGAATGCCTGATGGCGGCCGCCCAGTGCTCGGTGCCCGAGCTGATTTCGCTCACCCAGCAGATCCAATCGCTGCGCGACCGCATCAAGAAGGCAGCCTGACGGACATCCCGGTTTTCTCCCGCTTCGATCCAAAAAGAGAGAGCGAAGCTTTTTTCACCCTCCCTCCATCATCAAAGGAATCACCATGACCACCAAGCTCGACAAGGTTCTCTACACCGCTGAAGCCCACACCGTCGGCGGCCGCGACGGCGCAGGCAAGTCCAGCGACGGCGCCATCGATGTCAAGTTGAGCTCGCCCGGTTCGGGCAAGCCCGGCACCAACCCCGAGCAGCTGTTCGCGGTCGGTTACGCCGCTTGCTTCATCGGCGCAATGAAGGCGGTCGGCCCGAAGATCGGCGTGAAGGTGCCTGAAGACGTGGCCATCGACTCGAAGGTTTCCCTCGGCCCGACGAACGGCGGCGCGGCCTACGGCATCTCGGTACAACTCGCCATCACGCTGCCCGGCCTCGACGCGGAACAGAAGCAGAAGCTGGTGGACACCGCCCACCAGGTGTGCCCGTACTCGAACGCCACCCGCGGCAACATCGACGTCGAACTGACGATCGCCTGATTCCGCGCTGAGTGACAAAAAAGGAGCGCTCCGGCCACAAGCCGGGGCGCTTTTTTCATGGCCGCGGTTGTCTCACGGGCGACGCTGCAAAGGGAAACGCGATAGCGCCTTTCATCAAGCTTCGCTAACGTGGCCGCACGCCCTGCAACTCACACCACCGTGGAGACCGCCCCATGAGCACCACCAGCCTCCTGGTCCGCAAGGACCAGCTCCCCACCACGCGCCTGCACACGGCCACCGACCAGCCGCTGGCCGACGGCCAGGTGCGCGTGCGCATCGATTCCTTTGCGCTCACCTCCAACAACATCACCTACGCCGCCTTCGGCGACGCGATGAGCTACTGGCAGTTCTTTCCCTCCGAGGAAGAAGGCTGGGGCAGCATTCCGGTGTGGGGCTTCGCGAGCGTCGTGCAGTCGCTGCACCCGGGCGTGGCGGTGGGCGAGCGGCTGTATGGCTACTGGCCGATGTCGTCGAGCGCGGTGCTCCGCCCCGACCGGCTCTCGGCCGGGCGCCTTACCGACGCGGCCCCGCACCGCGCCGACCTGCCCGCCGTCTACAACCAGTACTTCCGCTGCAACGCCGACCCGCTCTACACCACCGACACCGAAGACCTGCAGGCGCTGCTGCGGCCGCTGTTCATCACCTCGTGGCTGATCGACGACTTCATGGCCGACAACGATTTCTTCGGCGCCAACACCATGCTGCTGTCGAGCGCATCGAGCAAGACGGCCTACGGCACGGCCTTCCAGCTGCACCAGCGCAAAGGCATCGAGGTGATCGGCCTGACCTCTCCCGCCAACGTGGCCTTCTGCCAGAGCCTGGGCTGCTACGACCGCGTGGTGAGCTACGACGCGCTCGACGGCATCGCGGCCGATACACCCTGCGTGTACATCGACTTCGCCGGCAACGGCGGGCTGCGCAACGCCATCCACACGCGCTTCGCGAACCTCAAGTACAGCAGTTCGATCGGCGGTACGCACGTCGAGCAGCTCGCGTCCAAGGGCGCGGGCAAGGACCTGCCCGGCCCGCGCGCCACGCTGTTCTTCGCGCCCGCGCAGATCAAGAAGCGCACCAGCGAATGGGGCGCCGACGAATTCGGCCGCCGAATGGTGGCCGCGTGGCACCACTTCCTGGCGACCGTGACCGACCGGAGCAACCCCTGGCTGCATGCCGAACACCACCACGGCGGCGAGGCGGTGCAGGCCGCCTACGCGCAGGTGCTGGCCGGCAAGGGCGACCCGCGCATCGGCCATATCCTTTCGCTTTACAAACAACCGGGCGGCCTGTGACGGCGAACAGGGCGGGGGTAGCGACAATCGCTGCATGACCCCTTCCCCCGCAGCGCCCGCCAACACACATCCCTACGAGAGCCTCACGCCCGACGTGGTGCTCGACGCGCTCGCAACGCTCGGCCTGCACGGCGACGGCCGGCTCACCGGCCTGAACTCCTATGAAAACCGGGTCTACCAGGTGTACCTGGAAGACCGCAGTGCGGTCGTCGTCAAGTTCTACCGCCCCGAACGCTGGACCGAGGCCGAGATCCTCGAAGAGCACGGCTTCTCGCTCGAACTGGCCGCAGGCGAAGTGCCCGCCGTGCCGCCGCTGGCTTTCGATGGCGCCACGCTGCACCACCACGCCGGCTTCGCCTTCAGCGTGAGCCCCTACCGCGGCGGCCGCGCGCCCGAGCTCGACGACTTCGAGGTGCTCGAATGGGTCGGCCGGTTTCTCGCGCGCATCCACACGGTGGGCAGCGCCAAGCCTTTCGAAGCGCGGCCGGCGCTCGACCTGCAGACTTTCGGCGTCGCCTCGCGCGATTGGCTGCTGGCCAACAACAAGGTGCCGCTCGACGTGCAGCGCGAATGGGAGGCGGCCTGCACCCAGGCGCTGGACATGATTGCAGCCACGCCGCTGGCGGTGAATGCCCCCGCCTCCGGCTTTCAGCCGCGCAAGCTGCGGCTGCACGGCGACGTGCATCCCGGCAACATCCTCTGGACGCCGACCGACCGGCCTGGCGGCGGCCCGCATTTCGTCGACCTGGACGACGCGCGCACCGGCTTCGCGGTGCAAGACCTGTGGATGCTGCTGTCGGGCGACCGTGCACAGCGCACCTCGCAGCTGTCGGGCCTGCTCGACGGCTACGAGCAGTTCCGCGAGTTCGACCGGCGCGAACTCGCGTTGATCGAGCCGCTGCGCACGCTGCGGCTCATCCACTACAGCGCCTGGCTCGCCCGCCGCTGGGAGGACCCGATCTTCCCGATCAACTTTCCGTGGTTCGGCTCGAGCGACTACTGGAAGGGCCAGATCCTCGTGCTGCAGGACCAGTGCGAGCAGATGGCGGAAGAACCGCTCTACGCCTGAGCCACGCGCTGCAGCCATCGCGCGACCCGCACGCCGGGCCGGCGATTCAGCGCAGCACCGAACGGCCGCGGCCGATGCCATAGTAGGCAATGCCGGCGGCTTCGACCTCGGCGGCCTCGTAGAGGTTGCGGCCGTCGAAGATCGCGGGCGTCCGAAGCACGCTCGCGATGCGCACGAAATCGGGGCTGCGAAACGCGGGCCATTCGGTCACGAGGGCCAGCACGTCGGCGCCCTGCAGCGCCTCTTCGGCCGTATCGCACCATTGCACGCCAGGGCGTTCGCCCATGATCGCGCGCGCGTTCGGCATCGCCGCCGGATCGTGCACCCGCACACGCGCGCCGGCCGCACGCAGGCGCTCCAGCAACACCAGGCTGGGCGCTTCTCGCATGTCGTCGGTGTCGGGCTTGAAGGCCAGGCCCCAGAGCGCGATCGTCTTGTGCGCGATGCGGCCCTCGAAGTGGTGCGTCATCAGGTCGA
Organism: Variovorax paradoxus; assembly: GCF_030815855.1. Taxonomy (NCBI): domain Bacteria; kingdom Pseudomonadati; phylum Pseudomonadota; class Betaproteobacteria; order Burkholderiales; family Comamonadaceae; genus Variovorax; species Variovorax paradoxus. The sequence continues at coordinate 5,735,009 of NZ_JAUSXG010000001.1, read as the reverse complement.
ACAGCCGGCTCTTCTGATCGTGGTTCGCAGCCTCCACGGCCGAGAGGATGCGCAGCACGTGCCCATCGCGATCGGCCGCGTGCCGCAGCGCCCGCACGTCCTTCGCGAGGCACGACCCGCCATAGCCCGCACCCGCCTGCAGAAAATCGGGGCCGATGCGCCGGTCCGAGCCGATGCCGCGGCGCACCATCTCGATGTCGGCGCCCGCATGCTCGGCCACGCGCGCCATCTCGTTCATGAAGCTGATGCGGGTCGCGAGCATGGCGTTGGCCGCGTACTTGGTGAGCTCGGCGGAGCGGCGGTCCATCACCAGCAATTGCCTCAGGTCGCGTACGAAGGGCTGGTAGATCCGGGTCAGCAGGTCGATGGCCGCGGCGTCGGCCGCACCGATCACGACGCGGTCCGGTTGCCGGCAATCGCGCACGGCCGAGCCTTCGCGCAGGAACTCGGGGTTCACGGCCACGGCGATGCGATGCGGCGCACCCCGCTGCGAAAGCTCCGCGTGCAGCACGGCTTCGACCTGCTCCGCGGTGCCGACCGGCGCGGTGGACTTGCAGACGACGACGGCGTCGCGGTCGCGGTGCTGTCCGATGCTGCGCGCCACGGCCATCACGTGCTGCAGATCGACATTGCCTTCGGCATCGGCCGGCGTGTTGACCACGATGAAGAGAACGTCTCCATGCAGGCTCGCGACGCGCGCGTCGGCCGTGAACTGCAACCTCCCGGCGCGGGTGCCGGCAGCCACCAGCGCCTCGAGCCCCGGCTCGTGCAGCGGCATCCGGCCCTGCTGCAGCCCTTCGACGCGAGTGGTATCCGCGTCCGCGCACAGCACGTCGTGCCCGGCTTCGGCCAGGCACGCGGCGAAGGCAAGGCCCACATAGCCGGCGCCGAAGATGCTCAGCCTCATGCGCGCGCGCCGGCCCCACGGCACTGGCCCCCGCGGCGGTTGTGAGATAAAAGCAGGATGCAAGTCTTCAAAACAATGTCCGGACGGGAAAATTCGATGATGCACGATCAAGTGGCCGCGCGCACCGCGCTGGTCCTGGAGACCAACAATCTGCGCGGCGGTGCGGGTGCCGAGGCCGCCGCCAGCAGCAGCCTGCAGCGCCTGGTCGCCCTGCTGGCGAAGCAGCAGCTGCCGCTCGCAGCGCTGGCGCAAGTGGTCATCACGCACGACGGCCTGAGCGCCGCATCGTGCGAGGCCGTCACGGCGCTGGCCGGCCGCCCGGTCGACTTCGTGCGCATCGACGCCGCCACCGGCTACTACGACGCCAAGAACGTCGGCTTCGCGGCCACCGATCCCGAGCGCTGCGACCACGTGGTGTTCGCCGATGCCGACTGCCTGCCCGCCGACGACTGGCTGCTGCAGATGCTCGCGCCGTTCACGCGCGCCGATGCGCCCGCCGCGGTGGCCGGCCGCACGAGCTACGCGGCCAACGTCGTCGGCACCGCGCTGACAACCATCGATTTCATGTACTTCCCCAACGCGGACCACGCAGGCGCCACGAGCAACTTCTACGCGAACAACGTGGCATTCCGTCGCGATGTGTTCGAGCAGCACAGCTACCAGGCACTCGACGGCGTGTACCGCGCGCACTGCCAGGTGCTGGGCATGCGGCTCAAGGCGGCGGGCATTCCCGTTCACTACGCGGCCGGTGCGCACACCGAGCATCGCCTGCCCGACACGCGCGCCGAGGCGCTGAAGCTCCGGTGGATGCGCGGGCAGGACACGTATTCGCTCACGCCGCATTTACTGCGCAGCTACGTTTCGGCGCGCTGGCAATGGCTGGCGAAGAGCGGGCCGATCGGGCCGCTGTGCGTGCTGTTCACGCGGCTGGGCTTCAGCGTGCGCGCGCTCAATCATCAGGATCTTCCACCGCTCTCCGGCATGCGCTGGGTGGCGGGCGTGGCGCTGATCGTGGGCTTCTCGGCCATCGACATGCTGGGCGCGTTCGCACGCGGCATCGGCCTGCACACGACCGGCCGTGAGAACGCCGACGCGCAGGCGCTTTCGTATCATCGGCCCTGACAACCATCGACAAGAACTACAACTACAACTACACCATGCGCACCCATTCACCGTTCTCCCTTCGCAGCATGGTCTCGGGCCTTGTGCTCGCCGGCCTCTGCGCCGCGGCCCACGCCACCGATTTCACCGGCCGCGGCGTCTTCAACTTCAAGTCCGACAGCGGTTGCCCGTTCACCGCGCTGGCAGGCCCCGCGAACGAATGCAACCGCCTGGCCCTGGACGATGCCGACACGCGTGCCGCGCTCGACAGCACCACGCACACGATCCGCTTTGCGAACCCGCGAACCTACGGCGAGAAGACCATCGTGGGCGACGTGCTGCTGCAGGGCTCGGGCCAGCCGCGCAATTCGCAAGGCAATGGCCCGCGCGTGCCGCTGACCTTTCATGCGCTGGTGAGCCGCTCGGGCAACGAATGGTCGGTGAGCAGCCACGCGCATTCGCCGATCGGCGGCGAGTTCGGCGACACCCGCATCGACCCGTACCAGGTCGTGGTGATCGAGGGAAGCACCGAGCGCGTGGTGCTCACGCCGGTGCAGATCAGCGAGACGCTCTCCAAGCCTTCGATCGCCGCGCGGCTTGCCAACGAATTCGTGCAGGTGCAGGACAACCGCGCGGGCGGCGCGAAGGATGCCGACATCACCATCGGGCTCGGCCTCCGCAAGGCCTCGAAATCGGTGGCGCGCGCACACTTCCGCGCGCCGTCGGCCAAGGGCAGCGAACTCTCCGAGGCCATGCGGCAAGGCAACTGGTCGCTCGAGCTCCAGGCCCTGAGCGGTCAGATTCCGCGCCAGGTGGTGCAGCGCGATCTGTTCCTCTACGGCCTCGGATCGCAGCCACTGCTGCAGCCGCTCATGCGGCGCGGCTTCCAGAAGAACGAGAAGCTCGTGCTCGGCGCCACGGGCGGCAAGGGCTATGTGCGCTATGACGGCCAGCAGCGCGAGTTTGCCGGCGCCGATGCGTCGGCACGCGCGTTCCTGCAGGACAGCTTCATCGGCCTCGTGCTGGGTTGGCAGCACCAGCAGCCGCAGCCCTCGGTGGCCAAGGCCGATGGACGCTGACGTTTCCCCGCCGGGCGCGGGGTTCGATTGCCTCGCGCCGCCACGGTGGCGGGGCTGGCCGGCGCTGCAGGCATGGCTGGTGCACCACATCAAGCGCGCCGCATTGCGGCAAATGCATGCGAGCCGCGCCGGCGAAATGCTGTTGCTGCGCCTGTACCTCGTCGGCGAGGAATCGTCCGAGCAGGCCTTGCAGCGCGAGCTGCGCACCTGCGCGCCCGACTGGCTCGCGCGCCAGCTCGACCAGCACTTGGCCGACGAGCAGCTGCACGCGCGGCTCTTCGCGGAAGCCATCGTCGAACGCGGCGGCGCCGCACAAGCGGCCACGCCCCTCGACGAAGCCTCCGAGGAAGCACCACGGCCCGACTGGCTGAGCCGGCGCAAGCTCGCGCGCTGGCAGCGTCTCATCCAGCGCCATGCACCGCACTTTTCGCACGGTGGCCTCGTACCGGCCTATGCGATCGGCCTCTCGGCCGAACAGATGGCCTCGCGCATCCTGCAGCGCCATTGCGCGCTGATCGGCCCGCGGCATGCGCTGCACCCGCTGCTCACGCGCGTGCTCGCAGACGAAGACCGCCACATCCGCCTGTGCAGCCACACGCTGCAGCGCTGCGTGGCGCCGCACGAAGAGGCGCGGCTCGCGCAGCTGATGCACGAGGTGCGCGACACCGAGCGCGGCTTCGGCGTCACCGGGGCGCTGGGCATGTACGCCGCCGGCTTGGCCTTGCGCCTGCGCCCCGGCAGCGCACGGCCGCTGGCTGCCTGAGCCGACCGATGCCGCCGCGCATCGTCTATCTCGCGACCGCGGACGCGCGCGGCCACCTGATGCGTGCGCAGCTGCTTGCGCATTCGCTGCGTGCCGCGGGCGCCAGCGTGCAGGTGCTCACCACCTCCGACGAAGGCGCGCGCTTCCTCGCCGGCTTCGGCATCGAGGCGCCCGTGCTCTCGCGCCACTACGCGGTGCAGTTCGACCGCGAGCAGAACATGCTGCGCCGCGAGACCGACCGCAATGTGGCGCACTACATGTTCCGGCCCGGCCGCATGCTGCGCGACATCTTCCGCTTGCGCGCATGGTTCCGCGAGGCCGACCTCGTGGTGAACGACTCTTTTCATCCCGCGCTGCTTTTCATGGGCTGGATGCCGGGTTGGCGAAACAAGGTGGTCCACGTCTACGGCGACAGCCTGCGACATGCGCTCGAAAGCAATTTCAGCGGCCGGATGCCGGGCTGGACGGCGAAGATGTTCGGCCGCATCGTGGCATGGCAGATCGACCGCAGCCGCGCGCGCATCGCACATGATTTTGCCTACGGGGCGCCGGAGCACGACGGCCGCGGCGGACATCGGCTCGCCACGCCGGTGGCTGTGGTGGGAGCCGACACGGAGCCGCACGACGACCTTGCGCCGCAAGCCGCGGTGTATCTCAATCCGCACTTCGAGGAGACTGCGCTGGCCGATGGCCTGGAGCGCGGACTGGCCGATGCCGGCGTGCCGGCGCACCTCGTCGGCGAAGGCTACGCGCACCGCACGGGCTGGCATGCGCAGGACGAGCACTGGATCGAGATGGCCGCACGCAGCGCCTTCATCGTCTCGGCACCGGGCATGGCGGCGCTGTCGATCACGGCGGTCTACCGCAAGCCGATCCTGCTGCTGCTGACCGACCAGCCCGAGCAGGCCATCAACGCGGAACGCGCCGCACAGCTGGGGCTGCAGCACCGCACCGTGGTGTGGCGCGGCCGCACCGAAGACTTCGCCCGTGAAGTAGCCACCGCCGCGGGCGAGTTGCTCGCCCTCGCCGACGGCGGCACGCATGCGATGGAAGGCCGCGAGGCCGCCGTCGCGCGCCTGCAGCACTGGACCGCGCTGCTCTCCCGCCTGGCAGCACGTCGCTGAAGGCGCTAGCGCCGCGCTTCGGCAACCGCCATCAAGGCGCGATGGGATTGGCGGGCGTGCCGAGTTCGCCGGCCTGCGCCACGGCGGCCGGCCGATAAGAAACCCGCGCCGCAGCGGGAGGCTGAAGCGGCACCGGGGCAAGCATGGGTCTTGTCGCCCCATCCTTGGTCACGACGACCGGCGCGGCGGATGCAACAGCCGCCGAGGTCACCGGCGCAGCGCCGCCCGCGGGTGCGTAGGCCGTCTTCGCCGCATTCGGGTCGTGCAGCACCACGCTCTTGCTGACGCCCACGCCGGTGCCGATCGGCCCCACGCCAGCGCCGACACCCACGCCGGCCGATCCGGCCACCACGCCCGAGTTGTTGACCGCGACGCCCGCCCCGAGCGGACCCCAGCCGGTATTGAGCCCGACCGAGAAATTGCCGTCCTTCGTGGCACCCAGCCCGATCGAGAGCCCGGGCACCAGCGGAATGCCGATGTGATAGTGCGAACAGCCGCCCATCAAAAGCAACAACAGCGCCGCCGAGGCGGCACCCGCTGCACGAGCGATGCGCGGCCGGGCACTCACACCAGCAGCGCGTTCACGCGCCTCACGTAGGCCGCGGGGTCGGCCGGCAGGCCGCCTTCGGCCAGGAGGGCCTGGTCGAAAAGAATGTTCGCAAGATCGTCGAAGTGCTCGGAGCCCTCGAGCTTCTTCACCAGCGCGTGCTCGGCGTTGACTTCGAGCACGGGCTTCAGGTCGGGCGCGGGCTGGCCGGCCTGCTTGAGCATGCGCGCGAGCTGCGTGCTCATGCCGCCGTCCTGCACCACCAGGCAGGCGGGCGAGTCGACCAGGCGCGTGGTCACGCGCACGTCCTCGGCCTTGTCCTTGAGCGCTTCCTTGAGCTTCTCGAGCAGCGGCTTGAAGGATTCGGCGGCTTCCTCGGCGGCCTTCTTCTCGGCCTCGTCCTGCAGCTTGCCCAGATCGACCGCGCCCTTGGCCACGCTCTGCAGCGGCGTGCCGTCGAACTCGGTGAGGTAGTTGAGCGCCCACTCGTCGACGCGGTCGGTCATGAGCAGCACCTCGATGCCCTTCTTCTTGAAGACCTCGAGTTGCGGGCTGTTCCTGGCGGCAGCCACGTTGTCGGCCGTGATGTAGTAAATCGCGTCCTGGCCTTCCTTCATGCGTGCCTTGTAGTCGGCGAAGCTCACGCTCACGGTGTCGCTGGTGGTCGAGGCGAAGCGCAGCAGCTTGGCAATGCGGTCGCGGTTGCCGAAGTCTTCGCCCAGGCCTTCCTTGAGCACCGCGCCGAACTCGGCGTAGAACTTGGCGTACTTGCCCGAGTCGTCGGCGGCCGCGGCGGCGGTTTCGGCGGCGGTGGGTGCGTTCTTGTCGACCACGTCCGTCACGGCTTCGGTCGGCTCGGGAGCCGGCACCGATTCGCCCGAACCCACGTCGATCTTGCCCTCGCCGCTTTCGGGACCGGTCTTCTGCTTCTTGGCCAGGTCTTCGAGCATGCCGAGCACGCGCTTGGTGCTGCCCTCGCGGATGGCCTTGACGTCGCGGCTTTCCTGCAGCAGCTCGCGGCTCACGTTGAGCGGCAGATCGGACGAGTCGATCACGCCCTTCACGAAGCGCAGGTAGCTCGGCAGCAGCGCCTCGGCGTCGTCCATGATGAAGACGCGCTTGACATACAGCTTGACGCCCGCGCTCTTGTCGCGGTTCCACAGGTCGAACGGCGCCTTCGACGGAATGTAGAGCAGCTGCGTGTACTCGGTGCTGCCCTCGACGCGGTTGTGGCTCCAGGCGAGCGGGGCCTCGTAGTCGTGGCTGATGCTCTTGTAGAACTCTTCGTACTGCTCGGCCGTGATGTCCTTCTTGGGGCGGCTCCAGAGGGCATTGGCCTTGTTGACCGTTTCCCACTCGCCGGTCTTGACCATGTCGCCGGGCTGGTCGTTCTCGCCTTCCTTCCACTCCTCCTTTTCCATGAGGATCGGGAGCGAGATGCGGTCGGAATACTTGCCGACGATCTGCTTGAGCTTCCAGGCGTTGAGGTATTCGTCGGCGTCGTCTCGCAGGTGCAGCGTGATGCGCGTGCCGCGTTCGGGGCGCGTGATGTCGGCGACCTCGAAGTCACCCGCGCCGCCGCTCGTCCAGCGCACGCCCTGGTCGGCCGGCAGGCCGGCGCGGCGCGATTCGACCGAGATCTTGTCGGCGACGATGAAGCCCGAATAGAAGCCCACGCCGAACTGCCCGATGAGCTGGGCGTCGGCCTTCTGGTCGCCGCTGAGCTTGCTCATGAAGTCCTTGGTACCACTCTTGGCGATGGTGCCGAGGTTGTCGATGGCTTCCTGGCGCGACAGGCCGATGCCCTTGTCGGTGATGGTGAGGGTGCGCGCGGCCTTGTCGAAACTCAGGCGCACGTCCAGCTCGGGCTGGTCCTCGTACAGCTCGGGACGGTCGATGGCTTCGAAACGCAGCTTGTCGCAGGCGTCCGACGCATTCGAAATCAGCTCGCGCAGGAAGATTTCCTTGTTGGAGTACAGCGCATGCGTGACGAGGTGCAGCAGTTGCGCGACTTCAGCCTGGAACGGGAGTTTCGTATTGGAAGAATCAGCCATGGGAAAAAGGAAATATCGAAACCAAAAAATTCTAAGCCGGGCGGCCTTGACCGCACGCCCGACCCGCCAACTCTGCGAGTTGGGGCTGGCGCCCCGAAAAACAATAGCCCCGTTCTTGCGGTGGCGTGAAGCCCCGGACGGGCTTACCTGGCCTGGGATTCCACTTCCCGGGTCCAGCGGTCGATCAGCCGCTTTCGCTCGGCGGCCTTGCCGTATTTCTCGAAGTCGTACTTGATGAGCTTGACGTCGCTCATCGACGGAATGCGCGCGTCGGGCTTGAAGGTCTTGTTGGCCGGAGACTGCAGGCTGCCGACCTGCCCGCCGATCGCCTGGCCGGCCGGGCTCATGAGCCAATCGTAGTAGCGCTTGGCATTCTCCTTGTTGCGGGCCCCCTTGACCAGCGCGATGCCGCCCACCTCGTAGCCCGTGCCCTCGCAGGGCGCGGCGGTCTTCACCGGAAATTTGTCGTACCGCCAGCGCTCGAAACCGAAGATGAAGCTCACGCCGATGGCCACCTCGCCCTTGGCGACATTGGGCGCCTGCGCCTGGCCGCTGCGGGTGTAGCTGGTGACGTTGCGGTGCAGCTTCTTGAGGTAGTCGAAGGCCGCGTCTTCTCCCAACTGCTGCACCAGGCCCGCGATGATGGTGTAGGCCGTGCCGCTCGAGGCCGGGTGCGAAATTTCGATCTCGCCCCTGTACTCGGGCTTGACGAGATCGGCCCAGCACTTGGGCTCATGCAGCTTCTTTTTCTTGAGCAGCTCGGTGTTGAAGCCGAAGCCGATGGCGCTGGTGTAGAAACCGCCGACCATGTTCTGCGACATGGCGTACTGGCGCACCGCCCAGTCGTGCAGGTCGTTGATGTAGGCCGGCCGATAGGCCTCGAGCAAGCCCTGCTCCGCGGCCTGCAGGAACGGGTCGCCGGTGCCGCCCCACCAGATGTCGGTCTTGGGGTTGGCCGCCTCGGCGCGCAGCTGGGCGCCGATTTCTCCGGTGCCCTTGTGCGCTTGCTGCACCTTGATGCCGGTCTCGCGCGTGAAGGCCGCGGCGGCCGCCTCGCACCAGCCCGCATCGGTGCTGCAGAGCGCGTTCACCGTGCCCTGCGCCGCGGCGCCCGCCGAGAAGAAAGCCAACGCACCCGCGCATGCGGCAAGGGCCGTGATGTTCCTGATGGCAGTGGGGCGCATGCGTTCTCCGGCAAATGAATGAATAAATGGCAACAAAGCGCAGGATAAGGGGCAAAGCCCCTCAGCGGGCCGCCAGCAGCGGCGGCAGATGCTCCGTCAACCAGTCGATCACCACCCGCGTCTTGTGCGGCAGGTAGCGGCTTTGGGAACGGATGACGTTGAGCTCGAAGCCGAAGGGCCGCGGCTCCTCGAACACCCGCACCAGCGTGCCGGCCGCGAGCGCATCCGCCGCGAGCCAGGCCGGCAACCGCGCAAGGCCCATGCCGCCTATCGCGCCTTCGAGCAGCACTTCGGCACTGTCGCAGCGCAGCCGCGAAGGCAAGAGCATTTCGACCAGGCGGCCCTCGGCATCGTGAAAGCGCCACGGAAAGGTCTGCCCGTCGCGTACATAGAGCACCGCCTCGTGCGGCGACGGCACAACAAGCTCGGCCACGCTCGCGGGCCGCCCGCGCTCGGCCAGGTACACAGGCGCAGCGCACAGCACCATCCACTGCATGCCGACCGGCCGTGCGATCAGGTCGGCGCTGTCGGCCAACTCGCCGCTGCGGACGGCCAGGTCCAGCCCCTCTTCGACCAGGTCCACACGCCGGTCATTGAAGGAGAGCTCGAGCGAAAGCCCCGCGTGCCGGCGCGCGAGCGCGAGCAGCAGCGGCCCGATCTTGAGGCGCCCGAGCATCGCCGGCACGCTGAGGCGCACCAGTCCGGCGGCGGTGCTGCGGGCGGCGTCGGTCATCGCCTCGGCGGCATCGAGTTCGGCCAGCACGCGCCGGCAGCGCTCGTAATAGCCATGGCCTTCTTCGGTGAGGCTCTGGCTGCGCGTGGTGCGCAGAAAGAGCCGCGTGCCCAGCCGCGCCTCGAGGCGGGCAATGCTCTTGGCCACCGCAGAGCGGGTGACATGCAGCCGCTCTGCCGCACGCGCGAAGCTGCCGGCTTCCACCGCGGCGACGAACTCTTCGATGCCTTGAAGACGTGGGCTCATTGGATATTTTCAGACGCCATGAAGTTGAAAATTATCCACCACTGGATAGCTCTACTCGCCAATAGCATGAAGGCTTCCTTGTTTTTGTGGAGTCTTTTCATGCACGAACCCCAAACGTTGCGCCGCTGGCAGCTATCGACCTTCGGCGCCGAGCACCTCGAACAGGTCGAGCAGCCGCTTCCCACGCCTGGGCCGGGCCAGATCCTCGTGCGGGTGGGCGCGGTGTCGCTCAACTACCGCGACCTTCTGATGATTCGCGACGGCATGGGCATGACGTTCGACATGCCTTTCACGCCCGCCTCCGACATGGCGGGCACCGTGGTCGCTGCGGGCGCGGGCGTGCGCCGGTTCTCCGTGGGCGACAGGGTCGTCAACACCTTCTGGGGCGGCTGGATGGACGGCCGGTGGCACGCCGACGCCGTGCTGGCCGGCGGACCCGGGCCGGGCGTGCTGGCCTCGCATGTCGTTCTCGATGCGGCCTGGGCCGTGGCCGCGCCCGCCACGCTGGACTTCGCCGAGGCCAGCACGCTGCCCTGCGCCGGCCTCACGGCCTGGTTCGCCCTGGCCGAGACCGGCGCGCTGCGGCCCGGCCAGACCGTGCTGATCCACGGCACCGGCGGCGTCGCGCTGTTCGGCTTGCAGATTGCGCGGCTGCATGGCGCGCGCACTATCGTGATCTCGGGCAGCGAGGACAAGGGCGTGCAGGCGCTGGCACTCGGCGCCACCCATGTGCTGATGCGGGACAGCGACTGGCCCGCCGAAGTGCGCCGGCTCACCGAGGGCCGCGGCGCCGACCACGTGCTCGAACTCGCGAGCGGACCGAATCTGGATCGATCGCTGCAGGCCGTCGCGCAAGGCGGGCGCGTGTCGATCATCGGCATGCTCGGCGGCGAGACGCTGAGCGCCTCGTTCTACGCCATGGTGCGCGGCCGCGCCACGGTGCAAGGCATCGGCGTGGGCCATCGAAGCGCGCTCGAAGACCTGGTGCGTGCCGTCGACGTGAACGCACTCAAGCCCGTGATTGCGGCGCGCTACGCGTTCGATGCATTGCCTGATGCGCTCGGGCATCTCGCGCGAGGCGCCTTCGGCAAGGTGGTTGTCACGCTCTGACGAGCTCCATTAGCTTCTTGCGCAACGCCTGTCAGAAACAAAAGATCGCTGATTTGTGAACAGGTTCCGTTAGATGCAACAACCTGCGTGACGCACGCATGTTCCGTTCCTAGAATCCGCCCGCGCATGGCCCCGGCCTGCGCATTTTTTCAACTTCAGGATGGATGGAACAGCATGGAACATAGCACTTACAAAAAGTGGTCAGCGGAGTTCATTGGTACTTTCTGGCTCACGCTGGGCGGCTGTGGAAGCGCTGTTCTCGCCGCGGCCTTTCCCGGCCTCGGCATCGGTTTTCTGGGTGTCTCGCTGGCGTTCGGCTTGACGGTGGTGACCGGGGCTTATGCGCTCGGCCCCATCTCGGGCGGCCACTTCAACCCGGCCGTGTCGATCGGCCTCGCCGCCGCAGGCCGCTTCAAGGCCTCGCAGCTCGCGGGCTACATCGTTGCGCAGGTGCTGGGCGCCATCGCAGCGGCCGGCGTGCTCTACCTGATTGCCACCGGCAAGCCCGGCGCCGACATCGGCGGCTTCGCCACCAACGGCTTCGGCGAGCATTCGCCCGGCAAGTACGGCATGACCGCCGCGCTGATCTGCGAAGTGGTGATGACCGCCGTGTTCCTGATCGTGATCCTCGGCTCCACCGCCAAGCGCGCCGCCGGCGGCTTCGCAGGCCTGTCCATCGGCCTGTGCCTCACGCTGATTCACCTGATCTCCATTCCGGTGACCAACACCTCGGTCAATCCGGCGCGCAGCACGGGCCCGGCGCTGTTCGGCCCGTCCTACGCGGTGTCGGAACTGTGGCTGTTCTGGCTCGCCCCCATCGCGGGCGCGATCATCGGCGCGGTGATTTACCGCGCGCTGCTCAGCAGCAACGACGACTGAAGCCGATCAACTGCCGCTGGCCGACTGCACCAGCGGCAGCGAGGTCGATTGACCGATCGATTCGGTTCCGGTCGCATGCGAGGCCGCGTACGCGCCGGCCTCGACATCGGACACCGGGATCGTCGAGTTCATGGCCGGCGCGCTGGTCGACTGGCCGATGGACTCGGTGCCGCCGGGTCGGGCGGCCGCCATCGCGCCCGCCTGCACGTCGGGGTTCTCGGACGAATTCATCTGCAACGGATGGTAGTCCGAGCCATCGGTGGTTTCGGCCGATGCATGGACGGTACCGAGCGCCGCAAATACGGCAAAGGAACCAAGGGCAAGAAGCTTGAAGGAAGTGCGCATGGTGTGCTCCTGATGGCGAGTTGTCTGTCTGTCGTCTCCGGCCGCGTGCCGCCCGCGAACTGCGTGTGGCAGGGCCTGGATGCACTCTAGGCAGCCGGACTGAGCAGGCCGTGAGCAACGAGTTAGCTCGGCGTGAGCGGCACCGACCCCGAAGGCAGGTGCACCCGCGCCAGCAGCCCCGGACCGCCCCCTTCCGCTTCAGCGCGGTTCCACAGCTCGATACGCAAGCCATGCCGTTCAGCGGCCGTGCGCGCGATGGCGAGGCCGAGTCCGCTGCCGCCGGCCGGTGCGCCCGGCACGCGAAAGAAGCGATCGAACACGCGGCCGATCGACGAGTCGGGAATGCCCGGCCCGTTGTCCAGCACGTCGACGACCGCGTGGCCGCCAACTTCGTGCAGCCGCACATCGACCACGCCGCCTTCGGGCGCATAGCGCAGCGCGTTGTCGATCAGGTTGTCGAACACGCTGCGCAGCTCGGCGGCCGGCGCCGACACCACGGGCGCGATCGATCCCTCGAAACCGATGTCGACGCGCCGCGCGTCGGCCAGCACCATCAATTGGCTCACGCTGTCGCGCAGCAAGGTCTCGATGTCGACCGGCTCGCCCGGCACGGGCCGGGCCGGCGCATCGTGCCGCGAGAGGCTCAGCAACTGCTCGATCAGGTGCTGCGCGCGCGTGACGCCGGCTTCGAGCTGGTTGAAACGCTCGGTGGCCTCGCCTGAGGGCACGTGCGCGCGCAGGTTCTCGATCTGCAGGCCGATCGCGGCCATGGGCGTGCGCAGCTCGTGCGCCGCGTCCTGCACGAAGCGGCGCTGCGTGGCGAAGGCATTGCGCACGCGCGACAGCAGCTGGTTGAACGCCTGGACCAGCGGCGCAATCTCGTCGGGCACGCGCGCCAGCGACAGATCGGTGAGGCTGCGCTCGTCCTGCGAGGCCACATCGCGCGCCACCGCGCGCAGCGAGCGCGAGGCTGCGGAGACGATGAGCCACAGGATCAGCAAGGCCAGCGGCAGCAGCAGCGCGATGGGCAGGCCTTCGAGCAGCGCGCGGCGCAGCGCCCGGTGCCGCCGGTAGTCTTCGTTCTGCAAGACCTGCACGCGCGGCTGGTCGGCACGCGGTCCGGGTTCGGCGGTGAACACGCGCCAGCGCGAAAGCGTGTGCGCGCCGGTGCTCGCATCGCTGAAACCCGGTCGCGGCTGCAAGGGCACCGCGGCCAGCGGCGGCCAGGAACTCGCAAGCAGCGTGCGGCCGTCGGCGCTCCATATCTGCACCACGAAGGCGCCGCGTGCGAAGGCGGCTTCGCCGTCGAGCGGGCGCGGAGCGCGGGGCGGATCGGTGCCCGCGTGGGAATCGGCCACGAGCCGCATCTGCTCGTCGAGCGCGTTGTGCACCAGGTCGCCATACGCCACGAAGGTGAACCACGCCGTGAGCGCCGCCGCCACCAGGTGCAGCGTGACGAGCCAGAACAGAAGTTGGGTGCGCAGCGAGCGCGGGCGCCATCGACGGCCGCCACGCGCAACCGTCATGCTGCCACGCGCCAGCCGAGCCCGCGCACGTTGCGGATCGATTCGGCGCCGAGCTTGCGGCGCATGCCGTGGATCAGCACGTCGATGGCGTTGCTGGTCACTTCCTCGCCCCAGCCGTAGATGCGGTTCTCGAGCTGCTCGCGCGAGAGGATGGCGCCGGGCCGCTCGAGCAGTGCGTGCAGCAGCGCAAACTCGCGCGCCGTGAGTGCCTCGCGCTCGCCGTTGGCCACCACCTCGCGCGTGGTGAGGTCGAGCTGCAATGTGCTGCCGCCGATCAGCGAATGCGCGGCGCCGTCGCGCCGGCGCACCACGGCCCGCATGCGCGCGAGCAGTTCGCGGAATTCGAAAGGCTTCCGCAGGTAGTCGTCCGCGCCCAGGTCGAGGCTGTGGATGCGGTCGTCGAGCCCGTCGCGTGCCGTGAGCACCAGCACGGGCGTGGCATCGCCGCGTTCGCGCGCGCGCCGCAGCACCTCGGTGCCGTCCTGGCGGGGCAGGCCCAGGTCGAGCAGCACGCAGGTGTAGCCGCCGTCGCCGAGCGCGCTTTGCGCCAGCTCGCCGTCGCGCACCCAGTCGGCCGACCAGCCCGCGCCCTCGAGCGCCTGCTTCAGGCTGCGCCCGATCATTTCGTCGTCTTCCACCAGCAGCACACGCATTGCGGCGACTCCTTGGGCAGCAAGGTAGCACGTGATCGGGATGATCGATAGTGGCCTGCGCCGCGGCGCAGCGTAGAGGCGAAGTCTTAGGCGGGGCTTAGATGCCGTGCAGGCACAAGGGTCACAGCACGCGAATGTCGTGCCGCTCGCCCTCGCCGTCCGCTGCAAAGGCCAGCAGCCGCATGGCCTCTTCCTGCACGCCAAACCGGTCGGCCTTCGGCCAGCGGGTGAAGGGCTCCAGCACCACCGTGGCGGTGTTCTTCGCGCGCTCGATCTTCCAGACGCCCGCGACGAACCCGTCGAGCAGCACCGTGCCGCGCACGATGCCGTTGACGGTGAACACGCGGGCGCGGTGTTCATCGCTCATCACGCGGCTTCGGTCGGCGTGCGAGAGCAGCAGGTTGTCCCACTCGGCGACGAGGCGCGGTGGCGCGGGCGTGTCGGGGCCGGGACGCGGCGCGCGCGGCAGGTCGAACAGTTCCTGGCCCTGATCGCCGATGAACACGCGCAGCTGCGGCCGCAGGCGCTCGGCCACGGCCTTCCAGCCCGTGAGGCCCGACCACGCGCCGGCATCGGCGAGCGTGGCGGGGCCGAAGGCCGCCAGGTAGCGCAGCAGCAGGTCGTCCTGGGTGGCGGCTACGGCATCGGAGGCCGATTCGCCAAGCCAATGTTCGAGGGGCTGGAGCTGTGCGCTCTGGTGCGAGTTCCAGCTGCCCGCGGGCGGCAGGTGCACCAGCGGCACGTTGTTGCGGATGAGTGCGGTGAGCGAGGCGGGTTTGCGGTCTTTCCAGCGCAATGCGAGAGCCTGCCCCAGTTCCGAACTGTTGAGCGGAGCTTCGTCCAGCAGCGCGCGCCCCGCCTTCACCACGGCCGCACGGTCGATGCCTTCGAGGGCCCGCCCGTGGCCGCTCGACAGTCCGCGCTGATGCACGGATTCGAGCAACGGCCGCCAGGCCAGCGCATCCGAGGCGGCCATCAGGTGCAGGGTCGCGCGCATCGTCGACATGCGCACGACGCGCCGCTTCTTCAGGGCCTCGGTCAGCTGTTCGCGGCGAAAGCCTTCGAGCCGGCTCCACAGGCCGATGTAGGGCGGGTTCGGTGCCTGCGCCTGCAGGCCCGCCAGTTTTTCGATCGCCTGCGTGACCGTCGCCTTGCGCCGCTCCAGCAGCATCTGCCGCGCCAGCGTGGCCCGGTTCAGTGCGCGCCGGCTCAGCACCACGGCCATCAGCGAAGACTCCTCAGAACTTCTCGTGCGGACCGAGGTAGCGCCACTGCCCGACGGGCAGGTTGCCGAGCATCACCTTGCCGATGCGCACGCGCTTCAACCCCACCACCTTGAGCCCGACCAGCTCGCACATGCGGCGGATCTGGCGCTTCTTGCCTTCGGTGAGCACGAAGCGCAGCTGCTCGGGGTTCTGCCATTCGACACGCGCCGGCTTGAGCGGCTGGCCATCGAGGCTCAAGCCGTGGCGCAGTTTGGCGAGCATCGCCGGCGGAAAGACCGCCTGCACATTGGTCGTGACGGGATCGTCGTCGTCCATGCGCACCAGCTGACCGGTGGGCGCGGGCTGGCCGAGGCCGTGATACGCCACGCGCACCAGGTATTCTTTCTCCATCACCGAGTCTTCGCCGATCAGCTGGCGCGCGATGCGGCCGTCCTGGGTCATCACCAGGAGGCCGATGGAATCGATGTCGAGCCGGCCGCACGGCGCCAGGCCGCGCAGCTGGCTCGGGTTGAAGAAGAAGCGCGCGTTGTCTTCGGCCCAGCGGTTCTGCGGCGTGAACAGCGAGACGGCCGGTTCGTGTCCGTCTTCCGCCTGCGCACTCACATAGCCGATGGGCTTGTTGATCAGGATGGTGACCTGGTTCGCCTGTTGGCCCTTGGCGGCCTTGTCGACCTCGACGCGGTCGGACGGCGTGACCTTCACGCCCATTTCGGCCGGCTTGCCGTTCACCTTCACCCAGCCGTTGGCGATCCACTCGTCGGCCTCGCGGCGCGAGCAGATGCCGAGCTCGGCCATGCGTTTGTTGAGGCGGATCGGTGCGGAAGAAGCGTCGGTCATGCGGTGGGCGCGGTCGGTTTGGGGGCGGGTCACGCCCGGAGGTCGGTGCGCAGCGGCATTTTCCCCCATGGGCGCCGTCCGCGGAATGTGTCGCGTGGCATGGGGATAATGCGCGCCAATGGCCAGCCGACGGCCCCGGACCCGCATGACAAAAATCCTGATCCTCAGTGTGAGCGCCGGCAACGGCCACGTGCGCGCAGCGCAAGCCCTCGAAGCCGCCGTTCAGTCGGCCCCGCCGCACACGGCCGTCCACATCGATGCCATGGCCCACGTGGCCGGCGGCTTCCGGAAGGTGTACACCGACTGGTACATCCAGCTCGTGAACCGCGCACCCGAACTGTGGTCGTACCTGCACCAGCGCGCCGACGCCACGCCGCACCATGCGCCCTCGCAGCGGCTGCGCCGCGGCATCGAGCGGCTGAGCACCGGCGCCCTGGTGCGCGAGATCGGCCGCGAGAAGCCCGACGCCGTGATCTGCACCCACTTCCTGCCGGCCGAACTGCTGATGCGCGAGCGCAACCGCGGCCGCATCGACTTTCCGGTGTGGCTGCAGATCACCGACTACGACCTGCACAACATGTGGCTGGTGCCGGGCATGGCGGGCTACCTGGCCGCGACCGAAGAAGTGGCCTTCAGGCTGCGGGCGCGCGGCATTCCGGCGGAGCGCATCCACGTGACGGGCATTCCGGTGATGCCGGCTTTCTCCGAGCCCGACGCACCGGCGCTCGCCCGCGATGCGTGCGCAGCGGCGCTCGGCCTCGACCCCGCACGGCCCGTGCTGCTGATGGCCTCGGGCGGCGCGGGCGTCGGGGACCTGCCGAGCATGGTCGAGCGCGTGCTTTCGCTGGGCGGCGACAGCGGCTTCCAGGTCATTGCCGTGGCGGGCCGCAATGCCGAGGCGCACGCCAGGCTCCAGGCGGTGGCCGCGCGCCACCCCGGCCGCGTGGTGGCCATCGGCTTCACGAACGAGATGCACAAGCTCATGGCCGCGGCCGACCTGGTGGTGACCAAGCCCGGCGGGCTCACGGTGTCGGAATGCCTGGCGCTCGGCAAGCCGATGCTGCTGATCTCGCCGATTCCGGGGCAGGAAGAGCACAACGCCGGCTTCCTCATGGAAGAAGGCGCGGCCTGGCTCGCCTACGACGCCATCGGCCTCGATTACAAGGTGGCGCGCCTGATGACCGATCCCGCCAAGCTGGCCGACATGGCCCGCCGCAGCCGAGCGCTCGGCAAGCCGCGTGCGGCGGCCGCGGTGCTGCAGCGCGTATTGAGCGAAGCGGCATGACCGGCGCCACGGAGAAAACCGGCGTGGCCCGCACCATCGGCTACCTGGCCTGGGTGGTCGTGATGGCTTTCTTTTTTGCCAATGCCGAGATCCAGATCGAAGGCGGCGCGGGCTGGGCCACCTCGCTGCCCACGTGGCGCATCGAGAACAACATCTGGCTCGACATCTTCTGGGGCGGACGCGCGATGACCGGCTATCACGCCTGGGTCTTCAGCTTCATGGCGCTGGTGTTCTTTGCGCCGCTGGCTTTCAACGGCCGCTGGACCTGGCGCGACGTCGGCCTGGCCGTTGCGGGGTTGATCGTGTTCTGGGTCTGCGAAGACTTCCTATGGTTCATCATCAACCCGGCCTTCGGCTGGGCACGCTTCAATCCGGTCGATGCGTTCTGGCACAAGCACTGGGTCTGGGGCGCGCCGGTCGACTATTGGGGCGGCCTGGCGGTGGCACTGCTGATCCTGGTGACGCGGCACTGGCGGCGGAAGACATGACGAGGAAGAAACACAAGGCAGCGGTCGAGGGCATCGCCGACCCGCGCCCCGGCCACTGGGCCGATCCTCTGGACACGCTGAAGGTCGAGAACCTGCACCGCCTCACGCCCACGCTGTATCGCAGCGCGCAGCCGCGCATCCCCGACGTGGCGGCGCTGAAGACGCTCGGCATCCGCACCATCGTGAGCCTGCGCTCGTTCAACGACGACAGGAAAGTGTTCGCGGGCAGCGGCATCCGCCTGGTGCGCGTGCCGATCAACACCTGGTCGATCGACGACGCCAAGGTGCTGCGCGCGCTGGTGGCCATTCGCGACGCCGAAAAGCAGGGCCCGGTGCTGATCCACTGCATGCACGGCGCCGACCGCACCGGCGTGGTCGCAGCGGCCTACCGCATGGCGGTGCAAGGCTGGGACAAGGAGAGCGCGCGGCTCGAGATGCTGCGCGGCGGCTACGGCTACCACACGCTGTGGCGCAACATTCCGCGCTATCTCGACCGCTTCGATCCGCAGAAGATGAGCCACGCGCTGGCCCACGCGCCGGTGATTCCCGTGGTGTCCTGAAGGCGCCTGCAGCTTTCGCAGGCCGCTCCTATACTGGCCGCCCCGTGGCCTTGGGCCACCTTCCAACGGGCCTTTTTCAAGGTCGCAAGGGGCTCTTCATGGCACTGCAACTGCGCTCTCTCATCCGCGCGAACGGCGAACTCGAACTCTCGCTGCACGACGAACCGGTGCCCGAGCCGCAGGCGCACGAAGTCGTGATCCGCGTCGAAGCCTCGCCGATGAACCCGTCGGACCTGGGCCTGCTGTTCGGCGCCGCGGACATGAGCACCGCCAAGGTCTCGGGCACGCCCGAACGGCCCATCGTCACGGCCACCGTGCCCGAGCGCGGCATGCCCATGATGGCCGGGCGGCTGGACCAGTCGATGCCGGTCGGCAACGAAGGCGCCGGCGTGGTGGTGAAAGCCGGCTCGTCTGCGGCCGCGCAGGCGCTGCTCGGCAAGACGGTGGCCGCGATCGGCGGCGCCATGTATTCGCAGTACCGCGCCGTGGCAGCCGCCCAGTGCCTCGAACTGCCAGCGGGCACCGCGCCGGCCGAGGGCGCATCGTGCTTCGTGAACCCGCTCACGTCGCTCGGCATGGTCGAGACGATGCGGCGCGAAGGCCACAAGGCGCTGGTGCACACAGCCGCCGCATCCAACCTGGGGCAGATGCTCAACAAGATCTGCCAGAAGGACGGCATCGACCTGGTCAACATCGTGCGCAAGCCCGAACAGGAAGCGCTGCTGCGCGGCATCGGTGCGAAGTACGTGTGCAGCACGAGCTCGCCCACCTTCCTCGAAGACCTGACGCAGGCCCTGGTCGAAACGGGCGCCACGCTGGCGTTCGACGCCACGGGCGGCGGCAAGCTCGCGGGGCAGATCCTCGGCTGCATGGAAGCGGCGCTGAACCGCACCGCGAAGGAATACAGCCGCTACGGCTCGACCACGCACAAGCAGGTGTACATCTACGGCGGCCTCGACCGCTCGCCGACGGAGTTCGTGCGCAACTTCGGCATGGCCTGGCGCATGGGCGGGTGGCTGCTGTTCCCGTTCCTGCAGAAGCTCGGGGATGAAGGTGTGCAGCGTTTGAAGGCGCGGGTCGTTGCTGAATTGAAGACGACGTTTGCGAGCCACTACACGCGGGAGGTTTCTTTGCTCGAGGCGCTGCAGCTCGATGCGATCGGCGTGTACGGGAAGCAGGCGACGGGAGAGAAGTTCTTGCTGAATCCGAACAAGGGCATGGCGACCTGATCTCTTCTTGTTCGGGATTCGGTGGTGAGGTGGATGCCGCTGCCCTCACCCCAACCCTCTCCCGGAGGGAGAGGGAGAAAACACACAGCCCGACGCCGGCATTCGGTCTTTTCCCCTCTCCCTCTGGGAGAGGGCTAGGGTGAGGGCTCTGTGCCCCCGACGAAAGCGCGGCGCCCACCCGCTAAACCACCAACCGATACCCCACCGCAGTCTCCGTCAACAGATGCCGCGGCTGCGCCGGATCCGCTTCCAATTTCTGCCGCAAATGCCCCATGTAGATGCGCAGGTAATGGCTCTGATCCGTGTGCGACGGGCCCCACACTTCGCGCAGCAGCTGGCGTTGCGTGAGCACGCGGCCGGCGTTGGCCACCAGCACGGAGAGCAGCCGGTACTCGGTCGGCGTCAGGTGCACCTCGGTACCGGCGCGGCGCACGATGCGGGCGGCGCGGTCCAGCTCGACCTCGCCGAAACGGAACACCGCTTCTGCCGTTTCGTCGCCGCCCGCCGCGCGCGGACGGCGCAGGTTGGCGCGCACGCGCGCCAGCAGCTCGCCGGTGCCGAAAGGCTTGGTCAGGTAATCGTCGGCGCCCGCATCGAGCGCGGCGATCTTGTCGGCCTCGTCGCTGCGCGCGGACAGCACGATGATCGGTACGGCCGACCAGCCGCGCACGTCGCGAATCAGCGAAACACCGTCACCGTCCGGCAGGCCGAGGTCGAGCACCAGCAGGTCGGGCTGGCGCGTGCCGGCCGCCGCAAGGCCGTCCCGCAGCGTGCCGGCTTCGTGCACCACCCAGCCCTCGGCCTCGAGTGCGCCACGCACGAAGCGGCGGATCTGAGGCTCGTCTTCAATGACGATGGCGGTGGGAGACGGCATGGGTTCAGAGTTGGGCTTCGGCAGGTTCGGGAGGTTCGCGGCGCGGCAGCTTCACTGTGAATTCTGCACCGCCACCTTCTGCATTGGCCGCGGCAATTTCGCCGCCGTGCGCACTCACCACCGCGCGGCAGATCGCGAGGCCCAGCCCCACGCCCGGCGTGGCCGACTCGGTTTCGCCGCGCGTGAACTTGTCGAACAGCTTCTGCTCGCGGCCCAGCAGTGCGGCGGGCAGGCCGGGACCGTGATCGCGCACAGTGAGCACCAGCACGCCGGGTTCGGCACGCGCGCCGACGACGATGGGCGGCGCGCCGTATTTGGTCGCGTTCTCCAGCAGATTGACAAGCACGCGCTCGATCAGCACCGCATCGAATTCGACCAGCGGCAGGTCCGCAGCGAGCGCGGTCTGCACGACGGTGCCGCCCAACGACGTGCGAGCCGCACGAATGGACGATCCCACCACTTCCTCGACCGATTGCCAGTCGCGCCGCAGGTTTACCGCGCCGCCCGCAATGCCGCTTTCGAGGCGCGCCATGTCGAGCAGGTTGTTGACCAGCGCATGCAGTTCGTGCGCCTGCGCGACGATGGCTCGCGCCGCTTCGGCGTGCGCTTCGGGCGGCTGCGTCTGCAACGATTCCGCCAACGCGATCAATGCGGTGAGCGGCGTGCGCACATCGTGCGAAATCGCGCCGAGCAGGGCGTTGCGCAGGCGCTCCGATTCCATTTCGACCACGGCCTGCTGCGCCACCTCGACATAGTGCACGCGCTCCAGCGCGATGGCGATCTGCCGCGCCAGCGTGTCGAGCTGCTGCGCCTGCTCGGGAATCAGCAGCCAGCGCGGCTGCGCCGGTGAGAGCGCGAGCACACCGCGCACGCGCATCGGCGCCTGCAACGGCACGTAGTGCCAACTCTGTGCCGCGAGCGTGGCGGTGGCCAGGCCGGCCGGCTGGCCATGGCGGAAGGCCCAGTCGGCCACGTGCGCATCGAAGCCTTCGGGCGGCGTCTTGGGAATCACGAGTTGGTCGTTCGCATCGGTCACCAGCACCAGCGCATGGCCGCCGAAGTGGCCCTGCACCGCGGCAGCGCCCAGCGAGACGACCTGCGTGCTTTCCAGTGCCGCCGAGAGTTCGCGCGTGAGCTCGAACAGCGAGCGCGCACGCCGTTCGCGGCTGGTCGATACCCCGGCCGCAAAACGCAGCCCCGCGGTGAGCTGCCCCACCAGCAGGCCGACGCCCAGCATGATCGCGAAGGTCAGCACGTACTGCACGTCGCTCACCGCAAACGAAAGCTGCGGCGGCACGAAGAAATAGTCGAAGGCCGCGACATTGAGCAGGGCCGCCAGCGCCGAGGGCCCGCGGCCGAAGCGCATCGCCACGCCGACCACGCCGAGCAGGAACAGCATCACGATGTTCGCGAGTTCGAGCACGCCGGCCAGCGGCGTACAGGCCAGCGTGAGCGCCACGCTGGTGGCCGTGGCCCAGGCATAGCCGGGCCAGTGGATGGGTGCCTTCTCATGATCGTCGTCGGCGCGCGGCGTGTTGAGCGGCGTGCGCCCCAGGCGGCGCGCGCTGTCGGCGCGGCCGACTTCCAGGATGTCGAGCGCGGGCGCGCGCTGCGCCAACGCGCGCGGCAGCGGCAGCGGCGCGGCGGGCCACCAGCGGCGCCAGCCGCTTCCCGGCTCCGAACGTCCCATCACCAGCGTCGCGCAGTTGAGCCTTCGGGCCTGCTCGGAGAGTTGCTCGGCCACGTCGGAGCCCGTGAGCACCGCGGTGGCCGCGCCCAGTTCCTCGGCCAGCTTGAGCACCGCGAGGATGCGGTCGCGCTCTCCGGCGGCCAGGCGCTGCAGCCGCGGCGTCTCCACGTAGGCCGCGTGCCAGCGCACGTTCAACTGGCCCGCGAGCCGCGCTGCGGTGCGCACCGTCTGCGCCGCGCCTTCGTGCGGACCGACGCACGCGAGGATCGCGCCCGAGGTGTTCCAGGCCTGCAGCGCGCCGCCGTTCCCATCTTTTCCATTGCGGCCGGCCACGCCAGATTGCTCGACCCGCCAGCCGCGCACATCGTCTTCCACATGCTCGGCGGTGCGGCGCAGCGCAATCTCGCGCAGCGCAATCAGGTTGCCCTTGCGAAAGAAATTCTGTGCCGCGCGTTCGGCCTGTTGCGGCAGGTACACCTTGCCGGCCGCGAGCCGCGCCGTGAGCTCGTCGGGCGTGACGTCGACCAGCACCACCTCGTCGGCCTCGTCGAGCACGGTGTCGGGTACCGTCTCATGCACGCGCACGCCGGTGATCGCCCCGACGGTGCCGTTGAGGCTCTCCAGGTGCTGCACGTTGAGGGCCGACCACACCTCGATGCCCGCGGCCAGCAGCTCCTGCACGTCCTGCCAGCGCTTGGCGTGGCGCGATCCGGGGGCGTTGGTGTGGGCCAGTTCGTCGACCAGCAGCACGGCGGGCTTGCGCGCCAGTGCCGCGTCGAGGTCGAACTCGGCCAGCGTACGGCCGCGGTAGTCCAGTTCGCGCAGCGGCAGCTTGTCGAGCCCCGCGAGCAGCGCGGCGGTTTCGCTGCGGCCATGGGTTTCGACCACGCCGATGAGCACGTCGCGCCCCGCGGTGCGCTCGCGCTGGGCGGCGCTCAACATCGCCCAGGTCTTGCCCACGCCCGCGCCGGCACCGAAGTAGATGCGCAGCTTGCCGCGAAGCGCACGCGCCTCGTCACTGCGCAGTTGCGCAAGCAGGGCGTCGGGGTCGGGGCGGGTGTCGAACATGGGAAGGCAGCGCAGGTTAGCGCATTGCGCCGCGCTCATCGAGCGAGAGATTCAGTGCCAACACGTTGACGCGCGGTTCGCCCACAAGACCCCAGAGCGGCGCCTGCGTATGGCTGGCGATCAGCGCGTTCACGTCTTCGACCGGGAGCCCGCGCACGCGTGCGACACGCGCGGCCTGGTAGCGGGCTGCAGCGGGGCTGATGTCGGGGTCGAGCCCGCTGGCCGAGGCGGTGACCAGGTCGACCGGCACCGGCCCGATGTTGCCCGGGTCGGCAGCGCGCAAGGCGGCCATGCGCGCCTGGACCGCGTCGACCAGCACCGGATTGAGCGGGCCGAGGTTCGAGCCACCCGAAGCACTCGCGTTGTAGGGCTGCGGCGCGGTGGCGGACGGCCGGCCCCAGAAGTGCCTCGGGTCGCTGAAGTTCTGGCCGATGAGCGTCGAGCCCACGGTGGCGCCGTTGCGTACGACGAGACTGCCCGCGGCCTGCGACGGAAACAGCGCCTTGGCGGCGCCGGTCACGGCCAATGGGTAGACCAAGCCGGTGAGCGCGCCCAGCAGCGCGAAGAGCACGAGCGCGGGACGAACGATGTTGTTCATGATGAAGAACTCCTCAGACGAGATGGACGGCCACCAGCAGCCAGTCGATCAACTTGATGCCGATGAAGGGCACCAGCAGGCCGCCCAGCCCATAGATGGCCAGGTTGCGTCGCAGCAGCGCGGCGGCGCCCACCGGCCGGTAGCGCACGCCCTTGAGTGCCAGCGGAATCAGGAACACGATGACCAGCGCATTGAAGACCACCGCCGACAGGATGGCCGACGACGGGCTTGCAAGCCGCATCACGTTGAGCGCGCCGAGCTGCGGATAGGTCGAGACAAAAATCGCCGGAATGATCGCGAAGTACTTCGCCACGTCGTTGGCAATCGAGAAGGTCGTGAGCGAGCCGCGCGTCATGAGCAGCGCCTTGCCGGTCTCCACCACCTCGAGCAGCTTGGTCGGGTTCGAATCCAGGTCGACCATGTTGCCGGCCTCCTTTGCCGCCTGCGTGCCGCTGCCCATGGCCACGGCCACGTCGGCCTGGGCGAGCGCGGGGGCGTCGTTGGTGCCGTCGCCGGTCATCGCGACCAAGCGGCCTTCGGACTGGTATTTGCGGATCAGCGCCAGCTTGTCCTCCGGCGTGGCCTCGGCCAGGAAGTCGTCCACGCCCGCCTCGGCCGCAATGGCCGCGGCGGTGAGCTTGTTGTCGCCGGTGATCATCACCGTCTTGATGCCCATGCGGCGCAGCTCGGCGAAGCGATCCTTGATGCCGGTCTTGACGATGTCCTTGAGTTCGACCACGCCAAGCACGCGGTTGCCTTCGGCCACGGCCAGCGGCGTGCTGCCGCGCCGCGCAGTTTCTTCGGCGGCGCGCAACACCTCCGCGGGCACGCTGCCGCCGAGCGACTCGACATGCCGGCGGATCGCATCGACGGCGCCCTTGCGCAGCAGCACGACGTCCGTACCCAGGCTGTTCGCCGCGGCCGGCAGGTCGACACCGCTCATGCGGGTCTGGGCGGTGAACTGAACGAAGCGTGCACCTTCTACCGCCGTGGCTTCGAGACCGTCTCGGCGCGCGAGTTCGACGATGCTGCGGCCCTCGGGCGTTTCATCGGCCAGCGATGCGAGCATGGCGGCGCGCGCCAGGCGGCCCTGGGGCACGCCCGGCGCGGGCAGGAAGGCACTGGCTTGGCGGTTGCCATGCGTGATGGTGCCGGTCTTGTCGAGCAGCAGCACATCGACGTCGCCGGCGGCTTCCACCGCGCGGCCCGAGGTGGCGATGACGTTGGCCTGCATCATGCGGCTCATGCCGGCCACGCCCACGGCCGAGAGCAGGCCGCCGATGGTGGTCGGAATCAGGCACACCAAGAGCGCCACCAGCGCGGTGAGCGACACCACGGTGCCCGCACCCGCGGCCTCCACGCTGAATACCGAGAACGGCAGCAGCGTGACGGTGACCATCAGGAATACCAGCGTGAGCGCCACCAGCAGGATGGTGAGCGCGATTTCGTTGGGCGTCTTGTGGCGCTTGGCCGCCTCGACCATGCCGATCATGCGGTCCAGGAACGATTCGCCCGGGTTCACCGAGATGCGCACCACCAGCCAGTCGGACAGCACGCGCGTGCCGCCTGTCACGGCGGAAAAGTCGCCGCCCGATTCGCGCACCACGGGCGCCGATTCGCCGGTGATGGCGCTCTCGTCCACCGAGGCCACGCCTTCGATCACCTCGCCGTCGAGCGGGATCACGTCGCCCGTTTCCACCAGCACCACATCGCCCTTGCGAAGGTTGGGCGCCTGCTCCGGAACCCACATGCGAGCCCCCACGCTTGCCACTGCGTGTGCTGCGCTGCCCCCCGAGGGGGCTGCTTCGCCTTGGGGCGGCCCGGCGGCGAAGCGGCCACCATGGTGCGGCTCCTGCAGCTTCTTGGCCCAGGTGTCCTTGC
This sequence comes from Variovorax paradoxus, assembly GCF_030815855.1. Classification (NCBI taxonomy): domain Bacteria; kingdom Pseudomonadati; phylum Pseudomonadota; class Betaproteobacteria; order Burkholderiales; family Comamonadaceae; genus Variovorax; species Variovorax paradoxus. The sequence goes on along the minus strand of NZ_JAUSXG010000001.1, from coordinate 5,709,022 downwards.
GAAGACCGCGCAGCGAGGCGGCTTGCGCCTTGCTGCGGCCCTCGGCCAGGGCTTCGGCAAAATTGGCGAACAGCACGGTGAACCACAGCCAGACGGTGATGGCCAGCACGAACGCGGGCTTCATGCCGGTGTCGCCCGGAAAGCTCAGCGAATGCACCCAGAGCAGCGTCGTGAGAACGCTGCCGATGTAGACGATGAACATCACCGGGTTGCGCCACTGCGTGCGCGGATCGAGCTTGGAAAAGGCGCCCCACAGCGCGGGCTTGACCAGCGCCGCGTCGAGCAGCGAGAGAGAAGTTTTCGTATTGGCAGTCATGGTGCGCTCCTTCATTTCCAGAGCACGAGGTGTTCGACCACGGGCCCGAGAGCCAATGACGGCACATAGTTGAGCAGACCGACCAGCAGCACGGTGCCGATCAGCAGCGAGACGAACAGGGGCCCATGCGTGGGCAGCGTGCCGCCGGTGACCGGCAGGCGCTTTTTTGCGGCCAGCGAGCCGGCAATGGCCAGCACCGGAACGACCATCGCGAAGCGGCCCAGCCACATGGCCAGCCCGAGCAGGCCGTTGTAGAACGGCGTATTGGCCGACAGCCCCGCGAAGGCGCTGCCGTTGTTGTTGGCGGCCGAACTCAGCGCGTAGAGAATTTCAGAGAACCCATGCGCACCGGGGTTCGCGATGCCGGCCTTGCCGGCGCCCGCGATCACCGCCACCGCGGTGCCGGCCAGCACCACGATGGGCGTGACCAGGATCGCGATGGAGATCAGCTTCATCTCGCGCACCTCGATCTTCTTGCCGAGATACTCGGGCGTGCGGCCGATCATCAGGCCCGCGATGAACACCGCGAGCATCGCGAAGATCAGCATGCCGTAGAGGCCGCTGCCGACGCCGCCGAACACCACCTCGCCCAGCTGCATCAGCACCAGCGGCACCATGCCGCCGAGCGGCGTGAAGGAGTCGTGCATGGCATTCACCGCGCCGCAGGATGCCGCGGTGGTCACGGCCGCAAAGAGCGCCGAGGCGTCGATGCCGAAGCGCACCTCCTTGCCTTCCATGTTGCCGCCGCTTTGCAGCGCGCTCGCCGCCTGGTCGACACCCAGGGACGCGAGCAGCGGATTGCCGGCGTGTTCGGCAGGAATGACGGCCACCACGGCAACGACGAACATCACCGTCATTGCCGCGAGCACGGCCCACCCTTGCCGCATGTCGCCGACCACGCGGCCGAATGCGAAGCACAGCGCCGCCGGAATCAGGAAGATCGCGATCATCTGCAGCAGGTTGCTGAGGGCGGTCGGGTTCTCGTAGGGATGCGCCGAGTTGGCGTTGAAGAAGCCGCCGCCGTTGGTGCCGATCATCTTGATGGCCTCCTGCGACGCGACAGGGCCCATGGCGAGCGTCTGTGTCTGCGGGCTCGCTGCGGCCTCGACCGTTTGCACGGTCTTGTAGGCGTCGAGATTCTGGATCACGCCCTCGCCCGCGAAGACCACCGCAAGCACGAACGACAACGGCACCAGCAGCCACAACGTGATGCGCGTGATGTCGGCCCAGAAGTTGCCGACCAGGCCACGGCTCTTGCCGTCGCCCCGGCGCGCAAAGCCGCGCACAAGCGCGAAGGCCACGGCAATGCCCGTGGCGGCCGAGAAGAAGTTCTGCACCGTGAGCCCGAGCATCTGCGTGAGGTAGCTCATGGTCGACTCACCGCCGTAGCCTTGCCAATTGGTATTGGAGACGAAGCTCACTGCGGTGTTGAAGGCCGAGTCGGCCGATACGGCGCCCATGCCGACGGGGTTGAGCGGCAGCCAGCCCTGCAGGCGCTGCAGCGCGTAGAGAAAGATAGCGCCAATGGCATTGAAGGCCAGCAGCGCGAGCGCATAGCGCAGCCAGTGCATCGATTGCCCGGGCGTCGTGCCCGCGAGCCTGTAGAGCGGCGCCTCGATGCGCTGCATCCAGCGCGGCAGGCGCCCATCGCACAACGCGGCAAGAAACTTGCCGACCGGCCATGCCAGCAGCAGCAGTGCCACGAGAAAGAGGGCCAGCAAGGACCAGGCGGAGGCGGTCATGTCAGAACTCCTCCGCGCAGATCAGCGCGAACACCAGGTAGGCGAACAGGACGAGGGCGATCAGCGCGCCGAAGCCGTAGAGCGCTTCGAGGCTGATCATGGCCGCTCTCCTTCGCCTGTGTTCAGCTCATTCGGCGCATTCATTGCGTCGGGCCCTTCGAGCCGGTTCAGCCCGAAGGCCATGGCGGCCAATGCGGCCCACAGCGCCAGCAAGGCGCCCATCCAGACGAAATCCATTCATTGCTCCTGCAGCGAAACCAAGGCATCGAGTCTCGGCAGGCGCCCGTAAAAACAGGGAACAGAGTCGGCGGGGCCGCATAAAGAAACCGTAAAGACGCCCCGTCTTTCGCACGGCCCTCGACAACGGAGGCGTTGCCATTCAATAATCAAAGCCAAGCCTGTGAAATAAAAAGGATGACCGCCCACCCCCTCGACCTGAAGCCCGCCTGGACGCCGCACCAGCCGGCGGACCGCATCCTGTCCACGCTCAAGACCCGCGGCGCGCTCGGCATTCCCGACATTGCCAAGGTGCTCGACGTGACGGTGGAGGCCGTGCGCCAGCAGATGGTCAAGCTGCAGTCCGACGGGCTGGTCGACGCCGAGAGCCGGCCCGCGGGCCGCGGCCGGCCGACGCAGATATGGCGGCTGACCGGTGCCGGGCACGCACGCTTTCCCGACACGCATGCCGAGATGACGGTGCAGATGATCAGCGCCGTGATCACCGTGTTCGGCGAGAAGGGCATGGACCAGCTCATCGGTGCGCGCGAGGAAGCCATGCGCGCCAACTACCGCGAGGCGATGCTGGGCGCGCGCAGCCTGAAGACGAAGCTCGAACGGCTCGCCGAGATCCGCAGCCGCGAAGGCTACATGGCCGAGTTCCGGCCCGAGGGCGATGGCTTTCTCTTCATCGAGAACCACTGCCCCATCTGCACCGCGGCGCGGGCCTGCACGGGCTTTTGCCGCAGCGAACTGCAGCTCTTCGAAGAAATGCTGGGAACCGACGCGAGCGTGAGCCGCGTCGAGCACGTGCTTGCGGGCGCGCGGCGCTGCGCCTACCAGGTGAGCCCGAAGAACGCGCCTTGAGGCACCCTGATTTCACCGTTTTCAAACCCGAAAGGAAAAACCCCACCATGGAACACACCCTCCCACCCCTGCCGTACGCCCTCGACGCGCTGGCACCCGAGTACTCGAAGGAAACCCTCGAGTACCACTACGGCAAGCACCACAACGCCTACGTGGTGAACCTGAACAACCTGCAAAAAGGCACCGAGTTCGAGTCGATGCCCCTCGAGGACATCGTCAAGAAGTCCAGCGGCGGCATCTACAACAACGCCGCCCAGATCTGGAATCACACCTTCTTCTGGAACTGCATGAAGCCCCAGGGCGGCGGCGCTCCCACCGGCGCGCTGGCCAAGGCCATCGATGCCAAGTGGGGCAGCTACGACGCCTTCAAGGAAGCGTTCGTGAAGTCGGCCGTGGGCAACTTCGGTTCGGGTTGGACCTGGCTCGTGAAAAAGGCCGACGGCTCGGTGGACATCGTGAACATGGGCGCCGCCGGTACGCCGCTGACCACCGGCGACACGCCGGTGCTGACGGTGGACGTGTGGGAGCACGCCTATTACATCGACTACCGCAACCTGCGCCCGAAGTTCGTCGAGACCTTCCTGGCCAAGCTGGTGAACTGGGACTTCGCGGCCAAGAACTTCGGCTGAACGCCGCTGTTCCCGCGGGCGGCATCCTCAGCCGTTGATGAGGTTGAGGATGTTGCCGTCCGGGTCCTTGAACCAGGCGACCTTCATGTCGCCCATGACGTGGATGTCGCCTTCGAGCCTTGCGCCGGGCATGTCGTAGTGCTCGAAGCGCACGCCCTTCGCCTTGAGCGCCGCCACGATGCGCTCGATGTCGCCATCGACCGGCCAGGTCACGGCCGTGGCCTGGTTGGTGCCCGCATAGGCCGAACGGTACACGTTGATGCGCGAGTTGCCGCTGCGGTAGACGATCACCTCGTCCCCTTCCGCATCGACCTCGGCCAGGCCCAGCGTGTCTTCGTAGAAGCGGCGGGCCGCGGCGAGGTCTTTCACCGCGAGGTTGGCCACCGCGTTGATGTTTCCGAGCATGCGAGTCTCCTGTGAAGCCCATCGTGCGGTGGACGCACGGCGGGCGAGCCAAAAATACTCAACCATTTGGTGAAGTATTCGGTGTCCGCGGGCCGCTGTCAATCCGTCGGAAAATACCCCGCGAGCCGATAAGGGCCTCATCGCGAATGAAGAATCCGCACGGCCCCGCTTCCGGCACACTGCACCCCCGGTGCAGTGGCTGCCATCCACGGCTGCAACCCCGAATCGTTCACACAAGAGACAAGCAACCCATGATCCGCAGACAACTCGGCACGCTGGCCCTCGCGCTCGCATTTCCCCTGGCTTTCACGGCGGCCACCGCGCACGCGCAAACCGCGGCCTACCCCGCCGCCAAGCCCATTCGCATGATCGTGCCCTTCCCGCCCGGCGGCGGCACGGACATCCTGGCGCGCCTGGTGGCCCAGAAGCTCACCGAAGCCAACCACTGGACCGTGGTGCCCGACAACCGCGGCGGTGCCGGCGGCACCATCGGCATTGCCGAGGCCGCGCGCGCCGCGCCCACGGGCTACGACATCGTGATGGGCCAGAAGGACAACATGGTCGTTGCGCCCTGGCTCTACAAGAACCTGAGCTACAACCCGGTGAAGGACCTCACCGCCGTGGCGCACGTGGCCTACACCCCGGTGGTGATCGTCACGCAGGCCAACTCGAAGTTCAAGTCGCTCGACGATGTAGTGAAAACCGCGCGCGCCGCGCCCGACACCGTCACCTACGGCTCGCCCGGCAATGGCACCACCATCCACCTGGCCGGCGAGATCTTCAACGGTGCCGCGCAAATCAAGATGCGCCACGTGCCCTACAAGGGCTCCAACGCCGCCATGATGGACGTGCTCGCGGGCAACGTCGACCTGATGGTGTCGTCGGTGCCTTCGGCGCTGGCGCAGATCAAGGCAGGCAAGCTGCGCCCGCTGGCCGTGACCTCGGCCAAGCGCAGCACCTCGCTGCCCGAAACGCCCACCGTGGCCGAGCTCGGCTACAAGGGCTTCGACGTGTCCACCTGGTACGGCCTCTTCGTGCCGGCCAAGACGCCGAAGGACGTGATCGCCACGTTGAATACGGAAGTGAACAAGCTTCTGGCCACGCCCGAAATGAAGGCCGCCATCATTGCCCAGGGCGCCGAGCCGCAGGCCATGACGCCCGAACAGTTCGAGACACTGCTGAAGACCGACTACGAAAAGTGGAAGGGCATCGTGCAAGCCTCGGGCGCGACCATCGAATAAGCGCCCTCGTCGCAGAATGGCGTCTCCACCACAGGCCGCACCGACGGCACGGAGACACCGATGGCACAGCGCACGAATTCCAAGACCGGCTTTCTGCTGAAGACAACCGCCCTGGCAGCGGTTGTCGCCCTGGCGCAGGGTTGCGCGCAGACCGCGGCACAGCGGCAAGCGCCGTCGAATGCCACCGTGGCCACGCATGTCGCGGTCGCCACGCGCGCCGCCGGCCCCGATCTGACGGCACTGCTGACCCTCTGCCAACCCGCGCCCGCCGCGCGGCCGCCGCAGGCCGAACTGGACAAGGGCCTGGCCGCGTTCATCGCCAGGCCCGCACCGCCGCCCGGCCAGGCTTTCGACAACCTGTATTTCGTGGGCGCCGACTGGGTCAGCGCCTGGGCCATCAAGACCTCGGACGGCATCATCCTGATCGATGCGCTCAACACGCAGGCCGAAGCCGCGGCGCTCATCGAGGGCGGCATGCGAAAGCTGGGTCTCGACCCGGCGCAGATCAAGTACGTGATCGTCACGCACGGCCACGGCGACCACTACGGCGGCGCGCCCTACCTGGCACAGAAGTACCGTGCGCGCGTGGTGATGAGCGAAGCCGACTGGACCATGACGGAGACAAGGCTCGAGTTCGCGACGCCGATCTGGGGCGCGCCGCCTAAACGCGGCGCAGGCGATGTTTCGGCAAAGGACGGCGACCGCATCACGCTAGGCGACACCAGCGTCACGCTCTACCTCACGCCCGGCCATACGATGGGCACCCTCTCTCCGGTGTTCGAGGTGACCTCGAACGGCCAGAAACACCGCGCCATGCTCTGGGGGGGCACGGGCTTCAACTTCGGCAAGGACGTGCCGCGGCTCGACGCCTACATCGGCGCCACGCAACGCATGGGCGCGATCGTGCAGACCCAGCGCATCGACGTGCTGTTGTCGAACCACTCGAACATCGACGGTTCGCAAGCCAAGCTGGCCGCGCTGCGGCAACAGCCCGCACCGGCGGCGAACCCCTTCGTGCTCGGCACGCCGACGGTCGAGCGGGCGCTCGCGGTCATGGGCGAATGCGCGCAGGCGCAGCGCGACAGGTTCTTGCTGCAGTAAGCGGGACTTGCTCCTTCCCCCTCCGAAGGCTGGGATGGGGGCGGCCCCGCATTCAGCGCTGCGCGGCAGTTGATGCCGCCGTGCCCCCACCCCGGCCCTCCCCCGGAAGGGGAGGGGAAATACCGCCGGCTCAGTCGGGCGTGAACTTCTTGTTGAAGATGTCCACGTCCGATGCCAGCTCGAACGTTGCCACCTGCCCCATCTTTCCATCGCTGAGGCGGCAGGCGGAGAACAGGCTGTAGCGGCCCTTGAAGTAGAACTCGTCCATCACGATCAGCGCGTACGGGTACGGCACGAACACCTGATGCTCGAAGATGACGCGGTGCACGTTCCTCGGCGAAGGAAAGAGCTTGTAGTCGTTGGTGTCGATCGACTTTGCAGTGGCCATGGTGTGCTCTCTTTTGTTCGGGCTCAGGCCGGGTCGCGCACGTCGGCCACGGGGTTGTGGCCGAAATCCGCGCGCGCCAGGTACTTGAGCACCTTGGCCGCCGCGGTCTCGGCGCTGTCGAGCACGCCTTCGTTCTTCAGCTTCTCGAAGCGGGCTCGGTCCGGAAACTTCTCGGCCGATGCGCCACGCAATTGCACCTGCATGTCGGTGTCGATCACGCCCGGTGCGAGCGAGACGATGCGCGCGCCGTTTGGCGCCTTGGCTTCCTCGAGCGCCACGGCGCGCGAGAAGTGGTCCATGCCCGCCTTGGCGGCGCAATATGGCGCCTGGCTGCCCATGGCGTTGCGGCCCAGGCCCGACGAAATGTTCAGCACCTTGCGTGCGCCGCGCCATTCGCGCGTGGCGCCAAGGAAGGCGGCCGTGAGCAGCATCGGCGCTTCAAGCCCGATGCGCAGGGCCTGCGACAGCTCGGCGCCAACGGCGCTCGCCAGCGGCGCCGGGTTGCCGACGGTGCCGGCGTTGTTGATCAAGGTCACGCTGTCGAAGCGCTGCGGGTCGATGGCCCCGAGCCAGGCCGAGACGCGCGCCGACGCCGCGAGCGGGTCGGACAGGTCTTGCTCCCATTGCGTGAGCTCGGCGCCGGCCGCTTTGGCCAGTTCGGCCAGCTGCGGGTCTTGCCGGCGCGAGATGCCGAGCACGATGTGGCCGGCTTGCAGCAGCTGTTCGGCCATGGCACGGCCCAGGCCGCGCGAAGCGCCGGTAATGAGGGTGAGATGAGATATGGGCATCGTGCGATGAAAGTGAAAAGGAAACTTGGCTGCCGTTGATCCGGGCAGAACCATTCGAGGATTGCGGCAAATATAGAAGATGCTCGTTATTCGCATCCTCGGACAAAAGGCGCGACCCACCTCGATGTAGATTCGACGTCGCCGTAGACTATTTGACGCCACCGTAGCCCAATCGACTACACTGACGTCAAACTACACCCTTCCGATGAACGAGTCCATCCTCGCAGAACTGTTCGGCGGCGTCGCGCGCTTTCGTGCGCTGCGTTCACTGTTCGCCGAACCCGGCCGCGGCTTCGGCCAGCGTGAGCTGGCTGCCGAAGCCGGCATCGACCCCGGCAACGTGGCACGGCTTCTCAAGCGCTGGGTAGCCGTGGGCCTGGTGCAGCGGCATCAGCAAGACGGCTTGCCACGCTACTACGCCAGTGCCGATCCGAGCCTGGCCGCTCTCGCCACGCTGATGCAACAAGACAGCCGGCTGATCCGCACGCTGCGCGACGCCCTGTCCCCCGTGGCCGGAGTCGAGGTGGCCGTGGTATTCGGTTCGGTCGCGGGCGAACGGACTCATGCCGGCAGCGACATCGATGTGCTTGTGCTCGGCACCGCATCCGAACTCAAGCTGAATGCTGCGCTCAAGCCTGCGGGGCGGAAGCTGGGACGACCGGTGCACGCCACAGCCTTTGCCATCGATTCATTCAGAAAACAGTTGCGCGCTGGTGAGAGCTTCGCACAGGCCGTCGCTCAAGGACCGCGCATGTCACTCATCGGAGACTTTGATGTTGAGATCCTTCAAGCAACTGGCCGCTGAGCCTGGGGCGCCGCTGATGTCCCAACCGGCGAACGCCCGCGACGTGGTGGCTTGGCTGCAGCAAGCCCAAGTGAAACTGCAGGACGCGCGCCAAACCGCGGTGTCTCCCGGCACGCGCATGGATGCAGCCTGGGATGCCGTGCTGCTGAGCAGCCTGGCGGTGGCCTGCGCCGAGGGCTGGCGCGTCACCAGTGATCGCGGCCACCACGTGGTGGCCTTTGAAGGCGCTGCGTGCGCTGTCGGCCTGGGTCAGGCGCGCTTCGATGCCCTGGATGCATTGCGCGACTGGCGCAATCGCAAATACCGCGCTGGATTCGTGAGCACTGTCGACGAGGCGAACGAAGCCGTGGCGTTGGCGGAACCTTATCTCACCGACGCAGCGGCCTGGTTCGCAGCCACCCACGCCGCATTGATGAAGCGGGGACTGGCCCCTTGAGTCCCGGGGTGATGGGCATCAGCCCACCCTGAACTGCTTCCTCAAGAACGCCCGGTGCCGCGCGATGTGCTGCAGCTGCGCGGGCGCGACGGTGCCGCCGAGGTCGACCTCGTCCGCACCGTTGAGCACCGCATTGGCATGCGTCATCGCGCGTGCGACGACTTCTTCTTCGCTGACGCCGAGCTGCGCCGCGAGGTCCAGCGCCACGCGCCGCATGGCGCGCTGCGAGAGCATCCACATCGCGCCGAAGCGGTCCCACGCCAGAGCCGCCTCTTCGGACTTCTCGCGGTCCGCAAGGATCTCGCTGAGCGGCTTGGCCAGTATCGCGTCGAGCGCGTCGATCTTCTCGGTCAGCGCCTCGTTGCGCGCGATGGCTTCCTGCAGCGTCGGCCCGTTGTCTTCGGTCTTCGCCTTAGGGACGTCGGGCGGTGGAATGAAGGCAGCTTCCGCATTCGCGGGCACCACCTGGAGCTGGTCTTTGAGGGTCATGAGGTTTCCGTTTCCGCCGAGGCGTTCTTCTTGTTCGACATTGCGGTCGCGCGCAGGCCCGGCAGGTCGAGCACGCGCAGGCCACCGTACTCCACCCGGATCAACCCCTGCGCCGAGAGGCCGTTGAGCGCCTCGTTCACACGCTGGCGCGAAAGGCCCACGAGGTAGGCCAGCTCCTGCTGCGTGATGCGCAGGACTTCGCCCACGCCCGGGTACAGCACCGGGTTGAACAGCGACACCAGGTTGCGCGCCACGCGTGCGTCGGGGTTGTTGAGCCGGTCGATCTCCAGCGCCGCGATGAACTGGCCGAGCCGCTCGTTGAGCTGGTTCATCACGAAGCGGTTGAAGCCGATGGAATGGTCCAGCAGCCAGTGAAAGCTGTCGATAGGCAAGCCCGCCACCACGCTGCGCCGCAGCGCCTGGATGTTGTAGCGGTAGGGTTCGCGCTTCATCACCGTGCCTTCGCCGAACCATCCGCCCGGCGGTATGCCGGCGTAAGTGACGGAGCCGCCGTCGGCATTGTCGTTGCTCATCTTGAGCAGGCCCTCGACCACGCCGAACCAGTACGTGGGCGAGCGGCCGACGCGGCAGACCAGGTCGCCGACCTCGGCCTCGCCGACCACCAGCGCGGCCTCGGCGCGGCGGCGCTCGGTGGGCGTGAGCGCGAGCAGCCACGGAATGCCTTCGAGCTCCACGGCATTGGGGGAACGCGCACGGTCCTTGATCGAAACGCCATGCAGGCTGTGGTTTGAATGGCCGTGAAGCATCGGGAAACTCCGGGGAGTAGTGTCCCTAGGATTGTCGTTGGAACGACAACCCAGCGTCAAAGTGGGGCCTACGATCCGCCCACTGTGCAAACCACCGCCCCCACCTTTCCCCGTCTGCTGCTCGCGCACGCCCAGGCTCGGCCCGAGTCGCCCGCCGTCCGCGAGAAAGACCTCGGCATCTGGCAAACCTGGAACTGGAGCGCCGTCGCCCAAGAGGTGCGCGAGATGGCCTCTGGCCTCGCGAGCCTGGGCTTCAAGCCCTTCGACAACCTGGCCATCGTGGGCGCCAACCGCCCGCACCTGTACATGGCGGTGCTCGCGGCGCAGAGCCTGCGCGGCGTGCCGGTGCCGCTCTACCAGGACGCGGTGGCCAGCGAAATGGTCTTCATGCTGCAGGACGCGGCGATCGATTTCGTGATCGTCGAAGACCAGGAGCAGGTCGACAAGCTGCTCGAATGCCGCGAGCTCCAGAAAGAGCAGCAGCACGGTATCCGCCACATCATCTACGACGATCCCAAGGGCCTGCGCCACTACGAGCAGCCCGGGCTCATGAGCTACGAGCAGCTGCGCGAACTGGGCCGCGCCTTCGACAAGGCCAATGCCGGCTACTACGACCGCGCGGTGGCGAGCGGCGAAGCCACCGATGTCGGCGTCATTCTGTATACCTCGGGCACCACCGGACGTCCGAAGGGCGTGTGCCAGACGCACGCGAGCTTCATCGCGGCGGGCCGCGGCGGCGTGGAGACCGACAAGCTCGGCCCCGGCGACAACATCATGAGCTACCTGCCGATGGCGTGGGTGGGCGACCACCTGTTCTCGGTGGCGCAATGGCTGGTGGGCGGCTTCACGCTCAACTGCCCCGAGTCGTCCGAGACGGTGATGAACGACATGCGCGAGATCGGCCCGAGCTACTACTTCGGCCCGCCGCGCACCTTCGAAGGCTTGCTCACCGCCGTGTCGATCCGCATGGAAGACGCGGCGGCGCCGAAGCGCTGGCTCTATGCGAAGTTCATGGCGCTCGCACAGCGCGTGGGTGCCGACATCCTCAACGGCGCCTCGGTGGGCACGGGCGACCGGCTGATGTACGGCCTCGGCAACCTGCTGATCTACGGGCCGCTGCGCAATGTGCTGGGCATGAGCCGCATCCGCGTGGCGTACACCGCGGGCGCGGCCATCGGGCCCGACCTGTTCCGCTTCTATCGCTCCATCGGCGTCAACCTCAAGCAGTTCTACGGCCAGACCGAGACCTGCGCCTACGTGTGCCTGCAGCAGGACGGCAAGGTCAAGCTGCAGACGGTGGGCACCGCCGCGCCGGGCATCGAACTGAAGATCGCGGACGACGGCGAAGTGCTGGTGCGCGGCGTGTCGGTGCTCAAGGAGTACTACAAGCGCCCCGACGCCACGGCCGAGGTGCTCGATGCCAACGGCTACTTCCACACCGGCGACGCGGGCGTACTCGACAGCGAAGGCCACCTGCGCATCATCGACCGCGCGAAGGACGTGGGCCGGCTCGTGAGCGGCGCGATCTTTGCGCCCAACTACATCGAGAACAAGCTCAAGTTCTTCCCGCAGATCAAGGAAGCCGTGTGCTTCGGCAACGGCCGGAGCGAGGTCTGCGCAGCCATCAACATCGACTTCGAAGCCGTGGGCAATTGGGCCGAGCGGCGCGGCCTCGCCTACGGCGGCTACGTCGACCTGGCCGGCAAGCCCGAGGTGCTGGCGCTGATTGCCGAATGCATCGGCAAGGTCAACGCCGACCTCGCGAGCGAAGACGGCATGGGCGAAACGCAGATTGCGCGCTTCCTCGTGCTGCACAAGGAGCTCGACCCCGACGACGACGAGCTCACACGCACACGCAAGGTGCGCCGCGGCTTCATCGCCGAGAAATACGCGGTGCTGCTCGATGCGCTCTACGGCGGCAAGAAAGAGCAGTACATCGAGACCCAGGTCAAGTTCGAGGACGGACGCACCGGCATGGTGAGCGCCACGCTGAAGATCGTCGAGGCCAAGACCTTCCCCATCGTGAAGGCGGCGGCATGAGCAGTAGAAAAGTCGGCGAGGTCATCCTCGACGTACAGAACATATCCTTGAGCTTCGGCGGCGTGAAGGCGCTGACGGACATCAGCTTCAACGTGCGCGAGCATGAAGTGCGGGCCATCATCGGTCCGAACGGCGCGGGCAAGAGCTCGATGCTCAACTGCATCAACGGCGTGTACTGGCCGCAGCAGGGCTCCATTACCTTCCGCGGCCAGACCTTCAAGCACATGAACTCGCGCCAGGTGGCCGAGATGGGCGTGGCGCGCACCTTCCAGAACCTCGCGCTCTTCAAGGGCATGAGCGTACTGGACAACATCATGACCGGGCGCAACCTCAAGATGAAGAGCGGCCTGCTCGCGCAGGCGCTGCGCTGGGGCCCGGCCGAGCGCGAAGAGCTGCGGCACCGCGAATTCGTCGAGCACATCATCGACTTTCTCGAGATCCAGGCGCACCGCAAGACGCCGGTGGGCCGCCTGCCCTACGGCCTGCAAAAGCGCGTCGACCTCGGCCGCGCGCTCGCGATGGAGCCGCAGGTGCTGCTGCTCGACGAGCCGATGGCCGGCATGAACGTGGAAGAGAAGCAGGACATGAGCCGCTTCATCCTCGACGTGAACGACGAGTTCGGCGCCACGATCGTGTTGATCGAGCACGACATGGGCGTGGTGATGGACATCTCCGACCGCGTGGTGGTGCTCGACTACGGCAAGAAGATCGGGGACGGCACGCCGGATGAAGTGCGCAACAACGAAGACGTGATCCGGGCTTATCTGGGCGTGGAGCACTGATCACCATGCATAAACCGACCCGGATGCATTGCTCCTTCCCCTCCCGGGGGAAGGCTGGGATGGGGGCACGACAGCCCTCGCTACACAACCGCGCCTCATCGAGCGCCGCGTGCCCCCACCCCAACCCTCCCCCGGAAGGGGAGGGAGAAAGACAAAGAAACTGACATGGGCTTTTTCCTCGAAACCCTCTTCGGCGGCCTGATGGTCGGCATGCTCTATTCGCTGATCGCCATCGGCTTCGTGCTGATCTACAAGGCCTCGGGCGTCTTCAACTTCGCGCAGGGCGCAATGGTGCTGTTCGCGGCACTGGCCATGGCGCGATTCTCCGAATGGTTCCCGCTGTGGTTCGGCTTCCAGAGCCTCATCCTCGCGAACATCCTGGCCTTCATCGCGGCCATGGCGGTGATGGTGGTGGTGGCCTGGCTGATCGAGCGGCTCGCGCTCAGCAAGCTGGTGAACCAGGAGGGCATCACGCTCCTGATGGCCACGCTGGGCATCGCCTACTTCCTCGACGGCGTGGGCCAGACGATTTTCGGCAACGACATCTACAAGATCGACGTCGGCATGCCCAAGGAGCCGCTGATGGTGCTCCAGGGCACCTTCCAGGGCGGACTGCTGCTGAGCCAGGAAGACCTGGTGGCCGCAGCGGTGTCGGCAGCGCTCGTGGTGGTGCTGGCCATCTTCTTCCAGAAGACCGCCACCGGCCGCGCGCTGCGGGCCGTGGCCGACGACCACCAGGCTGCGCAGTCCATCGGCATTCCGCTCAAGCGCATCTGGGTGATCGTGTGGTCGGTGGCCGGCTTCTCGGCGCTGGTGGCCGGGGTCATCTGGGGATCCAAGCTCGGCGTGCAGTTCTCGCTGTCGCTGGTGGCGCTGAAGGCGCTGCCGGTGGTGATCCTCGGCGGTCTCACCTCGATTCCGGGCGCCATCATCGGCGGCCTCTTGATCGGGGTGGGCGAGAAGCTTTCTGAAATCTATCTCGGCCCCATGCTCGGTGGCGGCATCGAGATCTGGTTCGCCTACGTTCTTGCCTTGGTCTTCTTGCTGGTTCGCCCGCAAGGGCTGTTCGGCGAGAAGATCATCGATCGGGTCTGAGATGAAAAGCCCCCACGCTCATCACTTCGTGTATCGCTGCCCCCCGAGGGGGAGCTCAATGCCCTTCGGGCGGCCGGACGGCCATTGATATGTTTTACAGAGAAAACGGCCAATTCAAGTCGAGCTACCGGGCCGACCAGCAGATCCTTCCGATCACGCAGGACCGCATCGCGATGCTGGTACTGCTGCTCGCGGCCTTCGTGGTGGTGCCGCTGGGCGTGTCCGACTACTGGATGCGCGCCATCCTCACGCCCTTCCTGATTCTTTCGCTCGCGGCCTTGGGCCTCAACATCCTGGTCGGCTACTGCGGGCAGATCTCATTGGGCACCGGCGCCTTCATGGCTGTGGGCGCGTACGCGGCCTACAACTTCCAGGTACGTATCGACGGCATGCCGCTCATTGCCTCGCTGCTGCTGGGCGGCCTGTGCGCCACGGTGATCGGCGTGCTGTTCGGCATTCCGAGCTTGCGCATCAAGGGCCTGTACCTTGCGGTGGCCACGCTGGCGGCGCAGTTCTTTACCGACTGGGCGTTTCTGCGCATTCAGTGGTTCACCAACAACTCGTCCTCGGGCTCGGTGAGCGTGGCGGGACTCAACGTGTTCGGCGTGCCAATCGAATCACCGGTGCAGAAGTATTTGTTCTGCCTCATCTTCGTGGTGGTGTTCGCGCTGCTGGCAAAGAACCTGGTGCGCAGCGCCATCGGCCGGGAGTGGATGGCCATGCGCGACATGGACGTGGCGGCGGCGGTGATCGGCATCCGCCCGGTGTACGCCAAGCTCACGGCCTTTGCGGTGAGCAGCTTCATCGTCGGCGTGGCCGGCGCGCTGTGGGGCTTCATTCACCTGGGTGCGTGGGAGCCGGCGGCGTTCAGCATCGACCGCTCGTTCCAGCTGCTGTTCATGGTGATCATCGGCGGGCTCGGTTCGATCATGGGCAGCTTCTTCGGCGCCGCCTTCATCGTGCTGCTGCCGCTCTTCCTGAACCAGCTGCCGGGGTGGCTGGGCTTCTCGATCTCCACGGCGCTGGCGTCGCACCTGGAAACCATGATCTTCGGCGCGCTGATCGTGTTCTTCCTGATCGTCGAGCCGCATGGCCTGGCGCGGCTGTGGTCCACGGCCAAGGAGAAATTGCGGCTCTGGCCCTTCCCACATTGATTTTTTGCGTTCGTAGAACCGGCACAGAGGTGCCCACATAAGGAGACAGGCATGAAACTGAAATCGCTCGCTCTGACCGCCGCCCTGGTGGCAAGCACCCTCGGCGCCCTGCTGGCGCCTTCGCTCGCGCAAGCGCAGGCCAAGGAACAGTTCTTCCCGCTGCTGGTGTACCGCACCGGGCCCTACGCGCCCAACGGCACGCCCTGGGCCAACGGCAAGCAGGACTACATCAAGTACGTCAACGCCACCGGCGGCATCAACGGCGTGAAGATCGCCTTCGAAGAGTGCGAGACCGGCTACGCCACCGACAAGGGCGTGGAATGCTACGAGCGCCTGAAGGGCCGTCCGGGCGTCGCGCTGTTCGACCCGCAGGCCACCGGCATCACCTTTGCGCTGACCGACAAGGTGCCGACCGACAAGATCCCGCTCATCACGCTGGGCTACGGCCTCTCCGCCTCGCAGGACGGCAGCGTGTTCAAGTGGAACTTCCCGCTGATGGGCAGCTACTGGACGGCGGCCGACATCCTCATCCAGCACATCGGCAAGAAGGAAGGCGGCATGGACAAACTCAAGGGCAAGAAGATCGCCCTTGTCTACCACGACTCGCCGTTCGGCAAGGAGCCGATCCCGCTCCTGCAGGAGCGCGCCAAGCAGAACGGCTTCGAGCTCTCGCTGATCCCGGTCACGGCGCCCGGCGTGGAGCAGAAGTCCGCCTGGCTGCAGGTGCGCCAGTCGCGTCCCGACTACGTGCTGCTGTGGGGCTGGGGCGTGATGAACTCCACCGCGCTGAAGGAGGCGGTGGCCACCGGCTACCCGCGCGAGAAGATGTACGGCGTGTGGTGGGCCGGCGCCGAACCTGATGTGAAGGACGTGGGCGCCAACGCCAAGGGCTACAACGCGCTGGCGCTCAACACCTCGGGCACGCAGCCCAAGGTGATCCAGGACATCCTGAAGCAGGTGCACGACAAGGGCCAGGGCACGGGGCCGAAGGACGAAGTGGGCTCGGTGCTCTACACGCGCGGCGTGATCATCCAGATGCTGGGTGTCGAAGCCGTGAAGCGCGCGCAGGAACGCTTCGGCAAGGGCAAGGTCATGACCGGCGAGCAAGTGCGCTGGGGCATGGAGAACCTCGCGCTCGACCAGAAGAAGCTCGACGCATTGGGTTTCTCGGGCGTGCTGCGTCCGCTGAGCACTTCATGCCAGGACCACATGGGTTCGAGCTGGGCGCGCGTGCATACCTGGGACGGCGCCAAGTGGGGCGACATGTCCGACTGGTACCAGGCCGACGAGCAGATCATCAAGCCAATGGTCAAGACCTCCGCAGAAAAGTACGCGGGCGAGAAGAAGCTGACGCGCCGCGATGCGGCGGACTGCAGTTCCTGATGACTTGACGGGCCGTGGCGGCTCGCGAGAGCCGCCATTCGAAAGCACAGCGTCTGTTCTGTTGTTCTTTCGAATGCTTCGGACCACACCATGAGCGAATCCAACAACATCCTTCTCAACGTCAACGGCATCGAGGTGATCTACAACCACGTGATCCTCGTGCTCAAGGGCGTGTCGCTCACCGTGCCCGAAGGCGGCATCGTGGCGCTGCTCGGCGGCAACGGCGCGGGCAAGACGACCACGCTGCGCGCCGTGAGCAACCTGCTCGCGGGCGAGCGCGGCGCGGTGACCAAGGGCACCATCGAGCTGCGCGGCGACCGCATCGAGGCGCTGTCGCCGGCCGAGCTGGTGAAGCGCGGCCTCATTCAGGTGATGGAGGGCCGACACTGCTTCGCGCACCTGACCATCGAAGAAAACCTGATGACCGGCGCCTACACGCGAACCGACGGCAAGGCCGCGGTGCAGCAGACGCTGGAGAAGGTGTACGCGTACTTCCCGCGCCTGAAGACACGGCGCACTTCGCAGGCGGCCTACACGTCGGGCGGCGAACAGCAGATGTGCGCCATCGGCCGCGCGCTGATGGCCAACCCGACGATGGTGCTGCTCGACGAGCCCTCGATGGGCCTCGCGCCGCAGATCGTCGAGGAGGTGTTCGAGATCGTGAAAGACCTCAACACCAAGGAACACGTCACCTTTCTGCTGGCCGAGCAGAACACCAACATGGCGCTGCGCTACGCCGACTACGGCTACATCCTGGAGAACGGCCGCATCGTGATGGATGGCGAGGCCAAGAGCCTGCGCGAGAACGAGGACGTGAAGGAGTTCTACCTCGGCGTCGGCGGTGCGGACCGCAAGAGTTTCCGCGACGTGAAGAGCTACAAGCGCCGCAAGAGGTGGCTGGCTTGAAACGTGGCTGCGTCGTTGTTCGGGGCGCGATCCCGCCGACGGGGTACCTTGCTCCGCGAATGTCCCCCGCCTTCGGCTCCTCCTTTATTTCGCTGCGCAAGGCACCCCATCAGCGGGACCGTTGGGCAGAGCGGTGGTTGATCCGCCGCACACCAGCAGCGTGCCCTGGTGCACAGGGCATCGGGGGCTCCCCGCAGCGAAATCAAGGAGGAGGCCGCAGGCCGGGGGACATTCGCGGAGGGGAGTACCCGGTGGCCTGGGCATACGCCCTGAAGGCTCCCGCATTGCATTGCGTCCACAGCCGGCGTGGTGAAAAACAGAACTGAAAGATAAAGGGTACGGACATGACCGACCACTACGACAAGCTAGAAATCCGTGACCCCGCCGAACGCGAGCGCGACCTGCTGGCCGCGCTGCCCAAGCAGGTTACGCAGGCGCAGACCGCTGCGCCCGCATTCGCAAAGATTCTCGACGGCGTGAAGCCAACGGACGTCACCACGCGCGAAGCACTTGCCAGGCTGCCCGTCACGCGCAAATCCGAACTGCTCGAGTTGCAGAAGCAGCACCGCGCCGACGATCCGTTCGGCGGCTTCTCCGCCATCGGCCGCGGCACCCGCATGCCGCGCGTGTTCGCCAGCCCCGGCACCATCTACGAACCCGAAGGCGAAGCGCGTGACTACTGGCGCACCGCGCGCGCGCTGCATGCAGCCGGCTTTCGCACCGGCGAGCTCATTCACAACAGCTTCAGCTACCACATGACACCGGCCGGCTCCATCATGGAGAGCGGCGCACGGGCACTGGGTTGCACTGTGTTCGCGGGCGGCACCGGCCAGACCGAGCAGCAGCTCGAAGCCATGGTCGACCTGAAGCCCGAAGGCTATGCGGGCACGCCGAGCTTCTTGAAGATACTGATCGAGAAGGCCGAGGAAAAAGGCCTGAAGCTCCCCACGCTCACCAAGGCGCTGGTTTCCGGCGAAGCCTTTCCACCCAGCCTGCACGACTGGATCGCCGCGCACGGCGTGAAGGGCACGCAGTGCTACGCCACTGCCGACCTCGGCCTCATCGCGTACGAAACCAGCGCGCGCGAAGGCCTGGTGATCGACGAAGGCGTGCTGGTCGAGATCGTGCGCCCCGGCACGGGCGACCCGGTGCCCGACGGCGAAGTGGGCGAGATCGTCGTGACCACCTTCAACCCCGACTATCCGCTGGTGCGCTTCGGCACCGGCGACCTCTCGGCCATGCTCGCGGGCACCTGCCCCACGGGCCGCACCAACAAGCGCATCAAGGGCTGGCTCGGCCGCGCCGACCAGACCACCAAGGTGCGCGGCATGTTCGTGCACCCTTCGCAGGTGGCGGATATCGTGCGCCGCTTTCCGGAGATCCTGCGCGCCCGCCTCGTGGTGTCGGGCGAGATGGGCGACGACCAGATGACCTTCAGGCTCGAATGCGCCGGGGCGCCCGCCGGGCTCGATGCGCGCATTGCCGATGCGGTGCGCGAAGTGACCAAGCTGCGCGGCACCATCGAGCTGGTGGCGCCGGGCACCTTGCCGAACGACGGCAAGGTGATCGAGGACGCGCGCAGCTACAAGTAGCGGCGGTAGAACCGGCGCGTGATGGCGCGCACCAACACCACCAGCACCGCCAGCAGTACCGGCACCACGAGGTAGACCGCTGCCATTGCAATGGCGAAATTCACGAGGTTGCCGCTGCTGCTGCGGCCCGAATAGCCCACGCTCGCCATCCATAGAAGCCCGCCGATCGCGAGAGCGATGCAGACAGCCTGCAGCAGAGCGACAGCCGAGACCGCCGCCGCCACGGCGCGGAAGGGATGCGCTTGCGCGGGCGCCGGTGCGGCACCGAGCCACGCGCCCCAGTACGCCAGCGCGTAGACCGCGAGCGGGACCCCGAACCAGCCGAGAAGAAGAAGCATCAGGTCCGAGTCCCTCGAGGTGTCGAACCAGCCGCTCGCGACGTGGCCGATCCACATCTGCAGCGAGACGAACATGGCGGCGATCACGAGTGCCACTGCGCGGCGCGTCGATTCGGCACCAGCGCCCGCCACTCCGGACGATTCTTCCTCGACGGCCGCGCCGCGCTCGCGCAGCGCCCACCAGGCGGCAAGCCACACGCTCGCAATGAGGACGAGCATCTGGATGACCGACTGGCCCAGCCTCGACATGGCCATGATCGAACGCAAGCCGTACACGTCGACATGCCCGTGCAGCGGGCCTCCCGGCATGAAGAGCACCTGCGCCCGGTAGAAAAGCGGCGTCAGCGCAAGGGCGTTGACGAGCGTCGCGGCAAGGAACACGGCGGCAAAGCGGCTGGCGGGGCTGCGAAGCCGCGCGATGCGGGCCGCGCCGCGCTCGTCGAGCGCCTTGCGCGCATGGCACCACGCCAGCGTGGCGGCCAGCAGCCACACCGCGGCGACACGGGACAACAGCGGAATCCATACGCCGGGCTGCGCGTACACGCTGCGCATCTGCTCGCTGTGCGGCGAGGTGGGCAGCAGCAGCACGGTCATGTTCACGATGAACTGGGCCGCAGCAATCGCCGCCGTGATCCATGCGAAATCTCGGGGCAGGCGCTGCGCGCGGTCGAACGATGGGGAGGCCGCCATAGGGAAAAATGCTTTCGCTTGCAGTGAGGCATCGCCCGGCACGGGCTGTGCGGGCGATGCGACGAAATGCGGCAAGCGTACCGGATCGCGGCGGCGATGCGGCGTGCGCTCAGTGTGCGAGCGCGGTTTCCGCTTCTTCGGACACGGGCGCGGAGAGAACTCGCCTCAAGCGATCCACCGATCAATGAATGGCGTCTTCGTAGACGAGTTCGAACAGCTTCGTCATCTCGCGATTGAATGCGGGCAGGTCATCGGGCTTGCGGCTCGTCACCAGGTTCTGGTCGACCACCACGTCCCTGTCGGCCCATTTCGCACCGGCGTTCTGCAGGTCGGCACGCAGCGAAGGCCACGACGTCATCTTCCGGTCCTTGACGCCACCGGCGTTGATGAGCGTCCACGGACCATGGCAGATCGCGGCAATGGGCTTGTCCGACTCGACGAAGGCGCGCACGAAGGCCACGGCCTTCTCGTCGATGCGCAGCGCATCGGGGTTGACGACGCCGCCGGGCAACAGCAGCGCATCGAAGTCAGCGGCGTTGGCGTCCTTCAGCGGCACGTCCACTTCGAAGGTGTCGGCGGGATCGAGGTGTTTCCAGCCGCGCACGCTGCCGTCGAGCGGCGAGACGATCTGCGTCTCTGCACCGGCGCTGTCGAGCGCCTTGCGCGGCTCGGTCATCTCGACCTGCTCGAAGCCGTCCGACACGAGAATGGCAACCTTCATTCCGTCGAGTGAAGATGAAGTGATGGGCATGGGTGAAGCACTCCTTGTTGGTGGGTTTGGGGTTTGCAACGGCAACAAGACTTCACCCTAAGACCCACACCCGGGGCGTGCATCGGCACCGACCGGGTCCGCCTGTCGGACAGTTCGACGGGCGGCAACCTTCTTTTACGACGCCGTGCCGAGCCCCGCGAGCCCGCGCAGCGGGCCCCGGGTTGGACTGCCGCTATTTGCGGCAGGTGGCCGGCAGGGCCTTGTCGGCCAAGTCGTCGCCGGCCGTGCATTTCCAGGTCACGCCGTCATCGGTGGCCGAGGGCTCCATGCGCAGCGTGCCCTTCGACTTCGGAAGTTCGACATCGACCACCATGGTGTCCGAATCGAGCGTCAAGGCCGAGCCGCCGGGCAAGGTTTCGGGAGCGCCGGCCGCCGAGAGGGAATCGGGAATCTCCTGCTTCTCCTTGTAGTAGCTGCCGAGCGCTTCGCGCACCGGCGCGGCTTCCGACCAGGCCTGCGAAACGGCCGCGCGCGACTCGTACTCCTTGTAGGCCGGAAGAGCCACCGCAGCCAGCACGCCGATGACGGCCACCACCACCAGCGCGCCCAAGGCGCCGCCGCCGGCACGGCCGGTGTAGGGCACGAAGATCGCGAGCAGATAGGCCACCGGATTGCGGCTCGGCAATTTCGCGGCCGGGTCGATCGCGCGTGCCACGCGCTTGGTGAGCCAGGGGTAGCCGGCGATCAGCTCATGGAACGAGGCCCAGAAGCCGCTGTTGCCGGCCGATTGGTTGGCGTAGCGCTGCAGATCGACGTTGCGCCATTGCTGCGCGCCGGCGGCCAATGCCACGAGCGCGCGGGGCGCGGAGTCGGCCTGCTCGCAGCAGGCGGCGCCGTGCAGGTCGCAGGTGTATTCCTGCGCCCGCGAATAGGCGGCGCCGAGCAGCGGGATCCAGAGCACCGGCGCGCGCCAGATGTGGCCCGTCAGGTGGCCGCGCCGGATATGTCCGAGCTCGTGGCCGATATAGAAGTTGATGCCGTCGGGCTGCGCTTCCATGGCGTCGACCACGTCGGACAGCAGCACGACGAAGTTGCGGCCGAAGAAACGGGTGGCAAAGGCATTGAACATGCCGTCGCCGTGCAGCAGGTAGGCATCGGGCTGGTCCTGGATGCCGAGATAGCCGCAGCAGGCCTGGAAGCGCGCATGCAGTTCGGGCAGCTGGGTGGGCGACAGCTTCACCGCCGTGCCCTTGATCCAGGCAATGACGGCCGATTGTGCGAACACGTAGCCGATGAAACCGAGCAGCACATAGACGAGCGCAATGCCGAAAGTGCCGAGCACCAGCGCCACCCAGACCAGGAGGCCGAGCACGAGCGTGATGTTGCCGAGCCAGCGCTCGCGCGGATAAACCCATGGATCCATTGAAAATTTCCTCCTCGATGCAGCATGAGGGCTGCGATGTTGTGGTTTTTTTCGCGCCTCCCCAGGCGCGAGATGCGAGCGCGAATCATGCCCGAGGAAAGGGCGGATTTCGGCACCGGCCTAAGGGCTATTCGCTATGGGTCAGGTCGTGGTCAGCCTATATGATCGCGGCCATTTTCAATTCACCCGTCTCCGGAGACATCATGAAGAAATTGCTCGCCCTTACGGCATTTGCCGCTGCCGCCGTCGGCGTTCACGCCCAGGATTTCCCCGCGGGCAAGACCGTCACCCTGGTGGTGCCGTTCTCGGCCGGCGGCCCGACCGACCGCGTGGCGCGCGACCTGGCCGAAGCCCTGCAGAAGACCCTCGGCACGACGATCGTGGTGGACAACACCGCGGGCGCCGGCAGCTCCATCGGCACCGCCAAGGTGGCCCGCGCGGCACCGGACGGCTACACGCTGCTGCTCAACCACATCGGCATGTCGACCATGCCGGCGCTCTACCGCAAGCTGCCGTTCAATGTCGAAAACGACTTCGAATACCTCGGCATGGTCAATGAAGTGCCGATGACGCTCATCGGCAAGCCGGGCCTGCCCGCCAACAACTACAAGGAACTGACGACCTGGATCGCTGCCAACAAGGGCAAGATCAACCTCGGCAATGCCGGCCTGGGCGCCGCGTCGCACCTGTGCGGCCTGCTGTTCCAGAGCGCGCTCAAGGTCGAGATGACGCCGGTTCCCTACAAGGGCACCGCGCCGGCCATCGCCGACCTGCTGGGCGGCCAGATCGACTTGCTGTGCGACCAGACCACCAACACCACGTCGCAGATCGAGGCCAAGAAGGTCAAGGCCTATGCCGTGACCACGACCAAGCGCCTGACCACCCCCGCCCTGAAAGACCTGCCGACGCTCGCCGAGTCGGGCCTGAAGGACTTCGAGGTCACGATCTGGCACGGCGTGTACGCGCCCAAGGGCACGCCCGCACCGGTGCTGAAGAAGCTCAACGACGCCATCAAGGCCGCCATGAAGGACCCGGGCTTCATCAAGCGCGAAGAAGCGCTGGGCGCCGTGATCACCACCGACAAGCGCGTCGAACCGGCCGAACACAAGAAGTTCGTTTCGGCTGAAATCGCCAAGTGGGGCCCGATCATCAAGGCCGCCGGCGTGTACGCCGACTGATCGTTTCGATTCTTCGGACAAGAAGAAAGCCGCCGGACCCTCGGGCCCGGCGGCTTTTTTCATGGTGCGGCTCCTTGCCTTACTTCGGCCGGATCGCGTCCGCCGTGCCCTGGATGAAGGCCTTGATGCTCTCGATGTCGTCGCTTGAGAGCTTGCCCGTGAAGTCGGGCATGCCGCGCGCCATGGCCGGCCCCTTGAGCACGAACTTGTCGAGGTTGTCGATGTACGCCGCGTCCATGTAGCCGAGGTTCGGAATGTTGCCGCCGCGGTCCACGCCCGGCACGCCGTGGCAGAACACGCAGTTGCTCACGTAGAGCATGGTGCCGGCCTGGACCTTGGCGGGGTCGTACTTCACGCCCTGCACCAGCGCGTCCATGCGGTACTGCACGAACTCGGGCATCTTGGCGGTGCCGCCGACCACGAAGGTGTAGACCGTGCCCGGGCCTTGCCTTTCGGTGGCGCGCTGCGCGAGGCCGTACACGCCGCCCCATCCCACCGCGACCGACACGTACTGCTTGCCGTCGACCATGTAGGTGGTGGGCGCGGCCACCACGCCGGTGCCGGTGGCCGTTTCCCACAGCTTCTCGCCGGTCTTCGCGTCGTAGGCGACCAGGCGGCCGTCGGCCGTGCCCTGGAACACGAGATTGCCCGCCGTGGTGAGCGTGCCGCCGTTCCACGGCGAGGCGTAGTCGACACGCCAGGCCTCCTTCTGCGCCACCGGGTCCCAGGCGACGAGGCGGCCGAAGGGCTTGCTCTTGGGGGGCTCGGCGTTGGCGAACATGCCGGTGTTCCAGCCCAGCGCGGCGTGCGGGCGGCCGGGGGCGTTCTGGTCGAACTTCCAGTCCTTGTCGTCCATCAGGTTGAGCGGCACGTTCTGCGCGGGCAGGTAGGCCAGGCCGGTCTGCGGGTTGAACGACATCGGGTGCCAGTTGTGCGCGCCGAAGGGGCCGGGAATGCTGTCGCCGGGCTTTTCGTTCTGGCGCGCGGCGGCGATCTCGATGGGCCGGCCGTTCTTGTCATAGCCGGTGGCCCAGTTCACGTCGACGAAATTCTTCGCCGAGATGAACTTGCCGTTGGTGCGGTCGATGACGAAGAAAAAGCCGTTCTTCGGCGCGTGCAGCAGCACCTTGCGCGCCTTGCCGCCCAGCGTGATGTTGGCCAGGATCATCGACTGCGTGGAGGTGTAGTCCCAGTTGTCGCCGGGCGTCTCCTGGTAGTGCCACACGTACTTGCCGGTGTCGGGGTTGAGCGCCACCACCGAGCCCAGGTACAGGTTGTCGCCGCCCTTGGGGCTGCGCGCCTTGTGCGCCCAGGGCGAGCCGTTGCCGGTGCCCACGTACATCAGGTTGAGCTCGGGGTCGAAGGCAAAACTGTCCCACGCGGTGCCGCCGCCGCCGGCCTCCCAGTATTTGCCGCTCGGGTCCCAGGTCTTGGCGGCGCGCGCCATCGACTCGTCCTCGAAGGGCTTGGCGGGGTCGCCGGGCACGACGAACCAGCGCCATTTCTGGTCGCCGCTCTTCGCGTCGTAGGCGGTGACGTAGCCGCGCACGCCGTACTCGGCGCCGCCATTGCCGATGATGACCTTG
Organism: Variovorax paradoxus; assembly: GCF_030815855.1. NCBI lineage: Bacteria > Pseudomonadati > Pseudomonadota > Betaproteobacteria > Burkholderiales > Comamonadaceae > Variovorax > Variovorax paradoxus. The sequence continues at coordinate 5,683,953 of NZ_JAUSXG010000001.1, read as the reverse complement.
CCCTTGAAGACGCGCGGCGCGCCGGTGATGGTGTAGCTGCCCTTCTGCCCGTCGATGGTGTTCTTTTCCCAGACCTTCTTGCCCGTGCCGGCATCGAGCGCGATGAGGCGGCCGTCGTAGGCGGCCACGTAGACGCGGCCTTCGTACAGCGCCACGCCGCGGTTCACCACGTCGCAGCAGCCCCTGAAGCCCTTGGACTTGTCGACCTGCGGATCGAAGGTCCAGAGCCGCTGCCCGGTGCGCGTGTCGATGGCGTGCACCACGCTCCACGACGCGGTGACGTACATGACGCCGTCCACCACCAGCGGCGTGGCCTCGACGCCCCGTGTGGACTCGAGGTTGTAGGACCAGGCCAGGCCGAGCTGCTTCACGTTGCCGGCGTTCACCTGGTCGAGCTTGCTGAACCGCGACTCGGCGTAGTCGAGCCCGTAGCTCGGCCAGTCGGGCGTCTTCTGCGCCGCGTTGGCACGGATGAAGTCGCCGTTCACCCGCTTGGCGCCCGTGGGAACACGGTCTTGCGCAGTGCCGGGCGCTTGGGCCGAGGCTGTCGGTGCGCCCATGCACAGCAAGGCACCGGCGAGCACGAACAGCCCGGAGCAGATCTTTGTCATCGTGAGTCTCCTTTGTGCCGCAAGGATCGTTGGCAGCGCGCTCGCGTTCATCTTCGGGATTTCCCCAGTCCGGCGCTGTTCCATTGCGGAACACATTCGCAGGGGTCAGCGATTCCCCTCCGATTTCCCGACTTCGAGGAGCAGCGAACAGCATGGCTTTCGAAAGGCTGGGCACGGCCACCACGCCGCGCCAACTCTTTTCCAGCACGCCGGCGCAGCGCGTGGCGCTCGCGCGGCAGCAGTTTTTCGAAGAGGGCGTGCGGCCTTCGGGCCTCGTCGGCGAAGCGGTGATCCAGTCGTGGCTGCGCTGCACCCGCAACCACAGCGACCGGCAGCGCATCGTGCCGTTCGACGCGGTCACACCCAGCCGCCTGCATGCCACGCTGGGGCGCAACCGCGAGCTGCTCGAAGTGGCGCGGCAAGAACTCGCGAGCATGGAAGGCGCGCTCGCGGGCACCGATTGCCGCGTGATCCTGACCGACGGCGAAGGCGTGGTGGTGCACGTCACGCACCAGCCGGCCGCGGCGCACCAGCCGGTGCTGCGCAAGACGGCGCGCGTGGGGGTGAACATTTCCGAGCGCATGGTCGGCACCACGGCGCCGGGCATCGTGGCCACCACCGGGCAGGCCTGCACGGTGGACGGCGCGGAGCACTACTTCGACGTGCTGTCGCAGATGCAATGCGCCGCGGCACCCATTCGCGACGTGGCGGGCCGGCTCGCGGGCGTGCTCGACATCACGATGGAAGCGCGGCGTTTCGGTTTCGACGCCGCATCGATGGTGGCGCTCTACGCCACGACCATCGAGAACCGCCTGCTGCAGGCGCAGTCGCGCGACCACCTGATCCTGCGCTTCCAGGCCAGCCCCACCTTGCTGGGCACGCCCATGGAAGCACTGGCCGGGGTGGCGCCCGACGGCACCATCGCCTGGCTCAACGGCGCCGGCGCGCGGCTGATCGGCCGCCTGCCCGAGGAGGCCTGCGAGCGCGACGTCGAGTCGATGTTGGGCCACGATCTTGCGAGCCTGCTGCGCCTGCAACGGCGAGAGGCCGCGCAGCCGCTGCGCCTGGCGAGCGGCCTCGGCGTCTGGGTGCAGGCGCGGCTCAAGGCCGCGGACGGCGCGGACTTCAGGCACGCGGTGGCAATGGCCGGCGAAACCGGGGCGGCGCTCTCCATCGAGCCTGCAACCGCTCTTGGCGCGTCCGCGGCGGCTGGTGGCGCGGAACCGCTCGTGTCCGACCCCATGCAAGCGGAAGCGCCGCACGGTGAAACCCTGCGCGAGCACAGCCGCAAGCTGATCGAGGACGCACTCGCCGCGCAAGGCGGCAACGTGTCGCAGGCGGCCCGCCAACTGGGCGTGTCGCGCGGCACGCTGTACCGGCGGCTGCGCGGCTGGCGCGAAGAAGACAAGGGCAGGCCGCACGAGGTGGGTTGAGGCTTTCCCCTCTCGTCGGCGCTTGGTCGGTTGCTTCGTCAGCGCTTGGGCAGCGCGTAGGCGATCACGTGGTCGCCCGTGCGCGTGCCGAGCGACCCATGGCCGCCCGCGGCCACCAGCACGTACTGGCGCCCGTCGCCGCCGCTGTAGGTCATCGGCGTGGCCTGCCCGCCGGCCGGCAGCCGGCTGCGCCAAAGCTCCTTGCCGTTGGCGACGTCATAGGCGCGCACGTACTGGTCGAGCGTGCCCGAAAGAAAGGCCACGCCGCCGGCCGTCATGACCGGCCCGCCGAGATTGGGCACGCCCATGGCGAAGGGCAGCGGCAGGGGCGAGCTGTCGCGCACCGTGCCATTCTTGTGCTTCCACACCACCCGGCCGGTGCGCAGGTCGGCCCCGGCCACATGGCCCCAGGGCGGCGCCTGGCATGGCAGGCCGAACACCGACGTGAAGGCGCTGAGCTGCACCGCGAACGGCGCGCCGAAGTTCTCGTTGAGCGCGGGCAGGCTGTCGTTGGGGCGGTTCTTGCCCTGCACGTAGAGCGAGGTGTCGTCCTTGCGTGGAATGAGCTTCGACACGAACGCCAGCGAGGCCGGCGTGGTGAAGGCCAGCTGCCGCTGCGGATCGACTGCGATGCTGCCCCAGTTGAAGACACCGAAGTTGCCCGGGTAGATCAGCGAACCCTCGGTCGATGGCGGGGTGTAGCGGCCTTCGTACCGCAGCCGGTGGAACGCGATGCGGCAGGCCAGCTGGTCGAACACGGTGCCGCCCCACATGTCGGCCGGCGTGAGCGCGGGGGGATCGAACGACAGGTCCGACACCGGCTGCGTCAGCGAGGTGTGGTCGCCTTCGGCCGCGCCCTGCGGGGCGGGCCGTTCGTGAACCTTCACGACCGGTTTGCCGTCGCGGCGGTCGAGCACGAACAGCTCGCCCTGCTTGGTGGGCTGCACCAGCGCGGGCACCGTGTCGCTGCCGACGCGCAGGTCGACCAGACTGGGCTGCGAGGGCACGTCGTAGTCCCACAGGTCGTGGTGCACGGTCTGGAAACTCCAGCGCACGCGGCCGGTGGCAAGGTCGAGCGCCACCACCGACGACGAATAGCGCTCGGCCCCTTCGGTGCGCTTTCCGCCCCACTGGTCGGGCGGCTGGTTGCCGGTGGGCACGTAGACCATTCCCAGCGCTTCGTCGACGCTGGAAATGGACCAGCTGTTCGGCGAGTTCGCCGTGTACGTGCGGTCGGCCGCGATGGGCGCGGTGTCGTCGGGGTTGCCCGAGTCCCAGTTCCACACCAGCGCGCCGGTGTCGATGTCGAAGGCGCGGATCACGCCCGAGGTCTCTTTGGTCGACGCGTTGTCCAGCACCGTGCCGCCGACGATGACGAGCGAACGCGTCACGACCACCGGCGAGGTCGAGTAGTAGGCGCCGGGCCTCACGTTGGGCATGTTCTTCCAGAGGTCGATCTGGCCGCTGCCGCCGCCGAAGCGCATGCAGGGCTTGCCGCCTTCGGGGTTGAGCGCGATGACGCGGCCGTCGGCCGTGGGCATGAAGAGCTTGGCATCGCAGTCGCCGCCTCCGGCAGGTGCCGGCGCAGCGGGAGCTGCGGGTGAAGCAGTGGAAGCAATCGCGGGGCGGACCGCGCTGCCCGGGTCATACGAAAGGCCGCGGCAGGTCAGGTGCTGCAATGCCAGCGGGCGGCGGATCTCGGGCGTGTAGCGCCAGATCTGTTCGCCCGTGGTCGCATTGAGCGCCACCACCGACTGGTGCGGCGTGCAAAGAAAAAGCTTGTCGCCGATCTTCAAAGGCGTGACCTCGAAGGTGGTTTCCTCTGGGTCTCCGCTTTGGCCGCGCACGTCGCCGGTGCGAAAGTGCCACGCTTCCTGAAGCTGGCCCACATTGGCCGGCGTGATCTGGCCGAGTGCCGAGTAGCGCTGGCCCATGCCGTTGCCGCCATAGGCGGTCCAGTCTTCCTTCGGAGGCGCCGGGCCGGCCGGTGCCGCACTGGCAGGGGCTGCGGCCGCTGCCGTGGGCGCCGGCACGGTGCCTTCCACGCGCGTCGGATCGCGGGTCCACGAGACCGCCGCGGCGAGCAGGAAGGCCAGCAGCACCACGCCGAGGAAACCGCGCGCGGGCGCCACGCCGGCGGCGTTGCGGCGCGCGAGTGCGCGCGCCACCCAGGGCGTGAGCAGGAACACGCCGATCACGAAGAACACATCGCCGCGCGCCGCCAGCGGCCACCAGTCGAACCCGACTTCCCACAAGGCCCATGCCAGTGTGAGGGCCACCACCAGCGCATAGACCCACAGGCCCGCGCCGCTGCCGCGCGGCAGCAGCACCGCGGCAATGATGAGTCCGAGCCCCGCCGCCAGGTAGTACCACGAGCCCCCGAGCACGACGAGCCACGCGCCGGCAGCACCCAAGGCAAGCCCCGCCAGGCCGATGACGACGGCGGTGACGGTCAGCAGCGTGGAAGAAGGCGCACGAAGGCGCGCGGCGGCGTCAGGCATGGCTTGAAGCTCCTGGTTGTTGCTGGGTTCTTGGAGACTGCGAAGTCAGAACCTAGGCCAAGGCCACCGCGATGCGCGTAGGCGGTTTGCGCATGTCGCCGTGCAATGCCGGTGGCGTTGCCGCTTCGGAGCGAGTCTTTTAGTTCGAAGGTATTCGATCTTCGCGCGCGGCGCGGGCACGGCGCGTGCGCGCATCGGGCTGAAGCGGCCGCAGGTATTCATGCAGCGCCAGCGCCGCCGCGCCGACCGCGGCCGCAAGCTCGCCGTAGCGCGCAAGGCGCAGTTCGGGCGCAGGCATGCCGGCCGCGTCGGCCTGCCGCTTGACCACCTTGAAGGCCGCTTGCAACAGGCCGGGATGGTTGGTGCACGATTTGCCGCCGAGCACGATGGCGCGCGGATCGAAGGTGACCCACAGGTTCTGCAGCAGCACACCCAGGAAAGCCGCCGCATGCGCCATGCCGGGCCCTTCGCGCTCCAGCGCGCGCGAGCCGAAGAAGGCCTCGGCGCAGCCCCGGCGTCCACACGAGCACAGCGGCCCGTCGACCTGCAGGATGGTGTGGCCGATCTCTCCGGCCATGCCTTGCGCGCCGGTGAAGAGGCGGTCGTTCAGCACCACGCCGGCGCCCACGCCCACGTCGCAGCTGACGAAGATCAGCGGGTCCCCGCCCTCGCTGCCGAAGAATTCGTATTCGCCGAGCGCGCCGGCATCGGCATCGTTCTGCAGCTGCACGGTAACGCCCGGCAGGCCCGCCGCGGCAAAGGCTTTCTCGAGCGCGGGCAGCAGGGCCACATTGCGCCACCCGAGGTTGGGCGCGAAGCGGACCACGCCGGTGCAATCGTCCACTGCACCCGGCACGCCGACGCCGATGCTCGACAGGCGCAGCCCCAGGCCGTTCAGCTGCGATTGCGCCGCCGCGGCCATGCGCGCAACCTGCGCGCACACGCCGGCCGGCGTGCTGTCGGCGAGCGCATGCGTGTCGGCGTGGAGCACCTCGCCCTGCAGGGAGACGCAGACGAGGCGCACTGTCTCGACGGCGATTTCGACACCCATCAATGCGCGCATGCCGACGTTGATCTGCAGCGGCGTGGAGGGGCGCCCCAGCCCTTCGGCAACGGTGGCTCCCGCTTCGCTGAGCCAGCCCTCGTCGAGCAGCTCGCGCACCAGCAGGCTCACGGTCGATTTGGTGAGGCCGCTTTCGGTGGCGAGCCGTGCGCGCGACAGGCCCGGCCGCGCACGCAGCAATCGCAGCAGCACGCTGCGGTTCATGCGCTTGAGCAGCTGCTGGTCGCCGATGGTCATGAGCTGGCCTGCCATCCACGAAGCACGACCGCGCCTGCGCCTGTCTTCACCTGTGCGCCTGCTCTTTTCCCTCGGGGCGCTTGCCGGCGATGATCATGCCGAGCACTTCGTCTTCGGTGACGTCCGCGGTGCGGTAGGTGCCCACGAGCTTGCCGTTCTTCATGACGGCGACACGGTCGCTGAGCGAGAACACGTCGGGCATGTCGTGCGTGATCAGGAAGATGCCGACGCCGTCGGACTTGAGCTGCTTCACGAGCCCGCCGACCATCGCGGTTTCTTCGGGACCGAGCGCGGCGCAGGGCTCATCCATGATGAGGATGCGCGCGTTGAAGTACAGCGCGCGCGAAATCGCCACCACCTGCCGCTGGCCGCCCGAAAGCCGGCGCACCGGAATGCGGATGTTGGTGAAGTTCTTGTTCAAGCGCTGGAACACCTTGCGCGCCTGCACTTCCATGAAATGATCGTCGAGCGTGTTCCAGCGCGTCATCTTTTCGCGGCCGAGAAAGAGGTTGGACACCGAGTCGAGGTTGTCGGCCAGCGCGAGCGTCTGGTAGATGGTCTCGATGCCTTGCGCCTGGGCCTCGGCGGGTGTGCGGATGTGAACCTTCTCGCCCGCGATCAGCGTGTCGCCGGAGTCGATCGGGTAGGCGCCCGCCAGCATCTTCATGAGCGTGGACTTGCCCGCGCCGTTGTGGCCTAGCACCGCGACCACTTCGCCGGAGTAGAGGTTCACGCTGACGCCGTCCACGGCCTTCACGCCGCCGAAGGCTTTGCGGATGTCCTTCAGTTCGACCAGCGGTTTTGAAGTGTCGGCCGTGGTCATTTGAATTCCTTTTGCGGTTCGGCAAGGCGCGGTTTTTTTGCACTCGGGCCGCGCTTATTCAGAGCGCGTGCACAGGCCACCGGGTACTCCCCTCCGCGAATGTCCCCCGGGCTTCGCCCTCCTCCTTGATTTCGCTGCGGGGAGCACCCGATGCCCTGTGCACTGGGGCACGCTCTGGGTGAACCGCCGATCAACGACTGCTCTGAATAACGCTCACGTCGATGGGGTGCCTTGCGCAGCGAAATCAAGGAGGAGGCCGCAGGCCGGGGGACATTCGCGGAGCAAGGTACCCCGTCGGCGGGAGCGTGCCCTGAAGCAGACCCTGAACAACGCGCCACACGAATCGAGGAGCAGGAATTCATCCTAGTTCTCCCCGAACTTGCGGCGATACAGCACGTCGAACACGACAGCCACGATCAGCACCTGCCCGATGATGACCATGCGCTTGCCGATGGGCACGTCGAGCAGCAGCATGCCGCTGTCGAGCGACTGCATGATGAGCGCGCCCAGCACCGAGCCGAAGATCGAGCCGCTGCCGCCCGCGAGCGCCGTGCCGCCGATGACGGCGGCCGCAATCACGTACAGCTCCATGCCCGAGCCGAGCGAATTGGTGCCGGCGTTGAGCCGCGCGATCGACACGATGGCCGCCACCGTCACCAGCACCGCGAGCAGCGCGAACAGCATCAGCGTGACGCGCTTCACCGGAATGCCCACGAGCGCCGCGGCGTCGGGGTTGCCGCCCATCGCGAACACATAGCGGCCGAAGCGCGTGCGGTGCACGATGAACGACAGCACGATCGCGACCACGGCCCAGATCAGCACCGGGATCGGCAGGCCCTGCGGCGCGTCCTTCGAGGCGATCTGGTAGTTGTTCATGACCGCCGCGAAGACGAACACCACGGCCACCGGTACCGCCGTCAGCAGCACCTCGATCCACAGCGGCTCGTTGGGCATCTCGTGATGGGCGCGCGCGCGGCGCTTCTGCAGCATGCGGCCGAACAGCACCACCGCGACGAACGCTGCAATGGCCCAGGTCGCTGCCGTGCCGATGCCGCCGTCGTAGCCGCCGCCCAGGCGCTGGAAAAACTCGTCGTTCACGGGCTGCGTCTTGCCGTCGGCCACGAGGAAGGCGGCGCCGCGGAACGACATCAGTCCCCCCAGCGTGACGACGAACGACGGCACGCCGAGCATCGCCGTGAGCCAGCCCTGGTAGATGGACACCAGCAGCGCCACCGCGAGCCCCGCCAGGCAGGCCGTGGGCCACGACCAGCCGGAGGTGTATTGCAGGTAGGCGATCAGCACGCCGACGAAGCCCATGACCGAGCCGACCGACAGGTCGATGTGGCGCGCCACGATGACCAGCACCATCACCGTCGAGACGATGCCCACCACGGCCGTCTGCTGCGCCACGTTATAGAGGTTCTCGGGCGAAAGAAACACGCCGCCGGACATCACGTTGAAGACGATGCCCATCGCGATCAGCAGCACGCTCATCAACAGCAGCCGCAGGTCGACGCCGGTGCGCCGCCACCAGCCTGGTGTTTGGTTGCTCATTTCCATTGCCCTCTCGAAGGTACAGGTGCGCGCCGCCTCCGGCCGGGCCCGCAGGCCGGCCGGCGCAGTGCTGCGCGAATCATGGGCGAGCGCTTGTGCTCGCCGCTGTTGCTACTTGCACGCCGCAGGCGCGCTGGCGGCCTGCACGCCCTTGCAGAGCTCGTCCTTCTTGATCCAGCCGGCTTTCACCACCACGTCGAGGTTGTCGCGCGTGACCGGCACCGGTGTCAGCAGGCGCGACGACAGCGAGATCTTCTTCGGCCCGGAGTTCCAGGGCGCGGCCTTCTCGACCGGCTTGCCCTGCGACAGCGCAATGGCGGCGCTGGCAGCTTCGCGGCCAAGTTCGCGCGAGTCCTTGAAGATGGTCGCGGTCTGCGTGCCCAGCGCAATGCGGTTGAGCGCCGCGAAGTCGGCGTCCTGGCCCGACACCGGAATGCCGCGCAGGCCCTTGGCCGTGAGCGCGGCCACCGCGCCGCCGGCCGTGCCGTCGTTGGCCGCCACCACCGCGTCGACCTTGTTGCCGTTCTTGGTGAGGATCTGCTCCATGTTCTTCTGCGCGACCTCGGGCTTCCAGCCTTCGGTGTATTCGTCGCCGACGATCTTGATGTCGCCCTTCTTCACGGCCGCGTCCAGCACCTCTTGCTGGCCCGCGCGCAGGAAGTCGGCGTTCGGGTCGCTCGGCGAGCCCTTGATGATCACGTAGTTGCCCTTGGGCTTGACCTTGAAGACCTCGCGCGCTTCCATGCGGCCGACCTCGACGTTGTCGAAGGTGATGTAGAAAACACCGGGCGCTTCGATCAACCGGTCATACGCCACCACGGGCACCTTCTGGCGCGTGGCCTTGGTGACGGCGGGAAGAATCGCGTCCTTGTCCATCGCAAGCACGATGAGCGCCTTGGCGCCCTTGGACATCAGCCCCTCGATGTCGCCCAGCTGCTTTTCGGGCGAGCCGCCCGCGTCGGCGCTGATGTACTTGGCGCCGAGCTTCTCGAGCTGCGCCTTGATGGCCGCCTCGTCGGTCTTCCAGCGCTCTTCCTGGAAGTTGGACCAGCTCACGCCGACGACGGTCTGGGCCAGTGCGCTCACTGCCGTGAGGCCGAAGGCCATGGCGGCCAGGGTGTGCTTGAGTTGCATCGGTGTCTCCTGTGATGGTGGTGCCCAGCGGTGTAAGAAATTAGTTAGTTTGAAGGGCGAACTAACTATCCCATCGGGGCAAGGGGCTGAGTACCCGGGAATTCCCGAGGAATGCAGGCTTCCTCGGGGCGCGCGAATCATCGGAAAAAATCGTGCTCAGCGAGAAAATATATCGTTTTCGGTTATGAGATCCGCTGCTTAAAGTTCGGGCCATCTGAACTCACCGATGCGATTTCCACCATGACTGCACCCACCGAAAGAATTCCGTTCCACCTGGCTTTCCCCGTTCGCGACATCGCCGAAGCCCGCGCCTTCTACGGCGAGCTGCTCGGATGCCCCGAGGGCCGCAGCGCGCCCGAGTGGGTCGACTTCGACTTCCACGGCCACCAGATCGTGGCGCACCTGGCCCCCGACGAATGCGGCCACAAGGCCAGCAGCGCGGTAGACGGCCACGACGTGCCGGTGCGCCATTTCGGCGCCATCCTTCCGATGGACACATGGCAGGCACTGGCCGACAAGCTCGTCGCGCGGCAAACCAAATTCGTGATCGAGCCGTACATCCGGTTCAAGGGCGAGCCCGGCGAACAGGCGACGATGTTCTTTCTCGACCCGTCGGGCAATGCCATCGAGATGAAGTCGTTCGCGAATCTCGATTCGCTGTTCGCGGTCTGAAGGGGGCCTGCGTGAAAACACACTTTCTTGTTGCCGGCGCCACTGCCGCGGCACTTCTGCTGTCCTTCGGGAGCGCCTTTGCGCAAACCGATACCTTGAAGAAGATCAAGGAGTCCGGCGCCATCACCATGGGCGTGCGCGACGCCTCGGGCGCCATGTCCTTCACGCTCGGGCCGGGCAGCTACACGGGCTTTCATGTCGAGGTCTGCGAGCGTGTCGTCGCAGACATCAGGAAGGCACTGCAGCTCGAGAAGATCAGCGTGAAGTACCAGCTGGTCACGCCGCAGAACCGCATTCCCCTGGTGCAGAACGGAACGGTCGACATCGAGTGCGGCACCACGACGAACAACGCGGCGCGCCAGAAAGACGTGGCGTTCGCGCCGACCCTTTATGTGGAAGGTGTTCGCATCGCCGTCAAGGCGTCCTCCGGCATCGTGTCTTCGGCGCAGTTTGCCGGCAAGGCGGTGGCCGCGACCACGGGTACCACGTCTGTCCAACTCCTGAGAAAACTCAAGCGCGAGGGTGCAGGCGACATTTCGGAAGTGCTCGCCAAGGACAACAGCGAAGGCTTCCTGCTGCTCGAGTCGGGTCGCGTGGACGGCTTCGCGGCCGACGGCCAGATCCTCGCCACGCTGATTTCCAAGAGCAGGGAGCCGGCGCAGTACAAGCTGCTCGACCAGGTCCTGAGCGTCGAGCCGATCGCGATCATGCTTCCCAAGGGAGACGACGCGTTCAAGAAGCTGGTCGACCAGAGCGTGATGTCGCTGGCCAGGAGCGGAGAGGCCGCGCGCATTTACGACAAGTGGTTCATGCAACCCATTCCGCCTCACAACTCGAAGGTCGGTCTGCCGGCCAGTGCCTTGACGAAGGCGGCCTGGGCCAATCCCACCGACAAGCCGATGGAAGCGTACGAAGCGCGGTAGCGCGGCCACGCACGCATGATCGGCCGTGATGAGTCATTGATCCGGGCATCGATTCTTGAGATGCTCGGGTCATGATCAACGAGCTCAGAACCTTCATCACCGTCTGCCGCCACGGAACGTTCGCTGCCGCGGGCGATCGCATCGGCCTGACCCAGTCGGCGGTCAGCAGCCAGATCAAGCGGCTCGAGGAGGCCCTGGGCTTCGCACTCTTCGACCGGACCGGGCGGTCCGCCACCTTGAATGCGGCGGGCGAGACCACGCTGGTGCGCGCCGAAGAGATCTGCGCTCTGTACGCCAAGCTCGGCGAGCTTCCGGACGATGCCGCCAACGGCGGGCTGCTGCGCATCGGCGCCATTGCCTCGACGCAGTCGACGCTGGTCGCTCGGGCGCTTGCAAAGCTGCGCAACACACTTCCCCTGCTGCGCGTTCATGTGTCGCCCGGGGTGTCCATGCGGCTGATGGACGACCTGGACGCCGGCAAGATCGACGCGGCAGTGATCATCCGGCCTCCGTTCGGCATCCTTCCGGACCTCACGTGGCAATCGCTGGTGCACGAACCGTATGTGCTCATCGCGCCGAAGAAGGTCGCCGGAAAAGATTGGCGCGCGCTCATCCAGGAACAGCCGTTCCTGCGCTATGACCGTGCATCCTTCGGCGGACGCATGGTGGAGCGGTTTCTCCGCCGCGAAGGCATCGCGGTCAAGGACTCCATCGAAGTCGACGAGATACCCGGCCTCATCCACATGGCCTCCAAGGGGCTGGGCGTGGCGCTCGTCCCGCTGGTGGAGGCGCACCTTCCGCTGCCTGCCAGCGTTCGCGCGCTACCCCTTGGCGAGCTCACGTTCTATCGCGAAGTGGGCCTTCTGCAACGCAAGCCGCGAGCCAGTCCGCCGGTCGTCGCGCAGTTTGCGCAGTGCCTGCGGGAAGCGGCTCAGTAGACATCGCGCCGGTAGCGCCCTTGCGCGACCAGGTTGTCGTAGACGGACACACCCAGCACGTCGCGCAGAGCCTCGTCGACGCCCGGCGCCATGCCCTCGAGGCTGCCGCAGACGTAGATCACGGCGTGGCCGGCGACCCATCGGCGCAGCACCTCGGCGGCCTCGCGCAGGCGGTCCTGCACGTACAGGCGTTGCGCCTGGTCGCGCGAGAACACCAGGTCGACGCGCTCCAGCACCCCGGCCGCTTGCCATTGCGCAACTTCAGCGGCGCAGAAGGCGTCGTGCGCGGCCTGCCGCTCGCCGAACACCAGCCAGTTGCGCCCCTGCCCTCGCCGCGCCCGCTCGCGAAGGTGCGCGCGCAGGCCGGCGAAACCCGAGCCGTTGCCGATGAAGATGCATGGCGCTTCATCGTCGACCGGCGCAAAGCCGGGATTGGACAGCAGGCGAAGCTCGACCGATGCATCGAGGGGCGCCCACGCGGTCAGCCAGCCTGATGCGACACCCATTCCGCTTCCGTGGCGGGCCTGGCGCACCAGCAATTGCACGCAGCCGTCGGCCGTGATCGATGCGACCGAATAGCGTCGCGGCGCCAGCGGCTGCAACGCGTCCGCCAACGCCTGCGCAGTTGCAACCGGAGGCGGCGCGGCGGGAAGCATGCTGCGAGCCAAGGCACCTTCGAGCGTGCACTCATGCGCGCCCCAACGGACGAGCGTGCGTCCGTCGAGCCCGGTGCGGCGCAGGAAATCTTCGACGGCATGGACGGGATGGCGCGGCAGCAATTCAACGAGCGCGCCGGGCATCCAGTCCGCCGAACCTGGGTTCGTCAACTCGAGTTCGAACAGAGGATCGCCCTGGCTGCCTGCGTTGAGCAAGGTCCGGCGCACGAGGCGCCAGGGCTCGAAAGGAGCCGCCTGGGGTTCGTGCGCCTGCCAGGCGCCGGACTGCACCTCGAAGGCTTCGGCCAGCGACTGCTGCCAGCGCGCGATGGCGCCGGCATCGCCGTTGCTCACCTCGATCATCGGAAACAGCGCCTGCGCGCCATGGCCGCGCAGATCGTGGTCCAGGGCCCGGCCGAAGCCGCAGAAGTTGGCGTATTGCCTGTCGCCCAAAGCGAGCAAGCCGTAGTGCACATGCTGCAAGCCGGCGCCGGTCTGCCGCGCGAACTGGCGCGCAAAGGCACGCAGGCTGTCCGGCGGATCGCCGTCGCCGAAGGTGCTGGCCACCAGCAGCACCTTGCGGTAGTGCCGCAGTGCGTCCACGCTCAACCGGACCAGCGGCTGCAGCACCACGGCAATGCCGGCCGATTGCAGCACCGCCGCCGTCTGCAGCGCGATGCGCTCGGCCTGGCCGGTCTGGCTTGCAAAGGTGAGCAGCACTGGTTCGGCGCCCGGCCCGGCCGGTTGCGGATGTAGTACAGGGTTCAGCCGCGCGCGCTCGTCGCGCACGGCGCGTTTCGTGCGCCGGCGTCCGAGGTAGAGCATCCACCCCGTGATCGCGAACAGCGCCAGGCCCAGGCTGCTGAGCAGCATCACGATGCGGCCCGGCAGCCCCCAATAGGTGCCCATGTGCATCGGATAGATGCTGTTGACCAGCCGGCCCGCGAGCGGCTTGTCGGCATAGCGCTCATGCCGGGCGGTTTCGCCCGTGGCGGCGTCGAGATACAGGCGGTTGCGTGCGCGCTCGTGCTCGGGGTGCGTGCGCAGGTAGGTTGCTTCGAGCTGCGATGCATTGCGGGTCGGCAGGCGCAGCGTGACAAGGCTCCAGTCGCCGTTGGTTTCTTCGAGGAAGGATCGCCACACCCGCTGCAGGTCGGGCTTGGGCACTGCCGCGGCTTGGGCCGGCGGCGCGGCGCCGCTCTGCATGCGTTGCGTGCGAACCATGCGGCCCTCGCCGGCGGCGTTGTCGACGGTCGAGCGCACGGCATCGAAGGCCCAGTACATGCCCGTGAGGCTCGAGACCAGGTACACGAGCAACGCGACGGTGCCGAACACGGCATGCAGGTTCCAGAGAAACGCGCGGCCGGTGAGCGCGAAGTCCAGCTTCAGCCAGGCCTGCCAGGCGAGGGGCCGGCGCGGCCATCGCAGGTAGAGGCCCGACAGCGCAAGAATCAGCAGCCCCACGGCCAGGGTGCCGGTGACAGGCTTGCCCGCATCGCGAGGCAGCAGCAGCCAGCGGTGCAGGTGCTCGACGAACTCGAAGAAGGCATCGCCCTTCGGTACAGGCAGCAGCTCGGCGGTCCAGGGATCGGCCAGCCGCACCTCGCCCTGCCGCTGGCCTTCCGGCGGCGCGAAATTGACGCGCGCCGGCCGTCCGGGCTCGGCGAACACGGTGAGCGCAGCGATCCGGCGTGCCGGATGCGACGCCTGCAGGTGTTCCACCAGCGCCGCGGGCAGCAGCGCCGCCGCGCCGTTCGGATTGGCCATGTGGCGCAGTTCGGGATTGATCGCATCGACGATCTCGGCGCGAAATGACAGCACGGCACCGGTCAGCCCGATGAGCACGAGCACACTGCCGGCCGTGATGCCGATGAACCAGTGGGTCTGGAACCAGAACCGTCTCAGAAAAGCCATGGAGAAAAAGAAGGATGTGAAGGGCCGCCGTTGCCTTGCGGGCTGATCAAAGATCGACCTTGAGCGTCGCCTTGATGCTGCGCGGCGCGCCGACCGCCAGCCGCGTTCCGGCCGCCGCCCAGTACCGCTTGTCGGCGACGTTGTCGACATTGACCTGCCACAGCGTGCGCCTGCCGAACAGCTGCGTCACGTAGCGCGCGCCCAAACCGAAGAGGGTGTTGCCGCCGATGAAGGCCTGGTTCAAGTCGTCCACCGGACGGCGCCCCGTGTAATACGCGCCGGCGTTGACCGACAGGCCCGGCACCGCGGCGATGTCGTACGAGAGAAATGCGCTGGCTGTTTGCTTCGCCGTGTTCTCGGGCATCTTGCCGTTGTATTGCGCGTTGATGCCGCGAAACTCGGCGTCGAGCGACTGGGCCGACAGCTGCCAGGCGAGCTCGCGCGTCAGGCGACCCTGTGCAGAGACTTCAAGGCCGCGGTAACGCTGGCGCCCGTCGGCCACGAAGGTGTTGGCGCTGTTGGTGTAGGCGCCGGGCCGTTCGATGTCGAACAGGGCGCCCGACAGCAGCAGGCCGCCGTCGGTGAGCCAGCGCAGGCCGATTTCCTTCTGCTTGCTCACGCCGGGCGGCATGTGGGCGTTCTGGTTGGCGGTGCCGGCGGGTGCGATCTCGCCTTCCTCGACACCCTCTGCATAGGAGACATAGCCCATCAGTGCGGGCGTGAATTTGTAGCTCAGCGCGGCAAGCGGCGTGGTCTTGCGCACGTCGTAGGCGATGGACGGAATCGTGGCGCTTGCGCCCTGCGTGCTCTCGTAATGGGTGCGGCGTGCGCCGAGCACCAGTTGCCATTGCGGCGAGAAGGTGATGCGGTCGAGCGCATAGAGGCCCAGTTCTTCGCTCTCCTGGGCGCCGGTGGTGGGCCGGGTCGGGAGCGCCGTCAGCGGCAAGTAGCCGATGGAGACCGGGTTGTACAGGTTCTGCACCGTGCTTGCGCCGCCGTAGTTGCGCTGGAAGATCGGGTCCTGGGTTTTCTTGCTGCGCGCGGCGCCGAGCGTGAGTTCATGCTGCACGCTGCCGGTCGAGAAGGTGCCGAACAGTTCGGTGCGAAACAGGTCCGAGGTCTGCTTCAGGCTCTGGTCGTTGCCGGTGATGCGGCCGGTGCCGGTGCGCACGTTGTAGTTGCTGAAACTCGCAAGCCGGCGGTCGCGCTCGGCTTCGGAGTGGCCGGCTTCCACGGTCAGCGCCCAGTTGTCGCTGAGCGAGTAGTCGGCGCGCAGCTGGGTGTTGGTGACCTCGGCATCGAACACGGCCCATGGCGGCCCGAGCAGTTTGTCGGGGTTCGGGAGGGCGGGCAGCGCGATCACGCCGTTGACGGCCGCGAGCCTGGTGATGCCCGCCTGCTCCGTGATGCGCTTGCGGTAGTTCTCGACGTCGGCCTTGAGGGTGAGCCGGCTGTTGACGCGCCAGTCGAACGCCGCCGACACGAACCGGCGGTGGCCGTCCACGTCGTCGATGTTGGAGCCGATGCGCCCACCGGCTGCGTTGATGCGCACGCCGTGCTGCTTCTGGTCGCCGAACTGGCGCCCGAGGTCGACCAGCGCCTGCGCCGAGCCGCGGTCGTCGACCGTGAGGCCCACGGTGCTCACGGGCGTGCTGCCGGCGCGCTTGGTCACGAGGTTGACGATGCCGGCCGGTGTGGTGAAGCCGTAGTAGAGCGCCGATGCGCCCTTCAGCACCTCGACGCGCTCCTTGTTCTCCATGGGAATTTCGGAGATGTTGGGAATTGCAAGCGAGCCGTTGAGCCTGTAGTTCGTCCGGTTTTCGACCGCGATGCCGCGGATCACGAGCTGGTCGAAGGTGTCGCCGCCGTTCTGCTGGCGCGTCACTCCGGCCGTGTTGCGCAGCGCCTCGTAGATGCTGGCCGCGCCCTGCAGCTCCAGCACGTCGCGCGTGACGGTGTTGACCGTCGCGGGCACGTCCAAAAATGCTGGCGCCGCGGAAAGTGCCGGCTTCCACGGTATTGGCGACGAACCCGCGGGTCGAGCTGGACTCGACCGTGACGGTGTCGAGTTGCCCGCGCACGCCGGCGGTGTTGGAGGCTGCGGTGTCGGCGGTACCGGCGATTTGCGCGTGAGCAAGGGTCCCCGCGAGTGCGAGAGGCGTTGCCAGAAAAAACTTGTGCATCGGAAAGGCAAGGGCGAGCGCTGCGCCGGTCGACGCGCGCTGCAGCCGGGAAAGAATCGTTCGGACGGGTCCGCCATTCTACCGATGCATTTGAGAATCATTCGCAGGCTTGGAATCAAACCCCGCGAAAGATCCGCGTCAACTCGCGGCCAGCGGAAATTCCTCGGCGCTGAACACCGTGTGAAAAACCGTGCCGTCGAACATCTCGAACAGATGCTTCGACACCTCGCGGCTTTCATAGCGCACGGGTGAATCGAGCGCGCGCGCGATGTCTTCGCGGCTCGCATAGCGGGTCGACAGCACCATCGCCAATTCGGGATCGCTCACGTCGCTTTCGATCTGGCGCAGCACGCGCACTTCGAGCACGCCGGGAAAGCGGGTCCAGAGCGGCACCAGCTTGTCGTGCACGTGCCGGTCGAAAGCCTCTTCCATGCCTGCCTTGACCCGGCCCCGGAAAAACGCGCAGCGGATGAACATGATGTCTTCTTTCCTGGATTGAACTGTGGAGCCGATGCGCGCTTCAGTCGCGCGCGTAGCCGTTGAACTGCCGCATCATGGCCGCCGTGTCCTCGGCCCCGAGCCCGGCCGCCACGAAGGCGCGATGCAGCTCGGAGACGGCGCCCGCCAGCGGCAGCGGCAGCGGCAGGCGCTCGCCCTGTGCAAAGGCCTGCACCGCCTCGAGGTCCTTGAGCATGTTGTCGATGCGGCCGGTGGGCGTGAAGTCGCGCGCCGCCATCTTGGGGCCGAACTCGCGCAGGATCTGGCTGTCGGCCCGGCCGCCGGCCAGCGCGGCGTGCAGCTTCGACGCGTCGACGCCGCCCGCCTCCGCCAGGCGCACCGCCTCGGCCACGGCCTGGAAGCCAATGGCGCAGAGCAGCTGGTTGACCAGCTTGGTGGTCTGCCCCGCGCCGCTCTCGCCCATGCGGGTGTAGTTGGCGCACAGGCTGTCCATCACGGCGCGCGCGCGTGCCACGTCGTCCTCGCTGCCGCCGGCCATGACCGTCAGCTGGCCGAGCAGGGCCTTGGGCGCCCCGCCCGAGAGCGGCGCATCGACGAAGCCCATGCCCGTGCGCTCGCGCAGCGACTGCGCGAGCCGCCGCGTGGAGACCGGGTCGATGGACGACATGTCGATCAGCAGCCGGCGCGAGTCCGCGGGCTCGGCGGCGGCCACGCCGGTTTCGCCGAAGAGCGCGCGCTCCACCACGGCGGCCGAATTGAGGCTGGTGATGACGAAGTCGCTCGCCGCCGCGGCTGCGGCCGCGCTGCCGGCAGCCCGTGCGCCGTGCCGCGCCATCTCGGCGACGCGGGCGGAATCGAGATCGAACACGCACACCGCGTGCCCGCATTCGAGCAGGCGGCGCGCAATGGCCGAGCCCATGATGCCGACGCCGATCACGGCCACGCGCTGGCGTGCTGGCTGCGAAGTCATGGATCAGAGGCTGGCGGTGATGCCGCCGTCCACGTAGAGAATGTGGCCGTTGACGAAGCTCGACGCGTCCGACGCCAGGAAGATCGCCGCGCCGCCCAGCTCCTCGACGTCGCCCCAGCGCCCGGCGGGCGTGCGGCCGGAAAGCCACGCGGTAAAAGCTTCGTCGGCCACCAGCGTCTGCGTCAGCTCGGTCTTGAAATAGCCCGGCCCCAGGCCATTGACCTGGATGCCGTATTTGCCGAGGTCGATCGCCATGCCCTTGGTGAGCATCTTCACCGCGCCCTTGGTGGCGGCGTAGGGCGCAATGCCCGGACGGCCCAGCTCGCTTTGCACCGAGCAGACATTGATGATCTTGCCGCGCTTGCGCTCGATCATGCGCTGCGCGACGAAGCGGCCGACGAAGAACACGCTGTCGATGTTGGTGGTGGTGATCTTGTGCCAGGCATCGATCGGGAACTCCGCAAAGGCGCCGCGATGCTGCATGCCGGCGTTGTTGACCAGGATGTCGACGGGGCCGATATCGGCCTCGATGCGGGCCACGCCCGCCTCCACCGCGGCGGCATCGGTCACGTCGAAAGCCACGGCCTCGGCCGCCACGCCCCGGGCGCGCAAGGCGTCGCGCGCGGCTTCCAGCGCGCCGGCATCGCGTGCGTTGAGCACGATGCGCGCGCCGGCCGAACCCAGCGCCGCGGCCAGCGCAAAGCCGATGCCCTTGCTGGAGCCGGTGATGAGGGCGATGCGCCCGGACAGGTCGAACAGTTTCAAGCGGAGCTCCTTGAATGGATGGGCGCGGTGGCGCAAGGCGGCACTCAAATACGTTACCGGTATCTCATTGTTCCGTCAACCGGTGAAACCTTGCTTGCGGCTTCACCTGCGCAGCGGGTAAAGTTACCGGTATCAATCATGCGCGCAGCCGCGCCATCCCGCAGGAGCACCCGCTTGACCACCACCCCTACCGCCCCGCATGTGCTGATGCCCGGCCCCTATCCGGAATGGGACATGACGCCCATGGCGGCGAGCTACACGCTGCTTCGCTGGTGGGAGGCGCCGGACCGCCAAGCCTTCATCGCCGAGCATGCCCCGCACATCCGCGCCGTGGCCACGCGCGGCGAGTTGGGTGCCAGCACCGAACTCATCGCCTCGCTGCCCAAGTTGGAGCTGGTCGCCTGCTACGGCGTGGGCACCGACGGCATCGACCTCGCGGCCTGCCGCGCGCGCGGCATCCGCGTGACCAACACGCCCGACGTGCTCAACGGCGACGTGGCCGACCTGGCCGTGGGGCTCACGCTCGCGCTGCAGCGGCGCATTCCGGCCGGCGACCGCTTCGTGCGCAGCGGCGAGTGGGCCAAGGGCCCGATGCCGCTGGCCACGCGCGTCTTCGGCCAGCGCGTGGGCATTGCCGGCTTCGGGCGCATCGGCAGCACCATCGCGCGGCGGCTCTCGGGTTTCGATCTGGAGCTGGGCTACTTCAGCCGCACGGCGCGCGAAGACAGCCCGCTCCGCCATTTCGGCAGCCTCGCGGCCATGGCCGAGTGGTGCGATGTGCTCATCGTCATCCTGCCCGGCGGCGAAGCCACGCGCGGCATCGTCAATGCCGAGGTGCTGCGAGCGCTGGGCCCCAAGGGCTGGCTCGTGAATGTGTCGCGCGGCACCACGGTGGACGAAGGCGCTCTGCTGCAGGCGCTCGAGCAGCGCACCATCGCGGGTGCGGGGCTCGACGTGTTCCTGAACGAGCCGCGCATCGACGCGCGCTTTGCGGCGCTCGACAATGTGGTGCTGCATCCGCACCACGGCAGCGGCACCGAGCAGACGCGCCGCGCCATGGGCGAACTGGTTCGCCGCAACCTCGAGGCCCACTTCGGTGGCCAGCCCCTCGTCACCCCGGTCGCCTGACGGCCTGAAGGAGAACCCCATGCGTATGCGCTGTATGTGCCTCGTGATCCATGCCCCCGACGACCTGCGCCTGGAGGAACAGGACGCCGGAGACATCGGCCCGGGCCAGGTGCTGGTGAAGGTCGGCATGGGCGGGATCTGCGGCTCCGACCTGCACTACTTTCACAACGGCGGCTTCGGCACCGTTCGCATCAAGGAGCCGATGGTGCTGGGCCACGAAGTGGCCGGCACCGTGGTGGCCACGGCGCCCGGCGTCGACAGCGTGCGCATCGGCGACAAGGTGGCAATCAACCCGAGCCGCCCGTGCGGCGCCTGCAAGTTCTGTCTCGAAGGCCTGCCCAACCAGTGCCTGGACATGCGCTTCTACGGCAGTGCGATGCGCATGCCGCACGTGCAGGGCGCGTTCCGCAACATGCTGCTGTGCGAGGCCACGCAGTGCGTGAAGGTGGCCGACCATGTGCCGCTGCGCCTCGCGGCGCTGGCCGAGCCGTTCTCGGTCGGGCTGCATGGCGTGTCGCGCGCCGGCCCGCTGCTGGGCAAGCGCGTGCTGGTGTCGGGCTGCGGGCCCATCGGCGTGCTGGCCATCGCCGCCGCGCGTGCGCATGGCGCGGCCGAGATCGTCGCCACCGACGTGGTCGACGAACCGCTGGCCATTGCGCGCGCCATGGGCGCCGACCACACCCTCAACGTGGCGCAGGACAAGGCCTGGGTTTCGCGCTATTCGGCCGACAAGGGCACGTTCGACGTGATGCTCGAATGCTCCGGCAACGAGCGCGCGCTGCGCGACGGGCTCGAAGTGATGCGCCCGCGCGGCGTGGTGGTGCAGCTGGGGCTGGGCGGCGACGTGAGCATTCCGCAGAACATGGTGGTGGCGAAGGAGCTCAGCATCTGCGGCTCGTTCCGCTTCCATGCGGAGTTTGCGCTGGCGGTGCGGCTCATTAACGAAGGGCGGGTCGACCTGTCGCCGGTCGTGTCGCACACCTTTCCGATGCTGCAGGCGCGCGAGGCCTTCGAACTGGCGAGCGACCGGAAGCAGGCGATGAAGGTGCTGATCGACTTCGCCGACACCGGCGCGGAAACCGCCGCCGCGGCCTGAGCGCCCTTCCTCAGCTGCTTTCCCGCTGCTCGATGCGGAACGGGATCAGCACCGTTTCGGCGGGCGGCCGGACGCCTTCGCGGGTGCCGTCGATCACCCGCAGCAGCAGTTCGCCGGCGGCCCTGCCGATGCCCACGCAGTCCACGGCCACGGTCGTGAGGCGCGGGTGGCAGGCGCGGGCCACCTCGAAGTCGCCGAAGCCCGCGATCGCGATGCGGCCCGGCACGTCCCAGCCGCGTCGCCGGCATTCCATCAGCGCGCCGAAGGCCGAGAGGTCGGACACGCACATCACCGCGTCCACGTCTGGCCACTGCCGGATCAGCTGCACCACGGCCTCGCCGCCTTCCGCCATGGAGATGGGCGGCTGCCCGAAGCTGATGACGCGCCCGCCGGGCAAGCCCAGTTCGCGGATCGCCTCGGCGTAGCCGCGTTGCCGGTCGGCGCCGCGGGTGTCGCGGTTGGACGTGCCGCCGATGAAGGCGATGCGCCGGTAGCCCTGGCCGTGCAGGTGCCGCACCATTGCGGCGGCGGCCTGGGCGTTCGAGAAGCCGACCGTGTGCTCGATGGGGGTGGCGGGCAGGTCCCAGGTCTCGATCACCGGGATGCCGGCCGCTTGCAGCATGGCGCGCGCGGTCGGCGTGTGGGCGCCGCCCGTGAGGACCACGCCTTCGGGCCGGCGCGCGAGCATGGCGCGCAGCAGGCGCTCCTCGGTTTCCACGCGGTAGTCGGTGTAGCCCAGCAGCAGTTGGAGCCCGCGTGCTTCCAGCGCGGCGGCGATGCCTTGCGCCGTCTCGGAAAAATTGGAGTTGTTCAGCGACGGGATGAGCACCGCGACGAAGCCCGAGCGCTTGCTGGAGAAGGTGCGCGCGGTCTGGTCGATCACGTAGCCCATTTCTTCGCAGGCCTGGAGGATGCGCTGGCGCAGCGCCTCCGAGGTCGCTCGGTCGCTGCCGGTGCGGCGGTTGAGCGCACGCGACACCGTCATCTTCGAGACGCCGACACGTGCGGCCACGTCGGCCATCGTCGCCGGACGGGACAGGGGGACGGAGGCTTTGGTCGACGGCAAGGGGCTGGGTCTCTCTGGAGTGCGGGTCCGAGGATATGCGACGGCAGGGTGGAAAAGACGAGCTTAAGTTACCGATACCGCCATGGCGTCTCTCGGCGGGTAAGTCCGGTGTAGAAATTTCCTCTCGTTTGATACGATTTTTGCCAGATCGCTTGCTTCAAAAGCGTTGGAAACAAGATGGGCTCGAGCATTTCAACGGGCGCCGGAGAGGCGCTGTACCGCACCATGGTGCGCATCCGTGCGTTCGAAAACGCGGCCGAAGCGGCCAGCCAGGGTGGCGTGAGCGCCTACGGCCAAGAGGCGGCCGGTGCCGCCAAGGTGCGCGGGCCGCTGCATCTCTCGACCGGGCAGGAGGCGGTTCCCGCGGGCGTGTGCGCCCACTTGCGGACCACCGACTATCTCACCTCCACGCACCGCGGCCACGGCCACACGCTGGCCAAGGGCGCGGACCTCGCCCGCATGATGTGCGAGCTGTTCGGCAAGGCCACGGGCTTCAACGGTGGCAAGGGCGGCTCGATGCACATCGCGGACTTTTCGGTCGGCATGCTGGGCGCGAACGGCGTGGTGGCGGCGGGCCTGCCGATTGCTGTGGGCGCGGCGCATGCGCAGAAGCTGCTCAAGACGAAGGACGACATCACGGTCTGCTTCTTTGGCGACGGCGCGATCAACCGCGGCCCGTTTCTCGAGGCGCTGAACTGGGCGCGCGTGTACGAACTGCCTGTGCTCTTCGTCTGCGAGGACAACCGCTGGAGCGCCACCACCGCGAGCGGGCCGATGACGGCCGGCGACGGCGCGTCGGCGCGCGCCGCCTCGATGGACATCGCGGCCACGCAGGTCGACGGCAACGACGTGTTCGCGGTGCACGAAGCCGCCGCACGGTTGGTGCGCGAAGTACGCAGCGGCGGCGGGCCGCGCCTGCTGCATGCGCTGACGTACCGCGTGAAGGGCCATGTGTCGGTGGACGTCGCGGCCTACCGCGATGCGGCCGAACTCGCGGCCGCGCTCGAAACCGATCCGATCGCGCGGACGCGTGGGCACCTGCTCTCGGCCGGCGTCAGCGCGGCCACGCTCGATGCCATCGAGAACGCGGCGCGCGACGAGGTGGACACCGCGCTGGCCATTGCCGATGCGGCGCCGTGGCCCGATGCCGAGGCGGCCTTCACCGATGTGCAGACCACCGGAGCCGGCCAATGGCACTGAACAAGGCCCCCACGCTCGGCACTGGCGTGTCCTCGCTGCCCCCCGAGGGGGCGCAGCCCGCCTTGGGGCGGCCCGGCGGCGGCCTCGACATGAGCTATTCCGAAGCCGCCGTGCGCGCGATCCAGCGCGAGATGGAAGCCGATGCGCGCGTGGTGGTGCTCGGCGAAGACGTGGGCCGCGGCGGCATCTTCGGCCAGTACAAGGGCCTGCAGCAGGCCTTCGGCGCCGAGCGCGTGATCGACACGCCGATCAGCGAGGCCGCGATCATGGGCGCCGGCGTCGGCATGGCGCTCGCGGGCCTCCGGCCGGTGGTCGAGATGCGTGTGGTCGACTTCGCACTGTGCGGCATGGACGAACTGGTGAACCAGGCCGCCAAGAACCGCTTCATGTTCGGCGGACAGGGCCGCGTCCCGCTGGTGGCGCGCATGCCGGGCGGCATCTGGGATGCCTCGGCGGCGCAGCATTCGCAGTCGCTCGAGGCCTGGTTCGCGCACCTGCCGGGCGTGGTGGTGGTGAACCCCTCGACGCCGCAGGACAACTACAGCCTGCTGCGCGCCGCGCTGCAATGCGGCGATCCGGTGGTCTACATCGAGCACAAGACACTCTGGGGCCTGCGCGGCGAAGTGAACGAAGACATGGCCGTGCCGCTAGGCAAGGCGCGGCGCGTGCGCGACGGCAATGCGCTCACGCTGGTGAGCTGGAGCAAGCAGATGCAGGCGTGCGCCGCAGCTTGCGAGGCACTGGCGGCCGAAGGCATCACGGTCGACCTGATCGACCTGCGCACGCTCTGGCCCTGGGACCGCGAGACGGTGCTGGCCTCATGCGCACGCACCCAGCGGCTGCTGGTGGTGCACGAGGCGGTGCAGGTGGCCGGCTTCGGCGCCGAGATCGCGGCCAGTGCCGCCGAGGCCACAGGATGCCGCGTGGCGCGGCTCGGCGCGCCGCGCATTCCGGTCGGCTACGCGCCGGTGCTGGAGGCGCAGTCGCGCGTGGGCCCCGAAGCCATCGCGGCCGCGGCGAGAAAACTGCTGGGCTGAACCGCCGGCGCCATGGACCCGCTGTTCTTCAAGCTGGTGCGGGTGGTCAATCTCACGGCGCGGCCTTTTCATGAAAGGGTCGGCCGCGAGCACCACCTCACGCTCAATGAATGGCGGGCGATGGCCGTGCTTGGCGTGCAACCGGGGCTCACGGCCACGCAGATCGCCGAGCTCACCGGCCTGGACAAGATGGCGGTGAGCCGCGCCCTGGCGGGTCTGAAGCGGCACAAGCGCATGCAGCGCCATGACGACCCCACGGACAGGCGCCGCAGCCGGCTCTATCTCACGGCGGCAGGCAAGGCGCTGCACGAAACCGTCGGCGCGCTGGGCCGCCAGCGCGAGGCCGCGCTGTTCGAGGGCATCGAGCCCGGCGAACTCGCCCGCCTCGACGCGACCCTGGACAAGCTCATTGCCGCGGTGCAGCGCGCCGGCTAGCCATCAAGCCGCGAAGCCGCCGTCGATGTTGAGGCTGGCGCCCGTCACAAAGGCGGCTTCGGGGCTGGCAAGGTACGCGACCATGCCGGCGATTTCTTCGGGGCGCGCATGGCGGGCCACTGCCATCAGGCCGTGCATCGCAGCGGCGTTCGGGCCGTCGACCGGGTTCATGTCGGTGTTGACCGGGCCCGGCTGCACGTTGTTGACCGTGATGCCGCGCGGGCCGAGATCGCGCGCGAGGCCCTGCACGAGTCCCTTGAGCGCCGACTTGCTCATGGCATAGGCGCTGCCGCCGGGCCAGGGCATGCGCTCGGCGTTGGTGCTGCCGATGTTGATGATGCGGCCGCCTTCGCCCATGTGGCGCGAGGCCGCCTTGGCGGCGACGAACACAGCGCGCACGTTCACGTCGAGCGTCTTGTCGAAGTCCTCGAGCGAGAAGTCGTCGAGGCTGCCGCCGAGGAACACGCCGGCGTTGTTCACGAGGATGTCGATCTTGCCGAGCGTGCGGGCCGCTTCATCGACGCCCGCGGTGAGCGCGGCGGCATCGGCGCTGTCGATCTTCAGCGCCAGCGCGCGGCCGCCTTCGGCTTCGATGCTGCGCACGAGTTCGTCGGCCGGGGCGCTGGAACTGGCATAGCTGAACGCGACGGCCGCGCCGTCCTGCACCAGGCGGCGCACGATGGCGGCGCCGATGCCGCGGGAGCCGCCGGTGACGAAAGCAGCCTTGCCTGCGAGGACGGGAGAAGAATTCGATTTGCTGGGAGCCATGATGTTTCCTTTTGCTTGTGAGGGTGGAAGGTCTTCAGTGTGAAGATTCCATTACCTTTGCGGTAGTCATCAATTGGTGCAATCAAATTCAACCGATAGTTGAAAATGCGCCCATGGAACCGCTCAACCACCTGGACTCGTTCGTTCAAAGCGCGGAAAGCGGCAGCTTCTCGGCCGCCGCGCGGCGGCTCGGGCTCACGCCCGCGGCGGTCAGCAAGAACGTCGCCCGCCTGGAAACCCGGCTGGGTGTCCGGCTGTTTCAGCGCAGCACGCGCCGCCTGACGCTGACGGAGGCCGGCGAGCGCTTCCTGGGGCAGATCGGCGGTGCGCTCGCCACCTTGCAGGACGCGGTCGCCGGCATCTCGGAGGACGACGGCCAGCCCACCGGCACGCTCAAGGTCAGCATGGGACAAGCCTTCGGCCGCGAGCACGTGCTGCCGATGATGGGCGACTTTCTCGCCCGTCACCCGTCGATCCTGCCCGACTGGCACTTCGACAACCAGCAGGTGGACCTCGTGGGCGAAGGCTTCGACGCGGCCATCGGCGGCGGCATCGAGTTGTCGCCCGGCATGGTGGCGCGAGAGTTGGCGCGCATCCATGTGGTGGCGGTGGCCGCGCCCGGCTACCTCGCGGGCCGCGCGCTGCCGGCGCACCCGGCGGAACTGCCGCGATTCGATGCCCTGATGCGCCGTTCCTCACCCACGGGGCGGCTGCGCAGCTGGACGCTGCAGCATTCGGGCGGCGACCAGACCACGGTGGAGCTTCCGCGGCCGCGCGCGATCTTCAACGACCCCGAAGCCATTGCGCATGCCGCGCTGATGGGGCTGGGCGTGGCGATGCTGCCGATGCCGTTTGTCGAACGCGGCCTTCGCAGCGGCGAGCTGGTGCGCCTGCTGCCCGAGTGGCATTTCGATGCGGGCGCGGTCTGGCTCTACTACCCGAGCAAGAAGCTGCTGCCCGCGAAGACGCGCGTGTTCATCGACTTCGTGCTGGAGCGTTTTCGCCGCGAGCGCTTCGCACAGCGGATGCAGGTGGCATAACCGGCGCGCCACCGGGGTTTTTACCCGCGACGCGAGCGGCCGTTCACCTGTACAAACGCGCGCATGAACTCTTCTTCTTCAACTTTCAAGTCGAATCGCCGAACCGCGCTGGCGGCTTCCGCCGCCGCGGCCATCGTCCTCGCGGCAAGCCCTGCGTGGGCTCAGAACACCTGGCCGAACAAGCCGGTTCGCATCGTCGTGCCCTTTGCGGCCGGCGGCACCACCGACATCCTGGCGCGCGCCGTGGCGCCCGAACTCTCCAAGGCCTTCGGCCAGCAGTTCATTGTCGACAACCGCGCGGGCGCAGGCGGGAACGTGGGGGCGGAAATCGTGGCGCGCGCGCCGAACGATGGCTACACGCTGCTGATGGGCACCGTCGGCACGCATGGCATCAACCGCGCGCTCTACCCCAAGCTGCCGTTCGACCCGATCAAGGATTTCGAGCCGGTCACGCTGGTGGCGGCCGTGCCGAACGTCATGGAGATGAATGCCGACAAGGCCAAGGCGCTGAACATCCGCAACGTGCAGGACTTCATCAAGTACGCCAAGGCCAACCCGGGCAAGCTCAACATGGCGTCGAGCGGCAACGGCACGTCCATCCACCTGGCGGGCGAGCTCTTCAAGAGCATGACGGGCACCTTCATGGCGCACATTCCGTACAAGGGCTCGGGGCCGGCGCTGCTGGACATGGTGGGCGGCAACGCCGACGTGATGTTCGACAACCTGCCCTCGTCGATGGCGCAGATCAAGGGCGGCAAGCTCACGGCCCTGGCCGTGACCAGTTCGCAGCGCTCGCCGGCGCTGCCCGACATTCCGACCGTGGCGGAAGCGGGTGGTCCGGCGCTCAAGGGCTTCGAGGCAAGTTCGTGGTTCGGCCTGCTGGCGCCGGCCGGCACCTCGCCCGAGATCGTGAACCGCATTCAGCAGGAAGTGGCCAAGTCGCTCGGCACGCCCGCCATCAAGGAAAAGATGCTCGCCCAGGGAGCGATCCCGAGCGGCAACTCACCGGCCGATTTCACCAAGCTGATTGCCAGCGAGCACGTGAAATGGGCCAAGGTGGTGAAGGACTCCGGCGCGAAGGTGGACTGACGGGGGCGACACCGGCGGCCCGGCAAAGCCGGCGGATCCGCGATGTTTCCCGGGTCTGATCAGGTGCTCCAGGTCACGTCTTTTTCTTCGGCCAGCGAATCCCTGAGCATGTGAAGCAGCGGGGCTGCGCGCTGGTGCAGTCCCACATGCTGTTTCTCGGCGTCGTTGCCGTGGCCTTCGACGACATGGTCGTCGTGGTTGTGGGGATTGCTGGCTTCGCGTTTCAGCGCCGACTCGATCGCCGCAATGGCAGCGGGAATCTGCTCGACGGTGACGATGCCCTGAGGCGCAGCCGGCTTGCCGACGATGTCGAGCAGCTGGCGCGCATGCACCTCGAGCATCACGAAGTCAGGGGAAGCCCGCGACTGGAATTTGTACAGCATGTTTGTTTTTACTCACTTGTAGATGTAGTCACGGGCAAAAGGGTACACCGATTGCGAACCGCGCAACACACCATGCTCCACCCTGCCGTCCGGCTTGGTGGAGAGCATCTGGTGCAGTGAGATCCAGCCCTGCTCGAAGCTCATGGCGGAGCCCGCCAGATAAAGCCGGTAGGCCCGCAGAATGCGCTCGGCGTTGCCGCTTTGCCGGCCGCCGCTGCGCTCGAGCACCTCGCGCGCCGTGTCGAGCTGCGCCTCGAGCGCGTCGGACCAGGCCCAGAGCGTGCGCGCGTAGTGCGGGCGCAGGCTTTCGGTGTCGACCATCTCCAGGCCCGCAGCCGCCGTTTCGCGCAGCACATGGGTCACGTGCAGCAGTTCGCCGCCGGGGAAGATGTACTTCTCGATGAAATCGCCCATGCCGGCGCCGAGCTGGCGGTAGTCGAGCTGACCCGAAGTGATGCCGTGGTTCAGCACCAGGCCGCCGGGCTTCAGCAGCGAATGAATCTTGCGGAAGTAGGTCGGCATGTTGGCCGCGCCCACGTGCTCGAACATGCCGACCGATGCGATCTTGTCGAAAGGCGCATCGACGGAGAGTTCGCGGTAGTCGCGCAACTCGACGCGCACCCGGCCTTGCAGGCCTTTTTCCTCGATGAGTCCCTGCACATGCGCAAGCTGGTTCTTCGACAGGGTGATGCCGGTGGCGTCGACGCCGTAGTGCTCCGCCGCCCACATCAGCAGCCCGCCCCAGCCGGAGCCGATGTCCAGGAAACGCTCGCCGGGCTGCAGCAGCAGCTTGCGGCAGATGTGGTCGAGCTTGGCTTCCTGCGCCTGCGGCAGTGTCAGTTCGGGGGTTCGGAAGTAGGCGCACGAATAGACCCGGCGCGGATCGAGCCACAGCGCGTAGAAATCGTCGGAAACGTCGTAGTGGAACTGGATCTGCTCCGCATCCTTGTTCAATGAATGGGAGCCGCGGGACTTGGCCAGCCGCAGCAGGCGGGTCCACCAGGCGGTGTCGGTTTCGGCAGGGTTGCCGGGCAACATGCCGACCGTTGCGTCGATCAGGTCGCGCATTGCGCCTTCGATCTGGACCTTGCCTTCCACGTAGGCCTCGCCGATGGCGCCCACCTGCCGGGCCGCGAGCTTGGCCAGCGCCGACCACTCGCTGAACGCCAGGGTCACTCGGGACCCGGGCTTGGCAACTCTTCGTCCATCGGGCAATTCCAGCGCGATGGGCACGGGCAGCGACGCAAGCTGCGACTCGATCTTGGGTATCAAGCTTTGCATGGTGGAGCCATGGTATTGATTTTTTGAAGTTTTTGCATGACACCGCGCACGGCTGGCGCCCGGGCGGGTGGTAGTGAACCCGTTGACATCAGATTGTTTATGCTTAAACTATTCAATCATGAACAGCCTCACTGCCGGCGTTTCGGCCGCCCCCGCCATGGACCTCCAACGCATCCTGTGCATCGGCGGCGGCCCCGCGGGTTTGTATTTCGCGCTGCTGATGAAGGCGCGCAACCCGGCGCTCGAGATCACCGTGGTGGAGCGCAACCGCCCCTTCGACACCTTCGGCTGGGGCGTGGTGCTCAGCGACCAGACGCTCGCCAACCTGGCGGCGGCGGACAGCGGAACCGCGGCGCTCATCGGCCATGAGTTTCACCACTGGGACGACATCCAGGTGTTCTTCAAGGGCCGGCAGGTGCGCTCGGGAGGCCACGGCTTCTGCGGCATCGGCCGCAAGCGGCTCTTGAACATCCTGCAGGAGCGCTGCCTCGCGCTCGGCGTGAAGCTGGTGTTCGAGACCGACGCCACCGACGACCAGGCCATTGCCGCCCAGTACAACGCCGACCTGGTGATTGCCAGCGACGGCCTCAACAGCCGCATCCGCCAGCGCTATGCCGACGTGTTCAAGCCCGACGTCGACCTGCGCAACTGCCGCTTCGTGTGGCTGGGCACGCACCAGACCTTCGACGCCTTCACCTTTGCCTTCGAGCAGACCGAGCACGGCTGGTTCCAGGCGCATGCCTACCAGTTCGACGACAAGACCTCGACCTTCATTGTCGAGACGCCCGAGGCGGTGTGGAAGGCCCACGGCCTCGACCAGATGGAGCAGCCTGAGGCCATCGCCTTCTGCGAGAAGCTGTTCGCCAAGTACCTGGGCGGCCATCCGCTCATCAGCAACGCCACGCACCTGCGCGGTTCGGCCAACTGGATCCGCTTTCCGCGCGTGGTGTGCGAGCGCTGGACGCACCGCATCGATGTCGAGGGCCGCTCGGTGCCCGTGGTTCTGATGGGCGATGCGGCGCACACGGCGCACTTCTCGATCGGCTCGGGCACCAAGCTCGCGCTGGAAGATGCCATCGACTTAGCCGATGAATTCGCGCAGGGCGGCACCGTCGACCATGTGCTCGAAGGCTACGAGGCACGCCGCAGCGTCGAGGTGCTCAAGATCCAGAACGCCGCGCGCAACTCGACGGAATGGTTCGAGAACGTGCCGCGCTACACCGGCATGCAGATCGAGCAGTTCGCCTACTCGCTGCTCACGCGCTCGCAGCGCATCAGCCACGAGAACCTGCGCGTGCGCGACACCGAATGGCTCGGCGGCTACGAGCGATGGCTCGCCGGTGGCAAGGCCGTGGCGCCCATGTTGATGCCGTACAAGGTGCGCGGCCTCACGCTGAAGAACCGCATCCTGGTGTCGCCGATGGCCACCTACAGCGCGGTCGACGGCGTGCCGCAGGATTTCTTGCTGGTGCATCTGGGCGCGCGTGCGCTCGGCGGCGCCGCGATGGTGTTCGTCGAAATGACGAGCCCGACGCCCGAGGGCCGCATCACCCCTGCTTGCACCGGCCTGTACAACGACACGCAGCAGGCAGCGTTCAAGCGCATCGTCGACTTCGTGCACACGCAGTCGAGCGCGAAAATCGCCATGCAGCTCGGCCACAGCGGCCCCAAGGGCTCGACGCGTGTGGGCTGGGAAGGCACCGACGAGCCTCTGGAGAGCGGCAACTGGCCGCTGCTGTCCGCCAGCGAGGTCGCCTACGGCGAGCAGAATCAGATGCCGGCCGCAATGACGCGCGAGCAGATGGACGACATGCGCGACCGGTTCGTGGATTCCACGCGCCGCGCGGCCGAGTGCGGCTTCGACTGGCTCGAGCTGCACTGCGCACACGGCTACCTGCTGTCATCCTTCATCAGCCCGCTGACCAACCTGCGCACCGACGAGTTCGGCGGCGGCATCGAGGCGCGCTGCCGCTACCCGCTCGAAGTGTTCCGCGCGATGCGCGCCGCGTGGCCTGAGGACAAGCCGATGAGCGTGCGCATCTCGGCGCACGACTGGGCGCCCGGCGGCAACACCGACGCCGACGCAGTGGTTGTCGCTCGCCTCTTCAAGGAAGCCGGCGCCGATTTCATCGACGTGTCCTCCGGCCAGACCACACGCGCCGCCAAGCCGGTGTACGGCCGCATGTACCAGACGCCGTTCGCGGACCGCATCCGCAACGAGGTCGGCATTTCGACCATTGCAGTGGGCGCCATCACCGATGCGGACCAGGCGAACAGCATCATCGCGGCCGGACGCGCAGACCTCTGCGCCATCGCCCGTCCGCACCTTGCGGACCCCGCCTGGACACTGCACGAAGCCGCCAAGCTGCAAAGCCGCGATGTCGACTGGCCCAAGCAGTACCTGAGCGGGCGCGACCAGATGTACCGCGAGATCGCCAAGCAGCAGCAGATCGCTGCGGCCAACGCGGCACTCGCTGCTGCATCCAACGCCGAGGAGACGCACTGAAATGAAACCCCCACGCTCATCGCTTCGCGTATCGCTGCCCCCCGAGGGGGCGCGTCAGTGCCTTCGGGCGGCCGGGCGCCACTGACATGGACCTCGAAGCACGCGCGCACAGCGAACACCCCGAGGCCCTGCGCCTCTGGCTGCGGTTGCTCACCTGCACCCAGCTCATCGAGAAGCAGGTGCGCAACGAACTGCGATCGCAGTTCTCGACCACGCTGCCGCGCTTCGACCTGATGTCGCAGCTCGAACGCTCGCCCGACGGCCTCAAGATGAACGAGCTTTCGCGCCGCATGATGGTGACGGGCGGCAACGTCACCGGCATCACCGACCAGCTCGTGACGGAAGGCCTGGTGGAGCGCATCAACGTGGAAGGCGACCGCCGGGCGTGGCGCGTGCGGCTCACGGCCCGCGGCCGCAAGCTATTCAACGAGATGGCGCAGCAGCACGAAGACTGGATCGTCGACGCTTTCGCGGGCCTCAGTGCCAAGGAGATCGCGCAGCTTCACAAGCTGCTCGGCAAGGTCAAGCAACACTCACACAGCCAGATGGCGGAGGCCGAATGAAGCACTACATCGGCGCGGGCAATCCCATGCGCGCGCAATTCGAGGCCAAGGCTTCTTACGAGGCCAGGCACTTCGCATGGCGCTACGAGGCCGGTGTCGGCACCGTCACGCTGAACCGCCCCGAGCGCAAGAACCCGCTGACCTTCGACTCGTACGCCGAGCTGCGCGACCTGTTCCGGGCGCTGAACTACGCCACCGATGTGAAGGCCATCGTCGTGACCGGCGAAGGCGGCAACTTCTGCTCGGGCGGCGATGTGCACGAGATCATCGGTCCGCTCACGACCATGCGCATGCCCGAGTTGCTCGAGTTCACGCGCATGACGGGCGACCTGGTGAAGGCCATCCGGCATTGCCCGCAACCGATCGTCGGCGCGATCGACGGCGTGTGCGCCGGCGCGGGCGCGATGATCGCGCTGGCCTGCGACCTGCGCTATGGGTCTCCTTCGACACGCACGGCGTTCCTGTTCACCCGCGTGGGCCTTGCCGGCGCTGACATGGGTGCCTGTGCGCTGCTGCCGCGCGTGATCGGCCAGGGTCGCGCCTCGGAGCTGCTGTTCACCGGCCGCGCGATGACGGCGCAGGAAGGCCACGCCTGGGGCTTCTTCAATGCGCTGCACGAAAGCGATACGCTGCTCGAGGCAGCCACCCAGGTGGCGCGTGAACTGGCCGAAGGCCCGAGCTTCGCGCATGGCATGACCAAGACAATGCTCTCGCAGGAATGGTCGATGACCATCGACCAGGCCATCGAGGCCGAAGCGCAGGCACAGGCGATCTGCATGCAGACCGAAGACTTCAAGCGCGCCTACGAGGCTTTCGCCGCCAAGCGCAAGCCCGTGTTCGGCGGGGACTGATGCCGTGATGACGAAGATTCCCGCACCGCCATCGACGGCGCATCTCGCGCTGCCGTTCTTCGATGAGGCCCATCGCTCGCTAGCGCACGACCTGCTGCCCTGGTGCGCGGCACAAGAGATCGATGAGCACGACGATCGCGCGGCCTGCCGCGAATGGGTGCGCCGCCTCGGCGACGGCGGCTGGCTGCGCTATGCCGTGCCCGGCAGCGCGGGTGGTGCGCTCGATCGTCTCGATTCGCGCGCGCTCGTGCTGCTGCGCGAAACGCTCGGCTATCACTCGCCGCTGGCCGACTTCGCGTTTGCGATGCAGGGACTGGGCAGCGGCGCGATCACGCTCGCGGGCACGCCCGAGCAGCAGTCGCAATACCTCACGGCGGTCGGCAAGGGCGAGAAGATTGCCGCGTTTGCGCTGAGCGAACCCGATGCGGGCTCCGACGTGGCTGCGATGGCCATGCGGGCCGAACCCACGGCCGAGGGCTGGCGCCTGAACGGCGCGAAGACCTGGATCAGCAACGGCGGCATCGCCGACTTCTATTGCGTGTTCGCGAAGACCGATCCTACGGGCGGTACGCGCGGCATCACGGCGTTCATCGTCGATGCGAAGACACCGGGACTCGACACCTCCGAGCACATCGACGTGATGGCGCCGCACCCGCTGGCCACCCTGCGCTTCGAGAACTGCCTCGTGCCGCGCACCGCGCAACTCGGCGAACTCAACGGCGGCTTCAAGCTCGCGATGCGCACGCTCGACATCTTTCGCGCCTCGGTGGCAGCCGCCGCGCTCGGCATGGGACGCCGCGCACTCGCAGAGGCCATTGCCCATGCGAAGGGCCGGCGCATGTTCGGACAGACGCTCGCCGACTTCCAGCTTACCCAGGCCAAGCTGGGCGAGATGGCCGCATTGATCGACAGCGCGGCATTGCTCACCTACCGCGCCGCATGGATGCGCGACGACGCCGAGCAACGTGGCGCAGCCGCAGTGGGCGATGTGTCCGCTGCCGCGGCCATGGCCAAGATGTGCGCGACGGAGAACGCGAGCCGCGTGATCGACATGGCACTGCAGATGCACGGCGGCCTCGGCGTGAAGGTTGGCACGAAGATTGAAAGCCTCTACCGCGACATCCGCTCGCTGCGCATCTACGAAGGCGCGACGGAGGTCCAACAACTGATCATTGGCAAATCCGTTCTGCGGGGATAAATACCGTGTCTGCCCAAGTCGACCGCTTCGTTCACGACCGCCTGCCGCCCGCCGAGCAGTTGCCTGTCTTCCGCTACGACCTTCCGGAACTGCAGCTGCCCGATCAGCTGAACCTGGTCGAAGAGCTTCTGGACAAGGCGCCCGCCAAGGGCTTCGGCGACAAGCCGATGCTGCGCTCTCCCGGCGGCACGCTGACGTATTCGCAGGCGGCCGTCGAGGTCAACCGCATCGCGCAAGTGCTGACCGAAGATCTCGGGCTTGTGCCGGGCAACCGCGTGCTGCTGCGCGGCGGCAACTCGGTGGCCATGGCGTTGGCGTGGCTCGCCGTGGTCAAGGCCGGCTTGATCGCGGTGGCCACCATGCCGCTGCTGCGCGCCAAGGAACTCGGCGACATCATCGAGAAGGCGCGCCCGGTGGCGGCGCTGTGCGATGGCCGGCTGCTCGACGAGCTCGTGCTGGCGCAACGGGAACATCCGGTGCTCGCCACGGTGGTCGCTTTCAACAAGCCCGATGCGCCCGATTCGCTGTCGGCGCGCGCCGCAGGCAAGAACGGTGTGTTCGCCGCGTGCCCCACGGCATCGGACGACATTGCATTGCTCGCATTCACCTCGGGCACCACGGGCAAACCCAAGGCACCGGTCACCACGCACCGCGACGTGCTCGCGATGTGCGAAACCTGGCCGCGCCATGTGCTCCAGGCGCGCACCGACGACATCGTGATCGGCTCGCCGCCGCTGGCCTTCACCTTCGGGCTTGGCGGGCTGCTGGTGTTCCCGATGTGGGCCGGCGCTTCGGTGTACTTTGCCGATGCGCCGTTCACGCCCGAAGGGCTCGTGAAGCTCATCAACGAAGTCGGCGCGACCATCTGCTACACCGCGCCCACCTTCTATCGCCAGATGGCGCCTTTCGTTCGCCAGCACGGCGCTCCGAGCCTGCGCGTCTGCGTGAGCGCCGGCGAGGCGCTGCCCGATGCCACGCGGCAGCTGTGGAAGGAAGCCACCGGCATCGAGATGCTCGACGGCATCGGCGGCACCGAGGTGTTCCATATCTACATTTCCGCCGCGGGCGAGCAGGTGCGCCGCGGCGCCGTCGGCAAGGCGGTGCCCGGCTTCACCGCGAAGGTGGTGGACGACCAAGGCAACGAAGTGCCGCGCGGCACCGTCGGCAAGCTGGCGCTGCAAGGGCCGGTGGGCTGCCGCTATCTCGACGATCCGCGCCAGGCCGACTACGTGAAGAACGGCTGGAACTACCCCGGCGACTCGTTCGTGCAAGACGACGACGGCTACTTCTTCTACCAAGCGCGTGCCGACGACATGATCATCACGGCCGGCTACAACGTGGGCGGGCCCGAGGTGGAAGATGCGCTGCTCAAGCACCCGGCCGTGGCCGAGTGCGGCGTCATCGGTAAGCCTGATGCGGACCGCGGCATGATCGTGAAAGCCTTCTGCGTACTGAAGCCTGGCCACGAAGGCGACGACGCACTCGTCAAGGCGCTGCAGGACCACGTGAAGGCCACCATCGCGCCCTTCAAATACCCGCGGGAGATCGAGTTCGTGGCGGTGCTGCCGCGCACCGAAACCGGCAAGCTCCAGCGATTCAAACTGAGACAACTCGACGATCACACCACCACATCATGATGAACAAACTCTTGCAGCCAGCAGGCTGGCTACCTCCCAAAGGCTACGCGAACGGCGTGGCCGCGCGCGGCACCATGGTGTTCGTCGGCGGACAGATCGGCTGGAACGCGCAGCAGCAGTTCGAGTCGGACGATTTCATCGACCAGTGCGGCCTGGCACTGCGCAACATTGCCGAAGTGCTGCGCGAAGCCGGCGCTGGTCCCGAGCACATGGTGCGGATGACCTGGTACGTGACGGACCGCGACGAATACAGCCGCCGGCTGGCCGAGCTCGGGCCCGTGTACCGCGATGCCATGGGGCGCAATTTTCCGGCCATGACCTGCGTGCAGGTGGCGGCGCTGGTCGAGCACCGCGCGAAAGTGGAGATCGAGGTCACGGCGGTCATTCCGGACTGACGAGAACCGCCGATCCATGAAAAAGCCCTCTTCGCGAGGGCTTTTTTATTTGAATTCTTCGAGCCAAGAAAAAAGGCCCTTTGATTTCTCAAAGGGCCTTTTAAATTGGTTGCGCGAGCAAGATTTGAACTTGCGACCTTTGGGTTATGAGCCCAACGAGCTACCAGGCTGCTCCATCGCGCGGCAAGATGGAATTATACCTTATTCAGCAGCGCCTTGGTCGGCATCTGCTTCTTTAATTTCGGGACGGTCGACCAGTTCGACCAAGGCCATGGGTGCATTGTCGCCAACGCGGAAACCCATCTTCAGGATGCGGGTGTAGCCGCCCGGACGCGCTGCGAAGCGCGGGCCCAGATCGGCGAAGAGCTTGACGACGCTGTCGCGGCTGCGCAGGCGGTCGAAGGCCAGGCGCTTGTTGGCCAGCGTGGGCTTCTTGGCAAGCGTGATCATCGGTTCGATGACGCGGCGCAGTTCCTTGGCCTTGGGGACCGTGGTCTTGATGACTTCGTGCTCGATGAGCGAATTCATCATGTTCTGCAGCATCGCAAGGCGGTGCGAGCTGGTGCGGTTGAGTTTGCGGAGTCCGTGTCCGTGACGCATGGTGCTTTCCTTTACTTTATTAAACAGGCAGCCGTATCAGGTACTGCCCGGGCACGAGCCCTCATGGGCTCAATTCAAAACAAAATCAACGCTTGTCGAGACCGGCCGGTGGCCAGCTTTCGAGCTTCATACCCAAGGTCAGGCCGCGCGAGGCAAGCACTTCCTTGATTTCGTTGAGCGACTTGCGACCCAGGTTCGGGGTCTTGAGCAACTCGTTCTCGGTGCGCTGGATCAGGTCACCGATGTAGTAGATGTTTTCGGCCTTCAGGCAGTTGGCCGAACGCACCGTCAGTTCGAGCTCGTCGACAGGGCGCAGCAGGATCGGATCGAATTGCTGAGCACTGCGCGGTGCCGGTGCATCGAATGCAGCCAGTTCGCCGCCTTCGAGCTGCGCAAACACTGCGAGCTGTTCGACCAGGATTTTAGCCGAAGCGCGCACTGCGTCTTCAGCCGTGATCGCGCCGTTGGTTTCGATTTCGACCAGCAGCTTGTCCAGGTCGGTACGCTGTTCGACACGGGCGCTTTCGACCGTGTAGCTCACGCGCTTGACGGGCGAGAACGATGCATCAAGAACGATGCGGCCAATCGACTTGGTCGGCTCGTCGGCGTAACGGCGCATCGTGCCGGGCACGTAGCCGCGACCCTTTTCAACCTTGATCTGCATGTCGAGCTTGCCGCCTTGCGACAGGTGCGCGATCACGTGGTCGGGGTTGATGATCTCGACGTCGTGCGGGGTCTGGATGTCCGACGCCAGGACCGGGCCTTCGCCGTCCTTGCGCAGGCTCAGCGTGACTTCGTCGCGGTTGTGGAGCTTGAACACCACGCCCTTGAGATTCAGCAGGATGTTGACGACATCTTCCTGCACGCCGTCGATCGACGAGTACTCGTGCAGAACGCCGGCGATCGTGACTTCAGTGGCCGAATAACCGACCATCGACGACAGCAGAACGCGGCGCAGCGCGTTGCCGAGCGTGTGGCCGTAGCCGCGCTCGAAAGGCTCGAGCGTGACCTTGGCCTTGTTGGGCGCAAGTTGCTCGACCTGAATGGTCTTGGGTTTCAGCAGGGTGGTTTGCATGCAGACTTCCTCTCAATACCCCCGGCTCGTTACACCGGTAAGGCTGGTGAAGCACCCATCGGAAGTGCCTCCCGATGGGAACAAAAAAATCAAATTCGGGCCGCGAAGGGCGGCCCGTTATCGTCTGTTTAGCGCGAGTACAGTTCGACGATCAGCGATTCGTTGATGTCGGCTGCGAATTCGTCGCGATCGGGCACCTTCTTGAAGGTACCTTCGGCCTTGTCGGCGTTCACTTCGACCCAGGCCGGGATACCGACTTGTTGGGCGAGCTGGAGCGCTTCGGCAATGCGGGTCTGCTTCTTCGACTTGTCGCGCACGGCGATCACGTCGCCGGTCTTCACCAGGTACGACGGGATGTTGACCGACTGGCCATTCACCGTGATCGCCTTGTGCGACACGAGCTGGCGAGCTTCGGCGCGCGTCGAGCCGAACCCCATGCGGTAAACGACGTTGTCCAGGCGCGATTCGAGGATGAACAGCAGGTTGGCGCCGGTGTTGCCACGGCGACGATCGGCTTCCTCGAAGTAGCGGCGGAATTGCTTCTCGAGCACGCCGTACATGCGCTTGACCTTCTGCTTTTCACGCAGTTGCAGGCCGTAGTCGGACGTACGCTGACCCGAAGTGCGGCCGTGCTGGCCGGGCTTGGAGTCGAACTTGGCCTTGTCCTGGATCGAGCGGCGGGCGCTCTTCAGGAACAGGTCGGTGCCTTCGCGGCGGGAAAGTTTGGCCTTGGGGCCGAGGTAGCGTGCCACGTGGTTTCCTTTGTGTCATCTGCCGCAGTTGCCTGCGGGAGCCATCGGCGGAACGCGGATGGCGGTGGGCTTAGTTAAAAAACAAATGCGCAGCCGCTCAAGAGCCGGCTGCGCCTTGCGGACTGACGGTCAGATGCGGCGACGCTTCTGGGGACGGCAGCCGTTGTGCGGAACGGGCGTCACGTCGGCAATGGAATTGATCCGGATGCCGAGCGCAGCCAGTGCGCGCACCGACGATTCGCGACCGGGGCCGGGGCCCTTGATCTCGACGTCGAGGTTCTTGATGCCTTGTTCGACAGCAGCACGGCCGGCCACTTCGGAAGCGACCTGCGCAGCGAACGGGGTCGACTTGCGCGAGCCCTTGAAGCCCTGGCCACCCGACGAAGCCCACGACAGGGCGTTGCCCTGGCGATCGGTGATCGTGATGATGGTGTTGTTGAACGAGGCATGCACGTGGGCGATACCGTCCGCAACGTTCTTGCGAACCTTCTTGCGAACGCGCTGTGCGGCGTTGTTTGCAGGTGCTTTAGCCATGCTGGTCTATCCTTATTTCTTCAGGGACTGCGCAGCCTTGCGCGGACCCTTGCGGGTGCGGGCATTGGTGCGCGTGCGCTGGCCGCGCATCGGCAGGCCGCGACGGTGACGGAAGCCGCGATAGCAGCCGATGTCCATCAAACGCTTGATGTTCATCGTCGTCTCGCGACGCAGATCGCCTTCGATGGTGAACAAGGCGATCTGGTCGCGGATCTTTTCGAGATCGGCGTCAGTCAGGTCCTTGATCTTCTTCGAATATTCGATGCCGCTCGCTTCGCAGATTTGACGGGCGCGGGTGCGACCGATGCCGAAGATGGCGGTCAGGCCGATTTCAGCGTGCTTGTGCGGCGGAATGTTGATGCCAGCAATACGTGCCATGTGCGTCCTCTAATACTCTTCAATCAACCCTGGCGCTGCTTGTGGCGCGGGTCGGTGCAAATCACACGCACCACACC
This sequence comes from Variovorax paradoxus, assembly GCF_030815855.1. NCBI lineage: Bacteria > Pseudomonadati > Pseudomonadota > Betaproteobacteria > Burkholderiales > Comamonadaceae > Variovorax > Variovorax paradoxus. The sequence goes on along the minus strand of NZ_JAUSXG010000001.1, from coordinate 5,644,028 downwards.
TTTACGGCGGATGACCTTGCAATTACGGCAGATGGTTTTGACCGAAGCCGAAACTCTCATTTCATTCTCCTAAAACTGTTTAACGTGGCGGTACACCGCCCTACCAAATTCTCAATACTGAAACTCACAGCCCTACGATGTCTTGAAGTTAGCCTTCTTCAGCAGCGATTCGTACTGCTGGGACATCATGTAGTTTTGCACCTGGGCCATGAAGTCCATCGTGACGACCACGATGATCAGCAGGGAGGTACCACCGAAGTAGAACGGTACGTTGTACTTCAGGATCAGGAACTCGGGCAGCAGGCAGACGAAGGTGATGTACACCGCGCCGGCCAACGTCAGGCGAACCAGAATCTTGTCGATATAGCGAGCGGTCTGGTCACCCGGACGAATGCCCGGAATGAATGCACCACTCTTCTTCAGGTTGTCGGCCGTTTCCTTGCTGTTGAACACGAGTGCCGTGTAGAAGAAGCAGAAGAAAACGATCGCGGCAGCGTACAGCAGCACATAGATCGGCTCGCCCGGACGCAGCGCGCCGGCAATGTCCTTGATCCAGCGGAAACCGCCTTCACCGGTGCTGAACCAGCCGACCACCGTTGCCGGCAGCAGGATGATCGACGAAGCGAAGATCGGCGGAATCACACCGGCCATGTTCAGCTTCAAGGGCAGGTGCGACGACTGGCCGCCATAGACCTTGTTGCCGACCTGGCGCCGCGCATAGTTCACGAGGATCTTGCGCTGACCGCGTTCGACGAACACCACGAAGTAGGTGACCAGCACCACGACCGCGATGATGAAGAGCGCAATGATCGGGTTCATCGCACCGGTCGTCACCAGCGAAGCCAGGCCGCCGATGGCGTTGGGCAGACCGGCGGCGATACCTGCAAAGATCAGGATCGAGATGCCGTTGCCCAGGCCGCGTTCGGTGATCTGCTCGCCGAGCCACATCAGGAACATCGAACCCGCCGTCAGGCTCACCATCGCGGTCAGGCGGAAGCCGAAACCGGGGGCGATCACCAGGCCGGCCGACGATTCGAGGGCCACCGCGATGCTGAACGACTGGAACAGTGCCAGGCCGAGCGCGCCATAGCGCGTGTACTGCGTGATCTTGCGGCGGCCAGCCTCGCCTTCCTTCTTCAATTGCTCGAAGGTCGGAATCACGTAGGTCATCAACTGCATGATGATCGACGCCGAGATGTACGGCATGATCCCCAACGCGAACACGGTGAAGCGCGACAGCGCCCCGCCCGAGAACATGTTGAACAGGCTCAGAATGCCGCCCTGCTGGCCCTGGAACAACGCCGCCAGCTGGTCCGGGTTGATGCCCGGCACAGGAATGTGCGCGCCGATCCGATAGACCACGAGCGCGAGCAGCAAAAAGACCAGCCGACGACGGAGGTCGCCGAACTTGCCCGTTTTTGCGATCGTTGCCGCGTTAGTTGCCACGAAGAACTTCTTTCAGTCCAGTGTGATCAGGCGATGCTGCCGCCGGCTGCTTCGATAGCGGCCTTGGCACCAGCGGTTGCGCCCACGCCCGTCAGCTTGACGGCCTTGGTGAGTTCACCGGTCTTGATGATCTTGACGACCTTGGCGAGCTGGCCCACGAGGCCGGCTTGCTTGAGCGCCAGAACATCTACTTCGGCCAGGCCGAGCTGCTCGAGGGCAGTCAGCGTGACTTCGGCGTTGAACTTCAGCAGGTGCGACTTGAAGCCACGCTTCGGCAGGCGACGCTGCAGCGGCATTTGACCGCCTTCGAAGCCGACCTTGTGGAAACCGCCTGCGCGCGACTTCTGGCCCTTGTGACCGCGACCTGCGGTCTTGCCGATACCGGAGCCGATACCGCGGCCGACACGGCGCTTGGCGTGCTTGGCGCCGGCTGCCGGCTTGATGCCATTGAGTTCCATATCAGTCTCTCTTACAGAACTTTGACCAGATAACTGATCTTGTTGATCATGCCGCGCACCGCCGGGGTGTCTTGCAGCTCGCTCACGCTATTGAGCTTGCGCAGGCCGAGGCCACGCACGGTCGCGCGATGCGATTCCTTGGTGCCAATCGGGCTCTTGACCAATTGCACCTTGAGGGTTTGTTGTTGCGTCGTCATTTGAATGCTTCCTTCAGCCTTGCGAGAGCTTGCGCTCAGGCGAAGATTTCTTCGACGGTCAGGCCGCGCTTGGCAGCCACTTCGGACGCGGTCGTCGAGTTCTTCAACCCGTCGAGCGTGGCGCGAACCATGTTGTAGGGGTTCGACGAACCATGGCTCTTGGCCACGATGTCGGTGATGCCCATGACTTCGAACACGGCGCGCATCGGGCCGCCGGCGATGATGCCGGTACCCTTCGGGGCCGGGATCATGACCACCGAGGCAGCGCCCCAATGGCCCGTCACGCGGTGATGCAGCGTGCCGTTCTTGATCGAGATCTTGGCCAGGTTGCGGCGGGCTTCTTCCATCGCCTTTTGCACGGCAGCAGGCACTTCCTTCGACTTGCCCTTGCCCATGCCGACGCGGCCTTCGCCGTCGCCCACGACCGTGAGTGCTGCGAAACCGAGGATACGACCACCCTTCACCACCTTGGTGACGCGGTTGATCGCGATCATCTTCTCGCGCAAACCGTCTTCAGGGCCTTCGTTCTGCGTTCTTGCTTGAATCTTTGCCATTTTGAATCTCGTGTCCGGTTAGAACTGCAGACCGGCTTCGCGAGCCGCCTCGGCCAGCGCCTTGACGCGGCCGTGGTACGCAAAACCTGCGCGGTCGAAGGCGACCTTCTCGACGCCGGCAGCCTTCGCCTTTTCAGCGATGCGCTTGCCGATGGCCGTTGCAGCGGCGGCATTGCCACCCTTGCCCGAGCCGCCGAGAGCCGAGCGCACTTCGGCTTCGGCCGTCGATGCGGTGGCAATCACCTTGGTGCCGTCGTCGGAGATGACGGTGGCATAGATGTGCAGATTGGTGCGGTTCACCGTCAGACGGGCCACGCCCTGCGTCGCGATGCGAATGCGGGTCTGGCGCGAGCGGCGAAGACGCTGTGCTTTTTTGGTCAACATCATTTTGCTGCCCCTTACTTCTTCTTGGTCTCTTTGATCACGATCTTCTCGTCCGAATAACGGATGCCCTTGCCCTTGTACGGCTCAGGCGGACGAACAGCGCGGATCTCAGCGGCGATTTGACCAACGCGCTGACGGTCAGCACCCTTGATCACGATTTCGGTCGGGGTCGCAGTGGCCACCGTGATGCCTTGCGGCATGTCGATGTTGACCGGGTGCGAATAACCGACTTGCAGGTTCAACTTGTTGTTGGACGCTGCGGCCTTGTAGCCGACGCCGACCAGGTTGAGCTTCTTCTCGAAGCCCTTGGTCACGCCCACCACCATGTTGTTCACCAGCTGACGGATCGTGCCGCTCATCGCGTTCGCTTCACGCGACTCGTTGGCGGGTTCGAAATTCAGCTTGCCGTCATTGCTGACGATCTTGACCAGTGCATTGCGTGCGAGGTTGAGCGTGCCGCCCGTACCCTTGACGCTGATCTGGTCTTCCTTGATCGACACATCCACGCCTGCGGGGATGGTGATCGGCATTTTTCCTACTCGGGACATTTCAGTTACTCCTCGATGTCTCGGTTAGGCGACGTAGCACAGCACTTCGCCACCGACACCGGTAGCGCGCGCCTTGCGGTCGGTCATCACGCCCTGGGGGGTCGTGACGATCGCGACGCCGAGGCCGTTCTGGACTTGCGGAATGGAAGCACTGCCCTTGTACACGCGCAGGCCGGGACGGCTCACGCGCTCGATGCGCTCGATGACCGGGCGGCCAGCGTAGTACTTCAGGGTAATGACGAGTTCGGACTTGCCGCCTTCGGTCTTGACCTCGAAACCGTCGATATAGCCCTCGTCCTTCAGGACTTGCGAGATCGCGATCTTCACCTTGGAAGACGGGATCGACACAGTGGGCTTCGCCACCATCTGCGCGTTACGGATACGCGTCAGCAGGTCGGCAATGGGATCACTCATGCTCATGTTGTTTGCTCCTGCCTGGCTTACCAGCTGGCCTTGGTGACACCGGGGATGTCGCCATTGAAAGCCAGTTCGCGGATCTTGGCGCGGGCCAGACCGAATTGACGGAAGGTGCCACGGGGGCGACCGGTGATTTCGCAACGGTTGCGCTGACGCGTGGGGTTCGCGTTGCGCGGGAGCTTTTGCAGGCCCAGGCGGGCAGCAGCGCGCTCTTCGTCGCTCTTCTTCAGGTCGTTGGAAATTGCCTTCAGTTCCGCGTGCTTCGCAGCGTACTTGGCGACCAGCTTGTCGCGCTTGAGTTCGCGTTGGATCAAAGATTGTTTAGCCACGGTTCGCCTCAGTTCTTGAACGGGAAACGGAAACCAGCGAGAAGCGCCTTGGCTTCTTCGTCGGTCTTAGCCGTCGTCGTGATGCTGATGTTGAGACCGCGCAGGGCATCGACCTTGTCGTATTCGATCTCAGGGAAAATGATCTGTTCCTTGACGCCGATGTTGTAGTTGCCACGGCCGTCGAACGCACGGCCGGAGATGCCGCGGAAGTCGCGAACACGCGGCAGCGCGATGGTCACGAAACGGTCCAGGAACTCATACATCTGCACGCCACGCAGCGTGACCATGCAGCCGATGGGCTGGTTTTCGCGGATCTTGAAACCGGCGATGGCCTTCTTCGACTTGGTGACCACGGGCTTCTGGCCGGCAATCTTGGTCAGGTCGGCGACAGCGTTGTCGAGAACCTTCTTGTCGGCGACAGCTTCACCCACGCCCATGTTGAGCGTGATCTTGGTGAGGCGGGGGACCTGCATCGGCGACTTGTAGCCGAACTTTTCCGTCAGGTCTTTCGCGATCTTTTCGCGATAGTGTTGTTGGAGACGTGCCATGTGAGTACCTCTTAGGCGAACTTGATTTCGTCGCCGCTGGACTTGAAGACGCGAACAGCCACGCGCTTGCCGTCAGCACCCTGGGTGATCTTGATGCCCACGCGATCGGCCTTGCCGGTCGCGGCATTGAAGATCGCCACGTTGGATTGGTGAATGGGCATGGTCTTCTCGACGATGCCGCCGGTCGTACCCTTGAGGGGGTTCGGCTTGGCGTGCTTCTTGACGATGTTCACACCGTCGACGACGAGGTGCGAATCGTCCTTGCGCAGCGAGACGACGCCGCGCTTGCCTTTGTCGCGCCCGGCCAACACGATGACCTGGTCGCCTTTGCGAATCTTGTTCATGGCGTTGTTGTCCTTACAGAACTTCGGGGGCCAGCGACACGATCTTCATGAACTTTTCGGTGCGCAGCTCGCGCGTCACCGGTCCGAAGATGCGGGTGCCGATGGGCTCCAGCTTGGCGTTGAGCAACACGGCTGCGTTGCCATCGAATTTAACGAGCGAACCGTCGGCGCGACGGATGCCCTTGGCGGTGCGGACCACCACTGCGCTGTAGATCTCGCCCTTCTTGACGCGACCACGCGGAGCGGCTTCCTTGATGCTGACCTTGATGACGTCGCCCACGCTGGCATAACGCCGCTTGGAGCCACCGAGCACCTTGATACACAGGACGGACTTCGCGCCTGTGTTGTCGGCCACTTCGAGCCGGGATTCAGTTTGGATCATTGCTAATAGTTCCCAACTTGTACCGATGCGCCTCCAGGAGGGAAACGCTGCGGTCAGTCTTGGGCCCGTCGTCCGCACCTCGAACCACTCGAGGCACTTCCGCTTTGGGCTGAAAGCTTCGCCTTTTTGAAGCGAAGCCTGCGATTGTGGCACGAAGGCGAAGGCACGTCAACTGCCTTCTGACTCCGAAATACACTGGAATTAGACTAGGCGGCGTGCGCACCCTTGTTTCAGGCTCCCGGGAGTCCACGCCGCCCGTGCCCCTACGGCGCCGCCAGTTGCTGCTGGCCGGCGTGGGCGCCGCCTTTGCAGGGCTGGGGGCCCTGGCTTTGGGTGGCTGCCAAAGTCCGGCGGTCCCGTCGCCGGGACCAGGACGGCTGCGCCGCTTGGCCGAGGCGCACTGGCCGCACCGGCTGAATATACAGGGCACGACGGCAGGCGGCCTCTCCGGCATCGACTACGACGCCCAAAGAAGCGAGTACTTGCTACTCAGCGACGACCGATCAGATCTGGCTCCGGCGCGTTTCTACGCCGCGCGCTGGCCCTCGCCATGGGCGCAGCCGCCGGAACCCATGGATGTGGTGCAGCTGCAACGCGCCGAAGGTGGCCCGTGGCCCGAGCGGCGCGGCGCAGAACCCGGAACCCCGGTTCCAGACCCCGAATCGCTGCGTCTGCGGCCAGGCACCGGAACCCTGCTCTGGGTGAGCGAAGGCGACGTGGGGCGCGGTTTCGGACCCGCACTCTACGAATCGGCACGCGATGGCCGCTTGCTGCGCGAATTCACCCTGCCGCCCATGTTCAACCCCGATCCGGCGCATCGCCGCGGTCCGCGCGACAACCTGGGCTTCGAGGGCCTGGCGCCGACGCCCGATGGCCGCCACGCCTGGCTCGCGATGGAAAACGCGTTGCTTCAGGACGGCCCGGTTCCCACCATGGGCGAGGTGGGCGGCCCCTGCCGGCTGACCCGGGTCGATCTGGAGACCGGCCGGGCCACGCGCCAGATTGCCTATGTTCCCGATGCGATTCCGCTGCGGCCGTTGATTCCCGGCAGCCATGCCGACAACGGGATCAGCGAGATCCTGATGCTCGACACCGACCGCATGCTGGTGCTCGAGCGCGCTTATGCGACCGGCGCCGGAAACTCGCTGCGCCTTTATGAAATCGATACCCGTGACGCCACCGATGTGCTGAATATCGACATGCTCGCCGCAAGCAACCATCGTCCCGCCCAGAAGACGCTGGTCGCCGACTTCGCCTCCCTCGGCCTTTCGCGCCTCGACAACACCGAAGGCATGTGCTGGGGGCCGACGCTGCCCGGCGGCCAGCGCCTGCTGGTGGTCGTGAGCGACGACAATTTCAACCCGCTGCAGACAACCCAGTTCGCGGCATTCGAATACACCGACCGACCATGACCATCGCAGTCACCTTCCTGCCCCGCACCGCGCCGGCGCCGCTCCCTCCGATCGCCTTCATCGGCGGCGGCAACATGGCCAGCGCCATCATCGGCGGCCTCATCAAGCAGGGCACGCCTGCCGACACTTTCGAGGTGGTCGAGCCCTTCGAGGAAGCCCGCAAGAAGCTGGCACAGTCTTTCGGCATCACGGCGCATGCGGAGGCCGGCGAAGCCCTTTCCCGCTGCGCGGTGGTGGTGTGGGCCGTCAAGCCGCAGACTTTCGCGGAGGCTGCCCGCCCGGTGCGGGCGCTGGCCGAAAACGCATTGCACCTGAGCGTTGCGGCAGGCATTCCCTCGACCAGCATTGCCCGCTGGCTGGGCAGCGACCGCGTGGTGCGCGCCATGCCCAACACGCCGGCGCTGGTCGGCCAGGGCATGACAGGCCTCTACGCGCGAGCCGCGGCCGATGCCGCCGACCGCGCACTGGTCGGACAGCTGCTGGCGCCGACCGGCGAACTGCTCTGGGTCGACGACGAAGCCGCGCTCGACGCGGTCACGGCCATGTCCGGCTCGGGCCCCGCCTATGTGTTCTATTTCATCGAGGCGATGACCGAAGCCGGCGTCGAGATGGGCCTGTCGCCCGACCAGGCCCTGCGGCTGGCGATCGGTACCTTTACCGGCGCCTCGGCGCTGGCGCACAGTGCCACCGAGCCGCCCTCGGTGCTGCGCGAACGCGTGACGTCGAAGGGCGGAACGACGTATGCGGCCCTCACATCGCTCGAAGGCGCCGACGTGAAGGCGAAGTTCAAGACCGCCATTCGCGCCGCGCAGCAACGCGCCGCCGAGTTGGGCGAGGAGTTCGGCAAGGCCTGAGCGGCATCGCCGGCCGCATCCGTTATCTCAGCGCGTACCCGGCCGCGACGCCGGCGAACACGGCAAAACCCAGCCAGTGGTTCAGCCGAAAGGCCTTGAAGCAGCCGTCGCGGCCGCGGCCGCGAATCAGCCGCCAATGCCAGACCGCCTGCGCCACGGCGACGCCGATGGCCGCAAAAAATGAGATGCCCAGCCCTCGGCTGGCGCCGGCCCAGGTCCAGACGGCCAGAAACACACCGTAGCTCGCCATCACCACCGCCACGTCGAAGCGGCCAAAGGTAATGGCCGAGGTCTTCATGCCGATCTTGAGATCGTCGTCGCGGTCGACCATCGCGTATTCGGTGTCGTAGGCCAGCACCCAGAACAGGTTGCCGGCCAGCAGCCAGCCGGCGAATGCCGGCACCTCGGATTGCACCGCGGCAAACGCCATCGGAATGCCGAAGCTGAAGGCAATGCCGAGCACCGCCTGCGGAACCGACACGAAGCGCTTGGCGAATGGATAGATCAGCGTGATGGCCAGCGCCGCGAATGAGCACAGGATAGTCAACCGATTGGTCGTGAGCACCAGCCCGAAAGCCAGCAGCGCCAGCACCGCGCCCAGCACCAGCGCCTCCTTCACCGACACCGCGCCGCTGGTCACCGGCCTCTGCGCGGTTCGTTTCACGTGGCGGTCGAAGTCGCGGTCGGCCACGTCGTTGACACAGCAGCCCGCGCTGCGCATCAGGATGGTGCCCAGCATGAACACGGTCAGCAGATGCCAGCCCGGCCAGCCCTCGGCGGCAAACCAGAGCGCGCCCAGTGTGGGCCAGAGCAGCAGTAGCCAGCCCGCGGGGCGGTTCCAGCGAATCAGGTCGAGATAGAGCGCAAAACGGCGGGCGAGCATGCGGCGGGCAAAAAAAGAGCGGCCATTGTGCCGCTCCCGGGTTCCGGATCCGCGCGTTCGTTCAGTCTTCGAGCAGCGAACGCAGCATCCAGGCGGTCTGGTCGTGCACCGTGCAGCGCGCGGTCAGCATGTCGGCCGTCGGGTCGTCCCCGGCTTCCTCGGCCACCGGGATGAATTCGCGCGCAATGCGCGACACGGTTTCGTGGCCCTTCACCAGGATGCGAACCATCTCCATCGCCTTCGGCGGGGTTGGGGGCACATCCGGCACGGTGGCGATCTTGCTGAACTCGGCGTAAGAGCCAGGGGCATAGTGGCCCAACGCGCGAATGCGCTCGGCAATGACGTCGGTCGAGCCCCACAGCTCGGTGTACTGCGTCATGAACATCGCATGCAGTGAATTGAAGTGCGGCCCCGTCACGTTCCAGTGAAAGTTGTGGGTCGTGAGGTAGAGCGTGTACGTGTCGGCCAACACGCGGCTCAGGCCTTCTGCGATGGCCGCGCGATCCTGGCGCTCGATGCCGATGTTGATGATCGGCGCATTGCGGCTGCCGGACTCGTGCGCCACCTTGGTTTCGCCCTTCTTGGGCACCTTGCCCGACGAAGAGGACGATGCCGACGTTTTCTTCGAAGCTTTTGCCATGGCGAGAAACTCTTTCTTCAAGTCTGAGGGATAGCGCGATTCTGAAAGCCGCCGGGCGGCTTCGCAACAGCGTCACTCTATCTCAGCGATGAACGAATTCGAATGGCCGCCACGTAGGCCGAATTCGCAAATTTCTCTATGACAGCCGCTTGACGCCCGGCAGCTCGCACGCATAGATCGCGTTGCGCAATGCGGCGATCGCCTCGTAGCGCGTGAAGGTGCGGCGCCAGGCCAGCACCACGCGCCGCGTGGGCGGGTCGCGGTCGTGCGCATCACGCACCGGCAGGTAGCGCACCATCTGCTCGGGCTCCTTGCGTCCCTTCACCTTGGGCTTGAGCGCTTCGGCTGGCACCGACAGGCGCGGCACCAGCGTCACACCCATGCCCGAAGCCACCATGTGCTTGATGGTCTCGAGCGACGAGCCCTCGAAGCTCTTGCGGATGCCTTCGGCATTGCTCGAGAAGCGCGCGAACTCGGGGCACACCTCGAGCACATGGTCGCGAAAGCAGTGGCCGGTGCCGAGCAGCAGCATGGTTTCGTTCTGCAGTTCGTCGGAAGTGATCGATTCGCGATCGGCGAACTTGTGCTTCGCCGGCAAGGCCGCCATGAAAGGCTCGTCGTACAGCGGTGCCACCGCAAGGCCCGTATCGGGAAACGGCTCGGCCATGACCGCGCAATCGATCTCGCCGGCGCGCAGCATCTCGAGCAGCTTGGCGGTGAAGTTCTCTTGAAGCACCAGCGGCATCTGCGGCGTGCGTGCAATCACCTGGCGCACGAGGTCGGGCAGCAGGTACGGCCCGATGGTGTAGATCACGCCCAGGTTCAGCGGGCCCGCCAACGGGTCCTTTCCGCGCTTGGCAATTTCCTTGATGCTGGCGGCTTGGTCGAGCACGCTTTGCGCCTGCTGCACGATCTGCTCGCCCAGCGGCGTGACCGTGACTTCGCCCGCGCTGCGCTCGAAGAGCTTGACCTCGAGTTCGTCCTCGAGCTTCTTGATGGCCACCGAAAGGGTCGGTTGGGAGACGTAGCAGGCCTCGGCCGCCTTGCCGAAGTGCCGTTCGCGGGCTACTGCGACGATGTATTTGAGTTCTGTGAGAGTCATAGCTTGCGTCAATTATGCGCAAGGGTTCGTGGCCCGGTATTGTCTGGGGTCGCCTTTCGCGCACCTGTGCCCCATCGGGGCCGCCGGAGCAGCAAACCGGTCTACGCCTTCAGGTACTCGGCCTTGGTGCCCAGCCACCGGTCGATGTGGCGCTGGGCCAGCTCGGGGTGCTTCTCGAGCATGACGGGCGCCAGTTCGCGCGCCCAGTCGAGCAGCATCACATCGGTGCTCAGGTCGGCAAAGCGCAGCAGCGGCGCACCCGATTGGCGCGCCCCCAGGAATTCGCCCGGCCCGCGGATCTCGAGGTCACGCCGGGCTATTTCGAAGCCGTCGCCGGTTTCGGCCATCGCCTTGAGCCGCGCGCGCGCGGCCTCGCCGACCCGGCCGCTGTCGCCCGGCGCATAGAGCAGCACGCAGGCCGAGGCCGCGGCGCCGCGGCCCACCCGGCCGCGCAGCTGGTGCAATTGCGAGAGGCCGAAGCGCTCGGCATGCTCGATCACCATCAGCGAGGCGTTCGGCACGTCCACGCCCACCTCGATCACCGTGGTGCTCACCAAGACCTGGATTTCGTTCGCGGTGAAGGCCGCCATCACGGCCTGCTTCTCGGCCGTCGGCATGCGCGAATGCAGCAGGCCGACGCGGATGGCATCGCCGAGCGTTTCGGCCAGTTCGTCGCGCGTCTCGGTGGCATTGCGCAGGTCGACGGCCTCGCTTTCCTCGATCAGCGGACACACCCAGTAGACCTGCCGGCCCGCGGCGATCTGTGCCTGGATGCGGTCGATCACCTCGTCGCGCCGGTGGTCGGCCACCAGCTTGGTGACGATGGGCGTGCGGCCCGGCGGCAACTCGTCGAGCGTGGAGACGTCGAGGTCGGCGTAGTAGCTCATCGCCAGCGTGCGCGGGATCGGCGTCGCGCTCATCATCAGCAAATGCGGCTCCAATCCGGCGCCGGGCCGCCCCAACCCGGATTGCCCCCCCTCGGGGGGGTGAGGCGAAGCCTCAGGAGGGCTGAAAGTACCGCCGCCGGCCTTGCCGCGCAGCGCGAGCCGCTGCGCCACGCCGAAGCGGTGCTGCTCGTCGATGATCGCGAGCGCGAGGTTCTTGAAACGCACCTTCTCGGAGATGACGGCATGCGTGCCGATGACCAGGGCCGCCTCGCCGCTCTCGACCGCGGCCGACATCGCGTCGCGCTCCTTCTTCTTCTGGCTGCCCGTGAGCCAGGCCACGCGCAGGCCGCGTTCGGCCAGCAGCGGATCGAGCCAGCCGACCAGCTTCCCGAAATGCTGGGCCGCGAGGATTTCGGTCGGCGCCATCAACGCGCATTGAAAGCCCGCGTCGATGCAACGCGCCGCCGCAAGCGCCGCCACCACGGTCTTGCCCGAGCCCACGTCGCCCTGCAACAGCCGGTGCATCGGAATCTCGCGGCCCAGGTCGCGCGTGATTTCCTCGCCCACGCGCTGCTGCGCACCGGTCAGGCCGAAGGGCAGCACCGCGAGCAATTGCGCGTGCAGCGAAGTCGGCTCCGGCTCGATCGAAGAAGGCAGCGCCGGTGCGCGCTGCGCCGCGCGTTCGAGCCGCGCCTGCAGCTGCGAAAGCTGCTGCGCCAGCAGTTCCTCGGCCTTGATGCGCTGCCAGGCCGGATGGCTGTGGTCTTCGAGCGTCGCCATCGCCACGTCGGGCGTGGGATAGTGCAAAAAGGTCAGCGAACTGCGCAGGTCCCAAGCGCCGCGCAGGCCGATCTGCACCGGAATCGTCTCGTCGAGCACCGCGCGCGCCAGGCCCGATCGCACTTCGCGCCGCAGCACCGGCTGTGCGAGGCCGGCCACGGTCGAGTACACGGGCGTGAGCGCCTCCGGCAGCGAGGTGCCCGCGGCCTTGACCGTGGGATGCATGATCTGCCGCCCCACGAAGCCGCCGCGCACCTCGCCTCGCACGCGGACCCTTGCACCGACCGCGAGCTGCTTCTGCTGCGACGGATAGAAGTTGAAGAAGCGCAGCTGGCAGGTGTCGCTGCCGTCGTCGATGGTCGCAATCAATTGGCGGCGCGGGCGGTACACCACCTCGCATTCAGTGACCACGCCCTCGACCTGCGCCATGTCGCCGTCGCGCGTGTCGGCGAGCTTCACGATGCGGGTCTCGTCCTCGTAGCGCATCGGGAGGTAGAGCGCAAAGTCGATATCGCGCACGAGCCCGAGCTTGCGCAAGGCGCGCTGCACGAGGCTCGGGCCCGCGCCCGGCGCAGCGGGAACGGCTGCGGTCTTTTCGGGCGGTGCGGACGGGGACTTGGCGGGCATGGGACAATTCTGCCCGGCTCCGGCCTCGTCTTTTTTTCTTTCCCATGCCTCCTTGGCACGGGCCCGTCCGGCCCTCAAGCACCATGCGCGCCTTCACGCTCTCCGATTTCGATTTCGACTTGCCACCCGAACTGGTGGCGCAGCACCCAGCCGCCGAACGCACCTCGTCCCGCCTGCTCGACGGAACAGGAGACGCACCGGTCGACCGCATCTTCAAGAGCCTGCCCTCGCTGCTGAGCGCAGGCGACCTCCTGGTCTTCAACGACACGCGCGTGGTCAAGGCGCGCCTGTTCGGCGAGAAGCCGACCGGCGGCAAGCTCGAACTGCTGGTCGAGCGCGTGTTGCAGGGCCACGAGGTGGTCGCGCACATGAAGGTCAGCAAGAAGCCGCCGGTCGGCACCACGCTGCAGATGGTGGGCGGCTTCCGCGCCACGTTGCTGGGCCGCTGGCCCGAGGAAGACGGCGCGCTGTTCCGCTTCGGCTTCGAGAGCGACTCCGGCGAAGACCCCTACGCGCTGATGGCCCGCTGCGGCCATGTGCCGCTGCCGCCCTACATCACGCACACCGACTCGGCCGACGACGAGAGCCGCTACCAGACCGTGTTCGCGCGCGTGCCCGGCGCGGTGGCCGCTCCCACGGCCGCGCTGCATTTCGACGAAGGCCTGCTGGCCGAGCTCGAAGCACGCGGCGTGCAGCGCGCCAACGTCACGCTGCACGTGGGCGCCGGCACCTTCCAGCCGGTGAAGACCGAGAACATCGCCGAGCACACGATGCACGCCGAGCGCTATGAAGTGCCCGAGACCACGCAGCGCGCCATTGCCGACTGCAAGGCGCGCGGCGGCCGGATCGTCGCGGTCGGCACGACCACCGTGCGCACGCTCGAATCGTGGGCCAAGAGCGGCGAGGCCACAGGCGACACGCGCATCTTCATCACGCCGGGTTTCGCGTTCGAGCATGTCGAGCTGCTGGTCACCAACTTCCATCTGCCGAAGAGCACGCTGATGATGCTGGTCTCGGCCTTTGCGGGCTACGAGCGCGTGATGGCGCTGTATGCCCACGCCATTGCCCATCGCTACCGCTTCTTCAGCTACGGTGACGCCATGCTGCTGGCACGACAACAACACGATTGAAGACGACGACCATGCTGAACTTCGAACTCCTGAAAGTCGACCCCGACAGCCACGCGCGCCGCGGCACGCTCACGCTCAACCACGGCGTCGTGCAAACGCCGATCTTCATGCCCGTGGGCACCTACGGCACCGTCAAGGGCGTGATGCCGCGCAGCCTCGAGGAGATGGGCGCGCAGATCATCCTGGGCAACACCTTCCACCTGTGGATGCGCCCCGGCCTCGACGTGATGGCCAGCTTCGGCGGGCTGCACCACTTCGAGAAGTGGAACAAGCCCATCCTCACCGACTCGGGCGGCTTCCAGGTGTGGTCGCTGGGCGCGATGCGCAAGATCAGCGAAGAGGGCGTCAAGTTCGCATCGCCCGTCAACGGCGACAAGCTGTTCCTCACGCCCGAGGTCTCGATGCAGATCCAGACCATCCTGAACAGCGACATCGTGATGCAGTTCGACGAGTGCACGCCCTACGACACCAAGGGCCACATCACGACCGAGGCCGAGGCGCGCATCTCGATGGAACTGAGCCTGCGCTGGGCCAAGCGCTGCCAGCACGAATTCGCGCGGCTAGAGAACCCGAACGCGCTGTTCGGCATCGTGCAGGGCGGCATGTTCGAGAACCTGCGCGAAGAGTCGCTCGCCGCGCTGGTCGACATGGACTTTCCCGGCTACGCCATCGGCGGCGTGAGCGTGGGCGAGCCCAAGGAAGAGATGCTGCACATCATGGGCCACACGCCGCACCGGCTGCCGGCCGAAAAGCCGCGCTACCTGATGGGCGTGGGCACGCCCGAAGACCTGGTGCAGGGCGTGGCCGACGGCGTTGACATGTTCGACTGCGTGATGCCCACGCGCAATGCGCGCAACGGCACGCTGTTCACCCGCTTCGGCGACCTGAAGATGCGCAACGCGCGCCACAAGAGCGACCCTCAGCCCATCGATCCGAGCTGCACCTGCCATGCGTGCGCGGGCATGTCGGGTGTGAGCTGGAACGACGGTGGGCGCGAAGGCTTCAGCCGCGCCTACCTGCATCACCTCGATCGCTGCGCCGAGATGCTCGGCCCGATGCTCGCCACCATCCACAACCTGCACTACTACCTGAACCTGATGCGCGAAATTCGCGAAGCCCTCGAGGCGGACAGCTTCACGGCTTTCAGGGCACGCTTCAAGGCCGACCGCGCGCGCGGCGTGTAGTGGCGCCTGGTCCGGCAGCGCCGTTTATTTCGCGGCCGCTGGCGCCTTGATGGCGAGCGGCGTGGTGTACGGCTCGATGCGCAGCAGTTCGTTCTTGAAGACCGCCACCTGCCGCAGCGGAGCCTGTACCAGCGCGCCGCCCGCGTCCTTCTGCGAGGCGTATTGCCAGAGCGTGAGCTGGCCCTTGGCCACCAGCAACTCGGCCAGGCGCTGCACGCCGGGCCCCTGGCCCGCGCCGAGTTGCGCCGCCTCGATTCCGACGACGATCTCGTCTTTGGGCGAGATCAGCTTGAAGAGCTGAACGGGCGCCTGCGCTTGCGCGCGGGCAGGCCGCACGATGGCCGCCAGGGGAAGAAGCACGAGGGCGGCCAGGCCGGCCGATGCGCGGCGTCGGTAAGAAATGTTCATGGGCGAGAAGCCTACCCACCGAGGCGTCCGTTGCCCACATGCCGGAAGCCATACGCCGGGTACACCGTAGGTATGCAGGAGTAAACCGGGTTCGCTTCGAGATATACATCCGCTACGCTCAACGCCATGACCACCGCTTCTTCTACACCCCCTGCCGCATACACCGCCCGCTATCCCTCGCTGGCCGGCCGCACCGTGTTCATCTCGGGCGGCGCCACCGGCATCGGCGAGGCGCTGGTGCGGGCATTCCACGCCCAAGGCGCGAAGGTCGGCTTCTGCGATCTCGACGCCGCCGCCGGCCGTACACTCGCGGCCCAGCTCCAGGGCGGCAACCCGGCGCTGTTCTGCGAATGCGACGTGACCGACACCGCGGCGCTCACCGCCGCGATTGCCGCGGTGCGCGCGCAATTCGGCCCGATCGGTGTGCTGCTGAACAACGCCGCCAACGACCGCCGCCATGAAATGGCGGAGGTGACCAGCGAAGATTTCGATCGCCTGGTGGCCGTCAACTTCAAGCATCAGTTCTTCGCCGCGCAGGCCGTGGCCGACGACATGCGCGCGCTGGGCGGCGGATCGATCATCAACTTCGGCTCGATCAGCTGGATGATCAAGGGCCGGGGCTATCCCGTCTACCAGGCCTGCAAGGCCGCCGCGCGCGGCCTCACGCGTTCACTGGCGCGCGACCTGGGCAAGGAGAACATCCGCGTCAATTCGATCGTGCCGGGCTGGGTCATGACCGAGCGGCAGATCAAGCTGTGGGTCAAGCCCGAGTCCGGCGCGGAGATCGATGCGGCGCAGTGCCTGCCGGGGCGCGTGATGGCCGAGGACATCGCCGCCATGGCGCTTTTCCTGGCCGCCGACGACTCGAGGATGTGTTCCGCACAAGATTTCGTGGTCGACGCAGGCTGGACCTGAAGCCCTGTCGCTGACGAGCCCAAGAAAAAGCCCGGCGTGCCGGGCTTTTTGCTTTGAGGGCGAACCGATCAGTCGCGCAGTTCAGCAGGAACCTTGCCGCCGTTGGCAGCCAGCTTGGTCATCACCTGGCGGTGCAGCCAGATGTTCATCTTGGCGCTGTCGCTGGTGTCGGCGCCGTAGCTGAGCTCCCCGGCGAGCTGCTTGCGCGCGTCGAGGCTGCTGTCCAGGCCGAGCAGCTTCATCAGGTCGACGATGGACGTGCGCCAGTTCAGGCTGCTCGCGCCGGGCATGCCGTCGAGCAGGGCCTCGACGTCCACCACGGTGATGGCGGGCGGCGGCGCCGCGGCGGCGGGTGCGCCCGCGGGCACCGGTGCCGCGGGAGCAGCAGGGGCGGTGGCGGCGTTCGCGGACGGGAAAATCTTGGAAAGAATGCTGCCGAAAATGCTCATGCGTGTGCTCCGTCAAATGTTGATAACTGAAAACCTGCGGCAACAGTTGTGTCGCCGCCGGACGTTGTAGCACGGCCCTGCGGCGCTCCCGCTACACGGCAGGCCGAAGCGGCGCGCCAGGTGTGAACGAATCCGCAGAGTCCGCGGCCGATGCGAGCGGCACCCGCGGCGCTGCGGAGGTACCGCAGGCATGGCAGAACTTCGAGAACGCGCTCTTGCGGGTTTCGCATTGGCCGCAGTGGTCGAACAGGCCGATGCCGCAATGCGGGCAGAAGTCGATCTCGTTGTTCTTCAGGTCCACCGGCCGCTCGCAGCCGGGGCACACGTTCTTGCCGAGCCGCGTGAGCGCGGTGTCGTAGCTGAGCTCCTCGCGCCGCACTTGGTCGGGTTGCTGCTCGGCCAGCTTCTGGCGCGCAAGGTAGCGATTCAGCGCGACGATGGCGTAGCGCCCCACGAGCACCGTGACCACGATGCCCACCACGTAGCGCACATAGCCGCCATAGCTCGGCATGTAGGGCACCAGCTCGACGAAGAAAGCGAACAGCGCAAAGAAGATGAAGCCCCAGACAAAAGGCCAGTAAGTGCCCTTGCGCTTCTTCACGAACAACCAGCCCGCCACCACCAGCAGGGGCAGCGTGAGCGCGAGCCTGTAGCCGAACACGCGCAGCTCGACACGGCGGTACTCGGTGTCCAGCTTCTCCTGGGCGGCGCGTTCCAGCACCGCCAGCGATTCGCGGGCGCGCTGCTCGCCCTGCCGCGCATCGAGCACGATCTGGCGCTGCGCATCGACCTTGCGCTGGACTTCGTCTTCCTTCTGCTTGAGCGCATCGAGCGCCTTGCTGCGCGAGATCAGCTCCGTGTCCTGGTCGGGTTGCGCGGTGGCGCGCCGCGTGGCAATCCAGTTGCCGAAGGTCTCGCGCGCATTGGCACTGGCCTGCTGCGCGGCGTTGAGCTGCAGGCGAATCTGCTCGAGCTCGCGCGTCGCGGCCAGTTCGGCCTCTTCCGACGCCTTGATCGTGCTGCGCAGCGGCTCGGCCGCGGGACGGTCGATGAAGTCGTCGAGCTGAAGCGCCCGCTCGACCTGCGGCAGGTCGTCCACCATGGCGCCGCCGAGCCCGACCAGAAAACTCGCGAACACCAGGGCCACCAGCCACAGGCCGCGGCGGAACCACTTTTCGGACAGACGCAATGACTTGCTCATTTCTTTTTCCTCTTTTTTTCTCTTTGCGAAGCGCGAACGCCCCGGTTGCACCTACAGCTTGAATGCCACCGGCGGCGCCCCCAGCCCCGCGCGCGGCAGCCATGAAAACACCGAATCGACCGTGACCGTTTCGATGCGGTCCGAAAAGCGCTTGTCGTTCGGGTGGTCGTCGAAAGCCACGTTGGCCGAACCCACGCGGCCGCCGAGGCGGGTGAGCGGACCGAGCCGCAATGTCGTCGGCTCGTAGCCCTTGAACTGCATCCAGGCCTGCGCCTGTCCGCGGTTCCCGATGGTGCCGGGTTCCATGGCCGCGGCCAGCGTCTCGACGGCCCACTGGTTCGACTGCTGGTACTTCTGGCCCCAGACGTAGCTCACGATGCTGTACGGCGCGACGTTCAGCCGCACGATGCGCGAAGGCGATTCGCGGAGAGCGGCCAGCAGCTGCGCCTGCACCTGAGGGGTCGGCACGGCCCAGGCCGCCTCGTAGCGCCACAGGTCGTCCAGGAAGAACTCGCCGAGTCCCTGCCGGTACACCGCGGCTTCCGCCGTGCCGCACTGGTTGAGCTTGTGCACCACGCGCCAGGGCCCCTCGTCGGTCTTGTAGGCGATGCCGAGGTGCGAATAGCGCAGCCCGTACTTGCTCAGGTCTTGCCCCGCCCGCGCCAGCAGCACGACGCGGGCGCCGCTCGCATCCAGCTGCTGCGACGTGCGCTCGGCCAGTTGCATGCCCTTGACGATCAGCGCGGCGGTCGGTTTGGCCTGCTCGCACGAGCGGCCTGCCTGTGCCTGCAGCGGCAATGCCAGCGCCACCACCAGCAGTGCCGGGACGAAGGCGCGCTTCATGACAGCCTCTCGTTGTGCAACAGCGCGCGGCCGACGGCGTTGGGCACGAAAGCCAGCACCTCGCCCGCGGCCGACAGCACGATGCCGGTGCCGATCACGCTGACCAGCACGCCTGTGCCGACCGACGCGGAGACGCCGTTGGCGGTGCGTCCCATCACCTTGACACTGGCGCGGGCGCCGTCCGAGGCGCGCTCCAGCAGGTAGACCGTGCCATCCACAGAGGCTTCGACCGCCACCACGGTGAGCACCGAGCCGCCCACCGAAAGCGCGGCGGGCATCGCGACCGCCGCCGTGGCCGAAGCTCCCACGACCGATGCAGCGCCGACCACCGAGGCCACCGGCAGCAGCGAGAGTGCGGCCGAAGCCTCGGACGCGTGGCCCTGGGCCTGCGCAGGAAAGGGGAGCGCGGCACCTGCGAATGCGGTGCAGGCAGCGACCAGAAGAGCAGCTACAGATTTTTTCATCATCGCGAACGATGAGGGGGCCTGGAACTGCCCGGCCCGCGTGGTGCGCTGAATCGAAACGGTGGTGGATGAGAAGGTCTGCATGAATGCCTCGCGATGTAGTGAAGGTGAGCGAATGATGGTTCGCTCCCGCACCAAGAGGCTCGAATGCCTCAACCAGTTCTGGTTTGAGGCGCTCCGGGTAGCACGAGAAGATACTTTTCTGACGTCTCGCGCGCCGGAGAGCCGCCTCTCAGGCGGCCAGCAATCCGCTCACGCGCTGCTGCAGCGCCTCGGGCTGCACCTCGACCGGCGGCACCGCATGGCCGACGTTGAGCCCCACGCGGCTGAAGAAACCGCGGCGGAAGGGCTTGGCCATGGCCACGTTCTGGCCGCCGCGCAATTCGATGCGGCTGAAGTACGAGCCCCAGAGGTTGGTCAGCGCCATCGGGATCACCGGCGGCTCGATGCCTTCGGCGCGCGCGCTTTCGATGATCTTCATCACGCCGCCCTTGAACGGCTGCAGGGTGCCGTCGCGCGTGATGGCCCCCTCGGGGAAGATCGCCAGCAGGTCGCCCTCGCGCAGCACGGCCAGCGCCTTGGCAAAGGCCGCCTCGTAGGCCGCCGGGTCTTCCTTCTGCGGCGCGATCGGAATCGCCTTGGCCAGCTTGAACAGCCAGCCGAGCACCGGTACCTTGAAGATCCGGTGGTCCATGATGAAGCGGATCGGGCGCGGGCTCGCGGCCATCAGCAATATCGCGTCGATGAAGCTCACGTGGTTGCACACCAGAACCGCCGCGCCTTCGGTGGGAATGTGCTCGTCGCCCTTGATCTCGAAACGGTAGACGAAGTGCGACAGCATCCATGCGATGAAGCGCAGCAGGTACTCGGGCACCAGCATGAAGATGTAGAACGCCACCACCGCATTGGCAATGCCCGTGAACAGGAAGATCTGCGGGATCGTGAAGCCGGCGCCGAGCAGTGCCCCCGCGAGCACTGAGCTGCCGATCATGAACAGCGCATTGAGAATGTTGTTGGCCGCGATGATGCGCGCGCGGTGCGTGGGCTGGCTGCGCAGCTGGATCAGCGCGTACATCGGTACGCTGTACAGGCCCGCGAACAGCGACAGCAGCCCGAGGTCGGCCATCACGCGCCAGTGCGCGGCCTGGCGCACGAAGGCGCCGAGGCCCATGACCGCAACCGGCGGCAGCGCGCGCGAGGCGAAGTACAGGTCGATGGCAAACACGCTCATGCCGATGGCGCCCAGCGGCACCAGGCCGATTTCCACCTGCCGGCGGCTCAGCGTCTCGCACAGCAGCGAACCGATGCCGATGCCCACCGAAAACACCACCAGCAGCAGCGACGCCACCTGCTCGTCGCCATGCAGCACTTCCTTCGCGAAGCTCGGAAACTGGCTCAGAAACACCGCACCGAAGAACCACATCCACGAAATGCCCAACAGCGAGCGGAACACCACGATGTTGCCGTGGGCGAGCTTGAGGTTGCGCCAGGTTTCGCTGAACGGGTTCCAGTTGATCACCAGCCCCGGGTCGGTGGCGGGCGCTTGCGGAATGGCCTGCGCCACGCCGCGCCCGACCAGTGCCAGCAGCACGCAGGCCACCGCCACCGTCGCGTGGCCGACCTGCGGCAACGCGACCAGCAGCCCACCCGCCACCTGCCCCAGCAGGATGGCGACGAAGGTGCCCATCTCGACCATGCCGTTGCCGCCCGTGAGCTCGCGCGCGTCGAGCACCTGCGGCAGGTAGGCGAACTTGACGGGGCCGAACAGCGTGGAGTGCAGCCCCATGAGGAACACGCAGCCCAGCAGCACCACCGCATCGGCGCGCACGAAGCCCCAGGCCGCGAGCAGCATGATCGCGATCTCGAGGTTCTTCACGAAGCGGATGATCTTCGTCTTGTCGAATTTGTCCGTGAGCTGCCCCGCAGTGGCGGAAAACAGCAGAAACGGCAGGATGAACAGCGCGCCGATGGCCAGGCCCGCCATGGCCGGCGGCATCCAGCTCAACTGCAGCTGGTAGGTCACCATGACCGTGAAGGCGAACTTGAAGAGGTTGTCGTTCGCCGCGCCCGCGAACTGCGTCCAGAAGAAGGGCGCGAAGCGCCGCTGCTTGAGAAGGGCGAACTGGTTGGCGTGCGCCTTCGCTTCGTGAGGCGCGATGGCGGCAGTCGCAGCAGCGGCGGGGGTTGTCATTCGGAACATCTCCTCTTGTTATCTACACACTGTCCCACGCTTCTTCGTGGAACACCGCGGAACCGGCTTTGCCGGACCGCTGGTGTTGCCCCCCGGTGGAGTTGGCGCAGCGACACGAAGTGCGCGAAGACCGGGGGCGAGCCTAGGTCATCTCAAGCCGCGGCGGCTGCGTCGGGATTGTGCCGCAGCAACGTCGCCCGCCAGCCCCTGTCGAGCTTCCTGAGCGCCGCCAGGACTGGCAGGCCGGCCAGCGATGCGGTCAGGTGCTTGAGGCTGTGGCCGGAAATCAGGTGACCGGAAGCCTCGTAGATCGGGCGGTCCGCCAGTTCGAAGGCCTTGGCCAGTGCATAGAAGAAGATCACCCAGCCGAGCTTGAGCCCGACGGCGCCGCGCATCGGCGTGGCCAGCGCGAGCGTGAGCACCAGCGCCATGCCGCCGAACTGCACGATCGCCCAGGGCAGGACGTTGCCGCTTTCCTGCACCACCTCGGCCGAAAGCAGTCCCGCGGCCAGCACGAACCAGGCGGCCGGCCAGCCGGCGCGCTGGCTCACGCGCTCGCAGACCGCGATGCCGATCAGCCCCGCAAAAGCCACGGCCATGCCGGCGCGGTCGGCGGCGAGCCGGGGGGCGTCGGGCATCAGGTGATAGAAGGCCGAACCGGCGGCGGTGGCGATCAGCCCGGCGAAGAAAAGCCAGGCGCAGTCGAGCGTGTTGTCCGGTGGATCGTTCGCCGGAGGTGCGAGGGGAAACTGGGCCAGCGCCTGTTGATGGGCCCGGTCGATCCGGTTGAGCCGGTACAGGCCCCAGAAGCCGATCAGCATGAACGGCAGGTTGCTGAGCACGTCCATCGCATTGGGCAGGCCGTGCCAGTGGCGGTCGTCGGCGAACACCGAAGCAATCGCCACGTCGGCCGCGGGCAGCGCGGGTCCGAAGAGGGCCACCAACGCGAGCAGCGCAAAAGTGAAGAACAGTCCGCGTTCGCGGCGGCTGAGGGTGGGCAGGAGCATGGCGGTCCTCGTTGGATGGGTGGTACGAGCCGCGGAATTTAGTTGCCAGCGCCTCTACAGGCATCGAGAATCGATACGAGGTATTAATTCACACCTTTCGGTATCCTTTTTCGATACCCCTCTCCGCATAAGCCACCTTTCATGAGCACCACCGTCGACCTTGTCCAAGCCCTCAAGAACGAACTCAAGAGCGCCCGCATGACCTACGCCGACCTGGCGCGCTCGCTCGACATGGCCGAATCCAGCGTCAAGCGCATGCTGGCCAAGAGCGACATGCCGCTGTCGCGGGTCGACGCGATCTGCCGTGCACTCAAGATCGACTTCGCCGAACTGGCCCGCCGCGTGGCCGACGCCCAGCCGCTGCTGAAGGAGCTCACGCAGGAACAGGAAAAGGCGGTGGTCAAGGACAAGAAGCTGCTGCTGGTGGCCATCAGCGTGCTGAGCCAGTGGACGCTGGAGCAGATCGTGGCTTCGTACCGCATCAGCGAAGCCGAGTGCATCGGCTGCCTGGCGCAGCTGGACCGCATCGGCATCATCGAACTGCGGCCGCTGAACCGCTACCGGCTGAAGCTGGCCAAGACCTTCCGCTGGCGGCCGCACGGCCCGGTGATGGAGTTCTTTCGCGAGAACGTGGTGCTCGACTACTACCGCGGCGGCTTCGACGGTCCGGCCGAGGGGCTGCTGCTGGTGCACGGCTCGATCAGCCGCTCGCTGGCCCCGGCATTCCTGGAGCGCCTGCAGCGCGTCGCGCAGGACTTCGCGCAGCAGCACCAGACGGACCAGAAGCTCTCGGCGAAGGACCGCGAGGGCTACACGCTGCTGCTGGGCATGCGGAACTGGGAGTTCGAAGCGTTCACCAGGCTCCGCCGCGCCTGACGGTCAGGGCTCTCAGGGCTTCGCTGCCTCGAGCGCGTCGCGTGTGATGCGCGCGGCGTTCTTCGCCGCGGCGGCAAAGTCGTCGCCCGATGAGGCGTAGATGATTGCGCGGGACGAGTTCACGATGATCGGCGCATCGGGGCGCCAGCCGGCGCGCACCGTGGCCACCGCATCGCCACCCTGTGCGCCGACGCCCGGAATCAGCAGCGGCACCGTCGGCGCGAGTTCGCGCACGCGCTCGATCTCCGCCGGGTAGGTGGCGCCCACCACGAGGCCGAGCTGGCCGTTGAGGTTCCATGGGCCCTGCGCGAGCTTGGCCACATGCTCGTAGAGGAAGGGCTGGCCGTCGATGTCCGCCAGCCGCTGGCCCTGCAGGTCGGAGCCGCCCGGGTTGCTGGTACGGCACAGCAAAAAGGCGCCCTTGCCTTCGTGCTTGAGGTACGGCGCCACCGAATCGAAGCCCATGAAGGGCGACAGCGTCACCGCATCGGCGCCATAGCGCTCGAAGGCCTCGATCGCGTACTGCTCGGCCGTGGAGCCGATGTCGCCGCGCTTGGCGTCCAGGATCACCGGCACATGGGGCGCGTTGCGGCGCATGTGCTCCATCAATTGTTCGAGCTGGGCTTCGGCGCGGTGGGCCGCGAAGTAGGCGATCTGCGGCTTGAAGGCGATGACCAGGTCGGCCGTCGCATCGACGATGCGCGCGCAGAAGTCATAGATGCGGCCCGCGTCGCCCTTGAGCTGCCCCGGGAACTTGGCTGGCTCCGGATCGAGCCCCACGCAGAGCAGCGAACCGTTTTTTTGCTGTGCGGTGGCCAGCTTGTCGAGGAAAGTCATGGGGCCCGATTTTACGGAACCCGCCCGCCGCCCATTAATTCGACGGCGTTTGCTGTTCAGCGGCCAGGCACAGGTCGGCCCAGGCGCGCGCCTTGTCGGCGGGGTTTCGCAGCAGGTACGCCGGGTGATAGGTCGCCACCACTGGCACGCCGCCGACCGAGGGCAGCGGCACGGCCCGGCCGCGCAGCTTGCCGAGCGGGTCGGCACTTTGCATCAGGCTTTGCGCGGCCAAGGGACCCATGGCGAGCACCAGGGTCGGCGCCAGCGCGGCGGCATGTTCCTCGAAAGCCTCGGCCATGGGACGCGGGCTGCCGGGCTGGCCGGCGGCCACGCCGCGGTGCGTGCGCATCAGGTGCACCGGCGTCTTGCCGTCGTGCAGCTTGAGCGCGCGCAGCATGTTGTCGAGCAGCTTGCCGGCGTCGCCCGCAAAGGGCTCGCCATGGCCGTCGGCTTCGGGTGGCATGTCGGCGACGACCAGCCAGCCGCCTTGCCCCGGCCCGGCTCCGGCCTCGGCGTAGAGGCGGCGGGGCGCTTCGACCAGCACGGCGGCGCCGTGGGCGAGCGGTGCGGCCGCGGGGCGTGCCATAGGAGGCTGCGCCGCAGTGGGCCGCGCGGCCGGCGCATGGGCGGGCGGCGCAACAGGCACCACGGGCGCCTCGGCAACGTACGGTTCGCGCTCGTCCACGGGCAGCGGCTCCGCAACAACCGCTTTTGCCTCTGCGGCAACGGGCGCCGCCTCGACCGCTTCGGGCATCGGCCACCAGACCTTCACACCCATCTCGTCGAGCATCGCGCGCCGGCGTGCGTCGAGCTTCAATGTCTGTACCGCGCTCATAAGAAAACCTCCGCGCGACGCGCTGCGTTGCGAGCTTGGTTGGGGCGACCCGGCGCGGCGCTCATCGCAAGGCTCCCCAGGCCGAGCCTGTTTCGTTCAATCTCAGGCTCATGACCACGGCGTCTTCGCGCTTGCCATCGTGCGCCGGGTAGTAGCCCTTGCGCACGCCCACGCTGCGGAAACCCTGGCGCACATAAATGTCGAGCGCGCGCTGGTTGCTTTGGCGCACCTCCAGCCAGAGCCACAGCGCGCCTTCGCCGCGCGACCAGCCGGTCAGCGCTTCAAGCATGAGCGGCGCCCAGCCCTGGCGCTGGAAAGCCGGTGCCACGGTGATATTGAGCAGGTGCACTTCGTCGACGCCCTTCATGGCGACGTAATAGCCGATCAGCGTTTCGCCAAGGCTGGTGACCGGCGTCGCCAGGTGCGGCAGCGAGGCCGGCGCGAGCAGGCATTGGCACTGGTAGCCGACGGCCATCGAGTCGATGAAGTTCGCCCGTGTCCAGGGATGGCTGTAGGCCGTCTGTTCCACCGCGCAGACAGCCTCGAGCCGCTCGATGGTGAGCGGTTCGAGTCGGGCTTCGACGGGCTGAAGAACGGCACTCATCGGTGGGACACCGGTGAAATCGCAACCGCGGCCGCCTTGATGGCGGCACGCTCTTCCGTGGTTTGCGCCACTTTATCGCGAACATACAGCGGCCAGGCATGTGCCGCATCGACAGTGCGTCCGGCGGCCAGCAGCGCAGGCGCCAGCCGGAGCATCGCGGTGGCGGTCGGCAGCGCCTCATGGCGCGCCGCGGCGGGCGCGAGGCGCGGGCCGTAGGCGGCAAAGGCGTTGCCTGCAAGCGACCAGCCGGCGGGCACTTCGAGTGCTTCGGGCGCGAGCAGCAGCGGCTCGTCGTCCGTGCCGCCCAGCGCGCCGCCGCCATCGAAGTCGTAGCGCGCGGCATAGAGCTGGTCCATGCGCGCATCGAGCACAGCGACCACTTGGCGGGCGCCGAAGGCATGGCGCGCTTCCTCGGCCACGGCCAGCAGCGTGTCGACGGGCAGCAGCCGCACGCCGGCGCCGAAAGCCAGGCCCTGCGCCACGGAACAGGCGGTGCGCAGGCCGGTGAAGGAACCCGGACCGCGGCCGAAGGCGATGGCGTCGAGCGCGGCCAGTTCGAGCCCGGCCTCGGCCAGCAACTGCAGGATGAGCGGGATCAGCGTGCTCGAGGCCTGGGCGCCGCCCGCTCCGTTGTGCGTGAACAGGCGCTCGCCGTGGCGCACCGCGAGCGACAGGTGCTCGGTGCTGGTGTCGAAAGCCAGGAGCTTATGCATCGCGGCGTCCCATGGCTGCGGCGACCGGAACCGCGGGCCTTGCGGCCGGGCGGCCCGCGGCGGCCTTCTGCACGCCGAACAGGATGCCGGCGGTGACCAGCAGCAGGCCGGCAATCAGGTTCCAGTAGAGCGGTTCGTCGAGCCAGATCACCGCGCCAAAGGCCGAGAGACCGGGCACCAATGCCGTGATCATGGTGCTGCGCACCGGCCCGAAGTACTGAATCATCTTCGTGAAGGTAATGCCCGAGATCACCACCGAGCCGACGCCCTGGAACAGCATCTGAAACGCTACCTCGCCCCAGGGCGCGGTACCGATGTGGCTCACGACCGCATCGCCCGCCACCAGCAGGCTGTAGACGGGCACATAGGTGAGCAGTGCAAAGACGGTGATGGCGATGGTGGCGCGCACCGCATCGAGCCCGTGGCGGCGCGCCACGACGCTGTAGCAGGCCCAGCAGAAGGCCGCGCCCATGAAGAGCAGATCGCCCTTCCAGACCTCGCCGCCCTCGAAGGCGTGCAGCAGGCTGCGCCCACCGACCACGAGATCGCCGGCAACGATCAGCGCAAGGCCGAACGCGCGGCCCGGCGTGATGCGATCGCGCAGCACCAGCGCGGCCAGCAGCGTGGTCCACAGCGGCAGGCTGCCCGGCATCAGCACCGCGGCATGGCCGGCGGGTGCGAAAAAGAAGCCGCTGTAGGCCAGCATGGCGTACGCCAGGCCGCCGAAGACGCCGGCGGTGGCGGTCACCTGCAGCGACAGCGGCGAAAGACCGAACAACGACGAGACGGTGCCGCCCTGTGGCTCGCGACGGCTCTTCATGACCAGCCAGGCGCCCCATGGAACCAGCACCAGGCTGGCGCCGCAAATGCGCGCCAGGGCCAGGTCGAAGGGCGTGAGCGAGCGTCCGGCCGAGGCTCGGGCGATCACGATGAAGGCGGTCCAGACCAGCACGGTGACCACGGCCGCACCGATGCCGAGCGTGCGGGGCGAGAAACGGATCGTGGCAGGCATCCCCCGATTATCGAGGGGCCGCCGCCGCTCCGCCGGCCAAGGGCGAATCGGGCAAATCTGGTGTGACGGCGCCCGTCAGCCGGCGTCGCTGCGCAAGATGGCCAACCCCGCCTTGCGCAGGGCCGCGAGCGCCGGGGCGGGCGCTTCCGGCGACACCAGGAGGCTCGTGGCGGCCGAAACAGGGTTGATTACCCAGGCTGAAGCGGCGCCGATTTTTTCCGACGAGGCCAGCACCACTGTCTCCGCGGCAGCCGCCATCAGCGCGCGCTTGATCGCGGCTTCCTCCACATCGCCGGTGGTCAGCCCCGCTTCGGCGTGCACGCCGGTCACGCCCAGAAAGCAGACGTCGGCATGGATGCGCGAGATGGCGTCCATGGCCGCGGCGCCCACCGCGACCATCGAATGCCTGAAAAGGCGCCCGCCGATCAGCACCATTTCCACATCGGCGTGGCCGACCAGCTCGACCGCCACCGACGGGCTGTGCGTCACCACCGTGGCGCGCAGGTTCTTCGGCAGGTGCCGCGCCATCTGGACGGCCGTGGTGCCGCCGTCGATGAACACCACTTGGCTTGGCCGCACCAGCCGTGCCGCGGCGCGGCCGATGGCGACTTTCTCCTCGGTCGCGAGCTGCAGGCGGCCCGCGAAATCAGCTTCGGCCCTGGCGAGCGGCAGCGCGCCGCCGTGCACGCGCTGCAGCAGCCCCTCGGCGGCCAGCTCCCGCAGGTCGCGGCGAATGGTGTCTTCCGACAGCGCCAGCGCCTCGCTGAGCGACTTGGCGACGACATTGCCGTCGCGCTGCAGGACCGAGAGGATGTGTTGCTTGCGCTGGCGGGTGAGCATCGCCCGATCGTATCCGGCCAAGCTGCGAGTTGCACGAATTTTCTTGTTTCTGCACGAATTTACGCATAAGCTTTGGCACCATGACCCTTCAAGACCGCGTCCGGGTGCACGAAGCCACCCTGCTTTCCGACAACTGGTACACGCTGAAGACCACCGCCTTCGACTGGCGCCGCAACGACGGCCAATGGCAGCGCATGCACCGTGAAACCTACGACCGCGGCAACGGCGCCACGCTGCTTCCGTACAACCTGGCTCAGCGCACGGTGCTGCTGACGCGGCAGTTCCGCTATCCGGCCTTCGTCAACGGCCACGACGACCTGCTGATCGAGGCGGCGGCCGGCCTGCTCGACAACGCGGCGCCCGAGGAGCGCATTCGCGCCGAAGTGGAAGAAGAGCTGGGCTACCGGCTCGGCGCGGTGCAGAAGATCTTCGAAGCCTTCATGAGCCCGGGCTCGGTGACCGAGAAGCTGCACTTCTTCATCGCCGAGTACGAGCCTTCGATGCGCGTGGGCGACGGCGGTGGTCTGGCCGACGAGGGCGAGGACATCGAGGTGCTCGAACTCGGCATCGACGAGGCGCTGGGGATGGTGGCCGACGGGCGCATCGCCGACGCCAAGACGGTGATGCTGCTGTATCACGCGCAGCTGCATGTTTTCCGGCCGGGATAATCGGCCGATGGTTCTTGCTCGTCTCTCCTTCCTTCGGCCCGTTTGCGCGCTGTCCCTTGCCACGCTGCTTGTCTCGGGTGCTTATGCGCAGCAAGCCTTTCCGGCCGACGTAGAGACGGCCCTCGCGCGCGCCAAGGTGCCGCGCGACTCGGTCACGATGCTGGTGGCCGACGCCGAGGGCCTGCGCCCCCCGCGCCTGGCTTGGCGCACGCAGGTGCCGGTGAACCCGGCGTCGATCATGAAGGTGGTCACCACCTATGCCGCGCTCGAACTGCTCGGTGCGGCCTACAGCTGGAACACGCCGGTCTACGTCGAAGGCACGGTGAGCAACGGCGTGCTCAACGGCAACCTCTACATCAAGGGCCAGGGCGACCCCAAGCTGGTGCTGGAAAGGGCCTGGCTGCTGCTGCGCCGCGTGCAGGGCCTGGGCATTACCACCGTGAGCGGCGACATCGTGCTCGACCGCAGCGCCTTCGAGAACACGGCCGAGAACGACCCGGCCGCCTTCGACGGCGAGCCGCTGCGGCCCTACAACGCCTCGCCCGATGCCTTGCTCGTCAACTTCAAGTCGGTCGGCATGACCTTCACGCCCGAGCGCGGCGGGCAGCTGGCGCGCATCAACTACGAGCCCCCGCTCGCCAGCGTGTCCATGCAATCCACCATTGCGCTGGCGCCCGGCGAATGCGGCGACTGGCGCACGGCGATCAGGCCCGACTTCAGCGACCCGAACCGCATCCGGTTCAATGGCGCGCTTCCGGCCGCGTGTGGCGAGAAGAGCTGGGCCGTGGCTTATGCCGACCCGCGAACCTATGGCCTGCGCGCCATCGGCGGCATGTGGGCCGAAATGGGCGGCCGCGTCGGCGGGCAGATGCGCGACGGCCGGGTGCCGGCGGGCCTCAAGCCGGCCTTCGAGTTCGGCTCGCCGCCGCTTTCGGAGGTGGTACGCGACATCAACAAGTACAGCAACAACGTGATGGCGCAGCAGGTGTTCCTCACACTGGGCCTCACGCAGAAGAACCGCGGCACCTTCGAGGCTTCGCGCAATGTGCTGGGCCAGTGGTGGCGCGACCGCATCGGCACGGGCGAAGCGCCGCCGGTGTTCGACAACGGCTCGGGCCTGTCGCGCGACGAACGCATCAGCGCCGCGGCGCTCGGCAAGATGCTGCAGGTGGCCTGGCGCTCGCCGGTCATGCCGGAACTGGTGTCCTCGCTGCCGGCCTCGGGCGTGGACGGCACGCTCAAGCGCCGCGCGCTGCGCTCGGGCGGCGCGGCGCACCTGAAGACCGGCTCGTTGCGCGACTCATCCGGCGTCGCCGGCTACGTGCACGGTGCGAGCGGCCGGCGCTACGTGCTGGTGGCCATTGCCAACGGCGAAAACGCGGGCGCGACGCGGGCCGCGTTCGACGCACTGGTCGACTGGGCTTCCCAGGACAACTAAGGCCTCTCCTCCTCTCGCTGCTCACCGGCGCGTTGTACTGAAAACTTCTGTAGGTGAAGGCCGCTTGCGCGCGGCTGGGGTGCTGCACAGAATCGGACGCCCGTTCGATTCGACATCCGTGCCACACAGGAGAGACGTCTTGAAGAAACCGCAACAACCTTTCCGCTCCTCGATGCATAAAAGGGCAGCGGCGTCAGCGGCACTCGCCGGCGCCGCGCTGCTGTTGGCGGCCTGCGGGGGAGGAGGCGGTGGGGGCGGAAGCGGCATCGGGGTGGGCTTTCCGCCGCCCACGGCGGACACGGGCCGGGGCTCGGTCGTGACGAACCCGCCCGAGCAGGCGTCGAAGCTGACGGTCGACCAGTTCAAGTCACTGCTCGAGGCCGATGGTTCGGGCCGGGCGCTGCTCCAGGTTGCAGGCACGCCCAAGTGCGGCATCGAGACGCGCTATCTCGAATACCGCACCATCGGCGCGAAGAACGAAGCCACCAACGCCACGGCCGCGGTCATGGTGCCGTCGGGCGCGGACGTGGCCTGCAACGGGGCGCGGCCCGTGGTTCTTTATGCCCACGGCACTACCGCCGCGCGCAACTACAACATCGCCAGGTGGACCGAGGCCGGTCAGCCCGCGGCCGGCGAAGGCCTCACCGTCGCCGCCATGTTCGCGGCGCAGGGCTACATCGTGGTGGCGCCCAACTACGCGGGCTACGACAAGTCGACGCTGCCCTATCACCCGTACCTCAACGGCGACCAGCAAGGCAAGGACATGGTCGATGCGCTCACCGCGGCGCGCAAGACGTTCGCTGGCATCAGCGCGACCGACGCAGGCTCGTTGCTGATCACCGGCTATTCGCAGGGCGGCTACGTGGCAATGGCGGCGCACCGCGAGATGCAGGCCACGGGCAAGGCGGTGACGGCCTCGGCACCGCTCTCGGCGCCTTCGGCCATCGGCCTGCTGGCGGACTACACCTTCCAGGGGTGGCCGGCGCTCGGCAGCACGCTCTTCGTACCGCTGCTCTCGGCCAGCTGGCAGCAGCAGTTCGGCGACGTGTACGGCAGCACCGGCGACATCTACGAATCGCAGTACGCCGCCGGCATCGACACCCTGCTGCCGAGCCTGACGCCCATCACCACGCTGTTCGCCAATGGCAAGCTGCCACAGCTCGCGCTGTTCCCCGCCGGTGCCACGCCGGGGCCGGTGAGCCCGGACCTGTCGATCTTCTATGGCGCGAACAACCTCATTCGCCAAAGCTACCTGACGCAGGCGGCGAGCGACATCCGGGCGAATCCCTGCTCAGGCAATGCGCTGCCCGCCACGGCCGCCTCGCTGAGCACGACCTCGCCGCTCGATTGCAGGCCGGCCGTCGGCTTTCGCAAGGCCGCACGCGCCAACGATCTGCGCAACTGGCTGCCGACCCGCCCCGTGCTCATGTGCGGCGGCGCCAACGACCCCACCGTGAACTTCCTGAGCACCCGCGCCACGGCCGGCTACTTCCGCGCCCGCGGCATGCCCGCCGCCGCGCTGACGGTGGTCGACCTGGAAGACACCGCCGCCACCGACGCCTATTCCGCCGCGCGCGCCGGCTTTGCGCAGGCCAAGAGCACTCTGGCGCAGAACAGCCCCGGCAGCGACGCCGACAAGGCGCGGGCGGTCACCCTGGCCTACCACGGTACGCTGGCGCCCCCGTTCTGCCTGGCTTCCGCCCGCGGTTTCTTCCAGGGCGTATTGGCCGCCGGCGGCTAACCGGCCGCCAACCCCTGGGGGTTAGCCCATTGCTGCGCGCTGGAGGCGGTCGCGCACGCCTTCCCACTCGGGCGTGTCCGGCGGCGTCTCGACCCAGATCAGCTTGACGCCCTGCGCATCGAACTCGCGCAGCACCGCGAACAACTGGTGCGCGCTCGCGAGCGCGTCGTCAGGCATGCGCCGCTGCAGCACGCGATGCGAGGGGCTGCGCACCTCGGCGCGCGACCACACTGCGATGTTCGCGGCCCCCGCGCCGAGCACGTCGAGGCCGGTCTGGATGCCCTTGGCGTCCATCAACCGCAGCTTGGCATTCGGCGCGTAGTGCGCCTCCAGCGTGCCTGGAGCGCGCGGGTCGGGCGTTTCGAGCACCTCGCGGCCGCTCAGGCGCTCGCCCAGCGCGGCCTCGATCTGCGCACGCGTGATCACGCCCGGGCGCAGCAGCACGGGCGCGCCACGGC
Source organism: Variovorax paradoxus (assembly GCF_030815855.1). Classification (NCBI taxonomy): domain Bacteria; kingdom Pseudomonadati; phylum Pseudomonadota; class Betaproteobacteria; order Burkholderiales; family Comamonadaceae; genus Variovorax; species Variovorax paradoxus. Next base: position 5,611,422 of record NZ_JAUSXG010000001.1, on the reverse strand, counting down.
TGCAATCGATGATGGTCGATTCGATGCCCACCTCGCAGGCGCCGCCGTCGATCACCGGCAGCGAATCGCCGAATTCGTCGAACACATGCTGGGCGGTGGTCGGGCTGACGCGGCCGAACCGGTTGGCACTGGGCCCCGCGAGGCCCGGTACGCCCTGCTCGGCGCAGGCTTCGAGCAGCGCCTGCGCCACCGGATGCGAAGGGCAGCGCAAACCGATGGTGTCCTGCCCGCCCGCCGCCGCGGCCGCCACGCCGGGCTGGCGCGTGACGATCAGCGTCAGCGGGCCGGGCCAGAAGGCCTGCACCAGCTTTTGCGCGAACGGCGGAAGCGGTTGCGCAAAACGCGACAGCGCCTCGGTTCCCTTGATGCCTGCCGCCACGTGAACGATCAGCGGATGGTCCGAAGGCCTCCCCTTGGCCTTGAAGATCCCGCCCACCGCCATGTCGCTGGTCGCATCGGCGCCCAGCCCGTAGACGGTTTCGGTCGGAAAAGCGACCAGCCCACCCGCGCGCAGCAGGCGCACGGCCTCGGCAATGGCCTGGGGAGATTGGCCGTCGAGAATCATGCGAAATCGGCCGCCGAAAGCGCCGGCAGGCCGAGCAGCGTGGCGGCCTGGGAGGCCGCGGCGCGCACGCTTTCGAGCGTGGCGCCGGTGAAAGTCAGGTGGCCCATCTTGCGGCCGCGGCGCGGGTCGACCTTGCCGTACAGGTGCAGGTGCGCGCCGGCTAACGCGAGCACATCGCTCCAGCGCGGCGTCACTGGCTTGTCGCCCCCCTCGGCGGTGAACCACAGGTCGCCCAGCAGGTTCAGCATGATCGCCGGACTGTGCTGGCGCGGCGGAGCGAGCGGCAGGCCGGCGAGGGTGCGCACCTGCAGTTCGAACTGCGACACGTCGCAGGCTTCCATCGTGTAGTGGCCGCTGTTGTGCGGCCGCGGCGCCATTTCGTTCACCACCAGCGAGCCGTCGGTCAACACGAAGAACTCGACGCACAGCACGCCCACGTAGTTCAGGCCGGTGGCAATGCTCTTTGCCGAGTTGATGGCGGCCTGCGCCACGGTCTTGGGCATGTTCTGGCCGTGCACCTCGGTCAGGGCGAGGATGCCGCCCCGGTGCAGGTTGCGCTGCGGCGGAAAGTGCACCAGCTGCCCGTCGCGGCCGCGCGCCACGATCACGGAGCATTCGAATTCGAGCGGCAGCAACTTTTCGAGCACGCACGGCACGCAGCCCGAGGCTTGCCAGGCATCGATCAGTTCGGCCCGCGTGGACACGCGCTGCTGGCCCTTGCCGTCGTAGCCGAGGCGGGCGGTCTTGAGAATGCCGGGCAGAAGCCCGTCATCACCGGCGGCGAGCTGCGCGGCGGTCTCGATGACGGCGTAGGGCGCGCAAGGCACGCCGCAGCGCGTGAAATGGGCCTTTTCGGCGATCCGGTCCTGCGCGATGGCGATGGCCGCCGCATCCGGCGCCACGGGCCGGGCGACCGACAGCTTGTCGAGCGACGGCGCGGGCACGTTCTCGAACTCCGTCGTCACCGCATCGGCGAGGCCCGCGAGACGCGCCAGGCCGTCGACATCGGCGTAGTCGGTATGGATGTGGTGATGGCTCACGCGGCCGGCCGGGCTGTCGGCGTCGGGGTCGAGCACGGCCGTGAAATAGCCCATGCGCTGGGCGGCGTGCGCGAACATGCGGCCCAGTTGGCCGCCGCCGAGCACGCCCAGCGTGGCGCCCGGAAGAATGGGAAGGTCGTTCTTGCTCACAGGGCACCCCCGCCTTGCGGCGAAAAAGGCGATACGACACCGGCACTAGCGCCGGCATCCGCCACTGGCGGCGGCGGCAATGTCATGGCTTCGGCCGCGGCGGTTTGGGCCGTGCGGAAGGCGTCGAGCCGGGCGCGCAGCGCCGGATCGTTCACCGCCAGCATCGCCACCGCGAACAGCGCCGCGTTGGCCGCTCCCGCATTGCCGATGGCAAAGGTCGCCACCGGAACGCCCTTGGGCATCTGCACGATGCTGTAGAGCGAATCGACCCCTTGCAGGTGGCGGCTGGCGACCGGCACGCCCAGCACCGGCACGGTGGTCTTGGAGGCCAGCATGCCCGGCAAGTGGGCCGCGCCGCCCGCCCCCGCGATGATCGCGGTGAGCCCGCGCCCGGCGGCGCTTTCGGCGTACGCGAACAGCGCATCGGGCATCCGGTGGGCCGAGACCACCTTCGCTTCGTGCAAGATTTCGAATTGCTGGAGAATCTCGACCGCGTGGCGCATCGTCTCCCAATCGGAGCTCGAGCCCATCACTACACCGACCTGAATGGTTTCGTTCATGGTTTCAATTTTACGTTTCACCCCCAGCTGGTTCCGATGATCGACATCACTCTCGAAAATTTTCAGGCCGAACTGGTCGAAGGCTCGGTCGCCACGCCGGTGCTGCTGGACATCTGGGCCGAATGGTGCGGACCGTGCAAGCAGCTCGGCCCGGTGCTCGAAAAGCTCGAAACCGAGTACGCCGGCCGCTTCACGCTGGCCAAGCTCGACGCCGACAAGGTGCCGCAGATTTCGTCGCAGTTGTCCGAAATGTTCGGCGTACGCAGCATTCCTTTCTGCGTAATGTTCAAGGACGGCCAGCCGGTCGACGGCTTCGTCGGTGCCATTCCGGCCGACAAGATCCGCGAATTCCTCGACAAGCACGTGCCTGGCGCCGAAGAAGTCGAGGCGGCCTCCGAGGAAGCCGCGGCCCAGGAAGCGCTGGCCGAAGGCGACACCGAAGGCGCGCTCGAGCGGCTGCAGCATGCGGTGGCCACCGATCCGGCCAACGACGACGCGCGCTTCGACTACATCAAGCTGCTGCTGCAACAAGGCCGCATCGACGACGCCAAGGTGGCGTTCGCACCGGTGATCGCCAAGACCACGCTGGTGCGCCGCTTCGATTCGCTGCAGCGCTGGATGGATGCCATCGATTTTGCAGCCCCGGCCTCGGGTGCCGCGCCCACGCTGGCCGAGTTCGATGCCAGGATTGCCGCCGGCAAGCGCGACTTCGACGCCCGCTTCGGCCGCGCCCGCCTGCTGATGGCCGAGCAGCGCTGGACCGATGCCATGGACGAGCTGCTCGACATATTGATGCGCGACAAGAGCTGGAACGAAGAACTCGCGCGCAAGACCTACATCGCGATCCTCGACCTGATCGAGCCGCCCAAGGTGAAAGTGGCCGACGGGCAGATTCCGCCGGACGATCCGGTGGTGGCCACCTACCGTCGCCGACTCAGCAGCGTTGTGTTGAGTTAAGTGAGTGGTTGCGCTCTTGGATGCGCAATTCGACCAAAAAGCGATCTAAGGGTCGCTTTTTTGTTGTTCAGCCCACCCTCAAAAAGATATCATTACTACTCAATCTCCGGTAAAAGCGTACGTTAATGATCCAACTTACTGAAGAACTCGAAAAAGCCCGCAAGGCGGCCGGCCTGAGCCAGGAAGCGTTGGCCACCCAAGCCGGCCTTTCGCGAATGACGGTGCAGCGCATCGAAAGCGGCCAGATCGACCCGCGGCTTTCGACCCTGCTCGAAATGGCGCGCGTGCTGGGGCTCGAACTCATGACGGTGCCCGCCGCGCTGCGCCCGCAACTCGAAGACTTCGTGCGGTCGGGCGGCCGGCTGCTCGGCCAGCCGGCGGGCGCCGGCGCGCCACCCTCCATCGCGCAGAGCCTGGCTGACGAGGGCCGGTGAGCATCCGCGCCGCGTTCAACACCGGCATTCGCTATTTGCGGATGTACCTGCACGCTCCCGGCGGCGGGCGGCGCGCCATCGGCTACCTCTCGCAGTACGGCGACATTCTTCGCGTGTCGTTCGACGAGGCCTACATCGCCGACCCGGCCCGACCCACGCTTTCGCTCGCTTACCGCGGTGCCGACGAGGCCGCGACCCGGGCCATCCTGGCTTCGGCCCGCGATGCCCGCGTGTCGCGCAGCGACGGCCACTGGCCGAGCTACTTCCAGAACCTGCTGCCCGAAGGCCACAACCGGGAGCGCCTGGCCTTGCAGCGCGGCTGCAGCGCGGACGACGAGTTCGAGCTGCTGGCCGCCGCCGGTCACGACCTGATGGGCGCGCTCGAGGTCGAGCCCGTACCCACGGCCGAAGGCATTCCCGATACGGTCAGGCACTGGCACACCGCGCTCGGGCTCGACGTGCTCGAGCCGGGGTTTGTCGAGCTGCCCGTGGAAGACGCAGCCGCCATTCCGGGCGTGGTGACCAAGTTCTCGGCCGTGCAAGACGGCCGGCGCTATGTGGTGCGGCGCCATGGCCTGCATAGCCCCGAAGCTCGGCTGCGCCTCGCGGGCCCCCAAGGGGGCGCACCCGCCTTGGGGCGGCCCGGCGGCGAGCTGGGCTCCTTCATTCTCAAGCTCCCGACCACTCGCCACCCCGACCTGGTCGCCAACGAATACACCGGCTACCGCTTGTGCGGGGCACTGGGCCTCGATTGCGCCGAAGCCAGCGTGATAGAGCGCACCGACGCCGACCTGCCCGAGCAAGTGCCGTTCGGACAGGTCCTGGCCGTGCGCCGCTTCGACCGCACGGCCGACGGCGGACGAATCCACATGGAAGAATTCGCCCAGGTACTCCAGTACGAACCGCGCCAGAAGTACGGCCGCGGCCTCAACGTCGACTGGCCCGCCATGCTGCGCGTGCTGGACCGGCTCTCGCCCAACCCCGTGGCCGACGTGCGCGAATGCGTGCGGCGCATCGTCGCCTTCATCCTGCTTGGCAACAGCGACGCCCATTTGAAGAACTGGGCGCTGCGCTATCTCGACGGCGTGGCGCCGGTGCTGGCACCGCTTTACGACCCGGTGTGCGTGGCGGCCTTTTTCGAAGGCGTGCCGGCCGCCGACTACGCGGTCAATCGCGCCATCGATGCCCGCCTTCGCGCGTTCGACTGGGCCGCGCTCGATGCGCTGCTGCGCGCGGCGGGTCTGCTGCGCCCCTCCCGGCTCATGGCCATCGCCCGCGACACCGTGCGCCAGGCAAAGGCCGAATGGCCCGTGCTGCTCGACGACGAGGCCACGCCAGCCAGCGTGCGGACCTGCGTTCGCGCACGTCTGGCAGGCGGCACGGCATTGGCGAGCTAGGCCGGCGTCGAATACGATGGCGGCGATTCAACTTGTTGCAATTGAGAAGAAGGAAAAACCGGCCATGCGTTTTCTCGCCCGCCACAGCGCCCGTCTCGCGCTTCCCGTTCTAGCGACCGTCATTCTGGGCGCAGCGCTGTCCGGTTGCGGCAGCGGCATCAGCCTCGACGAGCCGATCGAGGGGCCGGTGTGGCGCCTCGTGCAGCTGGGCAACGAGCCCGTGGCGCCCGGCAGCGATGCGCAAATCCAGTTCGACCGCAACAGCGGCCGCGTCAGCGGATCGGGCGGTTGCAACCGCGTGTCGGGTTCGTTCACGCGCAGCGGCATCACGCTGCGCATCGGCCAGTTGGCTTCAACCCGCATGGCCTGCACGGACCCGGTGCGCGGCGCCAACGAAGCGCAGTTCATTTCGGCGCTGCAGACCACCGCGAGCTATCGGCTCGCCGGGCCGGGACAACTCGCGCTGCTCGACGCGAGCGGGCGGACCGTGGCGACCTTGAACTCGGCGAGCCGCTGAGGTCGGCGGCCGGCGGGAGGGCCGCTTTTGCTTTTCCTCAGCCGGTGAGGCGTTCCAGCGCTTCGCGGTACTTGGCCGCGGTCTTCTCGATCACCTCGGCCGGCAGCCGCGGCGCCGGCGGCGTCTTGTCCCACGGCTTGCCGTTGATCTTGGTGGCTTCGAGCCAGTCGCGCACGAACTGCTTGTCGTAGCTCGGCGGATTGGCGCCGGCGGCCAGCGCGGCCTGGTAGCCCTCGACCGGCCAGTAGCGCGAACTGTCGGGCGTCAGCACTTCGTCCATCAGCACCAGCGTGCCGGCTTCGTCCAGGCCGAACTCGAACTTGGTGTCGGCAATGATCATTCCCTTGGTCAGCGCAATCTGCGCGGCCGTTTCGTAGATCTCCAGGCTGGTTTCGCGGATCTGCTGCGCCAGCTTGGGGCCGACGATCTCGACCACGCGGTCATAGCTGATGTTCTCGTCGTGCTCGCCGGCCGCGGCCTTGGCGGCGGGCGTGAAGATCGGGCGCGGCAGCTTGCTGGCGTTGGTGAGCCCTTCGGGCAGCGGCACGCCGCAGACAGAGCGGCTTTCCTGGTATTCCTTCCAGCCGCTGCCGGCCAGGTAGCCGCGCACTACCGCCTCGACCGGAATCGGCGTCAGGCGCTTGACCAGCATCGAGCGGCCCGTGACCTGCGGCACCTCGTCGGCCGTGACCACGCTTTCAGGAGCGTCGCCGGTCAGGTGGTTGGGGCACAGCTGGCCGAGCCGGTCGAACCACCACAGCGCCATTTGCGTCAGGATCTCGCCCTTGCCCGGAATCGGTTCGCCCATGATCACGTCGAAGGCGCTGAGCCGGTCGCTCGCGACCATCAGGATGCGGTCTTCGCCCACGGCGTAGTTGTCGCGCACCTTGCCGCGCGCAAGCAGGGGCAGGCTCTGGATGGAAGAGGTGTGGACGGTGGTCATGAGGCAGATGCGATGAGAAACGGATGACGTGGGAAACGGATTGTGCGCGCAGAAAAAAGCCACCGCGAACGGTGGCCTTCGAATCGCAAGGAAAGTTTCAGACCACTTCCTGGGCCAACTCGCCCTTGGCGTACTTGGCGGCAACGACCTGCAGCGTGTCGCCCTTGATCTTGGCGCCCTGGCCTTCGCAGCCGAACTCGATGTAGCGCTGCTTGCAGATCAGCTTGGCGGCTTCGCGCGCGGGCTTGAGCCATTCGCGGGCGTCGAACTTCTCGGGGTTCTCGGCCAGGAACTTGCGCACCGCGCCGGTCATGGCCAGGCGGATGTCGGTGTCGATGTTGATCTTGCGCACGCCGTGCTTGATGGCTTCCTGGATTTCCTTGACGGGAACGCCGTAGGTTTCCTTCATGTTGCCGCCGTACTGGCGAATGATCGCCAGCAGTTCCTGCGGCACGCTCGACGAGCCGTGCATCACCAGGTGGGTGTTGGGAATGCGGCGGTGGATTTCCTTGATGCGGTCGATCGCCAGGATGTCGCCGGTGGGCTCGCGCGTGAACTTGTAGGCGCCGTGGCTGGTGCCGATGGCAATGGCCAGCGCGTCGATCTGGGTGCGCTTGACGAAGTCGGCGGCCTGCTCGGGGTCGGTCAGCAGCTGCTCGCGCGTCATGGTGTCGTCGGTGCCGTGGCCGTCTTCCTTGTCGCCCTTCATGGTTTCGAGCGAGCCGAGGCAGCCGAGCTCGCCTTCGACCGTCACGCCCAGGCGGTGGGCCATGTCCGACACCTTCTTGGTGACGTCGACGTTGTAGTCGTAGCTGGCGATGGTCTTGCCGTCGGCCTCGAGCGAGCCGTCCATCATCACCGAGCTGAAGCCCAGGTCGATGGCGCCCTTGCAGACGTCCGGGTTCTGGCCGTGGTCCTGGTGCATCACGAGCGGAATGTTCGGGTACTGCTCGATCGCGGCCTGGATCAGGTGCTTGATGAAGGCTTCGCCGGCGTATTTGCGGGCACCGGCGCTGGCCTGCAGGATGACGGGCGCGCCGGCTTCCTTGGCGGCCTCCATGACGGCCTGGACCTGTTCGAGGTTGTTGACGTTGAAGGCCGGAATGCCGTAGCCGTTGGCGGCTGCGTGGTCCAGCAGTTCGCGCATCGAGACGAGTGCCATGGGAAATACCTCGCGGAAATAAGGGAAAAAGAAGGCGGAAAGACGAGAGAAAACTGCCGCAATTCTATCGAGCCCCCTTGTGGGACGGCACTGACAGGTACCCCAAGGGAATGACGCAAGCAGCGGCGGTCGCCCCTAGATCGGCAGCTGCGTGGTCGACAGCACCTGCTTGAGCACCACGAAAGTCCGGATCTGCCGCACGCCGGGCAAGTACAGCAGCTGCTCCGCATGCAGCCGGTTGAAGCTGTCGTTGTCACGCGTGCGCACGAGCATGAAGTAGTCGAACTCGCCCGTGACCACGTGGCATTCGAGGCAGCCGGACACCTTCTGCGCCGCCTTTTCGAAGTCGGCGAAGGAGTCGGGCGTGGAGCGGTCGAGCACCACGCCGATCATCACCAGCATGCCGAGTTCGAGTGCATCGGCATCGAGCAGCGCCACGATGCCCTTGATGAGCCCCGCGGCCTTGAGCCGCTCCACACGGCGCAGGCAGGCGGGCGCGCTGAGATTGACCTTGGCCGCCAAGGCCACGTTCGACACCGAGGCGTCGCGCTGCAGCGCGCGCAGGATGGCGCGGTCGGTGCGGTCGAGTTCCAGCGGCGCTTCGGCCACTTGCACGCCTCTCGCCCCTCGCGCCGGCGTCGTACGCAACTTTGTTGTGCTCATCTCTTCCTTTGCAAACCAAAACCCTTCGATCCGGCGATCTTGTCTTTTTTTCGCTCGCATTTCCACCAAAGTTTGCAACCACGTTTCGGCGCCTTCTTTCTACGATCGATGTCACTCCTCCTTCCAATTTCCTTCTCTGGAGCGCATCGATGAACCTGAAGAAATTTCCCCGCCACGCACTCACCTTCGGCCCCACGCCGATCCATCCGCTCAAGCGCTTGAGCGCCCACCTGGGCGGCGAGGTCGAGCTGTACGCCAAGCGCGAGGACTGCAACAGCGGCCTCGCCTTCGGCGGCAACAAGACGCGCAAGCTCGAATACCTGATTCCCGAGGCGCTCGAGGGCGGCTACGACACGCTGGTGTCGATCGGCGGCATCCAGTCGAACCAGACGCGGCAGGTGGCGGCCGTGGCCGCACACCTGGGCCTGAAGTGCGTGCTGGTGCAGGAGAACTGGGTCAACTATTCCGACGCGGTGTACGACCGCGTCGGTAACATCGAGATGTCCCGCATCCTGGGCGCCGACGTGCGGCTCGACGCGGCGGGCTTCGACATCGGCATCCGCAAGAGCTGGGAACAGGCGATGGCCGACGTGCGCAAGGCCGGCGGCAAGCCCTTTCCGATTCCGGCCGGCTGCTCGGAGCATCCGCGCGGCGGTCTGGGCTTCGTGGGCTTTGCCGAAGAAGTGCGGCAGCAGGAAGCCGAGCTGGGCTTCAAGTTCGACTACATCGTGACCTGCTCGGTCACGGGCAGCACGCAGGCCGGCATGGTGGTGGGCTTCGCGGCCGACGGCCGGGCCGACCGCGTGATCGGCATCGACGCCTCGGCCAAGCCGCAGCAGACCTTCGAGCAGATCGTGCGCATTGCCAAGGGCACGGCCGAACTGGTCGAACTGGGCCGCGACATCACCGAGAAAGACGTGGTGCTCGACCGCCGCTTCGGCGGCCCCGAATACGGCCTGCCGAACGAAGGCACGCTGGAAGCAATTCGCCTCTGCGCGCGGCTCGAAGGCATGCTGACGGACCCCGTGTACGAGGGCAAGTCGATGCACGGCATGATCGAGAAGGTGCGGCTGGGTGAATTCCCGCCGGGCTCGAAGGTGCTGTACGCGCACCTGGGCGGAGTGCCCGCCCTGAATGCCTACAGCTTCTTATTCCGTAACGGCTAGCTCCAGGAACACCGCGGAACCGCCTTTGCCGGGCCGCTGGTGTTGCCCCCGGCGAGGGGGGGGGTGGGCGTAGCGACACGAAGTGCGCGAAGACTGGGAGTGTGCCTAGCTGACTCGGCAGATCTTCAGCATGTTGGTGCCGCCCGGCGCGCCCATCGGCTCGCCGCAGGTGATGGCGTAGACGTCGCCGGTCTGCACGATGCCGCGCTTCTTCAGGTGGTCTTCGGCCTGCTGGAGCGCGGTGTCGCGGTCGCTCTCGGAGTCCATCAGCAGGGGGCGCACGTTGCGGTAGAGCGCCATCTTGCGCTGCGTGGCCAGGCGCGAGGTCAGCGCGTACATCGGAATGTGCGCGCGGTGGCGGCTCATCCACAGCGGGGTGGAGCCCGACTCGGTGAGCGCCACGATGGCCTTGGCGCCCAGATGGTGGGCGGTAAACAGTGCGCCCATCGCAATCGACTGGTCGATGCGGCTGTAGGTCTTGCCGCTGAAGTCGGCGTCGAGCGTCTTGTCTTCCGCGATTTCGGCGGCTTCGCAGATGCGGCTCATCTCCTGCACGGTTTCGAGCGGGTAGCGGCCCGAGGCGGTTTCGGCCGAGAGCATCACGGCATCGGTGCCGTCGAGCACGGCGTTGGCCACGTCGCTCACCTCGGCGCGGGTGGGCACGGGGTTGGTGATCATCGACTCCATCATCTGGGTCGCGGTGATCACCACCTTGTCCATGTCGCGCGCCATGCGGATCATTTTCTTCTGCAGCGCCGGCACGGCGGCGTTGCCCACCTCGACGGCCAGGTCGCCGCGGGCCACCATGATGCCGTCGCTCGCGCGCAGGATTTCCTCCAGCTTGGGAATGGCCTCGGCACGCTCGATCTTCGCGATGAGGCCCGGCTTGTGGCCGTATTCGGCCGCAGCCACGTTGCACAGCTGGCGCGCCATTTCCATGTCGGTGGCGTTCTTCGGAAAGCTCACCGCCACGTAGTCGGCCTGGAAGCTCATCGCGGTCTTGATGTCTTCCATGTCCTTGGCGGTGAGCGCCGGCGCCGTGAGGCCGCCGCCCTGCTTGTTGATGCCCTTGTTGTTGGAGAGCTCGCCGCCCAGCTTCACGGTGGTGTGCACCGCTTCGCCGCGCACCGCGTCGACCGTGAGCACGATGAGGCCGTCGTTCAGCAGCAGCCTGTCGCCGGGGCGCACGTCGCGCGGCAGGTCCTTGTAGTCGAGGCCGACCGCATCGGTATCGCCGGGCTCGGTGCGCGAAGCGTCGAGCACGAACTTGGCGCCGGGCTCGAGCCAGACCTTGCCCTGCGCGAACTTGCCGACACGGATCTTCGGGCCCTGCAGGTCGGCCATGATCGCCACTTCGCGGCCGATCTTGCGCGCCGCCTCCCGCACCATGGCGGCGCGGTCGATGTGGTCCTGCGCCGTGCCGTGGCTGAAGTTGAGCCGCACCACGCTGACCTTGTTCAGGATCATCTGCTCCAGCAGCTCGGGCGTATTGGACGCCGGGCCGAGCGTGGCGACGATCTTGGTGGCGTGGCGGGGAAGGCGGTCCGTGATCATTGAGCTTGTCTCCATTTTTGTATTCGCTACTGTATACACTTTACGCGTCCACAGGAAGTAGACGCGGCGGGCAGGCGCTGAAAATCAGCCCGCGGCACGCTTGGCGAGAATCTCGAACGCCGGAAGCGTCTTGCCTTCGAGCACCTCGAGGAAGGCGCCGCCGCCGGTCGAGATGTAGCCGACTTGCTTCTCGATACCGTACTTCGCGATGGCCGCGAGCGTGTCGCCGCCGCCGGCAATCGAGAACGCGCTGCTTTCGGCGATGGCCTGGGCGATGGCCTTGGTGCCGCCCGCGAAGGCGTCGAACTCGAACACGCCCACCGGGCCGTTCCAGACGATGGTGCCGGCTTCGCGCAGTTGCGCGGAAAGGATCGCGGCCGTCCGGGGGCCGATGTCGAGAATGAGGTCGTCGTCGGCCACGTCGCTCGCGCCCTTGACCGTGGCGGGTGCGTCGGCCGCGAAGGTCTTGGCCGTGACCACGTCCACCGGAATCGGCACATCGGCGCCGCGCGCGCGCATGGATTCGATCACCGCCTTGGCCTGGTCGATCAGGTCGGGCTCGGCCAGCGACTTGCCGATCTTGAGGCCGGCCGCGAGCATGAAGGTATTCGCGATGCCGCCGCCGACGATCAGCTGGTCGACGTTGGCCGACAGGCTCTTGAGGATGGTGAGCTTGGTGCTCACCTTGGAACCCGCGACGATGGCCACCAGCGGCCGCTTGGGCAGGGCCAGCGCCTTGGAGATGGCGTCGAGCTCGGCTGCGAGCAGCGGGCCGGCCGCGGCGATCTTGGCGAACTGCGCAATGCCGTAGGTGGTGGCTTCGGCGCGGTGGGCGGTGCCGAAGGCGTCGTTCACGTAGATGTCGGTGAGCGCGGCGAGCTTGCGCGCCAGCGCTTCGTCGTTCTTCTTCTCGCCCTTGTTGACGCGGCAGTTCTCGAGCAGCACGAGCTGGCCGGGCTTCACGTCGACGCCGTCGACCCAATTGGCCACCACCGGAACCTCGCGGCCCAGCAGCTCGCCCAGGCGCTTGGCCACGGGGGCGAGCGAGTCTTCGGGCTTGAACTCGCCCTCGGTCGGGCGGCCCAGGTGCGAGGTGACCATCACGGCGGCGCCGGCGTCGAGCGCCAGCTGGATGCAGGGCACCGAGGCGCGGATGCGCGTGTCTTCGGTGATGTTGCCTGCGTCGTCCTGCGGCACGTTGAGGTCGGCACGGATGAAGACGCGCTGGCCGGCGGCCTTGCCCTGCGCGCAGAGGTCGGTGAATCGAATGACGTTCATGGTCTGGATGTGGTGGTGGACAGGTCGCCTTGCATTGTAGGTTTCGGCCCGCGGCCGCTCTGCGCGCCTCTTGCGGCCTCCCGATGCTTTTCAGCCCTTTTGCTGCGCCTTGGCAAATCGCTCGAGGATCTCGACAAAGCTCGCGGCGGCAGGCGAAAGCGTGCGCCGCGCCGCGCTGTAGATGCACACCTCGCGATGGAAATCCGGTGACTCCAGCCGCACCATCTGCAGTCCGTGGGCACGCACCAGCGGCGCGGAATAGGTCGGGCAGACGGTGAGCCCCAGCCCCGAGGCGACCATGCCGAGCGCCGTGGTCATGTACGACACCTCCTGCGTGCCGGGGCGCAGCATGTAGTCGCGCTCCGTCGGGGCCAGTTCGGGCAGCACGCGCTGGCGGAAGTCGCGCGTGGGCGCGATGAAGGTGTACGGCTCGAGCTCATGCCAGCGCACCTTGCGGCGCTTCGCGAAGGCGTGGCCGGGCGGGCAGATCAGCCAGTGGCGGTCGCGAAACAGCGTGCGGCGTTCGATGGCGGCATCGACCGCCACGTCCTGCCCCACCGCGAGTTCCACGTCTCCGCTCATCACGCCCGCCAGCAGGTGCTCGGGAAGCGTGTCGGCCAGGCGCACCTCGACCTCGGGGTAGGCCTCGCGGTAGAGCGCGATCACGCGCGGCATCAGCGTGCAGGCCATGAGTTGCGGCGCTGCAAGACGCAACAGTCCTTTCTTCTTGTCACGCAAATCCGTGACGCCGGCGACCGCGCTCGTCAGATCGCCGAGCAGGCGGTGCACGGAAGGCAGGAACTCGCGCCCGGCTTCCGAGACCTGCACGCGCCGCGTGTGGCGGTCGAGCAGTTGCACGCCCATTTCGCGTTCGAGCTCGCGCACCAGCACGCTGAGCGCCGACTGCGTGAGATGCAGCTGCTGCGCCGCGGCGGTGAAGCTGCCCGTTTCGGCCACGGCAGCGAAGGCACGCAATTGGCGCAGTGTCAGATTCATATGAGTATTTCATCAATCGATGAATTAATTTCGATTGCATCATAAGACGCGGCATCGCCCAATCGCGGCTTACCGGAGACAAGAAGCCATGCCGACGAATGCCCATACGGCACCCCCACCCGCCCCGCCTGTACGGGGACTGCACCACTTCGCCTGGCGCTGCCGCGACAGCGAGGAGACCCGCCGCTTCTACGAAGACCTGCTGGGCCTGCCGCTCGCGCACGTGATCAAGAGCGACCACGTGCCGAGCACCGGCGAGTACTGCCCTTACGTGCACATCTTTTTCCAGATGCGCGACGGCTCGTACATCGCCTTCTTCGACCTGGGCGACGACGTCGCGGCACTGCCTTCGCCGAACACGCCCGCATGGGTGAACCACATCGCGCTGCGGGTCGACTCCGTGGATGACCTGCTCGCCGCGAAGGCGCGGCTCGAGAACGCAGGGGTCGAAGTGCTCGGCGTGACCGACCACCACATCATCGAATCGATCTACTTCTTCGACCCCAACGGCATTCGCGTGGAGCTGACCACGCCGACCGTGCCGCAGGCCGAGATGGCAGCGCATGCGTTGCAGGCCCGTTCGGACCTCGATGCATGGACCGTGCGCAAGGCCGAACTGCGCGCGGCGAAGGGAGCGGCCCATGGCTGATCTGCAACTCGCCGCCATCGACGTGAAGCCCGGCGCCGCGATGGAAAGCCAGTCCGGCCTGCAGATGCTGCGGCCGCGTATCTACGGCGCGTTCCGTGCGCCGCAGGGCCCGAAGAAGATCGCCGCCATCGTGATGCATCCGACCAGCAACTTCATGGGCCACTACCTGATCGGTCCGCTGGCCGAGCGCGGCATCTGCTGCATGGGCCTGAACTCGCGCTACGTGGGCAACGACACGGTGCTGCTGATGGAGCGCGCCATCCAGGACCTGGGGGCCGGCGTGCAGTACCTGCGCGCGGCCGGCTACGAGAAGGTGTTTCTCGTCGGAAATTCGGGCGGCGCGGCGCTCGCAAGCTTCTACCAGGCGCAGGCCGAGAAGCTCACCGCCACGCATTTTCCAGACGGCGAAGCGACACATCTGCATCCGAGCGACCTGCCGACGGTAGACGGCATTGCACTGTGCGCCGCGCACCTGGGCCGCAGGCGGCTGATGCGCGACTGGATCGATCCTTCGGTCACCGATGAACATGATCCGCTCTCGGTGGACCCCGAGCTCGACATGTACGACCCGCGCCACCCGGTGCCCTACGGCCCCGAATTTCTCGCCCGCTTCAGTGCGGCGCAGAAGGCGCGGCTGGACCGCATCGAGCAGTGGTGCATCGACCGGCTCGCAGTGCTTCGGAACACACCGGGCGCACCGCGCGACCAAGCCTTCGTCGTCTACCGCACGCATGCCGATCCGCGCTGCGTGGACTTGTCGATCGATGCCAACGATCGGCTGCCCGGCAGCGTGTGGGGAGATGCACGGCAGGTGAACTATTCGGCCAATGCGATGGGGCGCACCACCTCCCTGACGGCATTCCTCTCGCAATGGTCTTCGCGCTCGCAGGCCGACGGGCCCACCAACCTCGCGCGCACCACGGTGCCCAAGCTGCTGCTGACCTACACGGGCGATCAATCGACCTTCCCGAGCACGCGCGATGCGTGGATGGCCGCCGGAGGATCGCGCATCCGCAATGTCGACATCGTGGGTGGCAACCACTATCTCGCGGGGCAGCCCGAACTGGTTCCGAAGGCGGCCGATGCAATCGCCGAGTTCGCCCACGCGCTGTAGGCCGGACATGGAAAGCTTTGCATTTGCACCGGCCTATGAACTGCCAAGCTGGCCGTTCACGCCGCCGCCTGAACTGGGCAGCACGAAGATCGTGCGCCACCCCCTCGTGATCGTGGGCGCAGGCCCTTCCGGCCTCACGCTGGCCTGCGACCTGGCGCAACGCGGCGTGCGCGCCGTGCTGCTCGACGAGGATGACACCGTGGGCGTGCGCGGTGCCTCGTCGCGCGGCATCTGCTACGCGCAGAAGAGCCTCGAAATCTTCGAGCGCCTGGGCATTTACGAGCGCATTGCGGCGAAGGGCATCACCTGGTCGTTCGGGCGCACCTTCTCGGGCGAGCAGGAGGTCTACAACTTCAACCTGCAGGCGAACAGTGTCTCGAAGCAGCCGCCGTTCATCAACCTGCAGCAGTTCTATGTCGAATGGTTCCTCGTTGAGCGCATTCTCGAATTGGGCCTGACCGATGTGCGATGGAAGAACCGTGTGGCCGGCGTCGAGCAGCTGAGCGACGGCGTGCGCATTGACATCGAGACGCCCGCAGGCCGCTACACCATCGAGGCCGACCGGCTGATCGACGCCACCGGCGCCAACAGCCCCATTCGCACGCAGCTCGGCATCGATGCGCATTCGTCGCGCAGCACCGACCGCTGGTGCATCAGCGACGTGCGTTTCAAGCAGCCGCTGCCCACCGAGCGCTGGACCTGGGTCGACGCGCCGTTCAACGAAGGCCGCGGCGTGTGGCAGCACCTGATGGCCGACGGCGTGTGGCGCATCGACTATCAGATGCCGGAAGACTGCGACACAACCTACATCAGCCAGCCCGAGGTGGCGGGCGCGCGGCTGCGCGAGCAGCTCGGCCCCGGCGTGGAGTTCGAGTTCGTGTGGATCGGCCCGTACGGCTACCGCGACCACCTGCTCGACAGCTTCCGCCACGGCAACGTGTTCTTCATCGGCGATGCCGCGCATGTGGTGAGCCCGTTCGGTGCGCGCGGCGGCAACAGCGGCATCCAGGATGCGGCCAATCTCGGCTGGAAGCTGGCGCTGGTTGCGCAAGGCCAGGCGGGCGAAGCGCTGCTCGACAGCTACGACGCCGAACGGCAACCCGCCGCGCAGGAGAACCTGCGCGTGACGAGCCGCTCGGCGCGCTTTCTCGCGCCGCGCTCGCCGGCCGAACACACGCTGCGGCGCGCGGTGGTGGCGTTGGCGGCGCGCCATCCGTTTGCGCGGGCGCTGGTGAACACCGGCCGCATGTCGGTTGCGAACGACTATCCGCCCGCGCCGCAATTGCCCGACGGCGCGCGCACGGTGCAGAACCTGCCGCTGCGCTGGGCTGACGGACGCGAGACAACGCTGATGCAATTGCTCGCCGACGGCACGCAGTGCATCGGGCTGTGGCTCTCGCCGACGAGTCCCGAAGCCGAGGCAGCGATGAACGCCTGCGCCTCGCTGCCGCTGCGCCTGCTGGCTATCGGTGGCGACAGCGGCCTGCCGACGCTGCAAGCCGACGACCGGCTCACGAACCACCTGGGCATCGGCGAGGCGGGCAGCTTCGTGCTCCTGCGTCCGGATGCCTACCGCGCCGCGGCGCTGCCGCATGCCACGCCCAGGGCCATCGCCGCCGCATTGCGCACCGCCCTCGCCCTGGACGAAGCCCCATGAACACAGAGCCTCGCATCCCCGACCCCGACGGCTTCTATGCCGCCCTGCTCGCCGCGCACGAAGGCCTCCGCGAGGGGCAGAGCGCCGACTTCAACGCCCGCCTCGTGCTGCTGCTGGCCAACCAGTGCGGCGACCAGGCCGTGCTGCTGGCCTGCATCCGCGCCGCGGCCGAAGACCTCACGACAACGACTGAAGCCCGATGAACACCAGCTCCTTCGCCTCCGCTTCCGACACGCGTGAGCAGAAACCGACATTGCGCGAACTCGCGCCCAACGTGTACGGCTACATCAGCGATTTCGATCCGAACTGCGGCTTCGTCGTCGGCGACGAGCAGGTGGTGCTGATCGACACGCGCCCGACGCCGCGCATGGCGCGCGACTTTCTCGCGGCCATTCGCACGGTGACCGACAAGCCCATCAAGACCATCGTGCTCACGCACTACCACGCGGTGCGCGTGATGGGCGCGAGCGCATTCGACGAGGTGCAGGCCATCATCGCGAGCGACGGCACGCTCGACTGGATCCGCACGCGCGGGCAAGCCGATTTCGATTCGGAGGTCGGCCGCTTCCCGCGCCTGTTTGCGGGCGTGGAAGAAATCCCCGGGCTCACGTTGCCGACGATGAGCTTCGAGCGCGAGATGAGCCTGTGGCTTGGCGGCAGCCGTGAACTGCGCCTGATGGCGCTGGGCCGCGGCCACTCGAGCGGCGACACGGTCGCGTGGCTGCCCGGCTGCGGCGTGCTGTTCTCGGGCGACGTGGTGGAGAACCACTGCGGCGTGTATGCGGGCGACGCCTACATCGGCGACTGGGCCGGCACGCTCGACGCGGTGCGGACGTTGAAGCCGCGCGTGCTGGTGCCGGGCCGCGGGGCCGTGCTGCAGGACGAAGCCGCCTGCGCCGAAGCCATCGCGCAGACCCAGGCGTTTCTCGGCGCATTGCTCGACAGCGTGAGAGCCGGCATTGCCGCGGGCGAAACGCTCAAGGGCTGCTTCGCGCGAGCGGAGGCGGCGATGACGCCGCGCTTCGGTACATGGCCCGTGTTCCAGCACGTGCTTCCCTTCGACGTATCGCGCGCCTATGACGAACTGCGCGGCATCGAACACCCCGTGGTGTGGACGGCAGAGCGCGACCGCGAGCTCTGGCAGACGCTGCGGGGATGAACCAGCGGGCCTTCCTCCCTCCGCAGGCTTCGCCCCCCGGACTGATTCCTTCAACAAGCCACCGAGACAAAACGATGAAACGACTTCTTCCCTTGCTGGCCGCGGCCCTTGCGCTGACGGCCACCTTCGCCTCGGCACAGCCGGCCGCATACCCGAGCCAGCCCGTCAGATGGATCGTGCCCTACGTGGCCGGCGGCGGCACCGACAACCTCGCGCGCGCACTGGCCGATGCCATGCAGCCTTCTCTCGGGCAGCCGCTGATCATCGACAACCGGCCGGGCGCGTCCACCAACATCGGCGTCTCGGTGCTGATGCAGGCCAAGCCCGACGGCTACACGATCATGCAGGCCGAGAATGCCGCGCTGCTCTTCAACGAGCACATGTTCGCCAAGCTGCCCTACAAGCCCGCGAGCGACTTCACCTACATCGGCACCATCGGCCGATTTCCCGTGGCACTGGTGGTGCACCCCGACTTTCCCGCGAAGAACGTGGCCGAGTTCGTGCGCTACGTGAAGGCCAACCCCGAGGGGGTGAGCTACGCCTCGCCCGGCAACGGATCGCCGCACCACATGGCGATGGAACTCTTCAAGCAGAAGGCCGGTATCAGCATCATGCACGTGCCGTACAAGGGCGCCGCGCCTGCAATGACCGACCTGATGGGCGGCCAGGTGCCGACGATGATGCTCGACCTCGCCTCCGGCCTGCCGATCATCAAGGCGGGCAAGGTGCGCGTGCTCGCGATTGCGTTGCCGCAGCGTGCGGGTGCCTTGCCCGAGGTGCCGACCTTCGTCGAAGCAGGGTTCAGCGACGTCAATGCCTATGCCTTTCACGGCCTGATCGGCCCGGCGGGCATGCCGCCCGAGGCGGTCGCGCGCATCAACAGCGAGCTTCAAAAGGCGATGAGGGCACCGAAGGTCGTGAAGCTGTTTTCGGAGTTCGGCTTCGAGGCGCTGCCAGGCACGCCGCAGGAGTTCTACAAGCTCTCGCGCGCGGAGAGCGAGCGCTGGGGCAAGATCATCGCAGCCGCCGGCGTGAAGCTGGACTGAGAAGAAGGGTCAGTGGCTACCAGCCCAGCCCGAGATGCAGGGGCAGGTACACCGCCATGCCCGCCAGCATCGTGCCGAGCACGCCGCGCCGCCAGTAGTAGTAAGCGGCACCGACCACCGCGGCATACAGGCGCGCATCGTGCAGCGTGGTGATCAGGTGGCCCTGTGTCATCACGATCTCCGGTGCGATCACGCCTGCGAGCGCGGCAGCCGGCGCGTAGTGCAGCGCGCGGTGCGCCCACTCGGGCAAGCCCCAAGGCCGGTCGAGAATGAAGAAGAAGCAGCGCGTGAGTACGGTGACGCAAGCCAGCCCGGCGATGACCGCGAGCGTCCAGAAGTCGGTGGTGCCGCTCACTTGTTGTCCTCCGCATCGGGGTCGAGCCCGAACTGCTTCTCAAGCCAGAAACACAGCAGCACCGCGGCACCGATGGCCACGACGATGTTGAGCTTGAGCGGCAAGGCATAGGCGGCCACGGCGGTGACGCTGGCGATCAGCGCGGCCAGCACGCGCAGCGGCGTGGTCGCCATCGAGCAGACGATCGCCACCAGGCTCAGCACGCCGGCGAAGCCAAGGCCCCAGTTCTGCGGAATGAAGTTGGCCAGCGCGATGCCCAGGAGACTCATGCCCATCCAGGAGCACCAGGTCACGAAGTAGTTGCCGGTGAGGTAGGCCTCCTGGGCCTTCTGCTCATCGGCGCCGACCGGCGGCGAGGCATAGCGCCGCGTGAAGAGCGCGTAGCTGAGGTCGGCCGTGAGATAGCCGTGCGTCATGCGGCGCCAGCGCGGCATGTGCATGAGATACGGCCGCAGGTGCAGGCTGAAGACCACGAAGCGAAGGTTGACGCAAAAACCCGTGGCCAGGATCACCCAGGCCGGCGCGCCCGCGAACAGCAGCGGAATGGCCGCCAACTGCGAACTGCCGGCGTAGACCAGCAGCGTCATCGCCACCGACTCCAGCACGCTCATGTTCGACTTGACCATGGCCACGCCGGTCATCAGGCCCCAGGCGCCGATGCCCAGCGCGGCCGAGGACATGTCGCGGATGCCCGCGCGGAACTCGGGGCGGCGGCGAATGGCGGCGGAGAAGAACATCAGCCGAACAGCTGCCCGGGCTTCAGGTCGAAGCCGCGCAGGAAATCGGCCACGGCCAGGCGCTTGCCGCCGGGACGCTGGAGTTCGGTGACGCTGACGATCGAGCCAGCCGCGGCCACCGCAACGCCGGTATCGGTCACGGCGAGGATGGTGCCCGGCTCGGCCGAAACCTCGACGGCAGGCATCGCATGCGCGGTCCAGAGCTTGATGGTCTCGCCGTCCAACGGGCTGTTGGCGCCCGGAAAGGGATCGAAGGCGCGGATGCGCCGCACGACGGCCTCGGCGGGCTGGTTCCAATCGATCTGGGCTTCGTGCTTCTCGACCTTGTTGGCGTAGGTCACGCCTTCGGCAGGCTGCGGGGTGCGGGTCAGGGTGCCAATGTTGGCGAGCGCCTGGACGATCATGCAGCCGCCGAGTTCGGCCAGGCGGTCGTGCAGGCGGGCGGTGTTGTCATTGCCGATATCCACCGCTTCGCGCAGCAGCATGTCGCCCGTATCCAGCCCGGCGTCCATCTGCATGATGGTGATGCCGGTCTGCGCATCGCCGGCCTCGATGGCGCGGTGGATCGGTGCGGCGCCGCGCCAGCGCGGCAGCAGGCTGGCGTGGATGTTGAGGCAGCCGAACTGCGGCAGGTCGAGCACCCACTGCGGCAGGATGAGCCCGTAGGCCGCGACCACCATCACATCGGGCCTGGCGGCCAGAAGGGTCTCGCACGCGGCCGAAGCATCTTCCGGGTACTTGCCATCGAGCCGCAGGCTTCGCGGCTGCGCCACGGGCCAGTGGTTGGCAACGGCGAATTGCTTGACGGGGGAGGCCTGCAGCTTCATGCCGCGGCCGGCGGGGCGGTCGGGCTGGCTCAGCACCCCGACGATTTCATGGCCCGCGGCGGAAATGGCTTCGAGCGCGACGCGCGCAAACTCGGGCGTGCCCGCGAAAACGACCTTGAGCGGGGTCAATCCCGGATCCGATCGAGGTCGAGGTCATCCCCCGTGTGATAGCGGCGAACCACGCCGGTGGGGTCGATGTAGATATAGAGCATGCGGCGCTCGTTCACCGCCTTGTAGCGCCAGGTCCAGACCGCGCCGTCGAACGAGCTGACACGACTGATTTCAAAAGGCCGGCCATAGAAGGCGAGCACGTCGTTCTGACGCCACTGGTCGACCTTGATGTCATGGCCGAAGCGGGCTTCATTGAGCACCTGCGTCACGGAGACCACCTTGCCCGAGGCATCGACATCGATATCGGTCACCTCGAAGCCCGCCGGCATGCGCGAATATTGCAGGCGCTCGCCGCCACCGGTGAGGGGATAGCGGCCCGTGGGCGCGCCGAGGCGCTGCAGGGTTTCGGCGGCCGTGGTACCCGGAACGATGCGGGTCGGCTCGCTGGCGCAACCGGCCAGCAGCAGCAGCAGCCCGGCGGCAACGACGACAACGCTCGACCCGCGGGAGAACATTTTCAAGCCCGGCCTTCCTTGGCCTCTTCGCGCTGTTGCTTGAGCAGCTTGCTCTTGATGCGGTTGCGCTTGAGCGGCGACAGGTATTCGACGAACACCTTGCCCAGCAGGTGGTCCAGCTCGTGCTGGATGCATACCGCCAGCAAGCCGTCGGCCTCGATGGTGCGCAGTTCGCCGTTCTCGTCCAGCGCCTGCGCCTTCACCGACGTGGAGCGCATGACCCCGTCGTAGATGCCCGGCACCGACAGGCAGCCTTCTTCATTCAGCACCTTTTCGTCGCTGGCCCAGATGATTTCGGGGTTGATGAGCACCAGCGGTTCGTTGCGCTCCTCGGAAACGTCGATGACGACCAGGCGCTCGTGCACGTCGACCTGGGTGGCGGCCAGCCCGATGCCGTTGGCGTCGTACATGGTCTCCAGCATGTCGGCCACCAAGGCCTTGATGCGTGCGTCGACGCCCTGCACCGGCTTGGCGACCGTGTGGAGGCGCTTGTCGGGGTAACTCAGAATGATTCGTTTGGCCATGAAAAACGGGAAAAGTTGTGGCTATTTTCGCCAATTCCGCGACGCGATGAGCTCGGATCGCCTGAAAACGTTGCCCTTTAAAGGGCTTCGGGCGCAGAATTCGTAGCAAATTGTGAGATTCGTATGCGCATCGGTATCCCGAGCGCTCACCCATCCAGACATGAAAAAGCTCCGAATCCCTGTCCGCCAGCGCCCGCATCTTTTCGCCACGTTGGCAGCCCTTGCAGTGATCAGCAGCGGCACGACGGCTTGGGCGCAGAACTATCCCGTCACGCCGCAGCAACGCGCCACGGCACAGCAAACGGCCCAGAACGGCGTTCCGCTGAGCGAGCTGGCGCCCAGTGCGCCGGACGAATACACGGTCAAACCCGGCGACACGCTGTGGGCCATTTCCCGCCTCTACCTGCTGCGCCCCTGGCGCTGGCCGGAGCTGTGGGGCATGAACATCAGCGAAATCGCGAATCCACACCGCATCTATCCAGGCCAGGTGTTGTACCTGGACAAGACGGGCGGCCGCGCTCGGCTGACCCTGCGCCGCGGCGCGGGCGGCAGCGGCGACGGCGGCACCATCAAGCTCTCGCCGCGCACGCGCTTCGATTCGCTGGCCGGCATGGCGCTGCCCACGCTCAATCCGAGCGTGATCGAGCCCTTCCTCAGCGAGCCGATCGTGGTGGATGCCGATACGCTGCAGAATGCGCCGCGCATCGTTGCGGGCAACGACAGCCGGGTTCTGCTGTCGCGCGGCGACCGCGCCTATGCGCGCGGCAACGCCGATACGCCGCTGCTCGAAGCCCCGGGCCCGCTGCAGAACTTCCGCGTTTTCCGCAACGCCACCCCGCTCAAGGACCCTGGGACCGGTGAAATCCTCGGCTACGAGGCGCAGTACCTGGGCAAGGCCCAGCTCAAGCGTGGTGAATCGACAACAGTCGAGACCGAGAAGGACAAGGACGTCATCACCGTGGTGCCGGCCAGCGTCGACATCATCGCGTCGCGCGAAGAAATCCGCGCCGGCGACCGTCTGCTGCCGGAACCCCCGCGCCAGCTGCTGAGCTACGTGCCGCGCGCGCCTTCCGCGCAAGTCGAAGGCCGCATCATCTCGGTCTACGGCAATGCGGTGCAATTCGCGGCCCAGAACCAGGTGGTGGCCATCAACAAGGGCACGCGCGACGGCATCGACAGCGGCCACGTGCTGGCCATCCTGAAGAACGGCGAAACCATTCTCGACCGCACCGGCGAGCGCAAGGAAACGATCAAGCTTCCGAACGAACGCATCGGTCTGCTGATGGTGTTCCGTCCTTTTGAAAAGGTCTCGTACGCGCTGGTGCTCGAAATCACCGACACCCCGCGCGCGGGCGACTTCCTCGTCAATCCCTGACGCCTTCCCGCTTTCCTTTCCCGCTCTCGTTTGGAACGCGCAGAACTTGCAGGCTGGCTGCGGCTGTCACTGACGGCGGGGGTCGGCGATGGCGCTGCGCGTCGGCTTCTGGCGGCCTTCGGACTGCCCGAGGCCATTTTTGCCCAGCCGGGCGCGGCGCTCCGGCAGGTGGTGTCGCCCGCCCAGGCCGATGCCTTGCAGCAGCCGCCCAACGGCCTGCAGGCCCAGATCGACCTGACCTGGCAATGGCTGCAATCCGGCTCCGATGACGGCACCGCACGCCGCATCGTGACGCTGGGCGATGCGAGCTACCCCGCGTCGCTGCTCGAAATGGTCGACCCGCCGTTGATGCTCTACGTGCTCGGCGCGGCGGCCTTCGATCTGACGCAACTCGCGAACAGCATCGCCGTGGTGGGCAGCCGCAACCCCACGCCGCAGGGCGCCGCGAGCGCGCGCGCCTTTGCGCGGGCTTTGGGCGAGGCAGGCTTGCCCGTGGTGTCGGGGCTGGCGCTCGGCGTCGACGGCGCGGCACACCAAGGCGCGCTCGACGCGGCCGGCGATTCGCCGCGGCTTGCCACGGTGGCCGTGGTGGGAACCGGCCTCGACCGCGTCTACCCAGCCCGGCACCGCGACCTCGCGCACCGCATCACGCTGCAGGGATTGATCGTGAGCGAGTTGCCGCTCGGTACACCCCCGCTCACGCAAAACTTTCCGAAGCGCAACCGGCTCATCGCCGGCCTGGCGCGCGGCACGCTCGTGGTCGAGGCCGCGCTTGCATCCGGCTCACTGATCACCGCGCGGCTCACCTCGGAGCAAGGCAAGGAAGTGTTCGCCATTCCGGGTTCGATCCATTCGCCGCAATCGCGGGGCTGCCATGCGCTGATCCGCCAAGGCGCGAAGCTGGTCGAGTCGGTGAACGACATCCTCGAGGAGTTGCCCGGCCTGCGCGCGTCAAGTGCGAACGCGGGTCTTTTCGGCGATAGCGGTGCCGACAGCTCGTCGCCCTCATCATCGTCGGGCTCGGAAGATCCGCTGCTCGAGGCTCTGGGCTTCGATCCGGTGAACCTCGACGCCCTGGGCGCGCGCACCGGCTGGAGTGCGGCGGCACTGCAGGCCAGGATGCTGGAACTCGAACTCGACGGCCATGTGGCACGCCTGCCCGGCGGCCTCTTTCAAAGAACGGCCGCGGCCTAGTATTTTCCTCCCCTCAAAAAGGGACGAAGAAGTGACATGAAGCCCGGGAGCTCGCGACAAGCTTCGGCTATATTGGGCTCATGTTCGAAGTGCTCGTTTTTGTCTACGAAAACTATTGGCGCGGCGATGCCTGCCCCGAAGCCGGACAACTGGGCCGCAAGCTCAGCGCACACGGTTTCGAGGCAGAAGAAATCCGCGATGCGCTGCACTGGCTCGACGGCCTGAGCCTTGCCACGCAGGGCATGCAGCTCGAACAAAATGCCGACGACGATGCCGTTGCCACGGTCACGCTGCGAAGCGCGCCCGAACCGGCGCTGCCGCAATCGGCCGACTCGATGCGGGTCTATTCCATGGCCGAGCAGGAGCACCTGGGCGCCGATTGCCTCGGCTTCATCCGTTTTCTCGAATCGTCGGACGTGCTGTCTTGCGGGCTGCGGGAAATCATCATCGAGCGCGCCATGGCGGCGCCAGGCGATCCGGTCGCGCTCGACGAACTCAAGATCATCGTGCTGATGGTGCACTGGAGCACCGGCATCGAGCCGGACGCATTGGTGCTCGACGAACTCTGCGAAAGCCGCGACGGCCGCACAGCGCACTAGCTGTCGGCTAGTTCAGCAGGCGCTCAGGGTTCGCGTCGAGCTTGGCCAGCGCCTCGCGCGTGGCGCGCACCGTGAGCGTTTCTTCCTCGGCCGGCACGAGCAGTCCGGCTTGCAGGTAGCTGGCCAGCCGGCCGACCTGGATGAGAAAGCTGCGGCCGTCGGCCGAGGCGAACAGGTGGAGTTGCTTGCGGTCGCTGCGCCAGACGAATTGCACCTGGCTCACGCGGTCGTTGTGGTCGAGCATGAACCAGTTGCCCACCTGCAGCTCATGCGCCCACTCCAGCATGTCTTCGGCCGGAACGGCGCCGGCCGTGTCGGCCACCACCTCGATGGAGGCCGCATCCACGCCCAGCAGCAGTTCGATGCTGTTCGCATCGAGCGGCAGGCTGGACGCACTGCCGTCGTCGCTCACGAAATCCTCCAGATGCGCCAGGCGCTCTGCCATGGCTTCGATCTTGGCCGCGGGAATGGCTTCGGTCTTCGACAGGAAGGCATCGGACAGGGTCGCGCCGATGGTCTTGATCTGGTCTTCCTGCGGCTCGTCGATGATGCCGAGCAGGTTCATGCCCAGGCGCAGGCGCTGGAGCAGCTGAGGCAGGTCCTGGATCACGCGTGCGCGGTCGGCGCGGTTGGGCTTGGCGCTTGCGGCCCACACCAGTTCGGAGGCCACGCGCTTGAGCATGACTGTCTGCTCGCCCTGGGCGCCATAGCGCAGCGCGGCAATGGCCAGCACTTCGGCCCAGATCTTGAAGAGGAACTCGCGGATCTCGTCGCGCACCGGCATGTCATTGAGCATCTTGCGCAACTCGATGGTGTACTGGATCGCCATCGTTTCTTTTTGCTCGACCTGCTGCGCCACGCTCATGACACGCTGGGTGCTGTCGCTTTGCGTGAGATAGCGGCTCAGAAAGGCGACGAACTCGTCGAACACCAGCTTGAACACGCGCTGCCCGGTTTCGGGATACTGCTCGATCACCTGAACCACGCGCCGGATTTCGCCTTCGAGCGCACTGCCCGAAATGGCGGCCGCGTCGAAGCCCATGACGCAGGAGCCCATGCGGTCGATCAGCATGCGCGCCGGGTGCTGCAGCGTGCCGAAGAATTCGGGCTCGGCGATGGCCACGCGCAGCACGGGCATCTGCAGCCGCGCAAACCATACGCGCGCCGAGAAGGGAATGCGCTCCTCCGCGAGGATGGCCTGGAACATGAGCGCCACGATTTCGACCGTGGCCTTGTCGGCGGTGGTGGGTGCCCGTTTCTTGATCTCGGCGCTGCGCCGCCGCAGGTCGACCGAGGCCTGCTGGATCACGGTGGCCTCGTCGCCGGGGTTCTGCATGTACTGCGTGGCGGCCATCCGGTAGGCGGCTTCGGCGTCGGCGATCACGGCCGCAAAGGTATTTGAAGCGGCCCGCGAGGTGCCGCCACCACCGGCAGCACCACCACCGCCGCTGCCAGAGCCGGCGCCTGGCGCACGGCCGTCCATCCCCGTCGTCGATTGCGAAGACAGGGTCGACGACATGTCGGCCGCGCCGATGCGGGCGGCGACAAAGCGCTTGAGGCTGAGCAGCGCCGTCTGCGCGCGCTGGCGAGCGAGCAGCAACGGCGAGCCGCCGGTCGTTGCAAGCGGGGCCGACGGAGCGAATGCTCTCGTCTGGTGCGAGGCGGCGTCGAAGCCCTGGCGCTGCGCGGGGCCCGGGGCCTGGTGGGCCGCGCCACCGGCATGGGGAGACCCGGGCACCGTTGCCGGTCCGCTGGAAGCACCCGTGCGCCGCACGAAACTCTTGAGATCGATTTCCGGCATCACGCCCCGGGAAACCAGGAACGCGTTGGCATCTTCGTACGCCTTGACGACCACGCCGACCAGCTGCTGCTGCACGGTGTCCTGCACGCTGGCCCAGAGCGCGCGGCTCAAGCCGGCCGCGAGCCATTGGTCCACCAGCAGCTTGGCCAGTGTTTCGGGCCTGAGCACGTCGTTGGCGTCCAGTTCGCTGGTGCCCTCGAGGTGCTGGATGCGCAGCCGCAGGTCGCTGAGTTCGAAACTGGCCTTGTCGTGGATCACCTGCGCGAGGCGCGACGAAAGAATGTTGCTTTCCATCACGTCGTCGCCGATCAGTTCGAGCCGCAGCCCCCCGGTGGACGCCGTTCCGGCCGTCGCACCCGAGGCACTCACCGACTTGCGCCAGTTCGCCTGGGCGAGCGACACCCATTGCGAGGCCTGGCCCTGAAACGCCACGAAGTCGTCGCGGCTCTCCTGCATGGCGCGTGCGCTGCCGATTTCCGAAGCCTGCCTGGTCAGGCGGTCCCGGATGGCCTGCGCCAGGGGAACGATGATGCTCCCGGTCGCCAGCACGAAACGCTCGCGCGTCTCGCGTGCGAGCTGCAAGGAAGAGGCGGACCGCGCAATACTCATTGAAAGATCGGAAAGGCCGGTGAGGCTCTATTCGGCAACAGCCGAGAGCTTGCATCGGGAAAAGCAACTGCACAAGTGTGCATCAGCTTCCTTGCAGTTGCTGACTTCCCGCGGCACTTTCCTTCGATTTCGCTGCCGTCAGACCACGGCGCCGGCGTTCGGGTCGTCCTCGGAATCGCCGTCGCGTTTCGCCGGGGTGCCCTTGATCAGGTCTTCGCGCTTGATGCCGAGCCACATCGCGATAGCCGCCGCCACGAAGCATGACGAGTAGATGCCGAAGCAGATGCCGATGGTCAGCGCCAAGGCAAAGTAGTGCAGCGTCGGGCCGCCGAAGAAGAACATCGAGAGCACCACCAGCTGGGTCGAGCCGTGCGTGATGATGGTGCGGCTGATGGTCGAGGTGATCGCGTTGTCGATGATGCCGACCGTGCTCATCTTGCGGTAGCGCCGGAAGTTCTCGCGCACCCGGTCGAAGATCACGACGGACTCGTTGACCGAGTAGCCCAGCACCGCGAGCACCGCCGCCAGCACCGCCAGCGAGAACTCCCACTGGAAGAAGGCGAAGAATCCCAGGATGATGACCACGTCGTGCAGGTTGGCCAGCACGGTGGCCACCGCGAACTTCCATTCGAAGCGCACCGCCAGGTAGATCATGATGCCGACCACCACCATGCCGAGCGCCTTGAGCCCGTTGGTGGTGAGCTCGTCGCCCACCTGCGGCCCGACGACCTCGATGCCGCGCTGCGTGGCCGACGGGTCGACCGTCTTGAGCGCCTGCATGACCTGCGCACTTTGCTGGTCGGAGTTCATGCCCTTCTGCGCCGGCAGGCGGATCTGCACGTCGCGCGACGTGCCGTAGCTCTGCACCTGGACTTCAGGGTAGCCGAGCTTGCTGACGGCCTCTCGCACCTTGCCGATGTCGGCGGACTGCTGGTAGGCCACCTCCATCACGGTGCCGCCCGTGAACTCCACCGACAGGTGCAGCCCGCGGTGCAGCAGGAAGAACACCGCCAGTGCGAAGGTGGCGAAGGAAATGATGTTCAGCACCAGTGCATGGCGCATGAACGGGATGGTCTTGTGGATGCGGAAGAATTCCATGGCGCTTGTCCTTGACCTTTACTTGCCTTCAGCCACGGCGGTGCCGTCGGTCTTGGGCCGCCACACGGTGCCGATCGACACCGACTTGAGCTTCTTCTTGTTGCCGTACCAGAAGTTCACGAGGCCGCGCGAGAAGAACACGGCGGAGAACATCGAAGTCACGATGCCGATGCAGTGCACCACCGCGAAGCCGCGAACCGGGCCCGAACCGAAAGCCAGCAACGCGATGCCCGCGATCAGCGTGGTCACGTTGGAGTCGAGAATCGTGCCCCAGGCGCGGTCGTAGCCCGCATGGATGGCGGCTTGCGCCGACGCCCCATTGCGCAGCTCTTCGCGCACGCGCTCGTTGATCAGCACGTTCGAGTCGATGGCCACGCCGATGGCCAGCGCCATGGCCGCAATGCCGGGCAGCGTGAGCGTGGCCTGCAGCATCGAGAGAATGGCCACCAGCAGCATCAGGTTGACGGCCAGCGCGATCGACGAGAACAGGCCGAACAGCGCGTAGTAGGCGCACATGAACACCATGATGGCCAGGAAGCCATACATCACGCTCTTGAAGCCCTTTTCGATGTTGTCGGCGCCAAGAGTCGGACCGATGGTCCGTTCCTGGATGATTTCCATCGGCGCGGCCAGCGAACCGGCGCGCAGCAGCAGCGCGAGGTCGGCGGCTTCGGCCACCGTCATCGAACCCGAAATCTGGAAGCGGTTGCCGAGCTCGCCGTTGATCGACGGGGCCGTGAGCACTTCGCCCTTGCCCTTTTCGAAGATCAGCATCGCCATGCGCTTCTTGTAGTTCTCGCGGCTCACGTCGCGCATGATCCGGCCGCCCTTGGCGTCCATGGTCAGGTCGACCTTGGGCTGGTTGCTCTGCTGGTCGAAGCCGGGCTGCGCGTCGGTGAGGCTTTCGCCGGTGACCAGCACCTGCTTCTTCACGATCACCGGGCGGCCGTTGCGCTCGAGGAATTTCTCGGAGCCGAAGGGCACCGGTCCACCGCTCAGCTCGGCCGCGCGGCCTTCGGCGCTTTCATCGACCAGGCGCATTTCGAGCGTGGCGGTGCGGCCCAGGATGTCCTTGGCCTTGGCCGTGTCCTGCACGCCGGGCAGCTGCACCACGATGCGGTCGAGGCCCTGCTGCTGGATCACCGGCTCGGCCACGCCGAGTTCGTTGATCCGGTTGTGCAGGGTGGTGATGTTCTGCTTGAGCGCCGCGTCCTGGAGCCGGCGCGCGGCTTCGGGCTTGATGGTGGCCGTCAGGCGCCAGTTGCTGCCGTCTTGCGTCTCGGTCGTCGTGAGATCGGGGAACTGGTCCTGGATCAGTTGCTTGGCGGTTTGCAGCGCGGCCGCGTCGCGGAACGAAACCTCGACGGTCTGGCCGTTGCGGCTCACCGAGGTGCCGCGAATGCCCTTGTCGCGGAAGGTGGTGCGCAGGTCGCTCGCGAAGGACTCGGCCTTCTTGTCGATGGCGCCCTTCATGTCGACCTGGAGCAGGAAGTCGACGCCGCCGCGCAGGTCGAGGCCGAGGTACATCGGGAACGCATGCAGCGAGGTGAGCCAGGCCGGCGAGCGCGAAACCAGGTTCAGCGCCACCACATAGGGCGGATCCGACGGGTCGGGCACCAGCGCGCGCTGCAACGTATCGCGCGCCTTGAGCTGCTCGTCGGGCGTGGCGAAGCGCGCGCGCAGCGAGCCGCCCTCGAGCGTGAGCAGGTCGGGCGTGAGCCCGGCTGTTTTCAGCGCCTCCTCGACCCGGCCCTGGGTGGCTGAGTCGACCTTGACGGTCGACTTGGCCGCGGACACCTGCACTGCGGGCGCCTCGCCGAAGAAATTGGGCAGGGAATAGATCAACCCCACAAGCAGCACGATCACGATGATCGCGTACTTCCAGACCGGATAACGGTTCATGAGAAAGCGCTTTTAGAAACGGAGACGGCGTGACTTGAGGCCTGGCGCCACAAAGCGCAAGGGGCAGCCTCGCGTTGATTGCTACTTGACGGCGCCCTTGGGCAAGACCTGGACCACAGCGCTGCGCTGGATCTTGATCTCGATGCCGTTGGCGATCTCGAGGCCGAGGTACTGGTCGCCGATCGAGGTGATCTTGCCGAGCACGCCGCCGGCCGTGGCCACTTCGTCGCCCTTGGCCAGCGCTTCGATCATGGCGCGGGCTTCTTTCTGGCGCTTCATTTGCGGGCGGATCATCACGAAATACAGCACCACGAACATCAGCACCAGGGGCAGCATGCTGCCGAGCGAAGACAACATGTCGCCACCGCCGGAAGCAGCGGGCGCGGTTTGGGCGAAAGCAGAGGAAATGAACAAGAGAGTCTCCAGCAGAGAGAAGAGGAATGTCAGAAGCGCGGAACGGGCCCGCGGTTCCGCGGCCCCGTGGAAAAGGCCGCGAGTCAGCGCTTGAAGCGGCATCGGCCGCGCACAGCAGCGGGCATTGTATTCGTGGCAATGCCCCGCCCCGCGCGCTTATCCGGCGCGCCGGGCAGGGCTTTCCAGGGCTTGGGGCGCGCCTCTGGCGCTATGTTTTCGGGAGCACGGCGCAGCCGGAGGGCGGCTGCGCCCGAAAATCAGGCGGCCGCGCGCTGTGCCGATTGCGGGTTGCGCCACTTGGCGAGCAATTCGCTCCAGCGGGTGCGGGCCGCGGCCAGGTTTGCGCTCCTTCACATGGCCGTAGCCGCGAATCTGTTCGGGCAGGGCAGCGATCTCCAGCGCCAGCGCGTGGTTCTCGGCGCGCAGGCCGGAAATCACCTCTTCGATGCTCGCGCGGTATTCACCGATGAGCGCGCGTTCGGTCTTGCGCTCTTCGGTGCGCCCGAAGATGTCCAAAGCCGTGCCGCGCAGGCCCTTGAGCCGCGCCAGCAGCCTGAAGCCGGAGAGCATCCACGGGCCGAATTGCTGCTTCTGCAGCTCGCCCTTGGCGTTCTTCCTGGCGATGATGGGCGGCGCAAGGTGGTAGTTGAGCTTGAAGTCCTTGCCCATCTGGCCCTCGAACATGCCTTCGACCCGGTCCAGGAAGCTGCGGTCGGTATGCAGGCGCGCCACCTCGTACTCGTCCTTGTAGGCCATGAGCTTGAACAGGTAGCGGGCCACCGTTTCGGTCAGCGCGGTCTTGCCCAGCACCGACTCGGCCTGCCCCACCTTGCCCACGAACTGCCGGTATTCGTCGGCATAGGCCGCGTTCTGGTAGCCCGTGAGGAATTCGACCCGGCGCGCCACCAGGCTTTCGACGGTTTCTCGCTTCTTGAACTCCACTACTTGGCCCGGACGCAGGCGCTTTTGCAGTTCGGCCGGATTGGCGGCCGCCTGGCGGCCCCAGGCGAAAGCGGTCTTGTTGTTCTCGATTGCCACGGCGTTGAGTTCGATGGCGCGCATCAGCGACTCCAGCGCCAGCGGGATCCAGCCCTTTTGCCAGGCAAAGCCCAGCAGCATCGGATTGGCATAGAGGCTGTCGCCCATGAGCGCGACGGCGGCTGCGTCCGCGTCGAAGGTGCCGAGCGCGTCGGTGCCCACGGCGCGCGCAATCTGGGTCGCGCAGTCGTCCTGCGGATTGACCCAGTTGGCGTTGCGCACAAAGGCGGCCGTCGGCGTGCTGTGCGTGTTGAGCGCGACGTGCGTGCGCCCTTCGCGCATGCGCGCCAGCGTTTCGGCATTGACCGCCACCAGCGGATCGGCCGCCAGGATCAGGTCGGCCGCGGCGGTGCCGACGCGCGTGGTGCGAATCGCGTCCTGCGATTCGCCGATCAGCGCATGGCTCCAGGTGGCGCCGCCCTTTTGCGCGAGGCCGGCCGCGTCCTGCGTGACGATGCCCTTGCCCTCGATGTGCGCCGCCATGCCCAGCAGCTGGCCGATCGTGATGACACCCGTGCCGCCGACACCGGCGACCACGATGCCCCAGACCTGACCCTCTGCCAGCGCCGGCACCGCCGGTTCGGGCAACGGACCGAGCTCGAGCGGCGTGTCGGCCTTGTTCTTGGTTTTCTTCTTGAGCTGGCCGCCTTCGACCGTGACGAAGCTGGGGCAGAAGCCCTTCAAGCAGCTCATGTCCTTGTTGCAGCTGCTCTGGTTGATGGTGCGCTTGCGGCCGAATTCGGTTTCGAGCGGCTCGACCGACAGGCAGTTGCTCTTCACGCTGCAGTCGCCGCAGCCTTCGCAGACCAGGTCGTTGATGACCACGCGCTTGGCCGGATCGACGGCCGTGCCCCGCTTGCGGCGGCGGCGCTTCTCGGTGGCGCAGGTCTGGTCGTAAATGATGGCGGTGGTGCCGGCGATCCTGCGGAATTCGAGCTGGACCTCGTCGAGCAGATCGCGGTGCTTCACCGCCACATGGTCGCCGGGGATGTTCACGCCTTCGTATTTCTCGGGCTCGTCGGTCACGATGACGACCTTCTTGGCGCCCTCGGCGTGCAGGCTCTCGGCAATCTGCAGCACCGAGTGGCCCTCGGGCCGCTCGCCGACCTGCTGGCCGCCGGTCATGGCAACCGCGTCGTTGTAGAGGATCTTGTAGGTGATGTTCACACCGGCCGCGATGCTCTGGCGGATGGCGAGCAGGCCGCTGTGGAAATACGTGCCGTCGCCCAGGTTCGCGAAGATGTGCGGGTCGGTGGTGAAAGGCTGCTGGCCCACCCACGGCACCCCCTCGCCGCCCATCTGCGTGAAGCCGATGGTGGAGCGGTCCATCCAGGTCGCCATGAAGTGGCAGCCGATGCCGCCCATGGCGCGCGAGCCTTCGGGCACCACGGTGCTGGTGTTGTGCGGGCAGCCCGAGCAGAACCACGGCTGGCGGTCGGCGCCCTGCACGCCGCCCACCTTGAACACTTCCATCGAGCGCTCCTTGGCTTCGAGGATGGCCATCTGCGCATCGATGCGCGCGCGCATGTCGGCGCCGGCCTGCTCCAGGATGCCGAGCTTGCGCAGGCGCTGCGCAATGGCCTTGGCGATGAGCGCCGGATTCAGGTCGGCGTTGGCGCGCAGCAGCGTGTTGGCGGTGGGGTTGGGCATGGCCCATTCGCCGCCGGAGAAATCGCCGTCGAGCTCGTTGAACTTGCCGAGCACGTTGGGCCGCACGTCGGCGCGCCAGTTGTAGAGCTCTTCCTTCAGCTGGTATTCGATGACCTGGCGCTTCTCCTCGACCACGAGGATTTCCTGCAGGCCGGTGGCGAAGTCGCGCGTGAGCTGCGCTTCCAGCGGCCACACCACGCCCACCTTGTGCAGCCGGATGCCCAGCTGGCGGCAGGTGGCGTCGTCCAGGCCCAGGTCGATCAGTGCCTGGCGGGTGTCGTTGTAGGCCTTGCCGCTGGCCATGATGCCGAAGCGGTCGTTCGGGCCCTCGATCACGTTGTGGTTCAGCCGGTTGGCGCGGATGTAGGCCAGCGCGGCATACCACTTGTAGTGCATGAGGCGCGCTTCCTGCTCCAGCGCATGGTCGGGCCAGCGGATGTGCAGGCCACCGGGCGGCATCTGGAAATCGGTGGGAATGACGATTTCGACCCGGTCCGGATCGATCATGGCCGTGGAACTCGACTCGACGATTTCCTGGATCGTCTTCATGCCCGACCAGATGCCCGAGAACCGGCTCATCGCAAAGGCGTGAATGCCCAGGTCCAGGATTTCCTGCACGTTGGTCGGAAAGAACACCGGCGTGCCGCAGGCCTTGAAGATGTGGTCGCTCTGGTGCGCGGCCGTGCTGCTCTTGGAAATATGGTCGTCGCCGGCCACCGCGATCACGCCGCCCCATTCGGTGGTGCCGGCCATGTTGGCGTGCTTGAAGACGTCGGAGCAGCGGTCCACGCCCGGCCCCTTGCCGTACCAGATGCCGAAGACGCCGTCGAACTTGTTGGTGCTCGCGGGCGAGAAGCCGAGTTGCTGCGTGCCCCAGAGCGCGGTGGCGGCGAGCTCTTCGTTCACGCCCGGCTGGAAGACGATGTTCTGTTCCTTCAGGAACTTGGCGGCCTTCCACAGCGCTTGGTCGTAGCCGCCGAGCGGGGAGCCGCGGTAGCCGCTGATGAAGCCCGCGGTGTTCTTGCCCGCCTGCTTGTCGCGCAGGCGCTGCAGCATCGGCAGCTTGACCAGCGCCTGCACCCCGCTCATGAAGGCCCGGCCGTAGTCGAGGCTGTATTTGTCGTCGAGCGTGACGGTTTCGAGGGCCTTGCGGATGTGCTCGGGCAGCGGTGCGTTCATGTCTGTCTGTCTCCTGTTGGCAGGGCCTTGTGGGCCTGGCTGTCTGGCTTGTGCCTGTGGGTCTGTGCCCGGGTAGGGCGCGAGCCCATGATCACGCAAAGTGTATGCCGGGGTCCGCGACAGGTGTTTGCGTTCTATGCCCCCAAAAACCGCGTTCCAGAAAGAATCTTGCTTAAGATCGCCCACTATGGAAAGCATTGACAAGTTCGACCTTGCAATTCTGCAAGAACTGCAGGGCGACGGCCGCCTCACCAATGCCGAGCTCGCGCAGCGCGTGGGGCTCTCGGCGGCGCCCTGCTGGCGCCGGGTGCGCGCGCTGGAAGAAGCCGGCTTCATCAAGGGCTATCACGCCGAGATCGACCGCCACAAGATAGGGCTCGGCGTGCTCGCTTTCGTGCGCGTGGACACCGAACGCGTCACCAACGATGCCACCCAGAAACTGGAGGACGCGATCCGCACGCTGCCCGAAGTGGTGGCCTGCCACTACATCAGCGGCACCGGCACCTTCGAATTGCAGGTGGTGGCGCGAGACCTCGACAGTTTCTCGGCCTTCGCGCGCCAGCACCTCATGAACCTGCCGAACGTGAAAGACCTCCACACCAGCTTCTCGCTGGGCGAGGTGAAGGCCAGCAGTGCGTTGCCGCTCGGGCACCTGGCACGCTAGCTGCAACCTAGAATTCCCGCCCACCACAGACACAACCATGCCGCCCATCGGCGGACAAGAGGAAGAAGCTCCATGAACTCCATCCGCCGCGCCCTGGCGCTCGGCCTTGCTGCCGCCACGCTCGCCTTCGGCGCCCAGGCCCAGAACCGCGAACTCACCGTGGCGTCGAGCGCCACCTACGCCCCCTTCGCCTTCGAGAACAAGGACAAGCAGATCGTCGGCTTCGACATCGACATCATCAACGCCATCGCCAAACAGCAGGGCCTGAAGATCAAGGTGGTCAACACGCCGTTCACCGGCATCTTCGGCGCGCTGAACAACGGCGACGTCGACCTGGTGATCTCGGGCGTCACCATCAACGAGAAGCGCAAGCAGAGCTACGACTTCACGCCGCCCTACTTCGCGGCGCGCCAGCTCATCGCGCTGCCGAAGAGCAGCACGGTCGCCTCGCTGAAGGACCTGGCCGGCAAGAAGATTGCCGTGGTGAGCGCCTCCACGGCCGACGACATCGCTTCGCGCGAATTCGGCAAGACCAGCCCCAACATCCGCCGCTTCGAAAGCACGCCGCTCATCATTTCCGAGCTGGCCGGCGGCGGCGTCGATGCCGCCATGGGCGACAACGGCGTGATCGCCTACCGCGTGGCGCAGAACCCCGAGCTCAAGACGATCGACGACAAGTCGTTCCCCGAAGAGGGCTTCGGCATCGTCGTGAAGAAGGGCGACAAGGCGCTGCTCGACAAGCTCACGGCCGGCCTGGACGCGGTTCGCGCCGACGGCAGCTACGCCGCGATCTACAAGAAGTGGTTCAACAAGGACCCGAACGCCCGATGAGCGGCGCGTCCGGTTCGAGCGTAAGGGAGCCCTAGATGGAACAGCCGATCTTGTTGTTCGGATGGTTCCGCTGGGACATCCTGGTCGAATACAAGGACCTGTTCTGGCAGGGCGCCTGGATGACCTTGCGCATGACGGTGGTCTGCGTGCTGCTGGGTTCGAGCT
Source organism: Variovorax paradoxus (assembly GCF_030815855.1). Lineage (NCBI taxonomy): Bacteria > Pseudomonadati > Pseudomonadota > Betaproteobacteria > Burkholderiales > Comamonadaceae > Variovorax > Variovorax paradoxus. The sequence goes on along the minus strand of NZ_JAUSXG010000001.1, from coordinate 5,574,827 downwards.
GGGGCCTGTGCCTGGCGCTCGCGCGGCTGGCGCAGCCGCGCCATGCGCCGTGGACCTGGGTCGCGCGCTTCTTCCTGCGCTGGCCGGCCACGGTGTACGTGAGCTTCTTCCGCGGCACGCCGCTGTTCGTGCAGATCCTCTTGATCCACTTCGCGGTCATGCCGGTGTTCATCCATCCGTCGAGCGGCCTCCTGATCAGCGGCGACCTGGCGCGCGAACTCAAGCAGGAGCACGGCGCGCTCATATCCGGCGTGGTCGCGCTCACGCTCAATTCCGCGGCCTACATCTCGGAGGTGTTCCGCGCCGGTATCCAGTCGATCTCGCGCGGGCAATTCGACGCCGGCCGGTCGATCGGCTTCACACCCGCGCAGGTGATGCGCTACGTGGTGCTGCCGCAGGCCTTCCGCCGCATGCTGCCGCCGCTGGGCAACAACGCCATCGCGCTGTTGAAAGACACCTCGCTGGTCTCGGCCATCGGGCTGGCCGAGCTGGCCTACGCCGCGCGCACCGTGGCGGGCGCCTACGCGCGCTACTGGGAGCCGTACCTTGCGATTTCGGTCGTGTACTGGGTGATGACGCTCGTGCTCACCACGATGCTGCGGCGCCTCGAACACCGCCTGGCACGCAGCGACAGGGGATGAGCCGCAGCGGCGGCGCGCCACAATAGCGCCACATGCCACCGATATCCCCCGAAGAGACACCCATCCCCCCCGCCCGGCCGCAGCCGCCGAAGTTCGCTGCGCTGGAGCCGCTCAAGCTGCCCGTGTTCCGCATGCTGTGGAGCACCTGGCTCATCGCCAACATCTGCATGTGGATGAGCGACGTGGCGGCGGCGTGGATGATGACCTCGCTGACCACCTCGCCCATCTGGGTGGCGCTGGTGCAGTCGGCCTCCACCTTGCCGGTGTTCCTGCTGGGCCTGCCCAGCGGTGCGCTGGCCGACATTCTCGACCGCCGGCGCTGGCTGGTGGCCACGCAGTTCTGGCTGGCGGGCACGGCCATCGTGCTGTGCGGCGCCATTGCGCTCGAGCTGATGACCGCGCCGCTGCTGCTGGCACTGACCTTCGCCAATGGCATCGGCCTGGCGCTGCGCTGGCCGGTGTTCTCGGCCATCGTGCCCGAGCTGGTGCCCCGGCCGCAATTGCCGGCGGCGCTGGGCCTCAATGGCATCGCAATGAACGCCTCGCGCATCATCGGTCCGCTCACGGCCGGCATGTTGATTGCCAGCGCAGGCAGCGTCTGGGTGTTTGCGCTCAACGCGGTGCTGTCGGTGGCCTCGGGCTTCGTGGTGCTGCGCTGGCGGCGCGAGCACACGCCCAATCCGCTGGGCCGCGAGAAGCTCATCAGCGCGATGCGCGTGGGCGTGCAGTTCGTGTGGCAGTCGCAGCGCATGCGCGCCGTGCTCTCGCGCATCACGATCTTCTTCTTTCACTCCACGGCCCTGCTCGCATTGCTGCCGCTCCTGGCACGCAACCTCGAGGGCGGCGGCGCCGGCACCTTCACGCTGCTGCTGGCCGCCATGGGCTCGGGCGCGATCATCGCGGTGCTGTTCCTGCCGCGGCTGCGCCAGGCGCTCGGCCGCGACCAGTTGGTGCTGCGCGGCACGGTGCTGCAGTCGCTCGCCACCGCGGTGATGGCCTTCGCGCCCAACGCCTGGGTGGCGGTGCCCGCGATGTTCTTCGGCGGCATGGCGTGGATCACCGTGGCCAATTCGCTCTCGGTGTCGGCGCAGCTGGCGCTGCCCGACTGGGTGCGCGCGCGCGGCATGTCGACCTATCAGATGGCCATCATGGGCGCGAGCGCGATTGGCGCGGCGCTCTGGGGCCAGGTGGCCACCGTTACCAACCTGCGCTCCAGCCTCGAGATCGCCGCGGTGAGCGGTACGCTGCTGATGCTGGTGGCGCTGCGCTGGGTCACCGACGTCTCCGGCGAAGAGGCCGACATGAGCCCCGCGCGCGCCGGTTGGGCAGCAGGCCCACCGGCGGAAACGCCGGAAGAAAACGGCCGCGTGGTCATCACCATCGAATACATCATCGACCCCGCGCGCGCGGCCGCCTTTCACCTCGTGATGCACCAGACCCGCCGCGCGCGCCTCGGCCAGGGCGCCATCGGCTGGGAGCTGCTGCACGACATCTCCGAACCTGGCCGCTACGTGGAGGAGATCGTGGACGAAAGCTGGACCGATCACCTGCGCCGCTTCAACCGCGCCACCGCCGCCGACATGGCCTTGCGCGAGCGGCGGCTGGCGTTTCACATCGGCGAATCGCCGCCCGTGGTGACGCGGTACGTGGTCAAGCGCTGAATCGAACCCGCGCTTCGATTTGCATCGGCTCCTTTCCCCGAAGCGATCGACTTGCCTGGGTATCTACCGATCCATGTTTTTTTGACCGATTGGATAATTTAGCTCATCATCCCGCTCCTACTGCCCGTCACCACGAGGTATGCCACGATGAACCCGGTCCCCCTGCGCAGCCGCTTCTGGTCCGACCTGACCAGCGAAGAGTTCTCCCGCCTCGACCGTGAACGGCTGATCGCCGTGCTGCCGGTGGGCGCCACCGAACAGCACGGCCCCCACCTGCCGATGTCGACCGACACGGCCACCATCGACGGCATGGTGCGCGCCACCCTCCCGCACCTGCCCGACGACCTGCCAGTGCTGTTCTTGCCCACGGTGCCTTACGGCAAGAGCAACGAACACTCGCGCTATCCGGGCACGCTCACCGTGTCCGCGAACACGCTGATCTCGCTGTGGAAGGACATCGGCGCCTGCGTTGCCAAAGCCGGGGTGCGCAAGCTGGTGCTCTACAACAGCCATGGCGGCCAGATGAGCGTGATGGACATCGTGGCGCGAGACCTGCGAGAGGAGCACGACATGATGGTCGTCGCCGCCAACTGGTACACGCTGGGCCTGCCCGAAGGCCTGTTCACTGCGCACGAGGGCAGGCACGGCATTCATGCGGGCGACCTCGAAAGCTCGGTGATGCTGCACCTCACGCCCGACCATGTGCGCCGCGACCAGTTCCAGAACTTCAGCTCGATGACCGAGCAGCTGGCCGCCGAGAACAAGTTTCTCTCGATCACCCCCAGCGGAAAGCTCGGCTGGCAGATGCACGACATCAACCCTTCGGGCGCGGCCGGCGACGCCACGCGCGCCACCGCCGCGAAAGGCGCGGCGGTGCTCGACCACGTGGGCCGGCGCTTCGTCGAACTGCTGCACGAGGTCGACCGCTTTCCGCTCTCGCGCCTGGCCAACGAGCCTGCCTGGAAATGAGCTCCACCGCCACCCCACCGCTGGTCAGCCTGCGCCACGTCAGCAAGCGCTTTGCGAACGGCACGCTCGCATTGCAGGGCATGACGCTCGACGTCGGCGAGCACGACTTCATCAGCTTCCTCGGCCCCTCGGGTTGCGGCAAGAGCACCGCGCTGCGGCTGATTGCCGGGCTCACCCGGCTCAGCTCGGGCGACATGCACTGGTCCCGCGCCAACACCGGCAAGACGCAAAGCGACCGCGACCTGGGCTTCGTGTTCCAGGAGCCTACGCTCATGCCCTGGGCCAAGGTGTTCGACAACGTGTGGCTGCCGCTCAAGCTCGCGGGCATGGGCCGCGACGCGGCCGCGCCGGTGGTTCAGCAGGTGCTGGAAATGGTCGGCCTCTCGCGCTTCGCCGACGTGTACCCGCGCGAACTCTCGGGCGGCATGAAGATGCGCGTGTCGATTGCGCGCGCGCTGGTCACGCACCCGCGCCTCCTGCTGATGGACGAGCCCTTTGCCGCGCTCGACGAAATGACGCGCATCAAGCTCAACAACGACCTGCTCGCGATCTGGCGCGAGCACCGTTTTTCGGTGGTGTTCGTCACGCACAGCGTGTACGAGTCGGTGTATCTCTCGAACCGCATCGTGGTGATGGCGGCGCGCCCAGGCCGGGTGATCGACGAGATCCGCATCGACGAGCCGTACCCGCGCGGCGAGGAGTTCCGCACCTCGAGCCGCTACAACGCGCATTGCACGGCGGTGTCGCAATCCCTGCACGGAGCGCTGCATGACATCGATCACTGAGCTCGCCGCGGCGGCCGAGGTGCCGGTGAGCGAGGCGGACGCCGCGCCCTCCGAGGCGATGCTGCGCGCCCATGAAGACAGGCTGCGCCGACGCGAGTCGATGCTGCGCATCGTCGTGCCGGCGGCCATCGTCACCGTGCTGCTGCTCGCATGGGAGTGGATGGTTCGCGCCAACAACATTCCGCATTACATATTGCCCGCACCGTCGCTCATCCTGCGCACGCTGTTCGACAACTGGGCCTCGCTCTCCAGTGCCCTGTGGTTCACGGTGAAGCTCACGCTGCTCGCGCTCGGCGCGGCCATCGTGGGCGGTGTGCTGCTGGCGATTGCGTTCGCGCTCTTCAAGTGGGTGGAGATCGGCCTGTTTCCGATTGCCGTGATCCTGCAGGTGACGCCGATCATCGCGATTGCACCGCTGATATTGATCTACGTGTCGAGCACCACCGCGGCGCTGCTGCTGTGCGCGTGGATCGTGGCTTTCTTCCCGATTTTGTCGAACACCGTCGTCGGCTTGAAGAGCGCCGACAGCAATCTGCGCGACCTGTTCCAGCTCTACAAGGCCTCGCCTTGGCAGACCTTCCGCTACCTGCTCGCGCCCAGTGCGCTGCCGTACTTCATGGCGGGCCTGAAGATCGCGGGCGGTTTGAGCCTGATCGGCGCGGTGGTGGCGGAGTTCACGGCCGGCACGGCGGGCAAGGAAACGGGGCTGGCTTCGCGCATTCTCGAATCGAGCTTCCGCACCGAGATCCCGATGATGTTCGCCGCGCTGCTGCTGGTGTCGCTGCTGGGTATCGTGATCTTCATCGTGTTCGCTGCGTTGTCCCGGTTGGTTCTGGGTCACTGGCACGAAAGCGAGATGCGCCGTGAACGCTGAGGCCTTGCATGCCGCTGTTGATTGGAACGCCGTGCATGCGGACCTGCGCGGGCTCAATGTCATCACCGCGCCGAGCCAGCGCAAGCAGCTGTCGAAGGACTTCTACTGGTACAGCCCCATCCTCACCGCGCAGCTCGCGGGCTGCGTGGCCGACCTCGTGGTCAAGGTCAGCACCGAAGACGACGTGCGCCAGGCCGCGTCGGTGGCCGCGAAGTGGAAGCTGCCGATCACCGTGCGCGCGGGCGGCACCGGCAACTACGGCCAATGCGTGCCGCTCGAAGGCGGCATCGTGCTCGACGTGACGCAGATGTGCCGCGTGCTCGAGATCCAGCAGGGCCGCATCCGCGTGGAGGCCGGCGCGCGCATGCACGACATCGACCTCGCCGCGCGCGAGACCGGCCAGGCGCTGCGCATGTGGCCCTCGACCTGGCATGTTGCCAGCATCGGCGGCTTCATTGCCGGCGGCTTCGGCGGCATCGGCTCGTTCCGCCACGGCATCCTGCGCGACCCCGGCAACCTGCTGCGGGCGCGCGTGATGACGGTGGAACGCGAGCCGCGCATCATCGAGCTCGTCGGCGACGAGATCCAGCAGGTGCACCATGCCTACGGTACCAACGGCGTGATCCTCGACGTGGAAGTGGCCCTGAGCCCGGCCGTCGAATGGGTGCACTGCACGGTGCTGTTCGAAACCTACCGCGGCGCCCTGGCCTTCGCAGTCGCGGCCCAGGCACCGACGCTCGACATCTTCCTGCTGTCCACGGTCGAGGCGCGCTTCTCGCCCTACTACACGGCAATGCGCGACCGCTTCCCGATCGACCGCCATGCGGCGTTCGCCATGGCCTCGCCCAAGTCGATGGCCGAGTTCCGCGCGCTCGCTACCGCACATGGCGGCGCGATCTCCGTCGCGGGTACCGAGGCCGAGCTGCTCGCTGACGGCCTGCCGCCCGCCTACGAATGCGCGTTCAACCACACGACCTTGCAGGCGCTGAAGGCCGATCGCGGCTGGACCTATCTGCAAGTCGCCTACGCCCAGCCCTTCGACCCCGCCGTGGTGGAGCGCCATCTCGAAATCTTCGGCGACGACGTGCTGCAGCACCAGGACTTCGCACGCGCCGGCGGCGAATGCGGCACCTTCGGCATCCTGCTCGTGCGCTGGAAGGGCGAGGCCCACCAGTACGAGGTGATCCGCGAGATCGAATCGCAGGGCGGCTGCAAGATCTTCAACCCGCACGTCTTCACCATCGAGGATGGCGGCATGAAGACCATCGACACGCAGCAGATCGAGTTCAAGAAACGCAGCGACCCGATGGGCCTCATGAACCCCGGCAAGACGCGCGGCTGGTCGCCAGAGATGGCCATCGAGCGCTGAAAAGATTTAGTCTCCGCATCCCGTACTTTCAAAACCCCCCACAGGAGCACGTCCCCATGCGCATCCCCGCTTTCCGCATCCGCCCGCTGGGCGCCCTCGGTCTGGCCCTGGCGCTCACCGCCGCCGCCTTCGCCGCGCAGGCGCAGGCGCAGGAGAAAGTGGTTTTCGCCACCAACTGGAAAGCGCAGGCCGGGCACGGCGGCTTCTACCAGGCGCTGGTGGACGGCACCTACAAGAAGTACGGTCTCGATGTCGACATCCAGCAGGGCGGACCGATGGTCAACAACCGGCCCATGCTGCCTGCCGGCAAGGTCGACTTCCTGATGACCGGCAACCTGCTGCAGTCCTTCGACAACGTGAAGAACGGCGTGCCCACCGTGGTGGTTGCGGCTTTCTTCCAGAAAGATCCGCAGGCCATGTTCGCCCACCCGGGCCAGGGCTTCGACACCTTCAAGGACATGGCGAAGGCGCCCGTGGCCTTCATCGGCAAGGACGGCCAGTTCAGCTTCTGGCAGTGGATGAAGTCGGAGCACGGCTTCAAGGATTCGCAGCTCAAGCCCTACACCTTCAACGTCGGCCCGTTCCTCGCCGACAAGAAATCGATCCAGCAGGGCTACGCGATTTCCGAGCCGCTGTCGATCAAGGCGCAGGCCGGCTTCGACCCCGTGGTGCAGCTCCTGGCCGACAACGGCTTCTCGACCTACTCGACCACCATCGAGACGCGCGCCGACCTCGTCAAGACCAAGCCCGAAACCGTGCGCAAGTTCGTCGAGGCCTCGATCATCGGCTGGAACAACTATCTCTACGGCGACAACAAGGCCGCCAACGAAATGATCGCCAAGATCAATCCCGACTCGCCCGTGGCCGCATCGCAGGGCTCCATCGAACTGATGAAGAAGATGGGCATCGTCGACAGCGGCGAGTCGCTCACCAAGGGCATCGGCGCCATGGACGAAGCCCGCGTGAAGGACTTCTACGACAAGATGGTGAAGGCCGGCCTGTACAAGTCCGGCGAAATCGACCTCTCGAAAGTCGTGACCACGCAGTTCGTCAACAAGGGCGTCGGTGTCGACATCCGCAAGAAGCTCGCCGGCAAGTAAGCCGGCCGCTTCATCGAGAGTTTTTCCCGTGGGTCGCGCGGGGCTTGCGCCGGGGTCAGATGCCGGCGCCTGGGTTGCCATAAGGCACTGCGCGGCCTTTGTTCCCTTGGGCTCTGACCCCGTCTCGCCGACAGGCGAACCGGCCCTTCTTCTTTCATGAAAACGCTCGTCGTCCACTGCCATCCGAACCCCGACAGCTTCAACCACGCGCTCTACCGGACGGCCCTCGAAGCGCTCGAACCGCGGCACCCCGTCAAGGCCATCGACCTCTATGCCGAGGGTTTCGACCCCACGCTGACCCGCGAAGAGCGCATTGCCTATCTCGACAACCCCGAACTCATTCGCGAACGTGTGAAACCGCATGTCGAAGCGCTGCTGTGGGCCGAGCACCTGGTGTTCGTCTATCCCACCTGGTTCCACGGCCCTCCGTCGATGCTCAAGGGGTGGCTCGAAAGGGTGTGGCTGCCGGGCGTGGCCTTTCTGCCCGCGGAGCGCAAGGGGCAGATCGCAAGATCGGGCATGCGGCACATCCGGCGGCTGACGGTCGTGACCACCGGCGGTTCGCCGCGCTGGTTCGTGATGCTCATCGGCGACCCGGGCCGGCGTCTCTTCACGCGCGCGCTGCGGGCGCTGTTTGCCTGGCGCTGCAAGGTGACCTGGCTGCAGCTGCACGACATGAACGCCGTTACCGAGCGCGACCGCACCCACTTCATCGAGCGCGTTGCGCGCAAGCTGCAGAGCATCTAGCAGGGAAGCCACACACCATGAGCCTCGAACGCACGCTGACTGTACGCGTCGCACGCATCTCGCGGCAGACGCCGGAAATCCTGGCCTTCGAGCTGGTCCATCCTTGGGGCCGCGCCTTGCCGGGCTACGAGGCCGGTGCGCACATCGACGTGCACATGCCTGGCGGCTTCTCGCGCCAGTACTCGCTGGCGCGGGCGCCTTCCTCGAACGCAGCGCGCTATGTGATCGGCGTGAAGCGCGAAGCCCCGAGCCGCGGCGGCTCGGCTTCGATGCACGAGCGCGTGCACGAGGGCGACCTGCTCGCGATCAGCGCGCCGCGCAACACCTTTCCACTGCGCGAAGAAGCGAAACACCATCTGCTGCTGGCCGGCGGCATCGGCATGACGCCGCTGCTGGCGATGGCAGAGACACTTGCAGCACGCGGCGCGCCGTTCACGCTGTGTGTGTTCGCGCGCAGCGAAGAGCACCTGGCGTTTGCCGACGCGCTGCGCGACCCCGCGCTCGCACCGCACTTGCGCCTTCATCTCGACCAGGGCGATGCATCGGAACGCATCGACCTGCGCGCGCTGCTGGCCGAACCCGCGCCCAACACGCATCTCTACGTCTGCGGCCCCGGCGGTTTCATGAAGGCGGTGCGCGACGCGGCCGCGCACTGGCGCGAAGACACGCTGCATGCGGAGTACTTCGCCGCGCCAACCGATGCCAACACCAGCACCGGCCTGCCCTTCACGCTCAAGCTCGCGCAGCGCGGCATCAGCGTGCCGGTGGCGGCCGACCAGACCGCCGTCGATGCGCTGCACGAAGTCGGCATCGACATTCCCGTGTCGTGCCAGCAGGGCCTGTGCGGCACCTGCGTGGTCGAAGGTAATGGCGAAGGCGCGGAACACCGCGACTTCTGTCTCACGGGCTCCGAGCGGCGCACGAAAGTGGCCTTGTGCTGCTCGCGCGCCAAAGGCCAGGAACTGGTGCTGCAGCTGTGAGCAGCATCGAAGACAGCGACGGCGAAGCCCCCGCCACGCGCGGCCGCTCGCGCAAGTACACCCAGGTGCTCGGCCTCATCAACCAGGCGGCCATCGAGGTGTTCGCGAGCGAAGGGCTGGCCGGTGCATCGACGCAGGCGATTGCCGACAAGGCCGGGCTTTCGAAGGCGCAGCTGCACTACTACATCGACAGCAAGGAAGCCCTCTACCGGCAGATCCTGCAGGACATCCTGAACGACTGGATCGTGGTGTTCGGTTTCGACGACGAAGCCTTCGGCCCGCGCAAGGTGCTGGGCGACCTGATCCACCGCAAGATGGTGTTCTCGTTCGAACACCCGCTGCGCTCACGCATCTTCACGGCCGAGATGATGCGCGGCGCACCCGTGCTCAACACCCTGATGGACACGAGCAAGCAGCGCACCGATCAGGCCGCCGCCGTGATCCGGAATTGGATGACCCAGGGCCTGATGGACAAGGCCGATCCGATGCTGGTGCTGTTCCACATCTGGGCCGTGACGCAGTTCTACGCCGACCACGCCACGCAGGCCGCCTACTTCCGCAACGTGGCGCAAGACGGCGACGACAAGGACCGGCGCTACCTGATCGAGCAGGTGACCGAGTTTTTGCTGAAGGGCGCGGGAGTCAAATAGCGCGGTGCTGCGGCAGGTACATGGTGGCCTCGACCTCGACCAGCACCTCGTCGCCCGGCAGAAAGCGCGACACCTCGACCACCGTGCTGACCGGCGGCTCGCCCGGGTAGAACAGCCCGCGCACGCGGTTGTAGAACGCGTAGTGCGGCAGGTGGCGAAAGTACTGCACCAGCTTCACCACGTCTTCCATGGTGCCGCCGTGCTCGGCCGCAATCTGGCGGATGCGCTCGAGCACGAACCAGCTCTGCGCCACGATGGGCGCCTCGAAGATGTCGACCGACATCTGGCCGGTGGCATAGCCCACGCCCTGCAAGGCCGTGCGGGCTTCTTCGGGAATGGCGTCGTAGCCCGCCACGGCGCGGCGCGTGGCCGGATCGACCGCGACCACGCCGCTCATGAAGACGAAGTCGCCCACGCGCTTGGCGGCAGCGTAGTTGGCCATCGGCTTGCCCATATCCGTCGTGCTTTTCATTGTGTTTGCTCCAGAACTTGACCGGCACGGATCACGGTGCGTTGGCGTCCGCGCGCGCCGATGAGCTCGTTTTCATCGGTTGCAGCGAGCAGCACCAGGTCGGCGGGGCAGCCCGGCGCAATGCGCCCGTCCCACGCGAGCCCCAGCGCCCTCGCGGGGCTGACGGTGATCGCATCGAGCCATTCGCCCGCGGGCGCGAGGTGCGCCATCTGCACGCCGAGCCCGAAGGTCTCCAGGAGGTCATAGCTGCCATAGGGATAGAAGGCGTCCTGCACGTTGTCCGTTGCCAGGCTCGCACGCAAGCCCCGTGCCGCGGCTTCGTGAATGCGCGTGATGCCGCGCGGCACGGGCGTGCGGTCCCAGGCGCCCTGGAGGTAGAGGTTGGTGGTCGGCAGCGCGACGATGTGGATTCCGGCACCGGCGCAGAGCGCCAGCGTCTCGTTGGCGACGGCATCGTCCTGCACCGAAAGCGAACAGCAGTGGCCGCAGACCACGCGGCGCCGGAAGTCGCGCGCACGCATCAGCTGTGCGATGCTGCGCAGGCCGCTTGCATCCGCATCGAGACCTTCATCGACATGGAAATCGAGGTCCAGGCCATGGTCCTGCGCCAGGTCGAACACGCGGCCCAGCTTGTGCACCAGTCCCTCGTTGCGATACACGAACGCGCCCAGCACGCCGCCCGCGCGCTTGACTTCGCGCGCGATGCGCTCGCCGGCGTTGAAGTCCGCAAACAGGTCCAACGGCGTGAGCGAGACGAACTGCAGCTCGACGCGGCCGCGCCATTCATGGCGCAAGGCTTCGAACACGGCCAGCGCGGCCGGCGGGTCGCCCTGCACCCAGTCGATGTGGGTGCGCAGCGCGCGCGTGCCCGACTGCCACGCCTCCTGCAACGCACGCTCCATGCGCGGGCGCAGCGTTTCGCCGGTCCAGCCCGCGCGGTGCTTGTCCATGCGTTCGATGGCCGCGAAGAGGTTGCCCTCGGCCGCGCCGACTTCCTGCACGATGTAGTTCTTGTCGATGTGCGCATGCGCCTCGACCAGCGCGCTCAGCAAGGTGCCGCGGGCATGCGCCTGCGACGCGCTCGGCACGACGGCCTGGACGCGGTCGCCCACCAGCGTGACGTCGAAGACCTGCGCATCCCCGGCGGCGAAAGCGCGCAGCCGCGGTGGAATGCGCAGCGACTCCAGCTTCATGCGCGCTGTTGCAGGGCCCGCAGCCAACCCAGGCCGGCCGACGTGCCGCCGGGTTCCGAGCCGCGGCGCGGCCGGTACTCGCAGCCGACCCAGCCTTGCCAGCCGCATTGCGCAGAGACCTCGTCGATCAGGTCGAACAGATAGGGATAGTTCTGCTCGCCGATGTCGGGCTCGTGGCGCTCGGGCACACCGGCAATCTGGATGTGGCCCACGCGGCCGGTGGGCAGGTACTTGCGGATCTTCATGGCCACGTCGCCCTCGACGATCTGGCAGTGGTACAGGTCCATCTGCACCTTGAGGTTGGATGCGCCCACCATCTCGACGATTTCGTGCGCATGGTCCTGGCGGTTCAGGAAGAAGCGCGGAATGTCGCGCGTGTTGATCGGCTCGATCAGCACGTCGCGGCCGGCCTTGGCCGCCTCTGCGGCGGCCCAGCGCAGGTTGTCCACGTACACCGGCTGCACGGCTTCGCGTTCCAGGCCTTCGGGCACCAGGCCCGCCATGACGTGGATGCGCGGGCAGTCGAGCGCCTCCGCGTAGTCGATGGCGGTGGCAATGCCTTCGCGAAATTCGGCGTCGCGCCCCGGCAGACAGGCCAGGCCGCGCTCCCCGCCGTCCCAGTCGCCCGGAGGGGCGTTGAAGAGCACCTGCTGCAGGCCGTTGTGCTTCAGGCGGGCTGCAATCTCGTTGCGCTCGTAGGCATAGGGGAAAAGATACTCGACGGCCTTGAAGCCGTCTTTCGCGGCGGCTTCGAAGCGATCGAGAAAGTCGAACTCCGGATAGAGCATCGAGAGGTTGGCTGCGAATTGAGGCATGGCGTGTTTTTACTACTTGCTACCAGCGCGCACCGAAGGTGCGGCGCAGTTCGTCGATCTGTTCGTTGCGGAGCGGCTCGGGCCTGGCGGCGCCGGCGAGCAGCTGAAGTTTTGCGGTTTCTTCGAGTTCCTCGAGCACGGCCATGGCAGCGGCCGGGGTCTCGTGCCACACGTTGGGGCCGAGGCGTTCGAGCATCACGGCGCGGATCGGGGTGCCGGCCGCGCCGAAGCGCTCGATGGTCTGTGCCACCAGTTCGGCCGCATCTGGCGCGCCCGGTCGATGGTACGGAATGAGCGGCACGTGGCCGACCTTCATCACGAAGTACGGCGTAAGCGCGGGCAGCAGTTCATCGCTCGGTGCATTGAGCGTGAGCGCAACGCAGTGCGTGCTGTGCGTATGGATCACGCAGGCGGTGCCCGCATCGAACCTGCGCGCGGCTGCGTAGATGCGGGTGTGCAGGGCGATGGTCTTGCTCGCACGGTCGCCGCCGGTCTGCTGGCCTTGCGCATCGAGCCGGGCCAAACGCGTGGGGTCGAGAAAGCCGAGGCAGGCGTCGGTCGGCGTGATGAGAAAGCCGTCGTCGAGCCGCACGCTGATGTTGCCGGCGGTGGCATGCACGTAGCCGCGTTCGAACAGGCTGCGGCCGACACGGCAGATTTCCTCTCGGGCTTCGGTTTCTTTCATGTCATTTCTTTTTGTCCGCAGCGGATTGGTTTGCATTCGCGGCGCTGTTGTCCGGGGCGCGTGCACAGGCCACCGGGTACTCCCCTCCGCGAATGTCCCCCGGCTTCGCCTCCTCCTTTATTTCGCTGCGGGGAGCACCCGGTGCCCTGAGCACACCGGGCGCTGCGCTTGTTCCGCTCGATCAACGGCCGCTCTTTACAACGCTCACGTCGATGGGGTGCCTTGCGCAGCGAAATCAAGGAGGAGCCCGCAGGGCGGGGGACATTCGCGGAGCAAGGTACCCCGTCGACGGGAGCGCGCCCCGAATGTGCGAGAGTGCGTCCCGAACGTACGCGAACGCTGCTGTTGGATGTCATGCCAGCACTGTAAATGCCTTGGTGAAGAAATCGTCGCCACCGAAGTTGCCGGACTTGAGCGCGATATGTACAGGCGTACCTTGACCAACATCGGTGCGCGCATGGCACCACGGCACGCCCGGGTCGATCTGCGGGCCGATCTGCATCTGCGCGATGCCCAGCGCCTGCACGCACGCACCCGAGGTTTCACCGCCCGCCACCACAAGCTGGTGAACGCCGCGTTCGACCAGGCCGCGCGCAATGGCGGCGATGGTGCGCTCGACCATCGCGCCCGCTTCTTCGACCCCGAGCCGCCCTTGCACCGACTTCACGGCGCCGGCCTCGGCGGTCGAGTAGACGAGCACCGGGCCTTTGTCGAGCAACGGGCCGGCCCACGCCAGCGCCTCGGCCGTGACATCGACGCCCGCGGCGATGCGCAGCGGATCGACAGCGAGCGCCGCGCCGCCGCGCTGGATGAAATCGAGCACTTGACGGTTGGTAGCGAGCGAGCAGCTGCCCGACACCACGGCCGTGCGTCCGCCAGCCTTGGGCAGCGCACTGGCTTGCGAGGAAGGCGCAAGACCGAAGTTGGCGGGCAGGCCAATGGCCACGCCTGAACCGGCCGTGAGCAGCGGCAACTTCGCAAGCGCCGGGCCCATGCGCAGCAGGTCGTCGTTGGACACCGCATCGACGATGGCAATCGACACGCCCTCGCCTTTCAATTGGCCGATGCGCTCCGCGATGGCCGCCGCGCCGCGCGCCACTACCGCGTGGTCGATCAGCCCGACCTTGCGATGGCACTGCGCCTGCAGCACCCGCACGAGGTTCGGATCGGTCATCGGCGTGAGCGGATGGTTCTGCATGCCGCTCTCGTTGAGCAGCACGTCGCCCGCGAACAGGTAGCCCTTGAAAACGGTGCGGTTGTTGTCGGGAAAGGCCGGCGTGGCGATGGTGAAGTCGCACTTCAGCGCGTCCATCAGCGCCTCGGTCACGGGGCCGATGTTGCCCTGCGGCGTGCTGTCGAAGGTGGAGCAGTATTTGAAGTAGATCTGCTGTGCACCTTGCGCCTGCAGCCAGCGCAGCGCGTCGAGCGATTGCGCAATGGCTTCGGCCGGCGCGATGGTGCGCGACTTGAGTGCGACGACCACCGCATCGACATCGGCGGCGAGCGGCGCAGTGGGAACACCAATGGCCTGCACCACGCGCATGCCGGCGCGCACGAGGTTGTTGGCAAGGTCGGTGGCGCCGGTGAAGTCGTCGGCAATGCAGCCGAGCGCGAACTTGGCCATGGGTCAGTCTTTCACAGCGACAGGCAGCTTCACCGCCTGCGGGTTCTCGCGCACATAGTCGCGCAGGATGGCGTCGAAGCTCGCGTCGGCCTTCAGGCCCAGCGCCTCGGCGCGCGCCGCATGAATGCGGCTGGGCCAGCTGGTCACGATCTTTGCGATGGCCGCATCGGGTTCCCAGTCGATCAACGACGTGGCTTCCTTGCCGGCGATGCGTTCGAGCGCCTCCGCCATTTCGCGCACGGTGGTCGTCAACGCGGGCAGGTTGACTGCCGTGCGTGCGCCCCATTCGGCCGCGCTCGCGGTAGCCGCGCGGAGGATGCCCGCGACAGTGTTGCCGGGCGATGCAAGGGCAACCGCCGTCTCGGGCGCCACCGGGCAGCGCGCGCGTTCGCCGGCCAGCGGCTCGCGCAGCATGCCGCTCAAAAAGCTGGAGGCCGCGCCGTTGGGCCGGCCCGGCCGCACCGACACCGTCATGAGCCGCACGTTGCGGCCCTGCACGAAGCCCTTGCGCGTGAAGTCGGCCACCAGCTGTTCGCCGATGAACTTCTGGATGCCGTAGCTGTTCTGCGGCGTGGGCAGCGTGGTGTCTTCGATCACCGCGGGCAGCCGCTGCTCGGGCGAATCGCCGAACACCGCGACCGAGCTGGAGAACACGAAGACCGGCGCATGGCCTGTACGGCGGCAGGCTTCGAGCAGGGCGCGCGTGGTGTCGAGATTGCTGCGCATGCCAAGGTCGAAGTCGGCCTCGCATTCGCCGCTCACGGCCGCGGCGAGGTGGAACACGGCGTGCGTATCGGCCAGCGGCAGCGCGTCGTTGGCGGCCTGCTCGTACAGGTCGCCCTGCACGAACTGCACGCGCGCATCGGCTTGCAGGTCCGCAGGCGGCGGCACGCGGTCGGCCAGTGTGATGCGCGAAATTGCCTTGGCCTGGCCGCCAGCCAGTGTCAGCGGGCCACCTGCGAGCAGCGTGCGTGCGAGCCGCGCACCGACGAAACCGCAACCTCCGGTAATGAGAATGTTCATGATGCTGTGTCTTCTTTCTTCAGGCCTTCTTGCCCGCAGCCGGCAGTTCGATGCCGGGAAAAATCTTGATGACCGCGCTGTCGTCTTCGCGGGCAAAGCCCGCGGTAGACGCCTGCATGAACATCTGGTGCGCGGTGGACGAAAGCGGCAGCGGAAACTTGCTCGCGCGCGCCACGTCGAGCACCAAGCCCAGGTCCTTCACGAAGATGTCGACGGCGGAAAGCGGCGTGTAGTCGCCCGCCAGCACGTGCGCCATGCGGTTCTCGAACATCCAGCTGTTGCCCGCGCTGTGCGTGATCACCTCGTACAGCGCCGCCGGATCCACGCCTTCGCGCAGGCCCAGCGCCATGGCCTCGGCCGCCACGGCAATGTGCACGCCAGCCAGCAACTGGTTGATGACCTTGACCTTGCTGCCCGCGCCCGCGCGGTCTCCGAGACGATAAACCTTGGCCGCCATGGCGTCGAGCACGGCACCGGCTTTTTCATAAGCCGCGGGCGTGCCGGCGGTCATCATCGTCATCTGACCGCTCGCCGCCTTGGCGGCGCCGCCGGAAATCGGCGCGTCGAGGTACAGAATGCCTTGCGCGGCCAGGCGCGCCTCGAGCGCGACCGACCAGTTCGGGTCGACCGTGGAGCACATCACGAACAGGCTGCCGGGCTTCATCGACGCCGCGCAGCCGGCCGTGGTGCCGTCGCCGAACAGCACCGACTCGGTCTGCGCCGCATTGACGACCACGGAAACCACGATGTCGCACTGCCCGCCGAGCGCTGCCAGCGTGTCGCAAGCCACGCCGCCGTCGCGCGCAAAGGCGTGGGCCACGTCGAGGCGCACGTCGAACACGTGCGGTTCGTAGCCCGCGCGGCGCAGCGATTGCGCCATGCCGCTGCCCATCGCGCCGAGTCCCACGACGCCGACGATGGGGGTCTTGGTGTTGTTGTTGGTCATGTTGCCGTTCTCCGATCAGCGGTTGACGAGTTGCTTGGGCGTGAGCCACACGCCGATGGCTCCGAGCACCAGCGCCGCGGCCAGCACATACATGCCGATCTGCGTGCTGCCGGTGAGATCCTTCAGGTAGCCGATGAGGTACGGGCTCACGAAGCCCGCAAGGTTGCCTACCGAATTGATGACCGCAATGCCGGCCGCCGCGGCCGTGCCCGAAAGGAACGCCGTCGGCAGCGACCAGAACAGCGGCGCGCAGGTGAGCACGCCGGCCGCGGCGAGCGAAAGAAACGCGAGCGACACGACAGTGTTCTGCGTGTAGGAGGCTGCGACAGTGAACCCGACGGCGCCCATCAGCGCGGGCACGATCAGGTGCCAGCGGCGTTCCTGCCGGCGGTCTGCGCTGCGGCCGAAGAGGTTCATCGCGACGATGGCGCAGATGAACGGAATGGCGCTCAAGAGACCGATGTGCAGGTTGCCTTTCACGCCCGTGGCCTTGACCAGCGTGGGCAGCCAGAAGGTCAGCGCGTACTGGCCCATCACGAAGGCGAAGTAGATCAGCGCCATCCACCACACGCGCGCATCGCGGAACATGGCGGCCACCGAGTGCGGTCCCTTGGCGCCGTGCGCCTGGTCGCGTTCGACTTCGCGCTGGAGGAGGCTTTTCTCCTCGGGCGAGAGCCAGCGCGCATGCTGAATGCCGTTGTCCAGATAGAGCAGCACCATCACGCCAACGAGCACGGCCGGAACGGCTTCGATGATGAACATCCACTGCCAGCCTTGCATCGATGAAACGCCGTGAAAAGCATCCATGATCCATCCCGAGAGCGGGTTGCCGAAGATGCCCGCCACCGGAATGGCCGACATGAAGACCGCAATGATGCGCGCGCGCCGGTGCGCCGGGTACCAGTGGGTGAGGTACAGGATCACGCCCGGGTAGAAACCGGCCTCGGCCACGCCGAGCAGAAAGCGCAGGATGTAGAAGCTGGCGGGCGTTTCCACGAACACGAAGCAGGCCGAGAGCAGGCCCCAGGTGATCATGATGCGCGCGATCCAGATGCGCGCGCCCACGCGGTTGAGCAGCAGGTTGCTCGGCACCTCGAACAGGAAGTAGCCGAGAAAGAAGATGCCGGCACCCAGGCCGAACACGGTTTCGCTGAAGCCCAGGTCCTGCCCCATCTGAAGCTTGGCGAAGCCGACGTTCACGCGGTCGAGGTACGCGACCACGTAGCACAGCATCAAAAAGGGAACCAGGCGCCAGAACACCTTGGCGTAGGCGCGCTTCTCGAGCGCGACGTCGGCGGCCGCAGGCAATGCACCAGCCGGGAGGATCGAAGAGGTCATGAGGAGTTGTCCCGCTTTGGATGAAGAGGCCTTGGCGACATCGCTTGCGTCCGTCGCCTTATTTGTCAGGTCATCATACAAATTTGTTTTTGGCGCTTCGCTGCGGGTAAACCCGGAAACGGCGCCGCGCGCAGCGCCTTTTTGGTTTCCTTTTGTGTGCCGGCCGGTCAGCTGCCGACCGGCCAGCCTTCGACCAGCGGCCGCGCGAGCTGCGCGCCTTCCTGTTGCCAGAAGGCAGGGTCGGCCTGCTCGATGCGGCGGATGGCGTTGTCCATGTGCGACTTGGCCGCCTCGCGCGCGCGCAGCGGCTCGCCGGCCTCGATGGCTTCCACGATCTGCGCGTGCTCCTGCGCCACCTCGCGTGCAAAGTCCGCACGGCGCGCTTCGTTGGCGCGCGTGACCCGCGTGGCGCCATGCAGGAACTGCCGCAGGTACTGCAGCGTGCCGATCAGGAAAGGATTGCGCGCCGCCTCGGCGATGGCGCGGTGAAAGCGCACGTCTTCGTCCGCGCCGTTGCCGCCGGCCGCCACCGCGGCATGCAGCGCGTCAATGGCCTCGCGGATGCGCTGCACGTCTTCAGGTGTGCGCCGCTCGGCGGCCAGCGCGGCCACTTCGGCCTCGAGCGCGCGGCGCAGCTCGACCATCTGGATCACCGCTTCGCGCGAAGCCACGTGCGGCATTTCGAAGCGCAGCGGCTCGACACCCGCGGCGCGCACATACACGCCGCTACCTTGGCGCGAATCGACCAGCCCCAGCGACTTGAGCCGCGAGACCGCCTCGCGCACCACAGTGCGGCTCACGCCGAATTGCTCGGCCAGCGCCGCTTCAGTCGGCAGACGGTCGCCTGCCGACAAGCGCCCGCTGCGCACCTCGGCCGCCAACGCATCGGCCACCTGGTCGGCAAGGCGGACGATGGGGGCGACAGATTGAAAACGTGCGGTCATGGACGCGTGTGGCGGTGGGCTGCGACTCTAACGCAGGCCCTTGCGTGGAGCCCCTAAAACTTAAGGGTTACACCCCGTTGACGGGTGTTGTTCTGACGCTCCTTGGGCGCGTGAAAAATCTGACGCTTCCTCTCTGAATCTGCGTGCTTCGATTGATTTTGACACTTGTTAACTCTTTGTAACGAGAAAATCACCCCTCGTTGGCGCCAGTGCCGACGGATCAGCACGCCTTCCGAAGCGGCGTGCATGGCTGTCACGCAGAGAGATCAGGGAAGAAGAACGACATGAATAAAAATTTGCACCGCATTGTGTTCAATGCGAAGCGCGGCCTGCGCATGGTCGTTCAGGAAACCGCCAAGAGCACCGGCAAGGGTTCGTCGAAGGCGACCACCGTTGCAAGCGGAGCGCTCGCTGGTGCGGCGGCCATTGCGCCGATGCTCGTCGGTGCCGCGCTCGCGGGTCTTTTGTCGGCTTCACCGGTTCAAGCCCAGATCGTCGGCGCACCCAGCGTTCCCGCCAATCTGCGCCCCACGGTGCTGGTCGCGCCCAACGGCGTGCCGCTCGTCAACATCCAGACCCCGAGTGCGGCCGGCGTCTCGCGCAATGTGTTCAACCAGTTCAACGTGGCCCCCAACGGCGCCATCCTGAACAACAGCAGAAACACGACGCAATCCCAACTCGGCGGATTCATACAGGGCAATCCTTACCTGGCCACCGGCCCCGCACGCATCATCGTGAACGAGGTGAACGGCGGCAGCGCGAGCCAGTTGCGCGGCTACATCGAAGTGGCAGGGCAGCGCGCCGAAGTGATCATCGCCAATCCGGCCGGTATCAACGTCGATGGCGGCGGCTTCATCAATGCATCGCGCGCCACACTGACGACCGGCGTGCCGCAGATGAATGCGTTCGGGGGCCTCGACAGCTTCCTCGTGCGCGGCGGCACCATCACGATCAACGGCGCCGGCCTGGACGCCAGCAAGACGGACTACGCAGCGATCCTCGCGCGCGCCGTGGAAGCCAATGCCGGCATCTGGGCCAGCGAACTGAGGGTGGTGACCGGCGCCAACACCGTATCGGCCGACCATTCGCAGATCACGCCCACGACGGGCACTGGCGCAGCACCCACCTTTGCCCTGGACGTGGCGGCGCTCGGCGGCATGTATGCCGGAAAAATTGTCTTGATCGGGACCGAGGCCGGCCTCGGCGTGCGCAACGCCGGCACGATCCAGGCCGCGCCGGGAGCCACCGCGCTGATGGGCGCGGGCCAACTGGTCGTCACCAGCGCCGGGCGCCTGGAGAACGTCGGCACGCTCCAAGCCACGGCCGATACGAACCTCTCCGCCTCGGGCCTGGCCAACAGCGGCCGCATCGGCAGCGGTGGCAACCTCAAGATCACGGCGCAGGGCGCCCTGGCCAATGCACTGAACGGCACGGGCGGCACGCTCGAAGGCGCGCGGCTGGAACTGGCCAGCGCGGCGGGCGACATCGACAACCGCGGCGGCACGATCCGCCAGACCAGCGGCACCGGCCTGGCGCTGAGCGCACCGGCGTTGAGCAACACCAGCGGCGGCGTCATCGGGCTGGAACCTGTTCCGGAAACGCCGCCCACGCCCGCCACTGGCACCGGGGGTGGCACGGACACCGGCACAGGAACCGGCGGCACGACCACCAGCCCGACCACGCCCACGGCAGGCACCGGCACGGGCACCGAAGGCGGCGGCACCCTCACGCCCGCACCGTACGTCCCCCCATCGCCCGGCACCGTCACTGCCGCAGGCACGCTGCGCAACGACGGCGGCAAGATCTATGCGGGCGGGCCCATCAGCCTGCAAAGCGCGAACGTCAACAACAACGGCGGCACGCTGAGCGTCGCCAGCATGGCCGTGAGCCAGCCGACCTTCGACAACCACGGCGGCACGCTGAATGTCAGCAACAGCTTCAGCGCCAATGTCGATCGATTCGACAACACCGGCGGCACGCTCAACGCCGGCAGCCTGAACATCACCACGACCGGCGACCTGGTCAATGTCGACGGCAAGCTGACCAGTGCGGCCGACGCCGCGCTGACCATGGGCGGACAGGCCGACAACACGCGCGGAACGATTTCGGCAACGGGCGCGCTGACGGCCAACGTGGCGGGCGCGGTGAACAACACCGGGGGCACGCTGGTGGCGAACCAAGGCGTCAAGCTCAGCGCCGGCAGCCTGGACAACACCCAGGGCAGCATCCAGTCGGCGCAGGCCGGCGTGCAGCTCGCAGTAGCCGACCAATTGCAGAACGGCAGCGCTGGCACCATCAACGCGGCCACGGACCTCGGCATCCAGGCCGGTTCGCTCGCCAACGGCGGCAGCCTGCGCGGCGCGAACGATGTCAGTGTCGCGGTCGGCGGCGCAATGACCAACGACGGCAGCATCACCGCGGGCCGCAACACGACTATCACAGCCGGCAGCCTGCAGAGCGGCACCACAGGCGTGCTCGGCGCGGGCATCCAGAACGATGGCAAGCTCGGCGCGGCGGGCGACCTGGTCGTCAGCACGAGCGGTGCGCTGGTCGCGAACGGCACCACCCTTGCGGCCGGCAACGCAACGCTGCAGGGCGCGAGTGTCGATCTGTCGGCCAGCCAGACCAGCGCGGCCAACATCGCGGTCACTGCGACCGAAGGCAATGTGGTCACTGGCAGCAAGGCCACGATTGCCACACCGGGCACCCTGCGCATCACGGCCAACGCCCAACCTGGCCAGACCCTGGTCAACGATGCGGGCACGCTCAATGCGGGCCAACTGGACCTGAACGTCTCGAACATCGCCAACACCAATGGCGGCGAGATCGTGCAGACCGGCACCGGGGCGACGACCATCGCCACCAGCGGCACCTTGAACAACGACGGCGGCCGCATCGCGAGCAACGGGCAGCACCTGACACTGCAAGCCACGAGCATCGGCAACGCCAGCGGCAAGATCGAGCATGCCGGCACCGGCACGCTAGCCGTCGCGGGCGGCAGCTTCAATGGCACCAACGGCCAGATCACCGCCAACGGCGCACTGACGGTCGCCATGTCGGGCGCCTTCACCCAGGACGGCGGCACGACCAGCGCCAAGCAGATCACCGTCGACGCGGGCTCCTTGAGCAATCGCGGCGGCCAGATCGTGCAGACCAGCACCGATGTCACGCGCATCACGGTCGTTGGTGCCATGGACAACAGCGAGGGCACGCTGGCCAGCAACGGCAACACAAACATCGCCGCCGGCAGCCTGGCCAACCAGGGTGGCACCATTCGTGCGGCCGAGATCTCCAGCCTCGGTCTGACCGTCGGCGGCCTGCTCGACAACAGCAACAAAGGCGTCATCGGTGCGGGCGGCAACACCACCGTCACCGCTGGGAGCCTGAACAACAACGTGGGCAGCGTGAGCTCGGTCGGCGATCTGAACGCCACCATCGGCGGCGCCGCAACGAATGTGGGCGGTACGCTGGCCGCCAACGGCAACACCACACTCGTGGCTGGCACGCTGGACAACAGCAGCGGCACGGCCGCTGCGGTCAACGGCAACCTGAGCGTCACCACCTCGGGCGCAACGACGAACAACGGCGGCACCTTGCAGGCCGGCGCCGCGACCACGCTCGTCAACAGCGGGCTGAGCAATGTCGGGGGCAAGGTCTTCGGCAACAGCCTGTCGGTGAACACGCGCAAGGACGGACAGAACAACGCGCTGAACAACACGCAAGGCACGCTGGCCGCGACGACGACCGTGGCGCTGAGTTCGGGCGCACTCGCCAACGATGCGGGCCTGATCCAGGCCGGCGGCGCGACGACTATCAACACAAACGGCCAAAGCCTGAGTAACACCAATGCGGCAGGTTATGCCTCAGGCCAGGGCGGCATCACGAGCGGCGATACGCTGAACGTGACGGCTGGCGCACTCAACAACACCGCCGGCTTCATCGGCGCGAAGAATGCGCTGACCGCCAACACCCAGACGTTCACCAACACGAGCCAGGGCATGGTGCTCGGCCAGTCCGGCGTTGCAATCAACACCAATGGTGCCGACTACAACAACAGCGGTGGCAAAACGTTGGCCACGGGTGACCTGGGCATCAACGCCGGCAGCATCACGAATGCAAGTGGCTTGATCCGCTCGACGGCTAGGACGACCCTGAACGCCGGCAGCATCTCGAACATCAATACCCAAGGTGCGGATCAAGGCATCGAGGGCCAGAACGTCGTCATCGGTACCGGCAGTCTCGACAACACCGCGGGCGCCATCCGCGCCGACCTCAACGCCACCATCACCAGCGGCGGCACCATCAACAATAGGAATGGATTGATCTCGGCCGGCGACACGCTGGCCATCGTCGATCCCAATGCGACGAACCCCGGTGCCAAGACGCTGAACCTCGTCAACACCGGCGGCACGCTCGTTGCCGACAAGAGCCTGACGATCGACGCCGCCACCTTCAGCGGCGACGGCCGGGCTCTCTCTGGCCAGGACCTGGGCATCGCGCTCACGCAGAACATCGTGAACAACGGCGAGGTGGCCGCCAATGGCAACCTCAGCTACACCACCACCGGCAACTTCACGAACAACGGCAAGCTGCTCGCGGGGCAGACGCTCACGGTGGGCGGCAACAACGTCGACAACACCGCCAGCGCGGAGATGTCGGGGACAGATGCGGTCGTCAACGCCAGCGGCACGCTGACCAACCGCGGACTGATCGACAGCACGGGCAAGACCCAGATCAATGCGGGCACACTGACCAACATCGGTACGGGCCGTATTTACGGCGATGCGATTTCCATCGCCGCAGGCACGCTCAACAACGACGCCGAGACGGTCAATGGCGTGATCAAGGCCGGCACCATCGCGGCGCGCGACACCCTGGACATCGGTGCGGGCACCATCAACAACCGCGAGCACGCGCTGCTCTTCAGCGCGGGCGACATGTTCATCGGCGGTGCGCTCGATGCCAACCGCTATGTCACCGGCAAGGGCCGCACGATCAATAACGAGAGCGCCAGCATCGAAGCCCTGGGCAATATGTCCATTGCGATGGGCAACATCAACAACATCGACACGCATCTGAAGGTTGCGACCACCAGTACCTCGGAGATGATTCCCAGCATCATCACGATGGACGGGAAATCGTGGGACCCCTACGATGCCCAGGGCAATCTCATCACGTGGGGCGATCCCAGTACGCGGTTGGTCTACCACAAGGCCGCTGACGGCACCGTCAGCATCATCGGCAAAGGCTGGACCAACGCCGTCACCAGCATCACGGTCACGGAAGACTCGGCGGTTCCCGGGACCGCCGATCCGGCGCGCATCGTCGCCGGTGGCAACATGACCCTCGACGGTCACGTCTACAACCGCGACAGTCAGATCATGGCCGGTGGCGAACTGGATGCGCCGGACGTGGACAATCAGGCGACGTCGGGCAAGCGCGACACCACGGTGAGCGCCATCTGGATTGGGTACAACCCCAATCGCCCCGGCGAAGCTCCGGAAGCTCCGATCTACATCCTTCCGACGACGACGACCGCCACCTACAAGCTCACGGACTACCAACCGCAAGCGCATCTCAATGCCACCCAAGGCTACAACGCAGGTGTCGCTCCGGTTGGCGGCGCCGCGGGGAGTGCAGGTGGCACCGGCGGGGTGAGCGGCGGCAACCGCCCCGGCGCTATCGTGGAAGTGCCAGCCAACGTGGGCGGCGTTGCACAGGCCTCGGGCAACGGCGCCGACGCGGCCGGTGCGGCCAGCGGAGCCGGTGGCGCGGGCGCCAGCCAAGCCGTGTCCATGGTCGTGCGCACGAGCATGCCGAACACGAGCGTTCCCAGTGCCAGCCTGTTCAACATCCATGCCGGCCCCGGCGGCTATCTGATCGAAACCGATCCGCGCTTTGCCAACTATCGCAAGTGGCTCAGCAGCGATTACCTGCTGAACAGCCTCGGACTCGATCCGAACAACATCCTCAAGCGCTTGGGCGACGGTTTCTACGAGCAAAAGCTTATCCGTGAACAGGTGGCGCAGCTCACGGGCTACCGCTATCTGGAAGGGTTCAACAACGACGAAGACCAGTACACCGCGCTGATGAACGCCGGCGCCACCTTCGCCAAGGAATACGGCCTGCGCCCCGGTATTGCGCTGAGTGCCGCGCAGATGGCGCAGCTGACCAGCGACATCGTGTGGCTGGTGGAGCAGACGGTGACCTTGCCGGACGGCAGTACCCAGAAGGTTCTGGTCCCGCAGGTCTATGTTCGCGTGCGGCCTGGCGATATTGACGGCAACGGCGCTGTGCTCAGCGCCGACAGTGTGAAGATCAAGGGCAGCGGCGATCTCGTCAATACCGGCACCATCGCCGGGCGCAGCCTGGTGAAGATCGATGCCGACAACATCCAAAACCTGGGCGGCCGCATCAGCGGCGGCAGTGTGGGCCTGAAGGCCATCACCGACGTGAACAACATCGGCGGCACCATCGATGCCCGCGACAGCCTGACGATCGAAGCCGGGCGCGACATCAATGTGCGCACCACCACGCAGACGAACGGGTTCAACACGAATGTCGACCGCGTCGCGGGTCTCTATGTGACGAACCCGGGCGGCACGCTGGTGGCCAGCGCTGGGCGCGACGTGAATCTCATCGGCGGGATCATCTCCAACCAGGGCGCGGGCGGCTACACCTCCATCTCGGCGAAGAACGACATCAATCTGGGGACGGTCACCGAGCGGCGCGGCTCTATCGGCGTCGGGGCCAGTACATCGCTGGCGATCGCGAGTTCCACGGAGCTGGGGAGCACGATCGCCACCAACGGCGCCACGCTGCTTTCGGCGGGCCGCGACGTCAACGCACGCCAAGCCACGGTGAACGCGGGCGACGGCCTTCTCACTGTGCGAGCCGATCGCGACATCAACATCGCATCGGGTCAGACCACCGTGGCCGGCAGCTACGCCGCGCAATGGACCGACAGCGGCACCTTCAGCCGCACCGACAACAAGTTCTCGGGAAGCTTCGACAGCAGCACGAGCGTGGGCAGCAGCTTTTCGGGCGGAACCGTGCTCATGGGCGCCGGGAGAGACATCACCATCGAGGGCTCGAAAATCAGCGGCACCCAGGGGGTTGCGATCAGTGCGGGCAGGGACCTGATCGTGGTCGAGGGGCGCAACACCTCGAACGCCAGCGCCGAACTGGATCAAGACAAGAGAGGGATCAGCGCACTCGGTGCCGCCGCGGGGTTCGTCATGCCCTCGGGAAAGGCGAACACCACCGGCGTCGAAATCAACTCTGACGTCGCTGCGCCGAGCACCATCACCAGCAGCCATGGCGGCATCCTGCTGCAGGGCAATGGCAACGTCTTCTTGCAGGGCGTCCAGGTGAATGCGGCAAAGGATGTTTCGATCCGGGGCGACAGCGTCGTCATTCAAGCCGCTACCAACAAGCAGTCGGTGACCGGAACGACCAGCAGCAAGAGCGCCTGGTACGACTTCGGCCACATGGCGGTTCTCCAGGACGTTGGCAAGGGAATCAAAGCCCGGGAGACCACGGCCACCGAGGTCGACACCACGACGTTGACCCGCACCAACATCAATGGTGCGAACGTCAGCATCACTGCTGCCGATACCTTGGCGTTGGCGGGTACGACCATCAACGCGCCGGGAACGGTGAGTCTTACCGCCGACACCTTGTTGATGGGGACGCAGACAACCGAAGAAACGACGCGAACGACGAGTCAGGGACGCGACGTGGTGTACCAGGTCTCACGGGACGGAGGAAGCACCAACCAGACCACCAACTACAGCCAGATCAACGCGGGAAACCTGACTGTCACAGCGAACCACATACAGGCCGGGCTGGGCGCTCAGGACAGCATCGAGCAACTTTCCAAGCAACCGGGCATGGGTTGGGTGGAGCAGATTACCAACGATCCGAACCTCAGCGGCAAGATCGATTGGCAGCGGGTCGAAGAGGCACACAAGAACTGGGATCACGACCAGCAGGGATTAACACCCGAGGGGGCGGCCATCGTGACAATCGTCGTGGCGTACTTCACCGCAGGTGCGGCTTCTGAGCTCGGTGCTGCGGCCGGAGAGGCGGCGGGCACGGCGGCGACTGGCGGCGTAGCCGCCCTGGGTGAGGGCGGATTCATAGCAGCCGGAGGCATGACCGTTTCCGGCGTTGTCGGCGGGGCCGTGACAGCGGGCATCACTGCACTTGCAAGCCAAGCCGCCGTAGCCTTGATCAACAACCAAGGTGACATCGGCGGCGCGCTGCATGACCTCGGCAGCAGCGCGAGCGTGCACAGCTTACTGACGGCCATCATCACAGGAGGTGTGCTGGGCGGGCTCAATATGAATCCGACGGGCCAACCGACCTTAAGCGGTGGCGCACAACCCTTCATGGCCCAACTGCAGCAAAACCTCACCGCAGGTGTCGCACGCGCGGTCATAGGTACGGCGATCAACGGCGGCAGCTTGGAAGATGCATTGAGAGATGGGATCAAGGGTGCGATCCTGGACACGGTGGCGGCACAAACGGCGAACGCAATTGGTGACCTCACAGGGCCGGACAAGCTGAACACCTTTACGAATGCGCTTGCACATGCGATCGCGGGATGTGCGGTGGGCGCGGCGCGAACCGACAACTCGGGCGGATGTGCCGCAGGAGCCTTGGGCGCTGCGGTTGGCGAGTTGGCTGCCACGGCTTATGGCGGACAGGCCGACACGGTTCAGTTCGCAGCCATGATCAGTGGACTTGCAGTGGCAATTGCGGGTGGGGATGCGAATCAGATCAATCTGGGCAGTCAAGCCGGTGCCAATGCGGCTGCAAACAATTACTTGAACCATACCGATGCGACACGCAGGAATGCATTGAGCGCCAAATGCAGTTCCGCTAGTGGATGCAGCGAAGCCGAAAACCGGGAACTCTTGGGTCTGGTCAATAGGGACATCAACAGCGATCAAGCATTCGATACCGCATGCCAGAAAGTCACAAGCCCAGCCTGCGGCGCAGCCATTGTGGCGCGACAAGCGGCTTACGCGACCTATCAAGGAGTCAATGTAGCCGCCGATGGCACGCGCGCTGATGCGCTTAAAGCTGGAGGACTAGATGCCTTCGGTGCGCCCGTCGGGGCAGTCGATATCAACGCCAACGTGGGGCCGGGCGATACTTTTCTTTGTAATTCAAGTACGGCACGCTGCGTGGTCACAAGTGAAAAAACTCCCGAAGGCACGGCCTACTTGTATCGCCCCGCGACCGTGCTGGAAGCAGCCAGCGATGTGGCTTCCCTAACGCAGATTGCCAGCGACGCTTTCAGAATTGGGGCCATTCAGACTGTGCTGGATTTGGCGGCTGTTGGAGGGGTGGCGGCCGGGGCTTTGGGCGATGCTGGAACTCGTGCTGTGTACATCGACGCCACAACGGGCGCATCAACCATCCACCCCCCGATCATTGCGACAGAGGCTCAAGTCAGCCGACTGGCATTAAGTTCTTCCACCGCCACGGCCAGTGAGATAAAAGCGGTTGCGCAGTTAGAGGCCGCTACAGGGAGCAAAATCAGAATGAGCAACTTGCCGGATGTTCTTCCAGATGGCACAAGACCTAAAAGCCCGGATTTTGTATTTCAGACGGGACCTAATGCAGGCAAGACAGGTGACTTGATGTTTTCCGTTAGCCCGGAAGCCGTGCCGTTCATGAATCAAAATTTCGTCAGAAATTGGGAAACAAAGACGCTGGATAGTCTTAATTCTCACTTGAGCAAGGCCAATATAGTTGCGCTCGATTATCGAAATTTAACTTCAGTGAATCAGCAAATCGTTAATAATTGGATTGCTACGCTGTCCCCTGTGCAGCGAGCGCAGCTACTTATCGTGAGGTAAAGCATGGGTAAGCATTTTTTTGTTAACGGCGATAGAACTGTTGATTCAAATGATAGATTGTGGGTAACCAGTTCAAATATTTTTCACACCATTTTTGATCGAGTTGAGAAACATTTCAGGCCACATGAGCAGACGTGCAGAGAAAAATGCTTCGAAGATACCGGCATAGACGGAATTGATCTCGACTTCATTAGCAAAGACTGTTTCAATATTTTTTATCTTCGCTGCAAAGAAGCATTGGAGCATTATCCTGATGCAGAAATGCTTGTATGGCTCGATAAATTTTCGGATGAGCCGGAGAAGCGTGATGACTACGTAAGTGGCATCACTTGGTATTGGTCGCAAGAAGTGCTCAAGCGCCTCACGCTAGATAAACGATATGACCCAGCGTGGATTGAGGGTTATCGACATAGCAGGGTGCGCGCCACAGAATAAATTGCGCTCAAAGATTTGCAGTCACCTTAAAAACATCGAGCAAGTTCGCCTAGTGCTCAATGGGCTATTGGCGAAATAATTGCACGCAAAGTTACCGCCGCGACGCAATCAAAGACACCTCTTGCAAGCGAATAAAATGAATATGTCCGAGGGTGTTCTGATTGCGAGAAAGGATGATATTCAAGAGGTTTGCGAAGAGAAGGCAAAGCGGGGATGGAAAGTATTTGATATGCCATCCGGCATAAGCAATAAGCTCGAGTTTTTTGATGCAGTGCGAGCAGTGTTGCCACTTGATCCCCCCTTGCATACCGATGGCGAAAATTGGGATGCATTGAACGATTCGCTATGGGCCGGCCTTCACTCTTTACGCATTCCAGGCAGCATAATTGTGTGGAGGGAATCTGATTCATTGAAAAACGATTTCAGTTCGGATTTTGAAAATGCTTTGGGAGTTTTTAACTCTATCGCAAACACAATTTCGGACCCAAAATATGGCGGTGGATTTTCGAGCCATTTGATCGTTTTTTTGGTGGAAAATTAAATTCTTTATGGCACGCCAGGTGCTTTATGGCACTTCACGCGTTGCGCAGAAAAATTCATCGATAACTATTAGATTGAAAGTCTTCCGAGACATCGATCGTGAAGACTTGGTGTTTTCCGGCCGTCACCATTTGTCTGTCGATCTTCTGAAGTCAAACGTCAAGCAATGGACATCTTCGGGATGACCAAGAGCACTACAAGAAAACAGGGAGTGGTATTTCGTGAAACTTAATTGGTCGGTCGCCGCGTTGACGGCGATTCCCTTGGCAGTAATCGCACAGCAGACCCCGACGACCCCTCAACCCTTCGTCGAACAGCAACGCCAACAGGAACGCGAACGTGCCCTGCGCGAGCAGAACGAACGCACGGTCGACCAGCGACTGAAGGCGGCACCGCCCGCGCCGGTGGCACGCATCCCCGAAACCGAAGCCCCGTGCTTTCGCATCGATCGCGTGTTGCTGGTCGGCGAGCAGGCCGAAGACTTCCGGTGGGCTGTTTCTGATCTGTCTGGGCCTGAAGGCAACGACTCCCCGCTCGGCCGCTGCCTGGGCACCGCAGGCGTGAACGTGGTCCTCGCCCGCGCTCAGCAGGCGGCCATCGCGCGTGGGTTTGTCACCACCCGCGTGCTGGCCGCGCCGCAGGACTTGTCCACCGGCACCCTGACCCTCTCGCTGGTGCCCGGGCGCATCGCGACCATCCGCCTGACGCCTGACTCTTCCTCTACGCTGCTCGGCAGCTCCGCCTTGTTGGCCACCGCGATCCCCGCGCGGGTCGGCGAGCTGCTGAACCTGCGCGACATCGAGCAGGGCCTGGAGAACCTCAAGCGCGCCCCCACGGCCGAGGCCGACATCCAGATCGAGCCCTCGACCGCACCTGATGCCAAGCCCGGCGACAGCGACTTGGTAGTCAAGTACGTGCAGCCGCGCAAGGTGCGCCTCTCGCTGAGCCTGGACGACAGCGGCACCCAGGCCACGGGCCGCTACCAGGCCGGCGCCACGGTGTCGGTGGACAACCCCTTCGGGCTGAACGACCTGTTCTATGTCAGCGCGAACCACAGCATCAACAGCCACTTCCTCTCGGAGCCGAGCTACGGCACCGAAGGCCAGACGGTGCACTACTCGCTGCCTTACGGCTACTGGATGCTGGGCTTCACGGCTTCCAACAGCCAGTACCACCAAAGCGTGGCGGGGCTGAACCAGGACTATGTGTATGCCGGCAAGACCAACAACGCCGAGGTCAAGCTCTCGCGCCTGATCTATCGGAACCAGAGCCGCAAGACCACGCTGGCGCTCAAGGGCTTCCGGCGCGAGTCGCGCAACTTCGTGGACGACACCGAGGTCGACGTGCAGCACCGGGTGGTGGGCGGCTGGGAACTCGGGCTGAACCACAAGGAGTTCATCGGCGAGGCCACGCTGGAGGGCACGCTGGCGTACAAGCACGGCACGGGCGGCTTCGGTTCCATTGCGGCGCCGGAAGAAGAATTTGGCGAGGGCACGTCGCGCATGAAGCTGTACACGGCCGAGGTGAGCCTGAATGCGCCATTCAAGCTGGGCGAGCAGAAGCTGCGCTATTCGGGCTTGATCCGCGCGCAGTGGAACCGCACGCCGCTGACGCCGCAGGACCGGTTTTCGATTGGTGGGCGCTACACGGTGCGTGGCTTCGACGGCGAGACGAGCCTGATGGGCGAGCGCGGCTGGCTGGTTCGCAATGACGTCGGCTGGGCCATGGGGGCGAGCGGGGCGGAGCTGTATGTCGGCGCCGACTACGGGCACGTGGGCGGGCGCTCGACCGCGGACCTGCTGGGCCGCAGCCTGGCGGGTGCAGTCATTGGCGTGCGGGGGCAGTGGAGCAAGTTGAGCTATGACTTCTTCATGGGCGCACCGATCAGCAAGCCGGAGGGGTATCGCACGGCCAGGACGACCTTCGGATTCAATCTCAACGCGAGCTTTTGATTGGCGCTTGACGCCGCGCAACTGGCTCAGCCTGAGATCACCTTGGTCCGCCAAAAACATATTTCAAAGTATCCGAATGAGAGGGAGCACCATGAAACGCATCATCACCGTCTGCACCATTGCAGTCATGCTCGTTGCTTGCGCCGGGCGGTCCAAGCAAGCGAGCAATGAAGAGCCAGAGCCGCTGTCACATCCCCGGGTCGAGATCGTCTACAACGCCAAGTCCGAACTAACAGTTCTGGATACCGGTGCGACCCCGACAGCCGGGTTCGGCGGGTTGCTCGGGCCTGTGGGGGTGCTGGTGGCGATTGGCGCTGACGTTGCCAGTCGCAGCAACTCGATGGACCAAGTCGCGAGCCGCAGCAAACGCTTTCAGCAGGCGATAGAAGAAAGCCAGGGCGAGCTGACGCTTCATCGGGAATACGCCGAACGCCTGGCCGAAGCCCTGCGCGCGACAGGTCGCGAGGTCAAGCTCACGCCAAGTGATCGCGTCACGGGCGCCGCACGAAAAATGGAACTCGCCGGCTTGAGGGCTACGCCGGGGTACGAGGTGATGCTGCTGCGCATCACCGCCGGTTACGGAGCACCCAGCTTGACCGCGGACTTCCGGCCGATCATTACGGTGGAGTACGCCCTGCGCGACGACAAGCTGCAGCCCATCACGTGGAACTCCGTCATGTCAAACCGGGGCGGTCCCACCTACTTTGCCTATGACACCTTGCTCAAAGAAAACAAGGCGGCCTATGAGGGCGTGCGCCAGGAACTGTTCGCCACCGTGGGCCGGGTGATGAACAACGACTTTCCGAAACAGGAATAGCAGCAATCGCTCCGTTCACCCCAACGCATACCGCGCAGCCCGCGCAATGCTCCCCGCATCCACCCCGAAGAACTCCCGCAGCGCCGCGCGCGTGTCGCTGCGGCCGAATCCATCCGTTCCCAGCGTGAGATAGCGGCGGCCTTCGGGCAAGAAGGCGCGCACGCTCTCTGGCACAGCGCGCACGTAGTCGGTGGCGGCAATGATCGGCCCCTTGCCGCTCGCACCGAGCTGCTGCGCGATGAACGGCACACCGGCGTCCTTCTCACCTGCGATCGCGCGTTGCTCGCAAGCCAAGCCATCACGCGCAAGTTCGCTCCAGCTCGTCACGCTGAACACCTCGGCCTCGATGCCTTCCTCGGCCAGCAACTGCGCGGCCTTGACGACTTCGGTGAGGATCGCGCCCGAGCCCAGCAGCGTGACCTTCGTCTTTTTCGCCTGGCCTGAAGCCGGCGCATACACGCCGAAGCGATAACAGCCGCGCAGGATGTCCGCCTCCGCACCCTCGGGCACATCGGGCTGCGCGTAGTTCTCGTTCATGAGCGTGACGTAATAGAAAACGTCCTTCTGCTCGACCATCATTTCGCGGATGCCCGCGTCGACGATGACGGCCATCTCGCCCGCATAGGCCGGGTCGTAGGCCTTGCAGTTCGGGATGGTCGCGGCCACGAGGTGGCTGCTGCCGTCCTGGTGCTGCAGGCCTTCGCCGCCGAGCGTGGTGCGGCCTGAGGTGGCACCCAGCAAAAAGCCGCGTGCGCGCTGGTCGGCCGCGGCCCAGATGGCGTCGCCCACGCGCTGGAAGCCGAACATCGAGTAGTAGATGTAGAAGGGCAGCATGGCCAGGCCGTGCACGCTGTAGCTGGTGGCCGCGGCCGTCCAGCTGGCAATGGCGCCGGCTTCGCTGATGCCTTCTTCGAGGATCTGGCCGTCGGTGGCTTCGCGGTAGCTGAGCACGGAGCCGATGTCTTCGGGCGCATAGCGCTGGCCCACGCTCGAGTAGATGCCCACCTGCTTGAACAGGTTGGCCATGCCGAAGGTCCGCGCCTCGTCGGCCACGATGGGCACGATGCGCGGGCCCAGGGCCTTGTCTTTCATGAGGTTGCCGAGCATGCGCACGAAGGCCATGGTGGTGCTCATTTCCTTGCCGGCCGCCGCTGTCGCGAACTGCGCGTAGCTCGCTATGTCGGGCTTGGGCACCGCGTCGCATGCGGTTTCGCGGCGGGGCATGGCGCCTCCGAGTGCGGCACGGTGGCTGCGCAGGTACTGCATCTCGGCGCTGTCTTTGGGCGGGCGGTAGAAGTCCATCGCAATGGCCTGCGCGTCGGTGAGCGGCAGGCTGAAGCGGTCGCGAAATTCGAGCAAATCGACGTCGCCCATCTTCTTGTGCGAGTGCGTCGTCATCTTGCCCTGCGCGGCGCTGCCCATGCCGTAGCCCTTCTTGGTGTGGGCGAGGATGACGGTGGGCTGGCCCTTGTGGGCGGCAGCGGCTGCATAAGCGGCGTAAATCTTCACAAGGTCGTGGCCGCCGCGCTTCAGGCGGTCGATCTGCTCGTCGGTCATGCCTTCGGCCAGGCGCGCGAGTTCGGGGTTCTGCCCGAAAAAGTTGTCGCGGTTGAAGCGGCCGTCCTTCGCCGCGAAGGTCTGCATCTGGCCGTCGACGGTGTGGGCGAACACGCGTGCGAGTGCACCGCTCACGTCCTGCGCGAAGAGGCCGTCCCAGTCGCTGCCCCACACGAGCTTGATGACGTTCCAGCCCGCACCCGCGAAGAGCTTTTCGAGCTCGTCGATGATGCGGCCGTTGCCGCGCACCGGGCCGTCCAGGCGCTGCAGGTTGCAGTTGACGACCCACACGAGGTTGTCGAGCCTCTCGCGCGCGGCGAGCGTCAATGCGCTCATCGATTCGGGCTCGTCCATTTCGCCGTCGCCGAACACGCCCCACACTTTGCGGCCTTCGCAGTCGAGCAGGTTGCGGTGCGTGAGGTAGCGCATGAAGCGCGCGTGGTAGATCGAGCTGATGGGGCCGATGCCCATCGAACCGGTGGGGAACTGCCAGAAGTCCGGCATCAGGTACGGATGCGGATAGCTGCTGAGGCCGCGCGCGCCGCTGCCCTGAGTGAAGGCGGGCGCCGTCAGTTCCTGCCGGTAGTGCTTCAGGTCTTCTTCGCCGAGGCGGCCTTCGAGGTACGCGCGCGCGTAGACGCCGGGCGCGCTATGCGGCTGGAAGAACACCAAGTCGCCTCGATGATTTTCATCGCGCGCATGGAAGAAGTGATTGAAGCCGGTCTCGAACAGATCGGCCGCGCTCGCATAGCTTGCAATGTGCCCGCCGAGTTCGCCATACGCCTGGTTGGCCTTGGCCACCATCGCGAGCGCGTTCCAGCGCATCAGCGAAGCCAGGCGCTCCTCGATGGCCAGATCGCCCGGAAACGGCGGCTGGTCTTCCACCGCAATGGTGTTGACATACGGCGTCGCGAGCTCGGGCTGCCAGCCGATGCGTTGCTGGCTCGCAAGCCGGGCGAGCTCCACCAGCATCTGCCGTGCGCGTTGGGCGCCGTGGGTTTGCGCCACCGCCAGGAAGGCGTCGCGCCATTCGGCGGTCTCTGCAGGATCGGGGTCGTGCGAGAGCGGCGTGTCGAGCAGCAATGCGCGCATCTGGTCGGTGGAAATCGGGGCGTTCATGACGGCACTTTAGGCCGCACCGACAAGAATTAGCTACCGGTTCAGGGATATCCATGGCAGCAGCTCAGCATAAAATTCCGCCAATCCAATCTGAAGCCGCATTTCGTGCAACTCGACACCATTGACCTGCGCATCCTCGACGAGCTGCAACGCGACGGCGGGCTGTCGAACGTGGAGCTGGCGCGCCGCGTTCAGCTGTCGCCCTCGCCGTGCCTTGCGCGTGTGAAGGCGCTCGAGACCGGCGGCGTGATCGACCGCTACGTGGCGCTCGCGAATGCGAAGGCGCTGGGCCTCGGGCTCAACGTGTTCATCTCGATCAGCCTCACGACGCAAAGCAAGCAGTCGCTCGCCGACTTCGAGCAGCGCATCGCCGAGCACGACGAGGTGATGGAGTGCTACCTGATGACGGGCGACAGCGACTACCTGATCCGCATCGCGGTGGCGGACATGGCGGCGCTGGAGAAGTTCATCCTGGAACAGCTCACGCCGATTCCAGGCATCGAAAAAATCCGCTCGAGCTTTGCGCTCAAGCAGGTGCGCTACAAGACGGCGCTGCCGTTGCCTCGCTAGCTCGCTCGGCTACCCCAGGCTGCACGCAACCGGGGGTAGCGACCAGCGCAACCGATCAGAGGCCGATCAGGCCGCCGTCGTCCTTGGTGATGACGACCGTGGCCGAACGCGGGCGGGCAGTGCCGCCTTCGGGCCAGTGGCTGCCGAACTTCGTCGGGTCGGTGATGCTTGCGGCAGCGGTTGTCTCACCCGGGTGCTGGATGTTGACGAACAGCGCGCGGCCGTCGCCCGATTCGGCGATGCCGGTGATCTCGCAGTCCTTCGGGCCGACCAGGAAGCGGCGCAGGCCGTCGGTGCCGGGCGCCTTGCCGATGAAGGTGGCCTGTGTCGCCGTGTTGGCACCGTCGACATTGGTGATGGTCCTCGCGGCGCCATCGCCCACCTGGCCGGGCAGTGCGGCAAGCAACATGCAGTTGGTCACGTCGGTGTACTTGCCGTCGTCGGTCTCCAGCCACAGCAGGCCGGTGGTCGCATGGCTGAACCACATGCCGTCGGGGCTGGAGAAGTCGTTGTCGGCCACCAGGTTGGACAGGTTCACGTCGGCCGATGCGGTGGAGCGGGCGCCGAACAGGTAGACGTCCCACTTGAAGCTGACCGCCGCGGGATCGCCGCCGGCGTCGGCAAAGCGAATGACGTGGCCGTTCGGGTTGCCCTTTTGCGCCGTCTGCGCCACGCCCTTGGGGTCGTTGTAGTAGCGCGGATTGGCGGCGTCGGTCGTGCCGAGGGTGCGCGCGGCGTTGTTGGTGAGGGTGAGGTACACCTCGCCGTTCTTCGGGTTGACGGCGGTCCACTCGGGGCGGTCCATCCGGGTCGCGCCGGCAATGTCGGCCGCGAGGCGCGCGTTGACGACGACATCGGCCGCATCGGCGAAGGCGTAGGCCGCGTTGCCGGAAGTGATGCCGTTCACGCCGAGCGAAAGCTCCAGCCAGTTGCCGGTGCCGTCGGCGTTGAAGCGCGCGACATACAGCTTGCCGTCGTCCATGTACTTGTCGCCGGCCGCCATGCCGCCGCCGATGTCGGCCGCATCCCAGGCCTTGGTGGAGACGAACTTGTAGAGGTATTCGTTCTGCGAGTCGTCACCCATGTACCAGACCAGCGGCTTGCCGACCACGACCAGGCCGAGGCAGGCGCCTTCATGGCCGAAGCGGCCGAGCGCGGTGCGCTTCTTGGGCGTGCTGGCCGGGTTGAACGGATCGATCTCGACCACCCAGCCGTAGGTGTTGGCGCCGTTGCGGAAATCGTCGGTGGCGGTGGCGCCGGTCACCTGGGTGTTCCAGCGGCCGTAGATGTTGTCGGCCGTGTCGGGCGTGACGGTGGCCCACAGTTCGCGGCCGGTGCTCGAAACACCGTAGCGGCTGAACGAGGTGATTTCCTTGGCGGTGCGACTGGCGTTGTCGGTGGCTGCAATGCGGCGGAAGTAGCCGGCCCAGTTCTCTTCGCAGGTGAGGTAGGTGCCCCACGGCGTGGTGCCGTTGGCGCAGTTGTTGAGCGTGCCGCGGGTCTTGCTGCCGTCGGTCGAATACTTGGTCTTCAGGTAGTCGGTCTTGGCGGCCGGGCCCGAGAACGTCATTTCGGTGAGCGTGTGCACGCGGCGGTTGAAGCTCGAGTCCTGCTTGTAGCTCCAGCTGTTGCCGTTCTTGTGGACCTCGACCACGCTCACGCCGTGCAGGTAGAACTCGCGCAGCACTTCGTCTGCGACGGTGCGGACCGCGGCATTGCCGGTGCCGGTGATGGTCTGGCCTGTGGGGTGCAGAAACAGCGGCGTGATGGCTTCGTGGTTCATCACGAGCAGGCCGCGAGAGGCGTTGGCCGCGTCCCACTTGTTCGAGGCATTCATGCCGAAGAAGGTCATGCCGTCATGGTGGTCGCCCGCGCGCCGGTCGTAGGTGGCGGGATCGTCGGTGCCGTCGTTCTTGTAGGCAGCCACGCCCGCGGCAATCGGGTCACCGAGGCGATACAGCACGCTGGCGGTGTAGCCGGCAGGCACGCTCACCACGTCGTCGAGGCTCTTGGCCACGGCATTGAAGTTGAGCTTGAGGGGTGCCGGCGCCGGCGGAGCGGGCGCGGGCGCGGGCGGCGGCGGTGCAGGCGGAGCGGGAGCCGGTGCAGGGGGCAGCACGGGGAAGCCGACGCCCCCGCCGCCGCTACCGCCGCCGCATGCCTGCAGCAACGCGGTGCCGGCCGTGCCGACACCCAGGCCGAACAGATGGCGGCGGCTCAGGCGCGACGCGATCAGATCGGTGAAAGAAGGGTTCGAGCTGGGGTTGGTGCCGATGTCGTCAAGATCGATCGAAGGATCGTCGCTGCGGGAGTTTGCGGTCATGCGCAATATCTTTCGTGGGTTGAACAAGAAATCAACCCGCGAAGGTAGTCAGTTCGCATGACACCCGCGTGAAACGTTCAGCCTCGAGTCAGGGCGGCGCTGGTATTTGCCTCGGCCAAAGCGCCCACAGGCGCAGCGGCTGGTTCATGCTCGCGGCGAGGCGGCCGGCATCGGCGCCGGTGCCGGCGAAGTAGTCGGCGCGCACCGCGCCGAGGATGGCGCTGCCGGTGTCCTGCGCCACCACGAGCTTCTGCAGCTGCGCCGCGGGGCCGCTCGAAGCGAGCCAGACAGGCGTGCCATAGGGAATGCTCTCGCGGTCGACCGCGATGGAGCGCCCCGCCGTGAGCGGCACGCCTTGCGCCCCGCGCGGGCCGAACGCCGCATCGAGTTCGCTCATCGTTTCTTCGCGGAAGAACACATAGCGCGGATTGCTCCACAGCAACTGCGACACGCGCTGCGGGTTCTGCGCGGCCCATGCCTTGGTGTCGTCAGGCCACTTGCCGACCTTGGTCACGCCTTGCGAAATCAGCCATTGCTGCACGCTCTTGTAAGGCTGCTCGTTGGTGGCCGAGAACGCCACGCGCACAGTGCGCTGCACGCCGTTGGCTTCGGTGATGCGAAGGCGCCCCGAGCCCTGGATGTGCAGCATGAGCGCGTCGATGGGATCGGCCATCCATGCGATCTCGCGGCCGCGCAGGGCGGCCTGGGCCTCGGGCAGCGTGTCGATTTCCTGGCGGGTGTACCAGGGGCGGCGCGGCACCAGGCCCTCGGGTGCCTGGTAGATCGGCACGTTGAAAGCGGCGGTGGGCACGCGCGAGGCTTCGTACACCGGCTCGTAGTAGCTCGTGAGCTTGCCTTCGCTCGAGCCTGCGAGCGACTCGACCCGGTAGGGCTGCAGCCTCTCGGTCATCCACTGACGTTGTTCCTCCGGCGTGGCGATGGCCAGCTGGCGCACGTCGCGGCACAGCGGCGCAAAGGCCGCGTTGGGACGCGCGCAGTTGGCGAGCAGCGCAATCCAGGCTTCGTGCAATGGGTCGTCGCCGAAGCCCGGCAGCTCTGACCAGCCGACCGGCACCCATCGGCTCTTGGGGTGCGCCAGCGAGCCGGTCAAAGGTCCGAGGTCGCGCGGGGGCGTGGCAGCGGGCCGCGCCGGTGTGTCGGGCACGCGCGGCCCGACCGAGCAGCCGGCCAGCGTTGCTACGATCGCGAGGCCAACCAGCCACTGGAGTCCATTTCTCATGGGTTTGATTTTGCTTGAAGCCCTCGGGGCCGGGCTCGTGTTCGTATTGATCGTCTGGTGGACCATGTTTTCCGGTCGAAAGAAGGGTGAACTGCACGACGAGGACGAGGCCGTCGATGACAACGGCCCCGTCGACAAGGATCCCCCGCCGAATCCGTGAACTCATTGCGTAGCCCGAAGCCGCCTGGGAATGTCGGAGAACAGGCTGTCAGCTATTACTTTAGTAGCAATCATCGCAGTATGCGTGCGGCTTTGCGAGAGTTTTCCACTTTCCTGCAAGGTAGGAAGGCCGTACCATCGCAGGCTCGTCGAAGCTAAGCTGTGGCCCGCCTGATTCAACCTTGAAAAGGATTTGCCATGAAAAAATTCGTACTCGCCACCACTGCCGCCGCCCTCGTCCTGTCCGGATGTGCCGGCGGCATGACCGACACCCAGCGCAACACCGGCATCGGTGCCGGCATCGGCGCCTTGGGGGGTGCAGCCATCGGTTCGGCCACCGGCGGCAACCGCGGCGCCATCGGCACCGGTGCCGTGGTCGGTGCCGCAGCCGGCGCGCTCGGCGGCTACCTGTGGTCGCAGCGCATGGAAAACCAGAAGCGCCAGATGGAAGCCGCCACGCAAGGCACCGGCGTGGCCGTGACGCAAACCCAGAACAACGAGCTCAAGCTTCAGATTCCGAGCGACGTGTCCTTCGACGTGGGCCGCTCGAACATCAAGTCGAACTTCGCGCCGGTGCTCGACCAGTTCGCAAGCGGCCTGCGCAACAACCCGAACGCCGAGGTGCGCATCATCGGCCACACCGACAGCAGCGGCTCCGACGCCATCAACAACCCGCTGTCGGTCGACCGTGCCGCGAGCACGCGCGACTACCTGGTGGCACATGGCGTGAGCGCTGCCGCCTTCCGCATCGAAGGCCACGGCTCGCGTGAGCCCATTGCCGACAACAACAGCGACGGCGGCCGGGCGCAGAACCGCCGCGTCGAAATCTACGTGGGCGAGCGCGCGCCGCGAGGTTGATCGAACCGACAGATAAAAAGATAGAGCATCCATAAAAAGAACGCCGGCCGGGCGGGAGCGGCTGGCACCCATCGCCATCGTTTCAATGTCAATTCAGAGGGAAAACTCATGAGGAAGTTTGTTGTTTCGGGTGCGGCTGCGGCCGCATTGTTCGTTGCGGGCTGCGCCTCGCAATCGCCTGCGCCGGGGTCTGCGAATGCACCGGCTGCCCAGTCGGCCGCGCCTTCCAACAGCTGGACTGCGCGCTTGGCATCGCTCAAGACCGAGTTGGAAAATTCCACCAAGGGCACGGGCGTGGTGATCGAGCAAACCGCGGACAACCAGCTGCACCTCGTGGTTCCCAACGAACTCTCGTTCGACGTGGGCCGCGCCAATGTGAAGCGCAATCTCGCCCAGGTGCTCGACAAGGTCGCCGAAGGCCTGCGCAGCGCCACCACGGCCAGCGTGCGCGTGGTGGGCCACACCGACAACACCGGCAGCGAAGAAGGCAACGAGCGTCTCTCGGTGAGCCGCGCCGACAGCGTGCGCAACCATCTGGTGGCGCGCGGTGTTTCGACCACGGCCATCACCACCGACGGCCGCGGCTCGCGCGAGCCCGTGGCCGACAACGCTACGCCCCCCGGCCGTGCGCAGAATCGCCGCGTCGAAATCTTCGTGGCCGAAAAGGCCTGAGACGCCAGCAGGGCGCTAGAGCTCTCTCAAGCGGTTGGCGAGCTCGACCGCTGATTTCACATCCATCTTCTCGAACACGCGCGCGCGGTGGACCTCCACCGTGCGCACGCTGATGGCCAGCTGGTCGGCAATCAGCTTGTTCGGCAATCCTTCGACCACGAGCCGCATCACATCGCGCTCGCGGTCGGTCAGTTCGGCGATGCGGCCGGCCAGGCTGCGCCGCACGCGCAGCACTTCGAGCGCCCGAAGCGAAGCGCCCAGCGCCTGCTCGATGCGGTCGACCAGTGCGTTGTCCGAAAACGGCTTCTCGCAAAAATCGAAAGCACCCCGTTTCACCGCATCGACAGCGGTGGGCACATCGGCGTGGCCGGTGAGAAAGATCACCGGCATGGCCTCCAGCAGGCCACGCTCCGCGAGCCGGTCGAACAGCACCAGGCCGCTGGTGCCGGGCATCCGCACATCCAGCAAGAGGCACAGCGGCTGCTCCGGCAGCGGCCCCTCGGCCAGCCGCTGCTCGAAAGCCTCGGCGCTTGCAAAGTGCTCGCTTTCGAGGCGGCGCGAGCGCAGCAGCCAGGCCAATGCCTCGCGCACGCTGGCGTCGTCGTCCACGATGAAGATGAGCCCATCGATCAACGGTTGCATATCAGTCGTTTCAAGTGTCGCCGCGGCAGCCCACAAAGGGTCATGCCGCCGGCAAGGTAAAGCGGAACACCGTGCCCCGAGGCCGGTTGGGCTCGAACATCAACACGCCGCCGTGCTGCTCCACCACGGTGCGGCACAGGCTGAGGCCAAGCCCCATGCCATCGGCGCGCGTGGTGAAGAAGGGCGTGAAGAGGCGGCTCGCCACCTCTTCGCTGATGCCGCTGCCGAGGTCGGCCACCGAAAACTCGAGCCAGCGCCGCGCGTCCTCCGCGCCGGTGCCGCCCACCGCGACGGCGCGCGCCACGCGCAGCCGCAGCACCCGTTCTCCGGCATTGTCCGGCATGTCCATGGCCTGCATGGCATTGCGTGCCAGATTGAGCAGCACCTGCTCGACGAGCGTGCGGTCGCACATGGCCAGCGGCAGGCTGTCTTCGAGCACCACTTCGATGCTCACGCCGAGCTTGCGCGCTTGCAGCCGCACCAGCGGCAGCACCGCGTCGATCAGCGCCTGCGGCGCCACCGCCTCGCGCGTGCGGTCGCGCCGGCGCACGAAGTCATGCACGCTGCGAATCACCTGGCCGGCGCGGTCGGCCTGCTCGGCAATGCGCCGCACCGCCATGGCCACTTCGGCCTGCTCGCCCTTCGCATTCGGGCCGAGCATGTTGAGCGAACCGGTGGCATAGCTGGCAATGGCGGCCAGCGGCTGCGTGAGTTCGTGGCTCAGCAGCGAAGCCATTTCGCCCACCGTGGCAAGCCGCGCGCTGGCCTGCAGGCGCTCCTGGCTGGCGCGCGAGAGCTCTTCGATGCGGCGCTGCTCGCTGACGTCGATGAAGGCGCTCATCCAGCCGGTCTGCACGCGCTGCGCGTTGATCAGCGGGGCTTCGAAAATGAGCACCGGAAAACGCGTGCCGTCCTTGCGCATGAAGACCGACTCGAAGCCCTCGCGCGGCGGCATGCCGCCGGCCAGGCGCCGCACCTGCCGCTGCTGGTATTCGTGCGCCAGTTCGGTGGGCCAGTAGGGCACCTCGGGCGATTCGCCGCTGTCGGCCATGAGCTCTTCGGGGCTGAAGCCGACCATTTCGCAGAACGCCGGATTGACGTAGGTGATGCGGCCCTGCAGGTCGCGCGCGCGCAGGCCTGTGATGACCGAGTCTTCCATCGCCTTGCGGAAGGCGAGCGCATCGGCCAGGTCGCGCTCGGCGCGCAGCCGGCGGCGCGTGTCGCGCGCCAGCAGTACCAGCACCGACACCAGCGCGATCGAGATGGCGGTGACCAGCGCCGTGAGCACGTTCGGAAAAAGATCGGGCGCGGCGCGCCAGCCGTCCACGCGCAGCATCAGCGCGGCACCGGGCAGGTCGATGAGCTGCTGCGAGGTGAAGACGCGCGTTCCCGTGCGGCGCGAGGTGCCGAGCGCCACCAGCCGCGTGCCGTCGGTTTCGGTGAATGCCACCTCCTGGCCGCGCGTGAGCGTGGGGCCGACCAGTTCGATGAGCGTGTCGCGCAGCGAGTAGCTCGCCACGAGGAAGCCACCCGCGTCGATGGGCACGCAGAGCTCCATCACTTCGACGCCGCCTCCGCCGAGCACCGGCACGAAGTGGCTCGGCGAATACGCGGGCGCGCCGAGCTTGCGCGCCGCGGTGCAGGCCAGCGCCACGTCGGTCTGGTCGGCGCCGCGGCTCTCGTCGTCGATCAAGCGCATGCGGAAGGGCGTGTTCGCCGCTTCGAGCGGACGCAGCGCGGTGTCGCGCCACTCGAGTCGCAGCCACTCGCGATGCTCGCGCAGCAGCGTCGCCGCGGCTTCGGGCCAGTGCGTGCGGTCGAGCCCCGAAGCCTGCGTGGCACGCAGGCTCTGGGCATTGCGCTGCAAGCCGATGCGAAGGTCGGACACCGCGTCGGCCGTGTCGCGGTCGAGTGTCGCCTGGACCTGCTCGATCTCGTGCCGCCCGGCGAGCCAGACCACGGTGACCAGCAACGCGGACACCAGCACGGCCAGCAGCAGCCACAGGAACCAGCGCTGCCACAGCGAGCGCAGGCGTGCGAACGCGGACAGCGCCCACCGTGGCGATGCGGCGGTCAGCACATCCTGCATCTAGAGAACGCAGTGCGAGAGAACGGGTAGCTGGGCGCGCATGCGACCCGTCTGACCTGCGTCGATGTCGAACAGCACCACGCCTTCCTCGCTGGCCTGCTGCGCCACCACCGTGCCCCAGGGGTCGACCACCATCGACTGGCCCCAGGTCTGGCGGCCGTTCTCGTGCGTGCCGCCTTGCGCGGGCGCCACCACCCAGGCCAGGTTCTCGATGGCACGCGCGCGCAGCAGCACCTCCCAGTGCGCGGCGCCCGTGGTGCGGGTGAAGGCGCTGGGCACCAGCAGCAGGTCGGCGCCTTGTTTGGCGAGTGCCCGGTAGAGCTCGGGAAAGCGCAGGTCGTAGCAAACGCTCATGCCCACGCGCCAGCGGTGGCCGTCGCGCGAGGGCAGGTCGAACACCACGGGCGCGGAGCCCGGTGCGATCACGCGGCGCTCGTCGTAGCGCTCGGTGCCGTTGTCGAAATAGAACAGGTGGATCTTGTCGTAGCGGGCGACGCATTGGCCGTCCGGCGAATAGCACAGCGAGCTGTTGAACACGTGCTCGGCATCGGTGCTCTCGATGGGCAGCGTGCCGCCGACGATCCACAGCCCGAACTCGCGCGCCGCATCGGCAAGAAAGCCCTGCACGGTGCCGGCGCCGGCGGTTTCGCGCAGGCCGAGCTTGTCGGTGTCGCGCGCGCCCATCATGCAGAAATACTCGGGCAGCACCGCCAGCTCGGCGCCGGCCGCGGCGGCTTGCGCGAGCAGGCCGTGGGCGCGTGCAAGATTGGCTTCGCGGGCGATGGCCGACACCATCTGGATGGCTGCGACTTTCATTGCGTGGTCTCCGTTTTCTTGCCTTCCGCCGCAGCCGGCGCTGCGGGAAAGCTCGAGCTGTTCGGCAGGATGGATCGTGGCACCTTGGCTATCTTGGGGTCGGCCCAGGTGCCTTCGATGTGGAACTCCTGCGTGGCGGCGGCGGCGAGCGGCTTGCTCAGCACCCACTGCGCGAGGAAGGTGCCCAGGCCGATGGCGGGGTTGATGGCGGTGGCCACCAGCGCGGCCGTACCGGCATTGATTTCGGGCACCACCACCACGCGCAGGTCTTGCGTTTCGCGC
Source organism: Variovorax paradoxus (assembly GCF_030815855.1). NCBI lineage: Bacteria > Pseudomonadati > Pseudomonadota > Betaproteobacteria > Burkholderiales > Comamonadaceae > Variovorax > Variovorax paradoxus. The sequence goes on along the minus strand of NZ_JAUSXG010000001.1, from coordinate 5,530,068 downwards.
ACGATGTCGGCCGAGCCGTCCATCAGCGCGGCGGCGTTGACGCCCTTCATCTGCAGGTTGTTGGTGCTCGCCACGCCGTTGGTGATTCTCGCGTCGCCGCGAATGAAGTCGAAAGCGAAACCCTGGCTGAATACGTCGCGGAAGTCGAGTGTGAGCCGGCGCGGCAGCGCCTGCAGGCTCAACACGCCGAGCAGCTTGGCGAGTCCGGGATCGGCCTTGAGGAACTGGCCCGATCCGACATTGACTTGCAGCTGTCCGCCCAGGCTCGGGTAGTCGAGCGAGAACGGCGAGCCGCGCCAGTTGACATCGCCCTCGAGCCGTCCGCTGCCGCGCCGCAGGACGCCGGGCATGCCGAAGCGCGCAAGCAGATCGCCGGCGTCGGCGATGTCGAGCCTGAAGCTCATGGCGGTGCGGCGCCGCTCGGAGCGTCCGGGCGTGGCGCCGGAACTCGCGGCCCAGGTGCCCTTGGCCGCGAAGCTCGCCTCGGGCATGGTGAAGCTCAGCTTGTTGAGAAGCCACTCGCGCCCCGCGCCGCCGCGGTTGACGGCATCGATTTCGGCGCGGCCGAGCCGCTTGCCCAGCAGCTCGAAGTCGTCGATGACGATATCGAGCGCGGGCAGCGTGCCGGGTTGCTCGTCGAGCAGCGTTTCGACCTGCGTGGCCTCGGTCGGCGCGATCTTGAGCCGCGCGAGCCGCGCATAGAGGCGACCGGCCTGCGAGTGGCTGTACTCGGCATAGCCACTGAGTTCGGTGGCGTCGATGTTGGCGCGCCAGAGCGAACCGTCGCGCGTGCCGCCGAGCACCACGTTGTGCAGCGTGCGGCCTTCAATGGCCAACTCCTGTGCGCGCACCGCGATGCGTGTGGGCAGGTAGCCCATGGCCGCGTCCTCGGGCCGCTCGCCACCGCCCGCTCCCTCGGTTGCCCCAGCCGCGGCGGCGCCGACCAGGGCTTTCCATGCGGGCATGTCGAACTTGGCGATGTTGACATTGGCCAGCACGCCCCTCTCGGGCACGCTGGCGGTTTCGCCTGAGGCCAGGCCGATGCCGATGCCGCCGCGCAGCACGCGCGCTTCAACGCCGGAGATGTCGCGCACATACTGCGCCGCGCCGACGCGGCCGAGTTCGAGCGAAAGTTCGTCCTGCACCGCCACCGAAACGCCTGCGCGAGTTTCGCGCTGCAGCACTTTCTTTTCGATGCGCAGCGGCATCTGCTCGTCGGCCGTCTTCACGAGCGGCGAGGGCATTTGCAAGGCCAGGCCTTGCAGCGTGCTGGTGAAAGAGAACTCGGGTGCACCGTCGCGCATCGAGAAGGTGGCCGCATAGGGCGTGCTGCCGGTGGCCTTGGCCGCGAGCCGGCCCAACCACTCGGCCTCGCGCGCACCGCGCAGCCCCTCGGCCGTGGCCGTGCCTTGCGCCTTCAAGGCCACCTCGCGGTTGGCGCCGGCGAAGCGGCCTCGGCCTTCGAGACGGATGTCGCCACCGAGCAGCCGGGCCTGGACGCCGGCCAGCGCAAAGCCCGTTTCGGTAAAACTGACCGTGCCCTTGGCCTGCGTGAAAGACGGGGCTTCTGGCACGAACTGCAGTTCGTTGCCGCCGGAGAGTTCGATGCTGGCTTGCACCTTGGCGGCATCCATCGCCTCGAGCGGCAGTTCCAGATGCAGCCGGTAGTCGGCCGAGCCGGTGGCGCGCGCCCGCGACAGCGCCTCGCCGGTTTCGCCGGCCAGCGGCGCACCCACGTGCAGCAGCTCGCCGAGCGGCCCCTTGGCCTGGGCATCGACGCGCAGCAGCGCGGCATGGTGCGACATGTCGGCAATCTGCGCCTCGGCCTTGGTCACCTCGATGCCGGCCGCGCCGGCCAGCCGGCCGCGCGCATTGCGCACCAGCATGCCGGCGCGCTCGAACACCAGCTCGCCCGAAACGCCGGTGAGGGCGGGCCAGACCGGCGCGGGCGTGCCGGGCCGAGCGGTGGCGGCGGCTTTGGAGGCGGTGGACGCTGTGGAAGCCGTGGATGCCGCAAGGGCCGAGGCCGGCGGCACGTAGGCATAGTTGACGTCCGCCACCTTGGCGACGATGCGGAACTCGCCCTGCTTCGGATCCATGAACGGCATGTCGTGCAGGTCGCCGCGCACGCGGAAGTCCACGCTGCTGGCCGTGCCCTTGGTGACCGCCTGGCGCACGTAGTCGCGCGTGTGCTGCGGAATTTCGAGCGGCAGGTAGCGGAACACGCGCGTGCCGTCGGCGCGGGTCAGCCGGCCCTGCAGGTCGAGCACGCCCGGGTAGAGCGCCTGGCCGGCGGACACGGCGGGATCGCTGGTGCGCCAGCTGGCTTCGGCCTCGCCTTCGGCATCGGCATTGGCGAACCGCAGCTTGGACACCTGCAACTGGGCATGGCCCTTGTCGAGCTTCCACTGGAGCTGTGCCGCCAGCCGGTCGATGGGAATGGTGGGCTCCTCGAACACGCCCGGGAATTCGAGCGTGCCCTGCGCCAGCGCCAATGCTGCGGTGCCGCCGGTGTGCGTGGCGTCGAACTCGATAGTGGCGCCGCTCAGGCCGGGCGAGCCGGCGTGGGGTCGGGGGGTGGCCGAGGCGCCGGCTTTGGGAGCGGCGGCCACCGCGGGCGGAGCGGGTTGCGACGCGACCCGCAGGCCGCTGACCCGCCCCTTGGCCTGATAACGCTCGGGCGCGCCCAGCGAACCCTGCCAGTTCAGGTCGATGCGCTCGACCAGCCCCCGCGGGGCATAGGCATCGAGCACGCGGTGCGTGGCCTCCCCCAGCGGCAGGCGGTCGGCAATCAGGGCCAGTGCGGCCAGGTCGAGCCGGTCGGCACGCAAGGCGCCATGCTCCGGCGTGCGGCCGCGCGCAGGCGAGTGCTGCAGCCACAGGTTGCCGCCGGGCCAGCGCATGCCGTCCACGGTGTCGAACTGCAAGGCGGTGGTCGAGAACTCGAGGTTCTCTTCGTTCAGCTGGCCCGCGAGACGGCCGGTGACCGAGCGCAGCACCAGGGGCTGCAGCCCGCGGCCCAGCGACGCATCGACGCGGTTGAGCCCGAGGTCGGCCGCGCCGCCGACGATCTGGCCGTCCTTCACGTCGGCCCAGAGGCGCAGTGCGCCGCTGCCTTCGCGGATGCGTGCATCGATGGAGACATAGCGGCCCAGGCGCGTGACGTCCATGTAGGGCAGGTCGGCGTAGAGCTGGCCGTCCCAGGCTTGCCAGCGGCCGGAGCGCACCGACAGCAGGGGCTGGCGGAACTGGCCGCGCAGGGTGAAGCGCTCGCCCCAGCCGGCCGGCGGCGTGGCATCGAGCCGCAGGCCGTGGCGCCGGCCGGCGTTGCGCGCCGCGAAGCGCACGTCGGTCAGCAACAGCGGCTCGGCCTGGCGCTGCTCGTCGGTCCAGCGCACGGTGCCGCCTTCGACCACGAGTTCGCGCTGAGCGAAAAACCAGTCGGCGGCGCGGGTCTCTCCGGTGGTGTCGTTGGACATGTGCAGGCCGGCCACGTGCAGCTTGCCCAGCGCATCGCGCCGCACGTCGACCTGCGGCCCCTCGATATAGAGCTGCTCGAAGTTGAGGCGCCACAGCGAGCGCGGCGACACGCTCGCCACCACGCGCACGAGGCGCAGGGCCTCGCGCTTCTGCGCGTCCTGCAGCACCACGTCGCGCAGTTCGAAGGCCGGGAATAGCCCCTCGGAACGGGCGGTGATCGAGCCGATGCGCACCGGCACGCCGATGGCCTTGCTAGCCTGTGCTTCCAGGGCGCCGCGGTAATCGCCGATTCGCGGCACAATCCATGCGTGTAGGACAACCACTGACAGTGCCAGCAGAAGCCATGCAGCGATCAGCAAACCCAACAGCCAGCGCGCCGTCGCAGCGGTGATCTTGAGCAGACGTGAAGGGGGAGACGCCGTGTCGTTCATTGAGGATCGCGCTGTGTCGGGAATTATGACCGCCAGCATTCAGAGGGGTTCCACGGAAACCGATATCAGTGTGAACCAGTTGCCAGCCACGCCACCGATCGCGATCGAGGTCGCGTTTTCTTCCTATTCGCGCTTCGTCCAGCGCCTGCGCCGCAGGTATGCGGCCGAGCTTGCATTGCTTTCTCCCGGTGCGCCGCGGCGCGAGTCGATGTCGAAGGCTTACGGCGCATTGCGAGAACGCGGCGACAGCGTTGGCGACGCGCTGCGCATTGTGCGGCAGCTCGTGATGGAGCGGCTCGTCACGCTCGATTGCGATGCCCAGGCGCCGCTCGCCGTCGTCACCACCGCCGTGACCGAGCTCGCGGAGTTCGCGCTCGACATCGCCTGCCGCGAGGTCTGCCAGGAACTCGACGCGGTGCATGGCGCGCCGCTTGGCCCCGAAGGCCAGCGCGCGCAGCTCTGGGTGGTGGGCATGGGCAAGCTCGGCGCGCGCGAGCTCAACGTGTCGAGCGACATCGACCTGATCTACCTGTACGACCTGGACGGCGAAACCCGCGGCGATGCCGACGGCCGCGGCCGCCTCTCGAACCAGGAGTATTTCTCGCGCGCCGTGAAGCGCATCTACGCGCTGGTGGGCGACACCACCGAACACGGCTTCGTGTTCCGCGTCGACCTGGCATTGCGGCCGAACGGCAACTCCGGGCCGAGCGTGGTGTCGCTCGACGCGCTGGAAGAATATTTTCAGGTGCAAGGCCGCGAGTGGGAGCGCTTTGCCTGGATGAAGAGCCGGGTGGTGGCGCCGCGCGACATCGTGTCGCAAGGCCTTGCGCAGAGCCTGCGCGCCACGGTGCTGCCCTTCGTGTTCCGCCGCTACCTCGACTACAGCGTTTTCGATTCGCTGCGCACGCTGCACCGGCAGATTCGCGAGCAGTCGGCCCGGCGCAGCGCGGGTCGGCCCGAGCGCGCCAACGACGTCAAGCTCTCGCGCGGGGGCATTCGCGAAATCGAATTCACCGTGCAGCTGCTGCAGGTGGTGCGCGGCGGGCAGTTCCCCGAGCTGCGGACCCGGCCCACGCTCGACGCGCTGCAGCGCCTCGCGCGTGCCGGCCTGATGCCGCAGGAAACCGCCGACGCGCTGGCCGCGGCCTACGAATTCCTGCGCCGCGTGGAGCACCGCATCCAGTACCTGGACGACCAGCAGACCCATGTGCTGCCGGTGGCCGACGACGACCTGCGCTGGATCGCGCAGACCATGGGCTATGCCAACTGCTGCCCCTTTCTCGAACAGCTCGATACGCACCGGGAACTGGTCGCGCAAGAGTTCGACAAGCTGCTCGGCGGCGAGAAGCCCTGCAGTGGCAAGTGCAACGGCAAGAAGGCCGCGGCACCGGCCGACTTGGCCGATCTGCTCGACGACTTGCCTCCCGTGTTTGCCGAGCGCATTCGCAACTGGTGCGAGCAACCGCGCGTGCTGGCCTTGCGCGAGGAAACGCGGGCGCGGCTGCGCCAGCTCGTCCAGCGCACCGGGCAATGGCTCAAAGAGCCCGACGGCGACGGCCCCGGACAGACGCCGCGCCATGTGGATGCGGCGTTGCGCTGGGTCGACTGGATCGAGCCGCTGCTGCGGCGCGAGAGCTACCTGGCACTGCTCGTCGAACGGCCGGCGGTGCAGGAACGGCTGCTGCGGCTCCTGGGCGCCGCAAAATGGCCAGCGCGCTATCTGATGCAGCACCCGGGCGTGATCGACGAGCTCGCGAGCGGCGAAATGCTCTCGGGCCGCTTCGTGGCGGCCGAGTTCGAACGCGAGCTCGAAGCGCGCCACGCCTCGCTCAGCCGCACCGGCGAAGCCGACGAAGAGCGCCTGCTGAACCTGCTGCGCCACGCCCACCATGCCGAAGTGTTCCGCACGCTGGCGCGCGACGTGGACGGCCGCATCACGGTGGAGCAGGTGGCCGACGACCTGAGCGCGCTGGCCGACACCACGCTGCGGGTGACCGCCCGCTGGTGCTGGCCGCACGTGCGCAACCGCCATCGTGAGGTGCCTCAGTTCGCCATCATCGGCTACGGCAAGCTGGGCGGAAAAGAACTGGGCTACGGCAGCGACCTCGACATCGTGTTCGTCTACGACGATGACGACGAGCGTGCGGGCGAGGTGTATGCGGCCTATGTGCGCAAGCTGATCAACTGGCTGACCGTGAAGACGCGCGAGGGCGATCTGTTCGAGATCGACACCGCGCTGCGGCCGAACGGCAATTCGGGCCTGCTCACCACCAGCTTCGAAGCCTACGAGAAGTACCAGCTGGGACGCGGCAGCAACACGGCGTGGACCTGGGAGCACCAAGCCATGACGCGCGCGCGATTCGTGCTGGGGAGCGCCGAACTGGGTGCGCGCTTCGATGAGGTGCGCCAAGCCGTGATCGTGTCGCCGCGCAACCGCGAAGCGCTGAAGGCCGAAATCATCGCCATGCGCGACAAGGTACGCGGCGCCAGGCCGGTGAAGGCCGACCGCTTCGACGTCAAGCACAGCCCGGGCGGCATGGTGGATGCCGAGTTCGCGGTGCAATTCCTGGTGCTGTCGTCGTCGGGCGAGCACCCGGATCTCATTCCCAACGTCGGCAACATCGCATTGCTGGTGCGCGCGGAGGACGCCGGGCTGCTGCCCGCCGGGGTCGGCCGCCATGCCGCCGCGGCCTACCGCGAGTTGCGCCGCGTGCAGCACCGCGCGCGCCTCAATGAAGAGCCGACCCAGGTCACGCCGCCGGCCTTGGCTGCTGAGCGCGACGCCATGCTGGCCTTGTGGAAGGCCGTGTTTGGCTGAGCGGGCCGGCACCCCCGCCACCGCCGCGCTGGCTGCCTGCGCGGTGGCCGTTACTGTCCTTCTGGCCGGTTGCGCGAGCGGCACGCGCAGCGGCGGCGGCGCGCTGAGCGGCCGTGACGGCCCCGGCACGAACATTCCGTCGGACCTCGACCGCGTGCCCGATGCCGAGCCCCGGATCGAAGCCATTCGCGGCAACGGCGGCACCAGCAAGCCCTATACCGTGCTGGGCCGGGCCTACCAGCCGATCACCGACGACCGGCCGTTCCGCGAATCGGGCATTGCCTCGTGGTACGGCCGCAAGTTCCACAGCGCATCGACCGCGAGCGGCGAGCCCTACGACATGTACGCCATGACCGCCGCGCACAAGACGCTGCCGCTGCCGAGCTACGTGCGGGTGCGCAATCCGGCCAACGGGCGCGAGGTGATCGTGCGGGTGAACGACCGCGGCCCGTTTGTCGATGGCCGCGTCATCGACCTGAGCTACACGGCCGCACTGAAACTCGACCTGCTGCGCGGCGTGGCGCCGGTGGAGATCGAACGCATCACGAACGAAGACATCCGTACCGGCGCGTGGCGGCGCGATCCAGGAACCGCGTATGCCTCGGCGTCGCCGGTGCCGGCGCCATCGCGCCGCGCTGCGGCCGCATCGGTGGGCGTGCCTTCGGCCTGGGTGGCACCCGTGGCGATGAATGCGCCGGAGGCCTCGACGATGCCGGTGGTTCCGCAAACACCGATGGCGCCGGCAGCTTCGATGAAGCCGACGCCGCCGATGGAACCGGTCGCGCAGGCGGCGGCGCCGATCCCTCCGCCGGACGACGCCATGCCGCCGCCGCGCCAGCCCATGGTGGTGACCGACCTTGCGCCGATGGCGCCCTTGTCGGCGCCGGTAGCGCCGGCCGCCGCACCGTCGGCGGCCACACCGTCTTCCGCCGCGGCGGCCGGCTACTGGGTGCAGCTCGGCGCCTTCCGCGAGCGCGATGGCGCGGAGAGCCTGCGCAGCCAGGCGGCGCGCGGCCTGCCTTCGCTGGCGCCGCAGTTGCGCGTGTTCAGCGAGGCCGGCACGCACCGTCTGCAGGCCGGGCCCTTTGCATCGCGCAATGAAGCCGGCGAAGCCGTCACGCAGCTGCGCGAGAGCCTGCGCATTGCGCCGATGGTCGTCGAGCGCCGCTGACCGCGGATTCAGTGCCGCGGGTTCAAGGCATTTCCTTGGCCGCCACTTGCGAGCGCATGCCGACACCCATGCGGTTCCATGCATTGATCTGCGCAATGGCGATCGAGAGCTCGACAATTTCGAGCTCGCTGAAATGCGCCTTGAGCGCCTCGAACTCGGCGTCGCGGTCCGCATGATGGTCGGCCAGGCGCGTCAGCGTTTCGGCCCAGTCGAGTGCCGCGCGTTCGCGCTCGTTGAAAAAGCTCACTTCACGCCACGTGGCCAGGCTGTTGATGCGCTGCCAGTCTTCGCCCTGCTGGCGCAGGTCGCGCACATGCATGTCGAGACAGTAGGCGCAGCCGTTGATCTGCGAGACGCGGGCAAAGACGAGGTCGATCAGCACCTTGCCGAGCGTGCTCGATTCGAAGGCGCCGTTGACGGCGATCATGGCCTGAAAGGCCTTGGGGGCGGTCTTGTACCAGGTGAGGCGGGGGGCAATGGTGGTGCTCATGGCGTGTACTCCAGGTGGTTGAGACAAGAAATCTGCTTGCTACCCACTGAAGACGGGCCAGACCCCGGCCCTGTGACACGCCGCGCGAACTATTTCGAAGAAAAAAGCTGCGCGATGCGTGCCAGCTTGTCCGGGTTGCGCTGCGCGCGGATGCGAACGATGCGCTCGCCCTCGATCTCGAAGGTCTGGGCCGACTCGAGCTGGCCGTCGACGAAGCGCAGCAGCCCCGGCTCGCCGTTGATGTCCACCAGCTCCATGCGCACCGCCGCGCCCATGCGGCGCCAGAGCGCGAAATAAAGCTGTGCCAGGCGCTGGCTGCCGCGCAGCATCTTGCTGAAGGTCTGCACTTTGCCGCCGCCGTCGCCGATGAGTTCGACATCCTCGGCCATCAGCGCCTTCAGCTCCTGCAGGCTGCCGCGCGCGGCGGCATCGGCAAAGGCGCGCAGCAGGCGCAAGTGGGTTTCACGCGACACCTGGAAGCGCGGGCGTGCCTCCTGCACCTGGGCCTTGGCGCGGTGCACCAGCTGGCGGCAGGCGGCCTCGCTCTTGCCGAGCGTGCGGGCCACTTCTTCGTAGTCGGCGTCGAACACCTCGCGCAGCAGGAAAGCCGCGCGCGCCTCCGGTGCCAGGCGCTCGAGCACGGCGAGGAAGGCAACGGAGATGTTGTCGGCGCGCTCGAGCAGCTGTTCCGGGGTGTGCGGCGCCTCGGTCAGCGTCGGCTCGGGCATCCAGGGGCCGATGTAGTGCTCGCGCTGGACCTTGGCGGCGCGCAGCCGGTCGATCGAAAGCCGCGTGACGACAGTGACCAGCCAGGCTTCGGCGCTGTCCAGACCAGCCTTGTCGGCCTCGTGCCAGCGCAGCCAGGCGTCCTGCACCACCTCTTCGGCCTCCGCGACGGAGCCGAGCATGCGGTAGGCAATGCCTTGCAGGCGGCGGCGGTGGCTGTCGAAGGTAAGGGTTGGGTCGTCCATGCCCGGTTAGACGTTTGGCACCCTGCGGGTGTGACACCGTGCGCAAAAAAAAGCCCCGACATGCGGGGCGAGGTTCTCAGGCGCCCTGGTACTCGGCCTTGGGCCCGAGGCTGGCGGAAACTTCCTTGCGGTAGCGGTTGAGCTCCTGCACGGTCTTGAAGCTGCGGTTCATCAGCAGGCTCAGGTTGTGCAGGATGCGCTCGCCGACCTTGGTTTCCCAGACGGCGTCGAACTTGATCTGCTTGTCGAGCCAGTGCTCGAGCCAGTCCGGGTCGGGCATGCGGCTCTGGATGGTGTCGTTCGGGAACAGCGCCTTGTTGACGTGCAGGTTGGTCGGATGCAGCGCCTGCGCGGTGCGGCGCGCGCTGGCCATCAGCACGCCGACCTTGGTGAACGCGGCACGGGCCTCGTCGCCGAACTTTTCCAATGCACGCTTCATGTAGCGCAGGTAGGCGCCGCCGTGGCGGGCTTCGTCCTGGCTCAGCGTGGTGTAGATGTGCTTGATGACCGGCTCGGTGTGCCACTGGGCGGCGCGGCGGTACCAGTGGTTGAGGCGGATCTCGCCGCAGAAATGCAGCATCAGGGTTTCGAGCGGCGGCGCCGGGTCGAAGTCGAAGCGCACCTCGTGCAGTTCCTGCTCGGTGGGCGCGTGCTGGGGGCTGAAGCGCTTCAGGTACTCCATGAGCACCAGCGAGTGCTTCTGCTCCTCGAAGAACCAGATCGACATGAAAGCCGAAAAGTCGCTATCGTGGCGGTTGTCGCGCAGGAACATTTCGGTGGCCGGCAGCGCCGCCCACTCGGTAATGGCGTTCATCTTGATGGTTTGCGCCTGTTCTTCGGACAGCAGCGAAGCATCGAACGACTGCCAGGGAATGTCCTTGTCCATGTCCCAGCGGACAGATTCGAGTTGTCTGAAGAGTTCCGGATAAAGCATCAAAATCTTTCTAAGGCCGCCGATTTTAGTCGGCCTGTTCGGCGCATCCGTGACAGACGCGCGATGATGCGGGCATGCGAGCCCCGCCGACACGCAATCACACACCTCTTTTTGTACCAGGAGCCCCTATGCGAACCCCCACCCGATTGTCGGCGCCCAGGCGCTGCGCACCGGCCGCCGCACTGGCAGCATGCCTGTTTGCCGCTGGCACGGCGGGTGCCCAGGCCCCCGCCAACCCCTCTGCCCCCCCCTCTCCCGCGATGGCCGCCGCCCCTTCCGACGGCACCGCCGCGGCTTGCCCGGCCACCCTGCAACACACCTTCCCAAGGTTGCAGGATGAAAAACCCCAATCTCTGTGCCAGTACTCCGGCAAGGTGGTGCTGGTCGTGAACACCGCGAGCTTCTGCGGCTTTACGCCGCAATACAAGGGCCTGGAAGCGCTGGACAACAAATATCGCTCGCGCGGACTGGTGGTGCTGGGCTTTCCTTCGAACGATTTTTCGCAGGAATCGGGTTCCAACAAGGAAATTGCCGATTTTTGCGAAAGCACCTTCGGCGTGAAGTTTCCGATGTTCGCGAAATCGTCGGTGCGCGGCGCCAACGCGAATCCGCTGTTCAAGCAGCTGGCGCTGGCCTCCGGCACCACGCCGAAGTGGAATTTCTACAAATACCTGATCGGCCGGGACGGCAAGGTGGTTCAGGCGTGGTCGAGCATGACGGCACCCGACGAGGCCGCGTTCGTGAAGGTCATCGAGAGCCAGCTCGCGGCGTCGAACTGACCGGCGGCTGGGTTCGGGCAGATGTTTTTATCGATCGCTTCGTAGTACCTGCGAACTGATCGTCACAAACGTTTACCACCGGACCGGGAACCGGGCTGGCACACTGTCCTCATACAGAGCGTGGGCAGCAAATGCCCTCCGGTTTTCATGTTGCGAGGTCTTCCGGGCGTCTCTCGTCTGGTCGAAATCCCGAGGTGATTCTTCTCCTCCTCCCTCCCTCCCTCCTTCGCGTCGGGGCGCCTCGCAGCATTTTTATATTTCCCGTACGGGCGGTGGCGCGGCACGAAGCGCCCTCGAAAAACCAAAAAGGCGCCAGAGGCGCCTTTTTTTCGTTTCAGGGTTGCGTGTCGATGAAGCTGGGCCGCAGCATCAGCTTGTCGTACAACTTCGCGAGATTGGAGTGCTCGCCGCGCCAGTCGATTTCGGGGAAGCGAAAGCCGACCCAGCCCAACGCACAGCCCACCGCGATGTCCGACAGGCTCAGGTGAATGCCGCTGCAGAAGGGCTTGTCGCTCAAGCCCTTGGCCATGGCGGCAATGCCGCCCTCGACCTTGGCGCGCTGGCGCTCGATCCAGGTGGCGCTGCGCTCGCCGTCGCCGCGGCCGCTCCAGGTGGCTTCCAGGCGCCAGAGCACGCCGGCGTCCATGACGCCGTCGGCCAGCGCTTCCCAGGTCTTGACCTCGGCGCGCTCGCGGCCCTGCTGGGGAATGAGCTTGCCGACCGGCGACAGCGTGTCGAGGTATTCGACGATCACGCGCGAGTCGAACATCGCCTCGCCGCCTTCCATGATGAGGCAGGGCACTTTTCCGAGCGGGTTGGAGTGCGCGATGGTGGTGTCGGCGGACCAGACATCTTCGATCACGAACTGGTAGTCGAGCCGCTTCTCGGCCAGCACCACGCGCACCTTGCGCACATAAGGGCTGGCGGCCGATCCGATCAGTTTCATGAAGGCTCTCTCCCTTTGCTTTGATAACGTTTGTTCGTGCCTATTTTAGGGGAACGCTGAAAAAGGCCGGTTCGAACTGTCGCGAACGGGCGTCGGCGCATGCCGCCTAAAATTCGGGCATGAGCTTTTCCACCGTTTCCGCCCTCTCCCCACTGGACGGCCGCTATGCGGCCAAACTCGCGGCATTGCGCCCGCTGATGAGCGAACAGGGCTATATGCACCGGCGCGTGCAGGTCGAGGTGGCGTGGTTCATTGCGCTGTCCGACTGCGGCTTCGCTGAATTCAAGCCCCTGACGGGCGGCGCCCGCAAGTACCTGCTGGGGCTGGTTGCCCACTTCTCGGAGGCCGATGCACTGGCGATCAAGGACATCGAGAAGACCACCAACCACGACGTGAAGGCGGTCGAATATTGGATCAAATCCAAGTTCGAAGCGCGGCCGGAATTGCTGGCCGCAGCCGAGTTCGTGCACTTCGCCTGCACCAGCGAAGACATCAACAACACCAGCCATGCGCTGCAGATCCAGGCCGCGCGCGAGAAAGTGGTGCTGCCGGCCATCGACGGGCTGATTGCCAAGCTGCGCGAAATGGCGCACCAGTTCGCCGGCGTGTCGATGCTGTCGCGCACGCACGGCCAGACCGCGAGCCCGACCACGGTCGGCAAGGAAATCGCGAACGTCGCGGTGCGCCTCTCGAAGGCTCGGGCTCAGATTGCCGCGGTGCAATTGCTCGGCAAGATGAACGGCGCGGTGGGCAACTACAACGCCCACCTCGCGGCCTGGCCCGATTTCGACTGGGAGGCGTTCAGCCGCAAGGTCATCGAAACGCCGGCGCCGCTCGGCCTGGGCCTGAGCTTCCAGCCGTACAGCATCCAGATCGAGCCGCACGACTACATGGCCGAGCTGTTCGACGCCGTGGCGCGCGCCAACACCATCCTGATCGACTTCTCGCGCGACATCTGGGGCTATGTGAGCCTGGGCTACTTCAAGCAGCGGCTCAAGAAGGGCGAAATCGGCTCTTCGACCATGCCGCACAAGGTCAACCCGATCGATTTCGAGAACGCCGAAGGCAACCTGGGCCTCGCCAACGCGGTGCTGCGCCACCTGAGCGAGAAGCTGCCGATCAGCCGCTGGCAGCGCGACCTGACCGACAGCACGGTGCTGCGCAACATCGGCGTGGCCTTCGGCTACGCCACGCTGGCCTATGCGAGCCTGGCCACGGGCCTCGGCAAGCTGGAGCTCAACGAAGAAGCGCTGGCCGAAGACCTCGACGCCTCGTGGGAAGTGCTGGCCGAGCCGATCCAGACGGTGATGCGCCGCTTCGGCGTGCAGGGCGCCTACGAGCAGCTCAAGGAAGTGACGCGCGGCAAGACGGTCACGGCCGAAGCGCTGCACGGCCTGATCCGCTCGCTCGATATTCCCGAAGCGGAAAAGGAACGGCTCCTGGCCATGACACCGGCAAGCTACGTGGGCAAGGCTGCGGAGCTCGCCAGCCGAATCTGAGAGATTGAGCGCGCGCATACACTCGCGCACCCATGGCCCTCAAATCCACCATCTTCAAGGCCGCCCTCGCGGTGGCCGATATCGACCACGGCTACTACGCCGACCATGCGCTGACCCTGGCGCGCCACCCGAGCGAGACCGACGAGCGGATGATGATCCGGCTCGTCGCGCTCGCGCTCAACGCCTACAAGCTGCAGGACGTGTGCCAGGGCGACGGCACGCTGGCTTTCGGCGCGGGCTTGTCGAACGTGGACGAGCCCGATGTGTGGCTGCGCGATTTCACGGGCGAGACGAAGCTGTGGATCGAGGTCGGCCAGCCCGAGGACAAGCCCATCATCAAGGCCTGCGGCAAGTCGGACGAGGTGATCGTCTATTGCTTCAACCACGCGGCCGAGATCTGGTGGCGCGGCATCGAGAACAAGCTCACGCGGCCGCAGAACCTGTCCGTTTACCGGGTGCCGACGGAAGCCTCCCAGGCACTGGCCGCGCTGGCGCAGCGCAGCATGCAGCTGCAGGCGACCATTCAGGAAAACACGCTGACACTGGGCGACGGCACGCACAGCATCGACGTCGAACTGCTGCGCTGGAAGTAGCCTAGAGCGCCGGCATCATCTCGCCGCAGTGCCAGCACTGCTCGAAGCCGCCTTCGATCCGCTCGCCGCACACGCATTGCCAGTTGCGCTGCGGCCGATGCTGCGCTGCATGCAGCACCTGCTGCGCGCGCTCGAACTGCGCTTCGTCGTCGATCCAGATTTCAGGCAGGCACTGGTCGGGCGGCAGCTGGCCCATCACGGCGCCGAGAAACTCGCGCTGAACCGTCGCCTCGAGGCCCTCCTCGCGCAGCGCATGCACCCACAGGGCCGCAATCGCGAGGTTCGGAGCTTGGGCGAGGCGGCGCATGCGGTGGCCTCTTTCTCAGGGCGTGTCGTCGGGGCCGAGCGGTTCGGCCGGGTCGTCGGGCCATTTCGGCGGCTCGGCCTCGCGCGCCCGTTCGGCGTACCTGTTGAAGCGCCAGGCCGAATCTTCCATGGTGATGCGGCGCCAGGTCACGCGTTTTTCGGCCGGCGACATCGCGGGCCAGTGCTGCACCTCGTCGAAGCTGCGGCCGCAGCCCTTGCACTGGTCGTCGCCCTGGCTGGTGGAGCAGATGGCAATGCACGGGGTGTCGGGCGTGCTGTGATACCAGTCGAGCCAGGCGGCCCATGCCTTTGCGGGGAAGCCGGTTTCGTCGACTTCGTCTTCATGGTGGAACACCATGAGCGCATACACCTCGGCGAGCGCGCGCAACTCGGGCGCCAGCGTGACGCCGTCGGGCGAGGGACTCTTCTCGCGCCAATGGTTGATGGCGGCCTCGATGTCGGTGATGTGAATGGCGGCCATGAAGAGAGAAAAAACAGCGAGCGGCGATCATAGTCCGGCAATGTCCCACGCCGCCCGAAGGTTATAGGGGCTACGAAACACATAGCGCCCAAGCCAATGTTCATGGGGCTTTCGGGAGCATTCCTTTTGAAGCCTTGAAATTTTCGGGTTGCCAGAACGGGGGCCTCGATGCTCTAATCCCCCCACGAAGGGGAGTAGCTCCCGACCGCCGTGCACAACGGCGGAATTCGCCAGGTCGTCAATACGAAGCACAACACTTCCGGCCTGGCGGGCAACGCGTGCCCTTGGGTGCGCGTTGTCGAGCAAGACCTTCGATTTGAACCTGCGCAGGTTTGGTCGAAGCGTTCCTGAATCCCCGGTCATCGCCCGGTCTTCGCCATCGCTTCGACGTTCCTGTACGGGATGGATCGAAATGCAACGCATGCGGCGGACTGTCGCCATCCAGCCTGGGATGGACGGACCGCGCGAAGACAAGAGGAACCTATGGAACAGTTCATGACCCCGGAATTCTGGGTCGCGGTCGGTCAGATCATCATGATCGACATCCTGCTCGGCGGCGACAACGCCGTCGTCATTGCCCTGGCTTGCCGCAAGCTGCCGCCGGCGCAGCGCACCAAGGGCATTCTGTGGGGCACCGCCGGTGCCATCGTGCTGCGCGTGGTGTTGATCTTCTTCGCGCTCACGCTCCTGGCCATTCCGTTCCTGAAGCTCGCGGGCGCCGTGCTGCTGCTGTGGATCGGTGTGAAGCTGCTGGCCCCCGAGCATGACGATGCACACGGCAACATTGCCGCCAGCGACAAGCTGTGGGGCGCGGTCAAGACCGTGATCGTGGCCGACCTGGTGATGAGCGTGGACAACGTGATCGCCATTGCAGGCGCCGCTCAGGGCGCCGGCCAGGCCCACCAGATGCCGCTGGTGGTCTTCGGCCTGCTGGTGAGCATTCCGATCATCGTCTGGGGCAGCCAGCTGGTCATCAAGCTGATGGACCGCTTCCCGATCATCATCACGGCCGGCGGCATGCTGCTGGGCTGGATCGCCGGCACGATGGCCGTGTCCGACCCCGCGCTGGCGAACACCGCGGCCTGGACCTGGGTGCCGAAGGTGCCGCAGAGCGACGTGATCAGGTACGCAGCCGGTGTGGCCGGTGCGCTGCTGGTGCTGGTCATCGGCAAATGGGTGGCGATGCGCCAGGCGCGCCAAAAGCCCGCCGAAGCAATCACGAGCAGCTGAGCGCTCGCCGCTCTCAGCAAAAATGCCCTTCCCCTATAGCCCGGACTCTGCCACCCTAACGACCTAAGGAGCGCCTCATGGAAAAGATCATTCTCTATGTCGACGACGCCGGCTATGCCGCCGAGCAGTTCGCCGAACTCGCTCCGGACGCCGGCAGCGTCGTGGCGCGCCACTGGGTGCTGGTGGCTTGCGCACCGCGCATGACGCACCGCATCAGCAAATGGGTGAGCCACAGCGCACGCGAGAACTGGCGCGCCAAGTGGTTCAGCAAGGTGCAGGCGCAGCTGCTGCCCATGCTCGAACGCAACGGCGGGCAGGTGACCGCGGTGCTGGCCAAGGGCCCGCTGGCAGAGCTGACACAGCAACTGAAGCGCGAGCATTCGGCCACCCACGTGGTCGATGCGCGCCGCCCGAAGATCGGCGTCGACCTGGAGCCGGTCACGCCCGAACAGACGCCGCCGCGCCAATCGGGCTGGGCCTTTCCGGGTGCCGTGATGGGCATGGGCGCCTTGCTGGTGCTGGCGAACGAGCTCGCCGAATAATTCGCCCGCCTGAGGCCACAACGCCTTCCCTGACGAGCCCCGGTGCGGCAACGCGCCGGGGCTCGTTGTTTTGGAACTGCTGGGGTATCCTGCGGCGCATGCGCATCATCATCAAATGGCTGCTCAGCGCCGTCGCGCTGCTGGCGGTGGCCTATCTCTACAGCGGTGTCCAGGTCAACAGCTTCGGCTCCGCGCTGATTGCCGCGGCGGTCATCGGCTTGCTCAACATGATCGTCCGGCCAGTGCTGGTGGTGCTGACGCTGCCGGTCACCATCGTCACGCTCGGGCTGTTCCTGTTCGTGATCAACGCCTTGTTGTTCTGGGCCGCATCCGGCCTGCTCGCGGGGTTTCAGGTCAGCGGTTTCGTGGCAGCGCTGATCGGCTCGCTGATCTACTCGCTGCTGGGCCTGGTCATCGAAGCTGCGCTGGGCGGGCTTCTTTCGAAGCGCTGAGCCCCGCGCCCATCACTTCAGCGGCGGCTCTTCGGCTTGCCGCTTCACCATCACCTCCACGGCCCGCGCGCGGGTGTCGATGATCGACGCCTCGTAGTGGTCGATGGGCGCGCCCGGCTTGCGCATCAGTTCTTGCGCGGCCTTGAAGCGGTCGCGGGCCGCGGGGTAGTCGAGGATGGCGACATTGGCTTCCGCATCGGCGCGCACCGCGCGCAAGGTGTCGTTCTGCGCGCCATACAGATTGGCCAAGGCGCGCCAGGCAGTGGCGTCGCGCGGATTGGTTGCCACCCAGTCGCGCAACACCGGCACCATCGGCGCGGGCTGGCGGGTGGCCACGGCGGCATCGGCCGCGAGCAGCATCTCGGGCCGTTCTTTGGATTTAGCGTCGAGCAGGCTGGCGGCCTTGGGGGCGCCGCCGCCGGCTAGTTCGATCTCGGCGTTGAGCCAACGTGCCAGCTTGGCGGCGGAGGCGTCGTCGGCGGTGCGCGCCGTCAGCCGCTCGGCCAAGGCGCGTGCCGACTTCAAATCGCGCAGCTCCTTGGCTGACAAGGCCGCCGCGTAAAGCGCGCCGGCCTGCTGGGCTTGGCTGCTCCTGGCGAACTCACCGCTGGCGGCGGCGTCGACCCAGAGCCGCAGCACATCGACACCCGGCCGCGTGAGCACGCGCGCGCGTGCGGCGATCATCGCGTGGTCCATGGCCAACGGCATCGCCGGGGCCGTGTCGATGCGGAACTGGAAGCGCCCCTGCATGTCGGAGATGCGCTCGGACGTGAGCGGGTGGCTGCGCAGATAGGGGTACGAGCCGTTGTCGTTGAGGCGCGAGGCGTACTGCAGTTTTTCGAACATGGCCGCCGCGCCCTGCGGCGCAAAACCCGCCTGCGTCATCACGCCGAAACCGACGCGGTCGGCTTCGCGCTCCATGTCGCGCGAGAAGCTCAGCTGGTTCTGCATGAAGAGCGCCTGGCTGCCCATGATCACGGCCTGGCCCGCGTCGGGACTTCGGCTCTTGGTGGCCGCGATCATGCCGAGGATCAGGCCGGCCAGCATGAGCGGCATCTGCTTGCCCTGCTTGCTCATGATGCGCGAGATGTGGCGCTGCGTGACGTGCGACAGCTCATGCCCGAGCACCGTCGCCAGTTCGTCGCGGCTGCCGACCGTGGCGATCAGGCCCATGTTCAGGCCCAGGTAGCCGCCCGGCAGCGCGAAGGCGTTGATGTTGCGGTCGCGGCCCAGCAGGACGACCCAGGCAAAGCGCTCGTCGAGCTCGGGCGTGAGTTCGCCGCGCTGGCGTGCGGCGGCCAAGAGGCGCTGCCAGATCTCCTGCACGTAGGCTGCGACCACCGGATCGTCGATGTAGTCGGTGTCGCGGTAGAGCTCGCGCGCAATCTGGTCGCCCAGCTGGCGCTCGGCGCTGGCCGTCATTTCGCCGCCGTCGCCCAGGCCCGGCAGCACTTGCAGTTGGGCACGGGCGGGCACCGGCAGCATCACCTGGCACGCTATTAAAACGGAAGCGCACAACGACCGCAATGCGGGCGTGAATGCGGGTGTGAGACGGCTTTTTTTATCGGCAGAAGGAGTCAAGCGCGCATTCCTCGTCCATGGCTCGGGCTCGTATGATGCACCTTCACACCGAACGTTCACACATGAGCTCCCTCACCCATTTCGACGCTCAGGGCCAGGCCCACATGGTCGACGTCGCGGCCAAGCCCGCTACCCACCGCGTGGCCGTGGCCACCGGCCGTATCGAGATGCTGCCCGCCACGCTGGCGCTGATCGAATCGGGCACCGCAAAAAAGGGCGACGTGCTTGGCATCGCCCGTATCGCCGGCATCCAGGCTGCCAAGAAGACCAGCGACCTCATTCCGCTGTGCCACCCGCTCGCGCTCACGCGCGTGGCGCTCGCGTTCGCATTGGCCGAAGCGGGCCAGGCGCCGCAGGTGGTCTGCACCGCCACGGTCGAAACCGTGGGCCCGACCGGTGTCGAAATGGAAGCGCTCACTGCCGTGCAAGTGGCGCTGCTCACCATTTACGACATGTGCAAGGCGGTGGACCGGGGGATGCGGATCACCGATGTGCATGTGCTGGAGAAGCACGGCGGAAAATCCGGGAGCTACGTCGCTGGCTAGCTAGGGCGTTCGCTCGTCGACCGGCTGCCCCTTCAGCCAGCGCTCGTATTCCACCGGAAAGGCAATGCGGAAGCGCTCCGCCTGCGCCCAGGCTTCCTGGTCCCGCCCCGTCAACTCGGCGCTTTCGATCAGCTTGACGATCACGCGCGGCTCGGGCGAAAAATGCAGCGTACGCTCGGCCAGCGAATGCATCTCGGCGGCGTTGGCGGGCGTGACCTTGGTGAGCGTCAGCTCGGCAAAACCCACCTGCCTTGCAAAGAGCCAAGAGGCCTTTGCCTTGGCCAGCGTATCGTCTTCATAGGCCGGCAGCCGCTCGTCGCGCGGCAGGTAGATCTGGCTGATGCGGATGTAGTCCCAGGTGGCATAGCCGACCACCGCCGTCAACACGGCAGCCGCCACCGCCGACAGCATGGGCGCTTCGAGCCATCCGGCTTTGAGGCGTTGCCGCAATGAGGCAAGCTGGGCATCCCCGCCTCGGCTCGGCCACAGCATTCCCAGGCACAGCCCGAACACCAGCTGGAACGGCCCGTACCAGAGCGGGTATTCGAGCAGGCTGTGCAGCACGATGGCGCCCAGCATGCCCCACGCCATGAGCCGCGCCGGATCGCGTTCGCGCCAGGGCCGTGCCGCCAGCACCATCCAGATGAAGCCGCCGCAGATCAGCACCGAGGCCGGAATGCCCAGTTCCACGGCCAAGTGCAGCGGCAGGTTGTGCGCGTTGTCCAGAATTTCGGGGAACCGCGGCCCCACGTACAGCGTGCTGTAGTGCGCAAAGCTCAGTTCGCCCCAGCCCCACCCCGTCCACGGGTGCTCGGCGATCAGCGTGAGCACGTTGCGCCACAGAATCACTCGCGTGTGGTCGCCCGGCGCGCCCTCCTGCAGGCGGCGCATCATTCCTTCCACCTCGCTGGCCGTGAGCTGCGGCAGCACCCAGGCGATAGCGAAGTAGATCGGAACCATGGCCAGCAGCACGAGCGGCGGCGGCAAACTGAAGCGAATGCCTGTCTTGCCGGCCACACCGCGCCGCTCCCGCCGCGCGATGAAGGCGGCAACGCCCACGATCGACAGCAGTTGAAGCAGGCCCGTGCGCGAGGTGGACGCCGCCGCAGCCACCAACAGCAGCAACGCAGCCGCCGCGAGCCAGCGCCTGGTGCGCACTGACGGCTGCGTGGCATGAATCCACAGCGCCGCCACCAGCGCCATGCTGATCAGCGTGGCGAACTGGTTGCGCTGGCGCAGGTTGCCGTACGCCTGACCCAGCGCGGGTGTGGTGGTCCAGGGCACCAGAGGTTCGGCCAGGCCGTAGTACTGGAGCAGGCCGAGCACGGCGCTGACCAGGCCGGCTGCGAGGATGCCGGTCGCCAGGAACCCGGAAGCGGGCGGACCGCCGCGCGCCATGCCCGCTCCCACGCAAGCGGCGGCCGCCATCGCCGCCAATACCACCGCAACTGGCAACCACAGGGCTGCCGTGCCGTGCGAGGAAAGCACGACTGCCGCCATTCCGGTCGCCAGGCAGGCCCAGACACCGCGCGCCGGCGCGCCGGCTGGAACGGCAAGAAGCAGCGCCGCCACACAGATCCAGGTGGCCAGCAACTGCCAAGCCTGCACAGATGGACCGGCGACCAGCGGGCACAGAAAAGGGAACGCCACCAAGCCGGCGCGCACGGTGCCGATGGCTTTCGATGGGAGGGCGGTCGCCTCGAGCGGCGCTGCGCGGGAAGTCATTGCGCTGATTGTGCCGACCGGCCGAGCCGACGAATGGCTGCGAACGGGAGACGAGCGGTTTTGCAAAAAAACACAATTGGAGACATTCTTTGACAACTGTCTGTAACTGTTGCTCGCCCTCTGGCGAGAGGCCGAAAACCGGTCGAAAGGTGTCTCTTGAAGAAACAAGCAAGCTTTCTGCGTCGCGCTCCCCAGGCCCGGCGCGGCTCATCCGGCTTCACGCTGATTGAAGTGATGATCACCGTCGCGATCATCGGGATCCTGGCGGCCATCGCGATTCCCAGCTATCGCGATTACGTGTTGCGCGGCCAGCTCGTAGACGCGCAGAACGCGCTCTCGACGCTGCGCGCCAACATGGAGCGGTACTTCCAGGACAACCGGGACTACCGCTCTATTAACACCACCTTCATCTCGCCGTGCGCCGCGCCGGCTGCGGCAGGCAGTTTCGCCATCTCTTGTCCGACGCTGACAGCCACGGCTTTCACAGCGCAAGCCGTGGGCAGCGGCCCCACCAATGGCTTCACGTTCACCGTGGACCAGCAGAACACGCGCGTCACCGTTCGCGCGGGTTCGGGCTGGACACAGTGCACCACCGGCTGGACAACGAGGAAGTCGGGTTGCTGATGAAGACGCGAATCCATCGGCCGCGTGCCGCGCGCGGCTTCACGCTGATCGAGATGATGGTGACCGTGGTGCTGCTGAGCATTCTGATGGCGCTGGCGTTCCCGGCAATGAGTGGATGGGTACGCAACAGCCGCATACGCACGGTTGCTGACGCGCTGCAGAACGGCCTTCGTCTTGCGCAGACCGAAGCCCTGCGGCGCAGCCGCCAGACCGTCTTCTCGCTGACAGCCGACACGAACCCGGCGGACGGGCTCACCGCCGCGGCGAATGGCGCCAACTGGTCGGTCAACTTCGTGCCGCTCCTCACGGGCGAGGCAACCGATCCCACGTTCATCGAGGGCGGCGGCCTGACCGGGCTGGCCCCCGACGTCCAGATCACTGGCCCTGCGACGATCTGCTTCAACTCCCTGGGCCGCGTCGTCGACAACCCCACGCCTGGCACCGGCGTGGCGTGCAGCGCCGCGGCTGCGGCCTACAACATCACGATTCCGAATGCCGATCGCCCGATGCGCGTGCTGGTCGCCCTGGGCGGGCAGGTGCGCCTGTGCGATCCGGCCAAGGCACTTTCCAACACCAATCCCGACGGATGCCCCGCGTGATGAAAAACCAGCGCTCTACGCCCTCCCCCGCCCGCGCTTCGCAATCCGGTGTCGCGCTGATCGAAGTCCTGGTCTCGGTCCTTCTGTTCTCGTTGGGCATCCTGGGCCTCATCGGCCTGCAGACGCGCGCGATCAGCCTCTCGATCGATGCGGAAGACCGCAACCGCGCCGCCCTGATTGCCAACGACATCGCAGCCACCATGTGGACCACTCGCACTGTGTCCATCGACCCCGACGTCGGAGTACCTTCGTGGAACGACCGCGCCAGCAACCCGGAAGCCGGTGGCCTGCCCAGTGGCCGCGTTCGGATCACCTCGGACGTCGCGGCCAACACCGCCGACATCCTCATCACCTGGAGTCCCCCCCAGCGCGCCACCGGCGAACAGGCCAGCCGCCTCACCACGCGCGTCGCGCTGCCGCCCGCGCCATGAACATCCGCTCCAAACCCATTGCCCGCGCCGCGCAGCGCGGCCTGACGCTGATCGAACTGCTGGTGGCCATGGTCATCGGCCTGATCGTGGTGCTTGCCGTGACCAGCGCCGTCACCCTCGGCGAGGCGCACAAGCGCAGCACCACCTCCACCAACGACATGAACCAGAGCGGCTCCTATGCCGCCTACGCGATTGACCGCCTGCTGCGAAGCGCCGGCTCCGGCTTCGCGCAGACCGGCATGCGTGGGGTGTTCGGCTGCCGGCTGAGCGCGGCGCGCAGGATCGGTTCCGCCGCCACCACCATCCTGCCGCGAACCGCATCCGCGTTTCCGGCGCCGTTCAACACGCTGCTCGGCGGTGCCGGAGCGGCCGCGGCGGGCAATCTGCGGCTGGCGCCGTTCCTGATCGCCAAGGGGGCCGACGGTGCTTCGGACACCCTCGTGGTCATGGGCGGCAATGCGGCGGCGGGCGACGTGCCACGCCGTATCCGCTCCGGCTTCCCGGGCAACGACAACCTGCGGCTGGACAACACCATCGGCCTTGCGAACGGTGACATCGGGCTGGTGAGCTTAGACAACGGCACGTTCGATTCCGACTGCCTGATCGAGCAGGTGAACGTCACGGACGCGACGGCATTCGCCGCAGCGGGCAACGAAGTCCTGCCCATCGGAGGGCGCTACTTCACCTCGACGGGTGCCACCACCTCGCTTGCCACGCTTGCGGCAGGTGGCACGGCGCTCTTCACGCCGCTCGGCAATGTGGGCGCCAACAACCTGCAGTTCCAACTGGTCGGCGTGAACGCCGATCGCACGCTGGTCGCCTACGACCTGCTGCGGGCAGCTGGCACTGGCAGCGACGAAGGCACCGACGCCTCGGCCATGCAGGCGCTGGCCGACGGCGTCGTTGCAATGTACGCGGTGTACGGCGTCGACACCGACAGCAACGGCGTTGTCGACACATGGATCGATCCCGCCGCTGCGGGTTATGCGATTGGCACCCTCATGCTTGCACCTGACACCATGCGCCACATCGTGGCGGCGCGCGTGGCGCTGGTCATGCGCGGCAGCCTGTTCGAGAAGGAACCCGTCACGAGGGAAAGCCTGACCATCTTCAGCGACCTCCCGGCCGATCGCCGGCGCACGCTGACCATCGCGGCCGAGGACCGGAACTTCCGCTATCGCGTCATCGACACAACCATCCCGCTTCGCAACATGCTGTTGCTGCCTTTCCCATGAAGACACTTTCCAAGATGCACGGTCCGGCGCGCCAGCGCGGCGTGGTTCTGCTGTTCTGCCTGATCATCCTGGTTGTGCTGCTCGCCGGGGGCGTGGCGGTCATGCGGTCGATGGACACCTCGCTCTTCGGCGCAGGCAATCTCGCCTTCAAGCGCGATCTGGTCAATCAGGGCGAACTCGCGATCGCGAAGGCCATGCGGGAGTTCCAGACCAGCGGCGCACTCGTCACGGCGGACGGCACCGCAAGCCACCAGCCAGCGGCAAACTACAGCGCGGTCCAGCTCGCCACCAATGCCAAGGGCATTCCGGAGGTGCTGCTGAAGAAGACCGACCTGACCGGACCCGACGTGGCGGGCAACGCCTTCACGCCAACCGGCACGCCCATCGCGGGCAATGGCGGCGTCACCGTGCGCTACGTGATCGATCGCATGTGCAACGTCACGGGTACGTTCTCAGTCATCGGCAAAAGCGGCTGCGTCTACACCCCGTCGACCACCGACACGTCGAGTGGCGATCAGAGCCAACTGGCCACGCCCGGCCCTTCCATCCCCAGCCCGCCCATCTACCGCGTCTCAGTTCGCGTCGACGGTCCCCGCGATACGCAGGTGTTCCTGCAAGCCTCCTTCACCAAGCCCGAATAGGGCACAGGCGAATCATGAAAACAAGAATTCGTTCGTTCGTTCGCGGGCTGCGCCGCGTGACTATTGTCACCGGCGTTGGCTTGGCGCTCGGCAGTGCCATGATCGCATCCGCGATTCCGCTCGCCAATCAGCCCGTGTTCTCAACCTCGGAGGTCCCAGGCAACCTGGCACTGGCTCTGTCGGTGGAATGGCCCACGGCATCGCGCACGGCCCACGTCGGCGACTACGCCAGCACTACCAACTACCTGGGCTACTTCGATCCGGCCAAGTGCTACCTGTACCAAGTCGACACCACCGCTAACGGCGTCAGCACCGTCGACAAGGGCGACTCCAGCTACTTCTACCCGGCCGGCGCCGCCACCAACCGCACCTGCACGGGTGCCAATGACGACAAGTGGAGCGGCAACTTCCTGAACTGGGCTTCCACCGCCACCATCGACCCCTTTCGCTGGGCCATGACGGGCGGACGGCGCGTGGTCGACACGGCCAGCTCCACCATCCTCGAGAAAGCGTGGCACGGCAACCGCAGCCTCTTTCCGGACCGCAACCTCACGCCATCCGCCATCGCCGGCGCCACACCCTTCAACGATGCCACTGCATTGGGCGTGAGCATTACCAACCGCGGCTTCAAGATGCGCATGACCGCCACGGGCGGCAGTGGCAATCGCACGATGTCGGCGCAGTACTTCAACAACATCACTCTCAACAACCCGGTGATCGCCACTGTCACCACGGACACTGCCAACCACGACTGGGGAAACGGAAGTCCGGTGACCGGCATCAATGCCGACAACTTCTCGGCGCGCTTCAGCGGAACCTATACGGCGCCCGAGGCAGGCAATTACACCTTCCGCACCATCAGCGACGACGGCGTGCGGCTCTGGGTGAAGACCGGCAACGGCAACAATTTCGGCAACAACGATCTCCGCATCGACAACTGGACCGATCACGGCTCGACCACCAACGACTCGGCCACCATCGCCCTGACCGCTGGCCAGCAGTTCCGCGTGCAGATCGAGTACTACGAGAAGGGCGGCGGCGCGGTAATGCAGTTCCATTGGCGCACTCCTTCGTCGACCACCTTCAGGCCGTTTTCCGAGTCCGGTCCGGTCGATGGCGACTTCACGATGCGCGTGAAAGTGTGCGACCCTTCGGCCGCAGCCGGTGGACTCGAAGCCAACTGCAAGGCCTACGGCGCCAACTACAAGCCTGAAGGGCTGATCCAGAAGTACGCCGACAAGATGCGTTTCAGCGCCTTCGGCTACCTGAACGACAGCAGCGACCAGCGGGACGGCGGCGTGCTGCGCGCCAAGCAGAAATTCGTCGGCCCGACCGCGCCGTCGCCCGGGGAGGCACCCGCGGCCAACACGAACAAGGAGTGGAGCGAAACCGACGGCACTTTCGTCCGCAATCCCGACGCCGCCGATGCGACCGCGACCTCGGATACAACCGGAGTGGCCATCGCGGACAGCGGCGTGATGAACTACCTGAACAAGTTCGGCCAGATCCTTCCGGGCGACTACAAGAACTACGACCCAGTCAGCGAGCTGTACTACGCGGTCATGCGGTATTACCGGAACCTCGGCAATGTCTCGGCGTGGAGCTCGATGGGCACTGCCGACGCGCCGACGAAGACCAGTTGGGTTGACGGCTTCCCCGTGATCACCAACTGGAACGACCCGATCCAATACTCGTGCCAGCGCAACTTTGTGCTGGGCATTGGCGACATTTATACCCACGTCGACAAGAATGTGGCCGGCAACACCACCTACCGCACTCGCGAGCCAGCCATGCCGACCGAGGTGGCGAACGACAACACCGTCAATGCGGTCACGGCCACCAACCGGGTGGGCGCGCTGCAGGGCCTGGGCAACCTGGGCAACACAAACAGCTACAGCGGCCGTGATAACTCCGCCTACATCGCAGGCCTCGCCTTCGACGCCAATACCAAGGACATCCGACCCGACGTGGCGGGACGGGCCAACACCATCGGCAAGCAGACGGTCAGCACCTACTGGGTGGACGTGCTGGAGCAACCCTTCCAATACAACAACCAGTTCTACCTCGCTGCCAAGTTCGGGGGCCTGGACCAGAAGAAGCTGCCGGCCGACTTCGACCCCTACACCTTCGCCGGCACCATTCCGCTGGACTGGTGGTCGACCAGCGGCGAGACGCTGACCGACACACGTGCCGCGAACCTGACGCAGCCGCGTCCCGACAACTACTTTGCCGCAGGTCAACCCGACACGCTGGTGAGGGGCCTGACGCAAGCCTTCGAGCGCATCGTGAACGCCATCCAGGCGTACACCACCTCTTTCTCGCTCTCTGCCCTGCAGGTCTCGGCCACCGGTTCGGCTTCGTATGCCTCGCAATACGACGCACAAGATTGGACCGGCGTGGTAAGTGCGAGCAGCATCAGCTTTGCCACCGATGGCACACCCTCGCTCACGGCGGCATGGAACAGCACCGACAAGCTCGCGACGCAATTCGCGGGCACGGGCTGGAACACCGACCGGCGCATCGCCACCTGGAACGGTACGGCAGGCGTGCCCTTCCGTATCGGTAACCTCACCACCGGAACGGGCAGCCAGGCGACCGCGCTCGACACGCTCTACGTCACCGGCGACGACAGCAGCAACTACTTGAACTACCTGCGCGGCGATCGCAGCCAGGAAAAGACTGCAAGCGATGGGACCAAGCCCTATCGGCTCCGCAGCAAGCTGCTGGGCGACATCGTCAACTCGAAGGTGAAGCCGGTCGGCCCGCCTGCATCGGCCTACTCCGACGCGGTGAACCGCGGCTATGCTGCCTTCAAGACGGCCAAGGCCACGCGCCCGACGATGGTCTATGCCGCCGCGAACGACGGCATGCTGCATGCATTCCGCGGCGAACTCACCGGCACCGATGCTGGCCGCGAACAGTTTGCCTACGTGCCGAGCGCCCTCTTCAACGGCCCGAACAACCCGGCCACGCCGGCCGCGGACGGCCTGGCCCAATTGGGCAACCCGAACTACCTGCACAAGTACTACGTCGATGCCACACCCGAGGTGGTCGATGTCGACTTCGACCGCGCCGGCGGCACCTTCGCGGCCACTGGGTCGAACTGGCGTTCGCTGCTGGTCGGCGGCCTTGGCAAGGGCGGCAAGAGCTTCTACGCCATCGACGTGACCGACCCTGGCACGATCACCGATGAAACCATCCTCGCAAGCAAGGTGCTGTGGGAGTTCACCGATCCGGACATGGGCTTCAGCTACGGCGCGCCCCTGGTCCTGAAGACCAAGCGCTATGGTTGGGTGGTGGTGCTGACCTCGGGCTATCACAACGACACCAGCAACCACAACGGCTACCTCTACTTCGTGCATCCGAGAACCGGCGCGTTGCTGCAGAAGATCAGCACCGGTGCGACGGCCAATGGCATGACCCATGCCACGGCCTTCATCACCGACCTGACCGACGGCACGGCCGACGCGATCTACGTGGGCGATCTCAACGGCCAGCTCTGGCGCTTCGATGTGACAGCGCCCGCGGGCACGACCACGGACTACCCCGCACCGACCAAGATCGCTCTCTTCACCGATGGCGCCACGACCCCGGTGGCCCAGCCGATTACCTCGCGCCCCCTGGTGCAGATCCAGCCCACGACGCGCAAGCGCTACGTGATGGTCGGCACCGGCCAGTTGCTCGATTCGAGCGACATCAACTCCGCCGCGACGCAAAGCTTCTATGCCGTCATCGATGGAACCGCCACGGCCTTCAAGCCGGCCGACAGCACCATGCCCGCGACACGGAGCACGCTCACCGCCGTCACCAATCTCGTGAGCGGCACCGTCGTGCCTGCCGAATCGCGCGGCTGGTACCTCGACCTCGGCACGCAAGGCGGCATAGGCCTTCGCATGGTGGCCAGCCCGATCGCCTTCAACGGCATCGTGGCGTTCTCGTCGCTGCTTACCAGCGGCGACGCCTGCAGCCCCTCGGGCCAGAGCCGGATCTATGCCATCGACTTCAACACCGGCCGCACCGCGCTGACCGACGGTGCCGCGTTCGTGCAATCCACCACCGCGGTTACCGACCTCAAGTTCGTGGGCGTCGACGGCACAGTGCGCCTGGTCTCCGGCGACGTGCGCGGCAATCTGGACAAGATCCGCTTCACGCCGCCAGGTGGTCCCTCGCTGCGACTGCTGAACTGGCGGGAAGTGCCGACGGCGGATTGAGCGCCGCAGTCGAATCGCTTCGGCTGACCGGCTTGCTGCAGCTGTACCAGCGACCTGGCTTGGCGCTTGCCAGCGTCTCTCCAGAAGAGCCGGGGCTGCTCGGTGCTCATCGCCTCGGTCTTCGCTTCGGACTTCCAGGCCTGATCCGCGCGAACTGCAAGGTGCTCTTCTGGGTCTTAGCGTCCTTGAACTGAATCTCGCCTGTCCGGCTGGCACAGGCGCGGAAGCATCTGCTGAGCGAGGGGGCGATGGCCTGCCTGGGGGTCTTCGTCCACGACGAACATGCAAGCCCCGCATTTGTGAGTCATGCGGACCCCTGCTACTCGCCGTCGCTTGATCTTGCCCCCGTATTTCAGGACACGGGCTATTTGCAATGTAGCGTCTGCTCGATCTGAGCAAGGCGCTGGTGGGCAGCGCGATGCTGCCTGAACTCCCTGGGTGATTTCATCTTCAATGCCGAGTGCGGATGCACCTCATTGAAGTGCTCGAAGGCTGCGGCCATCTGCGCCATCACCGTTCTCGCGTCGACAAGGTCCATGCGGCTGACGTAATCGCGCTTGAACGTGTTCACGAAGCTCTCAGCCATGCCGTTGCTCTGCGGGCTGCACACGGGCGTGTTGACCGGCTTCAAGCCCAGTTGTCGAGCGATCTGCCGGGTCTCGGCCGCGATGTACGCGCCTCCGTTGTCCGAGAGGAACTCCAAGGCGTGAGTCTCGGGGACGCCCTCGATGTCGCCGAAGCGCTTCTCCACGGCCTCGATGAGCATCTCGCGCACCGGCTCGCCCGGCAGCCCCTTACCTTCCCACGCCCGGTAAGCCAGGATCTCGCGGTCGCAGCAGTCCTTGGTGAAGGTCGCGGTCACGGTCTGCCCCGAATCACACTTGATCTCGAAGCCGTCCGAGCACCAGCGCATGTCGCTGTGCGCGACGGCCACCTTGCCCTCATGGGGCCGGCTGGACTGGCGCCGTCTCGGCGCCTTCGGTAGCAGCAATGCATGAGCCGCCATCACGCGGTAGATGCGCTTGGCGTTCACTCGCGGCGCACCGATGGTGGCTCGATGCCGGTTCACCAACGCGCAGGCACGCCGGTAGCCATAGGTCGGCAACTCGGTGATCTGGGCCTTGATCTCGTCGAGCAAGGCCACGTCGCTTGCAGGCGCCGTGCGTCGTGTCCGGGCGTCGATCCAGGACTCGGGGCGAGCTTGCAAGCGATGAATGTTCGAGCGCGCCAACCCAAGGACTTGGCAGACGGCCTTCACTGGCCGTCCCCGTCCAGCAAGGGCGAGCGCGCAATCCACTTTTTTTCGGCGGCGTACTCCACAGCTTCCTTGAGGATCTCGTTCTCCAGCGTCTTCTTGCCAAGCACGCGCTGTAGCTTGGCGATCTCGGCACGAGCGGCTGCCAGTTCCGAAGCCGGCACCACAGCCTCGCCCGCCGATACAGCCGTCAGCGCCCCTTGCCGCTCCAGCTTGCGCCACTGGAACAGCAGGCTGGCGGCAACGCCTTCCTGACGTGCGACGAGCGACACGCTCATGCCAGGTTCGTAGCTTCGACGAACCAGTGCGGCCTTCTCTGCAAGGGACCAGCGCCTGCGGCGCTGGTCCCTCATGATCACTTCGACGGTATCCGTATTCCTAGTCGTACTCACAGTCCTACTCCTATCTTTAAAGATAAGCGATAGACCGTGTCCTGTCATTCAAGGGGCCAGCTCACTACTCGCCGTCGCTGTCGGATGCGATGTGAAAGCACATCCGCAATCCTCTCTCCTGAAGCTGGGTACTCGCGCTCAGCTTGGGCAGACGTTACCAGGGCCGCACGACCACGAGTGCGTCGAACGATGCTCGCGTTAGCGCGATCGGCGTCGTACCGATCGTGCAAGGATGTCCAGCTAACTAGATTGACAGCACGCGTCTCTGAAGCCGATCTGAAGGTGATTTCAATCTATCGCTTGCTCTGAACATCCGGATAGTGAGTTCTACCGGACAAGATGAGCACGCGTCCAATCCGAGACAAGCAAAAGACGTTGCATTTCTAATAGCCGACGACCAATAGAACCTCTGCGATTCGCAGCATTCACCTTCTCGACGAAAGCGAAATCGAAAAATCAATTCCAAGGCCGAAGATCTACTACAGCGATGAAAGAACCATCTTTCTTGTTGAGCAGAACAGTCATGGGCCTAGTCTTTGCCATAAGAGGCAGCCATGCGTCAGCTTTAGGCCATTTTTGCAGCAAGCGGTTCACAACCTCTGGTCGGTTGAAACGACTTAACTCTTGCAAGGGATGCGCCATCCGTCTGATGTTCTCAGTCTCCTGCTTTATAGCCACATATAAATCGGGACGCTGAGGCAGATCCCCCCCCCCGACGGCGGACTCCAGAATTAGTTGATTACGTTTTTGCAAGTCCAAAGGTGTCTGCGACGCAACCCAACGAGGACCGGTCCATGACGGATTGCGGAACGCTTCGTCGGTGTCTAACAAAAATCGCCTATCGAGCTCGTGCGCTTGCACAAGATCAAAGCGATCGACGTTGAACACGATCCATGCCGGTCGTGCGACGGCTATTGCATGCAGTCCGTAGGCGAATGCAGCCCCTTGCAAGATCGCGATAACTGTTAAGTCGAAAAATAGGCTCTTCTTCCCTTTTTTATAAACCACGAAGGTCAGCAACGGGCCAATAACTATGTCAACTGCAAGAAGTATTAGAAAAATATGCCCTACACCAATTGCCGCAGCTAGCGGAACAGGGTACCAAACCAGATAGACAACACCCAATGCGGCAAGCGCCAGCAGCATCGAACATAGGAAATGAATGCCAGATGCACGGAAACGACTATTCATTACTGAAAAAGAAACGAGAGCGTTGAACACTCTTCGAATTCTCAATGAACCTGACGTTGAATCCATAGTTTTTCGATAAAAAAAAGAGCGCCAAGGCGCTCTTTTTTTAACTAGCTAAGTTATTAGCGGCAGGCAGCAGGAGCAAAGCGCACCGGCAGGGTCGCAGCTGTAGTTGGCGCTGGCGAGATAACCGTTGCCACAGTCGCGGAATGGCATTGCCATTGGATGGCATCTGCAGGCGGCGTAAACGCGGCGGTTGCATCGGGCAGTGCACCAGCGCCTGTGTAGGGCACAAGGACGAGCGTACCGGCACCTGCACGAGCAGTGTACGTAATAGTGGTTTGACCGGTTACAGCCGCGATCCCCACGGACGTAACGTTCTGGCTTGCGGTCGGAGCGTTGAAGTTCGCGCCGTATCCGCCGGTACTATTTTGGCCAGTGGAAAGAATGTCGGCAACATGCACCTTGGCAGCACCGGCTCCGACAAGGCCTTCAGACACGCGTGCACGCACGGTGTAGTCCTGATAAGCCGGCAGAGCCACAGCAGCCAAAATACCAATGATCGCCACAACGATCATCAATTCGATAAGGGTGAAACCCTTTTGCACGTTGCGTGCGATGGAACGACGGTTCATTCAAAAACTCCAGGTTGGTTGTACAGCCCGGGAACCAAGCCCGGAGCGCAGTACCTTCCGCAGCATCTGTGCCACCCCGTTTGAAGGCCCTGCGCCGACCAAACTGGTCACTTCACCCGTACACAAGTTACATCGAGTGACACAAACTGCGTCGAGGCGCCGCAGGCGATGACAAATTTGTCATGCCAGCCGCCGCGCTCCTCAAAAAGTCAGCACCCCATCCGCCTTCAACCACCGGATATCCCGCTGCGCCAACCCCGCCACCTGACGCCCAGCCAGCAGCTGGATCTGGCTCATGATTTCCTCAGTTTCAGCCGGCTTGGTATGCGTGATGTAGATCGGGTACTGCTTGCCCGGCCCGATGTTCGCCAACTCGTCGGCCAGCACGCGGGGCGACAGGTGCAGGCTGCGTTCGGCCAGGGCCTGTTCGCGGTTGCTGAAGGCGGTTTCGATGACGAGCATGGCCACATCGAGGGCGTTGACGCGGTCCCAGAAGGGGGGGTTGCGTTCGGTGTCGCCGGTAAAGACCCAGTTCGCGCCGCCCTCGGCGCGGCACACGGCAAAGCCGCAGGCGGGCACGGTGTGAACGGCGGGCAGCACCTCGATGTGCTTGGGGGTGGCGGTACCCAGTTGCAGGGTCTGGCCGACGGTGATGTCGTGAAAGCTCACAAAAGGCGCTTCGGGGCTGGGAATGCTTTCGAAGTCGGGCCAGATGACGTTGTTGAACACATGGGCGCGCAGCGCCTCGATGGTGGGGCGCAGGGCGTGCACGCGCACGGGGCGGGTGCGGCGGGCGCCGACGGCGTCGAGCATGAGGGGGAGCGCGGCGATGTGGTCGAGGTGGCAGTGGGTAAGCACCACGTCGTCGATGCCGGCCATTTCGTCGAGCGTGAGGTCGCCCACGCCGGTGCCCGCATCGACGAGCAGGTCGGTATCGACCAGGAACGAAGTGGTACGGCAGTCTTTGGCGATGGCGCCCGAGCAGCCCAGCACGCGAACCTGCATTGTGAAAGACCCTTTGCCTGTGTCTGTCGTCATTTGGTTTCGAACCGGGTTGCGCCGTCCCATTCGGGGTCTTGGGGCCGCAATGCCATGGAGGCTAATCGCTGGGCGTAGAGCTGGTAAAGGACTTTTTTGGCATCCGCGGCAAGCAGCGGGTCCAGCAGGTTCCGGCCGGCGGCCCAGTCCTGGCGGCGGTAGGCGGCAAGCACCTCGGCCCAGCGCTGCAATTGCGCGCGTTGCTGCTGTGCGGCGGCGGTCTGGGCGCCGGTGTCGGCGGCCCACGGGGTGAACACGGCCACGGCCTGCGCCTTGCCCTTGACGAGCACGCTGTCCAGCTCCTGCCAGAGGAAGCCGGGCGCAAGGTCGCGCGTGGCGCCGCTTGCGACGATTTCGACGCCGTAGTGCGCGCTCAGGCCCTCGAGGCGGGACGCGAGGTTGACCGCGTCGCCGACCACGGTGTAGCTGCGCCGCGCGGCGGAGCCCATGTCGCCCACGCTCATGACGCCGCTGTTGATGCCGATGCCGACGCTGATCTGGGGGCGCCCGTCGGTGCCGTGGGCCTTGTTGACGTCGCGCACGGCCTCGGCCATTTCGAGCGCGGCGCGCACGGCAAGCGTGGCGTGGTCGGGGGTGTCGATGGGCGCGCCCCAGAAGGCCATGACGCAGTCGCCCATGTATTTGTCGACGGTGCCGCGGTGGGCGCTGATCACGTCGGTGAGCCGGCTGAACAGGGTGTTCAGAAAGCTCTGCAGTTCGGCCGGCGTCATCTGCTCGGAAAGCCGGGTGAACTCGCGCATGTCGCAGAACATCACGGTCATGTTCTTGCTCTCGGCGCGCATGCTGTAGCGGCCGGGGGTCACGAGCATTTCGTCGACCAGCTGCGGCGGCACGTAGGTGCCGAAAAGCCGCACCAAGCCGCGCCGCACGCGCGACTCGATGAAGTAGCCCCAGCCCATGTTGAAGACGAAGGCGAGCGTCACCATGGCCAGCACCGACGCCATCGGCAGCACGAGGCTGTGGTTCTTGTAGAGCCAGGCGTTCACGCCGACCAGCACCGCGACGGTGACGATGCCCAGCACCACGGCGCGCGGCGCTGGCAGCAGCGTGAGGCCGAGCGCCAGCACGAGCCCGGCGGCCAGCACGTTCAGCACTTCGTAGCCAGGCGCGTAGTCGGGCACCGCGAGCAGGCGGTGGTCGAGCATGGCCGAGACGACGTTGGCATGCACTTCGACGCCGGGAAACGCGGCGCCGACGGGCGTGGCGCGCAGGTCTTGCAGGCCCGGCGCGGTGGCGCCCACGAGCACGATGCGGTCCTTCAGCTCGCCCGGCGCGAGCCGGCCTTCGAGCACGTCGCCGGCCGGCACATAGCGGAACGAGCCGCCGTCCGCGCCGCCAGGGCCGCGAAACGGCACCTGCATGCTGGCGGTCTCGTCGACCGGCAGGCGCAGGCCGCCCACGATCAGCGACTGCAGCCGGGGCGCGCCGCCACCGGGGGCAAAGGCCGGCAACACGGGCGGCGCGCCGTTGGCGAGTCTGTAGACGGCGAGCCCCAGCGATTCGTAGTAGCCGGGCCGGCCCCGGTCGCCTTCATAGCGGGCGATGAGCGGCACGGTGCGGATCACGCCGTCGTCGCCGGACCCGACCAGCGTGTTGAGAAACCCCGAAGCGGGCGCGGCGGCGGCCAGCACCGGGAGGTTGGCGCCGAAACCGTTCCACTCCGTGGCATACCGGTGCCCTGGCGGAAAGGCTTCGGGCGTCAACAACGGCGCCGCCGGCAACTGCCCCTTGGCGCCGCCCTTTTCGGTTCGCGTGAAGTAGTAGCCGAGCGCCACGCGCTGGCCTTCCATCGCCTTGGCAAAGGTGGCGTCGTTGTCGAGCGTGGGCGCGAGCCGTTCGATTTCCCCGGCCAGGCCCGGCATGTCGCGCAGCGGTCCGCGCGCAATCTGGCGAAGCTTGTCGAGGCCCGAGCTTCGGTCCGGCTCGACGAACATCACGTCGAAGCCCAGCACCGCCACCTGCTGGCGCCCGGTGAGTTCCTCGGTCAGCCGGGCGAGCTTGTCGCGCGCCCAGGGCCACTGCCCTTGTCTGGCGAGGCTGGCGTCGTCGACGTCCACGATCACGATGCGGGGGTCGAGCGTGCCCGGCATGGTGGCGCGCAGGCGGGTGTCGTAGATCAGGTGGTCAAGCCGGTCGAGGGCACCCAGGCGCCAGGCGCCGGTGGCATGCGCCAGCGCCAGCAAAACCGGCAGCAGCGTGATGACGATCCGCGGCCAGTGCCGCCTGAGCGCATTCATGGCGTCAGCCCCGCGCGGGCGTCGAGCTCAGACCCGAACGAACTGCATGCGCGTGGCGCCGCCGAGTTCCAGCACGTCGCTTTCCTGCAGCCCGACGGCGTCGGCGCCGAGCGGGGCGCCATTGAGCGTGACCTCGCCCATGACGCTGGCCGCCACGTAGCCTTGCCGGCGGCGCGTGACAACCGCCACGGCCACGCCGGGCTTGCCGATGGTGGTGACGACCTTCTGCAGTGGCACGTCTTGCCCGCCGTGGGTGTCCGAGAGAACGCGCAGCATCGGCACCCCGAGTTCGACCAGCGCGCCGGCTTCGGTGGGCGCGGACGAGAGCGGAATGGAAGAAGGAAAGTCGCCCGATCCGTTGCGCGCCGAACCCGTGTCGAGTTCCACGTTGCTGCGGGCGCGGAAGTGAATGCGGCAACCGCCGAGCTCGATGACGTCGTTGTCCTTGAGCACCTGCTTCTGGACGACGAGCGCATTGACGTAGGTGCCGTTGGTGCTGTTGAGATCTTCAAGTTCGACTTCGCCGCCGCGCATGTGCAGCACGGCATGCTCGCCGCTGACCGCCAGATTGTCGATGACGATGTCGTTGTAGGCGCGCCGCCCCAGCGTGGTCCGGTCTTTGGCGAGCGCCACTTGCCCGATGACAACGCCATCGATCGAAATGATCATTTTCGGCATTGCCGACTCTCCAGGTGCAGAAATTGATTGATGGCAAGCGGACGAACGACAAGCGGTCGTCCGGGCTTGGAGCTAGGCGGCACCAGGCGCGTCACCGACGTGCGCTTTTGCCAGAACAACCGAAATGTTATCCCGGCCGCCATTGTCGTTTGCAATTGCAACCAAAAGTGATGCTTTCTGCTGAAGTCCGACATCGTGATTCAAAAGCGTGAAAAGCTGCGCATCCGAGATCATTTCACTGAGCCCGTCGGAGCAAAGCAGGTAGAGATCATCCGGCCTTGCGGTGTGTTCATGCATCTCCAGCAAGACCTGGGCCTCCACGCCGACCGCCCGCGTCACCAGGTTGCGGTGGGGCGAATGCAGGGCCTCCTCGGCGGTGATTGCGCCCGCGTCGAGTTGCTGCTGGCGCAGTGAATGGTCGCGCGTGAGCTGCTCGAGCTTGTTGTTGCGAAGCCGGTAGCAGCGCGAATCGCCGATGTGGCCGACCAGCACACGCTGGGGCCTGAAGGCCGCCAGCACCAGGGTCGTGCCCATGCCCTGCAGCTCGTCGTTGGCAATGCCGGCTTCGAGAATGGCCGAATTCGCCTCGTCGGTGGCGGCCTGCAGGGCGCGCCGGATCACGCGCGCCGGCGCCTGCGGCCCGGCCTGCGCATACCAGCGGCCGAAGCTGGTGTGCACCAGCGACACGGCCATGGCGCTGGCCACCTCGCCACCCTTGTAGCCCCCCATGCCGTCGGCCAGCACGGCGAGGCCGAGCGCCGGGTCCACATGAAGGTCGTCCTCGTTGTGGGCACGCGCGCGGCCGACATCGGTCAGCGCGGCGAACTCCCAGGACAGCGGAGGCCGGTTGGAAAAGAGGGACGCGCCGACACTCGCCATGTTTTACAGAAGTGGACGCGCGGTGATGTCAGTGCCCCGCAGCGGCGCGCGCGCGCCGTTGCAGCAAGCGGCCCGCGGCCACGACGAACAGCGCACCGGCGGCCGCGGCCGCATAGTGCAGCCAGGGGTTGGCCGCAAGAACGCCGTGCAGCGACACGTCGCTCACGATCGTTTCGCCGCCGACCCAGCCGATGAGTGCGGCGCCCAGCATGACGATGATCGGAAAACGTTCCATCAGCTTGATCATGAGCGTGCTGCCGAAAATCACCAGCGGAATGCTGATGGCCAGGCCGAGCACCAGCAGCACCATGCTGCCCTGCGCGGCGGCCGCCACGGCAATCACGTTGTCCAGGCTCATGACCAGGTCCGCCAGCAGGATGGTGCGCACGGCCGCGATCATGCTGCCGTATTCCTTGCTTTCGCCGTCGCCTTCATCTTCCTCGCTCAGCAGCTGCAGGCCGATCCACAGCAGCAGCAGGCCGCCGACGATCTGCAGATAGGGCAGCGCCAGCAGCTTGGCCGCGACGATGGTCAGCACGATGCGCAGCACCACGGCTGCGCCCGAGCCGAACAGCACGGCCTTTTGCTGCTGCGCGGGCGGCAGCGAACGGGCCGCCATGGCAATCACCACGGCGTTGTCACCCGAAAGAATGATGTTGATCCAGACAATCTTGACCAGGCCGATCCAGAAATCGGTGCTTTGAAGGAGTTCCATGTCTCTGTTCCACTGTGTTGTAGTGAAAAAAGCGCCCGCAGGGTTTGCGGGCGCTTTTTTCTTTTTACGTGGTGCGCAGGAGAGGATACCTGCTGCGGCTTAGAGCTGTGCCTTGAGCAGCTTGGCCAGTTCCGAGAAGTTGCGCGTCACGGTGAAGCCGCACTCTTCCATGATGGCGAGCTTGGCATCGGCCGTGTCGGCACCGCCCGAGATCAGCGCACCGGCGTGGCCCATGCGCTTGCCGGGAGGGGCGGTGACACCGGCGATGAAACCGACCACCGGCTTCTTCATGTGTTCCTTGCACCAGCGGGCCGCGTCGGCTTCGTCGGGGCCGCCGATTTCGCCGATCATGATGACCGCGTCGGTGTCCGGATCGTCGTTGAAAGCCTTCATCACATCGATGTGCTTCAGGCCGTTGATCGGGTCGCCGCCGATGCCGACTGCCGACGACTGGCCGAGGCCGATTTCGGTGAGCTGTGCCACGGCTTCATACGTGAGCGTGCCCGAGCGCGAAACCACGCCGATGCGGCCCTTGCGGTGGATGTGGCCGGGCATGATGCCGATCTTGATTTCGTCGGGCGTGATGAGACCCGGGCAGTTGGGGCCCAGCAGCAAGGTCTTCTTGCCGCCGGCCGCTTCCTTGGCCTTCATGCGGTTGCGCACTTCGAGCATGTCGCGAACCGGAATGCCTTCGGTGATGCAGATCGCCAGGTCCAGGTCGGCCTCGACGGCTTCCCAGATGGCGGCCGCAGCGCCTGCCGGCGGCACGTAGATCACCGACACGGTGGCGCCGGTCTGCGAAGCGGCTTCCTTCACCGAGCCGAAGATGGGGATGTTGAAGATCGACTCGCCGGCCTTCTTCGGGTTCACGCCTGCCACGAAGGCGTTCTTGCCGTTCGCGTATTCCTGGCACTTTTCCGTGTGAAACTGACCGGTCTTGCCGGTAATGCCTTGCGTGATGACTTTGGTGTCTTTGTTGATGTAGATCGACATGACTTGTTCCTTAGGCCTTCTTGACCGCTGCAACGACCTTCTGGGCCGCGTCCGCCATGGTGTCGGCGCTGATGATCGGCAGGCCCGACTCGGCCAGCAGCTTCTTGCCTTCGACTTCGTTGGTGCCCTTCATGCGCACGACCAGCGGCACTTGCAGGTTCACAGCCTTGCAGGCTGCGATCACGCCGGTGGCAATGGTGTCGCACTTCATGATGCCGCCGAAGATGTTGACCAGGATCGCTTCCACGTTCTTGTTCTTCAGCATGATCTTGAAGGCTTCGGTGACCTTCTCGGGGGTGGCGCCGCCGCCCACGTCCAGGAAGTTGGCCGGCTCGCCGCCGAACAGCTTGATGGTGTCCATGGTGGCCATGGCCAGGCCGGCACCGTTCACGAGGCAGCCGATGTTGCCGTCGAGCGAGATGTAGGCGAGGTCGAACTTCGAGGCTTCGACTTCGGCCGCGTCTTCTTCGTCGAGGTCCCGCAGGGCCACGATTTCGGGGTGGCGGAACAGCGCGTTGCTGTCGAAGTTGAACTTGGCGTCCAGCGCCATGACCTTGCCCTTGCTGTCACGGTTGAGCGGGTTGATCTCGACCAGCGAGGCGTCCGTCTCCATGTAGCAGGTGTAGAGCTTCTTGAGGATGTCGACCGTTTGCGCGGTCGAATCGGCCGGCATGCCGATGCCGTCGGCGATTTCCTTGGCTTGCGCGTCGGTCAGGCCTTCTTTCGGGTCGGCGAACACCGTGATGATCTTCTCGGGCGTGGAGTGGGCCACTTCCTCGATGTCCATGCCGCCTTCGCTCGATGCGATGAACGCGATCTTCTGCGTGGCGCGGTCGGTCACCGCCGAAATGTAGTATTCCTTGTTGATGTCGGCGCCATCTTCGATGTAGAGGCGGCGCACCTTCTGGCCTTCGGGGCCGGTCTGGTGGGTCTTGAGCTGCATGCCGAGGATTTCGCCGGCGAGCTTCTTGACGTCTTCGATGGACTTGGCGACCTTGACGCCCCCGCCCTTGCCGCGGCCACCCGCGTGAATCTGGGCCTTGACGACCCAGACCGGGCCTCCAAGTTTCTGGGCGGCCTCGACCGCCTCCTGAACCGTATAGGCCGGAATGCCGCGCGGCACCGGCACGCCGAACTTGGCAAGAATTTCCTTGCCTTGGTACTCGTGAATCTTCATGAGGGTTGTCTCTCGGAAGGAGGAAGTTGAGAACGGGAGATCTGGGGTCTGAGGCGTCTTTGGCTCTGTTGCTCGCGGGCGACGGCAGCCTGACGGCTGGGGGCGGCGAACAACCGCGGACTGTATCATGGTGCGGCGCACCAATACTCGACGTGACCTTGCGGTCAATACGTACTTTCTTCTAGCGACCCCACGGATACTCCGATATGGCCAAGGTTTTCATCGACGGCGAAGCCGGCACCACCGGTTTGCAAATTCGCGAGCGGCTCCAGACGATGCCGCAGATCGAACTCGTGAGCATCGCGCCCGAGCTGCGAAAAGACGCGAACGCCAAGCGCGAGCTGATGGCCGGCGTCGACCTGGTGGTGCTGTGCCTGCACGACGACGCGGCGCGCGAGTCGGTCGCGCTGATCGACCAGCTGCCCGGCAAGAAGCCCAAGATCATCGACGCCTCCACCGCGCACCGCGTGGCGCCCGGCTGGGTGTTCGGCTTCCCTGAACTGGCGGAAGGCCACTGGCAGGCCGTGGCCGCGGCCGACCGCGTCGGCAACCCGGGCTGCTATGCCACCGGCGCCATCGCCATCGTGCGTCCGCTGGTCGATGCAGGGCTGCTGCCCGCCGATTTCCCGATTTCGCTGCCCTCGGTGAGCGGCTATTCGGGCGGCGGACGGGCCATGATCGAAGACTACGAAAAGGGCGCGGCGCCGCTGTTCGAGACCTACGCACTCGGCCTCAAGCACAAGCACATTCCCGAAATCATGAAGTACACCGGCCTGACCCGCCGGCCGGTCTTCATTCCCTCGGTAGGCAACTTCAAGCAGGGCATGCTCGTGCAACTGCCGCTGCACCTCGACCTGCTGCCCGGCCAGCCGAAGGCCGGCGACCTGCACGACGCCATCGCCGCGCACTACGCCAGGAGCAACACGCCCGAACAGTTCGTGAAAGTGCTGCCGCCCACCAGCGACGGCAAGCTCGACGCGCTGGCGCTCAACGACACCAACCAGCTCGAGATCCGCGTGTTCCCGAACGAAGACCACCGCCATGCCGTGGTGATTGCGCGCCTCGACAACCTGGGCAAGGGCGCCAGCGGCGCCGCGGTGCAGAACCTGAAGCTGATGCTGGCGCTCTGAGCGAGCGCCGCGCATCTCTTCCTTTTTTCAGCTGACGAGCCAGAGCCCCACGCCCAGCAGGGCTGCGTGCACGCCCAGCGCGATATAGAGCGGCTTGCGCGAAGGCGTCGACATTTCCTGCAGCGTTTCGTTGATGCGGCGCGTGAGCAGGGCGCGCAGCGCCGGGTCTTGGGCCGCACCCTCCCCCGCCACCGGCTCGCCATGCTCGGCGCGGCCTTGCTGCCACTCGGCCAGCATCTCGCTGAGCGGCAGCCGGTTCAGCACGAAGGCCACCACCGATCGAACCGCCTTGCCCTCACCCAGCACGGGCGCGAGCTGCTTGCTCAGCGCGTCCACCGACAGCCAGTCGGCCGCGCGCTGCAGCGTGCCGTGGGTGCGCGGCATCGCCTCGATGCGGCCTGCAACGGCACCGGCCAGCCGCTGCGACACGGCTTCGCCGCGCGCGGCGACCAGATGCTGCATCGCCTTGGCGCGGCCTTGCCGCACGCCCAGCATCGCGTAGACGGCAACGAACAGGAGCAGCAGCATCGCGACCAGCAGCGGCGGCGACGTGATCAGCGCCAGGAACGCGCCGGCACCACCGGCCCGCGCCGCCGTGTTGCCCGGTCCGTGCAGCTGGCCCAGGTAGAAGAAGAAGACGCCGCCGCCAAGCACGAGGCCGAGCAGCCCGCCCTTGATGGCCGAGCCGGCAAAGGCGAACCCGGCCTTGGCGCCGGTGCGGACCAGGGACGGCTGGCTGACAGGTTCTGACGGCATGAAAAGAACTCCTCCGGTTGTTTTTGGAAGCCGCCTCGTGCGAGGGCGGTCGGCGCCGATCATGCCATCGGCATCCGACACCATAATCGCGCCACACCACAACGAGGAGGATCGCCATGGCAGTCAAGTTCCAAAAACCGACCGGCGCGTTCGTCGCCGCATCCTGGGCCGCGCTGATCATCGGCGCCATCGTCTACCTGGTCGGGCTGTGGAACGCCTCGATGCAGCTCAACGAGAAGGGCTACTACTTCACCATCCTCATGTACGGCCTGTTCTCCGCGGTGTCACTGCAGAAGACCGTGCGCGACCGGATCGAGGGCATGACGGTGACCGGCATCTACTACGGCCTGTGCTGGGTCTCGCTGTTGCTGTCGGTGGCCCTGCTCGCCGTCGGTCTCTTCAACGCCACGCTGGCCGCCAGCGAAAAGGGCTTCTACGCCATGGCCTTCCTGCTGAGCCTGTTCGGCGCCGTGGCCGTGCAGAAGAACGTGCGCGACATCGCTGCGCACAAGGGCGAGACGACGCCGCTCGACGACGTTCCCGAAGCGGGCTGAAATTGCCGGCTCAGCCTTCTTCGAGCAAGCGCTGCAGCGCCTGCAGGTCGCGCGCGATCCACTGCGCGTCGCGCTCGAAAGCCGCATCGTCCATGTGCGGCTGGCGCAGCAGGGTGAACTGCAGCTCGCACGCGTCCGGCGCCACGCCGATCACGCGAAACGGCAGGTAGACCTCGGGCACGCCTTCGGGCGCGACCCAGTGGTCGAGCACGCCGAACTCGTTGGGCGGTGCAAAGCGCATGCGGACGTTGCCGCTCTCGGGCGTGGTCGCGGTCCAGTGGTCGCCATGCGGCACCAGCGCGCTTTTGGCCAGGCCGCTGGCCCAATCGGGCAGCCGCGCGGGGTCGGCGGCGAGCTTGTAGGCGCGGCGCCATTCGCAAGCCACGCGCTGCGTGACGACGCGGGACTGCGCGCCGGGACTTTCATTCGTCTGCTGCTTGATCATCG
This sequence comes from Variovorax paradoxus, assembly GCF_030815855.1. Taxonomy (NCBI): domain Bacteria; kingdom Pseudomonadati; phylum Pseudomonadota; class Betaproteobacteria; order Burkholderiales; family Comamonadaceae; genus Variovorax; species Variovorax paradoxus. The sequence goes on along the minus strand of NZ_JAUSXG010000001.1, from coordinate 5,487,255 downwards.
TCATCGAAGTCGCTCCTGAGGACCTTGGCCACGACAGCGCCCGAAAAGCCGCGCGCCATCAGGAATCGCATCTGCTTCGCCCTCTCCTTCGCATCGGCGGGCGCCGCGTCGAAGCGGCGGCGCCACAGGGCCGTGGCGCGTGCCACTTCGGTGTCCTGCAGGCTGGCGACGGCTTCCGCGATGGCTTCGGGCGCAATGCCCTTGGCCTGCAGTTCCTGCCGCACCCGCAAGGCGCCCGAGCGGGCAGCGCGCTGGTTCAGCACAGAAGCCACCACGCGCGGCTCGCTGATGAAGTCCTTGGCGGCCAGTTCGTCGAGCGCGCGGGCCAGCGTGCCAGGTTCTTCCTCGTGCCTGGCCAGCTTGCGCTCCAACTCCGCGCGCGAATGCTCGCGCTGGCTCAGGAGCCGCAATGCGCGGCCTTTGAGGGAGGGGGCACCGAAAGCCATGCCTGGTTTCTCGCGCGGCCTCGTGGGAGGCGACGCTGTCTTGCTTGCTAGCCTTTACTCGCCCTTGTCGGCCTTCTCTGCCTTGGCCGCCTTCGCAGGCTTCTCGGCCTTTTCGGGCGTGGCACCGGCATCGGCTGCCAGCAGCGGAATGCCCAGCGATTCGCGCACCTTGTTCTCGATTTCGCGCGACAGCTCGGGGTTCTCGCGCAGGAACTCGCGGGCGTTGTCGCGGCCCTGGCCGATTTTTTCGCCGTTGTAGGCGTACCAGGCACCCGACTTGTCGAGGATCTTGGCGGTCACACCCATGTCGATGACTTCGCCTTCGCGGCTGATGCCTTCGCCGAACAGGATGTCGAATTCGGCCGTCTTGAACGGAGGGCTGACCTTGTTCTTCACCACCTTGACCTTGGTTTCGTTGCCGATGGCTTCGTCGCCCTTCTTGATGGTGCCGATGCGGCGGATGTCCAGGCGCACCGAGGCGTAGAACTTCAGCGCGTTGCCGCCGGTGGTGGTTTCGGGCGAGCCGAACATCACGCCGATCTTCATGCGGATCTGGTTGATGAAGATGACCATGCAGTTGGTCTTCTTGATGGTGGCGGTGAGCTTGCGCAACGCCTGGCTCATCAGGCGGGCCTGCAGGCCGGGCAGCGAGTCGCCCATTTCGCCTTCGATTTCGGCCTTGGGCGTGAGCGCGGCGACCGAGTCGATGACGATCAGGTCGACGGCGCCCGAGCGCACCAGCGAATCGACGATTTCAAGTGCCTGCTCGCCGGTGTCGGGCTGGCTGATCAGCAGGTCCGACAGGTTCACGCCGAGCTTCTGGGCGTACTGCACGTCGAGCGCATGCTCGGCGTCGACGAAAGCGCAGGTGCCGGCCTGCTTCTGCATGGCGGCGATGACCTGCAGGGTGAGCGTGGTCTTGCCCGACGATTCAGGGCCGTAGATTTCGATGACGCGGCCGCGCGGCAGGCCGCCGACGCCCAGCGCGATGTCCAGGCCCAGCGAGCCGGTGGAGACCACCTGGATGTCTTCGAGCGCCTCGCCCTCGCCGAGCCGCATGATCGTGCCCTTGCCGAACTGCTTTTCGATCTGGGCCAGTGCGGCCTGCAGGGCCTTGGCCTTTTCACTGTTGGCGACCGAGATGCTTGCGCCCTTGACGACTGCGTCCATGTGGAAATCTCCTTGAAAATCAACGGTTTGTCTGTGACTGCCATCCATCTGCTTTTAACCACAGGCTGGATGCTTGAACAGTAGTGTAGAGGCTCATTGGTTTGAGTAAACCCATTTTTTGGTCAGTTTGCTTTACTATTTAGCCGATGGCCGAAACTGCTTTTCCGACCGATCCCGACGCTTGGCGGCAAACCCACCTGGGCCGTTTGCTGGGGCACGCGATGCGCCGCTTCGACGAGCGCGTGCTCGAACTCATGGCGCACGACATCGACGTGCCGCTGGCGCTGTCGAACCTGGCCGCCCGCGCCCAGGTGAGCGCCGCGCACATCCACATCACGCGGCACCTGGCGCGCGAGGGTTCGCGCCTGACCGAGCTGGCCGAGCGCGCCGGCATGACCAAGCAGGCCATGGGCGCGCTGGTGGACCAATGCGAAGCCTGGGGACTGGTCACGCGCGGCCCCGATCCGCTCGACGCACGAGCGCGGCGCGTGCTTTTCACCGCCGACGGGCTGGCGTGGCTCGACGCCTTTCGCGGCGCGGTCACGCAGGCCGAGCGCGAGTTCCGCGCCAGTGTCGGCAACGACGTCGCCACCGTGGTAACCATCGGTCTGGAAGCGTACACAGCGGGCTAGACTCGGCTGGGAGAGACAACTGTGAATGGCGCCGGCGCGCGCCTGAACCGGCCGGAGGTGGCTCATGCGGATTCTGATTGCCGAAGACGACCAGGTGCTGGCCGATGCCCTGCTGCGCAGCCTGCGCACCTCGGGCGCGGCGGTCGACCACGTGGCGAACGGATCGCAGGCCGACACCGCGCTCATGACGCACAGCGAGTTCGACCTGCTGATTCTCGATCTCGGGCTGCCCAACCTGCACGGCATCGAGATCCTCAAGCGCCTGCGTGCGCGCGGCTCGCAGCTGCCGGTGCTCGTGCTCACCGCGGCCGACAGCGTGGAAGAACGCGTCAAGGGCCTGGACCACGGCGCCGACGACTACATGGCCAAGCCCTTCAGCCTGCAGGAGCTCGAAGCCCGCGTGCGGGCGCTCACGCGGCGCGGCATGGGCGCCACCAGCAACACCATCCGGCACGGCCCGCTGGTGTACGACCAGGCCGGCCGGGTGGCCACCATCGACGGCAAGATGGTCGAGCTCTCGGCGCGCGAACTCGGCCTGCTCGAGGTGCTGCTGCAGCGCGCCGGCCGCCTCGTCAGCAAGGACCAGTTGGTGGAGCGGCTGTGCGAATGGGGCGAGGAAGTGAGCCTGAACGCGATCGAGGTGTACATCCACCGGCTGCGCAAGAAGATCGAGAAGGGGCCGGTGCGCATCGCGACGGTTCGCGGCCTCGGCTACTGCCTCGAAAAAATCCAGCAATGACGGCAGGGTTCGCCCGGCGGCTCGGGAGGCCGTAAGCCTTGAAACTGTTCCAGCGCGCGCAGCGCTCGTTGTTCGGGGAAATCCTCGACTGGATGCTCACGCCGCTGCTGCTGCTGGTGCCGGTGAGCATCGGCGTCACGTGGCTGGTGGCACAGGGCATTGCCAACGCGCCCTTCGACCGCGCGCTCGAATACAACGTGCAGACGCTGGCGCGGCTGGTCACCGTGCAACAGGGCCGGACGGAGTTCGTGCTGCCGCAGCCCGCGCGCGAGATCTTGCGCGCCGATGACGCTGACCGCGTCTATTACCAGGTGCTCGACGGCCACGGCAAGCTCCTGAGCGGCGAGGCCGACGTGCCGCATCCCAACACCGACGAGCCCCCGGTCATGGGCGTGGTCCTGCTTCGCAATGGCGAGATGCGCGGCAAGCCGGTGCGCGTGGCCTCGCTCTGGCTGGACGACGGCGGCGACGACACGGCCCCGGCGCTGCTGCAGGTGGCCGAGACGCGCGAAAAACAGTCGGTGCTGGCCATCGAAATCATCAAGGGCGTGCTGCTGCCGCAATTCGCGATCCTGCCGCTCGCGGTGCTGCTGATCTGGCTGGCGCTGGTGCGCGGCATCAAGCCGCTGTCGGTGGTGGAAGCGCGCATCCGCGAGCGCCGCCCCGGCGACCTGAGCCCGCTCGACGAATCGTCGGTGCCGCTCGAGGTGGTGCCGCTGGTCTCCTCGGTCAACGAACTGCTCGACAAGCTCAACGATTCGATCCACACGCAAAAGCGTTTTCTCGCCGATGCGGCGCACCAGCTCAAGACGCCGCTCGCGGGCCTGCGCATGCAGGCCGACCTGGCGCAGCGCGAAGGCGCCAATGCCGACGAGCTCAAGCAGTCGCTCAAGCAGATCGGCCGCGCCAGCGTGCGCGCCACCCACACGGTGAACCAGCTGCTCTCGCTCGCGCGCGCCGAAAGCACCGGTGCCGGCACCGGCCGTCAGCCCTGCGACCTGGCGCGGCTCACCATCGAGGTGGTGCGCGAAGCGGTGCCACGGGCGATCGAGAAGCGCATCGACCTCGGCTACGACGGCGCCGAGGCGGGCGCGCCCGGCGTGGTGCTCGAAGGCAACGCGACCTTGCTGAAGGAACTGGTGCGCAACCTGGTCGACAACGCCATCAACTACACGCCGTCCAGCCCCGAGCGGCCGGGCGTGATCACCGCGCGCGTGCTGGCCGACCCGTTCGGCCAGGTGGTGCTTCTGCAGGTGGAAGACAACGGCCCGGGCATTGCGGAATCGGATCGCGAGTTGGTGTTCGAACCCTTCTACCGCGTGCTCGGCAACGAGGCCGATGGGTCGGGGCTGGGTTTGCCGATCGTGCGGGAGATTGCCAACCAGCACCATGCGCAGGTGAAGCTCGAAGATGCGCACCCAGGCCGGCAGCCGCCGGGCGCGCGCTTCACGGTGCGCTTCGAGGGCGAAGCGGCGCCGTGAGCCGCGGCGCGATCAAGGCGCAGTCAAGGCGCGCCGGTGCCGCTCTTGCCATCCTTGCGGATCTGCAGCCACTCGGGATGAACCTGGCGCGAGAGGCGCTGAGGCTCGCGCTCGGTGATGCCGGCCGGCATCAATCCGAAGCCGGCCAGGTCGCCGCGAGACCACAGCCAATAGCCTGCATTGGCCAGAACGAGAACGATCAGTACAAGGTGCAACTTCATGGTGAATCTCAAAAAGCCATGCCGCGCGGGCGCACGCTGACCTCGTCGCTCGAAATCATCTGCAAGCCGCCGGCCGTGCGCACCTGCAGTTCGCCGCCCCAGGCCACGCCTTCGCACTGGCCGAAGCTGCCGTCGCTGAGCTGGACCTCGCGCCCGCGCAGTGCGTCGCGCGCGGCAAAACGCTCGGCAAAGGGCGCGAAGCCCTGTGCCTCGAAAACCTGCACGCTGCGCACCAGCGGCGCGGCAAGCTCGGCAAGCACTTCGGGCGCGGTGGCGTCAGGGCGCCATTGGCGCAGCCAGGCGGGGGGCGTGCGCAAGCCATCGGCCTCGCGCGGACCGAGGTTGATGCCGATGCCGATCACCAGGTAGCGCGGCGGCGCCGTCGCATCGGCGCGGCCCGCATGCGGCATGGCGGTTTCGATCAGGATGCCGGCCAGCTTGCGGTCGTTCACCCACAGGTCGTTGGGCCACTTGAGCGCGACCTTCGCCTCGCCTGACGGGTCGAGGCTTTCCGCCACGCTGACGCCGACGGCCAGCGAGAGACCCGACCAGTCGCGCGGCGCGAGCGGCAGGCCCAGCGAGAAGGTGAGCGAGGCGGCGTTTTCTTGCTCGCCCTGCTGCGCGCTTTGCCACGGCCGGCCGAGGCGGCCGCGCCCGGCGGTCTGGCGCTCGGCCACAAGGAGCACGGGCTCGGCACGGCCGGCGCGGGCGCGGCGCATGAGTTCGGTGTTGGTCGAATCGATCTCGGCCACGGCCTCGACCGCAAACCCGGGCAGCAGCGGCGCCACCGCCGCGGCGATCCGGTCTTCGAACCAGTCGGCCGTGGCGCTCATGCTCAGCCCTTGTCGGCCTCGTCCTTCCTGGACTTCTTTTTTTCCGATTTCTTTTTTTCGGCCTTCTTTTCGGCTTTCTTGTCCGCCTTCTTGGCTTCTTTTTTCTCGGCTTTTTTCTTTTCGGCCTTCTTCTTGGCCTTTTTCTTCTTTTTCTTTTCTTCGTCTTCGTCCTTGGGCGTCAGCAGCGTGCCGCGGCAATTCTCGGAGCCGCACCAGCACGGAAACTCGGCCAGCAGCTTCGGCGTGTAGGGCTCGTCGATGATCAGGCCGTAGTCGTAGTTGAGCTCTTCTCCTGCAGCGATGTTGCGCAGCGCCTTGATATAAACGCGCCCGTCGACCTCGTCGGCCTCGCAGTTCGGCTCGCACGAATGGTTGATCCAGCGCGCGGCGTTGCCGTTCACGTTGCCGTCGATCACGCGGCCGTCGTCGATGTGGAAGTAGAAGGTATGGTTCGGCTGGGCCGGGTCGTGCGGATGGCGGCGCAGCGCCTCTTTCCAGCTGATGACTTCGCCCTTGTATTCGATCAGCGTCTCGCCTTCGGCCAAGTCGTCCACGGCGAACACGCCGTTGCCGTGGACATCCGAACGCCGCATCTGAATGCGGCGGCCGGCGAATTGTGGGGATTTGGAAGGCATCGCCGAAGTCTGTTAGGTTGAATATGCACACATGCGCGTGTGCGCGTGCGCACGCGGGAAGCCGCAGAGTATAGAGAGCCCTTAGATGACAAAGACTTTGGTAATTGCAGAAAAGCCGTCGGTGGCACAGGACATCGTCCGCGCCCTCACGCCGGTGGCCGGCAAGTTCGACAAACATGACGAGCATTTCGAGAACGAAAGCTATGTCGTGACCAGCGCTGTCGGTCACCTGGTCGAAATCCAGGCGCCCGAGGAGTTCGACGTCAAGCGGGGCAAATGGAGCTTCGCGAACCTGCCGGTGATTCCGCCCCACTTCGACCTGAAGCCGGTCGACAAGACAAAGACGCGCCTGAACGCCGTGGTCAAGCAGGCCAAGCGCAAGGACGTGACGCAACTCATCAACGCCTGCGACGCGGGCCGCGAGGGTGAGCTGATCTTTCGCCTCATCGAGCAGTACGCGGGCGGCAAGACCGGCCTGAACAAGCCGGTGAAGCGCCTGTGGCTGCAGTCGATGACGCCGCAAGCCATTCGCGATGGCTTCGACGCGCTGCGCACCGAAAAGCAGATGCAGGGCCTGGCCGACGCGGCGCGCTCGCGCTCCGAGGCCGACTGGCTGGTGGGCATCAACGGCACGCGCGCGATGACGGCTTTCAATTCGCGCGACGGCGGCTTCTTCCTGACGACCGTGGGCCGCGTGCAGACGCCCACGCTGTCGGTGGTGGTCGAGCGCGAGGAAAAAATCCGCAAGTTCGTGAGCCGCGACTACTGGGAAATCCACGGCGTGTTCCAGGCCGAGGCCGGCCAGTACCCCGGCAAGTGGTTCGACGCCAACTTCAAGAAGCCGCCGCCCGGCCCCGACGGCACGGCCGACGCGGAGATTCGCGCCGACCGCGTGTGGAGCGAGCGCGAAGCCCGCGAAATTGCCGACGCCGCGCGCGGCAAGCCCGCCACGGTCACGGAAGAAAGCAAGCCCACCACCCAGGCTTCGCCGATGCTGTTCGACCTGACCTCGCTGCAGCGCGAGGCCAACGGCCGCTTCGGCTTCTCGGCCAAGACCACGCTGGCCCTGGCGCAGAGCCTGTACGAACGCCACAAGGCGCTGACCTACCCGCGGACCGACTCGCGCGCGCTGCCCGAGGACTATCTGCCGGTGGTGAAGGACACGATGAAGATGCTCGCCACCAGCAGCATGAAGCATCTCGCGCCGTTTGCGCAGCAGGCGGTCGACGGCAGCTATGTGAAGCCCAACAAGCGCATCTTCGACAACGCCAAGGTGTCGGACCACTTCGCCATCATCCCCACGCTGCAGGCGCCGAGCGGCCTTTCCGACGCCGAACAGAAGCTCTACGACTTCGTGGTGCGCCGCTTCATGTCGGTGTTCTTCCCGAGCGCCGAGTTCCAGGTGACCACCCGCATCAGCACGGTGGAAGCCGGCGGCAAGAAGTACCCCTTCCGCAGCGACGGCAAGGTGCTGGTCAAGCCGGGCTGGCTCGCCATCTGGGGCAAGGAAGCCATCAACGACGACGATGAGAAGGACGGCAAGAACCTGGTGGTGGTGAAGCCGGGCGAAACGGTGAAGACTGATTCGGCCGACTTGAAGGCGCTGAAGACCCGGCCGCCGGCACGCTACTCGGAAGCCACGCTGCTGGGCGCCATGGAAGGCGCCGGCAAGACCATCGACGACGACGAGCTGCGGGAAGCCATGCAGGAAAAGGGCCTCGGCACGCCAGCCACGCGCGCAGCCACCATCGAAGGCCTGATCACCGAGAAATACATGCTGCGTGAAGGCCGCGAGCTCATTCCGACGGCCAAGGCCTTCCAGCTCATGACGCTGTTGCGCGGCCTCGGCGTGGAAGAACTCTCAAAGGCCGAGCTCACGGGCGAGTGGGAATACAAGCTTGCGCAGATGGAAAAGGGCGCGCTGAGCCGCGACGCCTTCATGCGCGAAATCGCCAAGATGACGGAGCACATCGTCAAGAAGGCGAAGGAGTACGACCGCGACACCGTGCCGGGCGACTACGCCACGCTTTCCACGCCCTGCCCCAACTGCGGCGGCGTGGTGAAAGAGAACTACCGCCGCTACGGCTGCGTCGGCAAGAGCGGCACGGGCGAAGACGCCTGCGGCTTCTCGTTCGGCAAGTCACCGGCCGGGCGCACCTTCGAGGTGGCCGAGGCCGAGGCGCTGCTGCGGGACAAGCACATCGGCCCGCTGGAAGGCTTCCGCTCCAAGGCGGGCTGGCCCTTCACCGCCGAGATCATCCTCAAATACGACGAGGAAGAATCGAAGAACTGGAAGCTGGAGTTCGACTTCGGCGACGACAAGAACGGCGACACCGGCGAGATCGTCGACTTCAGCGAGCAGGACACGGTGGGCCCATGCCCCATCTGCGGCGCTCCCGTGTTCGAGCACGGCAGCAACTACGTCTGCGAGAAGTCGGTGCCCACCACTGCGCAACCGACGCCAAGCTGCACTTTCAAGACCGGCAAGATCATCCTGCAGCAGCCGGTGGAGCGCGCGCAGATGGAAAAGCTGCTCGCCACCGGCAAGACCGACCTGCTCGACAAGTTCGTGAGCATGCGCACGCGCCGCGCCTTCAAGGCCTTCCTGACCTGGAACGCCGAGGAGGGCAAGGTGACCTTCGAATTCGCGCCGCGCGAAGGCGGCAGCAAGTTCCCGCCGCGCAAGACCTTCGGCAAGGCCGCGCCGGCGGGCAAGACGGCGGCAGCCAAGAAGGTGGCGGCGAAGAAGACGCCCGCCGCCAAGAAGGTGCCGGCCGCGAAGAAAGCCGCTGCGCCGCGCAAACCCGGCGCAGGCCTGAAGCCCAGCGACTCGCTGGCCGCGGTGATCGGCGCCGAACCGGTGGCGCGCACCGAGGTCATCAAGAAGCTCTGGGACTACATCAAGGCCAATGGCCTGCAGGATGCGACCAACAAGCGCGCAATCAATGCCGACGCCAAGCTCAAGCCCGTGTTCGGCAAGGACCAGGTGACGATGTTCGAACTCGCGGGCATCGTGGGCAAGCACCTCTCGGCGCCATGACGGCGCGATGAAAGCTTCGGCGCGAAGCCGGACCAGATGGTGCTGGCCACCGAACCGCGCCGATCAACAACCCTGCCGACGGCAGGTGTGTTGCCGCGGGGCCGGAAAAGCTCCGGCCTATAGTGGCCGCAAGTCTCACCCTTGCCTGGAGTTTTCCGTGAAGCCATTCATTGCAGCTGTTTTCGCCATCGCAATCGGCGCCTTGGCGGCGGGCTGCGCCGGCACCGGGTCGGCAAGCAACAGCGACCGCGCCGCTTCGTCATCCGGCAGCGGCGTCACGGTGTTCGGCACGATCGATGCCGGCGTCAGCGGCAGCACCAACCGTTCCGAGCGGCGCTAGCCAGCGGCCGTCCGGCCAAGTCAGCGCCGCAGCAGCGCCTGGCGCAGCACCCGCGCCGCACGGTCGCGGATTCGACCGCCCCCCGCGTCGGGCATGGTGCGGGGCGCAACCTTCGCGGTGGCGCAGGCCCACAGAAAGTCGTGCAGGATGGGCGTGTCGTCGACCGTTTCAGTACTGCCGTATTTGTGGAACTCGGGGTGCCACTGCGTCGCGGCGATGTAGCTGCGGCCCCTGTCGGGGCGGCGCCTGATGGCCTCGGGCACGCGATCGGGCAGGCTCCAGGCCTCGATCTCGAAACCGGGGGCGAGGTCTTTCACGCCCTGGTGGTGAATGCTGTTGACTCGCGCCGTCCTCACCTCGGGGTAAAGCTTCGACATGCGCGTGCCATCCACGATTTCGATCTCGTGAAAATTCTGGTCGTAAGTCACGGGGTCGCGGTGCCGAATGGCTTCGGGGTGATGGTGCTGCGCCTCGATGTCCTGGTACAGCGTGCCGCCGAAGGCGACGTTGATCAGCTGCAGCCCGCGGCACACCCCGAAGATCGGCTTGCCGGCCTGTTCGAAAGCTTCGACCAGCGCCAGGTCGTACAGGTCGCGAATGCGGTCGCCCACCCACGCATCCTGGAGCGGCACCTCGCCATAGCTGCCGGGCCAGACGTCGGCGCCGCCGTGCATCACCACGCCATCGAGCCACTCGGCGTAGTGCGAGAGCTTGGTGTCGCCGCGCGCGGTTTCGCCCGTGGGGCAGGGCACCATCACCACCATGGCGCCGGCCGACATGAGCCAGTGCGCGATGGATTGCTCGACGTACTGCAGCGTCTTGTTGGTGAACAGCGAACGCGCCGGATCTGCATGGGAAAAGCAGGCAGACAAACCGATCTTCAGCCGGGCGGAAACAGGTTGCGGCATCGCGGGACGAGCAGGACGTGCTGTGCGGAAAGGAAAGTCCATTGTGGCGTTTTGGCCTCTCGCACGGGGTCGGACGACACGCCAAGTATGCTTTCAACGCCGCCACGACACATAAGGAAGACAAGCCATGAAAACGATCAAGGGTCCGGCCATTTTTCTGGCCCAGTTCGCCGGGGACGAGGCCCCCTTCAACTCGCTCGATGCCAGCGCCGGCTGGGCCGCGGGCCTGGGCTACAAGGGCGTACAGATTCCGAGCTGGGACGCCCGCCTGTTCGATTTGAAGAAAGCCGCCGAGAGCAAGACCTATTGCGAAGAGGTGAAGGGCACGCTCGCTGCGCACGGCATCGAGATCACCGAGCTGTCGACCCACCTGCAGGGCCAGCTGGTCGCGGTGCACCCGGCCTATGACGCGGGCTTCGACGGCTTCGCGGCGCCCGAGGTGCGCGGCGACCCGGTGCGGCGCCAGCAGTGGGCCGTGGAGCAACTGCACTTCGCGGCCAAGGCCTCGGCCAACCTCGGGCTCACGGCGCATGCCACCTTCTCGGGTGCGCTGGCCTGGCCGTACCTCTACTCGTGGCCGCCGCGCCCGCCGGGGCTTATCGAGGAGGCCTTCGATGAGCTCGCGCGTCGGTGGCGGCCGATCCTCGATGCCTTCGACGCGGCAGGCGTGGACGTGGGCTATGAAATTCACCCGGGCGAAGACCTGCACGACGGGGTGAGCTACGAGATGTTCCTCGAGCGCGTGAACAACCATCCGCGCGCCTGCCTGCTGTACGACCCGAGCCACTTCATGTTGCAGCAGCTCGACTACCTCGCCTACATCGACCACTATCACGAGCGCATCAAGATCTTTCACGTGAAGGACGCCGAGTTCAACCCGACTGGCAAGCAGGGCGTGTACGGCGGCTTCCAGAGCTGGATCAACCGCGCGGGGCGCTTCCGCTCGCTGGGCGACGGGCAGGTCGATTTCAGCGCCATCTTTTCGAAGATGGCGCAGTACGACTTTCCGGGCTGGGCGGTGCTCGAATGGGAATGCTGCATCAAGCACCCCGAAGACGGCGCCCGCGAGGGCGCGGCCTTCATTGCCGAGCACATCATCCGCGTGGCCGAGCGGGCTTTCGACGACTTCGCGGCCGGCGGCGTGGACGTGGCTGCCAACAAGCGGATGCTCGGCATTCGCTGAAAAGGGGCGCCCTGCGGCGGCATCAGCCGCAGCAGCCCACCCGGGCAGCTATGTTTTCAGTAGCATCAAGCCCAACACGATGGCCGCTTCCGGCCGATTCACCTGGGCGTTGTTTTTAAGATAAGCAACTGTCATGCCCCGCGCGCTATAATGTCGGGTTCGTTTCGATACCACGACGAAGCCCTTCGTCACTCCGCCGGCTGACCTGCACCGTCCCTTGGATGTTTCAGGCCTCTTTCTTTCAAGCCGGCTACACAGTGTGTTGGAGCGCCAGACCGGGCGCCCATGATTGCCACCACTGCCTTCGTTCTTGTTGAAGCGAATAGCGCGTCCGCCGCGCCGTTCCGGCCGGCCCACGCCCGTTTTCAATTATTTTTCAGCATTCTGCGCACACCTTTTCGCGCAGGGTGCCAAGGCTTCATGGACATCATTCAACACAGTATCGCGGTGGGCAAGTATCTTGTTTCTCCGCTCATTCGCCACCAGGATGACGGCAACTATGCCGCTTCCGTCTCGATCCGCTCCGGCCAGGGCAGCGGCATGCACGACCGCGTGATGCGTTTCACGCCGCGTTTTGCCAGCCACGCCGCCGCAGCGCGCTACGCCATCGACCAGGGCCTTTGCTGGGTGCGCGAGCGCAGCAGCCCCCTCGGTGTTGCCCCGCTCGCGCTTTCGTGCGCAGGCTGAAACAATTACGCCCATCTTCATATCCAACACACATCGAACGAGATTCAGAGGTAATCACACATGCCCAAGGAAGAACTGATCGAAATGAACGGCGCAGTGACCGAAGTCCTGCCCGACTCGCGCTATCGCGTGACGCTCGACAACGGCCATCAGCTGATCGCCTACAGCGGCGGCAAGATGCGCAAGCACCACATCCGCATCCTGGCGGGTGACAAGGTGTCGCTCGAACTCTCGCCTTACGACCTGACCAAGGGCCGTATCACCTTCCGTCACCTGGAGCGTCGCGGCCCGCCGCCGACCTCCGGCGGCAACAACTCACCCCGCCGCTGATCCGCGACTGACGAAAAGCCTTGCGGCGCCTCACAAAGGGCGCCGGCAAGGCTTTTGTTTTTGTTGCGCATCCCGGTCTGTCGGCCCTCACGGCTGCTGAACGATGACCACACCCAATCCCACAGCCGGCGGCCACCCCGTCCAAGCACAGGCACAGGCCGACAACGGCTTTGCCACGCTGGCGCTCTCGCCCCAGATGCTGGCCAACCTCACCCAGCTCGGCTACACGCAGATGACGCCGATCCAGGCGGCCAGCCTGCCGCCGGCGTTGCTCGGCAAGGACCTGATCGCCCAGGCCAAGACCGGCAGCGGCAAGACCGCCGCCTTTGCGCTCGCGCTGCTCGCCAACCTCAACCCGCGCCGCTTCGCCATCCAGGCGATGGTGCTGTGCCCGACGCGCGAACTGGCCGACCAGGTCACGACCGAAATCCGCCGCCTGGCGCGTGCCGAAGAAAACATCAAGGTGGTCACGCTTTGCGGCGGCGTTGCGCTGCGCGGGCAGATTGCGAGCCTGGAGCACGGCGCGCACATCGTGGTGGGTACGCCGGGCCGCATCATGGACCATCTGGAGCGCGAGAACCTGAACCTCGAGGCGCTCAACACGCTGGTGCTCGACGAGGCCGACCGCATGCTCGACATGGGCTTCTTCGACGACATCGCGAAGGTGGCCCGCCAGTGCCCGAAGGAACGCCAGACGCTGCTGTTCTCGGCCACCTACCCTGAAGGCATCCCCAAGCTGGCGCAGCAGTTCATGAAGAGCCCGCAGCAGATCACCGTGCAGGCACAGCATGAAGGCAGCAAGATCCGCCAGCGCTGGTACCAGGTGAAGGACAGCGAACGACTGCATGCCGTGAGCCTCTTGCTCGACCATTTCCGCCCCGTGAGCACGCTGGCTTTCTGCAACACCAAGCAGCAGTGCCGTGACCTCGTCGAGGTGCTGCAGGCCCAGGGCTTCAGCGCGCTGGCGCTGTTCGGAGAGCTCGAGCAGCGCGAGCGCGACCAGGTACTGGTGCAGTTCGCCAACCGCAGCTGCTCGGTGCTGGTCGCCACCGACGTGGCCGCGCGGGGGCTGGACATTGCGCAGCTCGAAGCCGTGATCAACGTCGACGTGACGCCCGACTCCGAGATTCACATCCACCGCATCGGCCGCACCGGCCGCGTGGGCCAGCAAGGCGACGCCGAAGGCCTGGCGCTGAACCTGGCCAGCATGAACGAGATGGGCAGCGTCGGCAAGATCGAGCAGTTGCAGGGCCGTGAGTCCGAATGGCACGACCTGGCCGAGCTCACGCCCGCCCAGGGCGCGCCGCTCACACCGCCCATGGCCACGCTGCAGATCGTCGGCGGCCGCAAGGAAAAAATCCGCGCCGGCGACGTGCTGGGCGCGCTGACCGGCGACTGCGGCTATGCCAAGGAGCAGGTCGGCAAGATCAACGTCAACGAGTACTCGACCTATGTTGCGGTGGACCGCAGCATTGCCGAAGAAGCCGCACGCAAGCTCGACAACGGCCGCGTGAAAGGCAAGAGCGTCAGGGTGCGCCTGCTGACACCGCAGTCCACCTGACATCCCTCCCATGGCCCCTCGTTTCGGCGCTTGGCAGATGAAATCTGCCGATGTGGCCTAATCGGGGGTCGAACATCCTTTTTATCCGAGCTTTCCATGCCCAAGAAAATCCGTACCGAAGCCGACCGTCTTGCTAGCCCGAAGCCGACCCCCATGCCCGGCTACACCGCGCCTCGCACCGGTGGCGGCCAGAAGATCAGCCTCGAGCGCGGCACCGCGACGCGCAGCAAGAAGAACCCGGGCAAGCGCCCGACCAAGGGCGGCTGATCCAGCCCCCGCGGCTCTTTCTTCGAGCCACGACGAACGCGCCCCCGGGCGCGTTTTGTCATTGGGCCCGCTACAAACAAGGCCGCCATGTCCGACGACAACCAGATCTACATCCCGCCCTCGTTCTTCGCGGTGTACAGCGATGCGCGCCAGCGCCTCTCGGAGCCGATCGGCGTGGTGCGGGAACGCTACGAGATCTGCGAAGACCTGGCCAACCACCTCGTGGGCCACGCGCAGATCCAGCAGCACACCGAGGTGCCGGTCGAGAGCGAGATCCTCCGGCGCATCCATGCGGGGCTCGCCACGCCTGAGGCCGGCGTGTCCGCCGCCGAGGCCGGGTGGATCGTGCAGCGCCTGGCCGAGTTGCTTGGCTGGCCGGGCCCGGAACCGGTACAGGCCGAGGAATAGAACCCGGAGGCGCGCCGTGTTGCTCAAAGTCGGCGAACTGGCCAGGCACACCGGCCTCACGGTGCGCACGCTGCACCACTACGACGCGATCGGCCTGCTGGTGCCCTCGTTACGCTCGGAGGCCGGCTACCGGCTCTACAACGCCGCCGACGCGGGCCGGCTGCACGCCATTCAGGCGCTGCGGCTGCTGGGGCTCCCGCTGGGGGAGATCGGCGGGCTGCTCGGTGCCGACAGCGGCTCGCTGCCCGGCATCGTCCAGCGCCAGATCGCATCGCTCGACCGGCAGATCGCGCAAGCCACGGCCTTGCGCGAACAGCTCGGCCTGCTCGAACAGCGGCTTGCGGAAGGCGTTCAGCCCGACATGAAGGACTGGCTCGCCACGCTGGAGCAGATGGCCGCCTATGGCCGCTATTTCAGTCCCGCCGAGATCAAGTCGCTGATGGCCAACTGGAACACCGTGGCCGACCAATGGCCGCCGCTCGTCGCCGAAGTGGCGGCGTTGATGGCGCACGGCCTGCCGGCCGATGCACTCGAAGTGCAGCCGCTCGCCGCCCGCTGGATGAACCTCATGGGCCAGTGGATGGACGGCAGCTTCGACCTGATCGAGAGATGGGGCGAAATGTACCGGCGCGAGCCGGTGGCACGGCGGGGCGACGGACCCTCGGCGGAACTGATCGCCTATATCGACAAAGCCATCGGCCTGCGCCTGGCCGCGCTGCTGCGCCACCTGAGCACCGGCGACCTCGCGCGCCTGGGCCGGCCGCCTGACGAGGAGTGGCGCCGCCTCGCCGGGGAACTGGCCGGCTTGCAAGCCCGGGGCGTCTCGCCCCGGGACGAAGCGGTACAGGCCATCGCGCTCGCCTGGGTGCGGCTCTTCGACGCTTTCACCGGCCACGACCCGGCTCTTGCCGCCCGGCTGATGAAGGCCATGGCTGCGGAGCCGGTGCTGCAGGCCGCCGCGGCGACCGCCCCCGCAGTGCGCGACTACCTGCTGCGCGCCATCGCCCTCCTTCAGCCGAAAGGTTCGGATCACGCCTCCGCCGCCCCTTGACCCTGACGTAGCGTGAGGCCCGACAGTGGCGCCATGAACAACGTCGACACCTCTCCACCGCTCGCTGAGCGGTTCTACGCGCTCGACAACCTGCGCGCCCTCATGATGTGGCTCGGCATCGTGCTGCATGTGGCGGTCAACCACATCACCACCGAGTCGCCGCTGCCGTGGCGCGATCCGAAGACATCGCCGGCCGCCGATCTGTTGCTGCTTTTCATCCACAGCTTCCGGATGCCGGTGTTCTTCGTGCTGGCCGGCTTTTTCGTGGCGCTGCTGGCCGAGCGGCGTGGCGCGGGCGGCATGCTGAAAAACCGCGGCCTGCGGCTCGCGCTGCCCTTCGCCGTGTTCTGGCCGCCGCTCTTCGCCCTGATGGCCGTGCTCTCCATGGTCTACATCCACCTGACCGTGCACGGCGTGCCGGGCTTCGACACCGCGTTGACACCCGCACGGCAACCTGGCGGCTCGCCCTTCAACACCATGCACCTGTGGTTCCTCTACCAGCTGTTCTGGTTCAGCGTACTGGCGTGGGCGGGTGCGCGCCTGCGGCATTTCGTGCCGGCGCGGCTGCGCGATGCGGTCGCCCTCGGCTTCACGCGGCTTGCGCAACGCCGCTGGGGCTTCCTGGTGCTCGCGCTGCCGCTGGCGCTGGTGGGCTCGTTCTACCCCTCGGGCATCGTCGCGGTAAGCGGCTCTTTCCTGCCGCCATTTGCCGAATGGGTGCAGAGCGGGCTTTTCTTCGTGTTCGGCTGGTACCTGTACCGCGCGCAAGAACATCTGCTCGCGCTCTTCGCGGCACGCTGCAAGAGCAACGCGCTGGCCGCGCTGGTTTTCTTCATCGCAACGGTGGTGTTGCTGGGCGCCGTGCGCAGCAGCAGCCACCGGTTCGATCTGCCGCATCCGGCGTTCTGGATCGCCTTTGCCTACAACTCGGCTTCGTGGCTCTGGAGCCTGGCGCTGATCGGTGGCTTCGTGCGCTACATGCCTGGCCGGAACGCGGTGCTGACCTATCTCTCGCAGAGTTCGTACTGGGTGTACCTGGTGCACATGCTCGGCACCATCGGCTTCGGCATCCTGCTGTTCAACGCGCCGTTCGGCGCGCTGACGAAGATGGGGCTCAACATCGCGGCCACTTCGCTCACAGCGCTAGCAAGCTACCAATTGCTGGTGCGCTACACGCCTGTCGGCACGTTCTTGAACGGGCAAAAACTCATGCGCGCGCGACGGTGGTCGCCTGCCTCAGCAGGCTCAGGTAGCCGGGCTGCACTTCCATGCGCGCCGTCGCACCCCGGCGCTGCAGCAGCCGATGCGCCTTCGGCAGGCTCCAGCAGGGCAGGCTCGTGAACATGTGATGTTCGCAGTGGTAATTGACCCAATAGGGCGCCACCAGAACTCGTTCAAGCCAGCCGGCATGCGTGGTCCGCGCCTGGCGCAGCGGATCGGCCTCGTTCTGCGCCACCAATGCATGCTCCGCGATGTTGCGCACGCGGCTCACGAGCGGCAGCCAGGTGGCCATGGGCAGCAGCCACATCAGGAGCCAGGCCCACCCATAGCCGGCCAGCGCGAAGGTCAGCAAGCCGAGCCCGTTGCCGATCAGGAAGCGCCGGTCTTTCGACAATTCGCGCCCGAAGGCCTTCAGCGCCGATTCGCCCGGCGCGCGATTTCGGATGCCTTCGGCGATATGACCAAAACGCTGCTTGTAGAAAGTCTGGCCGCTCAGGTCCCGCACGACCTTGCGCCGCATCGATTCATGCGTGATCGGAAACGGCGCCGACAGCACAAGGTCCGGGTCTTCGGTCTGCTGCACGAAGCGGTGGTGCTGCAGGTGATAGGGCCGGTAGTCGCGCAGCGTGTACGAGCACAGCCAGTACGCCACCCAGTCGTTGACCTTGCGGTTGCTGTGCAGGCCCGCGTGCGCCGCGTCGTGCATGAGGATGAAGAGCCCCAGTTGCCGCGCGCCGACGATCGGCACCATGAGCGGGATGGTCCACGGCCAGACGATGCCTACGAGCATCGCGGCGCCGATGACGCCCCAGCAATGCGCCACCAACCACAGGCCCTTCCACGGCGAACGGCGGGTGAGCGACTGCCACTCTTCGGCGGTGAAGAAGTCTTCGGGTTGGGCGCGGGGTGCGACGGCCATCGGGCCAGTATGCGCCGAAGGCCGCGCCGGATCACGCGGAGTTCCCCGATGCGAGGAACGAGGCCCTTCGGCCTATTTGTCGATGATTTTTCGGGCGAAAAGCTCGAGATAGTCCATCAAGCGGTTGGCGCCCGCGATGGCCGCCGCCTCGTCGCCGGTCGCGATGCCCTGCGCGAGTTCGAGGTGCGCATTGGCACCCTCGACGATTTCGCCTTCATGCTGGTAGGCGTACCAGAAGCGCCGGCACTGCACGATGAGCGGGATCACCGCCTTCACCGCCGAATCGTTGTGGCTCGCCTGGTGGTTGACGAAGTCGAGCGCACGGTCGGTCTGCATGTAGTCGTTCAGGTCGCCGCGATGGGCCGCCTCGACCATCATCTCGGCGCAGCGCACGATCTCCTTGCGCTGCAGCGCGGTGGCGCGGCGCGCCGAGCAGGCTGCAATCAGCAACTCGAGCACACGCCGGGTCTGGATCACGTCGAGGTGATCGGCCAGGTCGATGGTCGACACCAGCAGCCCGCGGCGCGGCTGCTGCACGATGAGGCCGATCGACACCATGCGCATCAGCGCCTCGCGCACGGGCGTGCGGCCAAGGCCGGTGCGCTCGGCCAGGTCGGCTTCGACCACCTGGCTGCCGGGCTCCAGCTGCATGGTGGAAAGCAGCGTCTCGATCGCGTCGTAGGCGAGGTCGGCGGCCCGTCGCTTGGGTTGGGGGCGGGACACGGTCTTCGGAGTGGCCATGGTTTTTTTCTGCTGCTGCTGCTTCGGCTTCATTGTCGGTCCACATCGTTTAGGGGAGCCGCGAGCCCGGCCAGGGTTGCAATGCGCGCCGGGGAGAGCGGCGGCCGGGGTGCGGGCGGCGCCCAACCGAAGAGGAACTGCGCTGCATCGCCGCACACACGGCCCTGGCAGGCGCCCATGCCGCAACGGCGATGCAGCTTGGCATCGGTCCAGCCGCTGCAACCGGCGAGCGCGGAAAGCGGCACGTCTTCGCAGCGGCACACGAGCGTGTCGGGCTTCGGCATCTGCCGAAGGCCGGGGGCCAGCGTAAAGCTGCGGTGCAACTGTGCCGCAAAGGCATTCCAGTGGGCACGCTCGCGTTCGTGCTGCCTTGCGCCGCGTTCGTTGCCGACGGCTGCGTGGCCGGCGATGGTGCCCTGCGCGAGGGCGCGTTCGCTGCCTCCGAAGCCGGTGCATTCGCCGGCCGCATAGATGCCAGGCAGGCTGGTGCGCTGCCAAGCGTCGACCGCCAACGCCTGCGCGCCCGTGTCTGCAGACGCAAGGGCGCAGCAGAGCATCTGGCCGAGTTGCGTGTTGGGCGTGAGGCCGAAGCCGCACGCCACGCGATCGCATCTGATTTCCATATCGCGGCCGCCTTGCCGGAGCCGGACTGATTCGACCCGGCCATCGCCCTGAACCGAGACGATGCGCGACGAGGTGCGGTACTGCGCATCGGCCAGCGTCAAGGCTTGAACTGCCTTGCCCGGCCAGCGCACCAGGCTGGCGGCAAAGCCCGCGACCGCCGCGAGCGAAGCCTGCTCGGCGATGCGCACGACCTTCGCGCCCGCGGCGCGCGCGGTGGCTGCGGCTGCCAGCAGCAAAGGCCCACTGCCCGCAACGACGATGCGTTCGCCCCGGACGGGCAAGCCCGCCTTGATGAGCGCCTGCAAGCCGCCCGCACCCGTGACGCCGGGCAGTGTCCAACCCGGAAAAGGCAGCAGCAGCTCGCGCGCTCCTGTGCAGAGAATCAGCTTCTTCCACTGCATGCGCCAGCCGCGCACGGCATCTTCGAGCAGCAGTTCGTCGTGCGAGGGCGCAGCGACGACGCGCGTGCCGCTGCACACGCGGATGTTGGCATGATGCGCGAGTGCCTCGCGCCACTTGCGCGCGGCGGGCGGCAGTGCGGCCCCGGGACCGTCGCGCCAGATCTGGCCACCGGGCGCGGGGTTGTCGTCGATTACGACGATCGATGCGCCGCTGGGCGCGGCCGCCACCGCCGCGGCCATGCCCGCGCGGCCCGCGCCGACGATCAACACGTCGCAATGCGCCAGCGGCATGGCGGTCATGCCGAGGTCTCCACCTGCATGCCTTCGGCGCATACCGTCTGGCACGCGAGCATGCGGCGTCCGTCGACTCGTACACGGCATTCCTGGCACACGCCCATGCCGCAGAACGGGGCGCGCGGCTCGCCCGTGACGGAGGTGCGCGCCACGCCCATGCCGCCGTTCACGTGCAGTGCCGCGGCGACCGAACTGCCCGCCTTCACGCGGACCGGACGGCCGTCGATGTGCAGCAGGGTAGTGACGCTCATGCTGTCTCCAGCAGGCCGCGCGGCGCATAGGGCGCCTCATCGAATTCGGGATCAATGCCGTTCATCAACGCCGCGAGCAAATGCGCGCTGCCCGGCGCGGTGGTCACGCCCAGGCCTTCGTGGCCCACGGCGAGCCAGAGCTTCTCGCGCCACGGATGCTTGCCCAGCAGCGGCAGCCCATTGGGCGTCGCAGCGCGCATGCCGGTCCAGGATCGGACCGCAGTGAGGTCCGCGAGGCCCGGCAGGTAGTCGAGCGCGCGCTGCAGCATGCGCGCGAGGATCGGTGCTTCGACCGCCGGGTCGGTGGTGTCGAACTGGCGCGACGAGCCGATCAGCAGCTGCCCTGTCGGCCGCGGCTGCACGTTGAACGCGACCGAGTCGCCGTCGCTGTGATGCGCGCTGGTGACGTAGCCGAGCTCGACGAGTTGGTGATGCACGGTGTCGGGGTAACGGTCGGTGATCAGCAGATGGCCCTTCTTGGGGCGGATCGGCAGCTCGGGACAGAGCGCGGTCGCCTCGATGCCGTTGGCGAGCACGATCTGCGAAGCGGTGCGGCGGCTGCCGTCCGCCAGCCGCAGCGTGCCGTCGTCCGCGATCGCATCGACCTTCGCGTGCTCGATGCGGACCGAATCTCCGCCCTGTGCGAGAAGCCAGCGCGCTGCGTTAGGTGCGTAGAGAATGCCGTCGCCGGGCACTTCCAGCGCACCTGCGAGGCCGTTGCGCAGCGCGGGCTCGGCGCGCGCCAGTGCGGCTCCATCGAGCAGGCGGCTTTCGATGCCGTGCGCCCGCAGACGCTGCTGCTTGCGTTCGGCCTCAGCCATTTCTTCCTCGTTCGCGGCAATCCACAGGGTGCCGCAGGCGCTGTATGCGCAGTCTTTGCTCATGCGCGGTGCCAGGGCGCGCCATTGCGCGGTCGAATGGCTGCTCAGTGCGAGTTCGGCCGGGTTGTCGTCCATCACCACGAGATGGCCCATGCCCGCGCCGGTGGCCCCGCCGATGCGGGCATCGAGCACCAACACCCGGCGGCCGGCCTGCGCCAGCGCATGCGCGCAGGCGGCACCGACGATGCCGGCGCCGATGACGATGACGTCCGCGTCCATGCAGCCCGGCGCTAGAGCCGTATTCCCCACCCGAAAGGATCGTTGTCGTCGATCAGGAGAGTGGCCTCGGCGCTGATGTGTGCACGGCCGCGCAGCGTGGGAATGACCTTGCCGTCTTCCATCGCGTAGCTGGCTTCGAAACGGCTGCCGATCACGCTGGCCTGCGTCCACACGGCCCCCGGCGCGAGCTTGCCGTCGGCCGCGAGGCAGGCGATCTTGGCGCTGGTGCCGGTGCCGCAGGGCGAGCGGTCGTAGGCGTTGCCGGGGCAGAGCACGAAGTTGCGGCTGTCGGCGCCGCCATCGTCGTTGGCGAAGAGCTCGATGTGGTCGATCTCCGCGCCGTCGGCACCCGTGATGCCTTGCGCCGCCAACGCCTTGCGCAGCGCGGCGGTGTAGCCCGTCAGCGCCGCGAGATTGTCGCTCGCCACGCGCTGGCCGTGTTCGCTCACGAGGAAGAACCAGTTGCCGCCCCAGGCCACGTCGCCGCGCACGGTGCCATGGCCCGGCAGATCGACCGCCACCTGGTGCAGGTGGCGATACGCCGGCACGTTGCGCACACTCACCGAGCCATCGGCATGCAGCGTGGTCGTGACGGTGCCCACGGGCGTCTCGATACGGTGCTCGCCCACGCCGATGCGCCCCATGTGCGCGAGGCTCGCGACCAGCCCGATGGTGCCGTGGCCGCACATGCCGAGATAGCCGGTGTTGTTGAAGAAGATCACGCCGGCCGCGGCGTCTTTCGACACCGGCTCGCACAGCAGCGCGCCGACGATCACGTCGCTGCCGCGCGGCTCGAGCACCGTGGCGGCACGCCATTGGTCGTGCCCCTCGGCCAGCAGCGCGCGGCGCTCGGCCATGCTGCCGCCACCCAGGTCGGGAAAGCCGCCGATCACCAGGCGCGTGGGCTCGCCGCCCGTGTGCGAATCGACGATCTGGATGCGTTGCATGTCTTCGGGTTCAGTAGCTGGCGAGGGGAACGGGCGCGGCATTCTTGAAGGTGTACACCGTGATCGGTGCCTGCTTCATGTTGCCCTGCTCGTCGTATGCGTAGGTTGCGGCCACGCCCTTGTAGGTCGTCTTGTAGAGCTCGACGCCCACTTTGTCGGGGTCGATGGAGTTGGCCTTCTGCATCGATTCGCCGATGAACATCACCTGGTCGTAGTACGAGGCCGCGTAGGCGTCCGCGTCGACGTTGAAGCGCTTCTTGAACTTGGCCTTGAACGCCGGGCCGCTCTGCGCCTTTTCGAGAATGGAGCCGCCCTGCGCGCAGAACACCAGGTCGTTGACCGCGTCGCCACCGAGCTTGCCGGTCGCCGGGCTGCAGACGGTGTCGCCGCCGAGCAGCTTGCCGGGGACGGCAAGCTGCTTCATCTGGCGCGCCATGGGTGCGGCCTGCGGCGCGTAGCCGCCGAAGAAGATGGCCTCGGGCGCCTTGGCCTTCATGTTGGTGAGGATGGCGGTGAAGTCCACGGCCTTGTCGGTGGTGAACTCCTGGCCGACGATGGCGAGGCCCTGCTTCTTCGCTTCCTTGGTGAACTCTTCGGCAAGGCCCTGGCCGAAGGCGGTGCGGTCGTCGATCACGCCGACCTTCGTCACCTTCAGCACCTTGGCCGCGTACACGGCCATGCTGGAGCCGATCTGGTTGTCGCTCGCGATGATGCGGTACAGGTTCTTGTAGCCGCCCTGCGTCACCTTCGGGTTGGTGCCCACGGTGGAGACCATGGTGCCGCCGCTGGCGTAGATGCGCGAAGCTGGAATCGCCACGCCCGAGCAGTACGGGCCCATGACGTACTTGACGCCATCGTCCACGAACTTCTGCGCCACGCTCACGCCGGACTTGGCGTCGCACTGGTCGTCTTCGGAGACCAGCTCGAACTTCAGCGTCTTGCCGCCGGCGGTGATCTTCTTGGCATTGAGCTCCTCGATGGCAAGACGCACGCCGTTCTCGTTGTCCTTGCCCGCGAATGCATTGGGGCCCGAAAGCGGTCCGCTGTGGCCGATCTTCACCACCTGCTCTTGCGCGCCGGCGTGGCCTGCGGTAATGAGGGCAGCGAGGCCCACGAGGCCGATGAACGGAACCATACCTGCTTTTGTCTTCATGCTTCTTCCTAGGTTGGGAACAACGAAAAGAGCGGTTATGACATAACCGACTGGTACTGCACAGGCCGCGTAGCGAGCGCCTTCTTCACGATGGCCTCGATGGCCGCGCGCTCCTCGCCGATGAGCGGTAGCCGCGGACGGCGCATGTGCTCGCTGCCCACGCCCACCAGCATGTCGATCAGCTTCAGGTTCTGCACCAGCTTGGTCGACACATCCAGGTGCAGCATCGGCGTCATCCACTGGTAGAGCTTCAGCGCCTCGGCAAACTTGCCGGCCTTCATCAGGTCGTACAGCGCCACCGTCTCGCGCGGGAACGCGCAGCCGACGCCGGCCAGCAGGCCGTCGCAGCCCAGCGCCAGCCCTTCGTACGCCAGGTCGTCCACTCCCAGGAAGAGCTGGTAGCGGTCGCCCACCGTGTTGCGCAGGTCCGTGATGCGGCGGATGTTGTCCGTGCTCTCCTTGATGGCCGCGATCCACTCGCAATCCGCCAGTTCCACCATGTGCTCGGGCTTCAGGTCCACGCGGTAGGCCACCGGGTTGTTGTAGACCATGATCGGTTTTTGCGCCGCATTGGCGATGGTGCGCACATTGAGCATCGCCTCGCGCGCATCGGCCACGTAGATCACCGAGGGCATCACCATGAAGCCGGCCACGCCCAGCTTGTTGGCGCCGTCCACATAGCGCAGCGCTTCGCGCGTGCTGGTTTCAGACACATTCGCCAGCACGGGAATGCGGCCGTCTGCAGCTTCGAGCGCAATCTTTGCGACCTGCAGCTTCTCTTCCAAGGTCAGCGTGCTGGCCTCGCCCAATGAGCCGCAGGTCACGAGACCGTGGATGCCGTTGCGGATCTGGAAGTCGATGTGGCGGGCGGTGCCTTCGGCATCGATGCTCTCGTCGGCGTGGAACTTGGTGGTGATGGCGGGGAAGATGCCTTGCCAGCGGGGATTGGTCACGGATGGTGCTCCTGAGGTGTGCGGTAGAAATCAGGCGCACTTTAAATATATTAACAATATATCGTCAAGACATTTCTACTTTGCCGCAGCGGCGGGCACAAGGCCGGCTCGCCCGCGTCTTGCGTGTTGGGGCTTATCTTGCGTGCGGCGCACCGGCATTGCCAATGTCGGCAAGGCCCGCACGGAAGCGCTCGGCTTCGCTTCGCATGCCTTGCGAAATGGCTTCCCAGGTCCGTGCGGGGAAATCGCCCGGCAACAGGGCCTCGACTTCACCCAGTGCTTCGTCCAGCGATTCCACCATCTCCCGCATGGCGTTCCACACGCCGATGCCGCCGTTCTTCATTGCGAGCTGGTGCCAATGGCGAGCCTGGATGGTGTGGAAAACGTAGTGCTTGCTTTTGGAACGAACCGCCATGGCCAGGCCCGCCTTGCGCGGCTGGAACTGGTTGGGTCCGTTGCCGAAGTAGGGCCACATCGAAATGATGTCGTAGAGCGGCGTCATGTCGTAGATGTCGCCTTGGTACAGGCGGACCGAGAAGTTCTTGGCATGGCCGTCTGTGGCGGCGAGAAGGAAGAAGGCCAGCTGGGTCAGGAGGAACCGGGTGCGGTCGTCGGCGCTCCGGCTTCCTTGCAGGAGTTGCAGGCAGTTGGGCATGCCGGGGCCTTCGTCGTGTTCGTACTTCCTGGTCGACGGCAGCCCCATGGCTTGGCAAAAGTCTTCTTGCGGCAGGCGCGCGATCCATGTGCCTCCGTCCATCCACTCGCGATCGAAACGCTCCACCACCAGGACGGTCTGGCCCTCGAAGGTCGCGATGGATGTAGGCGCCACAGGCAGGCCGAGCGCTTCGACGATCTGCGCGCAAACCCATTCGTTCTGCACCGAGTCGGATGCGTCCACGCGCCTGGAGCCGCCGATGAGTCCGAGCGGCAGCTTGATGATGTGCGTGGTGGGCGTGGCGCCGTGCGGGCGGCACCACGCGCCGTTCCAGCGGGTCAGGGCGGTCTTCTCCTGGGCGCCGGCAAGAGAGATGCGAAACAGATCCTCGTCGCGCATGCTTTCGGGGGTCGCGTCGGATGGCACGGCCCGCAGCAGCTCGGCGACTTCCTTGTGGCCAAGAGGCTCGCAGTTCATGGCCCTCCAGCCTTCGGGCTCGGCACCTTCGGGCAACAGCTGCACGGCACCGACACAGTCGCGCCCGATGGCTTCGAGCAGGTCGAAGGTATTGATGTCCTTGAGCTTGAAACGATGGCCCAGACGCACCCGGATCCCGATGTTGTCGGGCAGCAGGTTGTCGAAGTAGTTCCTGACCACGTCGCCCCGGACTTCGAGCGTGCTGTTGATCGGAATCGACAGCGACAGCGATCGCTGCCGCGGCGATTCCAGCCATCCGGGGTGATACCGGAAAGTGTGGGAGTCGCGATCGACAGACCAGGTGCCGACCAGTTCCCCGTTCATCCACGCATTCAGCGCCTGCATTACCAGGAGCCCGTCTTTGGCCGGATGACGAAGCTGCGGCGCGACGTGGGCTTGACGTCCTTGCCCGGGTTCAGGGCTTGAAGCTGCCGGAGCAATGCACCCGGCGCGGTCGATTGAGGCTGAGCCGACCCGTCCCCGGACGATTGGAGCGCTGGAGCGTCCGGCTCCCCGGGAGGCAGCGTGGCCAAGACCGAGCCATCACTCATCTTCCGGGTCATCCATGGTCCCGCCGGAATGTTCACAGCTGTGTCCTGGAGCAGCTCATATGTTGCCGCGGGCTCCATTGCGTTCTGGACGCCGCCCGATGGCGTGTCTTCCCGCAGGAAAAAGGTTGCTCCCAAAGTCGACAGGAGCTTCGTCAACTGTTCGAGGCCGACAGCCCCGGGATTCGCCTCGATCTCCGCGATTCGTGCCTGGCTGACGCCGACGAGCGCACCCGCTTGCGCCTGTGTCAGGCCGCGTTTTTTCCTTAGCGCCCTCAGGTGAGGACGCAGCTGGTCGACGAAGCGAAGGGGGTAGTCCATCTTGCAAGCAAGATATCGCCCCTAGCTTATTTTGTCAATATACAAGCTTTGACCTATATCGACCGAATAAAGGCCACAGCTTATATTCTAAAAACAAGGCGCAGCTGGTAACATGATCTAGTCGATCTTCGCGCCCGATGCTTTCACCACCGCTCCCATCGCATCCCAGTCCGCGCGCAGCAGCTTCTGGAACTCTTCTGCACTCTGCGTGCGCGGCTCCACGCCCAGGCGCTTGAGACGCTCCTGGATTGCCGGATCGGCCAGCACCTTGTTGGTCGCCGCGTTGAGGCGCTCCACCTCGGCCTTGGGCGTGCCGACGGGCGCGAGCAGGCCGAACCACGAATCGAAGGCGTAGCCGGGCAGGCCGCTCTCGGCCACGGTTGGCAAGACAGGCAGGAAGGGACTGCGAGCCTTGCCGGTGGAAGCCAGCAGTTTCATGCGGGGGTCAGATTGGAAACCCATCACGCCGACGCTCGAGGAGATGACCGCCTGCACCCGCCCCGCGAGCACTTCGTTCACCGCCTCGCCCGTGGACTTGGTTGGAATGTGCGTCATCTCCAACCCGGCCTTGGCGAGGAACGACGCCATCGCAAGATGCGTAGCGCTGCCGTTGCCAGCCGAGGCGTAGTTGTACTTTCCCGGGTTGGCCTTCACCTCCTTGATGAAATCGGCCGTGCTCGACACGTTGAGCCCGCTCGGCACCGCCAGCACATAGCCCGCGTTGCCCACGTTGGCGACGCCCACGAAATCCTTCAGTGGGTCGTATGACAGCTTGCTGTACAGGAAACCCGCGATGTTGTGGCTCGCGGCCGCGAGCACCAGCGTGTTGCCGTCGGCCGGGGCTTTGGCCACTGCGGCGGCCCCCACCGTGCCGCCCGCGCCTGCGCGGTTCTCGACGATGGCGCTGGCGTTGAGCGCCGCGCCCAGCTCAGCGTTGAAAGCTCGCGCCACCGTGTCTTGCACGGCACCGGTGCCGAAGGGCACGACGATGTGGATCACGCGCTGCTGCGCGTGCACGGGCACAAGGGCGCCGAGCGTCGCGGCAGCTGCAAGGGCAGCCAGCGAGCGTCGGGTGAACAGGGTCGGGGTCATCGGAGTGGCTACTTTCATCATCGTTGGCAGTAAAAATCTCAGGCGCCCGACGGCAGCCAGCGCTGCACCAGCTTCACGAAGTAGCTGGCGCCGATCGGAATGATCTCGTCGTTGAAGTCGAACGAGGTGTTGTGGATGATGCAAGGGCCGGGCCCGTGGCCGTCGAGGCGGTGGTCGCCGTCGCCGTTGCCCAGAAAGGCGTAGCAGCCGGGCCGCGCGAGCAGCATGTGCGCAAAGTCTTCGGCGCCCATCACGGCGGGAAAGTTGTCGGTGACCATGTCGTCGCCCACTACCTCGCGCATCACGCCCGCGGCAAAGCGCGCCTCGGCCACGTGGTTGACCACCGGCGGCGAAGAGCGGTTGAAGAAAACCTCGGCCGTGCAGCCGTGCGCCGCGGCCACCCCGGCGGCCACCTCGCGCAGGCGCGCCTCGATCTTGTCGATGGCATCGATCGAGAAGGTGCGGATGGTGCCGCCGACCGTGGCCACGTCAGGAATCACGTTGGGTGCATCCGAGCCCTGCAGCTGCGTGACTGCGAGCAGGGCGCGCTCGGTGCTGGGAATGGTGCGCGGCACGATGGTCTGCAGCTGCTGCGCGAGCGTGACCACCGCGGCCACCGGGTCGATGCCCGTGTGCGGCATCGAGGCATGCGTGCCGCGCCCGCGCAGCGTGATCTTGTAGGTGTTGCTCGACGCCATCAGCGCGCCTTCGTTGAGCGCGAAGCGGCCGACGTCGCCGACGGGAAAGTTGTGCAGCGCAAAGACCGCGTCGCACGGGAAGCGGTCGAACAGGCCGTCCTGAATCATCTTCTTCGCGCCAGCCTTGCCCATCTCTTCGGCGGGCTGGAAGATGAAATGCACCGTGCCGTCGAAGTCGCCCGGGCCCTGCTGCGACAGGTGCCACGCGGCGGCCAGCAGCATGGTGGTGTGGCCGTCGTGGCCGCAAGCATGCATGCGGCCGGCGTGCGTGGACTTGTGGGCGAACTCGTTGGCCTCGTTCAGCGGCAGCGCGTCCATGTCGGCGCGCAGGCCGATGGTGCGTGCACTGGTGCCCTTGCGCAGCACGCCGACGAGGCCGGTGCCGGCAATGCCGCGGTGCACCTCGATGCCCCATTCGGCGAGCAGGCCCGCCACCTTTTCGGAGGTGCGGTGCTCTTCGAAACCGAGTTCGGGGTGGGCGTGAATGTCGCGTCGGATATCGACGAAGCGGGAGACGTTGTTGGCGAAGGAGTCGACGATGTTCATGAGGGTGGGAGCTGCGGCGGAGTCGTTCGAAGCGAACGATTCTGGCGCAGCTGCCCACCGGGCGCACGCTGGTTTGCGTTACGCGAGCACAGAAGACGCAGGCTCCTCAGGCAAGCCGGCCTTCCTCGCGAAGCCGCGCCCCGATGCGGCGGATCTCGGCTTCGCCCTGATCCAGCGCGGCCTTGCTCGTATGTACCGAGTAATGGCCCATCACCAGTGCATGCGGATGCTTCACGGCCGAGCCCAACACAAAGGACGTGTCGCCGCGCGCCACGAAGTCGATGGCCGCGCCGGACTCTTCGAACACCGCCAGCTCGCCCGTGCCGACGGGTTCGCCGCTGGTACTCGTGCCGAGCCGGCCGGCGCTCACTGCGACCCAGCCCACCGTGTGTCCGGGAGGCGGCGTGTAGCGCCATTGCTCGCCGTCTTTCAGCTGCACCGCCAGGTAGTTCATCGGCGCCGGTGCCGGAATGGGGCTTTGCGCCGCGCCGTAGCGGCCGAGCAGCACGCGTGCCGGGCCTTCGCTCGGCACCTGCGAAGGCGCGAGATAGATGCTGTGGGCGGGTGCGTTTTCTTCCGACGCCGGCAGCGCCACCCAGAGCTGGAAGCCCTGAACGCGCTTCGTGTCCGGCACCGGCCCGCCGTTGTGCCACACCCCGTTGCCGGCGCGCATCCACTCGACGCCGCCCGCCGGCAGCACGCCCTGTTCGCCGGTCGTGTCTTCGTACCGCGTATCGCCTTCGATCAACCAGGTCAGCGTCGCAATACCCGAATGCGGATGCATGCCGAAACCCTTGCCAAAGCCCGCGGCGTCGGCGTCGACGAGGTCCAGGAACACGAACGGCTTGAGAAATTCGCCCAGATCGCCCGGGCTCATGAGCCGCGTGATCGGCCCGTGCTGCGAGCCGAGCGTGCGGTAGACGATGGCGCGGGCTTCGGTGGTGGTGGCGGTAACAACGGCGATGGTCATGGGATGCTCCTGAACCGGTGGAAGAAGAAGAAGAAGAAGAAGAAGAGATCAGGCCGCCTTGGCCGCCGGCGCGGGCCGCAGGCGCCAGGTCACGAAGGCCGAGAGCAGCGCGAGCACGACGGCCGGCGCGGGGCTGCCGCCAATCAGCACCACGTGCGTGGCCACGGCGCAGACCATGGTCGCGGTCAGCAGCAGGCCGCCAAGAAAGCCGGTGGCCGGCACCAGCAGCAGCACCGCACCGCCGACTTCGACCACGCCCGTCACATAGCGGAACCATTGCCCAAAGCCGATTGCATCGAACACTTGGACCATCTGCGGCACGCCGGCCAGCTTGGCGGCGCCCGCCGCGCTGAAGGCCAGCGCCAGAAGGATCCGAATGCCCCAGACAATGCGGCGCTGGGTGGTGGAAAGGGAGGGCGAAGAGGAGAAAAAAGAAGATGAGGAAGTCATGGCTCGAAGGTTAGGGCGGCGCCCATTGATCGACTAGACGGCAGAATCGGGTTGCACTCGTCCACCAGCAGAAGGAATTGCCGCCATGCTCGACCTCAACGACATCGCCATGTTTGTGCAGGTGGTGCGCCACGGCAGCTTTGCCGGGGCCGCGCGGCGGCTCGGTTTGCCGCCCAACACCGTGAGCCGGCGCATCCAGCAGCTCGAAGCGCAACTGGGCACGCGGCTGATGCAGCGCTCCACCCGCAAGCTCACCCTCACCAGCGCGGGCCAGGCTTTTCATGAGCGCTGCGCGGGCGCCGTCGACGGGCTGGTCGAGGCCGGGCAGGAGCTGATCACCGGCAGCCGTGAACCCAGCGGCTTGATCCGCGTGGCGGCGACCGCCGATTTCTTCGACTTCTTCCCGATGGAGTGGGTGTCCGACTTTCTGGCCGCGCATCCGCTCGTGCGCGTCGACTTCGTGCTCAGCGACGCCACGTCCGACCTGATCGCCGAGCAGATCGACATCGCTTTCCGCGGCGGCGCGCTGCCGGACTCAGGCTACGTCGCCCGCAAGCTCATGAACGCCCGGACCGACGGCATGGTGGCCAGTCCCGCGTACATCGCCGCGCGCGGCGCGCCCGCCACGCTGCGGGACCTGGCGAACCATGACTGCGTCACCTCGCCCCATCCGAGCGGCCGCACGATATGGCGCTTGGTCGGACCGGGGGGCGCCGAGGAAGAAGTGCAGGCCGCGGGCCGCTTCAGCGGCAACACCGCACAGGCGCTGCGCAGGGCCGCCGTCGCCGGCCTAGGCGTCGCGCTGCTGCCGCCTACCATGGCGAGGCCCGACCTGGAAGCCGGCCGGCTGGTTCCGGTGCTGCCGGAGTACCAGCGCACGGGACAGGGGCTGAGCGTGCTGTATCCGAGCCGGAAGCACCTGCCGCTGGCGGTGTCGGCTTTCGTTGGAATGGTGATGGAGAAGCTGAGCGCGGTGGAGGCGCTGCCGGAGATGCTGCGGGTGGCGCAGGCCCCATCGCGCTGACCGGTCGATTTCCACAGAAAATGCCCGCATGAAAATCGAAAAAGACACCGTCGTCACCCTCAAGTACAAAGTCGCCGACACCCAGGGCAAGCTCATCGAAGCCAGCCCCGAGCCGATGGCCTATCTGCATGGCGGGTACGAGAACACGCTGCCCAAGATCGAGGAAGCGCTCGATGGCAAGGAAAAGGGCTACCAGACCACGCTGAACCTCGCGCCTGAAGACGCCTTCGGCCTGCGCGACGAGGCGCTGGTGCGCACCATTCCCAAGGCGGAGTTCCCACCGGGCGTTAAGGTGGGCGGCCAGTTGCAGGGGCGGCTCGACGATGGCACCGAGCACGTCTTCACCGTAACGAAGATCAAAGGCCCGGTGGTGCTGCTCGACGGCAACCATCCGTGGGCGGGCAAGGCGCTGCGCTTCAGCCTTCAGGTGACGGACGTGCGCGCGGCGTTGCCGGTGGAGATCGAGCATAAGCACGTGCATGGGGCGCACGGGCACCACCACTGATCGAAGCTCCGATCGATCGATTTTCAGGCAGGCCCGCTGCCTACTTCTTTGCCCAGAACCGCGGCGCCTTCTCGATCTTGTCCAGCGCCTTGCGGCACGCCTTCGCGCCGGCCGCATGGCGCGCGCTGAACCAGCCGACGGCGAACCATGCACGCGCATCGTGCGCAGCGGCTTCGCGGTAGATGGCCATCGCCACGGCTTCGTCGTTGAACTCGCCCAGGGCGTCCTGCGCCGGGCGCAGCCGGTTCAGGTAGCGCTCGGCAGTTGATGTTTTCTTTTCGTCGTCCGCATCGGCGAACAGCGGCGCCACGAACTCGGCCAGATAGCGCAGGCGCTTGAGCCGCTTGCGGGTGCGATGCTGGTCTTCCGTAGGCAGGGACTCGAAGCGCTCGCCGTCGCGGACGACCTGTTGATGCAGGTGCTGCAGCCGTTTGCGCAAGAAGCGGCGGGCGTCGTCGGAATTCAGCGGTAGTGACTGTTCCTGCCGCGCCGCTTCTGCGTGCACCGAGGCGGTGAAGCCGATGAGCGAAACCAGCGCCGATTGAAATGCCGGCGCACGCACGATGTCGCTCGGTGACGGCGCACCAGCCGCTGCTTGATCGCCCGCGAGCGGATCGAACGCCGGTGCCCCCGCGCCGCGCAATTGCGGCTGCGCGAGCTTCACGATCTGCTCGCGATCGCGCAGTGCACCGAGAGCGCGAAAGGCTTCGACCAGCGGCGGCTCCCATTCGGCAGCAGCAAAAAGGCTCCCGCTCGCATCGAGCCCCGCGAGTTCGCGCAATGCGGTGCGCAGCCGGCGGATGCAGATGCGCAGCTGATGGATCTGTTCTTCGTCGATGCTGCCAGCCGCGATTTCGCTGGCGTTGGGCAGCATCTGGGCGAGACAGGACGCAACCACGGCCTGCTGGATGGCACGGCCGTCGAGCGTGTTGTCCTTTTCATCGGCGAACCGGGGCGGCTCGGCCTTGATGGCCGGCACGACGTCGAGCTTTGCCAGCAGGCGCGCGCCGCGTTCCGCCTTGGAGACCGTGCTGAACCAAAGGCCGTGCTGCTGCGACCAGCGGCGCGCCAGCGCAACGAGGCCCTGCACATCGCCGCGCTTGAGCTCGAGCTCCAGTTCGCACACCGGCGATTCGCGCTGCTCGGGCGTGCCCGCATGGGCGACGACCTTGCCGAGGTCGAGCGCCAGCTCCACCACCGCGGCGCCAGCCCCCGTGGTGCGCACGTCGCGCGTCAGCCGAACAATGTCGGTGGACTGGCGCTCGACCAGCGGCGCACCGCTTTCGGCCAGCACCTTGGCGAGCCGCTCGCCAACCGGCGTGCCCTGGTGGCGTTGCGGGTCGACCGTGGGCGATGCGCCGCCCGCCGCGGCGCCAAGGTCGACGTTGTGTTCGAGCCGGTGCAGCGCGTTGTCGCCGGCGGCCTTGACGGTCTGCACCCAGCGTCGCCCTTCCTTGCGCAGGCGCAGCACGATGCCTTGCGCGGCCAGCGCCTGGTCGTCGGTGTCGAAGTAGCGCGCCTGCAAACGGGTGCGCACCACGGTGCCGCGGCGCATGGCGGCCTCCACAGCCTTCAGGCGCTCGGCGGGAATATGAAACTTGAACTCGATTTCCATGAGGGCCATGATGCCCGCTCTTTTCCACGCCGCGCCACCCGGGAGCCCGGGCTCGGAGATCGCCGACAGGCTCAGCCACAAAAATATGTGGACGCCGTCCATTTTCTTTGGTATCTTTTGTGGACGGTGTACACAACACGCCGGCAAACCACCCGCTCCACGCTTCATCGACACAGGAAGACAACCATGGCCAACAAGCAAATCTTCGTGAACCTCGCCGTCAAGAACCTCGACAAGTCCAAGGCATTCTTCGCCGCTCTGGGCTATACCTTCAACGAGAAATTCACCGACGCCAACGCGGCTTGCATGGTGATCCAGGAAGGCAGCATTCACGCCATGCTGCTGGTCGAAGACTTCTTCAAGACCTTCACGAGCAAGAGCCTCACCGACACGAGCAAGAGCACCGAGGTGCTGCTGTGCCTTTCGTGCGAAAGCCGCGCCGAGGTCGATGCGATGGTGGCCAAGGCAGTGGCCGCGGGCGGCACGGTGCCGCGCGAGCCGCAGGACTACGGCTTCATGTACGGCCACGGCTTCCAGGACATCGACGGCCACCTGTGGGAGCTGATGTACATGGACCCGAACGCCGAAGTGACCCACCAGAATCCGTAACGCGGCGCCACTGGAGAACGAGCGCCATGCCCATCGTTCCATATGCGCTCTTCACTGTTGCACGGAAGGCACCTTCCTTAAAGCACGTTCGCCCCGATATTCCGAAGAACAATGTTGCCGCGCGTTCCGCGGCGCGATCAACGGAAAGGAATACCGAGGTGTCCAGCAACAACAACAGCAATGAAGAAGGCAGCAGCCCCGTGCTGCAGGTGAGCGCGCTCGGCTTTCCGTGGCAGACGATCGACCCGTTCCTGTTCTGCGTCTACCACGACGACGCCTATCCCAAGGCCAACGCGCAGATGGGGCCCGAGGCTGCATTGGCAGGCCGCCAGATCGGCCAGGACTTCAGCCGCAAGGACGGCTGGAGCATGTACCACGGCGACACGGTGCCGGGCTTTCCGTCGCACCCGCACCGGGGCTTCGAGACGGTGACCATCGTGCGCAAGGGGCTGGTCGACCATTCGGATTCGCTGGGCGCCACCGCGCGCTTCGGCGGCGGCGACGTGCAGTGGCTCACGGCGGGCAAGGGCATCGTGCATTCCGAAATGTTCCCGCTGCTCGACACGGGTGCGGCCAACCCGCTGGAACTGTTCCAGATCTGGCTCAACCTGCCGGCCAGGAACAAGATGGCTGAGCCGCACTTCACGATGTTCTGGTCGGAAGCGATTCCGCGCTTTGCATCCGACGATGCAAAGGGCGGTCGCACCGAGGTCGTGGTGATCGCGGGGCGGTTCGGCGATGCCGCGGGCAACGCAGGACAGGCGTCGATCACTCCGCTTGCGCCGCCGCCCGACTCCTGGGCCGCGCAGGCCGATGCCGACGTGGCGATCTGGACCCTGAATATGACGCCCGGCGCGCAGTGGACGCTGCCCGCTGCTGCGGGCGAGGGCACGCGCCGCATGCTGTATTTCTTCAAAGGCGCCGCGGCCCACATCGCAGGCCAGCGCGTGGTAGGCCCGGCCGCCATCGAGCTGCGCGCCGGCATGGCCGTCGAGCTGCAGAACGGCGATGAAGAAGCGAGCGAATTCCTGCTGCTGCAAGGCCGCCCGATCGCCGAACCGGTCGCGCAATACGGCCCTTTCGTGATGAACACGCAGGCCGAGATCAGCCAGACCATGGCCGACTACCGCCGCACGCAGTTCGGCGGCTGGCCTTGGAGCGATTCGGCACCGGTGCACGGGCGCGAGGCCGCGCGCTTTGCGCGGCACCCCGGCGGGCGCGAAGAAAAGCCGGGTGCCTGACGCATGCGGCCTCAAGGGCCGGTCGAAGGATCAGGGCATCAAAAAGTTTTAAGCAGCTCGATGGCAGGCGCGGTCATGCTGGGCACGAACTCGATCACGTGCGTGCTTGCCGCACCGCTCTGCACGAACGGATCGCGCGCCAGCACCGCATCGAGCGCGGCCCGGTCGCCCGACCGCGCGAGGATCACGCCGCCCTTGCGCGGCACCTGCCGGCCCGAGGCCACGAAGAGGCCGCTTGCGTAATGCTTTCGTAGCCAGGTCATGTGTCCATCCATCAACGCATCGAGCTCTTCAAGCGGACGGATGTAGGTGAGGGTGACGATGAACATGGACGAGGCGGCAAGTAGATCTGGAACGTGCAATCCTATGGCCTGAAGCGTGGGCATTCCGTGACACGAGAAGTAACGTAGTGATCTATGTTTTGCAGCTTCTGCTAACTTCTTTTTCATTGCTTCAACTATCAAGGGAGCCGTTCAATGCCGCTTCAGTCGCCGCGCCTTTTGCCGCCTGGCTTCGTACCGCCGTATCTGCTGGACCGGCTGGCCGAACGTGCGAGCGCCCATGCCAGCGCGCGGGCTACGCAGACACTGATGATCGATCGCGAGCACCGGGGTCTTCGCGAGGCGGTGGCCGCCCAAGGCACGCAAGGCGTCTCGTCGGGGCGGCCTCCGGCGTATGTCCGGCGCGACTCGCCCCAGCGCGCCGTTCACGACGCGGAGCACACCATGAGCCTGCCCGGCCGGCTGGTGCGCGCCGAAGGGCAGGCCGCCACCGGCGACATCGCGGCCGACGAGGCCTATGACTACCTGGGCGCCACCTACCGGCTGTACCGCGACATCTACGAGCGCGACTCCATCGACGGCGCGGGCATGCCGCTCGCGGGCAGCGTGCACTACGGCAACGACTACGACAACGCCTTCTGGAACGGCAAGCAGATGGTGTTCGGCGATGGCGACGGCGAAGTCATGAACCGCTTCACGATCGCGGTGGACATCATCGGCCACGAACTGACGCACGGCGTGATCGACCACGAGTCTGGCTTGGTGTACCAAGGGCAGTCGGGCGCGTTGAACGAATCGATCTGCGACGTGTTCGGCGTGCTGGTCAAGCAGCATCTGCTGAAGCAGACGGCGCAACAGGCCGACTGGCTCGTGGGTGCGGGGCTTTTCACCGACAAGGTGAAGGCGCGCGCCCTGCGCTCGATGGCCGAGCCGGGCACCGCCTACGACGACCCGGTGCTGGGCAAAGATCCGCAGCCTGCCCACATGAAAGACCTGGTGATCACGCGGCAGGACAATGGCGGCGTGCACATCAATTCCGGCATTCCGAACCGCGCCTTCCATCTCGCCGCCACGGCCATCCAGGGCCCGGCCTGGGAAACCGCGGGCCGCGTCTGGTACGACACGGTGTGCGACCGGCGGCTGCGCCGGGACGCCGATTTCCTGGCCTTTGCACAACTGAGCGTGGAGAATGCAGCCAAGCGCTTCGGCGCCGACAGCGCGGCACACAAGGCCATCGGCGCCGCATGGAACACCGTGG
Organism: Variovorax paradoxus; assembly: GCF_030815855.1. Lineage (NCBI taxonomy): Bacteria > Pseudomonadati > Pseudomonadota > Betaproteobacteria > Burkholderiales > Comamonadaceae > Variovorax > Variovorax paradoxus. Next base: position 5,450,429 of record NZ_JAUSXG010000001.1, on the reverse strand, counting down.
GGGTCACACCATCATGATTCAGCTTCCGCCTCTGGACCAGGCTTCGGTCGTGCGCGTCACGCGCGAGGGCGGCGTGGCCTACCTGCCGGGCCTGTCGCGCCCGCGCAGCTATCAGCTGGGCAACTGCAGCGAAGAACTGCGCCAGCAGATCGGCGAGGCATTGCAAAGCGCCGCGCCGCATGCGGGGCAGCGCGACGAACCCGGTTCGCCGGGCGGCGACCAGCGCTTCTACCGCGTCGAGGTGGTGGTGGAAAGCACCACCACCCATTCGGGTTCGGTCAGCTTCGAGGTGCCCGAGAACGAGGCGCCCGAGGCGCTGGTGCACCTCTGGAAAGATGCGGCCGACCGCTGAGGCGGCCTGCGCGGCCCAGCTTCAGGGGCCGCCGAGAACCGTCGACACCACCAGCCACACGTTGGCCGCGCTGATCGTGCCGAACAGCCCCCAGGCGAGCAGCTTGACGACGCTGCCGTTGGCAAAGCCGCCCATCAGCGCGCGGCTGCTGGTGAAACGGATCAACGGCCACATCGCGAACGGCAGCTGAAAACTCAGCACCACCTGGCTCAGCACCAGCATCTTGCCGACGCCACCGTCGCCGAACCACCAGACGCCGAGAAAGGCCGGCCCGAGCGCCAGCCCGCGCGTGATCAGGCGGCGCTGCCAGCACGGGATCTTCAGGTCGAGAAAACCTTCCATGATGATCTGGCCCGCGATGGTGCCGGTGAAGGTCGAGCTCTGGCCCGAGGCCAGCAGCGCCACGCCGAACAGCGTGGCCGCGAGCGCGCTGCCCACGATGGGTTCGATGAGCCGGTAGGCATCGTCGATCTCGGTCACCTCCACATGGCCGGTGCTGTGGAAGGCGCTGGCCGCCAGCACCATGATGGCCGCGTTGACCAGCAGCGCGAGCGAAAGCGAGAACACCGCGTCGAAGGTGCAGAAGCGCACCGCCTCGCGGCGCGCCGCGTCGCTGTCGGCCACCAGCCGGGTCTGCACGATGGACGAATGCAGGTAGAGGTTGTGCGGCATCACCGTGGCGCCGACCACGCCGATCGCAAGGTACAGCGCACCCGGCTGCTGCAACCGCTCGAAGCTGGGCGCGAAGCCCATCGCCACGCCGAACCAATTGGGCTGCGACATCGCAAGCTCCACCACAAAGCAGCCCGCGATGGTGCCCACCAGCCCGAGCACGATGGCCTCGACGCGCCGGAAGCCCGCGCCCTGCAGACCCAGCACGAGCAGCGTGTCGAACGCCGTGATGGCAATGCCGACCGGAATCGACACACCGAACAGCAGATGCAGCGCGAGCGCGCTGCCCAGCACTTCGGCCAGGTCGCAGGCCACGATGGCGAGTTCCGCACCCAGCCAGAGGAAGCGGCTCACGCGCGGCGAATAGTGTTCGCGGCAAACGCGCGCGAGGTCTTTCTGCGCCACGAGGCCGAGCCGCACGCACAGCGTCTGCAGCAGCATGGCGGCGAGGCTCGCGAGCAGCACGACGAAGAGCAGGCCGTAGCCGAAACGCGAGCCGGCCTCGATGTCGGTCGCCCAGTTGCCTGGGTCCATGTAGCCGACCGACACCAGCAGCCCAGGGCCCGCATAGCGCAGCAGCTTCTTGCCGAAGGGCAGGTCCTGCGGGACCGCCACGCTGCCCTTGACTTCGGAGGGGCAGAACGGCGCTGTGGCGGTGCGGGGCAGGGGAAAGAACATGCGGGCGATGATAGGGTCGGTCGCGCGCGAGACCAGCGCCCAGGCGGTGGATCTTTTAGATTCGACGCTCGCCATTCACTCAACCACACCGGAGCCTTTTCTCATGATTCATGTCGTTGCCGTCATCACCGCCAAGCCAGGCCAGCGCGCCAAGCTGCTCGAAGCCTTTGCCGCCAACCGCGCGGCCGTGCTGGCCGAAGAAGGCTGCATCGAATACGGCGCCACGATCGATGCGCAAGGCGTCCCCGTGTCGAAGGCCAGCTTCGGGCCGGAGACCTTCGTGGTCATCGAGAAGTGGGAGACGCTGGCTCACTTGCAGGCCCATGGCGTCGCGCCGCACATGAAAGCCCATGGCGAGAAGACCAAGGAGTTGGTCGAGCGCAAGCTGATCCACGTGCTCGAACCGGTCTGAAAATCGGGCTTCGCGCGCGGCGCAATGCCTGCTACCCTCGCGCCGGGATCAGGCATCCCGAGGAGGGACTCAAGGCATGGCGATCTTCTTCAGACCGCGGGGCTTGCGCGTGCGCGCCTTCACCGCAAGGCTCTGCGCACTGGCCGCGGTCGTGCTGGCGGCCGGCTGCGCACAGCTGAGTGCGCCGCCTTACGCCGCCGACTACGAGGCGCTCGACCGGCTTGAAGCCGCCCGTCCCGGCATGGTGGCGGTTGCGAAGGTGCAGCCGACCGACCCGAACGACGGCATCAACACGCTGAGCCTGCGCCGCGCAAGGCTGCTTTCGCCCAGCGGCACCTTCGCGCAATACCTGGAAGACGCGCTGATGCGCGACCTGGGAGAAATATCGGCCTACGACCCCAAGTCTCCGACCCGCATCGCGGCGCGCATCCTGGTCAATGAATTGGACCTCGGCGTGATCAACGGCACGGGCCGCATGGATGTGGAGGTGGTGGTGACGCGTGCGGCCGCACAGCGGTTGCGCAAGACCTACCGCGGGGAGATTGCCTTCGATTCGAGCTACGCGAACATCGTGGCCGTGCCCGCCGGACAGGCCGCCTATCCACGGCTCGTGCGTGCGCTGCTTCGGCAGGTGTATGCCGATCCGCAGTTCATCGCCGCGATTGCGCCCTAGAACCGGAGAAAGCAGCACCATGCCGTTTCATTTTTCTTCGGCCGCCCGCCTGTTTGCTGCCGCGGCCCTCGCCACCGTGCTGGCAGGTTGCTCGCATCCGATCACCATGATCACCGAGACAGCACCACCGCGATCGATGGCCCACCTGATTCCGAAGAAGGTGGCCTATGTGATGACCGATGCCCAGCGCGACCAGCAGGTGACCACCGCCGGCGGCAGCGGTGACCGCGTGAGCTACTACCCGTACCGTGATCTTGAAAAGTCGATCCGCGATGCGCTGCGCGCGGTGTACCGCGACGTGGTCGTGCTGCGCACCGCCGGCGATGCCAAGGCCAACGAAGTGGCGGGCGTGTCGCTGGTGTTCACGCCGCAGATCAAGACCGATTCGAGCTCGTCCTCATGGATCACTTGGCCGCCCACGGCGTTCACCGCCGAGGTGAGCTGCGTGGTGAGCGATGCCGCGGGCGCCGAGGTCACGCGCGTGCGCGCGACCGGCAACGGCACGGCGGAGTTTGGGGAGTTCAACGGCGACTATGGGCTGGCCGCACGACGCGCGGCCAAGCAGATGACTTCGCAGCTCAGCAGCGAGATTCGAAGGAACGAGAAGCTGCGTTGAAACAACGCGCTCGTTGGCCGGCAATAAAAAACGCGCCCGAGGGCGCGTTTTTTATTGAAGCGTCGAAGCCTTACTTCGAAACGACCTTCACCATTTCGAGGCACTTGTTCGAGTAGCCCCATTCGTTGTCGTACCAGCTCACGAGCTTGACGAAGGTGCTGTCGAGCGCAATGCCGGCTTCGGCGTCGAAGATCGAGGTGCGCGGATCGCCGCGGAAGTCGGTGGCCACCACCTTGTCTTCGGTGTAGCCCAGCACGCCCTTGAGCGCGCCTTCGCTCTGCGACTTCATTTCAGCGCAGATTTCCTTGTAGGTGGCTTCCTTCTCGAGCTCGACCGTGAGGTCGACCACCGACACGTCGGAGGTCGGCACGCGGAAGCTCATGCCGGTGAGCTTCTTGTTGAGCTCGGGGATCACCACACCGACGGCCTTGGCGGCGCCGGTGCTCGAGGGAATGATGTTTTCCAGAATGCCGCGGCCGCCGCGCCAGTCCTTGTTGCTCGGGCCGTCGACGGTCTTCTGCGTGGCGGTGGCGGCGTGCACGGTGGTCATCAGGCCGCGCTTGATGCCCCACTTGTCGTTCAGCACCTTGGCGAGCGGCGCCAGGCAGTTGGTGGTGCAGCTGGCGTTGCTGACGATGGCTTCGCCAGCGTACTTCTTGTCGTTCACGCCGTAGACGAACATGGGGGTGTCGTCCTTCGACGGGGCGGACATGATCACCTTCTTGGCGCCCGCGTCGAGGTGCTTCTGGCAGGTTTCCTTGGTGAGGAAGAGGCCAGTCGATTCGAGCACGATGTCGGCGCCGACTTCGTTCCACTTCAGCTGCGAGGGGTCACGCTCCTGCGTGAGGCGGATCTTCTTGCCGTTGACGATCAGCGTGTTGCCTTCCACCGTGACTTCGCCCTTGAAGCGGCCATGCACCGAGTCGTACTGGAGCATGTAGGCCAGGTAATCGGGCTCGAGCAAGTCGTTGATGGCGACGATCTCGATGTCGTTCTTGAAGTTCTGCACCGCAGCGCGCAACACGTTGCGGCCGATGCGGCCGAAGCCGTTGATACCGAGTTTGATAGCCATCTGATTTGCTCCTAAGGTTGAAAAACTTTTTGATCGAACGGAAAGAAGAAGAAAACGCCTTCCCGGGCTCAGTCGCGCAGTGCAGCTTCGACCGTGGCGGCCACGTTCTCCGCCGTGAAACCGAAATGCTTGAACAGCTGCGGCGCGGGAGCCGACTCGCCGTAGCTGTCGATGCCCACGACGGCGGCGCAGCCGTACTTCCACCAGCCGCCGGTGCAGCCCATTTCGACGGCGATGCGCGGCAGCTTCTTCGGCAGCACGCTCTTTTTGTAGGCCACGTCCTGGCGGTCGAAGGTGGTGGTCGAGGGCATCGACACCACGCGCACAGCAATTTTCTTCTCGGCCAGCAATTTCTGCGCGGCGAGGGCCAATTGCACTTCGGAACCGGTGGCGATGATGACCGCGGCGGTCTTCTTGCTCTTGAGGCCCACGGCTTCGGGCTCCGACAGCACATAGGCGCCGCGGCTGATGTCGCCGAGGTCGCCCTTGGGTGCGTAGGCGATGTTCTGCCGGCTCAGCAGCAGCGCGGTCGGGCGCGACTGGTTTTGCAGCGCCACAGCCCAGGCCACGGCGGTTTCGGCCGTGTCGCCCGGACGCCAGACGTCGAGGTTCGGAATCAGGCGCAGCGACGCGGCGTGCTCGATCGACTGGTGCGTGGGGCCGTCTTCACCCAGGCCGATGGAATCGTGCGTGAACACGTGCACCACGCGGCGCTTCATGAGCGCGGCCATGCGGATGGCGTTGCGGCTGTAGTCGCTGAAGGTCAGGAAGGTGCCGCCGTACGGAATGAAGCCGCCATGCAGCGCCACGCCGTTCATGATGGCCGCCATGCCGAACTCGCGCACGCCGTAGTTGATGTGGCGGCCGATCACGCCGTGGGGCGGCTCGGCCTTGTCGGCGGTGCTGTCGGGCTTGGGCTCGTCTTCGGCGCCCTGGGCCGGCTGCTGCGGCTGGCCCATGACCACGGCACCGGTCTTCGCATCGAAGCGCAGCGCGGCGGTGCTCTTGGTGTTGGTGAGGTTGGAGCCGGTGAGGTCGGCGCTGCCGCCGAGCATTTCGGGCAGCGCGGCGGTAAAGGCCTCCAGCGCGAGCTGGCTGGCCTTGCGGCTGGCCACGGTTTCGCCCTTGGTGTGGGCGGCTACCACGGTGTCGAACGCCACCTGGTGGAAGTTCTTGGGCAGCTCGCCCTTCATGCGGCGCGTGAACTCGGCGGCCAAGTCCGGGAAGGCCTCGGCATAGGCGGCAAACTTCTCGTTCCAGCCGGCTTCGGTCTTCGCGCCTTCGGTCTTGTGGTCCCAGTCGGCATACGCTTCCTGCGGCACTTCGAAGGCAGCGTACGGCCAGTTCAGTGCGGCGCGGGTGAGGGTGATTTCATCGGCGCCCAGCGGCTCGCCGTGGGCCTTGGCGGTGTTGGCGCGGTTCGGGCTGCCCTTGCCGATCTGCGTCTTGCAGATGATGAGGGTCGGCTTGGTGTCCTGCTTCTTCGCCTTGGCGATGGCCTTGGACACGTCCTTGGCGTCGTTGCCGTCGATCGGGCCGATGACGTTCCAGCCGTAGGCCTTGAAGCGTTCTTCGGTGTTGTCGATGAACCAGGGCTTCACCTGGCCGTCGATGCTGATGCCGTTGTCGTCGTACAGCGCAATCAGCTTGTTCAGGTGCCAGGCGCCGGCCAGCGCGCAGGCTTCGTGGCTGATGCCTTCCATCATGCAACCGTCGCCGAGGAAGGCGTAGGTGTGGTGGTCGACGATGTCGTGGTCCTTGCGGTTGAACTCGGCCGCGAGCAGCTTCTCGGCCAGCGCAAAGCCCACGGCATTGGTGATGCCCTGGCCCAGCGGGCCGGTGGTGGTTTCCACGCCCGGGGTCACGTCGACTTCAGGGTGGCCCGCGGTCTTGCTGTGCAGCTGGCGGAAGTTCTTGAGCTCGGCGATGGGCAGGTCGTAGCCCGTGAGATGCAACACCGAATACAGCAGCATCGAGGCATGGCCGTTCGAGAGCACGAAGCGGTCGCGGTCGAACCAGTGCGGGTTGGCCGGGTTGTAGCGCAGGTGTTCGCCCCAGAGTGCGACGGCCATGTCGGCCATGCCCATCGGTGCGCCCGGATGTCCGGAGTTTGCTTGTTGGACGGCATCCATGGCCAGCGCGCGAATCGCGTTGGCCATCAGGGCTTGGTTTGCCATGGGCGGTGGACTTTCGGGGAATGTGGATTGGGGGGAACCCGCGATTTTACCGGGCTCGCTCCGACCCGCTCCAATACGGCCTGAACACCCGACTGATGTTCTTTGGCGACAGCCGGACTGCTAGAGTTGCCACTCATGCATGGACTGCACCTCACCGCCGATCTCCACGACTGCCAATGCGCGATGCAATGGCTGACCGACAAGGAGGCGCTGGGCGCCGTCTGCATCAAGGCCGTCACGGCCGCCGGGCTGCAGCCCGTGGGCAAGCTGGTGCACGGATTTCCGGCCACGCCGGAGGGGCCGGGCGGCGTCACCGCCACGGTGCTGCTGGCCGAATCGCACCTGTGCCTTCACACCTGGCCCGAACAGCGCGGCGCCACGCTCGATGTGTATGTCTGCAATTTCGGCGGCGACCATTCGGCCAAGGCGCACGCGCTGATGGAATGCCTGGTCTCGCTGTTCCAGCCCGGCCGCAGCGAACGCAACGAGCTCGTGCGCGGTCAGGTGGCCGCGTGAACAGCACCCCGGTTTCCGCGCGGGCGATGATCCTTGCGGCAGGCCGCGGCGAGCGCATGCGGCCGCTGACCGACACCGTCCCGAAGCCGCTGCTCGAGGTCCACGGCAAGCCGCTGATGCAATGGCCCATGGAGGCGCTGGCTGCCGGCGGCTTCACCGAACTGGTGGTCAATACGGACTGGCTGGGCGAGCAGATTTCGGACCGGTTCGGTGCAAAGCCCTTGCTGGATGGCCATGGCGCGCTCTCAATTTCATACTCCGACGAGGGCCGCGACTTCGGCGGCGCGCTCGAAACGGCGGGCGGCATCGTGCGCGCGCTGCCCCGGTTGGGCGAGGTTTTCTGGGTTGCGGCCGGCGACGTGTTCGCACCCGATTTCGCCTTCACGCAGGCCTCGGTGAACCGCTTCGCGGCCAGCGGCAAGCTGGCCCACCTGTGGCTGGTGCCGAACCCGGCGCACAACCTGAAGGGCGATTTCGGCCTGTCCGCCGAGGGGCTCGCGCTGAACCAGGCCGCCGAGAAGTACACCTTCTCGACCATCGGCCTCTACCGCGCCGCTCTCTTTGCACCGCCTTACTGCGGCATTCCCGCGGGCAATTCGGCGGGCGCCAAAGCCCCGTTGGCACCCATCCTGCGTGCGGCGATGGACAATGAACTCGTGAGCGCCGAGCTCTACACCGGACCCTGGACCGATGTGGGAACCCCCGAACGGCTTGCCCAACTGAACACGCCAAGATGACCTCAGCAGACACCACCACGATCTACGCCGAGCGCCGCGCGCGCCTTGCTTCGCAACTGGGCAAGGACGGCATCGCCATCATCCCCACCGCGCCCGAGCGGCAGCGCAACCGGGACAGCGACTTCCTGTACCGGCACGACAGCTACTTCTATTACCTGACCGGCTTCACCGAGCCCAACGCCTGGCTGGTGCTCGCGGGCGACGGCCGGAGCACGCTGTTCTGCGCACCCAAGGACCTGGAGCGCGAGATCTGGGACGGCTATCGCCTGGGCCCCGACGCGGCGCCCGAGGCGCTTGGCGTGAACGAGGCCTTCTCGGTCAACGATCTCGACGCCAGGCTGCCGAAGCTGCTCGAGAACCGGTCGACCGTGTGGTTTCCGTTCGCGATTCACAAGGGCCTCGAAACCCGCATCGACGGTTGGCTGCAATCGGTGCGCGCGCGCGTGCGCTACGGCGCGCTGTGTCCCGAGGAGCAGCGCGACCTGTGCGGCCCGCTCGATGAGATGCGCCTCGTCAAGGACGCGCACGAACAGGACATCATGCGGCGCGCCGCGCAGATCAGCGCGCGCGCGCACATCCGCGCGATGCAGCTCTCGGCGCGCATGCTGCGCGAGGGCAAGGACGTGCGCGAATACCACCTCGACGCCGAGCTGCTGCACGAATTCCGCCTGAACGGCTCGCAGTACCCGGCCTACGGCTCCATCGTCGCGGCGGGTGCCAATGCCTGCGTGCTGCACTACCGCGCCGACGCGGCACCCGTGCGCAAGGGCGAGCTGGTGCTGATCGATGCGGGGTGCGAGCTCGACAGCTACGCCAGCGACATCACGCGCACCTTTCCCGCCGACGGCAAGTTCAGCGGGCCGCAGCGCGCGCTGTACGACCTGGTGCTCGCGAGCCAGGACGCGTCGGCCGCGGCCACCAAGGCCGGCAACCGTTTCACCGACCCGCACGACGCCGCGGTGAAGGTGCTGGCGCAAGGCATGCTCGACCTCGGCCTGCTCGACGCCAACAAGGTGGGCAGCGTCGGCGACGTGATCGACTCTCGTGCCTACTTCCAGTTCTACATGCATCGCACCGGCCACTGGCTCGGCATGGACGTGCACGACTGCGGCAGCTATGTCGAGCCCACGCAGGTCGGCGAGGTGAGCGAGCGCAAGGATCCGCTCTCGAACGAAGTCATCAAGAACCGGCCGAGCCGCATCCTGCATCCCGGCATGGTGCTGACGCTGGAGCCCGGCCTTTACGTGCGGCCCGCCGAGGGCGTGCCCGAGCAGTTCCACAACATCGGCATCCGCATCGAGGACGACGCCATCGTCACCGCCACGGGCTGCGAACTCATTTCGCGCGGCGTGCCGGTGAAGGCCGACGAGATCGAGGCAGTGATGCGAGCTTGACCGCCCGCTGGGACACCGGCGGCGGTGCATGCCGCGCCTGAAGGAAGTCGATGAACACCCGCAGCTTGCGCGGTATTTGCGCAGAGCTCGGGTGGTAGAGGTAGAAGCCCGGAAACGTCGGCCACCAGGGCTGGAGCAGCGGCACCAGCCGGCCGCTTTCAAGGTCGGCGCGCACCGAACCTTCGAAGGTCGTTGCAATGCCGGCCCCGTCACGTGCCGCGGCCAGCAGGACCTCGCCGTCGTTGCTGATCAGCGGTCCGGCCACTTCGATGTCGAGCACGCGGCCGTCCTGCGCGTATTCCCAGCGATAGAGGCCGCCCGTGGTCAGGCGGTAGTTCAGGCACTGGTGCTCGCGCAAGTCGTCGGGGGTTTGCGGCAGCTTGCGGCCGGCGAGGTAGCGCGGCGCCGCACAGGTGACCATGCGCAACGGTCCGCCGATCGGCACCGCGATCACGTCCTGCGCGAGGCTTTCGCCCAGGCGGATGCCGGCATCGAAGCCGCCTTCCACCAGTTCGACCAAGCGGTTGTCGCAGACGAGTTCGAGCGTGATGCCGGGGTAGGCTGCGGCGAAGTCGCCCATGTGCGGAAAAAGCAGAAGCTCGGCGGACGTTCGCGAGACATTCAGGCGCAGCAGGCCGGCCGGCTTGTCGCGCGCTTCGTCGATGCCTTCGACTGCCTGCGCGAGTGCGGCCAGTGCCGGCTGCGCGCCCTTCAGCAGTTGCTGGCCCAGCTCGGTGACGCCGACGCGCCGCGTGGTGCGGTCGAGCAGGCGCACGCCCAGCCGCCGCTCGAGCGTGCGCATGGTCTGCGACAGTGCCGAAGGGGATACGCCCAGTTCTTCCGCCGCCCGCGTGAAGCTGGCGTGGTGCGCAACGCGTGCGAAGGCGGCAATGGCGGGAAGCAGTTCGGGCGACATGCGCAATTATGAAGACAGGCTTCAGAGCGCAACACCGCCGAACAGAGGCTCAGGGCTGGAAGCCAGAGCGGCGCACCACCGGTTCCCACTGCTGGCGGAAGGCCTTGAGCATCTGCACCGTTTCGGCCTGCGTGCTGACGACGGGCGTGATGTAGGCCGCATTGGCGGCTTTCTGCAGCGCCGGGTCCTGCATGACGTCGCGGATGGCCGCGGCCAGCTGCTGCACCTTGGCCGGCGGCATCGAGGCGGGAGCGAAGAAGGCGTTCCAGCCGTCGGCATCGATCTTCATGCCGGCCTCGCGGAAAGTCGGAATGGCCGGCGCGAAGCTCACGCGCTTCTTGCCCGATACGGCGAGGATGCGGATCTTGCCGGCCACGTGCTGGCCGTAGAGCGAATCGAGCGTGTCGATCGCGATCGGCAGGGTGCCGCCGCTCAGGTCGGCCGACAGCGGCGCCGATCCGCCATAGCCCTTGATCTGCGGCTGCACGCTCAGCGCATCGCCCACCATCAGGCCGAAGAAGTGCGGCAGGCTGCCGGTGGCCGGCACGCCGAAGACCGCCTCTTCCGGGTGAGCCCAGAGCCGGCCCACGAGAAACATGGCGCGGTCGAGCTGCAGCTTGTTGCCCACGGCCAGCGCGAAGTCGTAGCTGCTGACCTGCGAAACCGGCACGAAGTCCTTGTCGGGATCGTAGCCTGCATCCTTGAACACGAGCGGCGCCACCACCATCACGGCGGGGTTGCCGAGCATCAGCACGTTCTGCGCCGCGGGCGCGCGCTTGATCTCCCTGGCCGCGAGACGGCCGCCCTCGCCGGGGCGGTTCTCGACGGTGACCGCCACGCCGAGCTTCGGACCCAGCCGCTCGGCCACCAGGCGCGCGAGGCGGTCGGTGCTGCCGCCGGCGGTGTAGCCGACCACGAGCGTGAGCGGTGCGTCCAAGGCGGGCGCCTGGGCCTGCGCCATGGGAGCGGCAGATGCGGCAAGCGCCAGACACCATGCGCTGAGCTTTCGCCGGGAAAAGAATGCGGCCATCGGATTTCCTCCTTGCAGTTGCGGTGAACGAGCACGCCGGGGGCCGTACGGCGACAATTCGCGGGCCGCGCTCGTTTCATCTCGTGTAATTTGTTACCGAGTTATACGCATGCAGCAATCAGTTGATCTAATCCATCACTTGCCCGCCGAGGCGCGCGGACCACACTGTTTCCCCTCTCTTTCGCCGATCCGATCCGTATGCAAGGCACGCAAGGTCCACACGCTTTCCCCGACGCAGGCGCGCTGCGCGCACCCCGCACCCTGGACGATCTGCTCCTGTATCGGCTCTCGCGCGCGGTGCGCCCCAGCAGCGGCATGGCGACGCGGCTGGTCGAAGGCGGTTTCGGCATCACGCGCCGCGAATGGGGAATGATCGCCACGCTGGCGCAGCAGGGCGAGATGAGGTCCTCCGCGCTGGCCGCGCAGCTGCACCTCGACCGCGTGCGCACCTCGCGCGGCCTGCGTGGGCTGGTCGAGAAAAAGCTGGTGGCGCGCCGGCAGGACGCCGACGACCGGCGCGAAGTGCATGTGCGGCTGAGTCCCTCGGGCCAGCAGCTTTTCGACCGCGTGTTTCCGCGGATCGCGGGGCTCAACACCGATCTGCTCGAAGGCATCGAGCCCGCGCATCTCGATATCTTTCTGCAATGCCTGCGGCACCTCGAACAACGCGGCAACGCGCTGAGTGCGCAGGGGCTGGTGGCCGAGAAGGCCGACCGGCGCTCCGGCGGCACGCGGCACCGCTGGCCGGAGTCCGGCGGGGCCTAGCCCGGCTAGCCTTACTTGGCCTGCAGCAGCGCGCCGGCTTCGAGCAGCACGAGTTCGTTGTCGTCCACCTTGTTCGGTTCGCGGCTGCTCGAGAACGGCAGGTTGTTGTCATTGCCGACCACGATGTGCGTGGCATCGACCACGTCGACGTTCTCGATGGTGAAGAACGGGAACTTGAGCACACCGTCGTTCAGCGGCTTGCGTGCAAGCTTGTGCGGATCGGCGATGTTCAGCAGGTCGATGTAGCCGACCTTGCGCACCGCACCGCCCACGTTGGCATCGTTCAGCTCGACCTTGTAGACGCGCTTGAACTTTGCGATGTCGTGGAAGCAGTCGGTGCGCTTCTGGCCTTCGGGGCAGGCCTTGTCGCTCGTGCCTTCGCCGTTGTCGCGCTCGATGATCAAACCCGTGGTGCCATCGATCATGTTGAAGTCGCCGATCGCGTTGCCGTTCGCTTCGAGCACGTACTTCCAGTGGCGGCCGGTCCACTTTTCCGAAGCCACGTCGAACTCCAGCACGCGCAGCGCTTCCTTTCCGTCGAGCTTTTCGTAGTCCTTGGTCTCGGCGTTCCACACCGGGCCTTCGAGCAGCGCGTAGAGCTTGCTGCCGTCCTTCGACGACGCCATGCCTTCGAAACCCTTCGAGCGCTTGACCTGAAAGTCGACCGCGCCGCCCGGTGCGCCCGGCGTGGTCACGGTCGGATGGTCTGGCGAACGCACGGCCTTGCCGTCGACGTGCGTGTCGAACACCGCGAGCACCTTGCCCTTGAGATCAGCCTTGATCAGGAAGGGGCCGAACTCCTCGCCGATCCAGAGCGCGCCGCCCGCGAACTGGAAGCTCTCGGGATCGAAGTCGGACCCTGTCAGGTAGCGCTGCTTGGTGCCTTCGTGAACGATGCGGAACGGCACCTTCTTGTCGGGGTCGTGCAGGAAGACGGTGCCGAGGCGACGGAACTCGCCGCTCTTGAAGTCCACCTTGTAGTGGTTCAGGTACAGCATGAAGTCGGGCGAATTGGCCTTGGCGCCCGCCCCGTTGTCGGTGAGGATCCAGAACGAACCGTCGTCCATCTTCTTGATGCCCGAGTGGCCCTGCAACGGCTGGCCCTTGAACGGCACCGAGACGCCGGTGCCGCGGCCGCCCGAGAGGCCTTCGACCGTGCCGAGCGCCTCGACGCGCTGGCCCGAGGTGAACTTGCCGCTCGCCTGCAGGTCGGCCGGCGCATTCTTGGGCGCGGCCACGAAGCTCCGCGCGGGCAGCACGGCATGGCCGGCGAGCGTGGCGGGGAAGGCGGTCTGTGCGGATGCGCTGCCGCAGGCGAGTACGGCGGCAAGGGCGATGATGGAAAGAGAGGCGAGGCGCGTCATGAGCGAGAAAAGGTTTCAGTCGAAACGCGAGACCATGCCGATCCCTCGTGACGCCGCCATGACATCCGCTATTCAACTCAAGGTGCGATGTCCACCGTGACCTCGCGCGACTCGGCACGGCCCTGGTCGTCGACGGCGCGCAGCACGTAGCGCCGGCCGGAGTCGGCCATGTCGGGCATCCAGGTGATGCCCTCGCCGGGCGCGGCGCGGCCGATCAAGGCATCGTCCGCGAACCAGTAGATCGTCTGCGTGCCCGCCGCCGCCTCGGCACGCAGCACCAGCGGCTCGGGCTTCTTCACCCGCAGCGTATGCCGCACGCCGCGCAACGGCGAGGTGATGAGCGGCGCCGTCTCCGAAGACGCGTTGCCCTTCTCGCAGCCATCGGCCGGCAGGCTCGCGCGCGGCAGCCCGGCCTGGCGGAACAGCCGGCGCATGTCGCTGCCCCATTGCTCGACCACCTGCTGCCGCGCATTCGGCTGCGGACCGCACACCACCTGGCCGGTCGTCTCGTCGACCCACACCGCGCGATGCAGGCTGCTGACCTGGATCGGCGACTTGCCCGCGATGAACCAGGCCGTGGTGCGCACCGGGCAGAGCGCGTCCGGCAAGCCGCCCGTCGCGGTGCACACCTCTACCTGGCGCAGGTCGGGCGGTTGCCGCGTCGCGATTTCGCCGGGGTCCAGCCGCTCGGCGCGCAGCGCATCGACCATGCGCAGGAACAGCGGCGCGGCCGCATCGACACCCACGAGCGCCGGGTTGCTGGTGCCGTCGAAATTGCCGACCCACACCACGAGCACATGGCGGCCGAACACGCCCGCGGTCCATGCATCTCGGAAGCCCCACGACGTGCCCGTCTTCCACGCGATGGCGGGGCGCGCGGGCAGCGTGGTGTCGGGGCGCGGCGTCTGGCGCAGCATGTCGAGCGTGATGAACGAGGCCTCTTCGCTCAACAGGCGCAGCGGCTGGACGGCCCGCTCATCGGTTGCGGCCTGCGTGTAGCGCAGCGGCTGCGCGATGCCGCCATTGGCCAGCGTGGCGTAGAGCCCCGCGAGCTCCTCGGGCGTGACCTCGCCGCCGCCGAGCACCAGCGCAAGGCCATAGTGCGATTCGCTCTGCAGCTTCTGCACGCCCGCAAGCCGCATGAAGTCGTAGAGCCCCGGCTTCGAGAGCTTCGCGGCCACGGCCACCGCCGGGATGTTGCGGCTGCGGATCAACGCCTCCTGCGCGGGCAGCGGGCCGGCGAAGCGGTGGTCGAAGTTCTCGGGCGTGTAAGGGCCGAAGGAAGTCGGCGCGTCCTTGAGCATGGTCTTCGGATGCAGAAGGCCCTGGTCGAGCGCAAGCGCATAGATGAAGGGCTTGAGCGTGGAGCCCGGCGAGCGCTTGGCTTGCGCGCCGTTGACCTGGCCCGCGATGGCGTCGTTGCGCCAATCGGCCGAGCCGATCAGCGCGCGCACCTGCATGGTCGAGGCGTCGAGCAGCAGTGCGCTCGCGTTGGTCATGCCGACGTCGGCATGCGTGCGCAGGTACTGGCCCATCACGCGTTCGAGCGTGGCCTGCATGCGCAGATCAAGGGTTGTGCGGATTTCCTGCACGCCGCGCTCCTGCGCGAGCAGCATGTCGGTGGCGTGCGGCGCGAGAAAAGGCAGGCTGCCGCGCGACTGCGCCGAGAGCGCGAGCTGCGCGTCGGGCGCGTGCTGCTTTGCGGTGGGGTCACGCTCGGCCCACAGTGCCCAGAGCCGTTCGCGCGCCTCTTGCAGCTCGGTGTTGCGGCCGCGTTCCGCAATGCGCTTGACGGGGTTCTGCGGAATCACGGCCAGCGTCAGCGCTTCGGGCAGGCTGAGCTTGGCGGCGTCCTTGCGGAAGTAGATGAGGCTCGCGGCCTGCACGCCTTCGATGTTGCCGCCGTAGGGCGCGGTGTTGAGATACGCCTCAAGAATTTCGCGTTTGCCGAAGCGCGCTTCGAGCCAGAAGGCGGCGCCGATCTGCGCGACCTTGCCCATGGCCGTGCGGCTGTCGATGCCGTAGACGCGGCGCGCGAGCTGCATCGTGAGTGTCGAGCCGCCTTGCCTGCGTTCGCCGCTCGCGATACGCCATGCGCTGCGTACCAGCGCGGCGGGGTTGACGCCAGGGTGCGCGTGGAAGCGGCGGTCTTCGTAGAGCAGCACGGCATCGACCAGCTTGGGCGAGATGCGGTCGAGCGGCACCCAGAGCCGGTACTGCTCGTCCCCCGCGAGCGTGAGCCGCAGCAGCTCGCCGCCTTGCGCGTACACGGCACGCGAGCTGCCGACGGTTTCGCTGAGCGGGGCGTGGGGCCAGAGGCGCAGCAGGGCCAAGATCAGGGCCGCGACAGCTAAGACGATCAGCGTCTTGCGCCCTCTCCCTGTGTTACTCCCTCTCCCTCCGGGAGAGGGCTGGGGTGAGGGCAGCGGCGACGGGTCAAGCTGCGTGGTCATGGTGGCGCCGAACCCTCACCCTAACCCTCTCCCAGAGGGAGAGGGGACAAGAGAAGAGGGGGCAAGGCGGGGCTCGCCATGGTCAATTCGCCACCACCTGGAAGCGCGCACCTGCCGAGCGTGAATACACGCGCCGGTCGTACATCGCTTCGCCGTATGCCGCGGGCACCACGAAGTCGCCCACGTTGGTGGCGCGCGCCTTGTAGGTCACTTCGAGCAGGTCCTTGCTGACGGCACCGTAGAACACCACGCGGTCTTCGCGGATGTCGGCGTACTGCATCTTCCATGAGCCGTCGGCGCCCAACCGCTTCTTCCAGATCGGCGCATCGGCGCTGGCTTCTTCATCATCGCCCACGGCCTGCAGCACCGGCTCCAGCCCGCCGGGCAACAGGTCGACCAGCGCCACGTCGTTGAGCTGCGCGCGCTCCAGGCTGCGCACACGGACCCGCACCGTGACCTCTTCGCCGAGCTTGGCCTTGGTGATGGGGTTGCCCTTCGCATCAAGCACTTCATGGAAGATCTCGAGGCCCTGGTTCACCGGCGTGGCGGGCACGTTGCGCTCGAAGCCCTGTTCGGCCCAGCTGTAGTAGAGGTTGAAGTCGCTGTCGTTCGACAACTTCAGCTTGGCGGTGCCGCTCGGCACGGCGGCACGCGTGATCGGGTTGACTGCACCCAGTGCGAGCGCCGCGGCCTGGCCTTGCGCATTGACCGTCTGCGCCGTGAGCTTGCCCTCTGCGTTCTGCGCCACCGCTTCGAAGTAGGCATCGACCGCGAGCAGCATCGAGGCCGACGACAGGCTGTTGTACCAGCCGTCGCGCACCATCGCGCCCATGCCTTCCCACACGGCCGGCTTCAGCGTCTTCAGGCGCGACGGGAAGTGGCGGCCCACCAGGTGCAGCGTCATGCTGTCGTGCACCAGCGGGTCGTAGTACGGGCCCCACACGTTGCGGCGCTGTTTTTTCTCGGTACGCGAAAGCAGGTCCGACCACACGGGATTGAGCAGCTCGTTGGCCACCTGCTCCTGCTTCACGAGCTGATAGCTCGCGGCGAGGTACACGGCGCCGAGGTCATCGCTCCAGCCTTGGGTCTGCCGTGTCTGCTGGGTGCGCCAGGCTTCGCGCAGGTTGGCCAGTGCGGCCGGCGCGATGATGCCCTGGCGCGTCAGCAGGTAGGCGGCCTGCGTGCGCTGGCGCCAGCCGTCCAGTGAGGTGTCGCCGCTGCCGAGCCAGCCCTGCAGGTAGGTGTTGGCCTTCTGCAGCAGGTCTTGCGGCACGGGCAGCTTGTGGTCCTTGGCTTCGACCAGCAGGTGCACCGCGTAGAGCGTGGCGAAGGCATCGGCGCCCGCGCCGGGCCACAACGCGAAACCGCCCTCGGCCGTCTGCCGTGCGCGCAGTTGCACGAGGTAGCGCTCGAAGGTCTTGCGCGCATCGGGCATTGGGCCTTGCTCGGCGGTGCGGCCGCGCGCCATTTCCTTCACCAGCTCGGGCCGGCCCGACAGCAGCACGGCCGGGAAGGTCTGGCTCGTGATCTGCTCGGTGCAACCGTGCGGGTACACCTCCAGGTACTGCATGAGGCCGGTCGCAAAGGCCCACGGCGCAGCCGACACCGCCACCTCGCTCTTGCGAAAGTTCGGGTACAGGTCGGCCTTGCTGTTCAATTCACCTGCGCGCTGGAAGCTGCCGGCTTGCACCAGCGTGACGAACGGCGATGCGGGCCGCACGCTCACCTCGGTGGAGAGGCGTGCGGTGAAGGCCTTGTGCGTCGAGGTGAACACCAGCGCGGAAGAACCCAGCACCGCCTGCTCGCCCGGCTTGGCGCGCACGTTGAACTTGGTGCTCGCTTCGCCGCGTTCGTTGACCTTGAGGGTCTGCGTGGCGTCGCCCACCACTTCGAGCCCGCCCGAGGCAGTGAGCGTGAGCGCAATGGGCGCTTCCTTGCCCGAGCCCGCGATGTTGTTCGCGAGGCCTACACCGACTTCGACCGTGTCGCCAGGCGCCATTGCGAGCGGCGCGTTCGGCAGGATCACCATGTCGCCGCGCACCACGGTGCGGGTGCTCTTGGCGGCGGTGGTCTCATCGTTCACCGCGACGGCCATCACGCGCAGGCTGCCGTTGAAGCTCTCGGGCACGGTGTAGCTGAACTCGCGGCTGCCGTTCACGTCGACCAGCCCCGACCAATAGGCCACCGGCTTGTCGCGCTTGCGCTTGAACGGGTTCAGGTGCTTGCCGAGCTCGCCTTCGCCGTCGCCGCCGGGAGCGGCGCCCTGCATGAGCTTCTTGAACTCGGGCAGGATCAGGTCGAGCGTCTGCAAGGTGCCGACTTCGAGCGCGCGCTTCTGGAAGAAGTGCTTGAGCGGGTCGGGCGTCTTGTAGCGCGCCACCTGCAGGATGCCTTCGTCCACCGCGAACAGCACGGCGCGCGTGGGCTTGTCGCTGGTGAGCTTCATCTTCACGGTCTGGCCGGGCTTCACGAGTTCGCTGCTGGTGAGCTGCAGGTTGGCAGTGCGCTTCGCGAGGCTGGTAGCGAAGGGGATGACACCATACGACAGCGGGCTCATGTAGACCTCGTCCGAAGCCGGGTCGCGCACGAAGTGCACGTTGATGTAGCCGGTGCCCTCGAAGTCCTTGGGCAGCGTGATCTTCTGCACCGAGGCGGTCTTGTCGGTCTTGAACCAGGCATGCGCGTAGACCTTGTCGCGCTCGATGGTGATCAGGCCGGCGCCGACGTACGGCGCGCGGATGCTGACTTCGATCTCCTGGCCCGGCTCGTAGTCCTTGCGGTTCAGCGTGAGTTGCAGCTCGGCATTGCGGTCGAGCGAGCGCGAGACGTTCGCGTTGCCCGCCACGCTGTACTCGATGCGGTTGAGCTCCAGTCCGCCGGCATTGCGCACCACGTACGCGAAGTTGCCCGGCGCGGCGGTGTTGAGCGCCATGGTGTTGCCGGCCGCGGCGATGGCCATCGGCTTCTCGTCGATCACGATGTCCTTCTTGCGCGACTCGTAGCGGTAGAGGCCGTTGTCCTGCTTGACGAGCACCGACAGCACCTTGCGCTCCACACGCTCGATCTTCAGGTCGGCCACGGCCGTCTTCTTTGCCTGCGGGTCGATCGCGATCACGGTGGCGTTGCGCGCGGCGCCCTTGCTCACGTAGCTGGTGTCGCCGTCGACCTTCACGCCCACGAGGTAAGGGATGTCGCTCACCAGCGTCTGCGCCTCGGCCGAGACGCTGCGGCCGCCCTCGGGCTCGAAAGCCTTGGCGAGCACGTGCACCTGATACGTCGCGGCATCGAAGCGCGACAGCCGCAGGTCGAACTCGGCCTTGCCGTCGGCGCTGGTCTGCACGCTGCCCAGGTCGTCGGACTGCTTTTCGGTGGCGCGCTGCGGATCGAAGAAGGCGTAGTCGGCGAACGCGCGGAACACCGGGAAGGCCGGGCTCAGCGTGAGCGTGCCTTCCACCTTGCGGTCGGGCGCCGGCGTGCCGAAGAGGTTCTGCACATCGATCAGCGCCTTCAGGTCCTTGGGCTTGACCCAACCCTCGGCCGCTTCGTTGCTGAGCTTGGCGACGACCTTGGTGCGGTCGGGCAGGAACTCCTGCACCTTCACGGTGGTGCTGCCGATGAGCAGGCCTTCCACCTCGGGGTTGCCGGGCGACGATTCGCGCGGCAGGTAGAGGTTGACGGTGTAATTGCCGGTGGGCGAGGTGTCCTGCGTAGCGTGGGCGATTTCCGCCGCGCCGCCGGGGCCGAGCTTGAGCTTCTCGCGGCGCACGCCGAGGCCGCGCGCGTCGATGACCTCGGCTTCGAGCGGCAGGTCGCGCAGCGACGTGCCCCAGTTGCCGGCCTTGACCATCATCGCGATGTGCATGGTGTCGCCCGGGCGGTAGATGCCCCGGTCGCTGAACACATAGGCCGTCATCTGGTTCGGCACGCCGGCCGCTCGCAGGCCGCCGACATCGAAACGAGAGATGTCGAGCGTGCGGTCGCTGCGGTTGAAGGGCAGGAAGCTCAGGTCGCCGTCCTTGCGCACCACCAGCACCACGGGCGCCTTCTCGCGCTGATAGCCGGCGAGGTTCGGCAGCTTGGCGGCACCGGTCGCGTCCGTGGCCTGCGAGGCGATGATCATGCCGTTGCGGCCCCACACCTCGACCAGCGCACCGGCCACAGGCTGGCCGTTGGCAATGCTCTGCACGAACACGTCGCGCGTGCCGTCGAGCGACTTCTTGGCGACGATGCCAAGGTCGGTGACGAGCACCAGGCGCTGGTCCTTCTGGTCTTCGGGGTTGCCGCTTTCGGGGTCGCCTTCGCCCTCGGACGCCTGTTCCTCCTGCACCTCTTCCGGCTCGGCCTGTGCCGCATCGCCCTCGGCTTTCTTCTTGGCCTTGGGATCGTAGCCCTGCACCTTGAGCAGGAACACGCCGCGGCGGTCCGCCACGTCGCTGCGCAGGTACTCGGCGAAGTCGACGGTTTCGTAGTGCGCCTTGCCGGCGGGAATGCTGAGCGGAATTTCCTTCTGGAAGCGGTCGACGAGGTTGTCCGGCTGCAGGCTGCCGTTGAATTGCGGATGCGCGAAGTCGCCGTTGCTCTGGGTGACCAGGTGCTGCAGCTGCTGCGGCAGCAGGCGGCCGATTTCCAGGCGAATGCCCGGCAGGTCGCGCACCAGGATCGGCAGCTTGCGCTCGCCCGAGAGGGCGAGCAGCGAGCCCTGGCTCATGATGGTGAGCTCGGGCGCAAAGGTCTTGAGCAGCTGCACGTCCTGCCGCGCCGCACCGAGCTGGTAGCCGCCGGGCGTCTTCAGGCCCTTGGCCACGCGGACCAGCAGGTAGCGGCCGCCTTCGGCCTGGGGCATGCGGAAGCTGACCATCTCGGTCACTTCGCGCTCGCTAGCGATGGGCTGCAGGTTGAGCTTCTTCGCGCGGCGCAGCACCGCGTCGGTGATCTTCGCGGGCTCGGCGGACCAGTCGAACTTGTCTTCCGGATCGCCCTTGGCTTCCTCGGTGGCTGGCAGCAACCAGGCCTGGACCACGCGCGCCATCTCGCGCTCGTGCACCGGCATCGAGGCGGTGATGTGCATCACATGCTCCGGCTCGCCGTTTTCGCCGGTGACGATGGTGGGGTCGACGCTGGCGATGTCGAGGCTGAAGAGGCCGGGAATGTCGACCGCGCGCGACACGTCGTTCCGCTGGGCCGGACCGCCCTTTTGCGCCACCGCGCCGGACGTGAGGCTGAGCACCACGGGGCGCGTCTTCTCGGGGATGGGCAGCGGCTCGGACTGCAGGGTGGCGGTGAGGCGCAGCTTGTCATAGCTGACGGTGAACTTCTCGCTCGCGCACTTGCCCACGCCGAAGATCGACGTGCCGCAGGCCTGGTCATAGGTCAGCACCAAGCGCTTCTCGAACTCGACGGTGTTCACGGGATGCGAGAAACTCACGCGGAAGAGCGCGCGACGCACGTTGGCCTGCACCGGGTCCTGATAGAACTCGGCACCCGCGATGCGGGCGCTGAACTCGGGCGAGGTGAACTCGTATTTGCGCAGCGCCATTTCGATGTGCGGTGCCAGTGCGCTGTGCGCGAGCTGCACCTTGTACGGTTGGCCCACCGGCCAATCCTGCGCGGGCAGAAACTCCAGCTTCTTGGGGCTGCTCCACGTCCAGCGGCCGGCGATGGCGGGCTCGATAGCGACGCCGGCCGCCTCCTGGCCGACGCGCGCAATCGGCGCCACCGAGGCCGAGAAGTTGATGACGAGCGGGTTCGGTCCCTTGTCGTTTTCGATCTGCGTGCGCGGCGGCGGCACGATCTGCGCGGTGGCCACGATGGGCTCGACGCGATCGGGCGTGAGGCCATGCCACCACTTCAGTACATGCGGGCTGGCGAACCAGCCCGCCAACACCAGAAATGCGAGCAACACCAACCAGGCCAGCCGCTGCTGCAGCCACTGAAGCCCGAAAAGAAGAAAGGCGCCCACGATGCGCAGCCAGCCCGGTGGCCGCCAGGAACCGATGAGCCCGCGCGCGAGCGGACGCAAGAAGCCGAGCGCGCGGCCCAGCCCGGTGAAGAGCACGTCGCTGAGCGACGCGAGTTTTCGATTGGCAACCTGAAGCATGGAAGCTCCCCCGATGTTTTTGTTGGCGCCTGGCAGTCTGCTGGCGATCTGTGAAGAGACGGCGCTGTGTGTGAAGTCCGCGTGAAAACTGCACAGGCCCGCGCACCGGCCTTGTTCAAGAAGAGAGTTGGGGCTTGTTCACCATCAGCCAGAACACGACCATGGCCTCGTCCCCCCCAGCACCAGTGTCTTCATGCCAGGCCCGCTCCCGCCACATGCCCGCGCGTGAACGCTTCCTCGAAGATCGAGTAGCCGGACCAGTCGGCATGCGCAAATGACAACCGGCCGGCGACGACACGGCCGCGATGCACGTCATCCGGTGCCGTGCGCTGCGAACCGATCTGCGCCAGCAGGCCTGGCCGGGGGATGGACATGGCGTGGCCGTAGCGCGTGATCTCGATGCGCGTGGCGAGCGATGGCAGGTCGGGATGCGGCACCGACAGTTCCGCGAGCAGATCGTCGCGCCATTGCGTCCAGGGGCGCTCGTGCAGGAGGCGCCGGCCGTCGGCCGTGTCGTAGCGGCTCGGGCCGAGCGGACGGTACCAGCTGATGACCGTGCCGCGCGGCGTGGGGTCGAGCGTCTGGTGCCGTGCGTCGACGTAGCCGAGGCCGCGCGTGCCGTAGATCACGTTGTCCCAGCTGGGCGCGGCGCCGGGCCGATCCGCGAGCGGGCCGTTCAGGTGCACGTTGGCGACCAGCCAGGGCGCGTAGCGCACATGCGCGGCGGCGTTTTTGAGGACCTCCGGCGCGTTCTCGACCACGCGCGCGGCGATGAACACCGGCAGCGCGACGACGCAGTGCTCGGCCTGCCATCGCACCAGCGATTTCGTTTCGGCGTCCCAGGCGTCGATCTCGACGCCGCCGCGCAGATCGGCGATGCGCGTGACGACCTGACCGGTGTGCAGCCGGTCGCCGAGCGGCGCGGCCAGACGCTTCGTGAGCCAGCCGTTGCCTTCAGGCCAGGTGAGCACACCGTCGCGCTCGGGGTTCACGTCGTTGGCGCTGCCGCTCGGATCGCCGGGCGCGTGAAAGCCGTGCCGGCTCGCGAAGTAGTGGATGCCGGCCCAGGCCGAGACCTGCTCGATGCCGGCGCCGTAGTCGTCGCGGCAGCAGTAGTCGAGATACCAGCGCAGCTGCGCGTCGCTGAAGCTCTCGCTGTCGAGCCAGCGTGAGAAGGGAACGGCGTCGAGCGCCAGCAACTCGGGCGTTACCGCGACCCTGAGCGTCGGAATGGCGAAATGCGCCGCGTGCTGCAGCGCGTCGATGCGCTGCGCGAACCTGCGGTATTGCGCCTGGGTGTCCGCGCCCACTCCGTGCACCGGCAACAGGCCGTCCTGCCATTCGCCATCAAAGAACAGGCGCTCCTGCGGGCTGTGGCACAGGTTGCGCTCGTCGTATTCCCAACGGCCCGCCACGCGCCGGCGCAGGCCCAGTTCTTCCAGCAGATCCTGTACTTCGCGCGCATCGTCACCAGGCACCGGGAGGTAGTGCGCGCCGAGGGGGCAGGCAATGCCGTTGACGATGCCGCCGCGCGAGTTGCCGCCGGCCGTGTCTTCGAGTTCGAGCAGGGCGAAGTCTTCGATGCCCGAAAGACGCAAGGCGCGCGCGGCGGCGAGGCCGGCGACACCGCCTCCGGCAATCACCACGCGCGTGCGCTTCACGATCGCCGGGGCTTGGCTCGTTGGCGCGCCGTCGCGCATCGCGTGGCCGCGCGCCATATCGATGCCGGTGAAACCGCCTTCGATCGAAGGCGATGATGCTTCGCATCCGGCAAGCGCGAGAGTACTCGCCGCACCGGCCAGGCCGAGAAAATCGCGCCGTTGCATACCGAAGCTAGTGCGCCATCACCTTGCCCCACTCCTGCTCATAAGTGGTGACGAGGGTCTGGTTCGACAGGCGATTGACCTCCGCCGGTACGCGTGCCATGTCGAGCGGAAAGTCGAACATCAGGGGCAATGTCGAAGGCGTGAGGAAACGCAACCCGGAAGGCAGCGCATCGGGCATGCGGTAGGGGCGTCGACTCGCGATGATGTAGCCCCATTCGCCGAAGCTCGGCACGTGCGCGTGGTACGGCGTGGCCCGCAGGCCGACCGATTCGATGGTGGTCGCCACGGTCCAGTAGCTCTTGCGCGCCACCAGTGGCGAGGTGGTCTGGATCACCGCGTAGCCGCTTGCCGAGAGGCGCTTTTCGAGCAGCGCGTAGAAGCTGCTGGTGTAGAGCTTGCCGATGGCGAAGTTGGTCGGATCGGGAAAGTCGACCACGATCACGTCGTACATGTCGCCGGGCTGCTGCAGCCACTGAAACGCGTCGGTGTTGACGATCTTCACTTTCGGCGACGACAGCGAATGCCCGTTGAGCGCCGCCAGCGTTTCATGCTCGGCGAAGAGCTTCGTCATGTTCGGGTCGAGCTCCACGAGCGTGACCGATTCGACCGAGGGGTACTTGAGAATCTCGCGCACCGCCATGCCGTCACCGCCGCCGAGCACGGCCACCTTCTTGGGCGCGCCCTGCGCAGCCATCACGGGATGAACGAGCGCTTCGTGGTAGCGGTACTCGTCGCGCTCGGCGAACTGCAGGTTGCCGTTCAGGAACAGGCGATGCCCGAGCTGCCCGCGCGTGACCACGATGCGCTGGTAGGGCGAGGTGGCGCTGAACACGATGCGGTCTTGATAAAACTTGTCTTCGGCCAGCGTGGTGATGTGGTCGGCCCCGACGAAGGCCCCGAGCAGCGCGGCCAGCGCCAGAAAGCAGGCCATCGCATGCGCCCCGATGCGGCGCAGCTCATGGCGGAACAGCCACAGCGCCCACACGGCCACGGCGGCGTTCATGAAGCCGAACAGCAGGCCGGTGCGGATCATGCCGAGCTGCGGCACCAGGATGAGCGGAAAGGCCACCGACACCGCGAGCGCACCGAGGTAGTCGAAGGTGAGCACCTGCGAGACGAGGTTCTTGAGCTGGATATTGCGCTTCAGGATGCGCATCACCAGCGGTATCTCGAGCCCCACCAGCGTGCCGACCCCCATCACGAGGCCGTAGAGCAGCAGCCGGAACGCGCCCGGCACGTAGGCATTCGCGAGAAAAAGAATCGCCGGCAGGGCGCCGCCGACCAGCGCCACGAGCAACTCGATGCGAAGGAAGTGCGCCGGCAGCTGACGCTCGAAATAGCGCGAGAGCCACGAGCCGACGCCCATGGCGAACAGGTAGGTGCCGATGATGGTGCTGAACTGCAGCACCGAGTCGCCGAGCAGATAGGAGCTCAGCGCGGCCGCGGTCAGTTCGTAGACGAGGCCGCAGGCGGCCACCACGAACACGCTGGCGAGCAGGGCGATTTCGACCGGCTGCGGCCCCTTGGCCGGCCGCACCGGACTGGCGGGAGCGTCCACGGGAGCCAAGGAAGCGCTAATGAATCGCCGCCGCCACGATGACGCAGATGCCGAGGCTCATTGCCGCGACGACCAGGCCCAGTGCCACGTTCTGTTTCTCGACGATCTCGCCCCACAGGTCATAGGGCGTGAGCTTGTCGATGATCAGGAAGCAAAGCCAGAAGATCAGCACGCCAAGCAGCGCATACACGAGCGATCCGAGGACCACGCCCGGTTTCAGCCATTCAAATCCCATAGGGACCTCCAGTCGTAGTAGCAGTAGTAAGTAGGGACATCGACGCGAACCTTGTTGCGCTCTTCATTTATGGCCGCCGCCGCTCGAGTAGCCGCCGTACGAGCCGCCCGAACTGCGCGACCCGCTGGACGAGTTGCTGCAGGTGCTCAGGATGATGAGCAACACGATGACGATGATCACGATGAAGATGATCGTGCCGCAGCCCAGCCCCGATGCGGCGCTGACCGGCAGCGCGTCGCCGCGCACGAACATGTCTTTCTTGTCGTCGAGCTTGAACGCGGCGGACACCAGGCCGCTGTCGAGCTTGTTGCCCGACGACCAGGTCAGCTCGTTCGCCGAACGCTCCATCGACAGCAGCGCGTTGCCGTTGGCGAAATCGCGGTTGAAGGTTTTCTGCCCGCGCTCGACCTGCCAGTAGAACTCGCCCGCCACATAGGTGGTTTCGGCGTTGTAGGCGTACTGCTGGGTGTAGCGCTTGTTGAGGTAAGTGGCGCTGCTGCCGTTCTCGGCCATGACGGGCGCGCCGGTGGTCGGCTTGACCATGCTCCAGCCGTCTTCGGCATCGACCAGGAAGCTGAAGCCGCGCTTCTTGTTGTACAGCAGGTACTCGCTCCAGCCGAAGTGTTCGTCGTCGCCGGGCTCGGTGCCCATGCGGTGCTGGAAGCCCACCACCTGCCATTGCGCGCCCTGCAGCTGGCCCACGCTGCCGATGGCGATCAGCGGGCGAACGGGTTCGTTCTGCGCCGCGTGCTTGAGCTCGCCGCCAATGCCCTGCGACAGGTCGATGATGCTGTTGCACGAGCCACAGGTGATGCTCTTGCTGTCGGCCAGGTTGACCGTGACCGGCGAACCGCAGTTGGGGCAATTGAAGGCCCGGCCTTTTTCGTCCTTGGCGGATTCTTCGCGCAAGCCCGTGAGCTGCAAATCTTCCAACTGCACCGAGCGGCCGAGGTAAACCCCGGGCGGCTCCGTGCTGTAGTCGATGCTGAGCACCAGTCCGTTGCCGCTGCGCAGCTCGACCATGGGGAACGAGCGGCCCAGCTCGGGCAGGTGCGGCAGCTCGCCCTGTGCGGAAAGCAGCGCCACCTGCTCGTTGGACGACACGGTGTAGCTCTGGCCGTTGAACGCGCTGGTGGCCCCCACGCGCAGGTCGGCCGGCGGCGGCGCGGTGCGCTGCAGCTCGAACGGCAACGCAAACACATAGGCGCCGTTGTCCTCGCTGAGGATGCCGGTGCGGTCGCCGTCGAGCGCGGCAATCCATTCGGTCCAGCGTCCGCCCGGATTGCTGTACTGCAGCCGCCCGACGATGGTGAACGGCTGGTCCTGGATACGGCCCGCGGCAAACAGCTGCAGCGGGCTGAAATCGTCGAACAGCTCGGCCATCTTGCCGGTGCGCGCCAGCGTGTCGCCCTGGCGCACGACGGTGCTCTGGCAATACGGGCACACGGCGTGCGTCGATTGCGCCGAACGAAATTCGACCGGTGCGCCGCAGCCTGGGCAGGGCGCACGGTAGGCGCGCTGGGCGCCTGGTTGCTCAGCCATCGCCGGTGCTTAGACCAGCTTCTTGAGCAGCTCCGCCTTCTTGGCGTCGAACTCTTCCTGCGTGAGGATGCCCTTGGTCTTGAGCTCGCCGAGTTTCTCGAGCGTGGTCATGACGTCGTTCGGGCTCACCACGGCCACGGCGGGCTGCTGCTGGGTCGCCGCAGCCTGGGCCGCTGCATTCGGGCTCAGGCCCTGCGCGAGGTTCTGCGCCAGCACCTGGCCGAGCGCCACACCGGCGCCGAGGCCCATGGCATCGCCCGCGATGCCGCCGCCGTTGGCAGCGCCCTCGGCGAACTTCGGAATCGCCTGCGCGGTCTGGTACTGCATGAACTTGCCCATGTCGTTGCCGACCATGCCCATGCCGATCTTCTGGTCGAGGATCTTCTGCAGCTCTTCGGGCAGCGAGACGTTCTGGACCGTGATGTTCTCGAGCTTGATGCCGATCTTCTCGAACTCGGGCACCAATTGCGCGGCGAGTGCCTGCGCAAACTGGATCTGGTTGGCCGCAAGGTCGAGAAAGGGCACGCCGCTGGACGCGATCGCGTTGCTGATGTTCTGCAGCACCAGGCCGCGCAGCTGGCCGTCGAGGTCGGCCACGCTGTAGATGTCGCGCGTGCCGGAAATCTCGGTGTGGAACAGCTTGGCATCGCCAATGCGAAAGCTGTAGTTGCCGAAGGCGCGCAGGCGCACGGCACCGAAGTCCTTGTCGCGAATGGTGATGGGCTGCGGCGTGCCCCACTTCTGATCGACCTGCTGGCGCGTGCTGAAGAAGTAGACGTCGCTCTTGAACGGGGATTCGAACAGCTTGTCCCAGTTCTTCAGGTACGTGAGCACGGGCAGCGTCTGCGTCGTGAGCTTGTACATGCCGGGGCCGAACACGTCGGCCACCTGGCCTTCGTTGACGAACACCGCCACCTGCGACTCGCGCACGGTGAGCGAGGCGCCGTTCTGGATTTCCATCTCGGCCATCGGGAAGCGCCAGGCCAGCGTGCCGTCCCCAGACTCGGTCCACTGGATGATGTCAATGAACTGTTTCTTGATGAAATCCATCAGGGCCATGGTTGCTCCTCGTCTTCAGGTTTTGTCCGAACGGTGCATATTGTCACATCCTCTTGACAGCCCCGGGGTGCATTCGGCGTGCCCGATGCCTCGCCATGCGGCCTATGGCGTCATGGGCCGAGGTCTACAATCGGCGCCCCCAGAAGAAGCGCCACCAGGAGCAACGGCCCATGTCCGATTCGACGATCTCATCGACCCCCACGCCCGAAGACAAGCGCGCCGAATTGCGGCGCGCCGCCCTCGAGTACCACGAGCTTCCGGTGCCCGGCAAGATTGCCATCGCCGCGACCAAGCAGATGGTCAACCAGCGCGACCTGTCGCTGGCCTATTCGCCCGGCGTGGCCGCGCCCTGCGAGGAAATCGTCAAGGACCCGCTGAACGCCTTCAGATACACCTCGCGCGGCAACCTGGTGGGCGTCATCACCAACGGCACCGCGGTGCTGGGCCTGGGCGACATCGGCGCGCTGGCGTCCAAGCCGGTGATGGAAGGCAAGGGCGTTCTCTTCAAGAAGTTTGCCGGTGTCGACGTGTTCGACATCGAGATCGACGAGAAGGATCCGGCCAAGCTGGTCGAGATCATCGCCGCGCTGGAGCCCACCTTCGGCGCCATCAACCTCGAAGACATCAAGGCGCCGGACTGCTTCTACGTCGAGCGCGAGCTGCGCAAGCGCATGAAGATCCCGGTGTTCCACGACGACCAGCACGGCACTGCCATCACGGTGGCGGCCGCCATGCTCAACGGCCTGAAGGTGGCCGGCAAGGACATCGCCGAGGTCAAGCTGGTCACCTCGGGCGCGGGCGCCGCGGCGCTGGCCTGCCTGAACCTGCTGCTCAAGGTGGGCCTGAAGCGCGAGAACGTGTTCGTGACCGACCTGGCCGGCGTGGTCTATGAGGGCCGCGAAGAGCTGATGGACGACGACAAGCGCCAGTACATGCAGAAGACCGACCTGCGCAAGCTCTCGGAAGTGATCGTCGGCGCCGACGTGTTCCTCGGCCTGTCGGCCGGCGGCGTGCTCAAGCCCGAGATGGTGGCAAAGATGGCGGCCAAGCCGGTGATCTTCGCGCTGGCCAACCCGAACCCCGAGATCGCGCCCGAAGACGCCCACGCGGTGCGCCCCGACGTGATCATGGCCACGGGCCGCACCGACTACCCGAACCAGGTCAACAACGTCCTGTGCTTCCCGTACATCTTCCGCGGCGCGCTCGACTCGGGTGCGACCACGATCACCGATGAGATGGAAATTGCCGCGGTGCGTGCGATTGCCGAACTCGCCCAGGCCGAGCAGAGCGAGCGCGTTGCTGCCGCGTACGTCGGCGAAAAGCTGTCTTTCGGCCCCGAATACCTGATTCCGAAGCCTTTCGATCCGCGCCTGATGATGAAGATCGCGCCCGCGGTGGCCAAGGCGGCCGAGGAAAGCGGCGTGGCCTCGCGTCCGATCAAGGACATGGACGCCTACCGCGACCGCCTGCAGAGCTTCGTCTACGCCTCGGGCACCACGATGAAGCCGATCTTCGACGCCGCCAAGCGGGCGCAGAAGAAGCGCGTGGCCTACTGCGAAGGCGAAGAAGAGCGCGTGCTGCGCGCCGCGCAGATCGTGGTCGACGAAGGCATTGCCCGTCCGACGCTGATCGGCCGGCCCGCCATCATTGCGCAGCGCATCGAGAAGTTCGGCCTGCGCCTGAAGGAAGAGCTCGACTACGACATCGTCAACGTCGAGCAGGACCACCGCTACCGCGACTTCTGGCAGACCTACCACCGCATGACGGAGCGCAAGGGGCAGACGGTGCAGACCGCCAAGATCGAGATGCGCCGCCGCCTGACGCTGATCGGCGCCATGCTGCTGCACAAGGACGAGGTCGACGGCATGATCTGCGGCACCTGGGGCACCACGCTGATCCACCTGCACTACATCGACCAGGTGATCGGCAAGCGCCCGGGCGGCTGCGAAAGCACGCCGCAGGACGTGCCGGTGTATGCCTGCATGAACGGCCTCTTGCTGCCCGACCGTCAGGTGTTCCTGGTCGACACCCACGTCAACTACGACCCCTCGCCCGAGGAACTGGCCGAAATCACGACCATGGCGGCCGAGGAAATGATGCGCTTCGGCCTCAAGCCCAAGGCCGCGCTGTTGTCGCATTCCAATTTCGGCACCAGCAACGAGCCCAGCGCGGTCAAGATGCGCAAGACGCTCGACCTGCTGCGCGTGCAGGCCCCCTGGCTCGAAGTGGACGGCGAAATGCACGGCGACGTGGCACTCGACAGCAAGCAGCGCGCGGTCGTCATGCCGCACAGCGCGCTCGCGGGCGACGCCAACCTGTTGGTTTTTCCGAACATCGACGCAGCCAATATTTCTTACAACCTGCTCAAAACCGCGGCAGGCGGAAATATCGCGATCGGCCCGGTGCTGCTCGGCGCCGCCAAACCTGTGCACATTCTCACGGCCAGTGCAACCGTTCGGCGCATCGTCAACATGACAGCCTTGACGGTCGCAGACGCAAACGCAGAGCGATAGGCCACCTGGCGAGAGTGGCTACCCACTTAGGGTGCCACACTCCGCCCCCTCGCACTGCTCAAACTTTGGGCAGTCGCTTGCTATTTTCGCCAGCGTGGTGCACACTCGCGGGCTTGAATTTGCGGGTTAACCCCAGGGTTTCCCGCCGATTCGGAACCCGCTCTTTTCTCTTGTGGTGCCCCATGGCGGCTTACGCCTCGATCACGTCTTCTGTCACTAAGTTTGCGCTCACCGGCTTGATGCTGGCGGCGTTGGCGACGGGGGCCGAGGCCCGCGGATGGTTCGGCACCGGAAAGTCCGCCCAGGAATCGATTGCACTGTCCGATTTGCCGGTACAGGGCCAGCGAACCTACGAAGCCATTTTGAGTGGCGGCCCTTTCCGATACGAGAAGGACGGCACGGTATTTGGCAATCGCGAGCGTCTTCTGCCGCCAGCGCGGCGCGGTCATTACCGCGAGTACACGGTGGCAACGCCCGGCTCGCGCGACCGCGGTGCACGACGCATTATCTGTGGCGGCGAACAACGCACGACACCCGAGGCCTGCTGGTACACGGCAGACCATTACGCAAGTTTCAGACGGATCGCACCATGAGCAGCGACGACAACGAGTTGAGCGGCGCCCCCAAGCGCCCCGAAGAAATGATGATGACTATGGAAAGACCAGCGGAGATGACTTTATCCCTTCGTGCCGTACGCCCGAACATCGTGCAGTCGATTCGTGCGTTCCGCGTGAACGACCTGCAGGAAGCCGCCAACGCCGCGGGCCAGCACTTCCTGTACGCCAACCTGGGCAATGCCCAGACCAAGCAGGACGTTCTCGACCTCATCGCGCAGCAATTCACCTTTCCGGCGCACTTCGGCAAGAATTTCGACGCGCTGTACGACTGCATGACCGATCCGCTGCATAAATCGGGCCCGCAGCCCGGCTTTGTCATCGTGCTCGAGCAGATTCCGGCCAACGCCAAGTTCGACAAGGAAGCGCGCGAGCAACTGCTCGACATCTTCCGAGACGCTTCCGACTACTGGGGAGATCGGAAAGTCCCGTTCCGGTGCTTCTATTCTTTTCTGTAGCCCGTTCTGCACACACCAGCCAAGCAGAACGGGCGAACGAGGCTCAGCCGAACGGCGCAGCACTCGATGGCATCGAAATCAACCGCAACACCGCAAATGCAGTCGCCGGCACCGAACCGGAAGGCGAGAAAATGCCGACCGATAAACTGGTCGACGTTTCGCCCCTTGCATTGCGCATGAGCAGCCCCTTCAACGCGGGCTACTGGCTAGCGGCCGCATAAGGCTCGCCCCAGGCGCAACAAAAAGCCCGTCTCGCGACGGGCTTTTTTATTTGGGCTCGGGGGGAACGGCCTGGGCCAGCGCCACGTATTCGGCCACGGGCACTTCTTCGGCGCGGCGCTGGGCGTCGAATTCGCCCGTGAAGCCGTGCTCATTCAGCCATTTGCCCAACGTGTGCCGCATGATCTTGCGGCGCTGGCTGAAGGCGACCTGCACGATTTCGCCGAGACGGGCGGCATCGACAGCCGGCGGCTGGGCCAGCGGCACCATCCGCACCACGGCGCTGTCGACACGCGGGGGCGGGTCGAAGCTCTCGGGCGGCACGAACAGCACGTTTTCCATCTCATAGCGCCACTGCAGCATCACGCTCAGGCGGCTGTAGTCGGAGGTGGCGGGCTTGGCGACCATGCGGTCGATCACTTCCTTCTGCAGCATGAAGTGCTGGTCGGCGATCAGGTGGGCGAAGCCCAGCAGATGGAACAGGATGGGCGTCGAGATGTTGTAGGGCAGGTTGCCGACCACGCGCAGCGGCGTCGGAAACCTGGCGGCCAGTTCGGCGAAATCGACCTTGAGCACATCGGATTCGATGACGTCGAGCTGCGGATGATCGCGCAGCCGCTTGGCCAGGTCGCGGTCGAGCTCGACCACCGTCAGGCGGCCGAGCCGCTCCACCAGCGGCTGCGTGAGCGCCGCCAGCCCTGGCCCGATTTCGACCATGGCATCGCCGGGCTGCGGCGCGATCTCTTGCACGATCGCGTCGATGATTCCCCCGTCGGACAGAAAGTGCTGCCCGAACCGCTTCCTGGCGATATGTGCCATCAGGACTGGGGCGGCTCGCGGTATTCGACGTAGGCGCGCGCGCGCACTTCCTGCACCCAGGTGGTGAAGGCTTCCTCGACCCGCTGCTCGCGCAGCACGGCGCGCGCGGCTTCGCGCTGCTCGGTCTGAGTGAGCTTGGATTCACGCCGGCCGACCACCTGAATCAGGTGCACGCCGAAGCGCGACACGACGGGATCGCTGATCTGGCCCGGTGCGAGCCGGTCCATGGCCTCTTCGAATTCGGGCACGAACTGGCCCGGACGCGACCAGCCGAGATCGCCGCCTTCCTTGGCGCTCGCATCCTGCGAGTTGTCGCGCGCGAGGCCGGCAAAATCCGCCGAGTTGGCTTGCAGGCGGCGCTTGAATTCCGCGAGTTGCGCCACCGCTTGCGCCGTGGTGCGCTTCGGGTCATTGAGCAGCAGGATGTGGCGCACCTGCGTCTGGGTGACGGTGGCGTCCGCAGCGCCGAGCTGGGCCTTCGCCAGAACCTTGAGCACGTGGAAGCCCGCGCCGGAGCGAATGGGCCCCGCAATGCCGTTGACGGGCGTGGATTGCGTGGCTTCGACAAACAGCGAGGGATAGCGATCGGCAGTGCGCATGCCGACTGCGCCGCCATTGGCGCGGTCCGGCGAATCGGAGTTCTGCTGCACCAGCTTGGCGAAGTCTTCACCGGAGCGCGCGCGTTGCGCGAGGCTCTGCGCGCGCTGCTGCAAGGTGGCCACTTGCGCGTCGGTTGCGTTCTCGGGCACGGCGACCAGCAAATGCGCGAGATTGATGTTCTGCAGCGCCGCGTCCTTGGTGGGCGCATTCCGCTGGTCGCGCAGGTATTCGTCGGCTTCGGAGTCGCTGACCTTGACCTTCGATTCGACTTCGCGGTCGCGCAGGCGCGTGAGCAGCAGCTGGTCGCGCAGGTCGTTGCGGAATTCGCGCGGCGCGATGCCCTCGGCGGCCACGCGCCGGCGCAGCTCTTCGACGCTGAGCTGGTTCTGGCGCGCAACGTTCTGTTCGGCCTGGTCGATGGCGACGTCGTCCACCTTGATGCCGTTTTCCTTCGCCACCTGAAGCTGCGCGCGTTCCGAGATCAGGCGCTCGAGCACCAGGCGCGTGAGTTCGGCGCGGGGCACGCGCTCGGCTTCGGGGTTTTCCTTGACGAGGCGCGTGACGCGCGTCTGCACCTCGGTGTTGGTGATGGGTTCGGAGTTGACCAGCGCAACGATGTACTCGGCCGAGCGCTGCACCGGCGCCGCGGTGGCGGCAGGCGCGGTGCGTGGCACCGGAGGCGCCAGGCGCGGGCCGGCGCGCATGATGTCCGTGATGCCGCCGCCGCCGCTGGGACGCAAGCCCTGGGCGCCCGACGTTGCGGCCAGCGCCGCCAGGCAGCTCAAGGTAAGGATGGAACGGATGTGTTTCATGTCGTTGCTCAATCGTCTCAGTCGTAATTGGTGAAGCGGCTTGGTGCCTCGGTCGGCTCGCGAAGGGGCTGATAGCGCTGGATGTTTTGCCGCAGGGCCTGCATGGGACTCGATCCGATGCTGGAAAATCCGACGAATTCAAGCTGGAACATGATTCGGGTGTTGGCCGTCACCTGGCCGGTCGTGACTCGCTGCAGCACCACGCGTCCGATCCAGCAGCAGCCGTCGTATTCGAAGCCGAGCACGCCGTCCGTGAGTTTCTTGTCCTGCAGGCTGTAGTTGAGCCGGCCCACCGCATACCAGCGCCCGCCGCCCTGGCCCTTGCCGGGGCCGAGGTTCTTGCCCTTGTCGCCCCACAGGTCGTTGAGCGGCCACTGCCAGCCCACGTCGAACGACTTGTTGCCGTCGGTGGCCGTGGGGGTGCTCGGCGCCTGGTAGCGGAAGGCGGCGCTGAGGTTGTGGTACGGCTCGGGGTTGTAGCGCGCGCTGATGGCCGAGCGCGTGGATCTTTGCGTGTCGGGGTTGTATTGGACGACGGTGTCCAGGCTCCACTTGGGCGTCCAGTTGATCTGGGCGCCGACGAGCAGGTCGCTCGCACGGTCGGTCACCGGAACGCCGCCCGGTAGCGTGACCTTCTGGTCGCTGAAGCGCAGCCGCTGCGCAATGCCGAAACGCGCCGCCTCGACACCGGTCGCGGGGTCGATCAGGCGAGAGGTCACGCCGAGCGTGAGCGTGTTGGTGTCTGAAATGCGGTCGTTGCCCGAGAACGCGTTCTCGGTATAGATGGTCGCAAAACTGAAATCGTTGGCCGCCGAATCGTAGTTCGGCAGCATGCTCTGGTTGCGGTACGGCGTGTAGACGTAGTACGCGCGCGGCTCCAGCGTCTGGCGGAAAGCACGGCCGAAGTAGTTCGCGTCGCGCTCGAAGATCAGGCCGCTGTCGAGGCTGAAGGTCGGCACCGTCCGGCTGCTCGACGTCGGGAAGAAATACAGCGAACTCGGGTTGTAGGGCACGCCGTTGACATACGTGATGCCGTTGACGGTGAGTTTCGGAATGTCCGCCTGCGGCAGGTAGTAGTTGTACGACGTCGCGTGCAGCTGCAGCTTCGGAATGACGAACGAGCTCGGCGTGATGAACGGGCGGCTGATCGTTGCCTGCGCAAAGGCGCGGTCCCCGTCGGGCTGCGACTGCTGGTTGATGTCGAACCCCGGCTGCCCGCTCAGGATGCTGTTGACCCGGAAGCGCGTGTAATCGAGGTTCAGCCCCACGTCGAAGCCGTGCCAGTCGTACTTGGCATAGTTGGCCGTGATCTGCGGCATGCGGTCGTACGACGGCACGATCGGCGACAGGTTGTATTGCAGCGTCTGGTAGCGCGTGGTGCGCAGAATGCCGCTCCAGTCGCCCTTGCCCCAATTGAGCATCGCCTCGTTGGGGAGCTGGCGCTGCGAAATCGTCGGCGTGCGGGTGAAGTCGCGCCAGTAGTCGTCGTCGCTGACGCGGTTGATGTTGATGTTGGCCGACAGCGAATCCAGGCCCAGGGCCTTGGCATTGAATTCCTGGTGATGCGTGCCCCAGATCCCCCAGCGCTTGCTGCTGCCCGGCGCCGCGGTCAGGTCCTTGGCCTGGATCTCTCCGTTGGCCAGCTGCTGGAGCTGGCTGGCGCGCAGCTCGTTGTAGCGCTGGCCCACGAGCCGGTCGCTGCCCATCAGGTCCAGGCGGATCGTGCCTTTGTATTCCTTCTCGAGGTAGCGGAATTCCGAGCCCAGGTTGAGCCCCCGCTTGCTCATCAGCGTCGGCGTGAACGTGGCATCGCGGTTGGGTGCGAGGTTCCAGTAGTACGGCTGCGAGATCTCGATGCCGTTGGTGTTGTCGATGCCGACCGTCGGCGGCAGCAGGCCGCTCTTGCGTTCGCTCGACAACGGAAAGCTCACGCTCGGAAACGGTGGCGTGCTGATGCCCATGAAGCTCAGCCGCGCGTCCGTGGCCACGCCGATGTTCTCCTCGGTGTCGGTGGTCATGGTCGCCGCGGTCAACAGCCAGGCCGGCATCCAGCCCGGGTAGTCTTCGCGGCGGCAGGTGGTGTAGGTGGCGCGGCGGGCCACCGACACGTTGCTGTCGACGAAATCGATGCGTTGCGCCTCGCCGTGCCCGCCGGTGGCGAGAAAGCTGTAGTGCACGTTGTTGAAGAAGCCTTCGAAGGTCTCGAGCTTGAGTTCGAGCTCGGGCCCTTCGTACACATTGCCCGCCTGGTTGACGCGCACATTGCCGCGCGCCTTGGCACGGTCGTCGGGCTGGTAGTACTCGAGCCGGTCGGCCGTGATGGCGACTTCGCCGCGCCGCAGCGTGGCATTGCCTTCGACCACGGTTTCGAGATCCTGGCGGCCCGACAGGCGGTCACCGGTGATGAGGCTCGGCAGCTGGCCGCGCTCGGCGGGCGGCAGGGTTTCGGTCAGTTGCGGCGTGCGCTTGAGCGTGAGCGGGCCGTCGAGGCCTTCCGCCGGCTGCGCGGACGCGCCGTGCGCATGCAGCAGCGCAATGGACAACAACGCCAATGGCAGTGGCGGGCCGGAACGCCGCAAGGCAGCACGTCGGCTCATCAAGCCTCCCGCCGCGTCGTTCCGGAGAGAGACCGCAGTCTCTCCGAGGAGGGCTGCGAGTGCACAAGGTGCCAAACGTGGGAGCTTTGGATCGTAGGCATCGGTCAGGAACGAAGGATCGTCGGGAGGACGGCGCGGCAGGCCGGCAGGTTGCAGGAGCCGGCGGCAACCCAGTCCGACCAGGAAGGACCGCAGGAGTTGCCGCGCCAGGCGGATTTGTAGAATCGATTATCCATGACAGCACCCCCGCCCCCGGCCATCGAGCCCGCCCCCCCTGCCAACCCCATCGCCTGGGCCGATCCGCAGCGCGCCGCGGTGTTCGAAGGCTGGCTGGCCGGCATCGCCGCCGCGCACCGCCTGCTGCCCGGCACCGTGCGGCTCGCGTCGGCCGATGCGAGCTTTCGCCGCTACTTCCGCGTCGACACGGCGGAGGCCGCCACCGGCACCCGCATCGTGATGGATGCGCCGCCGGACAAGGAGAACAGCGAGCCCTTCGTGCAAGTCGCCCGCTTGATGGCCGAGGCCGGCGTGACCGCGCCGCGGGTGCTCGAATGGGACCGGCCCAACGGCTTTCTGCTGCTCGACGACCTGGGCCACCGGACCATGCTCGACGTGATCGACCCGGCCCAGCCCGATGCGAGCCGTCCGCTCTACGACCAGGCGATCGACGCGCTGATCCGCTGGCAGCTGGCGTCCAAGCCGGGCGTGCTGCCGCCCTATGACCGGGCGCTGCTCGAACGCGAACTGGCGCTGTTCCCCGAGTGGTACATCGGGCGCCACCGCGGCATCGCCGTCGAGGGCAAGCTCAAGGAACGGCTGGAGCGCAGTTTCAAGCTCATCGTCGAGAGCAACCTGGCCTCGCCCAGCGTGTACGTGCATCGCGACTTCATGCCGCGCAACCTGATGGTCAATGTGGCCCCCACGCTCGGCACTGACGTGTCCTCGCTGCCCCCCGAGGGGGCGCTCGCCGCCTTGGGGCGGCCCGGCGGCGGCTCGACGAGCCTCGGCGTGCTCGACTTCCAGGATGCGGTCTATGGCCCGGTCACCTACGACATCGCCAGCCTGATGCGCGACGCCTTCCTGAGCTGGGACGAAGAGTTCGTGCTCGACATCACGATCCGCTACTGGGAAGCCGCCCGCAGGGCCGAGTTGCCGGTCGATGCGGATTTCGGCGCCTTCTATCGCTCGGTCGAATGGATGGGGCTGCAGCGCCATCTCAAGGTGGCCGGCATCTTCGCCCGCCTCACGCTGCGCGACGGCAAGCCGCGCTACCTGGCCGATGCGCCGCGTTTCATCGCCTACATCCGCTCCACGGCCAGCCGCTACATGGAACTGACGCCGCTGCTGCGCGTGATCGACGAGGTCGAGGGCACTTCGGCGCTCACCGGTTTCGCCTACGGCAGGGTCTAGATGCCGCGCTTTCATTGCTCGGTGCCGCTTGCCGCCGGCGCCACGCTGGCATTGCCCCCGGGGGCGGCGCGCCATGTGCAAGTGCTGCGGATGCAGCCCGGCGACGCACTCACGCTGTTCGACGGTTCAGGCGGCGAATATGCGGCCACGGTCGAGCGCATGGGGCGCAGCGAGGTTTCGGTCGCCATCGGCGCCCATGCGCCGGCAGAACGCGAGGCCATCCGTGCCGTGCATCTCGCGGTCGGCATGCCCGCCAACGAACGCATGGACTGGCTGGTCGAGAAAGCCACCGAACTGGGCGTCGCGAGCATCCAGCCGCTGGCCACGGCCCACGGCGTGCTGCGCCTTTCGGGCGAACGCGCCGAGAAGAAGAGGGCGCACTGGGAAGCGATTGCCATTGCGGCCTGCGAGCAATGCGGTCGCAATCGCGTGCCGGTGATTCATCCGGTGCGGTCTTTCTCGAGCCCCTCGGCGTGGAGCGACGCGGCGGCGGGCAACGACGCGTTGCGCCTCATCCTGAGCCTTGCAGAAGGCACCCGGCGCCTTGCCGACGCCACCGCGTCGGCATCGACCGACCGCAGCGTGCTGGTGCTGAGCGGCCCCGAAGGCGGCTTGAGCGGCGCCGAAGAGCAGGAAGCGATCGGCTGTGGCTTTGCCCCTGTCACGCTCGGGCCGCGCGTGCTGCGCGCCGAAACGGCGGCGCTCGCCGCGCTCGTGGCCTTGGCCGGAACCTAGCGGCGCCGGCGTGCAAGTTGCGGAACAATGTTTGCTTCACTCCGTTCACCCCGACCAGAGAAGGATCTTCACGCCATGCTTCGCTCGCCACGCGCGCTCCGTTTCGCCCCCCTTGCCCCTCTCGTGCTGGCCATGCTCTTCGCCGCCCAGGGTGCGCAAGCCCAGAACACCGCGGTGGCACCCACGCCCACACAAGTCGCTCCCGAGGTGGACAAGGTTTTCACCCAGCTGACGGCCGCGCCAGCAGTTCAGAAACTGCTCGATGCGGTCAAGGCCGACCACGAGCGCTCGGTCGAAGATCTCAAGATGCTGACCGAGATCGAAGCGCCTCCGTTCAAGGAACAGAAGCGCGCCGAAGCCTTTCTGGCACGCATGAAGGCGCTTGGCCTCACCGACGCGAAGATCGATGCCGAAGGCAACGTCATCGGCTTGCGCAAGGGCAGCGGGAACGGCCCCAAGCTGTTGATCTCGGCCCACCTCGACACCGTGTTCCCCGCCGGCACCGACGTGAAGGTGAAGGAGCGCGACGGCAAGCTCTTCGCACCGGGCATTTCGGACGACACCCGCGCGCTTTCGGTGCTGCTGTCGTGGCTCAAGGTGCTCAACGACAACAAGGTCCAGACCGTGGGCGACCTGCTGTTCGTCGCCAATGTCGGCGAGGAAGAGCTCGGCAACCTGCGCGGCATGAAGGCGATCTTCCGCGACAACCTCGACATCGACGGCATGGTGGGACTGGAGCCTTCGCCCGATGGCAACGTGCTGATCCTGGGCACCGCGAGCCACCGCTACGAAGTCACGTTCAAGGGGCCGGGCGGCCACAGCTTCGCCGCCTTCGGCCAGGTACCGAGCGCCATTCACGGCATGGGCCGCGCGATCGCCAAGATTGCCGAGGTTCGCACGCCCAGCTTTCCGAAGACCACCTTCACGGTCGGCACGGTGGGCGGCGGCACGTCGGTGAACACCATCGCGCCCGATGCCCGCATGGCCATCGACATCCGCTCGGACGACATGGCGTCGCTGCTCGAAACCGAGAAGAAAATTCTCGCAGCCATCGACGAAGCCGTGGCCGAGGAGAACAAGCGCTGGAATGTCACCACGCTGAGCGCCAGCCACAAACTGATCGGCGACCGGCCAGGTGGACGCACGCCGTCCGAGTCGGTGATCGTGGAAGCGGCGATCCGCTCGAACACCGCCTTCGGCCACAAGACGCTGCTGCGCGGCGGCAGCACCGACGCCAACGTGCCGATGTCGTACGGCATCCCGGCCATCATCATCGGCGGCGGCGGCAAGTCCGCCGGCTTTCATGCCCTGAGCGAGTCGATCGACGTGACAGACGCATGGAAAGGCGCGCAGAATTCGCTCGTCACGGTGCTCGGCCTCGTGGGTGTGCAAGGGGTCAGCCCCGCATTGCTGCCCAAACGGCCGGCGCGTACCAAGTAATTTGTCACGTTGCCCGCCGAAAGTGGATACGCCGCTTTCGGCTTGCGACCCGTCGCGCTGGAAAATGCAGGCGGTTCTGTCACACACCAAAGGAAACGCCATGGGATTGCTCGATTCGGTACTCGGTCAAGTGCTGGGAGGCGCCACCCAACAACAGCAACCGCAGGGCGGCGGCACCGGCGGCATGGGAGACCTCGGCGGCCTGGCTGGCGCGCTCGGAGGCCTGCTCGCCAACAACGGCGGTCAGGGCGGCCTGGGAGGGTTGGTCTCGAAATTCGAACAGGCCGGCATGGGTGACGTGATCGGTTCATGGATCGGCAAGGGAGAAAACCAGCCGGTCTCGGGCGGCCAGTTGCAAGATGCGTTGGGCAGCGACACCATCGCCAGCATCGCGTCCAAGCTCGGCATCAATGCCCAAACGCTGTTGCCCATGCTGGCGACCATGTTGCCGGTCCTCATCGATCAGCTCACGCCGCATGGCAAGGTGCCGGAGCAAGGCCTGGACAACCCGAACGACCTCTTGAGTTCACTCAGCGGCCTGCTGCAGAACAAGCAGCCCTAAGCAAATTTGCTCACAAGAATTCCGGCGCCCGCGAGGGCGCTTTTTTTTGGCCGACGCATTTCGACTGGCGCATCGAAGGCGAATCACGTAGAACGCCAGCCTGCATGCCGCAACCCGCTTTCGCCTCCTTCTCCTCATGAATCGCAATCTCTGACTGCTCGCCATCTGCCAGGGCCTATTCCTGACCAACAACGTCACCTTCATCGCCATCAACGGGCTGGTGGGCTTGAGCATTGCGCCGCGCGGCTGGATGGCGACGCTGCCGGTCATGGGCTATGTGGTGGGCGGCGCGCTCACCACCGGGCTGGTCGCGCGCACGCAGCAACGCTTCGGCCGGCGCGGGTCGTTCCAGATCGGGCTGGCGGTGGCGCTGGGGTCGGCGTTGCTGTGCGCGTTCGCAGCCGTTTCGAAGAACTTATGGCTGCTTTGCTTCGCGACAGTCGTGGCCGGCTACTACAACGCCAACGCCAATCTCTACCGTTTTGCGGCAGCGGAGCTGGCAGCGCCGGCTTGGCGCGAGAAGGCGGTGTCGCTGGTGATGGCCGGTGGGCTGATCGGCGCGGTGTCGGGGCCCAACCTCGCGGCGGCCACGCGCGACGTGTTCGCCGTGCCGTTCGCGGGCGCCTACATCGCGCTGGCGGCGGTGGCGCTGCTGTCGATGGGGGTCATGCGCTTCATCGACTTTCCCGCCACGCTCACGCGCCAGCAGGCGCTCGGCGGACGGGCGCTGTCGGAGATCATGCGGCAGCCGGTTTTCATCGTGGCGGCCGCATCGGGTGCGCTGGGTTTCGGCGTGATGAACCTGCTGATGGCGGCCACGCCGATCGCCATGCAGATCTGCAGCCTCCCATTTTCGGACGCCGCGCTGGTGCTCGAATGGCATGTGATCGGCATGTTCGCGCCCGGCTTCTTCACCGGCCATCTGATCCGCCGCTTCGGTGCGCTGCCGGTGATGGGCGTGGGGCTGGTGCTCAACCTGGGGTGCATCGCCGTGGCGCTGTCGGGCGTGGAGCTTCAGCACTTCCTGGTGGCGTTGTGCCTGCTGGGCGTGGGCTGGAATTTCCTGTTCACCGGCAGCACCACGCTGTCGCTCACGGCCTACACCGCGGACGAACGCGACCGGGCGCAGGGCGCGCTCAATTTCTGCGTGTTCGCCACGCTGGCGCTGACCTCGTTCGCCTCGGGCGTGCTGGTCACGACGCAGGGCTGGCAGCTGTTGAACTACGGTTCGCTGGTGCCGGTGGTGCTCACG
Organism: Variovorax paradoxus; assembly: GCF_030815855.1. NCBI lineage: Bacteria > Pseudomonadati > Pseudomonadota > Betaproteobacteria > Burkholderiales > Comamonadaceae > Variovorax > Variovorax paradoxus. The sequence continues at coordinate 5,408,254 of NZ_JAUSXG010000001.1, read as the reverse complement.
GGCGCGGCGCTGCTGTGGCTTGCGCAGACGCGCCGTCGCGCGGCCACCGCGAACGCCTGACGCGCCCTTCAACGCCGCGGCAAGAGCGGCCGTAGCTCGCCGCTTCGCTCAAACGTTCACCGGCTCCGCGGCCGCGGCGCGGTGCGCGGCCGGCAAGGCCGCAATCACTTCGGCCACGGCGGCCGTCAGTTTCTTGGCGTAAGGCACATGCAGGAATTCGTTGGGCCCGTGCGCATTGCTCTTCGGACCGAGCACGCCGCAGACCATCATCTGCGCCTTCGGAAAGCCGGCACTCAGCATGTTCATCAGCGGGATGGTGCCGCCCTGGCCGATGTAGCCGCAGGAGGCGCCGAAATGCGCCCGAGAGGCCTTGTTGAGCGCGTCCTCGAACCACGGGGTGATCGTCGGCGCGTTCCAGCCGGTGGCGCCGCCGCCGCTTTCGAAGGTCACGCGCGCCTGATACGGCGCGTTGTCCTCGAGCAGGGTCTTGAGCTGCTGCACCGACTCGGCCGCATCGACCAGCGGCGGCAGGCGCAGCGAGAGCTTGAAGGCGGTGTAGGGACGCAGCACGTTGCCCGCATCCTTGAGCGCCGGAAAGCCTTCCGCGCCCGTGACCGACAGCGTGGGTTTCCAGGTGCGGTTGAGCAGCGCTTCGACCGGATCGGTGGTGGTCGGCAGCGCGAACATGGTCGAGCCGCCGCAGTCGTAGTGCGCCCACGGAAAGCGCTTGTAGACCTCGTCGCCGAGGATGGCGGCGGTGGCTCTGGCCTGTGCCAGGCGGTCGGCTGGCACTTCGCAATGAAAGCTCGCGGGCAGCAGGCGGCCGGTGGCGCTATCTTCGAGCCGGTCGAGCACCTGCCGCATGATGCGGAAGCTCGAGGGCACCAGCCCCGACGCGTCGCCCGAATGGATGCCTTCGGTCAGCACCTCGACCTTGAGCGTGCCGCTGGCCATGCCGCGCAGCGAGGTGGTGAGCCACAGCTGGTCGTAGTTGCCGGCGCCGGAGTCGAGGCAGATCACCAGTTCGACATTGCCCAGTCGGGGGCGCAGGGCGTCGACGTACGGCAGCAGGTCGTAGGAGCCGCTTTCCTCGCAGGTCTCGATGAGCCCGACGATGCGCGGATGCGCCGCGTCCTGATTCTTGAGCGCTTGCAGCGCGGCAATGCTGGCGTAGACCGCATAGCCGTCGTCGGCGCCGCCGCGGCCATAGAGCAGGCCGTTCTCGTACTTGGGCGTCCAGGGGCCGAGGTCGTTGCGCCAGCCGGTGAATTCGGGTTGCTTGTCGAGGTGGCCGTACATCAATACGGTCTCATCCATGTCGGTGCCCGTGGCCGGCACTTCGAAGAACAGCACCGGCGTGCGGCCTTCGAGCCGCACGATCTCGAGCTTCAGGCCTTCGACCTTTTGCGCCTCGACCCAAGCGGCGGCGTTGCGCAGCACGGTTTCGAGATAACCGTGGGCCGCCCACTCCTTGTCGAAGCCCGGCGACTTGGCGGGAATGGCGATGTAGTCGGTGAGTTGCCTGACGATGTCGCCGTCCCACTGGGCGGTGACATCGGAGAGGGCGCGCTCGGCATCGAGCGTACCTGGAGGCATTTCGCGGTGCAGGGGGGCGTTCATCGGTGGGTTCTCCGCGGGTGACGAAAAAACGCATTTTGCGCCTCGCGGCGACCCCGCGTAGAGTGCGGCAATCTCAACCCGGAGCGCAATGTGAGCAAGGCAACATCGACTCGGACCGCGATGAACATCAAGGCAGGCATTGGCGGCTGGACCTACGAGCCCTGGCGCGACAACTTCTATCCGAAGGGGCTCGCGCAGGCGAAGGAGCTGCGCTATGCCAGCCGCCAGGTGAGCGCCATCGAGATCAACGGCACCTACTACAGCACCTTCAAGCCCGAGACCTTCCGGAAGTGGCACGACGAGGCTCCGGAGGGCTTCGTGTTCTCGATGAAAGCCTCGCGCTTCACCACCAACCGCAAGGTGCTTGCCACCGCGGGAGAGTCGATCCAGCGCTTCATCGAGAGCGGCGTGAGCGAGCTCGGCGACAAGCTAGGCCCTATCGTCTGGCAGTTCATGCCGACCAAGCAGTTCGATGCCGAGGACTTCGAGGCCTTTCTCGCTTTGCTGCCGAAGAAGGAAGGCAGCCGCGCGCTGCGCCACGTGATGGACGTGCGGCACGAGAGCTTCATCACGCCCGCTTATCAGGCGCTCGCGAAGAAGTACAAGGTCTCGACCGTGTTCACCGATGCGAACAAGTTTCCGTCGTTCGAGGAACCCGAAGGCGACGTTGCCTATGCGCGGCTCATGATGGCCGATGCCAAGCTCAAGACCGGCTATGCGCCCAAGGCGCTCGACAGCTGGGCCGAGCGCGCGCGGCAATGGGCCGAATCGCCCAAGAAGCGCGACGTGTTCGTCTACTTCATCAACGGCGCCAAAGAAAAAGCACCGGCCGCGGCCGGTGCCTTGCTGGAGCGCCTGGGTTGGAAGCCGCCCGAAGAGGCGGCCGGGACTTGAGCCCCGAGTTGCTTAGGCCTTGGCGCCGAAGCTGATTTCGCCCGACAGCTGGCCGCCTTCTTCGATCACGATCTTGCCGTAGCGGATCTTGCCGGTGACCTTGCCGGTCGAATGGATCACGAGCTTTTCGCGCACCGTGAGGTTGCCGTCGAAGATGCCGCGGATTTCGGCGATGTCGATTTCGGCGGAGCCCTTGAACTCGCCCTGCTCGGCGATCTGCATCAGGCGCGAGTCCATGGTGGCTTCGACCAGGCCTTCGACGACGAGCGTGTCGCAATCGGTGATCTCGACGCCCTTGAGCTTGATGTTCGGGCCGACGGTGAGCTTGCTGCCGCCTTCCTTGGCGACGGGTGCGGCCGCCGGGGCCAGGCCGCCTTGCTGCGCGGTCAACGAAGACGGATTGACGGGCGAACCCGAGAGATTGGTACCCGAACCCACCAGCGGCGCGGGACGAGAGGTCAACGAGTCGGTGTCACGATCACGCTTGCCGAAAAAGGGGGACTGTGTAGCCAATGGGGAGCTCCTCAACAAAGGGGCTATCGTAAGAAGCCCCTCGCGCCCCGCGGCACTTCATTGCGCAAGAAACGTAACTGAATAAATCCAGCCGCGTTGGACAATGCCCTCTCCCGTGACCTCCCGGCCCGCAAGATGACCCGATCGAACACCGCTCCCGCTGCCCGGACTTTGGCTCTCTCCTCGACCATCGACGCTCGCTTCGACAAGCCGGCCGGCGGCTGGCGGCGCCGGCTGTTCACGGTGATCTTCGAGGCCGATACGCGCGCCGGCCTGCTCTTCGACCTGGCGCTGATCGCGGTCATCGTGACCAGCGTGCTGGTGGTCGTGCTCGACAGCGTGCAGTCGATCCGTGATCAATGGCGGCCGCTGTTCAATGCATTCGAATGGGTGTTCACCATCCTGTTCACGCTCGAATACATTGCGCGGCTTGCCTGCGTGAACAAGCCGATGCGCTATGCGCTGAGCTTCTATGGCGTGATCGACCTGCTCGCGCTGTTGCCCACCTACCTGGTGGCGTTTGCGCCCGAGCTCGCCTACCTTATCGACGTGCGCGTGCTGCGGCTTTTGCGCGTGTTCCGCATCTTCAAGCTGTCTCGCTACTCGGTGGAATACCGCGCGCTGGTCTCGGCCGTGGCCGCGAGCCGCCGGAAGATCACGGTGTTCGTGGGTTTCGTGATGCTTGTGGTGCTGGTGATGGGCACGCTGATGTATGTGGTGGAAGGGCCGGTGCACGGCTTCACGAGCATTCCAGTGGCGATCTACTGGGCCATCTCGACCATGGCCACCGTGGGCTTCGGCGACTTGGTGCCCAAGACCGATCTTGGCCGCGCCATCGCCTCGGTGATGATGCTGCTGGGCTGGGGTGTGCTCGCGGTTCCGACGGGTATCGTGACCGCCGAGATGGCGCGGCGCGGTCCCGACGAGGATGTCGAGCCGGTGCCGATGGCAGGGCGCGGCGTGCTGGCGATGACAGCAGCGCCCGCGGCCGAGGCCGTTCCCGCGCGGCGGCTCACGCCTGCGGCCAGACGGCGCGCCCTTGCGCAGCATCGTCGAGGCGGGCGATGAAGGCGTTCGCATCGGGCTCGGGCAGCGTGAACGTGAAGTCCACCGCATCGCCATGCCGCACGTCGACGAGCGAAGCGCCTGCAACGGCCGCGATCTCCCGCCGCACCAGTCCTTCCAGCGCATAGGGCACGGCACATTGCAGCAGCCGCTGGCGCACCAGCGGGACCAGCGTTGCACCGAGGCAGGCCTGCGCCACGGCATCGGTGTACGCCCGCACGAGGCCGCCCGCACCCAGCTTGATGCCGCCGAAGTAGCGGACCACCGTGGCGAGCACGCCTTCGAGCTGCTGGTGGCGCAGCACCTCGAGCATCGGGCGTCCGGCGGTGCCGCCCGGCTCGCCGTCGTCGTTCGCGGCCGAATGGCCGCCCGCCATCAGCGCCCAGCAGACATGTGCCGCGGCGGGGTGTTCGCTGCGCAGCGCCGCCACGACGGCAAGCGCCGCGGCGCGATCGGCCACCGGTTGCACGCAGCCGATGAAGCGGCTTTTCTTGACCAGCAGTTCGCTGTGCGCCGGTTGCGAGAGCGTGAAGCTCATGGGTGCGCCGTATTCACGGGGCGCGAAAGCGCTCAGCGCTCCCGCTCGAACTTGAACACGGCCGTGCCGGCGCGCGCATTGGGCAGCCAGCGCACGCTGCGGCCTTCCTGCACGCCGAAGGCATCGAGCACGCGCAGGCTGTTCTTCTGCGCCAGCACTTCGAAATCCTTGAAGGTCCCGACCCGGATATTGGGCGTGTCGTACCACTGGTAGGGCAGGCGGCGCGTCACCGGCATGCGGCCGCGCGCAATGCTGATGCGGTTCGGCCAGTGGGCGAAGTTCGGAAACGCGACGATGCCGATACGGCCCACGCGCGCGGTTTCGCGCAGCATGACCTCGGCATTGCGCAAATGCTGCAGCGTGTCGATCTGCAGCACCACGTCGAAGGTGGCGTCGTCGAACACCGCCAGGCCTTCGTCGAGGTTCAGCTGGATCACGTCGACGCCGCGGCGGATGCACTGCAGCACGTTGCCGTCGGCGATCTCGACGCCGTAGCCGGTGCAGCCGCGCTCGCGCTGCAGCAGGTCGAGCATGGCGCCGTCGCCGCAGCCGAGGTCGAGCACGCGCGCGCCTTCGGGCACGAGATTGGCGATGAGGCGCTGGGTTTCGATGTCGCTCATTGGGCGGCCCTCCCTTCGGCGTGGATTTCGTGCGCCACGCGCTCGAAATAGGACCGCACCACGCCCATGTAGCGCACGTCGTCGAGCAGAAAAGCGTCGTGCCCGTGCGGCGCGTCGATCTCGGCGTAGCTCACGTTGCGGCGATTGTCGAGCAGCGCCTTCACGAGCTCGCGGCTGCGCGCGGGCGAAAAGCGCCAGTCGGTCTTGAAGCTCACGAGCAGGAACTTGGCGGTGGCCTTTGCGAAAGCCACGCTGAGGTTGCCGCCGTGACCGCGCGCGGGGTCGAAGTAGTCGAGTGCGCGCGTGATCAAGAGGTAGGTGTTGGCGTCGAAGTACTCGCTGAACTTGTCGCCCTGGTAGCGCAGGTAGCTTTCGATCTGGAACTCGATTTCCTGCGTGGAATAGCGGTAGTCCAGCGCCGCCGCCTCTCCTTCGACCGCGCTGCGCAGGATGCGTCCGAACTTCTCGTTCATGACGTCGTCGCTCAGGTAGGTGATGTGGCCGATCATCCGCGCGATGCGCAGGCCGCGCTTGGGAATGACACCGTGCTCGTAGAAGTGGCCGCCATGAAAATCGGGATCGGTGACGATCGCGCGGCGAGCGACTTCGTTGAAGGCGATGTTCTCAGCCGTGAGATTGGGCGCGCTGGCCACCACCACGGCGTGGCGCACGCGGTCCGGGTACTGCAGCGTCCATGACAGCGCCTGCATGCCGCCCAGGCTGCCGCCCATCACGGCCGCGAGCGTGCGGATGCCCAGCGCGTCGAGCAGCGCCGCCTGGGCATCGACCCAGTCTTCGACCGTCACCACCGGAAAGTCGGCGCCATAGACGCGGCCCGTGGCGGGATTGGTGTGCATCGGCCCGGTCGAGCCGAAGCAGGAACCGAGGTTGTTCACGCCGATCACGAAGAAGCGGTCGGTATCGACCGGCTTGCCCGGCCCCACCATGTTGTCCCACCAGCCTTCGGACTTGGCCTGGCCTTCGTAGACGCCCGCGACGTGGTGAGAGGCGTTCAGCGCGTGGCACACCAGCAGCGCGTTGCTGCGATCGGCATTCAGGGTGCCGTAGGTTTCGTAGGCGAGCGTGTAGTCGCCGAGCGAGGCGCCGCTGCGCAAGGCCAGCGGGCCCGCGAACTGCATCGACTGCGGAGAGACGACCAAAGAAGGTGACGACATCAATAAAAAACCCGGCCTCGCCAAAAACGAGCCGGGTTGTTCGCCAACTGACTGTCTTTAGCTGAATTTATAAAGCGCCCGCAAGCTGAAGCAAATCGGCGCAGCCGGCAGTATATCGCTCCGCCGAATTACCAGCCGACGATCATCACGATGCCGAGCACGAGGAAGATCGCCGCCGAGATGCCGTGCACGAGCGTGATCGGCACGCGCTTCACGATCTTGTCGCCCAGCCAGACGACCGGCGCATTGGCCAGCATCATGCCGAGGGTGGTGCCCGCGACCACCCACACGTAGGCCTCGGTGAAACGGGCGGCGAGCATGACGGTGGCGATCTGGGTCTTGTCTCCCATTTCTGCCAGGAAGAACGCCACGAGCGTGGTGCCGAAGACGCCGGAGTGCGAGGCGGCGGGAGCGTCGTCTTCGTCGAGCTTGTCTGGAATCAGCATCCAGGCGGCCATGGCGATGAACGAGCCGCCCAGAATCCAGCGCAGCACGTCGGGGCCGAGCCAGTGCGTGATCCAGTTGCCGACGGCACCGGCCAGGGCATGGTTGACGACGGTGGCAACGAAGATCCCGAGCACGATCGGCCAGGGTTTTCTGAAACGCGCGGCGAGCAAGAGGGCCAGCAACTGGGTCTTGTCGCCCATTTCGGCGAGCGCGACCACGCCGGTTGCAACGAGAAAAGCTTCCATGAAAGAGAGGGGTTCCTTGGGCCGAAGGACGCAATTGACCGCACAACACCTTCGGCCATATTCCCGAAGTTGCACGGTCAAAGGTCTCGCCAGGTGAATCACTGCACGCGCCATGTCCCGTGTGGGGCAGGACAAGTCTGTTGACGCGGGCCCTTCTCGCGGTGGAAGGCGGCTACTCCCCAATGACAGGGTGAATTCTAGCGTGGTGCCACTCTCCCGCTGTCCGCCCTTGTAAGCGGGCGCTAGCTTCGGTTAATTTTTGATGGCGCCGCAGGAAGCCGCAAATTCCTACTTGCATTCCGCGCATTTCACCCATAATGCACGAGCCTCCCTCTTGACTTTTCCGGGTAGGCAGTTCGGTGATCGGTCAGTTTCGCGCGACTCGACAGCTCTTGGTTGAGTGATGCTTTCGGGACTCCATCGCTTTTCTTGCTATGTGTTTATAGGAGTCCCTTGATGGGCAACAAACTGTATGTCGGCAACCTGCCTTACTCGGTGCGCGACAGTGATCTCGAACAGGCTTTCGGACAATTCGGCGCAGTAACCAGTGCCAAGGTCATGATGGAACGTGACACCGGCCGCTCGAAGGGCTTCGGCTTCGTCGAAATGGGCAGCGACGCGGAAGCGCAGGCGGCCATCAACGGCATGAACGGCCAGCCCCTGGGCGGCCGCGCCGTCGTCGTCAATGAAGCACGTCCGATGGAAGCACGTCCCCCGCGCAGCGGTGGTGGTGGCTACGGCGGCGGCGGTGGTGGTTATGGCGGCGGTGGCGGCGGTGGTGGCGGTGGCTACGGCGGCGGCGGCGGTGGAGGCTACGGTGGTGGCGGCGACCGCAGCGGTGGAGGCGGCGGTTACGGCGGCGGCGGTGATCGCAGCGGCGGCGGCGGCCGTTCCGGTGGCGGCGGCTACGGCGGCGGTGGTGGTGGCCGCAGTGGTGGCGGCGATGGCGGTTTCCGCAGCCCTTATGGCGCCGGCCCCCGTGGCGGCGGCGGTGGTCGCTCCGGCGGTGGTGGCGGCTACGGCGGCGGCGGGAACAGCGGCTACTAAGCCCTGCACCCCGGATACGCACAAGCAAAAGGCTCCTCTGGAGCCTTTTTCATTGGGCCTGTTGCGACGAACCGCGCGAGCAGCACGCCCGCGCCGGCCGCAGGAGCCTCAGGTTTCGCCGCTGCGCTTCTTGCGCTCCCGGCCCTGCACCGCACGGTCGAGCAGGGCGTTGGGCAGCATGCGCATGATCTTGGAGACCACGCCCATCTGCCAGGGAATCACGCGATAGCTGGTTCCGGCCTCGATGGCGCGAAGCGCGTGGTTCGCAAAGTCTTCGGCCTTCATGAGAAAGGGCATGCCGTAGCGGTTGCCCTGGGTCAGCGGCGTATCGATGTAGCCGGGGCAGAGTGTGACGACCTTGACGCCGCTGTTGTGCAGCTCGCCGCGCAAGCTCTCGCAGTACGCGACCACGCCCGCCTTGCTGGCGCAATACGCGCCATGCCCCGGCAGGCCGCGAATGGCCGCGACGCTGGCAATGCCGACCAGTCGGCCGCTGCCGCGCTGCTTCATCGCCGCCGCGAAGGGATGGAAGGTGGCCATCAGGCCCACGTTGTTGGTGGCGAAGGTTCGCGCCATCACGTCGATGTCTTCGCGCTCTTCCGTGTCGATGCCCACGCTGATGCCGGCGTTGGCGATCACGACGTCCGGCAGGCCCTGGCGCTCGATGCAGGCGGCGCCCGCGGCCACGATGCTGTCTGTCTGGGCCACGTCGGCGCTGTATATCCGATAGCGGGCCGCATCGAGCCCACGGGCGCTGGCCCAGGTTTCGATCTCCGCCGTACGCCGCGCGACCAGCGCCAGCCGATACCCGGCCTCATAGAAGCTCGCGGCCAGGGCCTGGCCGATGCCGCTCGACGCGCCGGTGATGAAGACAAGTGGAGACGTACTCATGCGCGGGACTGGCTTTCGCGGGTGTTTTGTTTTTTTCAGCGCGGCTTGCCGCCCGCGGCCGCCGACGGAATCAACACGCCGCGCACGCGGCCAGTGAGGTTGGCAACGCCGCTCAGGTTGTCGTAGTCGAGGTTGTCGGCGGTGAACTGGTCGCTGCCGCGAATGAGCGTGACGGGCTTGTTCGACGTCACCTTCTCGGTGTCGAGAAAGGCATGCAGGAAGTCGCCGCGGAATTCGAGGCGCGGCGTCGACTTGCCGTTGGCAGCCACGACCGGATCGCGGATGACGATGGCGTTGCCGAAAAGCTGGATCTCGCTGCCGTCGGAATTCGAGAGGCCGCGGTTGGCCGTGGCGTGGGTCGTGTAACCCTCCGTGGAGATGGATCGCACGCGCACATCGTCGACTTCGGTGGTGTCGGTGTCGGGGTAGTGCCGGCCTTCCTTGCCATGAAGTTCGCTGCGCAGGTCGCCGTTGGGCAGGTAGTTCTTGATCACGAACCCGCGCATGAAATAGTCCGGCTCGTGGGTGGGCGCGGCTTTGGCGGTAGGCTCGAGCAGCTTGGGCGCATTGCGCACCAGCCAATAGGTGCCGAGCGCGACGGCCGCCGTGAGAATGATCGGCAGGTAGATCGTGGCGCGATCGAGCGCGTTGCGCAGCAGGCTCCAGGCGCGCGTCATTGCGTCGGGCCTCGCGCGGCGTCGAGCAGGCGCCTGTACTGGCCGCAGGCCGTGAGCAGCAGATCGCAGAACTCGCGCGCCGCGCCTTCACCGCCGCGTGCGCGCGTGACATAGCTGACTGCATTGCGCACCTCGACATGCGCATTGGCCGGCGCCGCCGCAAAGCCGACGCGGCTCAGCACCGGCAGGTCGGGCCAGTCGTCGCCGATGGCCGCCGCCTGGTGCCAGCCGAAGCCCAGCTGTTCGAGCATGGCCTGGGCCGCGGGCAGCTTGTCTTCGGTGCCGTAGCGCACATGCTGGATGCCGAGCGCTTCGAGCCGCACGCGCAGCGGCTTGGAATCGCGCCCGGTAATCACCGCCGGCGTGATGCCCGCCAGGCGCAGCAGCTTGAGGCCGTAGCCGTCGAGGATGCTGAAGCGCTTGAGGGTTTCGCCGTGCTCGGTGAAGTACACGCCGCCGTCGGTCAGCACGCCGTCGATGTCGAAGAACGCGATGCGCACATCCTGCGCTGCCAGCAAGGTCTCGGCCTGGAAATCGAGCGGCATCAGATGACCTTCGCGCGCATCAGGTCGTTGATGCTCAGCGCGCCGACCAAATGCCCCGCGGGGTCGACGATGAGCACGCTGGTGATGCGGTGTTCTTCCATCAGTTCGGCCGCCTCGACCGCCAATGCCTCGGCCCGCAGCGTGCGCGGACCGGAGTGCATCACATCGGCGGCGGTCAGGCCGCGCAGGTCGCCGCCGGTCTCGACCTGGCGGCGCAAGTCGCCGTCGGTGAAGATGCCGATGGCGCGGCCTTCGGCATCGACCACGGCGGTGGCGCCCAGGCCCTTGGAGCTCATCTCGCGCATCAATTCGCTGAGCGTGGCGGTCGGTGCCACCCGCGGCACTTCGTCGCCCGAGCGCATCACGTCGGCCACATGCGTGAGCAGCTTGCGGCCCAGCGCGCCGCCGGGGTGCGAGCGTGCGAAGTCTTCGGAGCCGAAGCCGCGCGCGTCGAGCAGCGCCACCGCCAGTGCATCGCCCATCGCCATCTGGGCGGTGGTGCTGGCGGTGGGGGCGAGGTTGAGCGGGCAGGCTTCCTTGGCAACGCCCGCGTCGATCACGATGTCGGCGTGGCGCGCCAGGGTGGAATCGACACGGCCGGTCATCGCGATCAGGGGCACGCCCTGGCGCTTGACCACGGGCAGGATCACGGTGAGCTCGTCGACCTCGCCGCTGTTGGAGATGGCCAGAACCAGGTCGACCGACTTGATCATGCCCAGATCGCCGTGGCTGGCCTCGGCCGGGTGGACGAACATCGCCGGCGTGCCGGTGGAAGCAAGGGTGGCGGCGATCTTGCGGCCGACATGGCCGCTTTTGCCCATGCCCATCACGACGACGCGGCCGCGCACTTCGAGGATCTTGCGCACGGCATCGACGAAGCTCGGACCCACGCGCGACTTGAGGCCGAGCACGGCATCGGACTCGATGTCGAAGGTGGCGCGCGCGCGCGCGAGGATGGCGTCGGCGTTGACCACGGGGGGCAGGGGAGCTGAACTCATCGCCGGATTTTACGGGGCGCCCGGCATCTCCCGTCATCGGGCGAAAGCGGCGCGCCCGGGGCACGGACATTGCTCTAGCATCCGACCATGTCTTCGTTCGATCTCACGCTGTTGTATTTGCTTGCCGCGGTCATCGGCGTGGTGGTCTGCCGTTCGCTGAAGCTGCCGCCGATGCTGGGCTATCTGTCGGCCGGCGTACTGATCGGCCCTCATGCGCTGGCTTTGGCGCAGAACTCCGAAGGCATCCGCCACCTGGGCGAGTTCGGCGTGGTGTTCCTGATGTTCGTCATCGGACTGGAGTTCAGCCTGCCCAAGCTGCGCGCCATGCGCAAGCACGTGTTCGGACTCGGCCTGTTGCAGGTGTTGCTGACGATGACGCTCGCCACCGCCGGCGCGCTGTTGATCGCCTCCCAGCTCCCGCCGGCGTGGCGGCTCGGGTGGCAGACGGCGCTGGCGCTCTCGGGCGCGCTCACCATGAGCAGCACCGCCATCGTGGTCAAGCTGATGGCCGAACGGCTCGAGCTCGAAAGCGAGCACGGCAAACGCGTGATGGGCGTGCTGCTGTTCCAGGACTTGGCCGTGGTGCCGCTCTTGGTGCTGATTCCCGCGCTCGGCGCACCGCCCGAAGCGCTGGCCAAGGCCCTCGCGCTGGCGCTGGTCAAGGCCACCTTGCTGATCGGCGTGCTGCTGTACGGCGGCCCGCGCGTCATGCGCTGGTGGCTCACGCTCGTGGCGCGGCGGCGCAGCGAAGAGCTCTTCATCCTGAACGTGCTGCTGATTGCGCTCGGCCTGGCCTGGCTGACCGAACTGGCCGGGCTGAGCCTGGCACTGGGCGCCTTCATCGCCGGCATGCTGGTTTCCGAGACCGAATACAAGCACCAGGTCGAAACCGACATCCGTCCGTTCCACGACGTGCTGCTGGGCCTGTTCTTCATCACCGTGGGCATGTCGCTCGACTGGCACATCGTGGTGGACCGCTGGGCGCTCGTCGCCGTGCTGCTGGTGCTGCCGCTGGCGTTCAAGCTGGCGCTGGTCACCGTGCTGGCGCGGGTGCTGGGCGCCACCTCGGGCGTGTCGCTGCGCACCGGCCTCTACCTGGCGCAGGCCGGCGAATTCGGCTTCGTGCTGCTGACGCTGGCGCAGGAGCGGAGCCTGCTGCCGCCGTGGCTGGCCAACCCGGTGCTGGCCTCGATGGTGCTGTCGATGCTCGCCACCCCGTTCATCGTCATGTACACCAACGCCATCGTGCGCAAGCTGGTGGCGAGCGACTGGCTCCAGCAGTCGCTGCAGATGACAAGCATCGCGCGCAAGACCATCAATACCGCGAAGCACGTGATCATCTGCGGCTACGGGCGCTGCGGCCAGAACCTGGCGCGCATCCTGGAGCGCGAAGGCATTCCCTACATGGCGCTCGACCTCGACCCCGACCGGGTGCGCCAGGCCGCCGCGGCCGGCGATTCGGTGGTGTTCGGCGATGCGGCGCGGCTGCAGGCGCTGATGGCGGCCGGCCTGGCCCGCGCCAGCGCCGTGGTCGTGACCTACCTCGACGTGCCGGGCGCCATGAAAGTGCTGGCCAACACCCGCGCCCACGCGCCGCAGGTGCCGGTGATCGTGCGCACGCAGGACGACCACGACCTCGAGAAACTGCAGGCGGCCGGCGCGACCGAGGTGGTGCCCGAGGCCATCGAGGGTTCGCTGATGCTCGCGAGCCACGCGCTCGCGCTCGTCGGCGTGCCCATGCGGCGCGTGATCCGCGTGGTGCAGGACCAGCGCGACGCGCGCTACAACCTGCTGCGCGGCTACTTCCACGGTGCCGACGACGACAACGCCGACGAGCTCGATCACGAGCGGCTCAACACCTTCACGCTCACCCCCGGCGCCCGCGCCGTCGGCCAAACCCTGGCGCGGCTGGCGCTGGAAACATTGAATGTGCGCGTCGCCAGCCTGCGGCGCCACGATGGCCAGCCCCAGGAACCTGCCGACGATACGGTGCTGACAGATGGCGACACCCTGGTGCTGTCAGGCAAGCCGGCCGCCTTGGCCGTGGCCATCGAGCGCCTGCAAAAAGGTTAGACGTCCCTGGCTGGGAGCGGCGGTAGCCCCTGGGGGACGAATCAGTTGACCAGCGTGGGATTGCGCTTTTCTTCTTCGATGCGTTGCTGCCGGCGCACCGCCTCGCATTGCGCATGCGTCTTGAATTCGGGCTTGAGGCACTGCGCGGCCATGCACTGGGCCTTCGCGATGAAGTTGCGGTCGCCGCAGATGGACTGCGGATCGGCCGGCCCCGCCGCCGCGGGCGTCGGGGCGGGCGCGGGGGCCACTGCCGGTGCAGCCTCGGGCGCGCCGGGTTGCGGCGGGGCCGCTGCCGCCGCCTTGCGCGACTTGGCCGCAGCGGCGGCGGACAGCGGCTTCGGACTCGCCGCGGCGGCCGATGCGGCCGGCGCCGGAGCAACGAGCGTTGGTTCCGCCGCCGGCGGCTCTGCGGGCGGATGTTCCGGCGCCGGCGCCGCCGCTCCCGAAGCCTCGGTCAAGGCAGGTGGCGCAATGGCCGGCCCCGCAGGTGCAGCGGGTGCCGTCACTTTGGCCTGCGCGCTCGGCTTGTCCGTTCCGTACCCGTACCACCCGGCGGCGATCATGAGCAGCCCCACCGCCAACAACACCAGCCAAAGCAGGATGCCGCGCAAGCGCGGCGGCTTCCGAACCTCGGCCCCGGCGGGCCGCGGCGTCCTGGGCCTGGAGGCTTTCTTGGCCCGGGGTTCACGCGGCGGCGAGGGTGGCCGCTTCGAACCGCCCGTTCCGACGATGACGGTCTTCTCATCGGCCAGCGAGCCGGCATGCATGTAGGCGGCTTGAGAAGCGATCGGCAAACTGCCGTCGAAAAGCCCGCCGGGAATGGTGGGTGCGCGCAATTGCGCGGGCGCCGTAGCGGCCCATTCGCGGTCCGACCGGCTGTCGGGGGCTGGAGGCGGCGCCATCGGCGCAGGCGAGGGTGTGGGTGCTGCGGACGGCAGCTTGCCGCCGCAACTCCTGCAGAAATTCGCGCCCTCGCGGTTCTCCGTGCTGCATACCGGACAGATCAAGGCCATGACGACTGACTTCTAGGGAACGATTTCAAAGAAAAAACTGGCTGCGAAGAGCCGTCCGGGCCCGAATGCGGAGCTGAGAGTTCGATGCTCAGGTCACCGCGACGCGCTTGGAGCGGTGCGCCATGCGCTTGGCGATCACGGCACCGAGCCCCATGGCGATTTCGAGCGCGAGGTTGGGTTGGCGATTCGACATTTCGGCGAACCGGATCGCCGTGAGGCGCCATACGCGGCCCGCGCCGGTGACCACCACGTTGGCCGAATGCGGTTCGCGCGAAAAGAAAGAGCCTTCGCCCACGACCGATCCGGGCATGAGCACGGCGAGCTTCATCTGTTCCTTGCTGCTCACGCGATGGACGCTGATCGCGCCGCCCTCGAGGAAATACACCGAACGGTCGTGCGTGCCTTGCTCGATGAGAACGTCGCCCACGCCGGTATCGATCGGCTGCAGGTAGCCCGCCAGCGTTTCCCACTGCTGTACGTTGAGCGTCAACGCGAACGCGTCGTTGCTGTTGTTGTCCGCGATGGCGCGGCTCAGGTTCTGGATGGACATGCTTTTCTCAACCCCCGCATCGGTGCAGAAGTATCCGCGAAGGCCGCGCCTTTCGGCTACAACTCTTTACGTTTTTCGTTGCGGCTGTCGCTATTTACCGATGCAGAAGCGCGAAAAGATGACCCCCAGCAGGTCGTCGGCGCCAAATTCGCCGGTGATTTCGTTCAGTGCGTTCTGCGCGAGACGCAACTCCTCGGCCAGCAGATCGAGCAACTGGGCTTGGGCAGCCAAGTGGCTTGCAGCCAACTCCAGGTGGGTTTCGACGCGGCCCAGCGCCTGCACGTGGCGCGCCCGCGCCAGGTAAACGCCCTCCGGCACCGACTGCCAGCCCGCCATGGCCAGCAGCTGCTCGCGCAGCGCTTCGATGCCGAGGCCGGTCTTGGCGGACAAGGCAATGCCCTGGGCCGCGCCCGCGCTGCCCATCGGTGCGGCGTCCTGCTTGTTCCAGACGTCGAGCACCGGCACGCTCGCAGGCAGCTTCTGCCGCAGGCTGCGCAGGATCTCTGCGTCGGCTGCGGCGTAGTCAGGCAAGCCCGCACGCGTCAGGTCGTGCAAGAACAGCACGGCGTCGGCGCTCTCGATCTGGCCCCACGCGCGCGCCACGCCGATCTGCTCGACCTCGTCGCTGCTGTCGCGCAGGCCCGCGGTGTCGGCCACATGCAGCGGCACGCCGTGGATCTGGATGGTCTGCGAAACGACGTCGCGCGTCGTGCCCGCCACCGCGCTCACGATGGCCAGCTCGGCGCCGGCCAGCGCGTTGAGCAGCGAACTTTTGCCTGCATTGGGCTGGCCCGCAATGACGACCTTGATGCCTTCGCGCAGCAGCGCGCCCTGTTTTGCGCGCTGCTGCACTGCCGCCAGTTGCGCCTGCAGCCTCGCGAGCTGCCCGGTGGCATCGGCCTTTTGGAGAAAGTCGATTTCCTCTTCGGGAAAGTCGAGCGTCGCCTCGACCAGCATGCGCAGATGAATCAGCGCGTCGCGCAGCGTATGGATCTCGCGCGAGAAGGCCCCCGAAAGCGAGCGCCCGGCGCTCCGCGCGGCCGCCTCGGTGCTGGCGTCGATCAGGTCGGCGATGGCCTCGGCCTGGGCCAGGTCGATCTTGCCGTTGAGAAAGGCGCGCTGGCTGAACTCGCCCGGCTCGGCCACGCGCAGGCCGGACAGTCGCGGCCGGCCGGTGACCGGATCGGGCTCTGCGGCGGCTTCGAGGCAACGCGCCAGCAGCAACTGCAGCACGACCGTTCCGCCATGGGCCTGCAACTCGAGCACGTCTTCGCCGGTGAACGAATGCGGCGAGGGAAAGTGAATCGCCAGGCCATGGTCGACCGGCTCGCCGGCCGCATCGCGGAAGGGGAGATAAGTGGCTTCGCGCGGCTTCAGCGACCGGCCGCAGAGCGCCTCGATCAGCGGCGCAAGCCGCGCACCCGAGACGCGCACGATGCCCACCGCCCCGCGCCCCGAGGCGGTGGCGATGGCGACGATGGGATCGGTGGTGCGGGCGAATGTCATGGAAGCGCGATTCTTTCAGCAAAAAGGAAAAGGGCCGCGGATGCGGCCCTTTGCATGGGTGGCGGAGGCCGTGCGGCTTACTTGCCCAGCACGCCCAGCCGCTTGTTGATGAACCACTGCTGCGCAATCGACAGCACGTTGTTGGTGATCCAGTACAGCACCAGGCCGGCCGGGAAGAAGATGAACATCACGCTGAACGCGAGCGGCATGATCCACATCAGCTTGGCTTGCATCGGATCGGGCGGCGTCGGGTTGAGCCAGGTCTGGAACAGCGAGGTGAGCGTCATCACGATCGGCAGGATGTACCAGGGGTCGGGTGCCGAGAGGTCGGTGATCCAGCCGATCCACGGTGCGTGGCGCATTTCGACCGACGACAAGAGCACCCAGTAGAGCGCGATGAACACCGGGATCTGGATCACGATCGGGAAGCAGCCGCCCATCGGATTGACCTTCTCGGTCTTGTAGATGCGCATCATCTCCTGCTGCATTTCTTGCGGCTTGTCCTTCAGCCGCTCGCGCATTTCCATGATCTTGGGGTTGATGGCCTTCATCTTGGCCATGCTGGCGTAGGCCTTGGCGTTGAGCCAGTAGAAGGCCGCCTTCAGCAGCACCACGAGCGCCACGATGGACCAGCCCCAGTTGCCGAGAATGCCGTGCAGCTGGTTCAGCAACCAGTACAGCGGCTTGGAAATGATCGCGAAGATGCCGTAGTCCTTGACCAGGTCCAGGCCCGGTGCAATGGCTTCGAGCTTCTTTTCTTCTTCGGGACCGGCGAACAGCACGCTGTTGACCACCTGGGTCTGGCCCGGAGCGATTTTCGGCAGCGTGGCCACCATGGCGACGGTGAAGAGGTTGTCGCCCAGGTCCTTCACGCGGAATTCGCGCTTGAGCTGTTCGCTGGCGGGGTCGCCCTTGAGCAGCCACGCCGAGACGAAGTAATGCTGCACCATCGCAATCCAGCCGTCGTTGGCGGGCGGCGGCGGCTCGATCTTGCCCTTGGCAATGTCCTTGAAGTCGAGCTTGTGGAACTTCTTCTCGTTGGTGTATGCCGCTGGGCCGGTGAAGGTGTTGGTGCCGAACATCGTGCCCGCTGCCACCGTGCCGTGGCGCAGCAGCTGCATGTAGAGCTGCGCGTCGCGCGGCTGGTCGCTCACGTTGACGACGTCGTGGCGCACATTGATGGTGTAGTCGCCGCGCTTGAAGACGTAGGTCTTGACGTACTTGAGGCCGCCCGCGGGTGCGCTTTCGAAGCTCACTTCGAGCGTGTTCTGGCCTTCGGCCATTTCGCGCGGGCCGGCCTTCGGCGTCATCGGGGTCAGGTGGTTGGGGAAGGGTTCGCCGGTCTGGCTCAGCAGGCCGGTTTGCGCCACGTAGCGCGTTGCGGGCGAGCCGTTCTCGAACAGCACCACGTGCTTGGTGCGGTCGGCCTCTTCGTACTTCAGCAGTTCGAGGTGGTTGACCGTGGCGCCTTCGCTGTCGATCACCGCCTTGAACAGGTCGGTGGTCACGCTGACCTGCTCACGCGGCGCGGCTGGCGCGGCTTGCGTGGGCACGGCGGCTGCGTTGCCTCCGGCGGTGGACGCGGTCGGCACGCTGCTGCCGGCGGCCGGCGTGCTGCCTGCCGGTGCGCTTGCAACGGCAGCCGGCTTGCTCGACGGCAGGAAGGTCGGCTTGTTGCCGTTGAAGACCTGCCATTGGTCCCACAGCAACACCAGCGAGAAACCAAAAATCACCCACAGGATCGTGCGGCGTATATCGTTCATGACGAAGACTTCTTGTCGGAGGAGAGAAGAGACGAAAACAGCGAGCCTGACTTGTCAGTGCGACGCTGTGATTTCGGTGGAACCGGATCGTGGCCGCCCCGGCACCAGGGCTGGCAGCGCGCGATGCGGTGCAGAGTGAGATAGCTGCCCTTGAGCGCACCGTGCACGTCCAGCGCCTCGATCGAATACACCGAGCAGCTCGGCGTGAAGCGGCACGACTGGCCGAGCCATGGGCTCAGCAGCAGGCGATAGCCCTTCACGAGGCCGATCAGCAGGCGTTTCATGAGGAGGAGAAGGAAGGCGGGGAAGAAGGAGACGAGGGAGCCGGCGAGCGCGCCGCCCGCGCCAGCAGTTGCTGGAGCTCGGCACGAACAGCGCCCTTGAGCTTGTCGGAGCTCGCGCTCACGAATTCCTTGCGGTCAAAACCCGCGCGCAGCCGCACCACGTGCGCCGCACGGGGCAGGCCGACGTCGGGCGCGGCGCTCACGGTATAGATCTGGCGCTTGATGGCGTTGCGCGTGACCGCGCGGCGCGCCCAGCGCTTGGGCACCATGGCGCCCAGCCAGACTGCGTCGGACGCGAACAAAGGCTGCGCGCTCGACGTGGAGTCGAGTGCGCAGCGATGCAATGCGAAATGAGCAGTGCGCGCCACAGTGGCACCTGCAAGGACGGCCTGGAATTGCGCGCGGGTCTTGAGCCGCTGCATGGAAACCGGGCCAGACACGCCAGAAGCACTGGCTGAGGAAGCTGGCGCTGGCGGGTCGGCTGCTGGCAACGGCAGAGGAACTGCCGTCAGACGGCCAGGCGCTTGCGGCCCTTGGCGCGGCGTGCGTTGATGACGGCACGGCCGCCACGGGTCTTCATACGGACCAGAAAGCCGTGGGTACGGGCGCGGCGGACTTTGGATGCTTGGTAAGTGCGTTTCATGATGAGATTTCCTGCTGATTCCCCCGATATCCACGATGTCCCACATGAACCTAGAAGGCCATATCGGACAGGCGGACGCTGGGAGCGTTTTTCGGATGACCCCCGAAAGACGCAATGAGGTTTTCAGGGAAACCCGCAATTATCGCAAACATTCGGCCCAACACCAAACATCGAGCGAGTTTGCGGGCCTTTGCATGGTACCCCGGGGCATGTGGATAAGGTTTTGACAAGTTAGAATGCGGACCGCCTTGCAGCAGAGAATATCCACAATACATATACCAAAAAATGGACGAGGGACGCACCACTTTTTCAAGCACCCATGTCGACTGACGGCATCGGTGAAAGCCTCTGGCAGGCCTGTGTCGACCAGCTCGCGCAGGAGCTGTCCGAGCAGCAATTCAATACCTGGATCAAACCCCTGACGGCGCAGGTCACCGACGACCTTTCGCGCATGACGGTGTTCGTTGCCAACCGCTTCAAGCTCGACTGGATCCGGGCCCAGTACGCCGGCAAGATTGCCGCCATGGCCGAGAAGATGTACGGCCAGCCGGTCGCGGTTGAGTTAGCGCTTGCTCCGCGAGAAGCGCCCGCGCGCTCTGCACCCGTCGCCGTCATGGCGGAAACCGACGTGCCGCGCGACGTGGCCGGGCCGGGCGAGGAGCCGGCTGCGGCGGGCTTCAAGAACCGGCTCAATTCGGGCCTGACCTTCGACACCCTGGTGGAGGGCACGGCCAACCGCATGGCGCGCGCCGCGGCCATGCACGTGGCCGGCATGCCGGGCCATCTGTACAACCCCCTGTTCATCTACGGCGGCGTCGGCCTGGGCAAGACCCACCTGATGCACGCTGTGGGCAACCGGCTGCTCGCCGACCGCCCGGATTCCAAAGTTCTCTACATCCATGCCGAGCAGTTCGTCTCGGATGTGGTCAAGGCCTATCAGCGCAAGACCTTCGACGAGTTCAAGGAGCGCTACCACTCGCTCGATCTGCTCCTGATCGACGACGTGCAGTTCTTCGCCAACAAGGACCGCACCCAGGAAGAATTCTTCAACGCGTTCGAAGCCCTGTTGGCCAAGAAGTCGCACATCGTGATGACCAGCGACACCTATCCGAAGGGTCTCGCCGACATTCACGAGCGGCTGGTGTCGCGCTTCGATTCGGGCCTCACGGTGGCCATCGAGCCGCCCGAGCTCGAGATGCGCGTGGCCATCCTGATCAACAAGGCGCGCGCCGAATCGGCCGAAATGCCCGAGGAAGTGGCCTTCTTCGTGGCCAAGAACGTGCGCTCCAACGTGCGCGAGCTCGAAGGCGCGCTGCGCAAGATCCTCGCGTACTCGCGCTTCAACCAGAAAGAAATCTCGATCGCCCTGGCGCGCGAGGCGCTGCGCGACCTGCTGTCGATCCAGAACCGGCAGATCTCGGTCGAGAATATCCAGAAGACGGTGGCCGACTACTACAAGATCAAGGTCGCCGACATGTACAGCAAGAAGCGCCCGGCCAGCATCGCGCGGCCGCGGCAGATCGCGATGTACCTGGCCAAGGAACTCACGCAAAAGAGCCTGCCGGAAATCGGCGAGCTGTTCGGTGGGCGCGACCACACGACGGTGCTGCACGCGGTGCGCAAGATTTCGGGCGAGCGCCAGCAGCTCACCGAACTCAACCAGCAGCTCCACGTGCTCGAACAAACGCTCAAGGGCTGACCCCCGGAATGTCATCAAGAATGCCCCACGCGACAGCGGAGAATGGCGTCTTACAAGCGGATTCAAAGAAATAAGAGAAGAGGAAGAAGACATGATCGTTTTGAAGGCAACCCAAGACAAAGTCCTCGCCGCGCTGCAGTCGGTCGCAGGCATCGTGGAGCGGCGCCATACCCTGCCGATCCTCGCCAATGTGCTGATCCGCAAGACCGGCGGCCAGCTGCAGCTGACCACCAGCGACCTCGAGATCCAGATCCGCACCACGGCCGAGCTCGGCGGCGATGAAGGCAACTTCACCACCACGATCGGCGCGCGCAAGCTGATCGACATCCTGCGCACCATGCCGGCCGACCAGACCGTGAGCCTCGAATCGAGCGCGAGCAAGCTGGTGCTCAAGGGCGGCAAGAGCCGTTTCACGCTGCAGTCGCTGCCGGCCGAAGACTTTCCGCTGGTGCAGGAAGCCGCCAACTTCGGCCCCGTGTTCAGCGTGCCGCAAAAGACGCTGAAGGACCTGCTCTCGCAGGTCTCGTTCGCCATGGCCGTGCACGACATCCGCTACTACCTGAACGGCATTTTGTTCGTCGCCGAAGGCAAGCAGCTGAGCCTCGTGGCCACCGACGGCCACCGCCTGGCGTTTTCGTCGGCCACGCTCGACGTCGAAGTGCCGCGCCAGGAAGTCATTCTTCCGCGCAAGACCGTGCTCGAAATGCAGCGCCTGCTGTCGGACGCCGAAGGCGCCATCGAGATGCAGTTTGCGAACAACCAGGCCAAGTTCAGCTTCGGCGGCATGGAGTTCGTCACCAAGCTGGTCGAAGGCAAGTTCCCCGACTACAACCGCGTGATTCCCAAGAACCACAAGAACAGCGTCACGCTCGGCCGCGCCCCCCTGTTGGCCAGCCTGCAGCGCACCGCCATCCTGACGAGCGAGAAGTTCAAGGGCGTTCGGCTCAACATCGAGCCTGGCACGCTGCGCATCGCGTCGAACAACGCCGAACAGGAAGAAGCGCAGGACGAGCTCGACATCGACTACGGCGGCGACGCCATCGAAATCGGCTTCAACGTGACCTACCTGATCGACGCCCTCGCGAACATGGGCCAGGACATGGTCAAGCTGGACCTGGCCGATTCCAACAGCTCGGCGCTACTGACCATCCCCGACAACGCGACATTCAAGTACGTTGTCATGCCCATGCGGATCTAGCCGCCAGAAAAGACAGCGCCTTGCGCAGACGACCCGCGGCCCCCCCGCGGGTTTGCGCTTTCAAGAGGCAGGAAAAATCGATTCCGAGAGCCCGAAAAATTTCGTGAATGCCGTGAGAGATAGAGGAATATCCGAATGAGTGCAGAAGAAAACAAGCCCCAAGTGCCCCACACCGAACCGGTCTACACGCCCGAGATCGAAAGTGCGGTGCCGATCGAGATCACGCCCGCCGACACCAGCTACGGCGAAGGCTCGATCACGATCCTCGAAGGGCTCGAGGCGGTGCGCAAGCGCCCCGGCATGTACATCGGCGACACCTCCGACGGCACGGGCCTGCACCACCTGGTGTTCGAAGTGGTCGACAACTCCATCGACGAGGCGCTGGCCGGCCATTGCGACGACATCGTCGTCACCATTCACACCGACAACTCGATCTCCGTGACCGACAACGGCCGCGGCATTCCGACCGGCGTGAAGATGGACGACAAGCACGAGCCCAAGCGCTCGGCGGCCGAAATTGCGCTCACCGAACTGCACGCCGGCGGCAAGTTCAACCAGAACAGCTACAAGGTATCGGGCGGCCTGCACGGCGTGGGCGTGAGCTGCGTGAACGCGCTGAGCGTGAAGCTGCGCCTGATCGTGCGCCGCGAAGGCAAGATCCACGAACTCGAATTCAGCCGCGGCTTCGTGCAGAACCGCTTGCTCGAAACCGTGAACGGCTTCGAGGTGTCGCCTATGAGGGTCATCGGCGAAACGGACAAGCGAGGCACCGAGGTGCACTTTCTGCCCGACACGGAAATCTTCAAGGAAAACAGCGATTTCCATTACGAAATCCTGAGCAAACGCCTGCGCGAGCTGAGCTTCCTGAACAACGGTGTGCGCATCCGCCTGCTCGACGAGCGCACCGGCAAGGAAGACGACTTCTCCGGCGCCGGCGGCGTGCGCGGCTTCGTGGAGTTCATCAACAAGGGCAAGACCGTCCTGCATCCGAACTCGTTCTATGCAGCAGGCGAGAAGCCCGCCGACACCTACGGCGGCATCCCGGGCACGCACATCGGCGTGGAAGTGGCCATGCAGTGGAACAGCGGCTACAACGAGCAGGTGCTGTGCTTCACCAACAACATTCCGCAGCGCGACGGTGGCACCCACCTCACGGGCCTGCGCGCCGCGATGACCCGCGTCATCAACAAGTACATCGAAGAAAACGAGTTCGCCAAGAAGGCGAAGGTCGAGGTCACCGGCGACGACATGCGCGAAGGCCTGTGCTGCGTGCTGAGCGTGAAGGTGCCCGAGCCCAAGTTCTCGAGCCAGACCAAGGACAAGCTGGTGTCCAGCGAAGTGCGCGCGCCGGTGGAAGACATCGTCGGCCGCCTCTTGACCGACTACCTGCAGGAACGCCCGAACGACGCCAAGATCATCTGCGGGAAGATCGTCGAGGCGGCCCGCGCCCGCGAAGCCGCCCGCAAGGCGCGCGAAATGACGCGCCGCAAGGGCGTGCTCGACGGCATGGGCCTGCCCGGCAAGCTGGCCGACTGCCAGGAAAAGGACCCCGCGCTGTGCGAGGTCTACCTGGTGGAGGGCGACTCCGCCGGCGGCTCCGCCAAGCAGGGCCGCGACCGGAAATTCCAGGCCATCCTGCCGCTGCGCGGCAAGATCCTGAACGTGGAAAAAGCGCGCTACGAGAAACTGCTCACCAGCAACGAAATTCTCACCATGATCACGGCGCTGGGCACCGGCATCGGCCGCGCCGGCGCCACCAGCGCGGGCGGCGGGGCGGACGACTTCAACGTCGCCAAGCTGCGCTACCACCGCATCATCATCATGACCGACGCCGACGTCGACGGCGCCCACATCCGCACGCTGCTGCTCACCTTCTTCTACCGGCAGATGCCGGAGCTGGTCGAGCGCGGCCACATCTACATCGCGCAGCCGCCGCTCTACAAGGTGAAGGTCGGCAAGGAAGAGCAGTACCTGAAGGACGGCCCCGCGCTCGACGCCTTCCTGCTCAAGGTGGCCCTGAAAGACGCGAGCATCGAGACCGGCGGCCCCAATTCGACCACCCTGAGCGGCGACACCCTGGCCGAACTGGCGCGCAAGCACCAGCTGGCCGAGGCGGTGATTGCGCGGCTGCGCAACTTCATGGATGCCGAGGCCCTGCGCGCCATTGCCGACGGCGTGGCGCTCGACCTCGACACCACGCCCGCGGCCGAAGCCTCGGCCGTGGCACTGCAGGCCAAGCTGCGCGAGCTCAACACCACCGGCGTGCCGGCCGAAGTGACCAGCGAGTTCGATGCCCGCACCGACAAGCCGCTCTTGCGCATCAGCCGCCGCCACCACGGCAACATCAAGAGCAGCGTGCTCACGCAGGACTTCGTGCACGGCGCCGACTACGACGCGCTGGCCCAGGCCGCGAACACCTTCCGCGGCCTTCTGAGCAGCGACGGTGCCATCGTCCGCCGCGGCGAAGGCGAACGCGCCAAGGAAGAAAAGGTGGCCGACTTCCGCATCGCGATGAAGTGGCTCATCGGCCAGGCCGAGAACGCCACCTCGCGCCAGCGCTACAAGGGCCTGGGCGAAATGAATCCCGCGCAGCTGTGGGAAACCACCATGGACCCGACCGTGCGCCGCCTGCTGCGCGTGCAGATCGACGACGCCATCGAGGCGGATCGCGTGTTCACGATGCTGATGGGCGACGAGGTGGAGCCGCGGCGCGAGTTCATCGAGCAGAACGCATTGCGGGCTGCGAATATCGACGTGTAGGAACTGACAGGGCACAAAGCAACCGTGTGGTTGCGCGAGGCCTTGGTGCTGATCCTGTCAGCCCGGGGCATCGCATCGTCGTCATCGGCTGGCGCGCCCTCATGCCCAAGGCGGAGGCGCGCAAGACTGCCAGGCGGCGCACCGCATGAGTGAAGGTGTTCCGCTATGATCAACCCGTTGGTGCTCGCTTCGTCTTTCCGGTCGAAGCAGTTCAACGGGAATCAGGAGGGGTGGTGCGGCAAGCCATCGCGCGCCCTAACCTGAGCTGCCCCCGCAACGGTAAGCGAACGTGAGCCCTCGTGCTCGCCGCTCGTGTCTATAGCCCACTAGGTCAATCCGCGCAATCTGCGCTGCCTGGGAAGGGAACACGGGTCGTCTTCGCCAGCCCGGATACCGGCCAACGAGGCGGCGCGCTGTGCGAACGGCGCGCCTTGTGGTGCGTACCTGCGGGGAAGCGGGTGAGCATGGCTGGCGCGGTATTTTCTCTATGGCACGCATCCCCTTCAGGCGACATGGCCCTGGCTCACGCCCGCTGTGCAGTGGCGTTCGTGCGCTGCGAGTGGCCGGCAGGCCGATGAGGGTCGGCGGATGATTGCAACCGCAGCCTTCAGATGTCCCGCGCTGCTGGTCACGGCCCCGGCGTCGGGCCAAGGTAAGACCACCGTCACTGCCGCTTTGGCGCATTGGCATCGCAGCAAGGACCGGCGCGTGCGGGTGTTCAAGACCGGGCCGGATTTTCTCGACCCCATGGTGCTCGAACGTGCCAGCGGCGCGCCGGTGCAGCAGCTCGACTTGTGGATGGGGGGGGAGGCGCACTGTGCCGAGCTCTTGCACCGTGCAGCTGCGGAGGCCGACCTGATCCTGGTCGAAGGCGCGATGGGGCTGCACGATGGAACGCCGTCGAGTGCCGATCTGGCGCTGCATTTCGGACTGCCGGTACTGGCCGTGATCGATGCATCGTCGATGGCGCAGACCTTCGGCGCAGTCGCCCACGGGCTGGCGACCTATCGCCCCGGCCTGCAGCTGGCGGGCGTGCTGGCCAATCGCGTGGGCAGCGCGGGCCATGCGCAGATGGTGCGCGAGAGCCTGCCGGCCGGCATGGCCTGGTACGGCGCGCTGCCGCGCGGCGGGCACTACGCGTTGCCGTCGCGCCACCTCGGCCTCGTGCAGGCCGGCGAGGTCGACGACATCGCCGAGCGCATCGCAGCCGCCGCGCTTGCGCTGGCCGAGCACGGGGCGCTGCCGATGCCGCCCGCCGTGGAATTCAACGCGCCGCTGCGCCCGGCTTCGGATTCAGGTCTGCCCGTTTCGCTCGCCGGCGTGACGATCGCCATCGCGCAAGATGCCGCCTTCTCGTTCGTCTACTCCGCCAATCTCGACCTCCTGCGCACCCTGGGCGCGCAACTCCGCTTCTTTTCGCCGCTGGCCAACGAACCGGTGCCGCAAGAAGCGCATGCGCTGTACCTTCCGGGCGGTTACCCGGAACTGCACTTGCACGCGCTGGCCGGCAATACGGCGACGCGCGAATCCATCGCTGCGCACCATGCCGCGGGTCGCCCGATGGTCGCGGAGTGCGGCGGCATGCTGGTGCTGCTGGAGTCGCTGAGCGACGCTGCCGGCCACAAGGCGCCCATGCTGGGTTTGCTGCCCGGGCAGGGCGCGATGTCCGACCGGCTCGTCAACCTCGGCATGCACAGCCTGGAGTTGCCCGAAGGCGAGGTCCGCGGCCACACTTTTCATTACGCCCGCATCGACACGCGCGCGCCGGCTGCACTGCACACGCGAGCCCGGCGCCACCACGGCCAGGCCGAAGCGGTCTTCCGCCAGAAACGCCTTTTCGCGTCCTTCATGCATCTGTACTTTCCGAGCAATCCAGCGGCCATCGCCGCGTTGTTCAAGCCCTGATCGCGCGCTGGCAACGCCGCACGCGACCCCACAGAAACACCACAGTCCATGCAAACCTCGACGCCCACACCCATGCAAAGCCGCAAGATCCCCGCCACCATCGTCACCGGCTTCCTCGGCAGCGGTAAAACCACGCTGCTGCGCCACCTGTTGCAGAACGCCCAGGGCCGGCGCATCGCAGTCATCGTCAATGAGTTCGGCGAATTGGGCATCGACGGCGAGTTGCTGCGCGGCTGCGGCATCGGCTGCGACGAGACCGGGGCGCCGGACGGCCAGTTGTTCGAGTTGGCCAACGGCTGCCTGTGCTGCACCGTGCAGGAAGAGTTTGCGCCGGTGATGGAGCAACTGGCCGCACGGCGCGATCAGATCGATCACCTGGTCATCGAGACCTCGGGCCTGGCGCTGCCCAAGCCCCTGGTGCAGGCCTTCCAGTGGCCGGCGCTGCGCAACGCATTCACGGTGGATGCGGTGATCACGGTGGTGGATGCACCGGCCGTCGCCGCCGGCCGCTTCGCGGACGACCCGCTGGCGGTAGACGCCCAGCGCCGCGCCGACGAGAACCTCGACCACGATTCGCCCTTGTCGGAGTTGTTCGAAGACCAGCTCGCAACCGCCGACCTGGTGGTCGTGCACAAGACGGATGGGCTCGACGCGGCGACGCTGGCCGGCGTGGAGGCCGTCATCCGCGCCGAGACCGCGACAGGCGTGAAGCTGGTGCATGCGCAGCACGGGCGCATCGACCTGGGTGTGCTGCTGGGCATGGAGCGGGCGGTGGAGGATGCGATCGACCAGCGCAAGACTCACCACGACGAAGAGGAAGACCACGACCACGACGCCTTCGACTCGGTCTCGGTGACCCTGCAGGTCCCTGACCGGGGCCGCTTGCTGGCCGCCTTGCAGAGGCTGGTCGAGCGCCACGAGATCTATCGGGCCAAAGGCTTCGTCGCACTGCCCGGCGCAGCGATGCGGCTGGTAGTGCAAGGCGTCGGCACGCGCTTCGACAGCTACTTCGACCGGCCCTGGCGCGCCGACGAGGCTCGGCAGACGCGCCTTGTGCTGATCGGGGCAGGCCTCGATGCGGCAGCCTTGCAAGCCGAGCTGGACGCCGCGCTGGGCGTGGCCGCGGTGGCCTGACGCGTCGCCGAAAGTCCTTCATGCATCTGCTGTCCACCCGCCCCGGCGGCCACGTCGAAGACGGCGGCCAAGGCGTCGTGCGCGTGGCGCAGACGCCCGCCTCGGTGGTCGTGCTCAGCGCCGCCGACACCACCCTGTCGCTGCTCGCCGACGCGGCCGGGCAGATGGGCGCCGACTATCCCAGCGTGCGCCTGGCCAACCTGATGTGGCTTCGGCAGCCGGCTTCCGTGGACATGTATGTCGACGACGTGCTGCGCCATGCCCGCGTGGTGGTGATCGACCATCTGGGTACCCCGAGCGACTGGGCCTACCTGGTGGAGCGCGCCATGTCCTCGGCACGCGAACGCGGTCAATGGCTGGCGATGTTCTCGGGCGATGCCTCCGAAGACATGCAATTGCTCATGCGCAGCAGCGCGCCGCACGACGATTGCCGCCATCTTTGGCGCTGCCTGCGCGAAGGAGGGCTCGACAATGCGAAGGCTTTCTTCTCGCTGATCGGCCATGCGGCGTTCGGGCTGGGCAGCCGGCCGGCGCAGCCGGTGCCCCTGCCTTCGGCCGTGCGCTATCGGCCGCGGGAGGCTGCCGGCCGCGCCACCTGGAAGGCAGGCGCGCCGGTGGCGCTGCTGCTGTTCTACCGCGCCCATCTGCAGGCGGGCAACACGGCGGTGTTCGACGCCATGCTGGAAGCGCTGTCGGCCGCCGGCTTGAACGCGGTGGCCCTCGCCGTGGATTCGCTCAAGAACGCCGACAGCCACGCCGCGGTGCAGGCCTTGGTCGCGGAACACCGCGTGGCGATCGTGCTGAACGCGACCAGCTTCGCGGTGGCGTCGATCGACGGCCGCGACGATGGGAGCGCAGGCGACGGCGACATGTCGCTGGCCACGCTGGCCGGGGACGCCCCCGTGCTGCAGCTCATTACCGCCGGCGGCACGCAGGAGCAATGGCTGGCCGACCCGCACGGCCTGGCGCCGCGCGATCTGGCCATGCAGGTGGTACTGCCCGAGGTGGATGGGCGCATCCTCACGCGCGCCATCAGTTTCAAGGGCATGGCCTGGCGCTGCGAGCACACCGAGCTCGACGTGCTTCGCTACCAGGCCGAGCCCGGCCGAATGGCCTTCGTGGCCGAACTCGCACGCCGCTGGTGCGTGCTGCGCGACAAGCCCAACGCCGACAAGCGGATCGCGCTGATCCTGGCCAACTATCCGATCGACGATGCGCGCATCGCCAACGGCGTCGGGCTGGACACGCCGGCGTCGACCGTGGTCGTGTTGCAGGAACTGCAGGCCGCGGGGTACCTGACCGGGGATCTGCCCGCCAGCGGCGACGCCCTGATCGCGGCGCTGTTGCGCGGCATCACCAACAACAGCGACGCCAACGGCGGCCGACCCGCCGCGCAGAGCTTTTCCCTGGCCGACTACCTGGAAGATTTCAATCGATTGCCCGCCGACAGCAGGGCGGCGGTCAACGCCCGGTGGGGCGCGCCCGAGCAAGAGCCGTCGCTGCGCAGCGGGCGCTTCACGATTGCCGGCCTGCGCTTCGGCCACGTCTTCGTCGGTATTCAGCCGGCGCGCGGGCGTGCCGTGGACCTGGCGGCCACCTACCACGACGCGGACCTGGTGCCGCCCCACAACTACCTGGCCTTCTACTTCTGGCTGCGCCGCGCCTTTGCGGTCGACGCGATGGTGCATGTGGGCACGCACGGCAATCTCGAGTGGCTGCCGGGCAAGAGCGTGGCACTGAGCGAGGCGTGCTGGCCCGACGCCATCCTGGGCCCGCTGCCGCATCTCTATCCTTTCATCGTGAACGACCCGGGCGAAGGGAGCCAGGCAAAACGGCGCACCCAGGCCGTGATCATCGACCACCTGATGCCGGCGATGACGCGCGCCGAGACCTATGGCCCGTTGCAGCAGCTGGAGCGGCAGATGGACGAGTACTACGAAGCCCTGTCGCTCGATCCGCGACGCGCGCGGCTGCTGCGCGAGGACATCCTCGGACGCACCGTGCGCGAAGGCTTGCACGAGGAACTGGGGTTCGCGCGGTCGACCGACGAGAGTGCCCGGGAGAGCCTGTTGAAGGGGCTGGACGCCTATCTTTGCGAGATCAAGGAATCCCAGATCCGTGACGGCTTGCATGTTCTGGGGCGTTCGCCGCAGGGCCGCCAGCGCATCGACACGCTGCTGGCGCTGGCGCGTTTTCCAGGCGGCACGGCCGCCAGTCAGAAGAGCCTGTTGGTCGCACTGGCGCAAGACCTTGGCGTGGAGGGCGCGGACGGCTTCAGCGCTCTGGGGCCGGACTGGGCCGCGCCGTGGCACGGTCCGCGTCCGAAGGTGTTGCAAGAGATCAGTGCCGAGGCATGGCGCCACGCCGGCCACACGCGCGAGCGGCTGGAACTGCTGGCAGCGCGCCTGGTGGCGGTGCAGGCGGTGTCCGGCGACACTCCGGCGGGCACTGCGCATGATGCCTTCGATGCCCATGACTGGCCGCATGCGGCACCGGTGCTGCAGCGCCTGAAGCAGGTGCTGGCCCCTCGCCTCGATGCCTGCGGCCCCCAGGAAATGACGCAATTGCTGCGAGGTCTGTCCGGGCGCTTCGTGCCCCCTGGCCCGAGCGGCGCGCCGTCGCGCGGCCGGCCCGATGTGCTGCCCACCGGACGCAATTTCTACAGCGTCGACACCCGCGCCGTGCCCACGCCCACGGCCTACGCCATGGGTGCGGCCGCGGCGGAACGACTGATCGAGCGCCACCTGCAAGACCACGGCGCGATGCCTGGCGAGGTGGGCTTGTCCGTCTGGGGCACCAGCACCATGCGCACCGGCGGCGAAGACGTGGCGCAGGCCTTCGCGCTGCTGGGCGTGCGGCCGAAGTGGGCCGACGGCAGCGCGCGCGTGATCGACATCGAAGTGCTGCCGATGGCTGTCCGCCATCGGCCGCGTGTGGACGTGACTCTGCGCGTGTCGGGCTTCTTCCGCGATGCCTTTCCCAACGTGATCGACCTTTTCGACACGGCCGTGCGCGCCGTGGCCGCGATCAGCGAAGACGATGAATCCGACGAGGTGAACCCGATCCGTGCCCGCGTACGGCGCGAGGCCGCCGAGGCCCTGGCGGCCGGCCAATCCGTCGACCAGGCGCGGCGCCAGGCCACGTGGCGTGTGTTCGGCCCGCGTCCGGGCGGCTACGGCGTGGGTGTGCAGGAGGTGCTGGACAGCGGCCAGTGGCAACACAGCGCCGACATCGCCCAGGCCTATCTGCAGGCCGGTGCCTTTGCCTATGGGCAGGGCGAACACGGCGTTGCCGCGCGCGCCTCGTTCGAGCAGCGTCTGGGGCAACTCGATGCGGTGCTGCACAACCAGGACAACCGCGAGCACGACGTGCTCGACGCTGCCGACCACGCCCAGTTCCAGGGCGGGATGGCGGCCGCCGTGGCGCATCTGGCGGGCGCACCGGCTGCGCTCTACCACGGCGATTTCAGCGTGCCGGGGTCGCCGCGCATCCGCAGCTTGCGCGAAGAGGTCGCGCGCGTGGTGCGATCGCGCGCCGTCAACCCGAAGTGGCTGGACGGCGTGCGGCGGCACGGCTACAAGGGCGCGGCGGAGATCGCCACCACCGTGGACAACCTGTTCGCGTACAGCGCCACCACGGGCGTGGTCGGCGATCACCAGTACGCGCTGGTGGCCGATGCCTACCTGCACGACGACAAGATGCGCGAGTTCCTGCAGCGGCACAACCCGCTGGCCCTGCGCAGCATTGGCGAGCGCCTGCTGGACGCCATGCGGCGCGGCTTGTGGCAAGAAGCCGGCGACCACCGCGAACGCATCGAACACCACCTTCTGGCGCTGGAGCGCCGGCTCGAGGACCACGGCGAAGGGCCACTCTGATGACACCCCATTCCACCGAAGCGATCGCCGGCCCGAAGCTCGAGCCGGCCGGTCGCACGACCCTTCCCCTTCAGTGCGCTGATCGGTCAACCCCTGCTGCAACGCGCGCTGTTGCTCGCGGCCATCGACCCCGGTATCGGCGGCGTGCTCATCAGCGGACCGCGCGGCACCGCGAAGTCGACCGCGGCGCGGGCCCTGGCCGCGTTACTGCCGCCTACGCCCGCTTCATCGGCTGCGCCCTTCGTCACCTTGCCGCTGTCCGCCACCGTCGAGCAGCTGGTGGGAACGCTGGACGTCGAGGACGTGCTCCGCGATGGGCGGCTGCGCCTGGCGCCGGGCCTCTTGACGCGCGCCCACCATGGCGTGCTGTACGTCGATGAAGTCAACCTGCTGCCCGACGCGCTGGTCGACGCGTTGCTCGATGTCGCCGCCAGCGGCGTGAACACCGTCGAGCGCGACGGCATTTCGCAACAGCACGCCGCACGCTTCGTGCTGGTCGGAACCATGAATCCCGAGGAAGGCGAACTGCGCCCCCAGTTGCTGGATCGTTTCGGCCTGTCGGTGGCGCTGGCCAACCCGAGCGAAGCCGGGCAGCGGATGGCGATCGTGCGCGCGCGTTTGCGCTTCGACGAAGACCCGCTTGGGGTGGCCGACGCACATGCCGGTGAGCAGGCCCGCCTGGCTGCGGCGGTGATTGCAGCCAGCGCCGGGCTGGCCCGCCTGGCGTGGTCGGATGCCGTGCTGCAGCGCGCCGCGGAATGCGCGCTCGCGGCTGGCGTGGACGGCATGCGGGCCGACCTGGTGATGCTGAGAGCGGCGCGTGCGCTCGCTGCATTCGAGGGCCGCACCGAAGTCACGACGGACGATGTCGACGCGGTGGCGGAACTGGCATTGGCCCATCGACGGGAGGAGGGCAGGAGCAGCCCGGCGCCAGAGCCAAAAGCCGACATGCGGCAGGCGGCGCCGGCATCCACCGGCAGTTCCGCACCATCCGCCAACAGTTCCCCCATGGGCGACTGGGGTGCGCTGCCGCCGATTCCCGAGGCCACTGCCCGCGTGCTGCCCGAAGGAGGGTGGCCCGCAAAAAAAGCGTGAGCCACCGCAGCCGCCTCATGCGCGCCGGGCGCGGAGGTCTGCGGTGGCTGAATCCAGTTCGGCAGCCATTGCTGGCGCCGCCTGCACATGCGGATGCCGGCCCTTCGCGGGCTGCCATCGCATGGGTGCCCACTCTGCTGGCGAAGGGCCCGCAGCCTTTGCAAGGCGGGCATCTGCGCTACAGCCAGCGCTCGGTGCAACCGGCGCGCCTGCACCTGATCGTGCTCGACACCTCCGGCTCGATGCGCCAGCGCGGGCGACTGGCGCTGGCCAAGGGGCACGCCACCTGGCTGATCGAGCAGGCAGCGCGCGCCGGCGACAGCGTGGCCATGCTGAGCTTCGGCGGCCAGGGCGTCGAGCTGCGGCTGCCGCCCGGCCGGGCACGCGCGTCTTGCAGGGAAAAGGTTCGAGCGCTGGGCGGTGGCGGGGGCACGCCGCTGGCGCATGCCCTGGCACAGGCCGACAAGCTGCTGCGCCGCGCCGAACGTCGCGACGGCCCGGCCGAATCCTGGCTCTGGCTGCTGACCGATGGCCGGACGCTGGAGCAGCCGGCGGCACCCGAGGCCCCGCGGCATGTCGTCATCATCGATTTCGACGAAGCCGCGCGCGCCATCGGCCGCTGCGCCGTCTGGGCGCAGCGCTGGGGCGCGGAACATCGCCTCGCCAGCCGACCCGAGTGACCCCGACGAGCAAAGTAGAACCATGTCCCATGCAGCTCACCCAGCGCCCACCGTGCTGCTCGCCGATCGGCTGCGCCCTGCCGCCAAGGGCTGGTGCCCCGGCGCGCATCGCGCCATGGCATCCGGCGATGGCCTGCTGGTGCGGGTGCGGCCGCAGCTGGCGCGCTTGACGAGCGCGCAGGCCCTCGGGTTGTGCGAGCTGGCCGGGCGCCTGGGCTCGGGGCTCATCGACCTGACCCATCGTGCCAACCTGCAGTTGCGTGGCGTGACGCCCGACGCCCATGGCGCGGTGATCGATGCACTCTGCGCCCTCGGCCTGGCCGATGCGGACGCCACGCGAGAAGCCTGGCCGCTGGTTCTCGTGGCGCCTTGCTGGCAAGCGGGCGATGACACCGAAGGCATCGCCACGGAATTGTTGTCGCGCCTGAACGAACTGCCCGCGCTGCCGCCCAAGTTCGGGTTCGCGGTGGATGCGGGGCCGGCGCCGGTCCTGGCCGCGGCCCCGGCCGACGTGCGTATCGAGCGGGCCCGCTCGGGTGGCCTGCTGGTGCGCGCCGACGGCGCCGTGGCCGGACATCCCGTGTCCCGCGCCGGTGCGGTGGATGCGGCATTGGCGATGGCCGATTGGTTTGCGGCGACGGCCAACGGGGTCGAACCGGCATCGCGGCGAATGCGTCGCCATCAGCAGATCTTCAGTTGGGCCGACGGCCCGCAGCCGCTCGAACCCGCGGCCGCCTCGGCCTCGCTGCCCACACCCGGCATGTCCTCGCTCGGACCGGTTTACGGCGTGCCTTTCGGACAGATCGAGGCGGCGGCCCTCGCCACGCTGTTGCGCGACAGCGGCGCCGTGGGGCTGCGCCTGACGCCGCATCGCGCCCTGGTCCTGGAAGGCGGGCGGTGGTGCGATGCGAAGGCTTTCATCACCGTGGCCGGCGATCCCTTGCTGCGCGTCGATGCCTGCCCCGGCGCGCCTTCGTGTGCCTCGGCAACGGTGGCGACCCATGCGGTCGCCCGTGCACTTGCTTCGGGGCTGGCAGCGGCCGGCACCGGTGCACCCCGCAGCCTGCACGTGTCCGGCTGCGCCAAGGGTTGCGCACGTGCGCGCCCGGCCGATGCCACTTTGGTGGGCCGCAACGGCGCCTTCGATCTCGTGCGCGGCGGATGCGCCTGGGACGCGCCCGTGCAGACCCGACTGTCCCCTGAAGCCTTGTGCTCACTCATCGGAATGCCCTGATGCACGTCTTTGAAACCGATGGCGCGGAAATCTACCGTCGCTCTTTCGCCATGATCCGGGCCGAGGCCGATCTCTCGCGCTTCGATGCCGACGACGAGCCCGTCGCGGTGCGCATGATCCACGCGGCCGGCCTGATCGGGCTGGAAGCGCAGTTGCGCTTCCAGCCCGGCTTCACCCGCGCGGCGCGGGCGGCGCTGGCGGCCGGTGCACCCATCCTGTGCGATGCACGCATGGTCAGCGAAGGCGTGACCCGCTCGCGCATGCCGGGCGGCAACGAGGTGGTGTGCACCTTGCACGACCCGGAGGTGCCCGGTCTGGCCGCGGCCATGTCGACCACCCGGTCTGCCGCCGCGCTGGAACTGTGGCGACCTCGGCTGCAGGGCGCCGTGGTGGCCATCGGCAATGCACCGACGGCCTTGTTCCACCTGCTGAACATGCTGCAGGATCCGGCCTGCCCGCGGCCCGCGGCGATCATCGGTTGTCCGGTCGGCTTCGTCGGCGCGGCGGAATCGAAAGACGCGCTGTGGGCCGAACAGCCTGCGCCCTGTTGCATCGTGGCCGGACGCCTGGGCGGCAGTGCCATCACGGTGGCGGCGATCAACGCGCTGGGGAGTCGTCTGGAATGAACCCGCGCGGCACCCTGTACGGACTGGGCCTGGGCCCCGGGGACCCGGACCTGATGACCGTGCGCGCGCACCGGCTGTTGCAGCGCGCGACCCATGTCGCCTACTTTCGCAAGGCCGGCCGGCCCGGGCAGGCGCGCCGCATCGTGGACGATCTGCTGCCCGAAGCGGTGACGGAACACGCGATGGAATACCCCGTCACCACCGAGATCCCGGTGGACGATCCGGCCTACAACCAGCTGCTGTCCGCCTTCTATGCCGAGTGCGCGTCGCAGCTGCGGGCGCTGTCGGACGCCGGCCACGACGTGGTCGTGCTGTGCGAGGGCGATCCGTTCTTCTATGGCTCGTTCATGCACCTCTACACCCGGCTGATCGAGACCCACCCGGTGCAGGTGGTGCCGGCGATCACCGGCATGTCGGGCGCATGGACGGCCACCGGCCAGCCCATCACTTGGGGCGACGACGTGTTGACCGTGCTGATGGGCACGCTGCCCGAAGCGCGGCTCGCCCGCCACATGGCCGACAGTGAAGCGTTGGTCGTGATGAAGATCGGTCGCCACATCGACAAGGTGCGCCGTGCATTGACGGCGGCGGGTCGCCTGCAAGACGCCTGGCTGGTCGAGTTCGCCACCATGCCGGGTCAGAAGGTAATGCGGCTTGCGGAGGCCGAAGGCCGCGTCACGCCCTACTTTTCGATCGTGCTGGTGCATGGGCAAGGACGGCGGCCATGAGCGCCGCCCGGCCGCCCGAAGGCGCTCGCACCGCAGTGCGCAGCACGGAGGTCGCCTGATGAGCGTGCCGACGCATGCAGCGGGCTGGCTGGTCATCGCCGGACTCGGCCCGGGCGCCGATGGCTGCGTGACGCCCGAGGTGAGCGCGGCCCTGGCCGATGCCACCGACGTGGTCGGCTACATCCCCTATGTGGCGCGGGTGGCGCCGCGCGCCGGACTCAGGCTGCACGCGAGCGACAACCGCGTCGAGCTGGAACGCGCCGCCCACGCGCTGCGCCTGGCCGCCGAAGGCCGGCGCGTGGTGGTGGTGTCGTCGGGCGACCCGGGTGTGTTCGCGATGGCCTCCGCGGTGTTCGAGGCGGCGGAGGCGGGCGATGCTGCATGGCGCCTGCTGGACGTGCGCGTGTTGCCCGGAATCACCGCGATGCTGGCTGCCGCCGCGCGCGCCGGAGCGCCGCTGGGCCACGATTTCTGCGCCATCAACCTGTCGGACAACCTGAAGCCCTGGACCCTGGTGGAACGCCGTCTGCGGCTGGCGGTGCAGGCCGATTTCGCGATGGCTTTCTACAACCCGCGCTCCGTGTCTCGCCCGAGCGGCTTCGCCCGAACGCTGGCCGTCCTTCGCGAAGCCTGCGGCGCGGCGGGAAGCCCGGCGCGTCCGGTGATCTTCGCCCGTGCCGTGTCCACGCCCGACGAGACCATCCGCGTGGTCGCACTGCAAGATGCAGAGCCCGAAATGGCCGACATGCGTACCGTCGTCATCGTCGGCTCCAGCCTGACGCGGGTCATTGCCCGCGAGGGCGGACCCTGGGTCTACACGCCGCGCTCGGCGCCGCGCGAGGCGGGCGCATGATGCGCCGCCTCCAGCCACAGCAGCACCTCGGCCACGCGCGTCGCTTCCTGCCGCGCGGGCAGCGGTGGCCGCGCCACCATCACGATCGGCAGTTCGAGTTCGCGGGCAGCGTGCAGCTTGGCCTCGGCACCGGTGCCGCCGGCGTTCTTGCAGACCAGGATGTCCACGCGCTGCGCGCGCAGCAGGGCGATGTCGCCTTCCAGGTCGAAGGGTCCGCGCGAGACGATGACCGTGTGTTGCGGCAAGGGCGGCCGCAGCTCGGGCAGGTCGACCAGCCGCAGGATGTAGTGGTGCTGCGGCTGTGCCGCGAAGGCAGACAAGTGCATGCGGCCCAAGGCCAGCATCACGCGCCGCGGTGGCCCCTTCAGCGCGGCCACAGCCGCGGGCAGGTCGGGCACGGGCTGCCAGCGGTCGCCGGGACCTGCCTGCCAGCCGGGGCGAGTCAAGGCCAGCAAGGGCAGGCCGCACTCCGCGCAAGCCGCGACCGCGTTCGCGCTCATGCGCGCAGCGAAGGGATGGGTGGCGTCCACGACGTGCGTCACCTGCTCTTCGCGCAGATGGCGCACCAGGCCGTTCACGCCGCCGAAGCCACCCACGCGCACGGCGATGGGCTGCGCCTTGGGCTGGGCCACCCGGCCGGCATAGGACAGCACGGCGCGTTCGCCCCTTTCGGCGAGCGCCCGCGCCAGCGCGCTCGCTTCGAGCGTGCCGCCCAGGACCAGGACATTGCGCATGGCTGAATTCACTGAAGTTACCCCGTGGTTGACGATCATCGGGCTCGGCGAAGACGGGTGGAAGGGCCTGCCTTCCGCCAGCCGCGCGGCACTCGATGCGGCCGAACTGGTGGCCGGCAGCGCCCGGCATCTGGCGTTGTTGCCACATCTGCGCGCCGAGCGGCTCGAATGGCCGGTGCCGTTCGCCGATGGCATCCCGATCCTACTGGCGCAGCGCGGCCGCCGCGTGGCGATGCTGGCCTCGGGCGATCCGTTCTGGTTCGGCGCGGGCAGCTCGGTGACGCGCCATCTGGCCGCGCACGAATGGCATGCCTTGCCTGCTGCATCGACATTCGGCCTGGCGGCTGCGCGCCTGGGTTGGCCGCTGGAGCACTTGACCTGCCTGGGTCTGCACGCGGCGCCGCTGGCGCGTCTGCGACCGCACCTGCACACGGGCGAGCGGCTGTTGCTGCTGCTGCGCGACGGTGCGGCAGTGACGGCGCTCGCGCGCTACCTCGTCGACAACGATTTCGGCGCCAGCGCGATGAGCGTGCTCGAAGCACTGGGTGGCCCGCACGAGCGGCGGCGCGACGTCACTGCGTCCGCCTTCGACCTGGCCGATGTGCGGCATCCGGTGGCCGTGGCCCTGCAGTTGGCCGGAACGGGCATGGCCATGCCGTGCAGCACGGGCCTGCCGGACGACGCCTTTGCGCACGACGGCCAGCTCACGAAGCAGAAGGTGCGCGCGCTGGCGTTGTGCGCCCTGGCACCGCGGCCCGGCGAGCGGCTGTGGGACATCGGTGCGGGCTCCGGGTCGATCGGCATCGAATGGCTGCTGAGGCATCCGAGGTGCGAGGCCGTCGCCATCGAGGGCGACCCCGAACGCGCGATGCGGCTGCGTGCCAACGCCGACCGGCTGGGCGTCGATCGGCTCGCATTGGTGACAGGCAGCGCACCCGAAGCCTTGGCCGGCCTGCCGCCACCGGATGCTGTCTTCATCGGCGGCGGCCTCAGCGACGCCATGCTGTCGCATCTGTGGCGCTTGCTTCCGCAAGGCTGCCGCGTGGTGGCCCATGCAGTGACACTGGAATCCGAAGCACTGCTGAGCGACTGGCACGCGCGCGCCGGCGGCAGCCTGACACGCATCGAGCTGGCGGAGGCCGCGCCATTGGGGACGCGGCGCGCCTGGCGCGCTTCCTACCCGATCGTGCAATGGAGTGCGACGCGATGATGGTGGCGGGTTTCGGTTTCAGAAGCGGCGCGACGCTGGCATCGCTGCGCGACGCATTGGCGCACGCGGCCGCGGCCTTGCAACCCGCGGTGCCGGTGCAGTCGATGGCCTTGCTCGCCGCTGCGCAAGACAAGACCGATGCACCGTGCCTGCGTGCGCTGGCCGAGGAACTGGGCGTGCCGGTGTGCGCCGTGGAGGCTGCGCGCATGAACGCCACCGTCACCCTGACCGACCACGCCCGGGTGCGTGCGCTGCGCGGCAGCGGCAGCACCGCCGAAGCCGCGGCCCTGGCGGCAGCCCTGCTGCACGCCGGTCCGGGTGCAACGTTGCTTCATCCGCGCGTGGTGTCGACCGACCGCCTTGCCACCTGCGCGATCGCCGCGCGAACACAACAACCGGAGTTTCGACCATGACCATCCACTTCATAGGCGCCGGCCCCGGTGCGCCAGACCTGTTGACCCTGCGCGGGCGCGACCTGATCGGCCGCTGCCCTGTCTGCCTCTATGCCGGCTCGCTGGTGCCCGAAGAAATCCTGGCGCATTGTCCACCCGGTGCACGCATCGTCAACACCGCGCCACTCGATCTCGATGCCATCGTCGCCGAATTCGTCGCCGCCCATGCAGCAGGGCAGGACGTGGCGCGGCTGCATTCGGGCGATCTGTCCGTGTGGTCGGCGATGGGCGAGCAGTTGCGCCGTCTGCGGGCCGTCGGCATCCCCTACACGGTCACGCCCGGCGTGCCCTCGTTCGCCGCCGCGGCGGCCGCGCTGGGTGCCGAACTCACGCTGCCGGGCCTGGCGCAGTCGGTGGTGCTGACGCGCACATCCGGCCGCGCGTCGCCCATGCCTTCGTGCGAGACCCTGGCTGGCTTCGCCGCCACCGGAGCCACGCTCGCCTTGCACCTGTCCATCCACAAGCTGGCCGAGGTGGTTGCAGAGTTGGTGCCGTTCTATGGCGCCGAATGTCCGGTTGCCGTGGTCTATCGCGCAAGCTGGCCGGACGAGCAGATCTTCCGCGCGACCTTGGCCACCATCGAGGCGACGATGGGCGAGGGCGTGGAACGCACCGCGCTGATACTCGTCGGCCCCGCCCTGGCCGCAGAAGGCTTCGCCGAAAGCCGCCTCTATGCCGGCGACTACGATCGAAGGTTCCGGCCGACACGCGCCGAACCGGGCAATCCGCCGACCACCTGACATCGCATTTCTCGTTCCCTCCCATCCACCCCCTTGCAGCTCCGCGCAGCGGACTGCACTCACCCTACGGAGCCCCGCCATGCACATGGAACCCGGAATCGTCGACGGCAGCAAGATCCTGCTGTCCTATGCCACGGCGAGCGCCTGCGCGCTCTATGCAGTGAAGCTGTCCCTGAACCACATTCGCGAGGAGGGTGCGGGCTCGCTGCTGCTGCGCAGCGTGCTCGCCGCCATGCTGGTCTTCGTCTTCTTCGAGGTGTTCCCGCACGCGCCGGTCGGCGTGTCCGAGGTTCACCTGATCCTGGGCTCGTCGCTGTTCCTGATTCTGGGCGCGGCGCCCACCGCCATCGGCCTGGCCGCGGGGCTGGCGCTGCAGAGCCTCTTCTTCGAGCCGCAAGACCTGCCGCAGTACGGCATGAACGTCACCACCTTGCTGGCCGCGCTGTTCGCCATGCAGGCGGTGGCCAGGCGGGTGCTGCCGGCCAGGCTTCCCTATGTCGAGCTGGGCTACGTGCATGTGCTGAAGATGTCGGTGGTGTTCCAGGGAGGGATCGTCACCTGGGTCGCTTTCTGGACCATCTACGGCCGTGGCTTCGGGGCTGAGACGCTGCAAGCCGTGGGCAGCTTCGGCGCCGCCTACATGACGGTCGTGCTGCTGGAGCCGCTGGTCGACCTGGCCGTGCTGGCGGCAGCCAAGGGACTGCGCGGGCGGGCAGGACAGGGCGGGTCGGTGCTGCTGACGCGGCGTCTGCACCACGCAGCCTGATCACGCGCCGGTCGATTGCCCGCAGGCCCGCCGATGGATGCCGTTTCCACGGTCGAGCTGATGCTGATTGGCATCGGCACCGGCCATCCCGAGCATCTCACGCTCCAGGCCATCGGTGCACTGAACCGTGCCGACCTCATCCTGATTCCACGCAAGGGCGCCGACAAGGCCGAGCTCGCCGACTTGCGCCGCACGATCTGCGCCACGCATCTGAACGGTCAGGCCCGAGTGGTCGAGTTCGATCTGCCTGTGCGCGACATCGCCGCGCCCAGCTATCTCGACGGCGTGCACGAGTGGCACGCGGCCATCGCCGCCGTGTGGGCGGAGCAGATCGCCACCTGCCTGCCTCATGGCGGCCGCGTGGCGCTGCTGGTCTGGGGAGACCCCTCCCTCTACGACTCCAGCATGCGCATTGCCGAACGGTTGCAAACGGCCGGCATGGCGCTGCGGGTCGAGGTGATTCCCGGCCTGAGCAGCGTTCAGTTGCTGACCGCCGCGCACGCCATCCCGCTCAACACCCTGGGGGCCCCGGTGCTGATCACCACCGGACGTCGGTTGAGGGCCGGCGGCTGGCCGGCAGGCCTGGACACGGTCGTGGTCCTGCTCGACGGTGCCAGCGCTTTCCAGGTTCTCCCCCCGGAGGGCATCGAGATCTATTGGGCCGCCTATCTCGGGATGCCGTACCAATTGCTTCTTGCCGGCCCTCTGGCCAGCACGGGACCACGCATCTCCGCGCTTCGCGCAGCAGCCCGCGAGGAGCACGGCTGGATCATGGACAGCTACCTTCTTCGACGGAGCGTGTAGTTCCGTTTTTGGTCAATCGGTCAGCAGAAGAGCGAAAAAAAGCGCCTCAGCATTGCTGGGCGCTTTCTTATTTCCAGGTTGCCGAGCAGCTCGACCCTTGCTTTGCGGGCCGGTGCTGCTCAAGCCCCGTGCTTCTTATTTCCCCGGTGCCTGCCCCAGGATATCCACCACCACCCGGCGGTCCGGCTGCAGGCAGGCGACCAGGCGCGGGGCGCGAACCGTGCCCTGGCAGTCGCGCGTCACGGGTTCCCGCTCACCCCGCGACTGCACTTCCATCGGCGCGCGCACGCCCGCGGACTTCAGGTAGTCGCGCACGGTGTTGGCGCGCCTGAGCGCCAGGCGGTCGTTGTAGGCCTCGTCGCCGAGGCGGTCGGTATGGCCGGTGATCGTCAGGCTCTGCACCTGCATCTCCTGGCTTTGCAGCGCACGGGCCAGCGCATCCAGCTCGCCGCGGCCCTGCGGCAGCATGTCGGCCGCGCTCGAGCGATCGAACTTGAAGAGCGCGTCGGTGCTCAGGTTCACCCGCCGCGTCGTCGGGGCCGGCGGCACCGGCACTGGCGCCGGGGTGGGCGCCGGCGTCACGACGGGCGTGAGCGCGCAGTTCTGCCCCTGGCACCAGTTGTAGCGCTCGTCATGCAGGCTGCCGCAGCCGACCAGGACGAGAGTGGCGAGGGCCGTGGCGCCGAGCGCGAGCAGTGTCGGCGTGTTCTTCGTTTGCGTTTGCATGGTTTGCGTTTGCATTGTTTGTTTCCTTCCCGTTGTCAGTGGTTCGACCGCGCTCACCGCGCTCACCACGCCACCCGCACGCCCAGCTGCCCCGAGACGCCCTCGCGGCTCGTGCCGCTGAGCGAGCGCTGGTACTGCACGCCGCCATACAGGTAGGCCGCCTTGCTCAGCGGCAGCTGCGCGCCCACGCCCAGCTCGGCCCAGGTCTGCTTGGCCCATGCCTCGCTGACCGCGGTGTTGCCGATGGTCACGGCCTTCGGATCCTTGAACTCATGCAGCAGATCGGCGGTCACGTAGAAGGTGTTGGTGCGCGTGAGCTTGTCGCCGCGCTCGGCCTTGTCGTTCCAGGCGAGGCGTGCGCCCACGCGGCCGCGCAGGCTCTGGCTGGTGAAGCCGTCCACGGTGGACACGTTGTCCGCAAAGCCGCGGTAGCGCGTCGCCTGGTAGCTCAGCTGCGCCTGCGGCTCGATCAGCCATTGGCTCTCGCCGATCTGCCAGGGGCGGCCCACTTCCACGCTCAACCCCGCGCCGGTGCCCTTCTGCGTGCCTTCGCCGCCGTACTTGTCGGTGTACTTGTTCTGCACCGCATGCAGCTGGCCGACCAGGTCGAGGTAGCTGCCGTTGTCGGCGTAGCGCGTGTGGTACGCGCCCAGCGTGGCCATCTGGCCCTTCATCTTGCCGGTGTCGTAGCCCATGCCGGCGTCGCCGCGGCGGCGGTCGCTGAAGTGGGTGCTGGTGCGCCCGTAACCCGCGGTAAGGCCGGTGTGGCTGCGCGACTTGTCGGCCGCGTCGCCGCTGTAGCGGACCGCCAGCTCCTTGCCGAGCTGCACGTACTGCATTTCCTGCTCGAAGCCAAACTGGCGCTTGCCGTCCAGGTCCAGGCGCTGCGCATGCAGGCGCATCCACAGCTGGTCGGCGGGCGCCTTGTCGTCGCAGCCGCAGTGGTCCCACTTGAGCGTCTGCTGCTC
Source organism: Variovorax paradoxus (assembly GCF_030815855.1). Taxonomy (NCBI): domain Bacteria; kingdom Pseudomonadati; phylum Pseudomonadota; class Betaproteobacteria; order Burkholderiales; family Comamonadaceae; genus Variovorax; species Variovorax paradoxus. The sequence continues at coordinate 5,364,960 of NZ_JAUSXG010000001.1, read as the reverse complement.
GCCCACGCGCTTGTGCAGGCTGCCCAGCAGGCCCAGGCCCAGCTCCTGGGTGGCGACCTGGCCCATCACATAACCGGCCACGGCGGGGCGCAGCACCTCGGGGGCCGGGACCGGAACAGGCGCCGGACTCGGGACACCCGGCACCGGCTTGGGCGTGTTGTAGACGCTGCTCAGGTAGAAGCTGTTGGCGTCGCCGTCGGTGCGCCCGCCGCGGTGCAGGCCGTATTCGTAGGCGCCGGCCTGCACCGGGGCGGCCAGGGTGAAGTCGCCTTCCGAGGAGGTGCCGGTGACCTGGACCACCTGGATGCCGTTGATGGTGGCGGCGCCGGCGCCGCCGGCATTGGTCACGAGCACGCGCGAGGTGCCGCTGGTGTTGCCGTTGACCACCAGCTTGTCGGTGGCGCTGGCATCGCTGCCCAGGGCGGTGTTCACGCGCACGATGCCGTTGGCGCCGGCGTAGTTGCCGTACAGGCTCAGCAGGTTGCCGGGGGTGCCGGCGGGGTTGCGCAGGTCGATGAGGCCGGCGTTGTGCACGTCGCCGGTGACGCTGAAGGCCGGCTGGCCCATGAACACGCTGCTGGTGGGCTGAATGAACAGGCCCAGGGGGGCACCGCCGGCGTCGGCTCCGGCGCCGACCACCAGCGGGGCGCCGGCGAGGGTGAGGCGGGTGTTGTCGAGGGTGATGGTTTCCCAGTTGCGCAGGGTGTCGCCACCCGCGGTGGCGGTGACGCCTTGCAGGGTGAGCTTGTCGACCCAGCCGTCGGCGGCCGAGACGTCGTCGCCGCCGTCCAGGACCTGGCTGCCGTTGTAGCCGGCGGCGGACACCAGGGCAGTGTCGGAACCGTTCTGGCCGTAGAAGCCGCCTGACAGCGTGCCGCCGGTCCAGGTGAAGCTGTCGTTGCCGTCGGCCGCGCTGGCCAGGCGGTCGTCGCCGTAGATGTTGCCGCTGAAGCGGCCGCCGGTGAGCGCCAGGCTGTCGTTGCCCAGGCCGAGGATGGCGTCGCCGGTGACGGTGCCGGCGGTGGTGACGACGGCGTTGCCGCCGAGGATGTCGGTGCCGGTCTGGGCGAAGTCGCCGTCTCGGATGGCGATGCCGGAGGCGGCGCCGTTGACGGTGGCGGCCGCGCCGATGTTGATGGTGCCGCCTGCCGCTGCCGTCGTGTGGATGGCCGCGCCCGCGCCGCTGCCGCCGGTCAGGCTGCCCCCGGTGACGTTGACGTTGTAGGTGCCGCCCCTGGCTGCAACGCGCAGGCCATCCCCATTCACGCCGGTGGCCGTCGCGGTGCCGGCGCTCATGGTCGCCGCTGCAACTCCCGAGCCTGAATTGGTGACGCTGATGGCGCGGTCGCCCGTCACCGAGCCGCCCTGCATGACCAGCGCCGCAGTGCTGGTGCTCGCAAAGTTGGTGATGGCGCTTGAAACCCCGGTGGAGCCAGAACCACTGGTGGAGGTGATGGCGCCGCCCGTGACCGTCACGGTCGAATTGCCCAATCCGCTCGTGACGGCGCCAAGGCCACTGCTGTAGCCCGATGTGACAATCTGGCCATTCGTCATTGTGACTTTGACATCGGACGTATTGGCCTTGTTGGTGATTTGACCGACAAAGCCATTGGAGCTCTCGCCACTCGTCCTGATGCTGCCACCGCTCATTGATGCGGTCACGGCGCCAAGACCGTTGGTGATGGCACGTGCGCCCTCGGAGGCGAGGCCGGTGGTTTCCACGGTCCCGCCCGTCATGGCCAGCGTGGTCGCCCCGGTACCGTTGACATTGCTGGTTCTGGCGTAAATGCCATTCGCCGCGTCGCCGCTGGTGGAGATGCTGCCGTTCGACAGTGTGGCACTGGCCGCGCCCATGCCCGTGTTCTCTGCGTAGATGCCGAAGGCAGTAAATCCTCCGGTGGCAACGGTCGAAGCTGCGGCATCCATGGTCGCCGTCGCCGCGGCCGTGCTGGCCGGGTTCAGCACGGCGGACCAGATTCCGTAGCCATTGCTGCCTTGCGTCGCGATGCTGCCCCCCGTCATCGACGCGGTCGCGGCGCCCGTGCCGACGGCCAACGCGGCCAGCCCGACGCCGCCCGCTCCGTTGGCGATCACCCTTCCTCCCGTCTGGCTAGCAATCGCGTCGCCAGACCCTGAGCCGACTGCGATGACGGTCGAGCTGGCGCCGTTCGTCGTCGCCGTGCCGCCAGAAATGGTGGCGGAAGCAATGCCGGAGCCCAATGTCTGGGCCACAACGACCGAGTTATTCGCGGCCTGTGTAGTGGCTTTACCACCAGTCATGGACGCAACAGCATCGCCATTGCCCCATGCCAAGGCGTAAGCCGCGTGCGACCCGCCTGCCGCAGTGCCGGTACTGATCGAACCGCCGTTCACCGTGACCGTCGCCGTGCCGATGCCGTGCGTTTCTGCAAACAGACCGACCCCTGAACCTTGCGTGCCCGTGGTGGAGATGGAACCGCTGTTGAGGATCGAGGTTGCATTGCCGCTACCCACGACGCTGGTGGCGACGCCCAGAGCGTTCTCGCCTTTGCTGGTGATGTTCGCACCATTGATGACGATGCTCGCATCACCGCCGGCGCCGCTCGCGAGTGAGTTGGCCAGCACAGCCCAGGCGGCACCGGACACAGGATTGCCCGCCGGGGTGGTCACATTGATCGTGACCGGGCCGTTGACTTCGATCCGTCGGTTGCCGGTGCCGCCACCGCCCGAATAGACGCCATTGGCGGTTGTCGGCGCGGTGACCGGCGTGATGGTGAAGGGCGCCGCGGTGCCGTCCACGATGACGGTGATGCCGTCGGTGCCATATGCAATGCCGGTGGTGTTCGGGTTGGCGTCCCCCACTGGCGTTCCATCACCGTTGCAGATGACGGTTCCACCAACGGCGACAGCTCCGCACTCGTTGGCCGCCCAGGCGGACGATGCGCCGCCGTAAGCGACCGCCGCCAAGAGGCCTGCGGCCAGCACGGTACCCGACGACTTCTTGCCGCGCGCGGCACTCACCTCGCTGGCCGCAACCCACGCACCCAGTGCCTCGTTCCAGATGCTCTGAAATGACCTGTTCATCCTCTGACCCTCGCTCCAAAAAAGTCCAAGCGATGCGGCCAATCGGAAACCATTTCCGTTAACCCACTGCCGTGACCCGCCTACTTTTGCGGCAGGCGTGGAGACTATTGGTGGAAGAGGGGTAGACCAAAGGCACTAATTCACAAACCGGGGATTCTGATTACATTCTGGCAAACAAGATTTCACATCAGGGAATTTTTCACGACTTCCCATCGAGCGGACGGCAAAGTTAATCCCGCAGGGTGCCGTTCTTCCAAAGAAAACCGGGGGCTCTTGAGGTGCAATTTTTTAAACCCATGCCAACCTGCATAACTATTGTTAACGATCTACCACGAGTGTTTCAAATGCCAACAAGGTCGGCGTCCTTGCTCACCCTTCAGCCGGTCCAGATTTTCGCTGTTCAGCCTGGAAGGCCTGCAATAAAACCTGCGCATGCCGTAGAGGAACTTCGCCGGCTTCCAAATACCGGATATCGCCAGCATCGTAGTAATGGATGGGGGTGGGAACATTGATCGATGGCCACCGCGAAACAAGGTCGTAGCCGGTCAAGAGTTGATTGCCCCGGTTAATGCCGCGACGGAGTAATCGCCCTTTGGTCGTCATCGGCAAATCCTGCCGGGCTGGCGTTCCGCGCACTGATGGCGATGAACGAATAGCCGCCGAGAATGGGTTGAAACACCCGATGTGCTCAGCCCTTTAATTCATCGGGCACATTTACATCGAGTTAATCGACGATCCGACCTCAATAATCTACCGCTGGGTTTTACAGGGCGGCTCCAACAGCGGATTGCGCCGGCAGTCCGCCATTGCGCTTTCTCTCTACAGCATGCGCATCGGCCGGCGCCCACCCCAGCCGCCCTGCATTGTTCGTGCGACCCGTGCCAGCCCGCCGGTTCCGCTGGCCGCCCGCCCAACCAGTGCGCCGCCCGCCGCCCCCGCCAGCAGCCGGCGCACGAGCGACGGGCTGCGCCCGGCGGTCAACAACAGCAAAACACCCGCGCCCAGAACCGCGAGGTGTTCGCCCGGAAAGCCCGGGCGCTGCGCGTCCATTTTCTTGACTGCTTCGATCTTGGATCCGATGTTCATTGGAAGCTCCTTTTCTGTACGAACCTCTTCATAACAAGCGGGGCGATGCACCGGTGTAGGCGCTGTTCACCTGCCATGGGCCGAATCGGGCGTACGGCGCCCTTTCTCAGGGTTTTCATATAGGGGTGGGATACAAATGGCCTGGAGGCCCATCGCACACGTGTTATCAGCTATTAAAACTATAGCGTTCAGTCCCTTCGCGAGAATCGTTCCTCGTAAACGCTATATCTAGCCCGACTCTTGCTAAGCAAAATCCTCGACGGATTCACGTCACCCATGATCGAGGACATCGAAGCAATGAACCTTATGCGTCTCCGGCAGCCGATGGCTGCGTTGGTACTGGGCGGCACAGCAGCATTCTTCGGGGCGCTGGCCACGTCGGCCCATGCGGTTTCGAGCCCGCCCATTCAGATGGCGCAGGGCGTCGAATACATGTGCGGAGGCGCAAGCAAGGACGAAGCTGCATTCATGCAGATGGTGTCGCCGCGATGGGCGGCGACCATCGAATTCGGCGTCAACGAGAGCAAACAGCGTGGCAGCTTTCCGGTGCGCGCAGCGGTCCAGGTGCGCGAGAAGTACACGGGCCGCACGGTGATGGAAGCGCAGTCGAACGGCCCCTACATGCTGGCGCGGCTCGATCCCGGCGCCTACGACGTGAACGTGACGCTGGGCGGCCTCACGATCACGCAAACGTTGACCGTGATCGCGGGTATGCCGTCCCGCGCGGTGTTCATGTGGCCATCGAACTTCGACATGGCTTCGGTGCTGCCGCCGATGCCGCAAACGCAGGCACTCGCGCAGACCTCCGCCGGACGCTGAGGGCGCTTTCCGCCCGGCCGGTTTCTGGTCCGGGTGGATTCTCTTTCTTTCCTGTTAAGCCTTGCCTAAGCCCTGCGCCGCACAGTAGCGGCGTGGCCTTCTCGCCACGCAGACACGGAAGAAAGGATCCAGACCATGACCTCCCGGATTTCATCGCGCACGCGGTCCGCAGCGGCCGCCATGCTGTGCGGCGCCGCGCTTCTTGCGGCGCTCTCGCCGGCGCATTCGGCGATCAATCCGCCGATCCACATGACGCACGGCATCGAATACATGAGCGGCGGCATCGGCAGCGACGAGGCCGAACTGATGGAGACGGTTGCGCCGCGCTGGCCGGCAACTTTCGAATTCGCCATCAAGGACCACAAGGGCGCCGACTTCGCGGCCGGCGTTCACGTCACGGTACGCAGCAGCAATGGCACCGCGCTGCTCGACGACGTGGTGTCCGGCGGACCGTTCATGGTGGCCCGGCTCGATCCGGGCACCTACGAAGTGGAGGCTCGCTTGCTTGGAAACACGCTCAAGCAAACACTGCATGTCCTGCCCGGTGCGCCCGCGCGCGTGGCATTCGTGTGGCCCGCAGGCACCGACATGGCCTCGGCCGGCACGCGCGCGGTGCAGTAGCGCCCAAGCGCGGTTTGAAACCGATGCGCCGGGCCGCGGGCTTCGAAACCTGCCTCGCCCACAGCGCCTGCTATCCGTGCGCCAGGCGCTATAGAAAAAATAGCGGGCACCGGTTCGGCGGGCGTCTTGAATGTACGGCATGCGCCTTGCAGATACCGCATCCCGGGCAGTGCCCGTTCCCATTGCCCCAATGCCGATACGTCCCCTGAGCGTTCTGACCGCGCTCCTGCATGTCTACCTGGCGCTGCGCCTGCTGCCCGCATTGGCCATGCTCACTCCGGCCTGGCCGCTGGCGCTCGCCGCCCTCGCAATTTCGGCACTCACGATCCCGTTGCCTTTCGTCGCGCGCCGCGCCGTGCGCAACGCCTCCTTGAAGGAGGCGCTCCAATGGACAGGGCTGATCAGCATGGGCTGGTTCTCCTCGATGTTCGTGCTGACGCTGGTGCGCGATGCGGGCCTTGCGCTCGTCTGGGTGGCCAGCGCACTGGCCGGCCTACCGGTGCCCTGGAGCGCCGTGCTGCCGTGGAGCGCGATGGCCGTGCTGGTGGTGGCAACCCTGGCGTCCGCCGTGGGTTTTCTCAACGCCCGCAGAACCGCGAGCGTCAGGCGTGTCGACGTTCCGATTCACGGGCTGCCTTCGGCGCTCGAGGGCTTCACGATCGCGCAGCTCAGCGACATCCACGTGGGTCCGACGATCCGGAGCAACTACATCCAGCGCATCGTCGACGCGGTGAACCGGCTCGGCGCCGACGCCATCGCCATCACCGGCGACCTGGTGGATGGCAGCGTGGCCGAGCTGCGCGAGCACATCGCGCCGCTGGCCGGACTGCGTGCGCGGCACGGTACTTTCGTCGTCACGGGCAACCACGAGTATTACGCCGGTGCGCATGCGTGGATCGACGAGCTGCGCCGGCTCGGCCTGAAGGTCTTGCTCAACGAGCATGTGGTGCTGCAGACGCGCAATGTGCGCGGCGCGCAGAACGACGAAGAGCTGTTCGAGAGCCAGTTGGTGCTGGCGGGCGTGACCGACTTCACCGCCGGCCACTTCGACCCCACGCACGCAAGCGATCCGCACCTGGCGCTGTACGACGCTCCTCCGCTGGTGCACACCCGCGTGCTGCTGGCGCACCAGCCGCGCAGTGCGCCGGTGGCGGCCAGGGCCGGCTACCAGCTGCAGCTCTCGGGCCACACGCATGGCGGCCAGTTTTTTCCGTGGAACCTGTTCGTGCCGATGCAGCAGCCTTTCACCGCGGGCCTGCACCGGCTGCACGACATGTGGATCTACGTGAGCCGCGGCACCGGTTACTGGGGCCCGCCGAAGCGCTTTGGCGCGCCTTCCGAGATCACGCTCGTGACGCTGGTGCCGGCGCGCGGCTGAGGCTCCCGCTCAGGCGCGCAGCTCGGCCAGGCGCCGGGCGTTCGAGGTGGCCGCCGCATGGATCGGCTTCAGCCCTTCGCGCGCAATGCGGACGGCCGCGCCGGAGAGCTGGCCGGCCGTGCTTGCCGCGCGGGTGCTCGCCTTCACGAAGGCGTCGCCGCGCTCCGCAGCTTGCGCTGGCGTGATGCTGCCCGCCATCGACAGAAAAGCGCCCGCGCTGAGAAGCCAATGCTGCAGCGCGCGGCTGGCCAGCGAAACATGGCTGCTGTGCCACTGCTTGACCATGGCAGCGCCCGATTCGCCTGCCGCGGCGAGCTTTTCATTGCCCATGAGCTGGAACTCCGCGAGGTCGGCGGCGCTGGGCGCGAGCCCGGCCCTGGCCATTTGCTCGGTGCGCATGTGGATGACCGAGCCGGAAGACAGCAGCATTTCCTGGGTCTTGAGAGCCACGTCGGCCCACAGCATCAGCGGGTTGGCCAAACGGGCGGCAGAAGTGAGAGACGACATAGAGAAGGGCGAACCATGAGGATGAATGAGCACCACTATAGGCTCCGGCCACGCTGATTGCTGCACTGCAACAAAATCGTTTTCGCAATTTTGTTGAACAAGTCCTACCTGCCGACATGGCAATAGCCTTCCGGAAAGCAGCGGAGGGGCCGGAAAGTAATTATTTCCTTCCTTTTCACCATTTGCTTTCCAGACGCGCATCATGAAAGTACAACCGTCCGCGCCCCTCGTGGCCGCGGTGTTCGCAGGCGTTCTCGGCCTGCTGGGCACCGAGGCCCATGCGTTCGAAGACAGCGCCCGCGGCATCTACTTCGAGGGCGGCCGTGCACCGCATGGCGACAAGGGCGCCACCAATGCAACGACCGTGGGCGTCACGCTGCCTTGGTCGCTGCGCCAGCCGGTGCACGAAGGCGCACTGACTTCCTACTGGGACCTGTTCGTCAGCCAGTGGCATGCGCCGGCGCTCGGCAGCGGTTCGCGCAACTACACGCAGCTCGGCGCCATCTATACGTGGCGCTATCGCTTCGACGGCGGCCGTTCGTCCTGGTTCGCCGAAGGCGGCGTGGGCGGCACGGTGATGGACCACCTGTACAGGACGCCCGACCGCACTTTCAGCACCGCATTCCAGTTCACCGAGGTGCTGGGCGTGGGACGCAGCTTCGGCGAGAACGGCAGGCATGAACTCGCATTGCGCCTGCAGCATTTTTCGAACGCCGGACTCAAGAAGCCCAACCCGGGCGAAAACTTTGTCCGGCTGCGCTACACCTATCACTTCTAGGGCGCTCAGCGCGCCGTGCTGCGCCAGCGCCGGGTGCGCAACTCGGTGACGAAGTAGGCCACGGTGGCGACAGCCAGCGGCAAGAGGTAGTAAAGCCCCCGGTAGACCAGCAGCACGCCCAGCAGCTTGCCTTGCTGCACCTCGTGTGAAAGCAGGGCAATGAACACCGCCTCCAGCACGCCGAGGCCGGCCGGCACGTGCGTGACCACGCCTGCGACTGCGGCGACCAGCAGCACCGCGAGCACCTGGTGATAGGCCACCTGGCCCTGCAGCAAGATCCAGATCACGCCGCCGATCAACGACCAGTTCAGGCACGACATGGCGAGCTGGAGCAGCGCCATGCGCAGCTTCGGCACCTTGAACAGATAGCGGCGCACGCGAAAGACACGCCCACTGGCCGACGCGCACAGCACCAGATAGGCCGCGGCCAGCAGCAGCAGCAGCGCGCCCAGAATGCGCAGGCCGCCGTTGTCGATCTTCCATTCATCCGGCAAGTCCATCGGCCAGAAGCAGAACGCCGCGCCCGCCACCACCAGGTAGCCGAGCCAGTTGGTCAGCATGCTGAAGCCGAGCACGCGGGTGATGGTGTCGTTGGAAAGGCCCAGCCGCGAATAGAGCCGGTAGCGAAACGCCACACCGCCCACCAGCGAACCGAGGTTGAGATTGAAGGCGTAGCTGATGAAGGTCACACCCATCACACTCGCTGCACGGAGCCGGTGGCGCGTGAGATACCGGCCCAGCAGGTCGTACGTGCTGTAGGTCGCAAAGCTGCCTGCGGCCAGCGCGCCCGCGATGAGCAGCGTGGCCGCGGGCAGCTCCCGCATGGCCTCGAACACCTCTTGCCAATCGATGGCGCGCGCCTGGCTCACGAGCAGCCACGCGATGAGGCCGAAAAAGCCCCAGACGGCGATGCGGCGCAGCCAGGGCCACCAGGGGCGATGCGCGAGGCTCAGGGTGCTCATGGGAAAGCCGCGGCGCCATGCGCCGTCGCGTTCGGCTCGGGGGCGGACCGGCGGTTCATGCGGCTTCCGTCGTCTGGGTGGCCCCGCCGCTCTCGCCGTTCTTCTCTCGCTGTTCGCGCTTTTCGGCAAGGTCGGTGGCCTCGGCGAGCGTCAGGCGCGGCACCTGGCGCGGCAGCCAGCCCAGCCACGAGGGATACCAGCGCAGGAAGTGGAAGATGAAGAAGCTGCGCACCAGCCGCCAGCCGCTCCATCCGCTTTCGAGATCGGCCTCGCCGATCGCCTTGCAGCTCACGCGCATGAGCGTGTCCATGCGTTGCCACAGCAGCTGGTTGAAAGCCTTGTCGCGCGCGATCACGTTCGCTTCGAGGTTCAGCGACAGGCTCAGCGGATCGAGGTTGCTCGAGCCGACCGTGGTCCAGTCGTCGTCGATCAGCGCAATCTTCGCGTGCAGCGGGCGGTCGCAGTACTCATAGATGCGCACGCCCGCATGCAGCAGGTGGTGGTAGAGCATGCTCGCGGCGGTCTTGACGATCGGCATGTCCGGCTCGCCCTGCAGGATGAGCCGCACGTCCACGCCGCGCCGCGCCGCGCGCCGCAGTTCCTTGATCAGCCGGTAGCCGGGAAAGAAATACGCATTGGCAATCACGATGCGCCGGCGCGCGGCGCGGATCGCGGCCAGGTACTGGCGCTCGATGTCGCTGGTGTGGCGGCGGTTGTCGCGCGTGACGAACATGGCTTCCACCTCGCCCACGGACTCGCGGGCCACCGGCGGTGCCTGCTTGAGGCGGCGGCGGAACCAGCCGGGCCCCTTGTCGCCGAGCGCAATGGCGCGCAGCACGAACTGGTGGATCGGCGCCACGATCGGTCCGCGAAGCTCGACCGCGTAGTCCTGCTTGGCCTTGGGCCCGAAGTCGAGCAGGTGGTCGGCCGAATAGTTGATGCCGCCGACAAACGCCAGCTCGCCGTCGACCACCACGATCTTGCGGTGCATGCGGCGGAACACGTTCAGCCGCTGGCCGAGGATGCGCTTGCCCGGATCGAACACCCGCATCTTCACGCCGACCGAACTCAGCCCTTCGATGAATTCGCGCGAAAGATCGGGCGAGCCGAAGCCGTCGACCAGCACGTCGACCTTCACGCCGCGCTGGGCCGCCGCGCGCATGGCGGCGTGCAGCGCCAGGCCGACCTTGTCCTCGAACAGGATGAAGGTCTCGACGATCACCTCGCGCTTCGCCTGGCGGATGGCGTCGAACACGCGCGGGAAGAACTCCTCGCCGTTCTCGAGCAGCGCAATTCGGTTGCCGCCGATCCAACGGCCGCTGCTATCCATGGCGGCCACCGTCAAGGCTCGCGGGCCTCGCCATCGATGCAAGCCGCGGCGCGGAGCGAACTGCGCAGGACATGGCGGTGGTCCATCTTCAAAGGTCGATGTTCGCCACCAGCGGCGCATGGTCCGACAAATGCGACCAGGGCTTGCGCGGCAGCACCACGGGCGCATGCACGCCCGCATTGCGGACATAGATGCGGTCGAGCGACAGCAGCGGAAAGCGCGACGGAAAGGTCTTGGCGGCCGAGCCGTTCGCATGAACGAACACCTCGCGCAGTGCCGCACCTTCTTCGAGCACCCGGTGGGCGCGGCCGCGCCAGTCGTTGAAATCGCCCGCCACGATCAGCGGCGCATCGGGCGGCACTTCGTCGCGCACGATGTGGCAGAGCAGTTCCAGCTGCTGCTGCCGGTGCGCCTCCGCCAGGCCGAGGTGGGCGCAAATCGCATGGACATCGACGGTGCGGCCCGGCAGGCGCAGCACGCAATGCAGCAGGCCCCGTTTTTCGGGCCCGGCCACCGACACATCGTGGTTGCGGTAATGCACGATCGGAAATTTCGACAGCACCGCGTTGCCGTGATGGCCACGCGGATACACGGCGTTGCGCCCGTACGCGAACTGCGGCCACATGGTGTCGGCCAGAAATTCGTAATGCGGCGCCTCGGGCCAGTTGTTCACCTTGCGCGAGTGGCGCGAATGGGTGCCGAGCACCTCTTGCAGGAACACCACGTCCGCGCCCACGGTGCGCACCGCATCCCGCAACTCCGGAAGAATGAACTTGCGGTTGAGCGCGGTGAAGCCCTTGTGGGTGTTCACGGTCATCACCTTGAGAGAGGTCGGCGCCGTAACGGCGAACGGAATCGGGGAAGAAGACATCTGTGCTGCGGTTGTACGTTGCCGCGCCGCCCGCGCCTGTAGGAACGCGCCACCTTCTTTCACGGCCGTTGCCGCTGCTTTCGCGCCAGGGCGGCGGACTCCTACAGGCAGGCCTGCCGCACCCCGACATGGGCGCCATTCCGGGCCTCCTACGGTGATTTCAGGGCCAGGGGAACGGCCCGTCTTTCTTCCTCATCGATTCGTTCATTCCTCGAGACACGCAAAGGAACACACCATGAAGCACGGAATCTTTCACGCCACGGTGCTGGCTGGCCTGATGGCCGCGGCCGGTGCCGCGATGGCGCAAGCCACATCGATACCCGCCCAGCCCGACCCGGCGGTGGGCGGCCAGGCCAGCACGCAAACGCCCTCCGGCGTGCCCAACCCGCCACAGCGCCCGGACAGCAGCCTGCCGAATTCGCGCGAGGCCGTGAAGGCCGAGGCGCGCGCCCACAACCGCAACAACACGAACAACCTGGTGCCGAAGGGCGAGGCCAGCACCACGGTGAACAGCCAACCCAATGCACTGCCGCAACCCACCGGCGAAATGTCGCGCGCCGAAGTCAGCCAGCAGGCCCGCAAGACCAAGCCCCAGTTCGGCCAGCGCGGTGAACGGCCGGAAGTACCGACGAACCCGACTGACAAGACCGGCACGCCTCAATAGTCCAGCGTCCACGTAATAAAAAAGCCCGCAGTGCACGAGGCACTGCGGGCTTTTGACTGCGTGCGCCGTACAGGCGCTTTTCGGCTCAGCAGGTCAGCTCTTGGCGGGCGCCGAGTGCTGGCCGTCGGCACCGCCATGGCCATGGTGGCCGCGATGCCCATGCATGCCGGCATGCACCGTTTCCGCGTCGAAGGTCTTCTGCTGTTCGGGCGTCAGCGCGCCGTAGAAGGTCTTCGTGGCTTCGGCGCGCTTGGCGAACCTGGCGCTGCGCTCGGCCTGGCGGGCCTGCATGCGCTCCAGCCGCTCGGGCGTGGTGAGCTTGGCGAATTCGGCGCGGTCCATGCGCTGCGGGCGGGCACCGGCGGGCGGCTGGCTGGCCGATGCGAAGGTGGTCCATGCGCTTTCCTGCGCGGCGGTCAGCTTGAGCTTTTCCTTCAGTGCGGCCAGGCGCTTGGCGCGGTGCTCTTGCATGCGCTCCATGCGCTGGGCCGGGTCCATGCGCTTGTGCTGCGCCTTGGATGCCGGGCCGTCAGCCTGCACGACGGCGGCCGACGGGGCGGCAGAAGTGGTCGGTGCGGCCGGAGCCTGTGCAAAGGCGCCCGAAGAGGCGAGGGCGGCTGAACCGAGAAGGCTGGCCCAGACGATGCGTTGGCGAAGAGAGATCATGAGAAGTGCTTCCTTTCGAAGAAGCCCGCCGCCAAGGGGCAGCAGGTGAAGCGAAGTGTGGAAGACCTGTGTATCTCCCAGGTGAGCCGAAAGTGAGCGTGCGTAAAGAATCATGAACCGCGCAGGCTCGGCCCTGTCGAAGCGTGATTTATTTGGGCCTGGGCTGCTTCAATCCACGATCGGGCGACTGCAGCTTGCCGGTGCGCATCTCGCCCACGGCCAGCGCCACGGCGCGCGCCACGTTGCGCACTTCTTCCTGCACGTCCGCATCGGCGTCGAGGGCGTCGTGGCTGGTGGCATAGGGTTCGTAGTAGCCGATGTAGCGGTCGAAGCGGGCTTGCGGGCCCGCATCGACCAGGCCCATCCAGTCGAGCCAGTCCGACAGGTTGCGGCGCACGCTCTCGGCGCCGGCCACATCGCCGTGCACCACCACGCCATAGACGCGGCCGCCGAGATGCTTGGGGTAGCCCCAGCCCTCGAGTTCGAGCGCCTTGGCCTCTTCGGGCTTCTTGCCGTGGGTGCTGGTGGGATCGGGGTTGCCGCCGTCGGCGCACACCAGCCGATCGATCATGAGCTTGAGCGGGCTGGCCGCCTGGTACCAGTGCGTGGGCGTGAACAGGATCACGCCGTGCGCGGCCACCCAGCGCTCGTAGATCTCGTTCATCCAGTCGCCGGTCTGGCGCATCGAATGGTTGGGATAGCAGCTGCAGGGCCAGTGGCACAGCGGCATCGCGGTGGACACGCAGCCCTTGCAGGGGTGGATGTGCCGGCCGTACTCCGAAGTGAGCAGGCTCAGGTCGAGCACGTCGGTTTCGATGCCGCAGCCTGCGAGCACCTCGCGCGCAAGCTGCAGCAGCCGCCATGTCTTCGATATTTCTCCGGGGCAGGTGCCATCGTTGCGCGGCGAGCCGTTGACCAGCAGCACGCGCGACCGCGTCTGTGGCTGGCCCCAAGCGGCCTGCGCCGCATCGATGCGCGCCTTGGCTTCGAGCCAGTCGATGGACAGGTCGTACTCAGGGTCCGCATAGCCAGGGCCGGCCTTGCGTGTGATGGGCGCCTTGCGGCCCTCCTGGTAGGCCTCCCATGCAATGAGTTCGACGCGCTGCAGCGCCTCCTTCTCGGCCTCGAAGGCCGGGTCTCGGAAAGGCTGCATGAAGCGCTCGTGGAACGCATCGCGCTGCAAGGTGTCGGGCGCCTGCCCCTTGCGGACCTGGGGAGCTCTGGGGGTGGGGGTCGGGCCGGGCTTGCTGGAGGGCATGGCAGCCAATCTATGCGCCTCGGCCGCGTGCGTGACCTGCGCGCGGCGCCGATTTTCGGTAGGCCTGCGACTACAGGGCTATTCGAATTTTCCGTTCTGAAAATCATGCACGGCCTGCTTCACCTGCTCCTGGGTGTTCATCACGAAAGGGCCGTACTGCGCAATCGGCTCTTGCAGCGGCCGGCCGGCGATCAGCAATGCGCGGGCCGGGCTGTGGTTGGTTGCGCCCGCGCGCAGCACCACGCCGTCGCTGCCGGGGTCGTTCGCCAGAATGGCCATGCGGCGCGTCGGCACCTCGCTGCCCGCGATCCACACCGACTCGCGGTACACGTACACCAGCGCGTTGTGGTCGTCGGCCAAGGGCTGGGCAAACTCGGCGCCCGGCGGCAGGCTGATGTCGAGGTAGAGCGGCTCGGTGCGCTCGCGCCGCACTGCGCCTTCGATGCCGTGGCTTTCGCCCGCGATCACCCGCACGTGCACGCCCGCGGCGGTGGTGTATTCGGGGATTTCCTCGCTTTGGATGTCGCGATACCAGGGCTCCCGCATCTTGTCCTTGGCCGGCAGGTTGAGCCAGAGCTGAAAGCCTTCCATCAGGCCTTCTTCCTGTTCGGGCAGCTCGCTGTGAACCAGCCCGCGGCCGGCCGTCATCCATTGCACGCCGCCGTTTTGCAGCAGCCCCTCGTGGCCCGCGCTGTCGCGGTGGCGCATGCGGCCCGCAATCATGTAGGTCACGGTTTCGAAGCCCCGGTGCGGATGGCTGGGAAAGCCGCCGATGTAGTCGCCGGGGTTGTCGCTGCCGAAGGCGTCGAGCATCAGGTACGGGTCGAGTCTTTTCTGCAGCGGCTGCTGCAGCACGCGGGTGAGTTTGACGCCGTCGCCATCGCTGGTGGAAACACCGGCCACGATGTGGTCGATGCCGCGCGGCGTGGCCACGGGATCGGTGGGGTGGTTTGCGTTCTTCATGCGGCCATGGTGGCACTAACGACCCGACCGCGCCACCTGTGGGGGTGCCGGTTTCAGGCTACGAACTCAGCGCGGCCACTGCTGCCGCTGCCAGTAGCGGTACTGCCAGCGCGTGGAAAAACCGGCACGCCGGTAGAGCGCATGGGCCGGGATGTTGTGCGCATCGACCTGCAGGAACACGCGTTCGAAACCGCGTTCGAGCGCAGCCTCTGCCAACCCGGCCAGCACGCGCCCGGCCAGGCCCCGGCCGCGCTGCGACTGCTCGGTGCGCATGCCGTGGACGCTGGCCCATCCGTGGCTGAAGGCCATGGCGCCTGCCGCGACGGTGCGGTGCCCTTCGCGCACGCTGGCATAGAGCGAGCCCTTGGCGCGGGACAGCGCCCGCACGCGATGGGCACCGTCGACCGGATCGAAGCCTTCCCCGAGGAACAGCCTGGCCCAGGCGTCGTCGGGTACGGGATCGACGTCGGCCGGTGCCACGCCGGCCGCGGCCACGTCGCGCATGCGCCTTGCCGAGCCGATCTGTACGCAGGTGGGCGAATCGCCCACGTAATGCCGTTGCTCCAGTTCGGCCCGCAGCGCATTGAAGCAGGGGACGTCGGCCAAGCGGAACGCGGGCACGAATTGGTGGCTGTCATAGCGGTCCTCGATGCGGTCGAGGGTGCTGTCGCTCACCGCCTGACGGTGCAGCGGAACGGCCGACCTCGCGCGCTTGACGGTGCCGTCGTCGAAGGGCAGCAGCCAGCCGTCGAGTTCCTCGACGGCCAGGGGCGACACGGCGGCGACCGTGGCGCGCTCGATGGCTTCGATCTCGTCGATGTCGCTCATGGCGCCGCCTCCGGTGCCGGGAATTTGGCGCCTGCCACGCTTTTGAGCAGCGCTTCGCGCTGGTTGCGGCTGATGCCGCGCACGCTCTCGGCCACCCACTTGGTGCGCTCCGGGTCGATTCGCCCGTCGTGCCGCCATCGCTCGAGCACGGCGTGCGGCTTGTGCAGCATGGCCGCGAGCCAGACCGCTTGCGCGGGCTCCAGGTTGCGCGCCGGCCGCTTGAAGTAGCGCCGCGCGGCGGCCTCGGCGCCGCACAGGTTGCCGCCCCAGGGCGCGTTGTCGAGGTAGAGCTGCAGGATGCGCGCCTTGCCCAGCGTCTGCTCCATTTCGACCGCGTAGAGCAGCTCGCGCAACTTGCGTTCGGCAGTGCGGTCGCTGCCGGTCACCAGCATCTTCGCGAGTTGCTGCGTCAGTGTGCTGCCGCCGCGCTTGAGCTGGCCGTCTTTCTGGTTGTTGTCGATCGAGGCGACGATTTCCGCCAGGTCGTAGCCGGCGTGGCTGAAGAAGCGCTGGTCTTCGGCCGCGATGACGGCCCGCGCCAGCCAGCTGTCGTTGGCCAGCTTCGCCGGCGCGCCGCAGCTGGTGCGTGCGCCGAGCATGGCTTCGGTACCCAGCCCTTCGACCGTGAACTGGCTGACGACGGGAATCACCGTGAACGTGCCTTCGGGCAGTGCGACGTTTCCGCGCAGTGCCAGCGTGCCGCCGATGCGGGCGCGCTGCAGTTCGGGCAGGCCGGGTGCGAGCACCGCGTACCAGCGGGCGATGGGCGCGTCCTTGATGTCGGCACTGAGCTGCAGGCTCTTGGGCGCGAGGCGCCCTTCCCATTGGCCGTGGATCACGGCCGCCGCATCGGCGCCGCGGGGCGTGGCCTCGAGCGTGCCCGCCAGCGTGTTGCCGTCGCGCTTGACGGTGGCGACCAGCCCCTCGACCTGGATCGGCTGCGTGCCGAGCGCCGGAACTTCCGCCGCGCAGGGAGCGCAGCGCAATTCGAGTGCGCCGGCTGCATCCTTCCAGGCGAAGTGCACGGTGCCGAAACGGGTGTCGAGCGAATGCCCGTCGAGCCGTGGCGCGAGCCACGGAGAGGTGGCCAGGCGCACCGCCGTGGGTACGCCGATTTCGAAGCTCAGCGGACCGGCCTTGACCGTGCTGCGCCATTCGCCGGCCGCGGGCGCAAGCGCCAGCTTTACTATCAAGAAGATAGCTAAACACGCGGTCACTACAAGGGCTACCAGCCCGTAAATCGCAGATCTCAGGGTCTTGTTCACACAACTCTCACATGGGTCTCGCCACCGTGACGGCTTGCCACGGACCGGTCGACTGCCCGCTGGCCGCCGCCCAGTACCAGGCTGAAGTGTCGGTGAAAGCGGTGCCTTCGGCATCGACGATGCGCTCGCAAACGCGGAACTTTTGCAGACCGTGCCGTTGCGCAACAAAACAGCGCCACAAACGCTCTTGCGCATCGCGTTCCAGGCGCGCCTGCTCGATGCGATAGCCGAGTGCGCGGTAACAATCGGCGGCCGGATGCAGCATTCGCGTAGGTGTGTTCACCGCGCGCATCACGATCATCTGCGTGCCGTCGGTCATGCGACCGATGGCGCCCGGGAAGCGGTCGGCAAAGCGCTGCTCGACCTCGCCGAGGGCCATCGGCCGCAGCGGAACGCCGTCCCATTCGCGTGGCCATTCGTGCGATGCCGCGGCGGCCACGGGTTCTTGCGGCGCGCGCAGCGCGGCGGCGGTCGACCACAACAGGCACAGCAGCATCGCGAGTGCGAACGCGGTCTTGTGGCCGATCCGGTTGATGAAGTGATTAGCGAAAAAGCTTTCAAAGAACCGTGTCGACATGGCGGCCTCCTTGCGCGGTGATCAGGCCCGGAATGGGCCGGTCGGCGAATTCGGGCGCGGCGCGCGCCGGCACCATCAGGCGGGCGATACCGCCGCACACCGCAGCCAGCACCGCAAGACCGAGCATGTTGTGCGCCCACGGCGCCAGCGGATGCCCCGCGCCTTCGAACGCAATCAGCACGCTGTTGCGCAAGATGTTGCCGCCCAGCACCAGCAGGCCCACCATCGGCAGCCGGCGCAGAAAGCCGCGGTCGCTCCGGCCCGCCCAGAGCGCAACCGCGCAGGCGGTGAAGTAGCCGAGCCACACCATCTGCACGCCCGAACACGGCGCATCGACGATGACCAGCCGGCCATCCACCAGCAGGCTGCTGCCCTCGCGCGCCACGCTGAAACCGGGCGCCAGCAGCCAGCGGCTCGCCTCGGCCGTGACCACGCGCAGCGGATAGCCCGCGTAGAACTGCAGCGACGACAGCAGCGGCAAGGCCAGCACCGCGAGCCCGGCCACCGGCAACGCGGCCACGCGCCGCGGCAGGAAGGCCAACAAGCCGCATGCCAAGGCCAGCACCGCCACCAGGCTCGCAGCGAGTGGGGGCAAGGCGGGCAAGGCACCGAGCCCCGTGCGCAGCAGCGTCGCCAGCAAGGTCCCGGCGCCTGCCAAAGCCAGCCAGCCCAGCCGCGGCGCGGCACGCAGTTCGCGCCGCTGTTGCCATGCGAGCGCGGCCAGTGCGGCCAGCGCCAGGAGGCCCAGCGGGTCGTCGGAGCCGTCGCGCATGCGCTGGACCATCCAGGCCCAGGTCGGCGCGAGCGCGGCGAACTGCAGCGCGAGCCAGAAGGCGGCCGGTGCGCGGTCGATGTGAATGCCCCCCTCCACGATGCGCGGATGGCGATGGGCAAGTGCGGCCAGTGACATTTGTTTTTTTCCTTTTTTCCGCGCTCAGGCCGTGAAGCGGCGCGGATCATGGCGCCGCGCGCGGCGGCGCAGCATGGCGAGCATCGACAGCACGACGGCAATGGCGCCCAGGGTTTCAGGCTCGGGCGTGCTCGGCACTTCGGCACCCAGCGCCAGCTCGCTCACGCCTTGCGGCAACGGCAGCGGTTGGTTCACGTCGACGCTGTTCTGCGGCGCAAGGTTGCGCACCACCTTGTCCACCGCGATGAAACTGGTGTACTGCGTCAGCAGGCTGTACTTGAGGCCAAGCTCGGTGATGCGCTCCTTGAAGGCGGTGCCGCCTTCGAGCGTTTCCTGGTCGCTCAGGCTCTGGACGCGGTGGCGCGCCCACAGCGTGCGCAGCGCGGCGGTGTCCTGGCGCATTTGCGGGTCGATGCGCAGCTCCTGGCGGTACGGGCCGTTGGCGCCCTGGCCTTCGACGATGACGCGGCCCCGGGCCTTGCCTTCGGCATCGGCGCGCCACTTGCCGAACACGATCACCGGGCGTTCGCCCAGCACGTCGGGCAGCGCCTGCGGTTCCACGTCGTACACGTCGAGCCCGCCGAAAGTGACCTTCACGTTCGTGAGCACCGGCGACTCCACCATGCGGCGAAAGCGCGCGGCCTGCTCCGGCGCCTGGACCGGGTCGGTGATGATGAAGGGCTCACCCATGCCGGCGCGCGCAATGCCTTCCATCAGGCTGCGGTTCACCGACGAGCCGATGCCGAAGGCGAACACATTGGCCTTCGAGAGGTTCTTGCGCACCAGTTCGAAAGCCTCGCGCTCGACGCTCACGTAGCCGTCGGTCATCAGCACCACGGTGCGCGACACCTTCTCTTCCTTCGGCTCGGCATAGACGCGCTTGAGTGCGGGAATCAGCTCGGTGCTGCCGCTGCCGCTGTAGTTCTGGATCGTGGCCAGCGCCTGCTCGATGTTGGCGCGCGTGGCCGGCACCGATTGGGGCGAGAGCATCTTGTTGCTGCCCGAGAACAGCAGCACGTTGAAGGTGTCGCTCGGGCGAAGCCCGCCGATCAGGCGCTCGAGCACTGTCTTGGCCGTGTCGAGTGGAAAGCCATGCATCGACCCCGAAATGTCGACCACGAAGATGTAGTCGCGCGGCGAAATGGCGCTGGCGGCCACGGCCTTGGGCGGCTCGATCATCGCAAGAAAGAAGTTCTCGGCGCTTCCATCGGTGTTCTGCCCCTGGCCCTTGTAGAGCATCAGACCCGATTCGATCTTCTCGCCCGCAAGGCGATAGTCGAGCACGAAGTCGCGATTGTCCGCGGGCCGGCCGTCGGCCGTGAGCACCACGTCGGCATGCCGCTCTTCATCGCTCTTCTTCACCTCGATGGCGTGGGTGTTCGAGCGCACTTCCTTCAGGCCCATCGGCGTGTCGATGCTGGCCTTGAGCGTGAAGCGGGTGTTGGGCGCCACGCCCGCGCGCAGCGTGGGCTGTGCCATCCATTGGGCCTGGTCGTTCTCCGATTGCGGGCTGTTGTAGCGCGGGCCCACCACGGTGGGGAACACGAACGCATAGTTGCCCGACTGCGGCACCAGCAGCTCGGTGTAGCGCAGCTCCACCTTCACTTCATCGCCCGGCAGGATGTTCGCGACATTCATCTGGAACACGTTGGGCAGGTGCTGCTCGAGCAGCGCGGCGGTCTTGCCTTCCTTCTTCGCGGCGTCGTATTCGATCTGTGCCTGCTGCTTCTCGCGGATCTGCGCGGTGATCAGGCGATCGGCCAGCCGCACGTTGAGGCCGCTCACTGCGGCCTTGGTCGAGCCTGGGAAAACGTACTTGGCTTCGATGGCGCGCTGGCCTTCGTTGCGGTAGGTCTGCGTCACGGTCACATCGGCAATGACGCCCGAGATCTTCACCGCCACCTCGGTTCCCTTGAGCGGCAGGCGGTCGACCGAAGGGTCGTCGCTCTTCACGAGGAAATACGGGCTCTCGGTCTTCAGCCGCGGGCCCGTTGCTTCCTGCGCATGCACGGGGTGCACGCTGAGCGCGACGAATCCCGCGGTGGCCAGGCCCACGGTGGCGAGCCAGAGCCAGCGGCCGGGGCGGGTGGAGATTTGGGCGTCCATGGCGGTGTGATGTGGGTGTCCGTGCGAACTTGCACAGCCGCAACTGTCACCACCGTGCGAGAAGGAAATTGGAAGGCTGCTTGAAGTCCGGCATCCCGGATGCCGCCTGTGTGAAGCCTGTGTGAAGTCCGCCGGCGGCCCCGCTTCACACAGCCTTCGGGTCGCGCGGCGAGCATCGCCGCTTCGCTACCGAAGAGGAGAAGAAAACATGTTCCAGTTGTTCAAGGCCCTGCAGAGTTCCATGCTGGTCAAGGTCGCCGGCCTGCTCGTACTCACGCTCTTGCTGTGCATTCCATTGGCCGAAATCAATTCGATCAACCGCGAGCGCGGCCGCAGCCAGCGCGAGGCGGCCGAGGAGCTTGCCGCCACCTATGCGAGCGCGCAGACCATGGTGGGCCCGGTGCTGCTGGTGCCTTATGTGGAACGCTGGGTGGAGCCGCTGCGCGACGCCCAAGGCAAGGTGATCGGCCAGGAGGCGCGCAGCAAGGAAATGGCCCACGCGGTGTTTCCCGACAAGCTGCACATCGAAGGTTCGATGGCGCCGCACGAGCGCTACCGCGGCATCTTCAGGATTCCGTTCTACACGCTCAACGCCACGCTCGGCGGCGGTTTTTCCGCCTTCGACCCCCAATCGGTGGCGCACAGCGAAGCCGATTCCCGCATCGAGTTCAAGGCGCCCTTCGTCGTCTTCTACGTGAGCGATCTGCGCGGACTCGACGGTTCGCCGTCCATCGCGATGAATGGCGAGGGCCTGCGTTTCAAGCAGCGCGTGCCCGGCCTGGCGGACGACAGCTGGCTGGCCGACAGCATCCACGCACCGCTGGCCGGTGCCGCACTCGCCGCGTGGGAATCGAAGGCGCCGTTGCCCTTCGAAATGAAGCTCGGCCTCGTGGGACAAGACACGCTCTCGATGGTGCCGATTGCCGAAGAGACCACCGCCCACCTGAGCTCGCCCTGGGCGCATCCGAGTTTCGGCGGCCGCTTTCTCGCCGCGAAGCGCGATGTGACGCCACAAGGCTTCGATGCGCACTGGCGCGTGTCGTCTCTGGTGACCTCGGCGCGCGAGCAGGTGCGCGCCGGACTGTCGGGGCGCGATACCGGTGCCGCCGCCACGGCAGCAGCTGTCGCGGTACCGGCAAACCACCGCGGACCGCGCGAGCTCGGGCCGCTGCAGACCTTCGATGTTTCCCTTGCGCAGCCCGTCAACGTGTACTCGATGAGCACGCGCGCCGGCAAGTACGGCGCGCTCTTCATCGGTCTGGTGATCATGGCGGCCTTCATGTTCGAGCTGTTCCGCAGGCAGCGCATGCACCCGGTGCAATACGGGCTCGTGGGCCTCTCGATCGCGCTGTTCTTCCTGCTGCTGCTGGCCCTGTCCGAGAAGCTGGCCTTCTGGCTGGCCTATGCCAGCGCGGCCGGCGCGAGCGTGCTGCTGCTCGGTATCTACTTCAGCGCGGTTTTGCAAAGCTGGAAACGCGGCGCGGGCTTCGGGGCCTATGTCGCGGTACTCTATGGCGCGCTCTACGGCCTGCTGGCATCGGAAAGCAATGCCCTGCTGCTCGGCGCCCTGCTGACATTCGGCATGCTGACGGTGCTGATGCTCGCGACCCGCAAGGTCGACTGGTATGCGTTGTCGACCGGGAACCCCCGAACGACCGAGCCAGTCTCACCTGAAGTGGCTCCGTCCGTGTAACGGACGCTACCGACTGTTTTTCCTAACCACTGATTTCCATGGACGATTCCTCTCCTTCCACCGAACCGGCGCGCTCCGAACGCTCGACGCGGCTGCGGCACATTGCGCGGTGGAGCGCCATTGCGGGCGGTTCCGCTGCGCTGGTTCTGCTGGTGGCCGCCGGTGTGGCGGTGGCCGTCATCTATCCGCGGCTGCCCGACATTTCGGAGCTCGCCGACTACCGGCCCAAGCTGCCGCTGCGCGTGTATTCGGTCGAGGGCACGCTCATCGGCGAGTTCGGCGAAGAGCGCCGCACGCTCACGCCCTTTGCCAACATTCCGAAGGTGATGAAAGACGCCGTGCTTGCAGTGGAAGACGCGCGCTTCTACGCCCATGGCGGCGTCGACTACAAGGGCTTCGTGCGCGCGGCGGTGGCCAGCCTGAAGGGCGGCCGCAAGCAGGGCGCTTCCACCATCACGATGCAGGTGGCGCGCAATGTGTACCTGAGCTCGGAACGCACGCTGAGCCGCAAGACCTACGAAATTTTGCTGGCCCTGCGGCTCGAGCAGCAGCTCACGAAGGACCAGATCCTCGAGATCTATCTGAACCAGATCTATCTTGGCAACCGCGCCTATGGTTTTGCGGCGGCCTCCGAGGCGTATTTCGGCAAGCCGCTGCAGAACGTCACCACGGCCGAGGCCGCCATGCTGGCCGGCCTGCCGAAGGCACCCGGCGCCAACAACCCGGTGGCCAACCCGCGCCGCGCCCGCGCGCGCCAGCTCTACGTGATCGACCGCATGCACGAAACCGGCTTCATCACCGCCGAACAGGCGGCCGAGGCCAAGAAGGAAGAACTGCATCTGCGCGACGCCGCCGACCCGGACCGGCTGCATGCCGAGTACGTGGCCGAAACGGTGCGCCAGATGATGTATGCGCAGTACGGCGACAGCATCTACACCAGCGGCATGAAGGTCTACACCTCGCTGGTCGCGGCCGACCAGGCGGCAGCCTACCGGTCGCTGCGCAAGGGCATCATGGATTACGAGCGGCGCCAGCCTTATCGCGGCCCCGAGCGCTTCGTGGATCTGCCCGACGACCCCAAGGAAGCCGACGAGGCCGTCGACGACGCGCTGGCCGAACACCCCGACAACGGCGACGTGATGGCGGCCGTGGTGCTGGAGGCCAACAGCAAGGAAATCAACGCGGTGCGCGCCAATGGCGAAACCGTGCAGATCACCGGCGAAGGCCTCCGGCCTGCACAGTCGGGCCTTGCCGCCAAGGCGCCGCCGAATATCAAGATCCGGCGCGGCGCGGTGATCCGCGTGGCAAGAACGCCGAAGAACAGCTGGGAAATCACGCAGCTGCCCGAGGTCGAAGGCGCCTTCATCGGCATGGACCCGCGCACCGGTGCCATCAAGTCGCTGGTAGGCGGCTTCGATTTCGGCAAGAACAAGTTCAACCACGTCACGCAGGCCTGGCGCCAGCCGGGCTCCAGCTTCAAGCCGTTCATCTACTCGGCCGCACTGGAGAAAGGCTTCACGCCGTCCACCATCGTCAACGACGCGCCGCTGTACTTCGAGCCGAGCACCCCGGGCGGCCAGCCCTGGGAACCGAAGAATTTCGACGGCGGCTTCGAAGGACCGATGCCGCTGCGCACCGCGCTGATGAAGTCGAAGAACCTGGTGACGATCCGCCTGCTGCAATCCATCGGCGCACCGTACGCGCAAGACTGGATCACCAAGTTCGGCTTCGACAAGGACAAGCATCCCGCCTACCTGCCGATGGCACTCGGCGCGGGATCGGTCACGCCGATGCAGATGGCCAGCGCCTACTCGGTATTCGCCAACGGCGGCTACCGCGTCAATCCGTACCTGGTCACGCGCGTGACCGACCTGCGCGACAAGGTGCTGCTCGAAACCGAACCGCCGGTGCTCGACGAAACCCGCCGCGCCATTCCCCAGCGCAATGCCTTCATCATGGATTCGCTGCTGCAAAGCGTGGTGAAGGGCGGCACCGCCGCGCGCGCCTACCAGGCGCTCAAGCGCGACGACCTGTTCGGCAAGACCGGCACCACCAACGACTCGTTCGACACCTGGTTCGCGGGTTTCCAGCCCACGACCGTGGGCATTGCATGGATCGGCTACGACACGCCGCGCCAATTGGGCGTGCGCGGCGAAACCGGCGGCAGCCTGAGCCTGCCGATCTGGATCGGCTACATGCAGACGGCGCTCAAGGGCGTGCCGGTCAGCAAGATTCCGGAGCCTCCGGGCGTCGTCAATGTCGACGGCGAGTGGTACTTCGACGATTTCACGCCCGGCCACAGCGTGGCGAGCCTGGGTGTCGAGAACACCGAGGCGGCGCCGCCGCCGGCGGAAGAACTCACGGGCGCGCCC
The DNA here is from genome assembly GCF_030815855.1 of Variovorax paradoxus. Classification (NCBI taxonomy): domain Bacteria; kingdom Pseudomonadati; phylum Pseudomonadota; class Betaproteobacteria; order Burkholderiales; family Comamonadaceae; genus Variovorax; species Variovorax paradoxus. The sequence goes on along the minus strand of NZ_JAUSXG010000001.1, from coordinate 5,340,243 downwards.
CTGGGCGCGCCGCCACCGCCCGAGGAGCGCAATCGCATCCTCGATTTCTTCCGGTAGCGCGCGAAAGGGCAGCGCCCAGGAAACGGGGTGGGCAGGGCGAACGGGGCGGTGTCTCTACACTCGGTGCTGCCTTCCGCTCCACCTTCTGCACGCCCACGCCCTCATGGAAATTCTTACCCTGGTGACCCTGCTTGTCGTCGGCGCCTACATCCTCAAGTCCAGGGACCAGCGCCAGCGCATCGCGCTGCTCGGAAGCCATCTCGGCAGATACCAGATCGAAAGGCTGATGGAATCACTCACCGAGGGGTACCTGCGCTGCCTCGGCGAAGACGACGCCGAGCGGCGCCAGCAGATCTGGAGCCTGCTCGATTCCACCGAGGAAAAGCTTTCGGCCCAGTTCGACAGCTTTGCCGCCGAGTTCGCGCGCGTCGACGAAGCCGACACCCGCGTGAGCAAGCTGCCGCTGGCGATTCCCTTCGCGCACAAGCTGTTCCCCGCGGCCACCTTCGACCTGCGGGAAGCGCTGACTATCCACGCGCGCGGCATTGCCGACGTGATGCGCAACGAATCGGGCCGCACGCCCAAGGCCAAGGCCTTCACCATGTCGGCCGAGCTGTTCCTGATGCAGCACACCTGCCATTGGTTCTGCAAGTCGAAGACCGTGGCGTCGGCGCGCATGCTGGCGAGGCACAAGACCTCGTACGAGCAATTGCTCGGCGCCGTGAGCCCCGCAACCCGCCGGGCCTACGGCGCGCTCACCGGGCAGTAGTCCGCAGTTGGCCCGTCCTCAGTGATGTGACGACAAAAGCGGCAGCGTGAGCGTGGCCACCGCGCCGCCGCGCGCCGCATTGCCGAGTTCGATGCGTCCGCGGTGCAGCGCGGCAATCTCCTTCACGAAGGCCAGCCCGAGCCCGGTGCTTTTCTTCTGGCTGTGCGGCCGCGCCAGCGAATAGAACTTCTGAAAGACTTTTTCCTGCGCGTAGTCCGGAATCCCCGGGCCGCGGTCGCGCACGGTCACGCGCGCGAGCTTCGAGGTGGTTTCCAGCGTCAACAGCACTTCGCTGCCCTCCGGTGAAAAATCGATGGCGTTGTCGAGCAGGTTGCTGATCGCGCGGCGCAGCAGGAACGGGTCGCCTTCGGTGCTGGCCTCGGCGCGGATGTTCACGCGCACGCTGATGTCGCGCTTGGCCGCCGCGGGCTGCGCGCTGATGGCGATGTCCTCGATCAGCGATGCCAGCGCCACGGGCTCGGTGCGGTCGAGGCCGTGGCGGGTTTCCAGCGCGGTGAGTTCCATCATGCGGTCGACGATCTCCTGGATGCGCTGCGTTTCGCGTTCGATGTTCTTCAGGAAGCGCTCACGCTCCGCATGCGGCATCGACGGTTCCTGCAGCAGCTCGGCCGCGCCGCGAATCGCCGACAGCGGGCTCTTCACTTCGTGCGTGAAGGTCTGCACGTAGTCGGCCACGTAGTTGCGGCCGGTGAGCGCATCGCGCATTTCGCTGAAGCCGGCGCGCACCGCATCGACCGCGCGCCGCGCCATGCGCGAAAGGCTCAGGGTGCGCTGGGCGCGCACCCATTTCCAGTAGTCCGAAATCAGCCCGAAGGGCCGCACCAGCCAGACCGAGACGATCACCGCCAGCAGCAGCAGCGCCAGGCCAGACCCCACGCCCACCCACAGCGTGCGGGCGCGCGCGTCTTCCACGAACTGGCCGAAGCTCTGCACCGGCTTGCCGACGCTGGCCATGCCGACGATCTCGTTGTTCCAGCGGATCGGCGCGCCCACGTACATCACCGAGGTGCGTGGGTCGCCGTCGACGTCGCGCGACGTGCGGGCGCCGTACAGACCCGCGAGCGTGCGGCTCACGTCGCTCCACTGCGAGTAGTCGGCACCCAGGTGCCTGCCGAGCGAATCGAACATCACGCGGCCGCTGCGGTCGGTGACGTACACGCGCAGTTCGACGCGGTTCTTGTGCAGGTTGTAGATCTGCGCGGAGAACTCGCGCGCATAGACCGTGCGGAACAGCGGCTCGAGCCGTGCGGTGTTGATGGCGCCGGCGATCACGTCCTGCTCGACCAGGCTGGCCACGAGCTGCGAGGTTTCGACCAGCGACTCTTCGGCCGATTCGCGGTAGCGCGGATCGATGTCCGACACCACGCGGTAGAGCAGGAACGCGATGCCCGCCGTGTAGATCAGCAGAATCCCGATGAAGATGCGCGTGCGCCGACTCACGACGCGCCGAGAGGCAGTTCTTCGTTCAGCGCATAGCCGGTGCCGCGCAGCGTGCGGATCGGCTCGACCTCGGGGGCCACCATCTTGAGCTTGGCGCGCAGAGTCTTGATGTGCGCGTCGACCGTGCGGTCGAAGCTGTCGCTTGCGTCGTCCCAGACCAGTTGCAGCAATTCGTCGCGCGTGAAAACGCGGCCCGGCCGCTGCACCAGCAGCCGCAAAAGGCCGTATTCGTAGCGCGAGAGCTCGAGCAGGCGGCCGTAGTAGCGGATCTGCATGCGCTCGTTGTCAAGCGCAAACGGCATTGTGGGGGGCTGTGCGGCCGCTGGAGCCGCCGCACCCGGAATTTGAGGGGGTACCCCGTTGGTCGTCGCCACGGACCCTCCAGGGACCGCTCGGGCACTGCGACGGAGGATGGTGCGCACCCGCGCCACCAGTTCGCGCGGAGAAAAGGGCTTGGCGATGTAGTCGTCGGCACCGAGTTCCAGCCCGACCACGCGGTCGATCTCGTCGCTTCTTGCGGTGAGAAACAGCATCGGCACCTCGGCGCCCCCCTGCGACTGGTTCAGCGCGCGCAGGCGCTTGAAAAGCTCGAAGCCGTTGAGGTCGGGCAGGCCCACGTCCAGGATGGCCAGCGCCGGCGGCTCCTGCGCGAACTGCGCGATGGCTTCTTCGGCCGTTGCGCACCAGACCGGCGTGAAGCCGTCGCTTTTCAGGACGTACTGCAGGGTGTCGGCAATGCCCGATTCGTCTTCGGCGATCAGGATCCGGGGTTTGAAACTCATCCCCGGATGTTAGCGAGGGGGCGAGGTCTGGCGCAGGAGCGTTTGGGTGCGTGGCGCCGCGAACACGGCGCGGCCGTTCGCGGCCTTTTTTTCGGGCGCGGCACTGGCGCCTTGTCTTCTTCTTATCTCTCTTATTCAAATTAGTAGTAGTAGATAAGGGAAGCCCCTGTCTGTGGACATGCCGGTTTTTCCCTTGCGTGACAGTGACTTGTCATACCTCTGTCACTGTGCGCAGCCCTGCTTCCGAGCTGTCGCGCCAAAAGGAACAACATTGCCCGGCGCGTCCGGCCTGTGGATAACCGCCTGCTTGTGCCGGAACTCTCCCCAGAGTTGTCCTTTGACAGGGCTCCGCAAATCTGCCAAAGACGGTTTTCGGTGCAAGAAATTCAGTGCCACTTATTTAGGCAGAATGTAGATTTTCCTTGTAGATCAATCACTTAGCGTTCTCTTACAAAGAAGTGCGAGTGTTATCCACAGAGTTGCTCAAGCTTTGTGGGGAGAACACCCGGCGGAACCTTCGCGCGCGATGCCGAACGAACTTCGTCCTTCAATCAGTGGAAATTCCAACGTGACACCTACCGAAACCAAGGCCATCGTGACGCTCAGCCTGCTGGCCGCCTTCGTCGACGGCGACAAGCACGAACGCGAACGCGCCGAGATCAAGCGCATTGCCGAAGGCCTTTCGCAGGCCGACGGCGTGAATCTGCCCACGCTCTACCAGGACGTGTTGATGAAGCGCGTCTCGCTCGCCTCGGTGGCCGGCGATCTGCAAAGCGTCGAATCGAAGCAGCTGGGCTATGAAATGGCGGTGTGCGTGTGCGATGCCGACGGCACGCAGTCGGAGGCGGAACGCATGTTTTTGGCGGACGTGCGCACCTCGCTCGGGCTCGATGCCTCGGCGGCGCAGTTTTCCCGCCAGGCGGAGGAAATTGCGGCGGTTCCAGTGGCGGCAACTGTTCCGGCCACCGGTGCGGCTGCGGCAACGGCGCCTGCCGCGGTGCCATCGCCCGACAGTGCCGAACTCGACAAGTCGATCCTCAACGCGGCCATTCTCAACGGCGCGCTCGAGCTGCTGCCTGAAACGCTCTCGACCATGGCAATCATTCCGCTGCAGATGAAACTGGTCTACCGCATCGGCAAGGCCCATGGCTACGAGCTCGACAGCGGCCACGTCAAGGATTTCCTGGCCACGGTCGGCGTGGGGCTGACGTCGCAGTACCTGGAGCAAGCCGGACGCAAGCTGCTCGGCGGCCTGCTCGGGAAGATGGGCGGCGGCCTGTTGCGCGGACTCGGCAACCAGGCGGTGAGCTCGGGCATGAGCTTTGCCTCGACCTATGCCTTGGGGCACGTGGCCAAGCGCTACTACGCCGGGGGCCGCACGCTCTCGGCGCAGATGCTGAAAGACACGTTCGCCGGCGTGGTGCAGGAGGGCAAGGGCCTGCAGACCCAGTACCTGCCGGCCATCCAGGAAAAGGCCCGCACGCTGGATGCCGGAAAAGTGCTGTCGCTGGTCCGGGGAAACTAGCCGGCCAGGTCGTCGAGGATCGGGCAGTCGGGGCGCGCGTCGCCGTGGCAGCAATGCACCAGGTGCGCGAGCGTGTTGCGCATCGACTGCATGTCGGCAATGCGCTGCTCCAGTTCGCCCAGGTGCCTCTGCGCCACGCGCTTCACGCTGGCGCTCGCACGCCGGCGGTTGTGCCACAGCCCGACCAGCTCGGCGATTTCTTCCATCGAAAAACCGAGATCGCGCGAGCGCTTGATGAAGCGCAGCGTGTGGATGTCGGCGTCGCCGTACTGCCGGTAGCCGCTTTCGGTGCGCGCCACCGCAGGCAAGAGGCCGAGGCCTTCATAGTGCCGCACCATGCGCGCCGAAACCCCCGAGAGCCTTGCGGCTTCGCCGATGGAGACGGTGCCGAAGCTGTTGCTCATTGCACCGTGTAGCCGGCGTTCTCGATCGCGGCGACGATGTCCTGGCGAGGCTGTGCGCTCAGCACGTCGACATGGCCCGTTTCGAGATCGACAGTGACCTGCGCTTCGGGGTCGACCGTCTGTACCGCGTTTTGCACGGCGCTCACGCAATGGCCGCAGCTCATGCCCGAGACCTGGAATTTCTGGCTCATCGTTCTTGCTCCTGTTGAAGTTGAATGAAGTGAGGCGCCAGTTTGAACCCTCTCACGATGTCAATGTCCAGCGCAGGGACACTGCGCTACTTGTTTGACCTTGCCATGATGTGAGACTTTAGCCTTCGGGCATGGACAATCTGCAACCCTATCCCTCGAACCCCATGAGCACCCTGGATCTTTCCGTCGGCGGCATGACCTGCGCTTCTTGCGTCATGCGCGTGGAGCGCGCGCTCAAGAGCGTGCCGGGCGTGCAGGACGTCAGCGTGAACCTGGCCACCGAATCGGCCCGCGTGGTGGCGGCCGATGGCGAAGACATGGATGCGCGGCTGCGCCGTGCCGTGCGCGCCGCGGGCTACGAGCCGCGCGCCGCCGGCCATGCGGCCGACGATGGCGCGGCCCTCTCGCCCTGGCATGGCTTCGGGCCTGTGGGCATCGGCCTTTTGTTGTCGCTCCCGTTGCTGGCGCCGATGCTCGGGCAACCCTTCGGCGAGGACTGGATGCTCCCACCGTGGGTGCAGCTGCTGCTGGCGGCGCCGGTGCAGTTCTGGCTCGGCGCGCGCTTCTACCGCGCGGGCTGGCATGCCGCCAGGGCAGGCACCGGCAACATGGATCTGCTGGTGGCGCTCGGCACCAGTGCGGCCTTCGGGTTGTCGCTCTGGCTCTGGTGGCGCGCGGCGACGGGCGGGCACGCAGGACACGGCGCCGTGCCCCATCTCTACTTCGAAGCGTCGGCCGTGGTCATCACGCTGGTGCTGCTCGGCAAATGGCTGGAGGCGCGCGCCAAGCGGCAAGCCACCTCGGCCATCCGCGCGCTGCAACAGCTGCGGCCCGAAGTTGCGCACCTGGTGGGAAAACGCGGCGAAAGCGATGTGCCGATCGGCGAGGTGATGGTGGGCGACTTGCTCGCGGTTCGGCCGGGCGAACGCGTGCCGGCCGATGCGCGCGTGGTCGAGGGCGAGTCGGAAGTCGACGAATCGATGCTCACCGGCGAGCCGCTGCCGGTGCCGAAGCGGCCTGGCGATGCATTGACGGGGGGCGCAGTCAACGGCGACGGCCGCATGGTCGTCGAGGTGAGGGCGGTCGGTGCCGAGAGTGTGCTGGCACGCATCATCCGCCTGGTCGAGGACGCACAGGCCGCCAAGGCGCCGATCCAGCGGCTGGTCGACCAGGTCGCGGCCGTGTTCGTTCCCGTGGTGCTGGCGATTGCGCTGGCCACGCTGGCGGGCTGGCTGCTCGCGGGCGCCGGTACCGAGCTCGCCATGATCCACGCCGTGGCCGTGCTGGTCATTGCCTGCCCCTGTGCGCTGGGTCTCGCAACGCCGGTGGCTGTCATGGCCGGCACCGGCGTGGCGGCGCGCGGCGGCATCCTGATCAAGGACGCGCGTGCGCTGGAGCTCGCGCACCGCGTCGATACCGTGGCTTTCGACAAGACCGGCACGCTGACGCTGGGACGGCCGGTGCTCACTGCCCTCGTGCCCGTGGCGGGCCTCCGTGGTGAAGCCGAACTGCTCGCCACGGCTGCGAGTCTGCAAGGCGGCAGCGAGCATCCGCTGGCGCGTGCCGTGCTGGCGACCGCCGCACAGCGCGGATTGCAGGCGCCGCCCCCGGCGGCCATGCAGGCGATGCCCGGTCGCGGTGTGCGCGGCGAAGTCGATGGCGAGACCTGGGCCATCGCGAGCCTGCGCTGGTGCGCGGAACTCGGCGTGGTTGCCGACGCCGCGCAGGTCGAGAGCCTGCATGCGCAGGGTGCCACGGTGTCGGCGCTGCTGCGCTTCGATGCGGAAGGCACTGCACAGGTGCAGGCGCTGCTGGCCTTTGCCGACGAGCCCAAGCCCGAAGCCGCCGAAGCCATTCGCACGCTGCATGCGCGGGGCCTGCGCGTGGTGATGATCTCGGGCGACAACCTGCGTGCCGCGCAAGCGATGGCAGCCCGGCTGGGCATTGCGGCCGAGGATGTGCGCGCCGATGTGCTGCCGGCCGACAAGGCGGCGCAGGTGAGCGCCCTCAAGAAAGACGGCCACGTGGTCGCCATGGTCGGCGACGGTGCCAACGATGCGCCCGCACTGGCGGCGGCCGACGTGGGGATTGCCATGGCACCTGCGGGCGGCGGCACCGATGTGGCGATGGAAGCCGCGGGCATCACGCTGATGCGCGGCGACCTGGCATTGGTGGCCGAGGCGCTCGACCTTTCGGCACGCACGGTCGCGAAGATCCGGCAGAACCTGTTCTGGGCCTTTGCCTACAACGTGGCCGGTATTCCGCTCGCGGCGTTCGGGCTGCTGAGTCCGGTGGTGGCCGGTGCGGCGATGGCGCTGTCGAGCGTCAGCGTGATGGCCAATGCGCTGCTGCTGCGGCGCTGGAAGCCCTGAGTTCGTTCTGCGAGAAGGGTCAGTCGATCAGCAGCGCGAGCATCTGGTCGTCGATGTACTCGGCCTCGCCGGCCCGCTTGTAGAACTTGCGCAGCGTGCCCTCGTATTGGAAGCCCAATTTCTCGTAGAAGCGCAAGCCTGGCGCGTTGTCGCTCTCGGCATAGAGCTCGATGCGTTTCACGCCGTCGGCCTTGAGGTGCGCGATGGCGTCGCTCACCATCGCCTGCGCGATGCCTTGGCCATGAAGCGCAGGATCGACCGCCAGCGTGCCGAAGCAGGCCACGTGCCGCGCGCGGCCGGGATAGCGCGTTGCGCGATAGAACCCGCCGACGCGGCCGTCGACTTCGTAGACATAGAAGCTGCGGCTGTCGACCAGCTCCTTGTAGATGGCCCGGAATTCATCGAGCGGCATCGGGTCGTAGCCCAGGAAGGGCACCACCCGCTCATGCATGTAGATGGAGAAGACCGCTTCGAGGTCGTGGTGTGCGGCGAGCCTGCGCATGGTGTCGGGTTTTCTGAAGATGCGAAGAGGGCATCAGCATACCCAGTCCCGGCTCGCTCGCGGGCGCGGCGCTGCAATCGTTTCGCTCTTCAACGGTCCGCGGCGCGGCCCGCGATCAGCACGGCGTTGGTGCCTCCGAATGCGAACGAATTGGAAAGCACGTAGCGAAGGTTTGTGGCATCGCGCGGGTCGCCATGGACGAAGTCCAGATCGAAGGCCGCATCGGGCGCGTGCAGGTTGGCGGTGGGCGGAAGCATCCCGTGCGCCAAGGTCCGCAGCGCGGCCACGAGTTCGATGGCGCCGCCGCCGCCGAGCACATGGCCGTGGATGGCCTTGGTGGCGCTCACGGGCGTGGCATTGCCGAACACCTCCCGGATGGAAGCGGCCTCGGCGGCGTCACCTGCCGCGGTGGCGGTGCCGTGCGCGTTGACATGGCCGATGTGCGCCGCTTCGATGCCCGCGTCGCGCAGCGCAGCGCGCATGGCGCGCACCTGCCCTGCGGGGTCGGGGTGGGTGATGTGCGTGGCGTCGCAGTTGGTGGCATAGCCTGCAAGGATGAAGGGCGTGGCATCGCCCGCGCCGCGAGCGTTTGCATGCGCTTCCGATTCGAGCACCAATGCGGCCGCGCCTTCGCCGAGCGCAAAGCCCGCGCGGTCGCCCGAGAACGGCCGGCAGGCGCTGCCGGGTGCGCCGGGCGGCGGCGGTGCCGTCACGCGCATCGCATGCCAGCTGGCCATCACGCCGGGTGTGAGCATGGCGTCGTGGCCGCCGACGATGGCCGCGTCGATCCAGCCGCCACGAATGGCACGCATCGCCTCGCCGATGGCCACGGCCGAAGAGGCGCACGCGCAGGCGTATGCAATGGCCGCGCCCTGCGCACCGAACTGCAGGGCGAGCTCCGCGACGGCTGCGTTGGGCATGACGGTGAGCACCGTCGTCGGCCGCATGCGGCGCCGTTCGCCGTACAGCGCGCGGGTGGTGTCGTCGAAGACACCCGCGCCGGCCAGGCCGCTGCCCCAGAAGATGCCGAGGCGTTCGGGATCGACGCTGCCGGCATGGAGCCCCGCTTGCGCGGCGGCGTCGCGCGCGGCCGCCAGCGCCATGGCGGTTCCGCGGTCGAGCGGGAGGCGCGAACCGCTGCGCACCGCGGCCGGTTCGAACTCGCAGGCGGCCACGGAGAGTTCGATCGGATCCAGGCCGTCGATCTCGAGCGTTCGTGCGCGCACCGCGGAACGCCCGTTGAAGAGCGCCTCGTCGAACGACTCGGTCGTGTGGCCGAGGGGCGTGACGAAGCCGAGGCCCGTCACCCGCACCGGTGCAGATGCCGCGCGCGCCGCCGAGGCCGCGAGCACCGAATGGGCCGCGCCGCTGCTCACGCGTGCACGGCCGCCGGCGATTCGACGTCGCAGCGGATCTGGGCGTCGATGGCTTCGCACAGGCGCTGCAGCGTGATGCCTGCTTCGCGCGGGTCGAGCCGGTCTTCGGGCAGGCGCAGATGAAAAGCGTCTTCCACCGCGAACACGAACTCCATCAGCCCGAGCGAATCGAGGCCGAGTTCTGACAGGGGTGTATCGGGCGCGATGGCATCCGGCGGAACAGCGAAGCTGTTCACCAGAATGGCCGCGATGCTGTTGAAGACCGGCGGAGAAAAAGAGGCGGACATGGCGTGCTTTCTTTCAGGCGTGCAAAGGGCGGAGGAGGCGCGCGGACGAGGCGCCGGGAATGCCCGGCATGCCGTGGGCGACGGCATCGGCGAAGGCGACCGTTTCGCGCACCACCTGGTGGCGGTCGTTGTCGATCGTGATCATGTGGTAGCTGTCGGTCAGTACCACGCTGCGGAATGCCTTGCAGCGCAGGCCGCGCGCCAGGATGTCGAGGTTGGCCACGCTGGCCACTTCGTCGTCGCGCGCATGCAGCGCGAGCACGCTGGCGCATTGCACGCGGTGGAGGTTGCGCCGCACATGGCGAATCAATCGGTCGTGTTCGCGCAGATGGGCGACGCCGATCACCGAACTGCCGGCGCGCGACACCTTGCGGTGGCGCAGCTCGCGTTCGATCCAGGCGCGCACGCGTTCGTTCTTCACGCCGTAGGGCGGACGCTCCCGGTACTGCCACAACCGTCCGAGCGGCGTGTAGAACGCCAGCGGCAGCAAGACCTGCGTGCGCGGAATGGCCCAGCCATCGAAGCGCAGCGTGGTCGACATCAGCACCAGCGCATCGACATCGCTGCCGCAGCGAATGGCCGCGCCGAGCGCAAGCGACGAACCGGCCGAGATGCCGACCAGCATCACGCGCTCGTGCTGCATGCGCAGCACCTGGACCTGCGCCTTGATCGCATCGAGCCAGCGCTCGTACGGTAGGGCGTGCTGCATCGGCGCAGCGGCATCGAACGAGTAGCCGTCGATCTGCAGCGGATGCACCGAATAGCCGTTGCCGCGCAATGCGGACTGCACGGTCAGCATCTCGTCAGGTGTGCTGCATAAACCATGCAGCAGCACGACGGCCGTGCGGCGCACCGCGGGGTGCACCACGCTCAGCAGGTCGGAGGGATCGCGGGCGCTCATCGCATGGCCTGGGGCTGGAAAGGGGCCCGCGCCGCAGGTTGCTGTCGTATGCTCATGGCGTGTTTATCGCCGCTGCGTACTGACCGGCTGCTGACCCTCCTTCGCGCAAGAATAGGCATCTCAACCACACCACACACCATGCGAATCCTGCTTGTCGAAGACGATGCCGTCCTGCGCGACGTGATGCTGCGCAGCCTTGCGGATGCCGGCCATCGGGTGGACGTGTCGGCCAATGTCGAGGAAGCCGACCATCTCTGGCGCGTGCAGCCTTTCGACGCGGTGCTGCTCGACCTGAACCTGCCGGCCACGGCAAGCCCGACGAGCGGGCTGGCGAGCGGGCTCAATGCCTTGCGCCAGGCACGCGCACGCGGCGACCGCACGCCGGTGCTGGTGCTGACGGCGCGCGGCCGCACCGAAGAACGCATCGCGGGTCTCGATGCCGGGGCCGACGACTACCTGGGCAAGCCCTTCGATCTTGCGGAAGTCGAGGCCCGCCTCCGTGCCCTCGTGCGGCGCGCCAAAGGCACCGAAGACATCGTGCTGCTCGGCAATCTGAAGCTCGACCGCAAGGCGCGGCGCTTTTCGACCGCGAGCGGGCCGCTGGACCTGCCGGCGCGCGAGTTCGAGGTGCTGTGGGAACTGATGAGCCCCCCGGGCCGCACGGTGAGCAAGCGCGCGCTGTCCGACAAGCTCTCGAGCTTCGACGAATCGCTGGGCGACAACGCACTGGAGGCGTTCATTTCGCGGCTGCGCAAGAAGCTGGTCGGCTCGGGCGCGGGCATTCGCACGCTGCGCGGCATCGGCTACCTGCTCGAAGCGGAAGTGTGAGCCGCACCGAGTCTGCCGTGCCTCGGCCGCCGCAGGCCGCGCCTTCGCTCACGCGGCGCGTGCTGCGCAACGTGCTGGTGCCGCTGGCGCTCACGTGGATGGCGGGTGCGGTGATCGCGCTCGTCATTGCCAATTACTTTTCCGAGCAGGCGTTCGACCGCGGCATGCTCGACGACGCATATGCGCTCTCGGCCAACGTGCAGGCGGGCGAACGCGGCATCGAACTGCTGCTCACGCCGCGCGAAGTGGCCACGGTGCTGTTCGACCAGATCGAACAGGTCTATTTCTCGGTGCAGCGGCTCGACGGCACGCTGATCTCGGGCCAGGCGGATTTGAAAGCAGCGCTGCCGGCCGAAGGTTCGCGCTACCGCTTTTCGGATGTGAACTACAACGGCAAGGTGCTGCGCGCGGTGGTGCTCGAACACGATGCCGAGCCGGGCCTGCTGATGCCCTATCGCGTGGTGATTGCGCAGACCACGCTGAGCCGCACGGCCCTGGTCCGGCGGCTGCTCGGCTATGCGCTCGCGCCGCAGGTGCTGCTGCTGATGCTGCTCGCGGTGTGGCTCTGGCGTGGCATCCGGAGCGATCTGCGTCCGCTCGGCGAGCTTCAGCAGGCGCTGGACCGGCGCGATGTGCACGACCTTTCGCCGGTGGCGGTGGTCCAGACCTCGCGTGAAGTGCAGCGCCTGGGCAATGCGGTCAACGCGCTGTTCGAGCGGCTGAACCACAGTGTGCGCGCGCAGCGCGAGTTCGTGGGCAACGTGGCCCACGAGCTGCGCACGCCGCTCGCGGGCATTCGCGCACTGGCCGAATACGGGCTCGCGCAGCACGACTCCACCGTGTGGCGCGAGCAGCTCGCGCGCGTGGCCGAACGGCAGGGCCGCGCGAGCCATCTCATCGACCAGCTGTTGGCGCTCGCGCTCGCCGACGAGGCGCGCACCGGCCTCGCGCGCGAACCGGTGCGGCTCGACGTGCTCACCGAGCAGACGGTGCTGCGGCATCTGGCCCGCGCCGACACGCGCGGTGTCGACCTCGGCGCGCGCGGCCTCGACGAACGCGTGACCGTGCTGGCGAACGAGGCGCTGGTCGAAGGCATTCTCGACAACCTCATCGACAACGCGCTGCGCTATGGCGGGCGCACCATCACCGTCGAACTGGCGGGCCGCAGCTTGAGCGTGATCGACGACGGCCCCGGCATTCCGCTCGAGGCGCAACGCGACCTGATGCAACGCTGGGCGCAAGGCCCCGCCGGCCAGAAGCTGGGGCAGGGCTCCGGACTGGGTCTGTCGATCGTGGCGCGCTATGCGGAACTGCTGGGTGCCGAGCTGCGGCTCGATGCGGCCGAGCCCTCGGGATTGCGGGTGAGCGTAACCTTCGCGGAAGTGCACTATCGCGCGCTCCAGGACGGCTACGGCAACGCCTCCGGTGCGGCGGGCGGCTCGGCCTCGTAGAGTTCCAGCGGCAGGCCGTCGGGATCCGCAAAGAACGTGAAGCGGCGGCCGGTGTATTCGTCGGTGCGCAACGGCTCTACCGCCACACCCCGCGCGGCCAGTTCACCGGCTGCGGCCTCTACGTCGGCCACTTCGAACGCCAGGTGCCGCAGGCCTTGCGCTTCGGGACGCGTGGGACGCGACGGTGCGTCCGGAAAAGAGAACAGCTCGATTTGCGAGCCGTCGGGGAGCGCGAGGTCCAGCTTGTACGAATTGCGTGCGGCGCGATAGTTTTCGGCGACCACGCGCAGGCCCAGTACGTCGGCATAGAAGCGCTTCGACACGGCGTAGTCGGCGCAGATGATCGCGACGTGGTGCAGTCTTCCGAGTTGCATCGTGCTCAAGCCTCGAACTCCACTTCGCCTTCGATCTCGACCGGGATGTTGAACGGAAGCTCCGCCATGCCCACGGCACTGCGCGCGTGCGCGCCGATGTCGGGCCCGAACAGTTCGAGCACGAGGTCGGAGAAGCCGTTGATGACGGCGGGCTGCTGGCCGAAGCCGGGCGCCGACGCCACCATGCCGAACACGCGCGTCCAGGCGGTGATGCGATCCAGGTCGCCGAGCGCGCGCTGCAGGCTGCCCAGCATCGCCAGCGCGGTGAGCCGCGCCGCGGTGTAGCCTTGTTCGACGGTCAGTTCGCGGCCCAGCTTGCCGAGCGGCGCGGCAATGGTGCCGTCCGCGTTCAGCGGGCCGTGTCCCGAGACGAGCGCGCGGCGCCCGACGATGCGCACGAAATTGAATGGCAGCACCACGCCGGGCGGCGGGGAGACCGGTGGCGGCAGCACGAGGCCGAGGGCTGCAAGCCGGTGTTCGATGCGGGCCATGGCATTTCTCTCCTGTCGCGGCGGGATGCGCCGCCCCATCTTGCCATGGCCTGCCTGTGCCCCGCGAACTCAGCCGAGCGCCGGGTAGTCCGTGTAGCCCTTGGCGCCGCCGCCGTACATGGTGGCCTTGTCCAGCTCGTTGAGCGGTGCGTTCTCGCGCAGGCGGCGCACGAGGTCGGGGTTGGCGATGAAGGGTTTGCCGAAGGCGACGAGGTCGTCGCCTTCCTTCACGGCCTCGTCGGCGAGCGGCTTGTCGTAGCCGTTGTTGACCATCCATGCGCCCTTGCCGCCGGCCTGGCGGTAAGCGGCCTTGAGGGCCTCGTAGTCGAACGGGCGGTCGTCGATCTCGCGCGGGCCGCCGGTGGCGCCTTCGATGATGTGAACATACGCCAGGCCGAGCGGCGCGAGCTGTTTCACCACGTAGGTGAAGAGCGGCTGCGGATCGGAGTCGTGCGCATCGTTGGCGGGCGTGACGGGCGACAGGCGAATGCCGGTCTTGCCGCCGCCGACCGCATCGACGACTGCGCGCGTGGTCTCGAGCAGCAGGCGGGCGCGGTTCTCGATGCTGCCGCCGTAATCGTCGGTGCGCTTGTTGCTGCCGTCTTTCAGGAACTGGTCGAGCAGGTAGCCGTTGGCACCATGCAGTTCCACGCCGTCGAAGCCGGCGGTTTCCACGGCGTTGCGCGCAGCGGCCGCATAGGTGTGGACGATGCCGGGCAGTTCTTCGGCGTCGAGTGCGCGGGGTTCGGAAGTTTCGACGAAGGTCGGTGCGCCGCCCTTGATGAGCACGGTCTTGGTCTTCGCCGTGATCGCGGAGGGCGCGACAGGCTTTCCGCCGCCCGGCTGCAATTCGCTGTGCGAGACCCGGCCCACATGCCAGAGCTGCACCACGATCTTCCCGCCCTTGGCATGCACCGCATCGGTCACGCGCTTCCAGGCGTCGAGCTGTTCGGTGCCGTAGAGGCCCGGCACGTCGGAGTAGCCCTGGCCCTGGTGGCTGATGGCGGTGGCTTCGGTGATGAGCAGGCCGGCCGTGGCGCGCTGTGCGTAGTACGTGGCAGCCAACTCGGTCGGGATAGCGTTGGGCGAGCGGTTGCGCGTGAGTGGTGCCATCACGATGCGATTGGCAAGCTGCAGGTCGCCGGCTTGTACGGGGTCGAAGAGAGAGGGCATTGCGTGAACCAAAGAGTGGGACAGAGGCCGCGAGGCTAACCCTGCGCCGCCAACCCTGCTGCCGCACGGTTGTCCGGTTGCTGCTAGGCGTTCGGCGAGCCCGCGGCAAGGGCGAGCAATGCGGCGCTCACGCGCATGGGCATTGCGAGCAGGATCTGCCCCATGCCCTTGCCGAGCGCATCGTTGCGCAGCGACGCCATGCCGCCACCGCCCAGCGCCTGTTCGCAGACGAAGTTGAAAGCCCCGATGCCCGGCATGTCGTAGCGCGTGACAGGCCCCTCGACGAGATGCGCGAGCCATTCGGCCACGCGCGCTTCGGTCAGTTGCTCGCGCAGCAGCGGCAGCAAGGCCGGGTGGCGCGCGATGACGCCGATGTTCGAGGTGTCGCCCTTGTCGCCACTGCGTGCCCAGGCGAGGCGGATGAGCGGCACTTCGACGGCATCGAGCGAGGACGAGGGAGCTTCCATCGTGTCTGCGGCGTGCGTGGGCGAAAGGCCATCCGCAGCCATCGGCGACGCGGTATCGCGTGGAACGTCGATGCGCTGCGCGCCGATCGTCACGCAGGGCCCGACCAGCGACTTGTCGAGCAGAAACGCGTACTGCCGGATCGACGGCGAAACCGACGAGCGCCCGCCGCCCGCGCCTGTGGTGCCCGGCGCCCACGAGGTGCCTGCCGGCGCAACCTCGCGCGCGAAGAGCTCCAGGGCTTCCCTGCGCGAGTGCGTGACCGCGAGCCGCAGCACGGCTTCGCGCGTCTGCGTGGCGCGCGCATGCGGTCCGTAGCAAGACTCCGCGCCGAGCACTTCGAGCTGCGTACCGCTGTAGGGGCCGAAGCCATGCCGGGCAAACAGCGCGCTCGTGCGTGCGAGGACCGCCTCGCCGGTGCGGCGCGCCTTCGCGATCGCATCGAAGCCGACGATGGTGAGCTGAGCCGCGGTCTTGAATCCCTCCACATGGGTGGCGCAGACCTTGTAGCTCGCGGTGGGTGCGCGGCCGCGCGCGCCATGCACGCGCACGCGGTGCTCGCCGGCCTGTTCGATGCGCACCTGCGTGAAGTCGGCCACGACATCGGGCAGCAGGTAGGCCGAGGGGTCGCCGATCTCGTACAGCATCTGCTCGCCCACCACGGCCGGCGTGACCTTGCCGCCGGTGCGCGCGGGCTTGGTGACGACAAAGGCGCCGTCGGCGTGGCATTCGACGATCGGGTAGCCGATGTTCGGCCAGTCGGGCACCGTGTCCCAGTCGGTATGGAGGCCGCCGGTCGCCTGGCAGCCGCATTCGATGATGTGCCCGGCGAGGCTGCCGGCCGCGAGCAGGTCGTGGTCGCCGGGTTGCCATCCGAACTCGTGCATCAGCACGCCCAGCGTCACGGCGGAGTCGACGCAGCGGCCGGTGACGACCACCTGCGCGCCGGCGTCGAGCGCGGCCTGGATGGGCCTTGCGCCCAGATACGCATTGGCCGTCAGCACGCGCTCGGGCAGCGGCGCGCCGCTCTGCAGTTCGCGCACCGGGGGCTGCGCCAGGCGAAGTTGCGGCAATAGCGGCAAGACATCGTCGCCGCTCACCACCGCAATCTTCAGTGCGATGCCTTGCTCGGCCGCGAGCGCCGCAAGTGCATCAGCGCAGCCCTGCGGATTGACGCCGCCCGCGTTGCTGACCACGCGGATGCCTTGTTGCACGATGTCTTTGAGCACCGCTTTCATCGCAACCGAAACGAAATCAGTGGCGTAGCCCAATTCCGGCTTCTTGAGCCGCGCACCCGCGAGGATCGACATGGTGAGCTCGGCAAGGTAGTCGAACACCAGGTAGTCGATCTGCCCGCTGGCCACGAGCTGCGGCGCGCCCACGCTGCTGTCGCCCCAGAAGCCCGAGGCACCGCCAATGCGGACGATGCGTTGCTGTTCAGCGCCGTTGATGCCGCTCACCGGCCGCTCCACTGCGGCTTGCGCTTTTCGCGGAAGGCGAGCTGCCCTTCGGCCGCGTCCTCGGTCAGCGCGAAGAGGCCGATCTGGCTTTCGGTGAACGCCATCGATTCTTCGAAGGCCATGGCCTCGATCTTCTTGAGGGTGTACAGGCCGCGCCGTATGGCGGCGGGCGACTTGTCGAGCAGGCGGCCGAGCAGCCCATCGACGCACGCATCGAGATCGTCGCTCACGTGGTTGACCAGCCCGTATTCGAGCGCCTCGGCGGCGGTGATGGATTCGCCCGTGATGCACATCTCGGCCAGCACACGCCGCGGCAGCAGGTTGCAAAGAACGCTGAGCACCTGCGCGGGAAAGAGTCCGACCTTGACCTCGGGCAAGCCGAACACGGCGTGGCTGCCGGCCACGGCCATGTCGCACATGCCCAGGATTCCCATGCCGCCCGCCATGCAGGCGCCGTTGACGCGCGCAATCAACGGCACCGTCGATTGGCGTGCCTGGCGAAAGAGATTCGCGAAGCCCTGATAGGGCTCTGCATGATCGAACTTGAAGGAGGTGCCGCTTTGCAGATCGGCGCCGGCGCAGAAGGCGCGCGTGCCGCTGCCGGTAATGACCACGGCGCGCACCGCGCGGTCGCGGTTGGCGCGCGCCAGCGCATCCGAGAGTGCCGAAAGCACGCCGGCGTTGATCGCATGGCGGCGCTCTTCGCGTTCGATGGTGAGCCACATCACGGGCCCGCGCATCTCCTCGCGCAGTTCTTGGAGGGGAGGGGCTTCGGCCATCGTCGTCGGGTCTTTCGCTTCGAGGTCTGAGTTCGACCCGTAGCGTGGCCCGAAAAAAAAGCCGCGGCATGCGGCTTGTGGCTGAAGCGGCCCGGGTTTTCCCTTGGGTGGCCCGGGCTGCGGATGGCTTTGAAGGTCTTCTGCGAGCTTCCTCTTACTTCAGCAGGCCTTCAGCCTTCATCGCCTCTTGAACGGCGGGGCGGGCGGCCACGCGTGCGTGCCATGCCTGCACATTGGCAAAGCTCGAAATGTCGAGGCCGGTGGGCTTGGTCCAGTTGGTCACGGTGAACAGGTAACCGTCGGCCACGCTGAAGTGCTCGCCCATCAGGTACGGCTTGTCGGCGAGCTGGCCGTCGAGCCATTGGTAGCGCGACTTGAGCTTGTCCTTGAAGATGGTCTTGGCTTCTTCGGGCATGCCGGGGTTGAACAGCGGGCTGTAGCCCTTGTGCATCTCGGTGCCGATGAAGGTCAGCCACTCCTGCAGGCGGTAGCGCTGCAGGGTACCAGCGGCCGGTGCGAGATTCTTCGTGGGTGCCAGGTCGGCGATGTATTGCACGATGGCCGGGCCTTCGCGCAGGCGCGTACCATCGTCGAGTTCGAGCATCGGCACGTAGCCCAGCGGATTGATGCCGTAGTAGTCGGTGCCGTCTTGCAGCTTGTGGGTCTTGGTGCTGGCCAGCACGGGTTCGAAGGCGATACCGGCCTCGTGCAGCGCGATGTGGGGCGAGAGCGAGCAGGCGCCGGGCGAGTAATACAGCTTCATGCGGTGAATCTCCGAAGTATGTGGATAGCAGGAAATGATCTTTGGATCGACATGCATGCTAGCGGGTTTGCGAGTGCGCGTTTTGTCCTACGGACGCTCGCGCGCACCGACTATCGGGCCGGCGCCAGCTCTTTTCTAAGCTCGCCGCAACGGTGGGCAAGGGCTCGCTGCAAGGAGTTTCGGATGTTGAAGTACGCGATTATTTTCGCGGTCATCTCGCTGGTGGCCGCAGTGCTGGGCTTCGGCGGCATTGCCGCGGGCGCGGCCGGTATTGCCAAGCTGCTGTTCGGCCTGTTCCTGCTGCTGGCGGTGGTGTTCGTGGTTCTCGCGGCATTGGGCATCGGCGCGGTGAAAAAGGCCATCGATTGACGCACCGGCTCGTTCCGCGCTGGCCGCGCGCGCGCCCGCTCGGCTTGCTGCTGCAGAGCCCGGCTCATCGGGTGATGCGGGTGCTGCTCGTGACGCAGGCGCACTGGCAGCTTCCAGAACATCGCTCGCGCCGGCGGCATGCATAAACAGGCGGGACAGCCGCGCATGCACATCTCCCACATCGAGGCAGAACTCGGCTATGAGGTCCACGCGCCCGCGCACATGCTGCTCAACATCGAGGCCGCGCAGGCGGGCTCGCAGGCGGTGATCAGCGAGGCGCTGGTGATCGAGCCGCCGACGGAGGTGCAGGTCTATTGCGACGAATCAAGCGGCAACCGCTTCGTGCGCTTCGACGCCCGGCCCGGTCCGCTGAAGATCAGCTACAAGGCGAGCGTGCAGCGCCGGCAGATCGACGTGCCGCTCGACCTGGCCGAGGTGCCGGTCAACTTGGTGCCCAACGAAATCCTTCACTACATGATGCCGACGCGCTACTGCGAGTCGGACCTGATGTCGCGTTGCGCGCAGCAGCTCTTCGGCGACTTGCCGCCGGGCATCGGCCGGGTGCAGGCCATCGTCGACTGGATCCATGACAGCATCACCTATGAACCGGGCAGCAGCGACTCGACCACGACCGCACGCGAGGTGTTCGTGGCACGCGCGGGTGTCTGCCGCGACTTCGCGCACCTGGGCATTACCTTCTGCCGTGCATTGAACATTCCGGCGCGGCTGGTGGTGGGCTATGTATGGTTCGACGAACCGCCGCAAGATTTCCATGCTGTCTTCGAAGCCTGGCTCGGCGACCGGTGGGTGCTGTTCGACGCAACGCGCATGGCACCGGTCGATCGGCTGGTGCGCGTGGGCACGGGGCGAGACGCCAAGGACGTGGCCTTCTGCACGATATTCGGCGCTGTCGCCATGACGGGCAAGACGCTCGCGATTCGCGAACTGCAGGACGAGAGCGTGGCGCCGCCGGCCGAGCCCGAACCGACGGGCGCCTTGATCGGCATCGAAAAGCCAGTACCTGTCGTCGAATTGGCTGCCGCGTCTGAATAGCCCCCACCCACTCTGCATAGTATGCTATCAAAAAGATAGCAATGGCGATGTAGCGGGCGAGGGTTCAATATCTTTTCGAAGCAATTAACCACGTTGCCCCCATTCCGGGCGCAAAGCAGCACCCCCGATTAAAATTGGTGCCCCCTTTGCGCAGCGCACGCGTCAGTGCGCCCCCTCTCTCATGCTGTATCCCGAAGAATTCGATGTCATTGTCATCGGCGGTGGCCATGCCGGCACCGAAGCCGCGCTGGCGGCTGCCCGCATGGGCGCCAAGACACTGCTGCTTTCCCACAACATCGAGACGCTGGGGCAGATGAGCTGCAATCCGTCGATCGGGGGTATCGGCAAGGGCCATCTGGTGAAAGAGGTCGATGCGCTCGGCGGCGCCATGGCCATTGCCACCGACGAGGCGGGTATCCAGTTTCGCATTCTCAATTCGAGCAAGGGACCGGCCGTGCGCGCCACCCGGGCACAGGCCGATCGTGTCTTGTACAAGGCCGCGATCCGCCGCCGCCTCGAGAACCAGCCGAACCTGAGCCTGTTCCAGCAAGCGGTCGACGACCTGATGGTGGAGGGCGACCGCGTGGTGGGCGCCATCACGCAAGTCGGTATTGCATTTCGCGCCCGCACGGTGGTGCTGACCGCCGGGACTTTTCTCGATGGACGCATTCACGTCGGCCTCGACAACTACCAGGCCGGGCGCGCGGGCGATCCGCCGGCCATCAGCCTGTCGGCGCGGCTCAAGGAATTGAAGCTGCCCCAGGGCCGCCTGAAGACTGGCACGCCGCCGCGGCTCGACGGCCGCACCATCGACTTTTCGAAGTGCACCGAACAACCGGGCGACGGCATGCCGGGCGGGGCAGGGCCGATGCCGGTGTTCAGCTTCATGGGCCGAGTGGACATGCACCCGCAGCAAATGGCCTGCTGGATCACCCACACGAACGAGCGCACGCACGACATCATTCGCTCGGGCTTCGACCGCAGCCCGATGTTCACGGGCAAGATCGACGGCGTCGGTCCGCGCTACTGCCCGAGCGTCGAAGACAAGATCAACCGGTTCGCCGACAAGGAAAGCCACCAGATCTTTCTCGAGCCCGAAGGGCTCACGACCAACGAGTACTACCCGAATGGGATCTCGACCAGCCTGCCGTTCGACATTCAGTACCAGCTCGTGCGCTCGATGCCCGGGCTGGAGAACGCCCACATCCTGCGGCCGGGCTATGCCATCGAGTACGACTACTTCGATCCGCGCGAACTCAAGAGCAGTTTCGAAACCCGATCGGTCAAGGGCCTGTTCTTTGCCGGGCAGATCAACGGCACGACCGGCTACGAAGAAGCGGCAGCACAAGGCCTGTTTGCCGGCATCAACGCCGCGCTTCAATGCCGCGGCGAGGAGGCTTGGCTGCCGCGCCGGGACGAAGCCTACCTGGGCGTTCTGGTCGACGACCTGATCACCAAGGGTGTGACCGAGCCGTATCGCATGTTCACCAGCCGTGCCGAGTTCAGGCTGCAGCTGCGCGAGGACAACGCCGACATGCGCCTGACTGAAGCAGGGCGCAAGCTCGGACTGGTGGGCGACGAACAATGGGATGCTTTCAGCCGCAAGCGCGATGCTGTTTCACGTGAAACAGAACGGCTCAAGTCGATCTGGGTGAACCCGCGCAACCTGCCGGCGGCTGAATCGGAGCGCGTACTCGGAAAGGCCATCGAGCATGAGTACAACCTGGCCGACTTGCTGCGCCGACCGGATGTGAACTACCGAACGCTGATGTCGCTGGACGGCGGAAAGTACAGCGCAAAGTCGGCGCTCAACGAAACCGAAATCGAGCAGATCGAGATCTCGGCCAAGTATTCCGGCTACATCGAGCGCCAGCACGACGAGGTGGAGCGTGCCGCGCATTTCGAGAACTTGCGTCTGCCCGCCGATTTCGACTATGGCCAAGTCAAGGCTCTGAGTTTCGAGGTTCGCCAAAAGCTCGACAAGCACCGGCCTGAAACGCTGGGCTTGGCTTCTCGCATCTCGGGCGTGACGCCCGCCGCGATTTCCCTGTTGATGATCCATTTGCGAAAAGGCGGGCACAAGGCGTTCAACCGCGACGCCGACGCGGAAGCTGCGGCGGCAGAATCGCAGTCCGCCCAATGAGCGCGCCGATCGATACGCTGCGCCAAGGCGCGGCAGCCCTGGGTGTAGTCTTGTCCGACCGGCAGGCGGAACAGCTGCTGGCCTATGGCACGCTGATGCTCAAGTGGAACAAGGTCTACAACCTGACGGCGTTGCGCGATGAAGCCAGCGTGCTGACGCACCATCTGCTCGACAGCCTGGCGGCGGTGCCGCCGCTGCAGCGCGAGTGGGCGGGGCAAGGCGCGCTACTCGACGTCGGGTCCGGCGGCGGCCTGCCGGGTGTCGTGATTGCCATCATGCGGCCGGACCTGAAGGTGAGCTGCCTCGATGCGGTCGCGAAGAAGGCCGCCTTCGTTCAGCAGGTGGCGGCCGAACTCGAACTGCCTACTCTGCGTGGATTGCATGCGCGGGTCGAATCGCTGACCGGTCGCTATGAGGTCATCAGTTCCCGTGCCTTCGCCTCGCTGCCGGACTTCTTCGATGGGTCGAAGCACCTGCTCGCGCCCGAGGGCGTCTGGCTGGCCATGAAGGGCAAAGTGCCGAGCGATGAACTGGCCGTCTTGCCCGAGGGTGTCGCAGTGTTTCACGTGGAACAACTGACGGTTCCCGGCTTGGACGCCGAGCGCTGCATCGTCTGGGCTCGCAAAGAAGCGGCCTGAATCGCCAAAAAAGAGGCCGCGGCCCCGGTGAAAGCCGACGCCGAATGGCCCTTGCTTGACCGGCCTCGCTTAGACTCGACGCCTCCCCTGGCTCTCTTTCTCGAGGCAAATCCCATGTTCGGCATTGCTGACTACGGCGCATTCGTCGCCGCCATCGTCCTCTTTCTCTTGATTCCCGGTCCGGGCAACCTGGCGTTGATTACCTCGACCAGCAAAGGTGGGATCCGTGGCGGGCTGGCAGCCACGCTCGGCGTGATCATCGGGGACCAGTTCCTCATGTGGGCGGCGGTGGCGGGCGTGTCGGCGGTGTTGGCCACTTACCCGACCGCCTTTGCGGCCGT
This sequence comes from Variovorax paradoxus, assembly GCF_030815855.1. Classification (NCBI taxonomy): domain Bacteria; kingdom Pseudomonadati; phylum Pseudomonadota; class Betaproteobacteria; order Burkholderiales; family Comamonadaceae; genus Variovorax; species Variovorax paradoxus. The sequence goes on along the minus strand of NZ_JAUSXG010000001.1, from coordinate 5,317,345 downwards.
GCAGTGGCTGGGTGCTGCCTACCTTGCCTGGCTCGGCTTCAAGATGCTGCTCGCCAAGCCGGGTGGAGCGCCGATCCTGAATATTCGCCCGAGCCACTTCCTTAGGCAGGCACTGACGATCACTTTGCTCAACCCCAAGGCAATCGTGTTCTACATGGCCTTTTTCCCTCTGTTCGTCGACCCGGCCCGCCATCAGGGCGTGGTCACTTTCGGTGCCATGGCGGTGACGATTGCCGCACTCACCTTCCTGTACGGCCTCACGTCGACGCTGCTCACGCACTTTCTGGCTGAGCGCATTCGCGCCAATCCCCGTATTTCGGGCACGCTCGAAAAGCTTGCCGGCGTCTTCCTGATTGCTTTCGGCGTCAAGCTCGCCATTTCCCGCTGATCCGAACATGGCCAAGATTTTCTGCATTGCCAACCAAAAGGGCGGCGTCGGCAAGACCACCACCACTGTCAACCTGGCCGCCGGCTTGGCGAAGGTCGGCCAGCGGGTGCTGATGATCGACCTCGACCCCCAAGGCAATGCGACCATGGGTTCGGGCATCGACAAGCGCCAGCTGGAGATGACGGTGTACGACGTGCTGCTCGAGTCGGCCTCCGTGGCCGAGGCGCGCGTCAAGGCCGACAAGTTGGTGGAGGGCGGTTGCGGCTACGACGTGCTGGGCGCCAACCGCGAACTGGCCGGCGCCGAAGTCGAAATGGTGGCGCTCGACCGCCGCGAGAAGCGCCTGCGCACCGCGCTGGCCGCGGTCGGCGCCGAGTACGACTTCGTGCTGATCGACTGCCCGCCGAGCCTGAGCCTGCTCACGCTCAACGGCCTGTGTGCCGCCCATGGCGTGATCGTGCCCATGCAGTGCGAGTACTTCGCGCTCGAAGGGTTGACCGATCTGGTCAATACCATCAAGCAGGTGCATGCCAACCTCAACAAGAACCTGCAGATCATCGGCCTCCTGCGCGTGATGTTCGATCCGCGTATCACGCTGCAGCAGCAGGTGAGCGAGCAGCTCAAGTCCCACTTCGGCGACAAGGTGTTCGACACCGTGATTCCGCGCAACGTCCGACTGGCCGAGGCACCGAGCTACGGACTGCCCGGCGTGGTGTTCGACCCCGCCGCCCGCGGTAGCCAGGCCTTCATTGCCTTTGCCAAGGAACTGGTCGAAAAGCTGCCGCCCGCCAGCGCGTTCGCATCCGGCGCGGTGGCGCCTCCGATTGCACCCGTCGCACCGGGCGCGCCCAACCTGGCCATTCCCGAGGACGTGCTCGCACCCGCCGTCGCACCCGATTCCGCCAGCGAAAAAAGCCTCTGAAGCGGTCCGCCCTGGACATGCGCCATCAATCTCGCAGCAAATAAATAATGACAATTTCCCGCATCCTGTTGCTGCCCGGCTGGCAGAACAGCGGCCCCGGTCACTGGCAAACTCGTTGGGAATCGGCATACGGCGACCACCGCGTCGAGCAGCACGATTGGATGCGCCCGCTGCGGGGCGACTGGTCGGCACGGCTCGAAGAAGAAGTGCTGGCCGCACCCGGGCCGGTGCTTTTCGCGGCGCACAGCCTGGGCTGCATCCTCGTGGCCGCATGGGCCGCGCACTCGCGCAATACGCACAAGGTGCGCGGCGCGCTGCTGGTTGCGCCCGGTGACCTGGAGCGCGACGACCTCCGGCAGCTGATCCCGGGCTGGGCGCCCATCGTGCGCAAACCGCTGCCGTTCCCGTCGGTGCTGATCGCCGCCAACGACGATCCTTATTGCGACGCCAAGCGCTCGTGCCAGCTCGCTGCCGATTGGGGCGCACGCTTCGTCGACGCCGGCACCGGCGGCCATCTGAACGCCGACTCCGGGCTGGGCGACTGGCCCGAAGCCCGGCAACTACTGAACGACATCTCGAAAGACACGCACTGATGGCGACCAAGAAACCCAAGGGCCTGGGGCGCGGCCTCGAAGCGCTGCTCGGCCCCACGGCCGCACCCTCCGCAGACAACAACAATGGGACGGAAGAGGGCGCCGCGGCGCAGAACCCGAACACGCTGATGCTCGACCAGATGGTTGCCGGCGTTTACCAGCCGCGCACCCGCATGGACGAAGGCGCGCTGTACGAGCTCGCCGAGAGCATCAAGGTGCAGGGTATCATGCAGCCGATCCTGGTGCGCCGGCTCGATGAAGCCTCGGCCGCCGCCAAGAACGCCGAATACGAAATCATCGCGGGCGAGCGCCGCTTCCGCGCCGCCAAGCTGGCGGGCCTCGACCGCGTGCCGGTGCTGGTGCGCGATGTGCCCAACGAGGCCGCGGCGGCCATGTCGCTGATCGAAAACATCCAGCGCGAAGACCTCAACCCGCTCGAAGAAGCCCAAGGCCTGCAACGCCTCGTCTCGGAGTTTGGGCTCACTCACGAAATGGCGGCGCAGGCCGTCGGCCGTTCGCGCAGCGCCGCCAGCAACTTGCTGCGCCTGCTGAACCTGGCCGAACCGGCGCAGCAGATGCTCATGGCCGGCGACATCGACATGGGCCATGCCCGCGCGCTGCTGTCGCTGGACCGCGGCACGCAGATCACGGCTGCCAACCAGATCGCCGCCAAGAAAATGTCGGTGCGCGAAGCCGAGTCGCTGGTGAAGCGGCTTGCGGCCGAGTTCACGCTCACCCCGTCGCGGCGCGGCAACGACGGTGAAAAATCGCGCGACCTGCAGCGCGTGGAAGAAGAGTTGGCCGACCTGCTCACCGCCGAAGTCGAGGTCCGCATCAAGAAGCGCAGCAAGCGCGGCGGCAAGGTCGAGGAGAGCGGAGAACTCGCCATCCACTTCGGGTCCATCGAGGCGCTCAACGGGCTGATCGAACGCATCCGCCAAACGGCCTAGCCAGCGGGCCGTGGCTCGGACTTTTGCGCGATTGTTTCTTGCAATCTTTTACGCGTATCCTCTCCGCTGATTTCAAATCGCAAATCTCGAGGAGAGGGAGTCCTTCATGAAATTCAACAAGTTTCCGGTCGCAGCCGTGGCCGTGGGTGCGCTGCTGCTGACCGGTTGCGCGGCCACCGACATGCAGATGGGCAGCCAGTCGGCCAAGACCATGGCCACCGGCAGCGCCGCCGGTTCGGCAACCGCCGGTGACAGCAGCCAGCTCGAGCGCTGCGACTCGCCGCTCGGCACCGTCTCGCTGGTCGAGAACGTGAACTCCGGCTGGTACACCATCCTCACCGGCGAATACCGCTTGCCGCCGACGGCCAACCTGCTGCGCCTGCTGGTGCAGCAATCGAACTGCTTCGTGGTGGTCGAGCGCGGTGCGGCCGGCATGAACGCCATGACGCGCGAGCGCGCGCTGCAGCAGTCGGGCGAAATGCGCGGTGGCAGCAATTTCGGACGCGGCCAGATGGTGGCCTCCGACTACGGCCTGTCGCCCGAGATCGTGTTCAGCAACAGCGATGCCGGCGGCATTGGCGGCGCGCTCGGCGGCTTGGTGGGCGGCAACCGTGGCCGCGCCCTGGCTGCGGTCGGCGGCAGCATGCAGACCAAGGAAGCCAGCGCGCTGCTCACCCTCATCGACAACCGCTCGGGCGTGCAGGTCGCGGCCGCTGAAGGCAGCGCCTCCAAGACCGACTTCGGCGCCTTTGGTGGCCTCGCGGGCCGAAGTGGCGCCGGTGGCCTTGGCGGCTACACCAACACGGCACAGGGCAAGGTGATTGCCGCGGCCTTCATGGATGCGTTCAACCAGATGGTTCGCTCGCTGCGCAACTACAAGGCGCAGACGGTGCGCGGCCAGGGCCTCGGCGGCGGTGGCCGGTTGGGTGTGGACGGCGGCGCCGCGCCGTCGCAAACCTCCGCGCCGGCGGAGCAACCCGCGCCCGCCCGCCGCCGCAGGTAACACGCGGCGGCCGCTTAAAAAAGAAGCCCGGCGCTCTCGCGAGCCGCCGGGCTTTTTCTTGTCCGTGAACGGATCAGAGCGCGAAGATCTTTCCCGGATTCATGATGTTCTTTGGATCGAGCGCGCGCTTGATCGTGCGCATCATGTCGATCGCGCCCACGCCTGCTTCGGTCACGAGGAAGTCCATCTTGTGCAGCCCCACGCCGTGCTCGCCCGTGCAGGTGCCTTCGAGCGCCAGCGCGCGGGTCACGAGGTCGTGGTTGAGCTTCTCGGCCTTCAGGCGCTCTTCGGGAATGTTCGGGTCGAGCAGGTAGCCGAAGTGGAAGTTGCCGTCGCCCACGTGGCCGACCAGGAAGTACGGGATGCCGCTGGCATCGGCCTCGGCCACCGAATCGAGCAGGCAGTCGGCCAGGCGCGAAATCGGCACGCAGGTGTCGGTCGAGATCACGCGGCAACCGGGCCGGGACTGCACCGCCGCGAAGTAGCTGTTGTGCCGCGCGGTCCACAGGCGCGTGCGTTCTTCGGGCGTGCTGGCCCATTCGAAGGCGTTGCCCCCGTGGCCGCTCGCGAGCTCCTGCACCGTCTCGGCCTGCTCCTTCACGCCGGCCGGCGAGCCGTGGAATTCCATCAGCAGCATCGGCTCTTCGCGCAGATTGAGCTTGGCGTAGGCGTTGACCATGCGCACCGTGTTCACGTCGATCAGCTCCACGCGCGCAATCGGCACGCCGAGTTGAATGGTTTCGATGGTGGTGCGCACCGCGGCTTCGATGCTCGGGAACGAGCAGATGGCGGCCGACACGGCTTCGGGCAGCGGGTAGATGCGCAGCGTGACTTCGGTGACCACGCCCAGCGTGCCTTCGCTGCCCACCATGAGGCGCGTGAGGTCGTAGCCCGCCGACGACTTCTTCGCACGTGTACCGGTGCGGATGACGTCACCGCTGGCCGTGACCACTTCGAGCGCCAGCACGTTCTCGCGCATGGTCCCGTAGCGCACCGCGTTCGTGCCGCTTGCGCGCGTGGCCGTCATGCCACCGATGGAAGCGTCCGCGCCGGGGTCGATGGGAAAGAACAGCCCCGTGCTCTTGATCTCTTCGTTGAGCTGCTTGCGCGTGACGCCCGGCTGCACCGTGACGGTGAGGTCGTCGGCGTTGACCGACAGCACCTTGCTCATGCGCGACACGTCGATGCTGATGCCGCCCTGCACCGCCAGCAGGTGGCCTTCGAGCGACGAGCCCACGCCGAAAGGAATGACCGGCACGCTGTGCTCGCTCGCAAGTTTCACCGCGTCGGCCACGTCCTGCGTGCTCTCGGCAAACACCACGGCCGAGGGAGGCGGCGCGTCGAACGACGACTCGTCGCGGCCATGCTGGGTGCGCACCGCCATGGCCGTGGAACAGTTGGCGCCGAAGCGGGCCTTCAAACCTTCGATGAGGCTGTCGGGCACGTCGCGCAGATGAAGCTCCGGCAGCAGGTGCGAGGTTTGTGTCGGGGCGTTCATCGGCGTCTCCTGGAATGATGTGGATGCGGGGCTCTGTTCGGCCATTTTACGGAGCGAGCACCATAATGCGCTTCAGGAAAAGCCATGAACCCTCCGACGCTCGCTGCCCTTGCGGCATTTCCTTCGCTGCTCGAAGCCCACTACGCGATCATTCCGCAGGCGTACCGCCACTGGGCCCCGCGGTCATGGGAGGGCGTGCCCAGCGAGGCCTTCACGGCCATCGAGCAGCTGTGCCATGTGCGGGACATCGAGATCGAGGGCTATCACGAGCGCTTTCGCCGCACGCTGCAGGAAGACAACCCCACGCTGGCATCGATCGACAGCGAACCGCTGGCCATCGAACGCGGCTACGGCAAGGCCGACGCAGCGCAGGTGCTGGCCGGGTTCCGCATCGCACGCGCGCGCACCATGGAAATCGTTTCGCAGCTGAGCGAGGAGCAACTCGCACGCACGGCCGTGTTCGAGGGCTACGGACCGCTCACCATGCGCAGCCTCATTCATTACCTTTGCAGCCACGACCAGCAGCATCTTGCAGGCCTGCAGTGGCTACTCGGCAAGATCGACGCGTCCAGGGTCGGCCCATAGAAAACACACGAACAGGAGCGCCCATGGGCAACCGACTCTCGCAGATCGCCACCCGCACCGGCGACGACGGCACCACCGGCCTCGGCGACAACACCCGCGTGCCCAAGGACCACTTGCGCGTGCACGCTATGGGCGACGTGGACGAGCTCAACTCGCAGATCGGGCTGCTGCTCTGCGAGCCCATGCCCGAGCCCGTGCGCGAGCTGCTGGTCGACGTGCAGCACCAGCTTTTCAATCTCGGCGGCGAGCTTTCGATGCCGGGCTACACGCTGCTGAAGGCCGATGCGCTGCTGCAGCTGGACAACGCATTGGCCGAGCACAACGCGGCCTTGCCGCGCCTCGCCGAATTCATCCTGCCCGCGGGCACCCGTGCGGCCTCGCTGGCGCACGTGTGCCGCACGGTGGCGCGCCGGGCCGAGCGTGCCGTGGTGGCGCTCGGTGCCACGGCCGAACTCAACGACGCGCTGCGCCAGTACCTCAACCGGCTCAGCGACCTGCTCTTCGTGCTCGCGCGCGTGCTCAACCGGATGAACGGCGGCGACGACGTGTACTGGAAGAGCGAGCGCATGGCGCGCGCCGCGGCCGCCGATGCCAAAGACGAAGGAAGCCCCTCATGAAGAAGAAACCTGCCTACTACGCCCTTGCCGTTGCAGCAGCAACGGCCCTGCTGTTGCCCGCGCCTGCCGTGCATGCGCAAAGTGCCGACAACCCTCCCAAGGCAGAGCGTGCCCATACGCTCAAGCCGCCACCGCGCAACAGCAAGGTCGTGAACAGCGTGCAGCGCGGCACCAATGCCGCCGGCCGCGGCATCGACCACGCCGAAGACGCGACCCGGCGCGGTGTCAACAACGTGTCGGAAAAAGCCAGCCGGCCGGTGCGCAGGGTGGGCGAGTCTTTCGGACGCAAGCTTGCACCGGGTTCCGGTGGGCGCGCTGCGCCGCCGCCCGTAGGACCGCAAGGCAACGCACCCTGATTGAGGCGCCTTCTGTAGCGGCTTTGTCTTGATGATGGCAAGAAACATAGAGATCAAGGCCCGTATCGACAGCGTGGAACGCGTGGCACTCATCGCCGCGAAGCTCGCCGACTCGGGCCCCATCGAAATCGCGCAGGACGACACCTTCTTCCGCTGCGAGAACAGTGCAGACCGCCTCAAGCTACGCACCTTCGCGCCCGACCGCGCCGAACTGATCTTCTATCGCCGCGCGAACAGCAGCGGCCCGAAGGAGTCGTTCTATCTGATCTCGCCCACCACCGCGCCCGACACGCTGCGCGAATCGCTCACGCTGGCCTGGGGCCAAACCGGCCGTGTGCGCAAGCAGCGTCGGCTCTTCATCGTGGGCCGCACGCGCGTGCACCTTGACCGTGTTGAAGGGCTCGGCGAATTCCTCGAACTCGAAGTGGTGCTCGAAGAGGACGAGTCTGCCGAAGCCGGCATCGCCGAAGCCCATGCGCTGATGGGGCGCCTCGGCATCGGCACCGACCAGCTGGTGCAGGGCGCCTACGTCGATCTGCTGCGCGCCGCCTGAGCGCCCTCAGCGCCAGCCCGCGGCCTTGAGCTGCTCCGCGAGTTGCTGCGCGATCTTCGCGTAGCCCTGTGCATTGGCATGGATGCGGTCGGAGCGCAGCGAGGCGTCCGACAACACGTTCGAATACACATTGGCGACGAGCAGTGCCTGCCCCGACTTCGCAACCTCGTCATAGAACGGCGCATCGCTGAGCGAGCCGACGGCCGCGCGCATCGCGTCGGGCGCGGGGGTGGCCAGCAGTGCGACGTGAGGCGTATGCGCGCGCGCCTGGCTGACGAGGGCTGCGAGGTTGTCGCGCGTGGCAGCAGGCGGCATGCCGCGCAGCATGTCGTTGCCGCCGATGCCGATCAGGATCGCGTCGTAGTTGCCCGCTGCCAGCAGCGGTGGCAGGCGCTCCAGTGCCCCGGCCGAGGTGTCGCCGTTGAGGCCTGCGTTGTCGATCTGCCAGCCGGTGAGTTCGCCGAGCTTCACAGGCCAGGCCGCGTCGGGCGGCGCGCCGTAGCCGAAGGTCAGGCTGTCGCCGAGCGCCAGCACGCGAGCATCCAGCTTCAGCGCGGCGGCGGAGGACTTGCGCTTGCCGCAGCCAGCCAGGGCGGCGACGGCCGGCAAGCCGGCCATCAGTTGGAGGAGGAGGTGTCGTCGCTTCATGCTGCGCGGGAGCTTAAACGCAGCCGATCGATCCGTCGCGGCTTGCTCGAAAACCGAATAAGCCTCACCGTTTTTGTTCGTTCTCCGGGCCGGGGCAGCGGCGAAGAATCCTCACCCTGCACGTTCATTCCAACCACCAGGGTCCGACACCATGCCGCTGCTCAACCGCCATCGCTTCCTGCGCCATGTGGCCGCATTCTCCGCCGCCTTGCTCGCCGCGCCCGTCGTCGCCTGGGCCGCGCCCGCCGGCGGCGAGCCGGTGTGGTTCGGCGTGAGCGGGCCGCTCACCGGGCAGAACGCGCAGTACGGCGCGCAGTGGAAGGCGGGCTTCGACCTCGCGCTCGACCACGTCAATGCACAGGGCGGCATCCACGGCCGGCCGCTGGCCTACAACTTCGAAGACAGCCAGAGCGATCCGCGCCAGTCGGTGGCCATTGCGCAGAAGCTGGTGAACGACAAGCGCGTGCTCATCGAACTCGGAGATTTTTCGAGCCCGGCCTCGATGGCGGCGTCGCCGATCTACCAGCGCGCCGGGCTCGTGCAACTCGGCTTCACCAACTCGCACCCCGACTTCACCAAGGGCGGCGACTACATCTGGAGCCCGTCGATCAGCCAGGCCGATGCGCAGCCGCTGCTCGCCGATCTCGCGGTGAAGACGCTGGGTTTCAAGCGCATTGCGGTGCTCTACCTCAACACCGACTGGGGCCGCACCAGCAAGGAGGTGCTCGTGAAGGCTGCGCAGGAACGCGGCGCGCAGCTCGCCATTGCCGAGGGCTACCAGGCCGACGAGAAAGACTTCCGCTCGACGCTGGTGCGGGTGCGCGATGCCAATCCCGACGGGCTGGTCCTCATCTCGTACTACCCCGACGGCGCGCTCATCGCGGGCCAGGTGCGCAGCGTGGGCCTGAAGCAGCCGATCGCGGCGGTGGGCTCGGTGTATTCGCCGAAGTTCATCGAGCTCGGCGGCGCCGCAGTGAACGGCATTCACACCAACACCGCCTTCTTCCCCGAGGAGCCGCGCGCCGAGGTGCAGGAGTTCGTGAAGAGCTTCCGCGCCAAGTACAACAAGGAGCCCGACGCATTCAATGCCTACGCCTACGACGCGGTGGTGTACGCGGCCGCGGCGCTGCGCCAGGCCGGCCCGCAGGCCGACCGCAAGGCGGTGCGCGATGCGTTCTACAAGATCAAGGACGTGCCCAGCGTGATCTTCGGCAAGGCCAGCTTCGATGCGCAGACGCGCCGCGTGATTGGTGTGAAGAGCGTGAACCTGGTGGTGAAGGACGGCAAGTGGGCGCAGATCGATGAGAAGGCGGCAGTGGCCTCTTCGAAATAAATGGTCTTCGGTTTTATTCCCTCTCCCGCAAGCGGGAGAGGGGGCAAGGCAGCAGCCACCCCATGAGCTTCACCTCCTTCTTCGACTACACCGTCAACGGCCTGATCATCGGCAACATCTACGCGCTGCTGGCCGTCGGCCTCGCGCTGATCTTCGGTGTCTCGCACCTGATCAATTTCGCGCACGGTTCGGTCTACACCGTCGGCGCCTACATCGGCTGGGCCAGCATCACCTACCTGCATACGCCGCTGCCCGTCACCATCCTGCTGGTCGTGCTCGGCTCGGGGGCGCTAGGCATGCTGATCGAACGCGTGGGCCTGCGGCCGCTGCAAGGCGCGGCGCGCATCGCACCGCTGCTGGCCACCATCGGCATCAGCTTCGTGCTCGACATCCTCGTGCAGCTGGTCTTCAGCCCCGACCCGCGCTCGCTGCCCACGCAGCTGCCCGACTGGCGCCTGCAGATCGGGACCGGCACCATCGGCGCGCTCGACCTGCTGATCGCGGGCATCGGCGTCGCGAGCGCGGCGGTGCTGTTCGTGTTCCTGCGTTTCACCAAGCTCGGCTGGGCCGTGCGCGCGACCGCGCAGGACCGCGATGCGGCGCAGCAGATGGGCGTGGACGTCGATCGAGTGAACCAGGCGGTGTTCGCGATTGCCGCTGCGCTGGGCGGCCTCTCGGGCCTGCTCGTGGGCATGTACTACAACAACATCAGCCCCGCGATGAGCTTCCAGGCCACGCTCAAGGGCGTGGTGGCGACTGTCGTCGGCGGCGTGGGCAACGTGCCGGGCGCCATCGTCGGCAGCCTGCTGCTGGGGTTGATCGAGAGCTACGGCGTGGCGATCCTCGGCACGCCGTACCGCAACCTGTTCGCCTTCGCGCTGTTGCTGGTCATCCTGGTGTGGAAGCCGAACGGTCTCTTCGGGCGCAAGCGTGCGCTGCCGCCCGAGCCGCTGACGGGTACGTTCATCGCACCGAGCAAGCCATGGCACGTGCCACCACGACTGCTCATTGCGCTCACCGCCGCAGCAGTGGCGTTGCCGCTCTTCGAACCCTCACCGTACCTGCTGCAGACGCTCACCAACGCATGGCTCTACGGCGCGTTGGCGCTGAGCCTCACGCTGGTCGCCGGCACCATCGGGCAGATCTCGCTCGGCCATGCGGGGTTGCTGGCCATCGGCGCATACGCCTCGTCGCTGCTGGTGCTCGACCTTGACCTGCCGGTGGGCACGGGCATCGTGCTCGCGGGCATCCTCACGTCGCTGATCGGCACGGCGCTGATCTTCCCGGCGTTCCGCCTGCGCGGCCACTACGTGTCGATTGCCACGCTCGGCATCGGCGAGATCGTGGCGCTCACCATTCTCAACTGGGAAAGCCTCACGCACGGGCCCATCGGCGTCTCGGGCATTCCGCCGCTTTCGCTGCTCGGGCGCGACGCATCGTCGAACGAGGCGATCTACTGGGCCTCGTTCGGCGCGATGGTGCTGCTGGCCCTGCTGCAGTGGCGCCTGCTGCGGTCGCACCTCGGCCGCACCTTCCGCGCGGTGCGCGAAGACGAAGTGGCCGCACGCGCCTACGGCGTGAGCCCCGACCGCTACAAGGCGCTCGCCTTCGGCTTCGGCGGCTTCGCGGCGGGCGTGAGCGGCGCCTTCACGGCGCACATGTATTCGTACATCAACCACGAGACCTTCGGCTCGCAGATCTCGATCCTCGCGCTCACGATGGTGATCCTCGGCGGGCTCGGGAACATCAGCGGCGCGTTGCTCGGCGCAGTGGCGCTCGTGAGCCTGCCCGAGCTGTTCCGCGTGACCGCCGAGTACCGGATGCTGATCTACGGCATCGCATTGCTGTTGCTGATCCGCTTCCGCCCGCAAGGCCTGCTGGGCACCGTCTGAAGAAAGAACCATCCGACACCATGAGCCATCTCAACGACTACCTCGCCGAGAAACGCGCCGCCGTGCTGGCACGCAATGCCGCCGTCGAGGCGGGCACCGCGCAGCCCGTGCAACTGAAGGCCAGCGTGAAGGCCGAAGGCCGCAGCGGCGTGCGCCGCCTGCGCATTCGCGAGCACCAGGTCATCAGCGACAGCCCGCCCGATTTCGCGGGCTACAACCTCGGCCCGAGTTCGCCCGAGCTGCAGCTCGGCGTGCTCGGCACCTGCGTCACGCACATCTTCCTGATCCAGGCGGCGGAGCGCCAGGTGCCGCTCGAAAGCCTCGAGGTGGAAGTGACCGGCCTCATCGATCCGCGCGGCGGCAAGCCGGGCCACGAGCACACGCCCATCTGGCCGCACGAGATCGGCTACACCGTGCACATCGACTCGCCCGCGAGCCGCGAGGAGATCGATGCGCTGTTCGAGGGGGTGGAGCGCAACTGCCCGATCCTGAACCTGCTGCGCAATCCGCAGGCAATTCGCGCCGAGGTAAAACTCGTCAACTCGAAGGCGGAGGCGGCCAATGCGCCGCAGGAAGCGGGCGATGCCATCGCTGCTTGAGATCAAGGGCCTCACGCGCCGTTTCGGCGGTCTCACCGCGGTGAACGCGGTCGACTTGCAGGTGCGCGAGGGCGAGCTGCTGAGCGTCATCGGACCGAACGGGGCAGGGAAGACCACGCTCTTCAACCTCGTGACCGGCCTCGACCGGCCCGATGCGGGACAGGTGCTTTTCGACGGACAGGACATCACCGGCGTGCCGGCGCAGCAGCTCGCGCAGCGCGGCCTGGCGCGCACCTTCCAGCATGGCCGCGTGTTCGCGAATCTCTCGGTGCTCGACAACGTGCTGGTCGGTGCGCACACGCGGCTGCGCGCCGTGAAACCGCGCGTCGGCGGCGTGCCGGGTCTCGGCGCGCTGGCCGAGCTGGCGCTTGCGCTGGTGCAGCCATCCGCCGTGCGGCGCGAGGAAGAGGCGCTGCGCGAGGACGCGCACGCAATCATCGCGCTCTTCGGCGAACGGCTCACACCGCGCATCGACCATCCTGCGTACAGCCTCTCGTATGCGAACCGCCGGCGCGTCGAGATCGCACGCGCGCTCGCGCTCAAGCCGCGCCTGCTGCTGCTCGACGAACCCACCGCGGGCATGAACGAAAGCGAGACCGCGGAGATGCTGGAGATCATTCGAGGCCTCAAGTCGCGGGGCCAGACCATCTTGCTGATCGAGCACAAGCTCGACCTCGTGATGCAGCTCTCCGACCGCGTGGCCGTGCTCGACGACGGCCGCAAGATCGCCGAAGGCCTGCCCGACCAGGTGCGCAACGACCCGGCGGTGATCGAAGCGTACCTTGGCCATCGCCATGTCGGACAGGCGAGCGCAGAGGCGGTGCCCGCATGATCACCACCGTCGCGCGAACCGGGCTTCCTCCCTCGCCCCTGTGGGGAGAGGGCAGGGGTGAGGGGCTGCCCGAACGCGCGGCAGCGCCCGCTTCCAATGGGCTCGCACACCCCCTGCTCCAACTCAAGAAGGTCAACAGCTTCTACGGCCCCGTGCAAGCGCACTTCGACCTCGACCTCGAAGTGCGCCGCGGCCAGATCGTCAGCCTGCTCGGCGGCAACGCCAGCGGCAAGTCGACCACGATGAAGATCGTGCTGGGCCTGCTCAAGCCGCGCTCGGGTGAAGTCAATTTCAACGGCGAGTCGACGCTCGGCCTCGGCACGCCGCAGATCATCCGCAAGGGCATCGGCTCGGTGCCCGAGGCCCGCCGCCTGTTCCACGCGATGACCGTGCGCGAGAACCTGTTGATGGGCGCCTACGCACGCAGCGACCGCAAGGCGGTGGCCGAAGACCTCGAGCGCATGCTCGAACTCTTTCCGCGCGTGGCTGAGCGCATCGAGTTCCAGGCCGGCACGCTCTCGGGCGGCGAACAGCAGATGGTGGCCATGGCGCGCGCGCTCATGGGCCGTCCGCAGCTCATCTGCATGGACGAGCCGACCATGGGCCTGTCGCCGCTCTATGTCGACAAGGTGCTCGAACTCATCGCTCGCATCAACGGACAGGGCGTGTCGGTTTTCATGGTCGAGCAGAACGCCAGTCTTGCCCTGCAGATCGCGCACCACGGCTATGTGCTGCAGACCGGTCGCATCGTGCTCTCGGGGCCGGCGCGTGAGCTGCTGGCCGATGCGCGCATCCGCGATGCCTACCTGGGCGGCGAGGGCGCAGCACGCACGGCTTCCTGAAGAGTCAACCGAAAAACGGCGAGAACGAATCCATGTCACTGAAACTCGACCACATCGTGATCGCGGTGCACGACCTCGAACGCGCCATCGCGGACTACGACGCGCTCGGCTTTCACGTGCTGCGCGGCGGCGACCATCCGGGCCGCGCCACGCACAACGCGCTCGTGGTGTTCGCCGACGGCAGCTACTTCGAGCTGATCGCATGGCGCGAAGCGTCGCCCGCCGAGCGCTGGTGGCAGTTGCTTCAGCGGCATGGCGAAGGCATCGTCGATTTCGCGCTGCTGCCGCGCCACACCGTCATCACCGTGGCCGATGCGAAGGCGCGCGGTCTCGCACTCGAAGGGCCGCTCGACGGCGGACGCGTGCGGCCCGATGGCGAACGCTTGCGATGGCAGACGGCGCGCCCGCTCTCGGCCGACTTGCCTTTTCTGTGCGGCGACCTCACGCCGCGCGCCTTGCGCGTGCCTGAAGGCGAGGCGCGCGTGCATGCCAACGGCACGCTCGGCGTTGCGAGTCTTGCGGTCGCGGTGCGCGATCTCGACGCCACGCTCGCCCGCTACCGCGCGCTGCTCGGCACCGCGGCCGACGACGCGGCCACGCACATCGGCGAGCCTGTCGCGATGCCGGGCAGCAGCCTGCGCGTGGCCGTCGTGGCGCTCGGCGGCAGCCTGTTGGTGCTGTCTTCGCCGCGAAGCAGCGCGGCTGCCGCGCAAGAGGGCGGCGATGCGCTCTCGCAGCGGCTCGCGGTGCGCGGCGAAGGCCCTTACGCCGTGGTGCTGCACACGAACCAGGCCCGATCCACCGGGGTGCTCGACCTCACGCGCACGCATGGCGCACTGATCGAACTCGAGTTGCCACCGCTGGATGTCGCCGCGAAGCAGGAGCCGCGCACTGACCCAGCCGATAGCTTGGTGGGGGGATGAGCCCTTGCCTCGAATTGCAGGACAACGCGCCGCTCCGATACCAACGCTTACCTGCTTTCACCTGACGGCGACCTGATGTGCCCCGGGCAGACACAAGCGCCGATGACAATGGACTCGTCATCAACACGAAGGAGTTCCAGATGATCATCAAGTCAAAGAGCATGGCCGTCGCTGCTGCGGCGCTCGCGATGTGCATGGCCGCGGGAAGCGCCTTCGCGCAAGACCGTGGCCACGATCGCGGTCATGACCGCGGCGACGACCGAGGCAACGGCCGCTACGAACAACAGCATCGCCAGTTCGATCGGCACGACGACCGCCGTGGCGACCGCTACAGCCGCGAAGACTATCGCCCCGGCCGCCAGTTCGACCGCCGCGGCTATCCGCAGCCGCATGCCGAATGGCGCCGCGGCGGACGCGTGCCCAACGAGTACCGCGGCCGCAACTACGTGGTGAACGATTGGCGTGCCTACCGCCTGCAGCAGCCGCCCCGCGGCTATCAGTGGGTGGGTGTGGGCGGCGACTATGTGCTGGCGGCCATTGCCACCGGCCTGATCGCGCAGATCATCGTCGGCAACCAGTAAGGCGCCAAGCGCTTGGCCTGCCACGCGCAGGCTGGAAGACCGCCGCGGGAACCTCCTGCGGCGGTCTTTTGTTTTTGCGGGGAGCGGAGGCCGCTCAGGCCGCCACGGTGGGCAGCGATTGGGCGCAGACGTTGCGCCCGGTGATGGTGAGCCGCAAGCCGCCGCCGTGCCATTCGAGCCAGTTAAGGCTCACATACGCGTCGATGTCGCTGTCGTCGATGCGGTCGGCCTGGCGGCTCTGCAGCAACTCCACGACGGCAGGCAAGCCCCGTCTCAGCCGCTCGCGCCTTTCGGCGACGTCGGCGGCCTTCAGGGCGGCCCTGGTTTGCTGTTGCTGCTGCGGGGTCGATGCCATTGCTGATCCGTTCCGGGAAGCCAAGGAATTAACCCGAATGTACGCTCCCTGTGTGAAGCGGCATGCTTCTTTTTTAATCCTGTGCCCGCAAGCGTCGAATCCGTTGCGTGGGCGCTAGATTTCGTAGTGCGATCCCTTCGCTTCATCGCCCAGAGCCTTCTCGACCACGGCCCGCGTCAAGGTCGGCGCGAAGGATTCGATGAACGCGTAGACATACTTGCGCAGGTAATTGCCGCGCCGCACCGCGAGCTTGGTCAGGTTGATGCCGAACAGCCGGCCGGCATCGAGCGCGCGCAGCTGCGTGTCGCGCTCGGTTTCGTAGGCCACGCCTGCGACGATGCCCACGCCCATGCCCAGCTGAACATAGGTCTTGATCACGTCGGCGTCCATGGCGGCCAGCACGATGTTGGGCGCGAGGCCGCGCTGGGCAAAAGCCTCGTCGATGCGCGAGCGGCCGGTAAAGCCGGTGTCGTAGGTGATGAGCGGGTAACGCGTGAGCGCCTCGAGCGTCAGCGGCGCATCGAGCAGCGCATGGCCCGGCGGCACCACCACCGAATGCGTCCAGCGGTAGCAGGGCAGGGCCACCAGCTGCGGATAGTCGCCCAGCGCTTCGGTCGCAATGCCCACGTCGGCCTCGCCGTCGATCAGCATCTGCGCGATCTGCTTGGGCGAACCCTGGTGCATATGCAGCTTCACGTTGGGAAACTGCGCGCGAAACTCCTGCACCGCGACCGGCATCGCATAGCGCGCCTGCGAGTGCGTGGCCGCCACAGACAGCAGCCCGCTTTGCTGCGCCACGAACTCCTGTCCCGCATGCCGCAGGTTGCTGCTTTCCAGCAGCATGCGTTCGATGATCGGCAGCACGTGGCCCCCCGGCTCCGTGAGGCCGGTGAGGCGCTTGCCGGCGCGCACGAACAGTTCGATGCCGAGCTCTTCCTCCAGTTCGCGGATCTGCCGGCTCACGCCCGGTTGGGAGGTATGCAGGGTGTTGGCGACTTCGGTCAGGTTGAAGCCGCAACGAACGGCCTCGCGTACCGAGCGCAGTTGTTGGAAGTTCATTCTGGCGCGGGAGGATCGGGGAAAGGGAGAGAGACAGAGACCCGGAACGGGCCGCCCGGCGATTCTCGGCAGAAGTGCTTATGCGGGGAACGATGCGTTTGTTGGTTTCACATGAGCAAATCATCTTTGCAGGCCATCTCTTGTGGATCCTCGAGTGGAATTGCAATTTCGCACGATTGTGCTAAAGTCAGATTCATGGACGCCAAGACCCAGAAAAGCGAACTCACCCGCACGGCCATCGTCGGCGCGGCGATGGACCTCGCCCTGAGCGAGGGTCTCGAAGCCATCACGCTCCAGGCCGTGGCCAGCCGTCTGGCGCTTTCCAAGAGCGGGGTGTTCTCCCGCGTGGGTTCGCGCGAGGCGCTGCAGAAGGCCGTCATCGAGGAATACGGCCGCCGCTTCCTGGCCGACGTGTTCGTGCCCGCCATGCAAAAGCCCAAGGGCCTCGCGCGGCTCTGTGACATCGTCGACCGCTGGATTGCCCGCACCCGCGACATCGAGGCCGAAACCGGCTGCATCTACACGGCGGGCGCGTTCGAGTACGACGACCGGGAAGGCGAACTGCGCGACCTGCTGTTCAGCGAGGTCACGCGCTGGCGCGCCGCGCTGCGCCGCACGGTGCTGCAGGCGGTAGAAACCGGCGAGCTCCGGGCCGACACCGATGCCGCCCAGGTGGTCAGCGAAATCAATGGCGTCATCATCGGCCTCCTGCATGACGCGCGCTTCCTGCGCGACCCGCAAGCCGGCGACTGCGCGATGCGCACCTGGCAGCGGCTTCTTTCCAGCTACCGCGCCTGAACCCTCGGGCAGGCACGTTTTCGTCCGTCTTTCTTTGGTTCAATTTCGCACAATCGTGCGATAAAAAAGGAGCAGCACCATGCTGATCATCGCTCTCTGCCTCGTTGTCTATGTGGGCGCCATCGGCGCCGAAGCCGTCCGCGATGAGCTGCGCAGTCTTCCGCGCAGCAACGACGACTGGGTCTGGTTCTGAACGCAGGAGCCCATCGGATGACAAGCACCAGCAGCACCCCTTCGTCTGCGCCGACACATGCCGCGCAATCGAACTACTACCGCCCCAGCCGCCTGATGCGCGCCGTGCGCTTTGGCCTGACCGCGTCGGAGCGCCTCTGGCCCGCATTGGGCGTGCGTGCGGCCCATCGCATCTTCGGCACGCCGCTGCCGCTCAAGTGGCTCTACCGCGCGCAGGCGCCCGGCGCAGGATGGCGGCGCGAAGCCTGGCGCTTCGAGAACGCAAGCCTCGGGCTCTATCACCTCGCCACGCAGGATTCAGGCGCTGAATCCGCCCCCGTGGTGCTGCTGGTGCACGGCTGGGGCGGGCATGCGGGGCAGATGCTGACGCTGGCGGATGCTGTTGCCGGTGCGGGCCTGCGGCCGGTGCTGCTCGAGCTGCCGGCCCATGGCCGCAGCGCGGGCACGATGAGCAACGCGCCGCAGTTCGCCCGTGCCATCTCGTACGTGGTGGCAAGGCTCGTGGCGGACGGACATACCCTTCGCGCCGCTGTGGCGCATTCGATGGGCGCCAACGCGCTCGGGGTGGCTGCCGCGCAGGGCCTGCGCACCGAGCGGCTGGTGCTGCTGGCACCACCGGCGTCGGCACGTGAATTCACGCGCTACTTCACGCACACCTTCGGGCTGAGCGAGAAGACGCGGCTCGCCATGCAGCGGCTGTTCGAGGCGCAGGAAGGCTTCTTGATGGCGCAACTCGAACCGGCCGCCGTCGGGCCCCGCATCGTGCAGCCGACGCTGATCGTGCACGACCGCGACGACCGCGTGAACCGGTTCGCCGATGCGGAGGCCTACCGCGATGCAATCAAGGGGGCGCAGCTCGTGGCCACGAAGGGGCTGGGACACCGCCGCATCCTCAAGGAGGAGGACGTGGTCCGGCAGGTGACGCGCTTCATCGCGCGTGCGGACTGACCGAAGCCGCGCAGGCGGTGCGGGTTGTGCCGCCCGCCTGCCGCCCGCCTGCCGCGCGTCAGCGCGCCGGCGAGGGCGACGGGTCGGGCAGTTCGATCTTGATGTCGAGCACTTCGAGGTCGTCCTGCTTTTCCAGGTGAACCTTGATGTCCTCGGCATTGATCTTCACGTATTTGGAGATCACCGCCATCAGCTCGCGCTGGAGGTCGGGCAGGTAGTCGGGGCGCTTCTTGCCGCTGAGGCTGGACCGCTCGTGCGCGAGGATGATCTGCAGCCGCTCCTTGGCGACGCTGGCCGTCTTCTTCTTTTCGCCGAGCAGGAACGAGAAAAAGGACATGGCCTACTTGCCTCCGAAAATTCGCTTGAAGAAGCCCGGCTTTTCCGCGTCGACGAAGCGCATCGGCTTGTCTTCACCCAGGAAGCGCGCCACCACGTCGCTGTAGGCCTTGGCCACGTCGGTTTCCTTGTCGTGGATGGCGGGCACGCCCTGGTTGGAAGCCTGCAGCACGCTTTCGGATTCGGGAATGACGCCGATCAGCTTGATGCGCAGGATGTCCTGGATGTCTTCCAGCGAAAGCATCTGGCCGCCGGCCACGCGGTTGGGGTTGTAGCGGGTGATCAGCAGGTGCTCCTTGATGGGGTCGCCGCCTTCCTTCGCCCGCTTGGTCTTGCTGCTCAGCATGCCCAGGATGCGGTCGGAGTCGCGCACCGAGGATACCTCGGGGTTGGTCACCACCAGCGCCTCGTCGGCAAAGTGCATGGCCATCATCGCGCCGGTTTCGATGCCCGCGGGCGAGTCGCACACGATGTAGTCGAAGTCCATGGCCGCCAAGTCGGTCAGCACCTTTTCCACGCCTTCTTGCGTCAGGGCTTCCTTGTCGCGCGTCTGCGAGGCCGCGAGCACGAACAGGTTGTCGCACTGCTTGTCCTTGATGAGCGCCTGGCTCAGGTTGGCTTCGCCCTGGATCACGTTGATCAGGTCGTACACCACGCGCCGCTCGCAGCCCATGATCAGATCGAGGTTGCGCAGGCCCACGTCGAAGTCGATCACAGCCGTTTTCTTGCCCGCGAGCGCGAGGCCCGACGCGAAGCTGGCGCTCGTCGTGGTCTTGCCGACGCCGCCCTTGCCTGAGGTCACCACCACAATTTTGGCCATGGCCATTCCTTCTTGTTTCGATTTGGTTGTTGGTTTTTAAGATCCGCCGCGCCCGGTCAGGGATGCGGCCGCCGCCGGGCCGCCCCAAGGCGAGCCGCGCCTCCCCCTCGGGGGGTGGCGAATTACACGCAGCGAAGCGGAGTGAAAAGCCGGGGGGCACATCAGATCGCGTCGATCACTAGCTTCTTGCCGTCCAGGCGGATCTGCGCTGGCTTACCGAGCACCGGGTCGGGCAGCGGCACTTCGTTGGTGCGGTAGATGCCCGCAATGGCCACGAGCTGCGCTTCCATGCAGGTCGAGAAGATTCGCGCCTCGGTATTGCCGCGCGCGCCGGCAATGGCCTTGCCCCGCAGCGGCGCGTAGACGTGCACGTTGCCGTCGGCAATGACCTCGGCGCCGAAGCTCACCACCGCGGTCACCACCACGTCGCCGCCGCGGGCGTAGACCTGCTGGCCCGAACGCAGCGGCTTGTCGATCAGGAGCGTGCCGTTGGCGGGCACCGGCACTTCGCGCACGATCTGCGGTGCTTCGCTGGCCGGAGCCGGCGAAGCGGCCGGCGGCGCCGGAGAACGCGGCGCGGGCGCCACCGGCATGGCCGTCAGAGACAGGCCGGCGGCACGGGCCGCGGCATTCTGGGCGTCGTTGCCCCCGCGCACCGCAATGGGCTGCGTCTGGTGGCGCGCCAAAAGGCCGCGCAGCGCCGCAAAGTCGAGCTCGGCGGGTTCCTCGCCGCTGTCTTCGTCGGGCTGCAGCTGCGAGAGGTCGATGACCACCGGCTCCTGCTCGAAGAAATCGGGCGAGTCGGCCAGCTGTGCATCGAGGGCCTCTGCCAGCACGGCCAGATCGGCCGTCTTGAGGATCACTGCGATCAGCGGCAGCGTGGCGCTCTTGAATTCGAAAACCGCCTTGGTGCGCGCGGCGGAGACATCGGCCATTGGAAAACGTCGGTGCGAAAAGCGTTGGAGTCTAACGGGCGCGGGCATGCGGCCGGCGGCCGGCCCCTTCTTCAACCGCTCCAGACAACACTTCTTGCACGACGTTTCACTTTTAAAACGCTCAGGCGTTGCGCGATCGGCCCAGCAGTGCGTAAAGAATGATCGCCCCGAAAGTGGCGGTCCCGATGCCGCCCAATGCGAAGTCGCCGAACTTCAGCGTGAAGTCGCCGGTGCCGATGATCAGCGTGATCGCGGCCACGATCAGGTTCTTGTTCTGCGAGAAATCGACCTTGTTGTCGACCCAGATCTTGGCGCCCGCAATCGCGATGAGGCCGAACACCACGATGCTCACGCCGCCCATCACCGGCAGCGGAATCGCCTGGATCAGCGCGCCGAACTTGGGGCTGAAGCCCAGCACCAGCGCAATGACGGCAGCCACCACGAACACCGCGGTCGAGTAGATGCGCGTGGCCGCCATCACGCCGATGTTCTCGGCATAGGTGGTCACGCCCGTGCCGCCCGCGGCGCCGCTCACCACCGTGGCGATGCCGTCGCCGATGAAGGCGCGGCCCATGTAGGGGTCGAGGTTGCGGCCGGTCATGGCCGTCACGGCCTTCAGGTGGCCGAGGTTTTCCGCCACCAGGATGATCGCAACGGGTGCGATCAGCAGCATGGCATTGGCCGTGAACACCGGCGCGGTGAAGGTCGGCAGGCCGAACCAGGCCGCGTTGGCAATGCCGCTCAGGTCCACCGGCTTGCCCATGCCCATGACGTTCGTCAGCACCGCATAGACCACGGTGGCCAGGATCAGCCCGACCAGGATCAACAGGCGCTGCAGCATGCCGCGCGTGAACACCGCCACCAGTCCCACGCAGAGAAAGGTCACGGCCTGCATCCACGAATCGAAGTTGCTGGCCGCCATGTTCTTGATCGGCACGCTCGCCAGGTTGAGCCCGATCACCGCCACCACGGCGCCCGTGACCACCGGCGGCATGAAGCGCTCGATCCAGCCGGTGCCCACGGCCTGCACGATGGCGCCGATGAGGATGTAGACCACCCCGCAGGCCACGATGCCGCCCAGCGCCACCGCGATGTTGGCGTTGGGCCCCTTGCCCGCATAGCCACTGGCCGCGATCACCACGCCGATGAACGCGAAGCTCGATCCCAGGTAGCTGGGCACCTTGCCGCCCGTCACCAGGAAGAAGATCAGCGTGCCGATGCCGCTCATCAGGATTGCGATGTTGGGGCTGAAGCCCATCAGGATGGGCGCCAGCACCGTGGCGCCGAACATTGCGATGACGTGCTGCACGCCCATGGCGCCGGTCTGCAGCCAGGGCAGGCGTTCGTCGGGTGCGACCACGCTGCCCTCGGTGGCGGCGACTTCGCGCCAGCTGAATAGATTGCTCATGAGTTGTTATCTCCTCGGTAGTTATGTGCCTGGTGGGCTTCTCTCGGCCCGCTGCCGCCCCCGCGTAAGGGCGGGTCTTCTTCTTTCGCTAGCGCGGCGGCAGCACCGCCATTGTGATGCGCGAGACGCAGGTCAAGTCGCCCGCGTCGTTGGTCATGTCGATCTGCCACACCTGCGTGGTGCGCCCGCGGTGCACCGGCCGGGCCGTGCCCGTGACCCAGCCGCTGGTGGCGGCGCGGATGTGGTTGGCGTTGATGTCCAGGCCCACGGCCCGGTCACCTTCGGGCGCCGAATAGTGCGCGCCGCAGGAGCCCAGCGTTTCGGCCAGCACCACCGAGACGCCGCCGTGCAGGATGCCGTAGGGCTGGCGCGTGCGCTCGTCCACCGGCACGCGGGCGCGGATGAAGTCGTCGCCCACCTCCAGAAACTCCATGCCCAGCGTGGAGACGGCGGTGCCGATGTGGTTGCGGGTCAACTCTTCGACCGAGATGTCTTTCTTCCAGATACGCATTGGTTTCTCTCCGTGCAGGTGTTCGGGAAACTATAGCGATGGAGGCTGACAACGGAAGTCGCCTTTGCGTGCTAACTTGCATCGATGAAGCGCCCCACCAGAGCCTGGCTTGCCGGAATTGCCGCGGTCCTGCTGCTCGGGGCCGGTGCGCTGGTCTGGGTGGCAAGCACCCGCCTGCCCAGCGACGAGGAAGCGGCCGCGCGCATTTCCGAAGCCTTCGAGAAGCGCTTCGGCGTCGGCCTCAAGGTGGGGGGTGCCCATTGGGCGCTGTTGCCCGCCCCCGTGCTCGTGCTGTCGAACGTCGCCACCGATCAGCCCCGCCCGATCACCCTGCGCCGCATCACGCTCCAGCTCAAGCTCAGGGAACTGCTGCGCCGGGTCATCGCCGTCGACGAGGCCGAGATCGAAAGCCTGGTGCTGCCGCGCGACTCGGTGCAAGCGTTCCGCGGCAAGGGCCCCAAGCCGAAGGAGGACAGCCCTGTCGTCGCGCTACCCGCGCCCTGGACGCTGGCGCCTGTTCCGCTCGAAAAGCTGCGCTGGCGCGACGTGGTCTGGATCGACCGGCGCGACATCGCACTGGCCTACGACGGCGAAATCAGCTTCGACGCCCATTGGCGCCCGCGCCAGGCGCGGCTGGAGCGGGCCGGCGCATCGCCCCCGGCCCGGCTGCGCCTCGACCGCCTGGCCGGGCAGGACCGGTGGCGCACCCGCATCGATGTGGGCGGGGGTACGTGGAACGGCGTTACGGTGTTCGAGATGCGGCCCGACGACAGGCTGCGCGTGTCGGCCGAACTCGAGCCGCGGCAGGTGGACATCGAAGGCCTGGTGCAGGCTTTCGGCCGGCGCGCCGCCGTGTCCGGCAAGGTCTCGGGCCATTCCACGCTGGTGGCCGAGGCCGGCGAGCTGGGCGCGCTGGTCCGCAGCCTGCGCACCCGCACCACCTTCTCGGTGCGCCCCGCCTCGCTCACCGGGGTGGACCTTGCCAAGGCGGTCGCCACCGTGGGCACCAACCGCGGCGGCACCACGCCGCTCGACGAGCTCACGGGCACGCTCGACACCGAAGGTACCGACAACGGCATCGTGTTGCGCTACACCGGCCTCAAGGCGCGCTCCGGCGTGCTCACGGCCACCGGCAACCTGAAGTTCTTCCATCGCAAGCTGGATGGCGAAATAGCTGTCGACCTGGTCGACGGCGTGGTCGGCGTGCCGCTCAAGATCGGCGGCACCGCCAGCGACCCGGAGGTTTCGCTGACCGGCGGCGCGCTGGCCGGCGCGGCGGTCGGCACCGCGGTATTGCCGGGCGTGGGCACGGCCATTGGC
Organism: Variovorax paradoxus; assembly: GCF_030815855.1. Lineage (NCBI taxonomy): Bacteria > Pseudomonadati > Pseudomonadota > Betaproteobacteria > Burkholderiales > Comamonadaceae > Variovorax > Variovorax paradoxus. The sequence goes on along the minus strand of NZ_JAUSXG010000001.1, from coordinate 5,293,548 downwards.
GCGCGCGTGGGGCAGCAGGTGGAAAAGCTGTTCGGAACCGAAGAGCCCAGGAAGAAGGCGATGCCGGGAACTCGCAAGGGCCCGGCGGTTTCGCCCTGAGGCGCCGGCGGGGCTTGCGACTGATATGAAGCCCGTTGAAGCCCCGCGCTGCGCACCCCTGGGAGGTGTCAGCCGAAGGCCTTGATGACGGCCGGCACCGTCAGCACCGCCGTGTAGTAGCCCATGAACTGCACGCCGGTGTTGAAACCGATGGCGCGCGACAGCAGCCCGCCGAGCAGGCCCATCGTGAGGATCACCAGCAGGCCGAGCAGCTGCCCTTCCCATACGCTGATCACCACGATCAGGCCGACGAAGGTCGCGATGATGGCCTCATGGCTCACCTTGCGCGAGACGAAGAGCGCTGCGCGGCGCGCGAAATTCATCGTGAACGGGTAGGCCACCAGCGCCGCAAGCACCACGGCCAGCATGCCGTAGCCCAGGAACTCCCAGTGGTTCAACAGGTTGTGCAGGTTGTGCGTCTGGCCCGTGGCAGTGTCGATGGTGAACACCGGCGGTGCATTGAAGAGCGGCGCCGCCGGCCCCGCCGCGACGGGGCTCAGCGGCAGCCCGATGGCGATCAGCGGGATGAGCGCCTCGGCAATGTAGGTGGCCTCGGTCACGCCGTTGCGCGCGGCCAGCGTGGTGGTGAGCCGGTGGTAGGCGTGCTTGATGCGCGAGCCCACCAGTTCGCCCAGCACCACCGTCATGGCGACCGGGCTGAACACGAAGGTGGCGCTGGAGATCGCGGCGGTCGCGAAGGTCCACTTCACCTGGCCGCGGTCGAGCACCTTGAACGGATTCGGAAAATAGCCCGACCAGCCCTTCACGTCGGGCGCGAGCGAGAAGGTGCGGACCTTGTCGCGCTTCATGCGCGCACGCGCCGCGGGCGAGATCACCGAGAACAGGTCGGCCACGAGCGGCCCGATCGCGATGCCCAGGAAGTAGCTGATGCTGAGCTTCACGCCGTATTTGCCGGTGAGCGCCTGCAGCGCCACGATCACCATCACGAACGGTACCAGCGTGGCGACAGAGGCCCAGCGTCCGCTCGAAAAGTACGCAATGGCCACGGCCGCCACCACGAAAATCCATGGCGCCGCCTTGGTGATGGCCGCGCCATAGGGCGCGAGCAGCACCGCGAACAGCACGGCCAGCGGCACCGCGATGAAGGCCGCGATGATCGCGCCCGACACCATCTTGCGCAGCGCGACGTGCGGCACGCCGAGGTTGCGCAGCACGTTCGCGTCCTGCAGCAGCGGCGTGGCCATGGTGTCGCCCGGAATGCCGAGCAGCGCGGTCGGCACCGCATGCGTCATGTGCTTGGCCACAGCGGCGGCCAGAAAGAAGGTGAACACGCCTTCGGGCGGCACGCCCAGCAGCACCACCAGCAGCGTGAGCGGTGCGAGCGTGGTGGTTTCGTCGGTGCCCGAGACGAGGCCGATGGCCGCGAACACAATGGCGCCCACGAGGCCCATGCCGGTGGCGACGAGAATCTGGTTGAACAGGGCAGCGTCGATCACGGTGCGGCTCCTTCGGTGTTCTTGGCTCGGGGCTTGTACGACGCGAACAGGTCGTAGATCTCCAGCTCCTTCATCTCGCGCACCACGGACGGCGGCAGGTCGTCCATCGAGCCCAGGTCGCCGTGCTCGCCGGCCAGTTCTGCCAGCACTTCTTCGCGCCAGCGCGGATCGGCACCGGTGCTTTCCACCACCTCGCGCTTCGGCGTGAAGAGCTTCGCGCAGATCAGACCCGACACCACGCAGCCGCCGAGGCCGGCGAGCATGGCGTAGGCGCGTGCCAGCTCGGGTGTGCTCACAGTGCTCGCGAGCACGCGGCTGGCCACGAGATAACCCGCGAGGCTCACTGCGACACCGATGACGATCGACCATGCGAGGTGGCCCAGGTCGGCCGTGTCGCCCCATATCTCCACCAGCCGCCATCTGGCGCGGGTTGCACTGTCTGCGTTCATTTTTCGTGTGTCTCCGTTTGTGGTTATGCGACGGCCGCCCGTGCAGCCGCCGCGCTGTGCCCCAGTCTGGGCCGCGGTCCGTTGCGCGGGGCTCTCCCGCGTTGCTTGCCTACTTCTTGCGCAGCGCTTCGAGCAGTGCCACGGCGCGATCGGTGCGCACGTCGTGTTCCGCGGCCATCTGCCTGGCGATGCTGTCGATCTCGTCGCCCGTGGCGCCCGCGACCAGCGCGATGTTGCGGGCATGCAGCGCCATGTGGCCGCGCTGGATGCCTTCGGTGGCGAGTGCGCGCAGCGCGCCCAGGTTTTGCGCGAGGCCCACGGCCACCGCGACTTCGCCGAGTTCCTGTGCCGACTTCACGCCGAGGATCTTCAGTGCGAGCCGAGCGAGCGGGTGCGTCTTGGTGGCGCCGCCGACCAAGCCCACCGCCATCGGCATCTCGATGGTGCCGACGAGTGCGCCGCTCGTGTCCTTCTCCCATGTGGTCAGCGAGGAATAGCGCCCGCTGCGGCAAGCGTACGCATGCGCGCCGGCTTCCACCGCGCGCCAGTCGTTGCCGGTCGCGACGATCACCGGATCGACGCCGTTCATGATGCCCTTGTTGTGCGTCGCCGCGCGGTAGGGGTCGATGGCCGCGAAGGTGTAGGCGTCGATCACGCCTTCGACCACTTCTTCGCCGCTGCGCTCGCGCGTGGCCAGAACGGAAGGTGCGAGCCGCACGCGCGCACGCGCCAGCCGCAGGTCCGCCAGGTTCGACAGGATGCGCAGCCGCACCGTGCCGCCCGTGAGTTGCTCGACCAGCGGCGACACCGCCTCGGCCATCGTGTTGACCGTGTTCGCGCCCATCGCGTCGCGCACGTCGACGATGAGGTGCATCACCACCATCGCGCCGCGCGGCGTGTCGCCGAACACGTGCACCTCGATGTCGCGGCAGCCGCCGCCCAGACCGATCAGCACCTTGTCGCGGCTGTTCGCCACGGCCAGGATTTCATCGCGCGCACGCAGCAGCGCGAGCCGCGCGCCGTACGGGTCGGTGATGCCGATCACCTGCACCTGCGCGCGCATCAGCGGCCCGGTGCTCGAGGCCTCGAAGCCGCCACCTTCGCGCGCCAGCTTGGCCATGAACGATGCGGCGGCGACCACCGAGGGTTCTTCCACCGCCATCGGCACGAGGTAGTCGCGCCCGTTCACGGTGAAGTTGCCGGCCACGCCCAGCGGAAGCTCGAAGGTGCCGATCACGTTCTCGATCATGCCGTTGGCGCGGTCCACGCTCAGCGCGCCGGGCTGCGCGAGCAGCGCCACCTCGTCGTCGGTGAGCGATGCGGCCTGTGCGATGTGGGCGAGGCGCTGCGCGGGCGTCAGCGCGCGGAAATTGGAAAGGCGGGAATCGGCGGGCATCGGTGCGTGTCTCTTCGGAGGATGAATTCGGGAGCAGGCAATTTAGGCCCGCTGTACCGCCGGCGGAAGGCACAGTTTGGCGGGACAGTGCGGACAGTGGTGCGTTGCAAGGGTTTGCTGTGTCACAGTCTCGGCCCATGACCACGATTGCCGATTCGCTCGCCGACACCCTCGCGCGCCAGATCGCCAGCGGCGCCTACAAGGCCGGCGACAAGCTGCCATCTCTTCGCGAGCTGGCGCAACTGCATGGCTACGCCAAGAACACCGTGGTGGCCGCGTTCGAGCTGCTGGTGTCGCGCGGCCTCGTCGAGCCGCGGCGCGGTTCGGGCTACTTCGTGCTCGCGCAGTCGACGCCCAAGCCGCCCGAGGAAGACGCGGGCAGCCTCGGCCGCGCGATGGACATCGTGTGGCTTATGCGCGAGCAGCTCAAGACGCAGCCCGATGCGGTCGCGGTGGGCGACGGCTTTCCGCCGGTCGAATGGCTGGCCGACGTGCGGCTCGACAAGTACCACCCCAAGGTGGTCCGCACGGGGCTCGGCGCGCTGTTCCGCTACGGCAGCCGCTTCGGCTACGCGCCGCTGCGCGACCACCTCGTGCGCAAGCTGGCCGATTTCGGCATTGGCGCCGAGCCGCGGCAGATCGTGCTCACGCACGGCGCCAACGAGGCGATGGACATCGTCATCCGCTACTTCGTGCCGCCCGGCGGCAAGGTGCTGGTGGACGACCCGGGCTACTACCCGCTCTTCGGCAAGCTCAAGCTCGCGGGCGCGCAGATGCTGGCGGTGCCGCGCCTGGCCGACGGGCCCGACCTCGACGTGCTGGAGCAGCTGCTCATCGCCGAGCGGCCGCGCCTCTTCTTCACGCAGTCGCTCGCGCACAACCCCACGGGCTCCGACATCTCGCCGGCCAAGGCGTTTCGCGTGCTGCAGCTGGCGCAGAAGTACAACCTGCTGATCGTCGAGAACGACCCGCTTGCGGACTTCAAGCCGACGGCATTGCCGCGGCTCTCGGCGCTCGACCAGCTGGAGCGCACCATCTACATCGGCAGCTTCTCGAAGTCGTTCTCGGCGGCGCTGCGCGTGGGCTTCATCGCCTGCGGGGCGGATCTCGCGAGCGACCTGGCCGACCTGAAGGCGTTGATCCACGTGAGCAGCTCGGAGTACAGCGAGCGCACGGTCGATGTCATCTTGAGCGAGGGCCACTACCAGCGGCACCTGAACCGCCTGCAGAACCGCCTTGGCGAAGCTACGCGCAAGGCGCTGCAGCTGTTCGATTCGGTCGATGCGGAGGTCTTCGCGCGCACCCCGCAGTCGCTCTACATCTGGGCCGCGCTGCCCGGCGTGGCCGACTCGCTGGTGTTGGCGAAGGAACTGCTGCCGCGCAAGATCGTGATGGCGCCGGGGCGCATCTTCAGCGTCGATTCGACGCAAGTCTCGCGCTGGTCGCGCTTCAACGTCGGCGCCATGGCCGACCCGCGTTTCGCGAAGGCGCTGCGCACCGCGCTGCGGCGGCGTATCGGCTCTTGAATGCGCCCTTGAACACCGTCCCGGTCGCCGCGCCGAAGGGGCTCACTCCAACTCGTCGAACTGGATCACGCCTTCCTTCATGACCAGCGGAATGCGCTCGCCCTGCCCGAGCAGGCAGGCCACATCGCGCAGCGGGTTGCCGTCAACGACCAGGATGTCGGCCAGCGCACCCGGCACGAGGCGGCCCAGCCGGTCGGGCATGCCCAGCACCTCGGCGCCGACCACCGTGGCGCTGGCAATGGCTTCGGCCGGCGACAGCACTTCGGCGCGCAGCCGGAATTCGTCGCTCTGCAGCCGCTGCGATTCGCCCAGCAGGTCGGAGCCGAAGCCCATCTTCACGCCCGCCGCCTTGTAGATCCCGAGCGAGCGCAGGCCCGCCTCGCGCACATCGGCCACCTTGGCCACGCTTTCCTTCGGCAGCCCGAAGCTCTCGCCCTCGTTGGCCAACGCGTCGTAGGTGACCAGCGTGGGCACCGCGTAGGCGCCCAGCTGCGCCATCAGCGCGGCTGTGGGCGCATCCACGAGGTTGCCGTGCTCGATGGTGCGCACGCCGCAGCGCACGGCGCGCGCGATGGCCTCGGCGGTGTAGGCGTGCGCCATCACGTAGGTGCCGCGTGAGCGGGCTTCTTCGACGATGGCGCGGATCTCGTCTTCGCTGTAGCCGAAGGCGCCCACCGGGTCGGTCGGCGAGGCCACGCCACCCGACGCCATGATCTTGATCTGGTCCGCACCCATCTGCAGCTCTTCGCGCACGGCACGGCGCACCGCGTCCACGCCGTCGACCACGCGCGCCAGTGCGCCGACGCGCACGCAGGTCGGGCAGGTGGCGTTCGGGTCGAGGAAATCGGAGCGCGCCCGCATGTCGCCATGCCCGCCCGTCTGGCTCAGCGCGCGCCCGGACACGAACAGGCGCGGCCCCTGGGCGAGCCCGGATTCCACCGCCTGCTTGAACGCGAACCCCGCGCCGCCCGCGTCGCGCACCGTGGTGAACCCGCGGCGCAACATGCCGCGCAACATCGGCACGCTGCGCAGCGTGACGAGCACGTTCGGCATATGGACTTGCCGCGCGAGATTGAGCTCCACCGCGATCACGTGCACGTGCAGGTCGATCAGGCCGGGCATCAGCGTCTTGCCCTTCACGTCGATGATCCGCGCGGCCTTGCTCTGCAGCGGCTTGTCCGAGACTTCGCGCACCGTGCCGTCCTCGACCAGCACGTCATAACGTTCCAGCAGCTCGCCGCGCAGCGGGTCGAGCAGGTGGGCGTTCCTGAAAAGTACCGTGTTCGTCATGCGATGGATTCCTTGGTGTCCCGGGCCATGACGGCCGGTACCGCCAGCTGCGCAAACAGGCGCGCGAGTTCGATGTGCTCGGTGCCGTACCAGTTTTCCTCGTGCAGCATGTTGAGCGTGCCCAGCGTCTCGCCCCGCCAGCGCAGCGGAATGTTCAGCACGCTGCGGCAGCCCAGCGACGCGATGAGCTCGTGGTCGTAGAACACGTCGCGCAGGTCGTCGGCGTTGCGCCCGATGTAGGGCAGGCCGCGCTGCATCACCTGCTGCATCCACGGCGAATCGGTGATCGGCTTGCGTCCCCCCACCGGATAGGCCTCGCGCATGTTGGTGTACACGCGCTCGGACTCGCGCTCTGCGCGGTGGTGCACCAGGACGGTGAACAGGCGGTGGCCGATGGTCGCGGCCACCGCCTTGTCGATTGCGCCGAAGGTGGCTTGCGGCTGCCGGATATCGGCGTGGGCCTGCGCCACGGCGGAGAGTGATTCGGTCAAAGAGGTTTGCAACATGGATTGGACGGTTCAGGAAAGTTCGCTCGCGGCGATGTCTTCGAGCGAGCGGCCGCGCGTCGGAATGCCCAGGAACGTGACGGCCGCGGCGCCCAGCAGCAGCACCGCCGTCGTCATGCCGAACACGCCCGCGAACCCCAGCGAGGGATAGACGAAGCCGACCAGGATCGGCGCCGTGATGCCGCCGATGCGGCCGATGGCCGACGCAAGCCCGGAGCCGGTCGCGCGCACTTGGGTGGGGAACACCTCGGGCGTGTAGGCGTAGACGCCCGCGTAGGTGCCGTTCATGAAGAACGAAAGCAGCACGCCGGCCAGCATGATCTGCCCGTCGCTGTGGGTGAAGGCCAGCCCCAGCGCCGAGGCGCCGCCCAGCAGCATGTAGCTCACGATGGTGGCTTGGCGACCGATGCGCTCGTTGAACCATGCGGCCGAAAAGTAGCCTGGAATCTGCGCGATGTAGATCACCAGCGAATAGCCGAAGCTCTTGGTGATCGTCATGCCGTTCTGGATCAAGAGGCTCGGAATCCAGGTGAAGAACGAGTAGTAGCTGAAAGTGATCGACAGCCACATCAGCCAGGTCATGCCGCTGATGCGGATGAGCTTGCCGGACACCAGCGTGGCGTAATTCTTCAGCAGCTTGCCCCGGCTCGTGCTGGGAGGCGGCGCGGCCACGTCCTGGGCGTTGAGCACCGGCAGGGCGCGGCCGCCTTGCACGTGCTCGGCTTCCATCGCATCCATGATGGCTTCCGCCTCGCCCAGCCGCCCCTGGCTTTCGAGCCAGCGCGGCGATTCGGGCAGTGCCCGGCGCCACCACAGCAAGAGCACCACGGGCAGCGCGGTGATGAAGATGACGATGCGCCAGCCTTGCGGATGCGCGGGCACGATGAAGTAGCCCAGCAGGGCCGCGGCCACGAAGCCGAACGAGAAGAAGCCGGCCAGCGCGCCTGTGAACGTGCCCCGGTAGCGCCGCGCCACGAACTCGGACAGATAGGGCGCGATGATCGCGCTCTCGGCCCCCGCGCCGAAGCCGGCCGCGATGCGCAGCGCGAGAAACAGCGTCCAGTCGTTGACCATGCCGCTGAACAGCGACGCCACGCAGTAGATGGCCAGCGCCGACATCATCACCTTGCGCCGCCCGATCAGGTCGCCGCAGGCGCCGGCGGCCAGCGCGCCGAAGAAGAAGCCGATGAAGTTCGCGCTGGCCAGCACGCCGATCTGCACGCTGCTGAGCCCCCAATCGGTGCGCAGCACTGGCAGCACGAAGGCGATGACCGCGGCGTCCATCGCGTCGAAGGTGTAGCCCAGCCCTCCCATCATGAGCAGCCGGCGGTGAAAGCCGGAGAAGGGCAGGCGCTCGATGCGAGCCGACAGCATGGTCATGTGGTTTCCCTCGACACGGTTCAAGAACGCGGCATGGACGACGCGCAGATCGTAGGATCGACGGGATATACCGGCAAATTTATACTGCCAATTGTGTTTATAGAGCTTGTGAATGAATGGACGGCCGCCTGAATGAACTACCGCTCCGCCGACCTGAACCTGCTGAAGGTGTTCGAAGCGCTCATGACCGAAGGCAATGTCACGCGCGCCGCGCGCAAGCTGTCGCTCACCCAGCCCACGGTCAGCAATGCGCTGCGCCGCCTGCGCGAGACCTTCGACGATCCGCTCTTCGTGCGCAGCGGCGCCGGCGTCAACCCCACGCGGCGCGCCATCGAGCTGTGGGAGCCGCTCGCCCCGTCGCTGCATGCGATTCGCGGCACGCTGGAAGGGGAGCGCTTCGACGCCCTGCGCAGCACCGCGAGCCTCAGCATCGCCATGTCGGACTACGTGTCGAGCATCGTGGTGCCGCGGCTGGCCGGCCAGCTGAGCACGGCCGCGCCGTCGATGCAGATCCACGCCATACCCAACACACTGGTCGACTTCGACAAGGTGCTGGCGGACAACAAGGCCGACTTCGCGATCAGCGTCTACAACGAGGAAGTGCAGCGGCCGGCGTTCCTCAAGTCGAGGGCGCTGTGGTCGCCCGACTTCATGTGCGTGCTGCGCACGGGCCATCCGCTGGCACGCGCCGACAAGATCCCGCTGAAGAAATTCCTGGCCGCGCGCCATGTCGACGTGAGCCTGGTCGGCAAGACCATGCCGACCTACGATCTCTTCCTGCACAGCCGCGGGCTCCAACGCAACCTGGTCGCGACGGTGAACCACTACCACGCGGCCTACGAAGTGGTGCGCCGTTCCGACCTGATCGCGGTGCTGCCGTGGTCCGAGCGCTTCGAGCCGGTGCGCCTGGCCGGCCTGCGCCGGATGCCCGTGCCGCTCGACGCGCCGCCGCGCATCATCGAGCTGTTCTGGCACCAGCGGCACGAAACCTCCGCGCTGCACCAGTGGCTCAAGAACCTGCTGCTGGTGCTGTTCGAGCAGCCCTCCTGAGACCCTTGAGACCCGCGTGACGCCGGGAGAGCCGATCAGCCGCGCAGGCGGATCACCTGCAGGTCGTGGTGCACGCCGGCGTGCAGCCGCGCCACGTCGGCCGCGCGGCGCATCAGCACCGCGCGCTGGTTGATGTAGCCCTTGTCGGTGATCTCGCCCGCGTCGAGGCTCGGCGGCTCGCTGAGCACCAGTGCGCACGTGGGGCATTGCGACGAACCCGCGCCTTCGCCCCGCAGCGTGCGCAGCACCTCGGCGATCCGCTCGGCCAGTGCCTGCGGCGCGAGCGACGCGGCCTGCGGGCTCGCAAACACCAGCATGCCGATCTCGTCGCGGTCATGGCCCGTAAGCACCACGTCCTGCGCATGCGGCGCCAGCAGCGACACCAGCTTGACGCGCAGCGTGCCCACCGAGACCCAGGTGCCGCTCGAGAGCTTGAAATCTTCGGCCACGCGGCCGTCGAAGATCACGCCGCGCTCCGGGCGCTCGGGGTCGGCGAGGTAGCCCGCGTCGCCGATGCGGTAGTAGCCCTCGTCATCGAAAGCCTCCGCCGTTTCGCGCGGCGCATTCCGGTAGCCGGGAAACACCGACACGCCCTTGACCCGCATCTCCAGCTTCTGGCCATTGGGAACGAACTTGAGTTCGAGCCCCGGCAGCGGCGCGCCGATGCAGCCGGCACCATCGAGCTTCCAGTGCGCCGAGGTGATGGCCGGGGACGTTTCGGTCGCGCCCCACGAGGTGGTGAGCCACAGCGGCCGCTCGGGCCGCACGCGCCGCGCCACCGCTTCGAGCCTTTGCCACGTCGAAGGCGCGAGCGCCGCGGCCGCATAGAAGGCCAGCCGCAGGCGCGAGAACACCTCGGCGGCGAGCGCGTCGTCGGCTTCGAGAAACGGCAGCAGCATGTCGAAGCCGCGCGGCACGTTGAACAGCAGCGTGGGCTTCACCTCGCGCAGGTTGCGCACGGTCTTCTCGATGAGTCCCGGCGCGGGCCGGCCTTCGTCGATGTAGAGCGCACCGCCGTGGCACAGCACCATGTGCAGGTTGTGGTTGGCGCCGAAGGTGTGGCTCCAGGGCAGCCAGTCGACCAGCACCGGTTTCTCTTCGTTCAAAAAACGCCAGGTCTGCGCCATCATCTGCTGGTTGGCGCACAGCATGCGATGCGTGTTGATCACCACCTTGGGCTTGCCGGTGGAGCCCGAGGTCAGCAGGTACTTGGCGTGGGTGTCGGGCAGGATGGCCGCGAAGGCCTCCATCACGGCGGGCGTCTCCCGCGTGGCGAGCAGATCCGCGAAAGCCATCGCGCCCGCATGCGCATCGGCATTGCGGCTGAACACCGTGACCGCCTCCACACCGCAGCCCGCGAGCGCGCCGCCGTAGACCTTGGCATCCGAGGCATAGATCAGCGACGGCCCGAGGGCCTTCAGCATGCCGTGCAGCCGCGACGGATCTTTCGCCATGCGCGAGTACGCGCTCGACAGCGAGCAGGCCGTGCGGCCGATGTGCATCGCCGCGAGCATCAGCACCGCGTGGTCGATGGCGTTGTCCGAGAGGATTGCAATGGGCTTGCCCTCGGGCAGCTTCAGGTCGAGCAGGGCCTGTGCCACCGCGCCCACGGCGTGGCGCAGCGCGCGGTAGTCGAGCTTGCGCCAGCCTTCGCCGCTCTCGTCGCGTTCCGCGAAAGCCAGCGCCTCGGGCGTTTCGCGCGCCCAGCGCTCGATCCATTCGCCGATGCAGCGCGCATAGGGCTTGAGCGCCATCGGCGAACGCAGCGCGAAGGAGCCGTCGTCGAAATCGATGCGCACCGTGCGGGGCGGGGCGATCTGGTTTTCGTCCAGGAGGAAGTCGTCGTTCATGTCAGTCGAGTCTGCCGGTATCGGCCTTGGCGCGAATCAGGTTCAACAGCAGGATGTCGCGCGCGGCTTCGAGGTCCGCCACGCGCCGCGCACCCAGTTCTTCGGCCACGCCATGCACCACTTTTTCTTTGAGTTCCGCCGTCATCGATGGTGCGCCGAGGTCCTTCCACCAGTCCTCGATCGGCCCGCCCAGGTGTGCGAGCACATGTTCGATACCGCCCGCGCCGCCCGAGAGATGCAGGTTCATGAACGGCCCCATCACGGCCCAGCGCAGGCCGGGGCCGTGCGCAATGGCGGTGTCGATGTCGGCCACGCTCGCCACGCCTTCATTGACGAGGTGAAAGGCTTCGCGCCAGAGCGCTGCCTGCAGCCGGTTCGCGATGTGGCCCTTGACCTCGCGCTTCACGTGGATCGGCCGCTTGCCGATGGCCGCATAGAAGGCCATGGTGCGTTCGATGGTCTCGGCCGAGGTGCGCTCGCCGCCCACCACTTCCACGAGCGGAATCAGGTGCGGCGGGTTGAACGGATGGCCCAGCACCACGCGTTCCGGGTGCCGGCATTCGGCTTGCACCGCGCTGATGGCAAGCCCCGAGGAACTCGACGCCAGGATGGCGTGGGCCGGCGCGGCCTGGTCCATGCGCCGGAACAGGTCGATCTTGAAATCCAGCCGCTCCGGGCCGCTCTCCTGCACGAACTCGGCCTCGGCCACCGCGTCTTCGAGCCGTTCATGGAAGCGCAATCGCCCGGCCGAGGCACCCGATGCCAGGCCGAAGCGCTCGAGCGTGGGCCAGTGCGCGGCCACGGCCGAGCGCAGCCGTTCCTCGGCACCGGGCGAGGGGTCGGTGGCCTCCACGTCGAGGCCCTGCGCCAGGAAAAAGGCGGCCCAGCTGGCGCCGATGACGCCGGTGGCGACCACCGCCACGCGTCTTGGAGTCAGTTCCATCCGCATCGCCTCAGGAGTCCGCCGTGAAGCCGATCTTCTTGACCAGCGGGCCCCAGCGGTCGGCTTCTGCCCGCTGCGAGCGCGCCATCTCCTCGGCGGTGGAGCCCTGCGCGATCAGGCCGACCACGGCCAGGCTGTCCGTCACCACCTTTTCCTTGATGGCCGCGTTGATCGCCGCATTGGCCGTGGCCACCACGCTGGCCGGCGTCCGGGCCGGGGCGTAGAAGCCGAACCATTCCTCGGTGGTCAGCTCCGCGAAGCCTTGCTCGGCGAAGGTCGGCACTTCCGGCGAGAAGGGCGAGCGCGCCTTGCCGGAGGTGGCCAGCAGCCGCAGCTTGCCGGCCTTGTGGTTGGGAATGAAGTCGCCGCTGGGCGTGACCATGGCGGCGATCTGTCCGCCCACCACGTCGGTCACGCCGGGAATGGAGCCGCGGTAGGGCACGTGCTTCAGGTCGACCCCGTTGTTGAGGCCGAGCAGCGCGCCGATGAAATGCGGCGTCGAGCCCGCCGCCGGCGAGCCGTAGCTGGCCTGGTTCGGGTTGGCCTTGGCCCAGGCCAGGAAGTCCTTCACCGTGCGGACCTCGGGCGGCACCAGCGGGCCGACGGCGAGGCCGTGGTGCATGACGGCGGCAATCGACACCGGCACGAAATCCTTGCTCGGGTCGTAGCTGAGCTTGCTGTAGATATGCGGGTAGATCGAGGTGCACGAGAACGGCGACAGCGCCAGCACGCTGCCGTCGGCCGGCGCGCTCTTGAGCACGTCGAGCGCGATGCGCCCCCCGGCGCCCGGCTTGTTCTCGACCACGGCCATGTTGCGGGTATAGGCCGAGCCCGCGAGCTTTTCACCCACGCGGCGCGCCACGCTGTCGCCGGCACTGCCGGCCGGAAAGCCGTAGTAGATCTTGACCTGCTCGAGCGCCTGGGCCAGCGCGGCCAGCGGCGAGAGGGCGCCCAGGGCGGTGGCTGCGCCGAGCGTATGGAGGAAGTGGCGGCGGGTGTTCATGAGGTGTCTCCGGTTTTTCTGCGGGTTTTCCGATGGTGGTTCTGGCAAGTCGATCGGCCGCTTCAGCGCGGCGCGAATTCCGGACGCGGACCGCCTCTGCGGGGCAGTCCCATCATGGACCTTGCTTCGGCCGGTGTGGCAACTTCCATGTCGAGTTCGCGGATAACGCGCACGATGCGTTCGGTCAGCTGCACGTTGGTGGCGAGCTCGCCCTGGCGGAAATAAAGGTTGTCTTCCAGTCCCACGCGCGCATGCCCGCCCAAAAGCAGCGCCGCCACGTTGGCTTCCAGCTGCGACGTGCCGATGCCGCTCACGCCGAAGATGCTGCCCTTGGGCAGGGTGTCGACCATCATCTGCAGGAAACGCGGCGAATACGGCATCGCGTTCTGGAAATTGCGGTGCACGTTCATCACCAGGTTGATGAAGTAGGGTTCGTCGTCGTGGCCCTCGTCGATCAGCGTGGTCGTGTCCTGCAGGATGTGCGTGGGGCTGAACACTTCCCACTCGGGCTTGATGCCGCGCGCCTTCATGCCGGCGGCGAGTTCACGGCCGCGGGTGATCGGCGTGTCCATCAGGATCTGCCTGCCCTCGAAGCTCAAGTTCAGCGTGGTCGCGTCGAGCGTGCACATCTCGGCGCCCGCGTCCATGCCCTTGATGCGCTCTTCCCAGGCAATTTCCCAACGGCCTCCGGACAGCGGCTTGACCATGTCGCCGTGCACGCCGCCGCCCGTGGAGTTGTTGATGACGATGTCGCAGCCGCCCGCGCGGATGCGGCTGTTGATGTCGCGGTACACGTCGGCGTCGCAGGTGGCGCCGTCGTCCGGGCGGCGTGCGTGGATCGCCGCCACGCTCGCGCCTGCGTTCCAGCAGCGCAGCACGTCGGCCGCGATTTCGGCAGGCTGGGTGGGAAGGTGCGGGTTCTGCGACTTGTGCGCCATGCCGCCGGTGGGGGCGATGGTCACGATCACTTTGCGCTTCGACGACATGCTCCGGATCTCCTGGTGTCTTCTTTCATGAGGGGCGCGGGTATTATTTTTTGCGGCGCAGGCACACTCAGTCATTGCGACGACATTTGGAGTCAGGGTTTACGCGGCGCGGCCCCATTTCCACGCCATCAGGAGCTTTCTTTTCATGTCCACGACGAAGCCGGCCATCCAGGCGGCATCGCTGACCATTCCACAGCTGCTTCAGCGCTCGGCCTGGTTTCCGCCGCTCGACGAAGCGGCCCGCGAGCGCGTGCTCGACGATATCCGCGAGGTCGAAGTCGCGGCCGGCGCCGCGCTGTGCCGGCGCGGCGATACGCCGCTGCACTGGTACGGCACGCTCGAAGGCCTGCTCAAGTGGTCCATCACCTCGAGCGACGGCCGCTCGGTCACCTTCGGCGGGCTCTCGGTCGGCAGCTGGTTCGGCGAAGGCACGCTGCTGCGCGCCGCGCCGCGCTCGGCCGACGTCATTGCGCTGCGGCCCAGCCGCGTGGCCCAATTGCCGCTCGAGACTTTCGAATGGCTGCACCGCACGCAGCGCGGCTTCGACCATTTCCTGCTGCAGCAACTCAACGAGCGGCTGCATTGGTTCATGGGCAACTACGCGGCGCACCGGCTGCTCGACGCCGACAGCCAAGTGGCCCGTGCGCTGGCCGGGCTGTTCCATCCGTGGCTGTATCCGGGCAGCGAGCCGCACCTGCAGGCGTCGCAGGAAGAGATCGCGAACCTGTCGGGGGTGTCGCGGCAGCGGTGCAATGCGGCGCTGAACCGGTTGAAGGAGGCGGGGTTCCTGCGGATCGAATACGGCGGAATCACCGTGATCGACCTGGAGGGGCTGCGGCGGTTCATCGAATAGCCACAGCCCGTTTCCCGTCACTGCGCCTTCTTCGCGCCTTCCGCCAGCCGCTTGCGGTACTCGGTGGTCGTCACGCCGCCGAACCCCCAGTCATCGGTATCGATTTCCTCGATCACGATGTGCGTCCACTCCGGCGGCTTGTTCAGCACGCGCTCGAGGGTTTCCGTGAACTCGGCAATGACCTGGGTCTTCTGTTCACGCGTGACGCCGTCGCGGGTGATCTTCAGGTTGATGAAAGGCATGGTGTGCTCCTTGGATGGATGAAGTGCGTTTTTGCCGTTACCAGGTGCCGGCGCTCGCGCCGCCGTCCACCGCCAGCACCACGCCCGACGTGAAGCCAGCGCTGGTGAGGTAGAGCACCGCATCGGCAATCTCGCGCACGGTCGCGATGCGGCCGGCGGGTGCCAGGCCGCTGAGGAAGCCATGGTTCTCGGGCGGGTGCATCGGCGTATCGACGATGCCGGGAGCCACCGCGTTCACCTGGATGTTGTGCGGCGACAGTTCGAGCGCCAGTGCGCGCGTCGCGGCATTGATGCCGCCTTTGAGCAGCACAGGCAGCAAGGCCGGCACCTTGAGGTTCGGCTGCAATGCGATGCCCGCGGTGATGTTCACGATGTGGCCCTTGCGGCGCGGGATCATGTGCTTCGCGGCGGCCTGCGAGGCATGGACGAAACCCTTGAGGTTCGTGGCCACCAACTCGTCGAGCTCTTCCTCGGTGTAGTCGACGAAGGGCTTGGCATTGAAGATGCCCGCGTTGTTGATGAGCACGTCGACCTGGCCGAAGCGTTCCACGGCGCGTTCGATGAGCTGCTGCGCGGTCGCGTGCTGGCCGATGTCACCCGCCACGCCGAGGAACCGCGCGGGGTTGCCCAGCTGCTTCGCGGCGGCTGCGAGCCGTTCGTCGGTGCGCGCGTTGCCGACCACGTTGAAGCCGCGTTCGAGGTAGGCCTCGGCGAGCCCCAGGCCGATGCCGCTCGAGGCGCCGGTGATGACGACGGTGAGTGAGTTGCTGTCTTGCATGTCGGTTCTCCAAAGAAGTTGATGACGTGAGGAGAACTGTATTGATGACACGGCAACAGATAAATCACTAGACTTGCACTTCACTTGATACGTGAGGTAATCAATCCATGCAGCGGCAGTTCGGCGACATCCTTCTCGGCAGCATCGAACTCTTCTGCCTCGCGGCGGAGACCGGCGGCTTCACCTCGGCCGCGCTGGCCGCGGGCGTCACGCCGGCGGCCGTGAGCCGCTCGATCTCGCGGCTCGAGAAGCGGCTGGGGCTGCGCCTGTTCGTGCGCACCACGCGCAGCGTGCGGCTCACCGACGCTGGCCGCTCCTATTTCGCGCAATGCCGCCAGGCACTCGCACAGCTCGCCGAGGCCGAGCGTGAAGTCATGGGCCAGCAGGCGCAGCCGTCGGGCACCCTGCGCATCAGCGTCCCGACCACCTACGGCCATCACCGCATCCTGCCGATGCTACCGGCGTTCCGCGAACGCTTTCCCGACATCCGGCTGCATGTGCACCTGAGCAACCGCAACATCGACTTCGTGGAAGAGGGCTACGACATGGCCGTGCGCGTGCGCGCCCAGCCCGACTCCACGCTGATCGCGCGGCACCTGGAAGATGCGGCGCTCGTGGTGGTCGCGACGCGCAAGTACCTGAAGAAGGCCGGCACGCCCCGCACGCTCGACGACCTCGCCGCGCACGAGTGCATCCAGTTCGAACTGCCCAGCAGCGGGCGGCGCATCTCCTGGCTCTTCAACGAGGGCGGCAGGGAACACGAGGTTCTTGCGGACAGCGCCTACAGCTGCTCCGACGACGTGCTCGGCGGCGTCACGCTCGCCAAAAGCGGCGCCGGGCTGTTCCAGACCTACCGCTTCGTCGTGGAAAAGGAACTCGCCGACGGCGCGCTCGTCGAGGTGCTGAAGCCGTTCGCGGGCCGCTCGCGCCCCTACACGCTGCTGTACCCCGACGGGCGGCATGTGCCGCTGCGCATGCGGGTGTTCATCGATTTCCTGACGGCGCAACGGGCCGCGTGAGGCTCACACCCCGAGCAGCTCTTCCAACGCCTGCGGCTCGGCCAACAGGTCGGCCGATGCGCCGTGCCGCACGATCTGGCCCTTCTCCATCACCACCGCGAGGTCGGTGTGCGCGAGCACCTTGCGGTAGTCGCGGTCGACGATGAGGGTGGCGATGCCGGTGCCGCGGATCTCGCCGATCACGCGCCAGATCTCCGCGACGATCAGCGGCGCGAGGCCTTCGGTCGCCTCGTCGAGGATCAGCAAGCGCGGGTTGGTCATCAGCGCACGGCCGATGGAGAGCATCTGCTGCTCGCCGCCCGAGAGCTGCTGGCCGCCGTGCGAGAGCCGTTCGGCCAGCCGCGGAAACGTGGCCATCACGCGGTCGAAAGTCCAGGCGCGTCGGCCGTCGATGCCCGCGCGCTCGCTCATCACGAGGTTTTCGCGCACCGAGAGGTTCGGAAAGATGCCGCGGCCTTCGGGCACGTAGCCGATGCCCAGGCGCGCCATTTTTTCGGGCGGCCAGCCGGTGACCGTGCGGCCATCGACCTGCACCTCGCCCGAGGCCGGGCGCACGTAGCCCATCATGCTGCGGATCAGCGTGGTCTTGCCCATGCCGTTGCGCCCGAGCAGGCCGACCGAGTTGGCGGCGGGTAGGCCGGCATGCACGCCGCGCAGGATGTGGCTGTTGCCGTAGTAGGTGTTGAGATCGCGGACGACGAGCATCAGTGGTCTTCTCCAAGGTAGGCCGTGCGCACTTCGGGGTTCTCGCGGATCGAGGCCGGATTGCCCGTTGCGATGACGGTTCCGTTCACCATCACCGTGATGCGGTCGGCAATGCGGAACACCGCGTCCATGTCGTGCTCCACCAGCAGGATTGCCTGTGTCGCTTTCAAACCCGTGAGCAAGGTGAGCATGCGGTCGGTTTCCTCGGCACCCATGCCCGCGAGCGGCTCGTCGAGCAGCAGCACGCGGGGCTTGGTGGCGAGGCACATCGCCACTTCGAGCTGACGCTGCGCGCCATGGCTCAGCGTGCCGGCGACGCGCAAGGCTTCGTTCGACAGGCCTGCGGCCTCGAGCGCCGCGTCGGCCGCGGCATTGCTGGCCGCGCAGCGCTGCGACGACTGCCACACCGTCCATGGCCGGGCCGTGGCCGCCTGCGCCGCGAGCCGGCAGTTCTCGTGCACGCTGAACTCCGGAAAAATGGTCGTGCGCTGGTAGCTGCGGCCCACGCCGGCGCGCGCGCGTCGCCATTGCGCGCGCTGCGTGATGTCGATGCCGTCGAGCGAAATGCGGCCTTCGGAGGCGTCGATTTCGCCCGAGAGCATGTTGATCAATGTCGACTTGCCCGCGCCGTTGGTGCCGATCACCGCATGCACTTCGCCGACGTGCAGGTCGAGCGTGACGGCGTTCACGGCGGTGAGGCCGCCGAAGCGGCGCGTGAGGCCAGTGACGGAAAGAAGGGCGCCTGCATTCATGGTTTTGCTCCCTCTCCCCTTGGGGAGAGGGCTGGGGTGAGGGCACTGGGCGATAGAAAGCGCAGGGCGATGGGCAGGGCCGCAGCCCTCACCCTAGCCCTCTCCCGCCTGCGGGAGAGGGGACAAATCCCGAACGCGGGAGCAGTCATGCGGCCTCCTTGGGTGACAGCCGCTTGACCAGGCCGATCAAGCCCTTCGGCAGCAACGCCACGAACACGATGATCGCGATACCCAGCGTCAGCTGCCAATGGTCCGCCAGCGGTCCCATCACCGCGTGGGTCGAGAAAATTTCCTTCAGCAGCGTGAACGCGATGGCACCGATGACCGCGCCGCGCAAGTGGCCCAGGCCGCCGAGGATCACCATCAGCAGCACCTCGCCCGAGTTGTGCCACGCCATCAGCTCCGGATTGACCACGCCATCGCGCGAGGCCAGCAGGAAGCCCGCCAAGCCGGCCAGCGCGCCCGCCAGCACGAAGGCCGCGAGCTTGTAGCCGTACACCGGGAACCCCGCAGCGCGCATGCGCTGCTCGTTCACGCGGATGCCCGCGAGCGCCGCGCCGAAGCGCGAGCGGCGAACCAGCGCCAGGAGGCCGTAGGTGAACACCAGCGATGCGAGCACCACATAGAACAGCACCATGCGGTTTTCCATGTCGAGCTTGCCGATGGCCGGCCGCACATACATGTAGATGCCGTCGCTGCCGCCGCCGACCTTGGTGTCGTGGAACACGAAGAAGGCCATCTGCGCGAAGGCCAGCGTCACCATGATGAAGTACACGCCGCGCGTGCGCAGGCTCAGCGCGCCGACGAACAACGCATAGAGCGCCGCCGCGCCCATGGCCGCCGGCAGCAGCAGCGCGAGGTTGCCGCCCTCGCTGCCCGAAGCCAGCACCGTGACGTAAGCGCCGATGCCGTAGAACGCCGCATGGCCCAGGCTCACGAGCCCGGTCATGCCGACCAGCAGTTCCAGGCTCAGCGCGAAGATCGACAGGATCATGATCTTGACGACGAAGTCCGAGACGTAGTTGCCCATCAGCGGACCCAGCACGCCGATGGCGACCGCGCAGATCACCGGTACGAGGAATGCGCCGCGCCGCATGGAGGCGGTGTTGCCTTGCGTCATGGCCGCCTCCCCATCAGCCCTTCAGGCTTCCAGATCAGCACGATGGCCATCAGGAGGTAGATGCCGATGCCGCTCAGGTCCGCGAAGAACACCTTGCCGAAGGTGTCGACGAAACCCACCAGCAGCGAAGCCACCAGCGCGCCGGTGATCGAGCCGATGCCGCCGATCACCACCAGCACGAAGCAGATGATGAGCACGCTCGCGCCCATATTCGGATAGACCGACGACATCGGCGCCGCGATCATTCCGGCCAGCGCGGCGAGCGCCACGCCCGCCGCGAACACGATGCGGTAGAGCCGCTTCACGTCGATGCCCAGGCCGCGCACCATGTCGCGGTTGCTGGCGCCGGCGCGGATCATCATGCCGAGCCGCGTGCGGTTGACCACCCAGTACAAAGCCACCGCGAGCACGATGCAGGCGGCGGAGGCGAAGAGCCGGTACCACGGATAACTCATGACGTTGCCGAGCGCGAAGCTGCCGTCGAGCCAGGCCGGCACCTTCACGCCATGCACGTCGTTGCCCACGAGAATGGAGCGCAGCTCCTCGAACACCAGGATGAGCCCGTAGGTCATCAGCACCTGCTGCAGGTGGTCGCGCTGGTAGAGATAGCTGAAGAAAGCCCATTCGAGCAGGTAGCCGAACACGGCCGCCAGCACCACGCCGGCCACCAGCATCAACAGAAACTGGTCACCGAACAGCGGCGCGAGCGCGAACGCCATGTACGCGCCGATCATGTAGAAGCTTCCGTGGGCGAGGTTGATCACGCCCATGATCCCGAAGATCAGCGTGAGCCCCGAGGCCACCAGGAAAAGCAGGAGTCCGTACTGAACCGAGTTCAGGCACTGGACGAGAAAGGTGCCGAAATCCACGTTAGATCATCTCGATATGGGCTTGGGGAGCGTGGCGCGATAGCGCCCGCGATGTTCGGGGGACACCGCGGAACCGGCTTTGCCGGGCCGCTGGTGTCGCCCCCTCGAGGGGGGAGTCGAGCTACACGAAGTGAGCGAGGGACGGGGGTGGGTCGATCACATCCTGCAGCCGCGCGCCGGATCCGTCAGACCCTTGATCGCGATGCTCATCAGCTTGTTCTCCTTGCCGTCCACCTTGCGCAGGTAGATGTCCTGCACCGGGTTGTGCGACTTGCTCATCGTGAACGTGCCGCGCGGGCTGTCGATCTTCGCCTTCTCGATCGCGGCCGTGAATTCGGCCTTCTTGCCGATGTCGCCCTTGGTGGCGGCGAGGCCCACGCCCAGCATCTGCGCCGCGTCGTAGCCTTGCACGGCATACACGTCGGGCTGCAGCTTGAAGGCCTTGGCATAGCCGACGCGGAAAGCGTTGTCGCGCGCGGTGTTCAGGCCGTCCGCATAGTGCAGCGTGGTCAGCATGCCTTGCGCGGCTTCGCCCTGTGCATCGAGCGTACCGTCGGTCAGGAAGCCGGGGCCGTAGAGCGGAATGGTCTTGTTGAGGCCCGCGGCCTGGTAGTCCTTGACGAACTTCACCGCGCCGCCGCCCGCGAAGAAGGCATACACCGCATCGGGCTTGGCCGCGGCGATCTCGGTCAGGAGCGCCTGGAACTCGACGTTGGGAAACGGCAGCGTGAGCTGCTTGTCGACCTTGCCGCCGTTCTTCTCGAAGCCTTCCTTGAAGCCGTTGACCGACTCGTCGCCGGCCGCGTACTTCCAGGTGATGGTCATCGCCTTTTTCTTGCCCTGCTGCTTGGCTGCGACTTCGCCCATGGCAAAGGCGGGCTGCCAGTTGGAGAACGAGCTGCGGAAGATATTGGGCGCGCACATCGGGCCCGTCACCGCGTCCGCACCGGCGTTCGGCACGATGAGCACGGTGCCGCTTTCCTTCGCGGCCTTGGCCATGGCCATCGCGACGCCTGAGTGCACGGTGCCGACGATCACGTCGACGTTGTCGCGCTTGATGAGCTTGTTGACGTTGTCGGTGGCCTTGGCGGGATCGGACTCGTCGTCGACCTTGAAGTACTCGATTTCGCGGCCGGCGAGCTTGCCGCCGTGTTCGTCGACATAGAGCTTGAAGCCATTTTCGATGGCCACGCCCAATGCGGTGTAAGTGCCGCTGTAGGGCAGCATCAGGCCGACCTTGAGCTTACCGGTGCCTTGGGCGCCGGCCGCGCTGCAGAGGGCGGCAAAGGCGAGGGCCGTCAGCGCGAGTCGCGTGGTGTGGATGGTCATGGTTTTTGTCTCCTGTTTTCGGCAATGAAAGAAGTGGTCGCGACGATGACACGATCCGGCTGATCGCGATGCGGGGAATGCCCGCATTCAGGGATTTCGAGCAGCTCGCATCCCCTGACGCGCGCCGCGATGCCGTGGATCTGCGCCAGGGTGCCGTACTCGTCGCCCGTGCCCTGGACGGCGAGCACCGGGCAGCGGATGGTATCGAGCTCGGCCTCGATGTTCCATTGCCGGAAGGGCGGGTGCAGCCAGATGCGGTTCCAGCCCCAGAAGGCGGAGTGGGCGCTGTCGTGGTAGCGGCCGAGCTTCTTTGGCAGGTCGGTCGAGAGGTACACGGTGCGCGCCTGCTCGATGTTCGCGACGGTCACGTCTTCCACGAAGATGTGCGGGGCCAGCACCACGAGGCCTTGCACGCGCTCGGGAAAGCGCGAGGCGTAAAGAAGCGAGATCGAGCCGCCGTCGCTGTGGCCGAAGAGCCAGGGCTTTTCGCCGTCGAGCTTCAGTGCGGCGAAGAGGGCGGGCAGCACTTCGTGCGCCTGCCGGTGCATGAAGTCGACGTCCCAGGTTTCGTTGTCTTCACGCGGCGTGGAGCGGCCGTAGCCGGGCCGCGAGAACACGAGGCCGCGGGCATTCGCGGCGTCGCAGACTTGCGCGGGGAAGTCCTTCCACATGGCGACGGAGCCCAGGCCCTCGTGGAGGAAGACGATGAGCTGGGCATCGGTGCGCTCGGGGGCGATCCGTTGGCACTCGATCTGCACGGTACGGCCGCGCCAGTTGATCGTTGTGAAGTCGGGTGTGCTCATGGTGTTGCTCCTTCCCCTCCCGGGGGAAGGCTGGGATGGGGGCTCGCGGCGCTGGCAGAAGCCATGCCTTTGCAAACGCCGCCTGCCCCCACCCCAACCCTCCCCCGGAAGGGGAGGGAGAAAGGCAAGGGGAACCTCATGCCTGCTTCTCCCTCTCCCGCAGCCTGAACCGCTGAATCTTCCCCGTCGCCGTCTTCGGCAGCTCCTGCACGAACTCCAAGAACCGCGGGTACTTGTACGGCGCGAGCCGCTCCTTCACGAACGCCTTCAGTTCCTCGTCGCTGACCGATTGGCCGTCCTTCAGCACGACAAACGCCTTGGTCTTGGTGAGCCCGTCCGCGTCTTCCTTGCCAATCACCGCAGCCTCGAGCACGGCAGGGTGCTGCATCAGCGTGGCCTCGACTTCAAAGGGCGACACATAGATGCCGCTGACCTTCAGCATGTCGTCGCTGCGGCCGGCGTACGTGAAGTAGCCGTCGGCATCGCGCGTGTACTTGTCGCCGCTCTTGGTCCAGCCGCCCTGGAAGGTTTCGCGCGACTTCTCGCGGTTGCACCAGTACATGAGCGCCGAGCTCGGCCCGCGGATGTAGAGGTCGCCCACCTCGCCGTCGGGCACCGGGCGGCCGTCTTCGCCGCGCAGTTCGACCTCGTAGCCTTCCACCGGCTTGCCGGTGGTGCCGTAGCGCACGTCGCCAGGGCGGTTGGAGATGAAGATGTGCAGCATCTCGGTCGAGCCGATGCCGTCGATGATCTCGCAGCCGAAGTGCGTCTTGAAGCGCTGCGCAATTTCGCTGGGCAAGGCCTCGCCGGCGGAAGAACACATGCGCAATGCCACGGCCTCGCGCGCCGGGAGTTTGGGCGAGGCGAGCATGCCCGCGAACCCGGTCGGTGCGCCGAAGAAAACCGTTGGCTTGTGCTCGGTCCAGCGGCGGAAGGTGGCGTCTGGCGTGGGCCGTTCGGCCATCAGCACCACGGTCGCACCGACCGACAACGGAAAGGTCAGCGCATTGCCGAGCCCATACGCAAAGTACATCTTGGCGGCCGAGAAGCACACGTCGTTCTCGGTGAGCCCGAGCACCGGCTTGCCGTAGAGCTCGGCCGTCCACCACAGGTTGGCGTGCGTGTGGACCGTGCCCTTGGGCTTGCCGGTGGAGCCGGAGGAATACAGCCAGAAGCCGGGGTCGTCGGAAGCCGTGGCTGCGGGCGCTGCCATTGGCTCGGCGGCAGCGAGCGCTGCTTCGAATTCCTTCGAACCGTCGGGTAACGCGCCCGAAGGTTGCGAGACGATCAACGTGTGCACTTCATGCCCGCCGTGCCCCATCGCCTCTTGCAGCGTGGGCAGCAGTGCGTCCGACACCAGCGCGGCCTGCGCGCGGCTGTGGTCGAGCATGTAGGCGTAGTCGTCGGTCGTGAGCAGCGTGTTGACTGCGACGGGCACCACGCCCGCATAAAGACAACCCAAGAAGCTCACCGGCCAATCGCTGCTGTCGAGCATCAGCAGCAGCACGCGCTCTTCGCGCCGCACACCGGCTGCCTTGAGCGCGGCGGCAAGGCGGCGCGCGCGGTCTTCGAGCTGGCCGTAACTGAGCGTGCCGCGGTCGTCGATGTAGGCAATGCGTTCGGCGCGACCGCGGTTGAGGGCGAACAGGTGTTCGGCAAAATTGAATCGTGCGGGCGGGCTCATCATGCGTGTCTCCTTGGGCCGTGTTCTTTGTCTTGGTTCTTGTTGCTAGAGGCCGAGCTGTGCGAGCACGCCGGGGCTCGCTTGCACCGCGCTGCGGCGGTGATAGAAATCCAGCGCGCGCAGTCCGCCCAGTTCGGCGCCGCCGCCCGCGCGGCCGGGGCCGCCGTGCATCGACATCGGCATCACGTTGCCGTGTCCGGTGTGGGCCTGTGCCACCTCGGGCGAAATCACGTGCACGCGGCCGTGGCTCGGCGCCACGGCGAGCGCGGCGTGGGCCAGTGCGGCATCGTCGCTGCCATAGAGAGACGTCACGAGCGAACCCTGGCCGCGGTGCGCCAGCGCGATGCCGTGTGCAAGATCGCGGTAAGGCAGCAGCGTGGCGACCGGCCCGAACACTTCCACGTCGTGCACGCGCTGCGCCGCATCGGCATCGCGTGCGCCCAGCAGCACCGGGCCGATGCAGGCGGCCACCGCCGGTTCCGCGTCGATCAGCGGCGTGTTGCGGCCGTCGTACAGCACGGTGGTCTGCGCGGACAGCGCTTCCAGGCCTTCGTTCACCGCATTCAGTTGTGCGCGGCTCACGAGCGAGCCCATGCGCACGCTCTCGTTGCGCGGGTTGCCGACGGTCACGCCCTTGAGCTTGGCGCCAATGGCTTCGGCGGCGGCTTGGTACACCTCGGCCGGCACCAGGATGCGCCGGATCGCGGTGCACTTCTGGCCCGCCTTCACCGTCATTTCGCGCACCACTTCGCGCACCAGCAGATTGAAGGCGTCGCTGCCCGGTGCGGCGCCCGGCAGCAGCAGGGCGCTGTTGAGGCTGTCGGCCTCGATGTTCACGCGCACCGAGCGCTCGGCCACGGCCGGGTGCGAGCGGATCAGCGCCGCCGTTTCGGCGGAACCGGTGAACGAGACCACGTCGAAGGGCTGCAGCGCATCCATCAAACCGGCCGAGCTGCCGCAGACCACGGAGAGCGCGCCCGCGGGCAGCACGCCCGCATCGACCACGTCTTTCACCATGCGCTGCGTGAGCCAGGCGGTGGCCGTGGCGGGCTTCACGATCACGGGCACGCCCGAGAGCAGCGCGGGCGCCGCCTTTTCCCACAGGCCCCACGACGGAAAGTTGAAGGCGTTGATGAACAGCGCCACGCCCTGCGTCGGCACCTGCAGGTGCTGCGACTGGAACACCGGCTCCTTGCCGAGCTTGACTGCATCGCCGTCGCGCAGCGCACGCACGTCGCCGAGCGCATCGCCCCATTTGGCGTACTGGCCGAGCGTGAAGATCGCGCCGTCGACGTCGACAGCCGAGTCGTTCTTCACGGTGCCCGAGTTCGCCATGGCGATCTCGTAATAGGCATCGCGGTTGGCCTGCAGCACCTTCACGACGGCGCCGAGCAGCGCGGCACGCTGGCGGTAGGTGAGGGCGCGCAGCGCATTGCCGCCCTGTTCGCGTGCAAAGGCAAAGGCCGCGGGCAGGTCGAGGCCGGTGGCGTCGACGCGCGCGAGCTCGGTGCCCAGCACCGGGTCGAACAGAGGCGTGCCGGCGCCCGATCCGCTTTGCCAGCGGCCGGCGACATAGTTCGGAAGGAGCTCGGTCATGGCGTGAACTTGATCTGCCCTTCGGGCAGGAGATAAAGAACGATCGCGCGGCCTTGCGCCACGGTCGGCCGGTGCGCGGTGCCGGGGCCGTAGACGCACCAGCCCGCGGGCCGGCCGTCGAAGGTGGCGCCGGCGCTGCCTTCGAGCGGCATGATCAGGTCGATTTCGCCGTTGGGATGCGAATGGTGCGGCCCCGCGATGTCCTGCATGTCGACCACGTCGACCGAGAAGCGGTGCAGGGCGTCTTCGGCCTTGAACACGCGGCCGTACTTGATGCCGCCGCCTTCGCGCTCGCACAGCCAGCCTTCGGCCACGCCGCCGATGCAGGCCTGGCGCAGCTGTTCGAAACTGGCGCTGCCCGCGCCGTGCGTGGCGTTCAGCCACTGGTCGAGTTTTTCGTCGAGCGGCCGGCCGGCGATTTCGGCGGTCAGGCCGGCGATCAACTGGTGAAATGCTTCCTTGCTGGACATTGGCGGGCTTCCTTTTTGGAGGCTGGCTGGCAGGGTGGCGCCACAGCGAACTTATGAACTACATTGCATGATCGCTGCGCGTGCAGTATCTTGCTTGTGATCGAACGATAAGCACCGAGTCAGTGGGTGTCAAGCAATATAGTGCATATATGGTGTTTACCCTGAGCGCGCACAATCCCGGCCAAGAACGAGGACTTGCATGAACGAGCATGTAGACGCGGTGCTGTCCACCGCGCCCGACGGCAATCACGCCGGCAACGCAGCCACGGCACCGGCCGGGGAGGCCAGGAATCCATTGCTGGCCGCGCTGGGCGACCGCGTGCGCAACCTGCGCGCGCAGCGCGGCCTCACGCGCAAGGCCGTGGCCATTTCGGCCGGTGTGTCGGAGCGGCATCTGGCCAACCTCGAATACGGCATCGGCAACGCATCGATCCTGGTGCTGCAGCAGGTGGCCGGCGCGCTGCACTGCTCGCTGGCCGAACTGGTCGGCGACGTGACCACCAGCTCGCCCGAGTGGCTCTTGATTCGCGAGCTGCTCGAGAAGCGCAGCGAAACCGACTTGCGCCGTGTGCGCCTGGCACTCGGCGAACTGCTGGGCACGGCCTCGGTCGACCCGGCGCGGCACCGCCGCATTGCGCTCGTGGGCCTGCGCGGCGCCGGCAAGTCGACGCTCGGCCAGATGCTGGCCGACGACCTCGACGTGCCCTTCGTGGAGCTGAGCCGCGAGATCGAGAAGCTCGCGGGCTGCAGCGTGCGCGAGATCCACGACCTGTACGGCACCAACGCCTACCGCCGCTACGAGCGCCGCGCGCTCGAGGAGGCGGTGCAGATCTACAGCGAAGTGGTCATTGCCACGCCGGGCGGCATCGTCTCCGACCCCCGCCACCTTCAACGAATTGCTCGCGCACTGCACCACCGTGTGGCTGCAGGCCGCGCCCGAAGAGCACATGGGCCGCGTGGCCGCGCAGGGCGACACCCGCCCGATGGCGGCCAGCAAGGAAGCCATGGAAGACCTGCGGCGCATCCTGAACGGGCGCGCCGCCTTCTATTCGAAGGCCGATCTCTCGGTGGACACCAGCGGCAAGACCCTGGCGCAGAGCTTCCAGGCGCTGCGCGCCGTGGCCCGCCAGTCGATCGGCATCGGCGCCTGAGCTGAAGTTTGAAAAAAAGCGATTCAGGCATTGACTTGCCTGTTCGCATGCAGCATGATGCATGTCATCGGAACCTGAAGATGCAATATTCTTCCGGTTTGCATCTGCCCCACAGGAGACTTCCGTATGACCGAGACCACGACCCTTCAGGCGCCCCCGCGCGTCGACTACCGCATCGAACCCGCGCAATACAAGCACTGGAAGCTCAGCTTCGACGGTGCGGTGGCGCGCCTCGTGCTCGACATCGCGGAAGACGGCGGCATTCGCCCCGGCTACAAGCTCAAGCTCAACAGCTATGACCTGGGCGTGGACATCGAACTGAACGACGCGCTCAACCGCGTGCGTTTCGAGCACCCCGAAGTGCGCAGCGTGATCGTCACCAGCGGCAAGGACCGCATCTTCTGTTCGGGCGCCAACATCTTCATGCTCGGCGTGTCGAGCCACGCATGGAAGGTGAACTTCTGCAAGTTCACCAACGAAACGCGCAATGGACTCGAGGATTCGTCGAAGCATTCGGGCCTGAAGTTTCTTGCGGCCGTGAACGGCGCCTGCGCCGGCGGCGGCTACGAGCTGGCCCTGGCCTGCGACGAAATCTTGCTGGTGGACGACCGCTCCTCGGCCGTGTCATTGCCTGAAGTGCCGCTGCTCGGCGTGCTGCCCGGCACCGGCGGCCTCACCCGCGTAACCGACAAGCGCCATGTGCGGCACGACCTCGCCGACATCTTCTGCACCAGCGTCGAAGGCGTGCGCGGCCAGCGCGCGGTCGACTGGCGGCTGGTCGATGCCGTCGCCAAGCCCGCGCAGTTTGCCGCCGCCGTGCAGGACCGCGCCGCGCAACTCGCCGCCGGCAGCGACCGTCCCGCGGGTGGCAAGGGCGTGGCGCTGACCCGCCTGGAGCGCGAGGAAACCGCCGACAGCATCCGCTACCCGAACGTCGACATCCAAATCGACCGCAGCAAGCGCACCGCAACCATCACCGTCAAGGCGCCCACCGGCACGCAGCCGTCCGGCATCGCAGACGTCGAGGCCGCCGGTGCCGCATGGTGGCCCCTTGCCGTGTGCCGCGAACTCGACGACGCCATTCTCAATCTGCGCACCAACGAGCTCGACATCGGCACCTGGCTGCTCAAGACCGAAGGCGACGCGCAGGCCGTGCTCGCCTCCGACGCCGTGATGTTCGCGAACAAGGACCATTGGCTGGTGCGCGAAACCATCGGTGCCCTGCGCCGAACGCTGGCGCGCCTGGACGTGTCGTCGCGCAGCCTGTTCGCATTGGTCGAGGCGGGTTCGTGCTTCGCCGGCACGCTGGCCGAACTGGCCTTTGCGGCCGACCGCACGTACATGCTCGCGCTGCCCGACGATGCCGCGCGCGCACCGAAGCTCGTGCTCAACGAATTCAACTTCGGCTTCTTCCCGATGGTGAACGACCAGACCCGCCTGCAACGCCGCTTCTACGAAGAAGCCGCGCCGCTCGACGCTGCCCGCGCCGCGGCCGGCAAGCCGCTCGATGCCGATGAGGCGCTGAAGCTCGGCCTCGTCACCGCCGCGCCCGACGACATCGACTGGGACGACGAGATCCGCATCGCCATCGAGGAGCGCGCCGCCATGTCGCCCGACGCGCTCACCGGCCTTGAAGCCAACCTGCGCTTCGCAAGCAAGGAGAACATGGCCACCCGCATCTTCGGCCGGCTCACCGCCTGGCAGAACTGGATCTTCAACCGCCCCAACGCCGTCGGCGAAAAGGGCGCACTGAAGGTCTACGGCACCGGCGAAAAGGCCGGCTTCGATCTCAACCGCGTCTGAGCACCCAAGGAACAACGATGAGCACGATCAACTACAGCGAGAAGATCCCCAACAACGTCAACCTCGGCGAAGACCGCACGCTGCAGCGCGCGCTCGAAGGCTGGCAGCCCAACTTCATCAACTGGTGGGACGACGTGGGCCCCGAGGGTTCGACCAACCATGATGTGTACCTGCGCACGGCGGTGAGCGTCGATCCGCAGGGCTGGGCGCAGTTCGGCCATGTGAAGATGCGCGACTACCGCTGGGGCATCTTCCTGAATCCGGGCGATGCCAACCGCGAGATCCACTTCGGCGACCACAAGGGCGAGAAGGTCTGGCAAGACGTGCCCGGCGAACACCGCGCCAACCTGCGCCGCATCATCGTGACGCAGGGCGACACCGAGCCCGCCTCGGTCGAGCAGCAGCGCCACCTGGGCCTCACGGCGCCGTCGATGTACGACCTGCGCAACCTGTTCCAGATCAACGTCGAAGAAGGCCGCCACCTGTGGGCGATGGTCTACCTGCTGCAAAAACACTTCGGCCGCGACGGCCGCGAAGAGGCCGATGCGCTGCTGCAGCGCACCTCGGGCGACGCCAACAACCCGCGCATCCTGGGTGCCTTCAACGAGAAGACGCCCGACTGGCTCGCGTTCTTCATGTTCACCTACTTCACGGACCGCGACGGCAAGTTCCAGCTCGCCGCGCTGGCCGAGAGCGCGTTCGACCCGCTCGCGCGCACCACGAAATTCATGCTGACCGAAGAAGCCCATCACATGTTCGTGGGCGAGAGCGGCGTGTCGCGCGTGCTGGCGCGCACCGCGCAGGTGATGAACGAACTGAAGACCGACGACGCGCAGAAGATCCGTGCCGCGGGCTGCATCGACCTCCCCACCATCCAGCGCTACCTGAACTTCCACTACAGCGTGACCATCGACCTGTTCGGCGCCGACCAGTCGAGCAACGCCGCCATCTTCTACAGCTCGGGCCTGAAGGGCCGCTACGAAGAAGGCAAGCGCACCGATGACCACATCCTCAAGGGCCAGACCTACAAGGTGCTCGAGGTGAAGGACGGCCAACTCGTCGAGAAAGACGTGCCGATGCTCAACGCGCTCAACGAAGTGCTGCGCGACGACTTCATCAAGGATTCGGTGGCTGGCGTGGGCCGTTGGAACAAGGTGCTCGAGAAGGCCGGCATTCCCACGCGCCTGACCGTGCCGCACAAGGCCTTCAACCGCCAGATCGGCGCGCTCGCCGGCATCAAGATGTCGCCCGAAGGCCGCGTGGTGAACGAGGTTGAATGGGCCGCGAAGAAAAACGAATGGCTGCCGAGTTCCGAAGACTTCGCTTTCGTGGCATCGTTGATGGGCCGCGTGGTGGAGCCGGGCAAGTTTGCCGGCTGGATCTCGCCGCCGGTGATGGGCATCAATCGCCAGCCGGTCGATTTCGAATACGTGCGTTTCGGCTGATTTGGGTATTACTCCCTCTCCCCTTGGGGAGAGGGCAGGGGTGAGGGTA
Source organism: Variovorax paradoxus (assembly GCF_030815855.1). Classification (NCBI taxonomy): domain Bacteria; kingdom Pseudomonadati; phylum Pseudomonadota; class Betaproteobacteria; order Burkholderiales; family Comamonadaceae; genus Variovorax; species Variovorax paradoxus. The sequence goes on along the minus strand of NZ_JAUSXG010000001.1, from coordinate 5,262,945 downwards.
GGCGGCGTCCCCACGACAAGCTGCTTCCCCCTCACCCTGACCCTCTCCCCAAGGGGAGAGGGAAAAGGAGAACAACATGGACATGGCCGTTGAAGCCGGGGTCATCAAGCAGCACCTGATCGACCCCGAGATCTGCATCCGCTGCAACACCTGCGAGGCCACCTGCCCCGTCAACGCGATCACGCACGACGACAACAACTATGTCGTTCGGGCGGACATCTGCAATGGCTGCATGGCCTGCATTTCGCCGTGCCCGACAGGCTCGATCGACAACTGGCGAACCATGCCCTTGGTGCGCGCGTACTCCATCGAAGAACAGCTCACCTGGGAATCGCTGCCCGCCGAGCTCTCGCCCGAGGAGCTCGAAGCCGCCGGCGTTTCCGCCGATGCCGGCGAAGAAATCGCGGCGGCCGCCGCGCCCGTGCCGGCCCAGGCGCAAACCACCGCCGCCGAACCGGTCTTCAACTCGGCCCAGTATGGCGCCACCGTCCCGCCTTGGTCGGCCGCGCACGCCTACACCAACCTGTTTCCGCCGAAGACGCCCACCACCGCCACCGTGGTCGGCAACTTCAACTGCACCGAGGCAGGCTTCGAGAGCGAGACGCACCACATCGTGCTCGACTTCGGCGTGGTGCCGTTCCCGGTGCTCGAAGGCCAGTCGATCGGCATCGTGCCGCCAGGCGTCGATGCCATCGGCAAGCGCCACCACGCGCGCCAGTACTCGGTGGCCAGCCCGCGCAACGGCGAGCGGCCCGGCTACAACAACGTGTCTCTCACCGTGAAGCGCGTGACCGAAGACCACCAGGGCGACCCGGTGCGCGGCGTGTGCTCCAACTACGTCTGCGACCTGAAAGTGGGCGATACGGTCCAGGTGGTGGGGCCCTTCGGCGCCTCGTTCCTGATGCCGAACCATCCCAAGTCGCACATCGTGATGATCTGCACCGGCACCGGCAGCGCGCCCATGCGCGCCATGACCGAATGGCGCCGGCGGCTGCGCAAGAGCGGCAAGTTCGAAGGCGGCAAGCTGATGCTGTTTTTCGGCGCGCGGACCCAGCAGGAGCTGCCGTATTTCGGCCCGCTGCAGTCGCTGCCCAAGGACTTCATCGACATCAACCTTGCGTTCTCGCGCACGCCCGGGAGCCCCAAGCGCTACGTGCAGGACCTGATGCGCGAGCGCGCCGCCGACCTGGCCGCGCTGCTGAAAGACGGCGCAAGCCACTTCTACGTGTGCGGCCTCAAGAGCATGGAAGAAGGCGTGGTGCTCGCGCTGCGTGACGTCGCGACCGAAGCCGGGCTCGATTGGGACACCGTGGGTGCCGCGTTGAAGCGCGAAGGCCGGCTGCACCTCGAAACATACTAAGCTGCGGCGAATGCAGTTCGCCGACTTCCATGCGGGCCAGACCATCGAGGCCGGGCCCTATGTCGTTTCCGAAGCGGAGCTGATCGGGTTCGCGCAAGCGTACGACCCGCAATGGTTTCACACCGATCCCGAGGCCGCGGCGGACAGCGCCTTCGGCGGCCTCATCGCGAGCGGATGGCACACCTGTTCGATCGCCATGCGCCTCGTGGTCGACGCTGCGCTCAAGGGTTCGGAGTCATTCGCCTCGCCGGGGCTCGAACATGTGCGCTGGCCCCATCCCGTGCGGCCCGGCGATGCCTTGCGGCTCGTGGCCGACGTCATCGAGGCGAGGCGCTCCGAGAAACGGCCCACGCTCGGCATCCTGCGGTGGCGCTGGCGGCTCTTCAACCAGCGCGATCTGATGGTGCTCGACATGGAAGTGACAAGCCTTTTCAGGCTCGAAGCGGCCGGCTGACGTCCCATCAAAGAAAAAGCCCGCAACGCGAGCGCTGCGGGCTTCCGAGGCCGTTACGGGCCTCCGGCACTGAAGTGGTTTACTTCGTCACGTCGACCGCGCCCGAGCCCTTGGCCTTGCCGCTGGCCTTCGCCCCGACACCCGACGGCTTCACTGCGCCGCCGGCCGAGCCCACGGCACCGGTCGCGCTGTTCACCGTACCGCCCACGGTGTTCGTGACACCGCCTGCCGCGTTGGTTGCGCCACCCACCGCGTTCGTTGCGCCACCCACGGCGTCCGTGGCACCGCCTACCGTGTTGGTCGCGTTACCCACGGCACCCGTTGCACCGCCGACCACGCCGCCGAGCGTATTGCCCAAGCCGCCCGCAGCGCCGCTGGTACCACCGCCGGCATTGCCGTTGGCAGAGGTACCGGCTGTTGCGGCGGTTCCCGCCTTTGCGCCTGCATTTCCCTGAGCCGGCGCGGTCTTGACCGCACCCGAGGTGTTGACATCGGCATTCACGCCTACACCGACTCCGACGCCTTGTGCCTGTGCAAAGCCGCTCAATGCGAGCAGGCTTGCGAGCAAGGCGCCGGCGACGATGGACTTGTGTTGTTGTTGCTGCTTCATAGGTAACTTTTCCTTTCGATTGAATGGTCGGCTGACCAGAACCGGCTGGGGGCCAGTTCGGTTGCTACCGTGACCACCTCGGCAGTTGTCGCCGTGTGCGAAGGGGCCGCTCACTCGCGTGGGACGCCTCCGTCGGCGAAAAGGGCGGCTCACGCGTTAGGCCCGCGCATTCCGCTCTGCAAAACGGTGCGCAACAAATCAGCAGACGGACGCACGACCGTTTTTCCGGTAGGGCCAATCGATCTCCCTTCCTGCATCCCGCATCTCATGCAACTAATAATGTTGCATGAGAAGAGACGGCAAGCTTTCGGCAGTTCTCCACGTGCTGCTGCACATGGCCGAGACGGACGGGCCCGTCACGTCCGAATCGCTGGCCGTGGCCATGCACACCAACCCGGTCGTGGTGCGGCGGGTCATGTCGGGCCTGCGGCAGGCGGGCTTCGTGAGCTCGGCCAAGGGCCATGGCGGCGGGTGGGTGCTGTCGTGCTCGCCGGCCGCGGTGACGCTGGGCGATATTCACAACGCCGTCGGTTCGCCCGCGCTGCTGGCCATGGGCAACCGCACCGAGAGCCCCGGCTGCGTGGTCGAGCAGGCCGTGAACGCGGCGCTCGACGGCGCATGCCAGGAAGCCGAGGCCTTGCTGCTCAAGCGTTTCAACGGCATCACGCTGGCCGATCTCTCGAAAGACTTTCATCGCCGCATGACGGGCGGCGGCTTCACTCACAAGGACATCGAACATGCGCTATGACGCTCTTGTCGTGGGCGGCAGCTTTGCCGGCCTTTCCGCTGCGATGCAGCTGGCCCGTGCGCGCAGGAAAGTGTGCGTGGTCGATGCGGGTGCGCCGCGCAACCGCTTCGCCGCCGCTTCGCACGGCTTCTTCGGCCAGGACGGCACGCCGCCGCTGAAGATGATTGCCGACGCGCGCGCCAAGCTGCTGGCGTATCCGAACGTCAGCTTCATCGAGGGCAGCGTGGTGGGTGCGCACGCCGATGGAGTGGTCGGATTCACTGCATCGCTGGACAGCGATCGACAGGTATCGGCCGGCAAGCTCGTGCTGGCATTCGGCGTTCAAGACGGCTTTCCGGACATCGCCGGTGTGAGCGAGCGCTGGGGCGCCAGCGTGCTGCACTGTCCTTACTGCCACGGCTACGAATTCAGCGGCCGCAAGCTGGGCGTCCTCATCGAGAGCCCGCATCCGCCGGACCACGCGATGCTGATCGCCGAGTGGGGGCCGGCCACGCTGTTCCTGAACGGCAACCACACGGTCGACGACGAGGCCCGCGCCAAGCTGCAGGCGCGTGGCGTGGCCATCGAGCCGGCGCGCATCGTGGCGCTGGAAGGACCGGGCCAGGAGCTGTCCGCCGTGCGCCTTGAAGGCGGCCGTCTCGTGCCGCTGGACGCGCTGTTCCTGGCGCCGCGCACGCGCCCGGGCAGTCCGCTGGCCGAGCAGCTCGGCTGCGCGTTCGACGACGGCCCGTTCGGCCCGGTGATCCGCACCGACGCGATGAAGATGACCACGGTGCCCGGCGTTTTTGCCGCGGGCGACGTAGCCATGCTGATGCACAACGCCACGCTCGCGTCCGCCGACGGCGTGATGGCGGGGGTGTCGCTGCACAGGTCATTGGTGTTCGAAACCTGACCCCGCCGAAACGGCCCTAAAATCCCTCTATAATTCGACTCCTGAAATGCGGGAATAGCTCAGTTGGTAGAGCGCAACCTTGCCAAGGTTGAGGTCGAGAGTTCGAGACTCTTTTCCCGCTCCACATTTCGTGCAAAAGGCCACCTCACTGGTGGCCTTTTCTTTTGGGCGTCCGTATTCGTCAGCCCCTCGCCGGCAGTACCGTCCCCCGGCTTTCGCCGAAGCCGATGCGCGCATGCCCCGGCTTCTCGCACCAGCCGCGCAGCAACACCGCATCGCCGTCTTCCAGGAAGCCCCGCTGTTCGCCGTTGGCCAGCGTGACCGGGTTTTGCGCGGCACGCGTCAGCTCGATCATGGCGCCCGCTTCTCCCGGACCGGGCCCCGAAATGGTTCCGCTGCCGAACAGGTCGCCCGGGTTCAGGCTGCAGCCGCCCATGGTGTGGTGCGCCACCATCTGCGCCACGCTCCAGTACTGGTGCCTGAAGCTCGTGCGCGACAGGCGGGAAGGGCCGCTCCTGTCGTTGCGTGCTTGATCGCTTTCGAGCCACACCTCCAGCCGGATGTCGATGGCGCCGCTTTCGCGGTTTGCTTCGCTCTCCAGGTAGTCGAGCGGTTGGGGCTCGTTCGCAGGCCGCGTCCAGGCTTGGCGATACGGCGCCAGCGCTTCCATCGTCACGATCCACGGCGAGATGGTGGTCGCGAAGTTCTTCGCGAGGAAGGGCCCGAGCGGCGCCATCTCCCAGAACTGGATGTCGCGCGCCGACCAGTCGTTGAGCAGGCAGATGCCGAAGATGTGCTCTTCCGCATGTGCGAGCGGAATCGGCTCGCCCGCCGCATTGCCATCGCCGATCCACACGCCGAGTTCGAGCTCGTAGTCGAGCCGCGCGCAGGCGTGGTACGTCGGCGCCTTGGCGCCCGGCGCCATCGTCTGCCCCATGGGGCGGTGAAAGCGCTGGCCGCTCACGCCGATGGTCGACACGCGCCCGTGGTACGCCGTGGGAATCCAGCGGAAGTTGGGCGTCACGTCGCCCTCGGGGTTCATCAGACGGCTGATGTTCAGCGCATGGTCGATGGAGGTGTAGAAGTCGGTGTAGTCGCCGATGCGCGCGGGCACCGTGTATTCGACCTCGGCTTGCGGCACGAGGCACTCGCGCACGGCGTGCACTGTGGCAGCAGGCGCATCGTCCCGCAGCAACGCGAACACGGCATGGCGCAGCGCTTGCCATGCGGTGCCGCCGAGCGCGAAAAAATCGTTGAGTGCCGGCAGTGCGGCGGCGCGGCCCGCATCGAGCGCGAGTCCGTCGAGCAGCTGGCGCGCCGAAAGCGCCGCCACGTCGAGCACCTGGTCGCCAATGGCGACGCCGCCGCGAAACGGCTCAGGGCTGCCCGCGCGGCGGAACACCGAGTAGGGCAGGTTCTGGATCGGAAAGTCGGTTCCTGTGGCGTTGGCCGTGTCGACCCAGCTCCTGGCGCCGGCGTCGTGCGTGTGGTTGAGCGCAATCATGGCTGCGGTGTCCCTTGCTTCAGATCGATGCCATCAGCGCATCGTCGAAGATCGCGACCGCGCGCGTCCAGCCCGCCGATGCGCCGCGGATCTTGTGCGGAAAGCAGCTGATGAAGAACCCCGTGGGCGGCAGCACTTCGAGGTTGTGCAGCTTTTCGATGTGGCAGTAGCCGATGTCGCGGCCGACCTTGTGGCCTTCCCAGATCAGCGAGGCGTCGTTCGTTTCGCCGTATTTTTTGGCCGTGTGCACAAAGGGCGCGTCCCAGCTCCATGCGTCGGTGCCCGTAAGGCGCACGCCGCGTTCCAGCAGGTACATGGTGGCTTCGTAGCCCATGCCCGCGCCGGCCGAGACGTAGTCGGAGTGGCCGTAGCGCGAGCCCGCGCGCGTGTTCACCACCACGATCTCCAGTGGGCTCAGCGTGTGGCCGATGCGCTTGAGCTCGGCCTCCACGTCGTCGGCCGTGACCACGTAGCCGTCTGCAAAGTTGCGAAAGTCGAGCTTCACGCCGGGCTGGAAGCACCATTCGAGCGGCACGTCGTGAATGGCGATGGCGGGCTTCTTTTCGCCGAGCGCCTTGTCCATCGTGGAGTGAAAGTGGTAAGGCGCGTCGAGGTGCGTGCCGTTGTGGGTGGACAGTTGCACCAGTTCCACGGCCCAGCCCTCGCCGTCGGGCAGGTCTTCTTTCTTCAAGCCGGGGAAGAAGGGCTCGATCTGCTCGTAGGTCTGCTCGTGCGTGAAGTATTGGATCTTCGGCGCGAAGGCGGGCGGATCGGAAAGCACATCGTTTTCGAGAAAGATCGAGAGGTCGACGAACTTGCGTGGCATGGCGGGGCTCCTTGCAGGGTATTGATGTTGGTGTGAAGAGAATTCAGGGCTGCTGCCAGCGCAGCAGCCGCTTCTCGGCAAAGGCCAGCAGTGCGTTGCTCACAAAGCCGATGAGCCCGAGCAGCACGATGCCGGCAAAAAGATCGCTGGCGCGAAACGCGCGCGCCGCGAGAAGAATGGCCTGGCCCAGGCCACTTTGCGAAGCGATCATTTCGCCCACCACCGCAACGATGAGCGCAATGGTCAGCGCGAGCCGCATGCCCGCCAGGATGTCGGGCATGGCGTTGGGCAGACCCATCTTCCAGATGTACGCGGCGCGCGACATCTGCAGGCAGCGTGCCACTTCCGACAAGCGCGGCTCCACCGCCGCGAAGCCGTGCACCGTCGCCAGCAGCACCGGCCACATGGCGCCGAATGCCACCACGAACAGCACCATGCCGGGGTTCAGGCCGAAGATCGAAATGGCCAGCGGCAGCAGCGCGGACGCGGGCAGGGGGCGAATGAATTCGAGCGTCGGCTGCACCCAGGCGCGCACCGCGGGCGAGACGCCGATGGCGGCGCCGAGCACCACACCGAACAGCGAGGCCAGCAGCCAGCCCTCGACCATGCGGCCGACGGTGGCCTGCGTGAAGGCAAGCAGCTCGCCATGACCCGAGCCGCCCGAGAGGTTGAGTCCTTCGAGCAGGCTCGCGAAGGTGGCTTGCGGTGTCGGCAGGAACACGCGGCTCACCCAGCCTGCATTGCTGGCCACCCACCAGAGCGCAATCAACGCGCACAGCACGGCGAACGAGCCGAGCCAGTTCATCATGCGAAGGCGGCCCTGGGCATTGCCGCTCATGGCTGCACCCCCATGCGCCGCGCGACCACGCGCTGAAGCGCCACCATGCCCGCGTTGACCGCAAAGCCCACCACACCGATCCAGCCGAGCCAAGCGAGCATCAGCGCCGGATCGAAGCTCTGCTGCGCGATCATCATCGCGTAGCCCATGCCGTTGGGGTTGGCCGCAATCTCCACCGTGACGGCCACCACCAGCGCCACCGCCACGCCGAGCCGCAGCGCGACGAACAGGCGCGGCACGATGGCCGGCAGCACGATCTTGAAGGCGCGCTCGCGCGGCGAGAGGCCGAGCACTCGGCTCACTTCGAGCAAGCGCGGTTCGATCTGCTGCACCGCCGACTGCACCAGCACCAGGAGCGGCCAGAAGGTGGCGAAGGCGACGATGGCCAGTTCCATGCGCACGCCGAAGCCGAAGGTCAGCATGGCGAGCGGAATCAGCGCGACCGAGGGCACGGGCCGCAGCACTTCGATGGAAAGCGAACCGAACTGCGCTGCGCGGCGCGAGAGCCCGAGCACCAGGCCGAGGGCGATGCCGAGCGCCGCGCCCAGCAGCAGGCCGAGCGCGGCCGTGCCGAGCGTGAAGCCCGTGGCCTGCCAGAGCGAACCATCGAGCGCCGCACCCACAAAGGCCTTGGCCGCGGCAGTCGGCGGCGCGAGCGCGTCGCTGCCCAGCGCCGCCGCACGCCGCGCATACCACTCGAACGCGCCGACGAGCAGCGCAGGAAATACCCACGGCCGCACCCAACGAAGCAGGCGGCTTTCAGTCATGGCCCTGCTCGATGAAGGCGAAGAGCTCGCGCCGCAGCCGCAGGTATTCCGGATGCTCCTTGGTCGTGAGCTGGTCGCGCGGTCGCGGAATCTTCACGTCGATCATTCGCGCCAGGCTGGGCCGCCCCGGCCCGGGATTGGCCTGCAGCGCGATCACGCGGTCGCCGAGGTAGATGGCTTCTTCGAGGTCATGCGTGACGAACAGCACCGTGAGCCCGTCGTCGCGCACCAGCCGCGCCAGTTCGTCCTGGAGGCTCTGGCGCGTGAGCGCATCGAGCGCGCCGAAGGGCTCGTCCATCATCATGAGTTCGGGCTTCTGCGCCAGGCAGCGGGCAATCTGCGCACGCTGCTGCATGCCGCCAGAAAGCTGCACGGGAAATTTCTGCGCGTGCTTTGCAAGCCCCACCTTGCCCAGCACGTTGGCGATGCGCGGCGCACGCTCCGCCGCAGGCACGCCGGCGGCTTCGAGCGCAAGGCTCACGTTGCCTTCTACCGTGCGCCACGGCAGCAGCGCGCGGCCGTAGTCCTGGAACACGAAGGCCACTTCGCGGGAGGGCTCGGTCATCTTCACGCCGTTGCGGCGCACTTCGCCGGCGCTCGCGGTAACGAGGCCGCTGGCCGCGCGCAGCAGCGTGGTCTTGCCGCAGCCGCTCGGGCCGACGATGCAGACGAACTCGCCGCGCGCCACGTCGAACGAGGTGGGTGACAGGATCTCCCGCCCGCCGAGCCGGATCGCGACGCCGTCGAAGCGAAGAAAATCGGCGGCAGCGTTCACTTGGCGATCAGCTTCGCGACGTCGATGGGCGTCTTCAGCATGTCCTGGTCCTTCATCAGGCCGACCCAGTAGCCCAGCTGCTTCTCGTTCACCATGGCGCCCGGCGGTGAGATCTGGATCTTCGCGAGCACCTCGGGCGGCAGCTTGATGTACTTGCCGATGGCGGCGCGCACCTTGGCATCGTTCTTCGGCTGCTGCATGAAGGCGGCGGCTTCGACCAGCGATTCGCGGAACGCGCGCGCGGCGGCCGGGTTCTTCGCCACCCATTCGCGCCTGGCCGCGTGCACGATGGTCTGGTTGTTCTCCGGCAGAAACGTGGAGTAGTACGACGCCACGTAGCCCGCGCCGCTTTCGGTGATGCGGCTCATGAACGGGTCGGCGGACACCACGGCGTCGACCGAACCGCCGCGCAGCAGGTCGGCATGCTGCGGGAACGAGGCCTCGATGAAATTGACCTTGCGGTAGTCCACGCCGCTGTCCTTGAGCCATGCCCGAAACGTCACATGCAGGAACGCGCCGAGCCCGGGCACGCCGATCTTCTTGCCCACGCAGTCCTGCGGCCCCTTGATGCCCGAGCCGGCGCGCGCCACCAGGCCGAAGCCCGTGATCGTCTTCGACGTGAGTCCGCCGCCCGCGACCAGCACGAGGTCGAGTCCGCCGTCGACCGCCTGCAGGAACACCGAGGGGGTGGGCCCGCCGATCTGCAGCGAGTCGGACTGAAGCGCCGCGGGAATGGTCGAGTTGAGCGGAATGAACTTGAGCTCCACCTCGAGATTGCGCTTCCTGAAATAGCCCTCTTCGGCCGCCACGAAGACCGAGGCGAAGTCGGACACGGCGGTGTAGCCGAACACGATCTTCGGATTCGATTGCGCGCGCGAAGGCAGGGCCGTGGCGGCCGATGCCGCGGCCAGCACCGACAGCAGGGTTCGTCGTTTCATCATGTCTTTCGTCTCCTGGAGGTGGTTTTCTTTGGTGGGGCTTTCGGCCGCGGCAGCGCGGCGCGCAGCCCGCCGACGATGAAGTTCACCAGCATCGGCGCCACGGCCGGATCGCTGCGCTGGTTCTCTCCGCGCGAAAGCCGCTCGATGCGGCTGTCGTTCAGGTGGTGCAGCAATGCACCGAGCGAGAACTGGTAGCCCCAGGCCGCCTGGCCGCGCGTGGCATGCGGCAGCGCGACATGCAGCGCGTCGATATACGCCTCGGCCAACGGATCGAAGTAGCCGCGCAGCACGCGGTCGGCTTCCTCGGTGGCGTGATAGAGCTCGCGCGCCACCAGCAGCGCGTAGTACTCGCCCTCGGCGCTCGCGCGCAGCGCCAGCACCGGCCCGGTGAAGGCCTCGATGATGCGCGGCAGCGTGCGCGCGTCGTCGGGATCGTTGTTCACCGCCTTGAGGCCTGCGAGCCGCTCCTCGATGCTATGGCTCCAGTGCTCGAAGATGGCATGGAAGAGCTCGTGCTTCGGGCCGAAGTAGTAGCCCACCAGCGCGAGCGGAACGCCCGCTTCCTCGGCGATCTGGCGAATGGTGACCGCGTGATAGCCGTGCTGCGCAAAGAGCTTTTCCGCCGCCAGCAGGATCGCGTGGCGCCGGTCGGGCCGGGCCGCTTCGGCGGTGATCGCCGCGGCCCGGTGGACGCTGCGTTTGACGGGCGGGGTACGGGCGTTCATCGAGCGTATTGAACGTCTGTACAAAACTATTGAACACGCGTACAAACCCTGAGGTCAACCCCGATTGAGCGGCATCGAATGCGGCATTACGCTCGGACCATGCCCGCTCCCAACATTCCCCAGATTCGCCTCTACCAGAACTGGCTGCGCGACCAGCGCGGCCTGTCGTTCGACACCTACGACGCGCTGTGGCGCTGGTCCGTGACCGACCTGGACGCCTTCTGGCAGAGCATCTGGGACTACACCGGCATGCAGTCGCCCACGCCCCACACCGCGGTGCTCGCTGAATCGCGCATGCCCGGCGCCAAGTGGTTTCCAGGCGCACAGGTCAACTACGCGCGCGAGGTGCTGCGCCACGCCGATGCGGCGCATGCGGCCGGCATGCTCGCCATCGTGAGCGACAACGAGCTCGGCGAAGTGCGCGAGATGTCATGGCCCGAGCTGCGCCGGCAGGTCGCCTCGGTCGCGCTCACGCTCAAGTCGCTCGGCGTGCGGCGCGGCGACCGCGTGGCCGCCTACATGCCCAACGTGCCCGAAACCATGGTCGCGTTTCTTGCGTGTTCGAGCATCGGCGCGGTGTGGAGCGTGTGCGCACCCGACATGGGCACGGCCGCCGTGGTCGACCGCTTCCGCCAGATCGAGCCCACGCTGCTGATCGCCGCCGATGGCGTGCACTACGGCGCCAAGCCCATCGACCGCAGCGCGGTGGTGCAGGAACTGCGCGGCGCATTGCCCAGCGTGCAGAAGCTGCTGCTGCTCAGAACGCCGCATGCCGCGCAACAGCTCGCCGCCGATGTCGACTGGCAAGGCGTCATCGCGCGCAGCGACCCCGAGGTGGCGGCCTTCGAACCCGAGTGGCTGCCCTTCGACCATCCGATCTGGATCGTCTACTCGAGCGGCACCACCGGCCTGCCCAAGCCCATCGTGCACGGGCAGGGCGGGATCATCATGACGATGTATGCCTGCGGCCTGCACAACGACATCGGCGCGAGCCACGGCGCCAACAACTTCGGCGAGCGCTTTCACTGGTACAGCTCGACCGGATGGGTCATGTGGAACTGCCAGCTCGCGGGCCTGGCCTTCGGCGCCACCATCGTCATCTACGACGGCCATCCGGCCGGCAGCAAGGAGAAGCCCGACTGGGCCGTGCTGTGGCGCTTCGTCGCCAAGCACCGTATCACCTTCTTCGGCGCCGGCGCGGCCTACTTCACCAACTGCATGAAGGCCGGCGTGGTCGCGGCCGAGTGCGGCGACCTGTCGCGCGTGCGCGCGCTCGGCAGCACCGGCTCGCCGCTGTCGGAAGACGTGCAGCGCTGGGGCACGGCGCAGCTGCGCGCCGCGGGTGCCGACAGCGTGTGGTGGTGCAACATTTCGGGCGGTACCGACTTCTGCGGCGCCTTCGTCGGCGGCAACCGCGAGCTGCCCGAAGTGCCCGGACAGATGCAGTGCCGCCAGATCGGCCACGCGGTGGAGGCATGGAACGAAGGCGGCCAGCCCGTCATCGGCGAAGTGGGCGAGCTGGTCTGCACGCGGCCCATTCCGTCGATGCCACTGTATTTCTGGGGTGACGAAGGCAATGCGCGCTACCTGTCGAGCTACTTCGACACCTACCCCGGCGTGTGGCGACACGGCGACTGGATCAAGATCGGCGAGGACGGCGGCTGCATCATCTACGGCCGCAGCGACGCCACCATCAACCGCCAGGGCCTGCGCATGGGCACCAGCGAAATCTACAGCGCCGTCGAGGGGCTGCCCGACGTGCTCGACTCGATGGTGGTCGATCTCGAATACCTCGGCCGCGAAAGCTACATGCCACTGTTCGTGGTGCTGCGCCCCGGCGTGGCGCTCGACGATGCCATGCGTGCAAAGATCAACAACGCGATCAAGACCTCGCTCTCGCCGCGCTTTGCGCCCAACGACATCTTTCAGGTGGCCGAGATTCCGCGCACGCTCTCGGGCAAGAAGCAGGAGCTGCCGATCAAGAAGCTGCTGCTGGGCCAGCCGATCGAAAAAGTGGTCAACCGCGAGGCCATGGCCAACCCCGGCAGCCTTGACTGGTACGTGGCCTTTGCCGCGCGGCGAGCGGCTCAGGCCAGCAGCTCGTAGAGCACCATGCGCGTCTGCCGGCCGCGCAGTTCGGCCTGTTCCTCGATGCGGCGCGTGGGCAGCCGCCCGCCGAGCGCCTCGAACGTGGCTTCCGACACCAGGGTCTGCGTGCCCAGTTGCTTGTTGATGCCCTCGATGCGGCTCGCCACGTTGATCGCGTCGCCAAAGGCGGTGTAGGACAGCCGGTCGTTCGACCCGAGCACGCCCGCGATCACCACGCCCGTGTGAATGCCGATGCGCGTGCGGAATTCAGGCAGGCCTTCGGCGTGCCATTTGCGATTGAGATCACCCATCTCGGCATGCAGCTGAAGGGCCGCCGTGCAGGCCTGGTATTCCGCGTCGTGCAGGTCTGCCGGCGCGCCCCACAGCACCATGATGCCGTCGCCGATGAACTTGTCGATCACGCCGCCGTGCTGCGCGAACACGCGCGCCGCAAGGTTGAAGTACTCGGTCAGCATGCCCACCAGCACATCGGCATCGAGCGATTCGGAGATGCGGGTAAAGCCCTCGACGTCGGTGAACATCACGGTGATGCGCCGCGGCGAGCCGCTGGGTGCCAGCGCGTGCCCTTCGGCGATGAGCCGGTTGATCACGTCCACCGGCACGAACTTGCTGAAGGCCTTCAGGCTGCGCGCCGATTCGTCCAGCGCCTGGTCCAGGTGCTGGATCTCGAGCACCCGGCTCGGCTCGCGCGGCAGGTTGTCGAGTTCCAGCAAACCGATGCGCCGCGCAATGCGCGACAGGTTCTCGACCGGCGATGTCACCAGCTTCGAGAGCCGCAGCGACAAGAGCAGCGTTGCCACCAGGAACAGCACCGCCAGCAGCAGGCCCCACAGCACGGCGCGCCGCAGGCCGCCAAGCACCATGTCTTCGGGCACCCAGCTGACCAGCTGCCAGCCGGTGGACGGGATGCGCGAGGTCTGCACCAGGTAGCGCTTGCCTTCGAAGGCGATGGAAAAACTGGTGTCGAGCGGTCCCGTTGCAAGGCCGTCGGCAACCATGTGCTCGTGCAGTGCGCCGAGCACCCCACCCTTCGCCGGCGCCAGTTCGCGGACCACGCCCGGAACGTCGCTGCGGGCAAGCACTTGATACTCGCTACTCAGCAAGGCGCTGTTCCCCTGGCCGCTGCTGCTGCTGAAGAGGCGCACGAATTCGGACAGCCGCCCCAGCGACACGTCGCCCGCGACGACCATGGCACGGTCGTTGCCTTCGGCCTGGCTGCGCTTGATTGGCAGCGCATACGTCACGCCCAGTTCCTGCGCCGCGGCAAAAACGTAGGGCTGTGTCCAGACCGGCCCCTTGGCCTCGCGAGCCTGCACATACCAGCTGCGCTGCGTCGGGTCGTAGCTGCTGCGGTAGGCCTCGATGCGCGTCGTGCCGTAGCGTTGCCGCACGTCGCCCGGCGCGTTCGATGCCGGCTTGTACTGCCACGTCTCCGTGGTGAACGACGGCCCGCGCGAAATCTGCCGCACTGCCAGCGCGGGGTAGCGCAATACCATGAGCATCTGGCCGTCGTCATCGGCCACGTACGTGCTGTCGAGCTCGGGGGATTGTTGAAGCAGCGTCCACAGCAACTCGGCGGTCTGGCCCGCGGTGTCGCCCGTGGGACGCAGGTTGGGCGAGTCGCTGATCGCGCCCACCACCGATTCGGTCTTTGCCAAAAAGGCCAGCACCTTGTCTTCGGTGCGGTCGTGGTTTGCCTTCTGGGCCGATTGGCCGATGCTGGAGACCAGGCGCTGCGAGCCCCAGTAGCCCAGCGCCACCAGCACCAACGACTGGCTCAGGGCGACGGCGCTGACGACGGTGCCCACGTCCACCCTGAAGCGGCGCGGCTTGCGATACGGGCCCGGGGGCCTTGGCGGTGTTGGTGTTGTCTCCACAAAAGCAAAAGACGGGTGCGCCGTCGAGGAATGCAGCGGTCATTTTGCGTTGAGTGCACTAACAAGTGTCAACCTAAGTGTGCATTGCGCTACTAACGCACCGAAGTATTCCTCCGCGGTGCGAAGGATTTCGTGGCCGCCGCAACAGCTTCAGCGTTGCGAGGCGCCATGCGCGTCAGCGCGCATCGTGAAAAATGATGCCCAGCGTGTGCCGCCGCCCGGAGCGCACGCGGCTCACGCCGTGCCGCATGGTCACGCGGTAGGTGCCGCGCGTACCCGCCACCGGCCGCTGGTTGACTGCGAAGATCACCGCCTCGCCTTGCGCGAGCGACACCACCTCGGCGCGCGACTGCATGCGCGGCCGTTGCTCGGTGAGCACGAATTCGCCGCCGGTGAAGTCTTCGCCCGGCCGGCTCAGCAGCACCGTGAGCTGCAGCGGAAACTGCAGGTCGCCGTACAGGTCCTGGTGCAGGCAGTTGTAGTCGCCCTCTTCGTAGCGAAGCAGCAGCGGCGTGGGGCGCAACTGGCCCGCCGCATGGCAGCGCGCGAGATAAGAGGCGTGCTCCACCGGGTAGTCGGCCGGCTGGCCCATGGCCGCGGCCCATGCATTCGCGAAGGGTGCGAGGCGCTCGTACAGCGCGCTGCGCCATGCCGCGATCGAGAGAGGGAGCGGGTTGGCGAAGTACTGGTACTCGCCCTGGCCGAAGCCGTGGCGCTGCATCACCACGCGGCTGCGGAAATGGCCGGCCTGGTCATAGAGCGCGGCCAGCGCGCGGCATTCCTCCGGATCGAAGAGCACTCCCGTGGTTGCGCAGCCGCGCGTGGCCAGGTCTGTTTCGATGCGGGGCCAGTCGAGGGCGTCGACTTTTCTTGCGGGCGCCGGAGAAGCAGCAGGAGCGAGAGAGGTTTGCATGCCGCCAGTGTCCTGCCGGCGCAGCGGCGGCGCTCGCCGTTTCCGGACACGATTTCCGGCGTGCTTACCCGCCACCTACAGCCACTTGCCGCTGCCCGTCGGCATCTGGATATTCGTCGCCGGGTCGCTGCCGCTCACGAGCGCGCCGATCGCAATGCTCAGCAGCGAGATGAAGATGCTCGCGAAGAAGGCGGTCCAGAAGCCCGAGAGCTTGAACCCGCGCACCAGCGCCGCCACCAGCATGATCATCAGCGCGTTGATCACCAGCAGGAAGAGGCCGAAGGTCAGCAGTGTCAGCGGCAGCGTGAGCACGATCAGGAGCGGCTTGACCACGGCATTCGCCAGGCCGAGCAGCAGGGCCGAGATCACCAGCGCGGAAGTGCTCTCGAACTTGAGGCCGCGGAAGATGAGGCTTGCGATCCACAGCGCCAGCGCTGTGATGGCCCAGTGCACGAGAAAGGGAGCGAGGTTGTTCAGCATGGTGTGAGAGGCGGAAGACGGTCCGCGCGGTGATGCGGACCATCATATCGGCGGCGGCTCAGGATGAGTCGCGCCGTGCCTCGGCCAGCAGCCAGTCGCTGAAGAATTTCAGCAGCGGCCGCTGGTCGGCGCGCTCGGGCGTCACGAGGTAGTAGTTGCGTTCGCCCGAAAGCGGCCGCGCGCAGGCCACCACCAGTTCGCCGCGCGCAAGCTCGTCGGCCACCAGCATGGTCGGCATCAGCGCCACGCCCAGGCCGTGCGATGCGGCCGCGGCCAGGATCGAGAACAGCTCGTAGCGCGGGCCGCCGCGCGCATGGGGCGCGTCGATCTGCTGCGCGTCGAACCATTGGCGCCAGCCGTCGGGGCGCGTGCTTTGCTGCAGCAGCGGCATCTGCGCGATGGCCGCGGGCGACACCGGCTTGCCCTTGCGTCCGTTCGACTGCAGAAGCGAAGGGCTGCACACCGGCACCACGTCTTCGTGCATCAGCATGAGTGCGCGCGTGCCGGCCCAGTTCTCGACCTGCGCGGGCGTGCCGGCATACAGCGCCGCGTCGAACTCCGCATCGGCAAAAAGAAAGGGACGCGTGCGCGTCTCGATGTGCACCACCACGTCGGGCTGCAGCGTCGCGAA
The DNA here is from genome assembly GCF_030815855.1 of Variovorax paradoxus. NCBI lineage: Bacteria > Pseudomonadati > Pseudomonadota > Betaproteobacteria > Burkholderiales > Comamonadaceae > Variovorax > Variovorax paradoxus. The sequence continues at coordinate 5,246,495 of NZ_JAUSXG010000001.1, read as the reverse complement.
ACCCTTCAGGCGCGGCATCAGCCAGCGGGTCGCAAAGGTGGGCACGGCCGCCAGCGCGAGCGAGCCGCCTTCGCCCTGGTGCGCCATGGCGTCGAGCGTGTCGCGCTCCATGGCCTCGAGCCGCTTGGTGATCTGCCGCGCATAGGCCGCGCCGCTCGCGGTGAGTGCCACGCCGTGCCGCGTGCGGCGGAACAGCGCCACGCCCAGGAAGGCTTCGAGCGTGCCGATCTGGCGCGACACCGCACTCTGGGTGAGCGCGAGTTCCTGCGCGGCACGCGTGTAGCTCTCGTGGCGCGCGGCGGCGTCGAAGCACACGAGGGTCTGCAGGGGCGGGATCTTGCGGCGCATGTATGCCGCGAGTGTATGACTGGAAAAGCATGCTCACCAATGAAAATGCCCTGACAACGTCCTGCAAGACATTCTTCATCCGCATATCTGGGTGAGGATTCATCGTTTGCACCCGACCCCTCGCGTGGCTAGGATCGACCCATTCCTCTCGTTTTTCTCTTTTTCCCCTATTCCGGAGACAGCACATGGCCGCCAAAGCGCAATTCCACTGGGACGATCCTCTTCTTCTCGACCAGCAACTGACCGACGAAGAACGCATGATCCGCGACGCGGCCAATGCCTATTGCCAGGAGCGCCTGGCGCCCCGCGTCATCGAGGGTTTCCGCAGCGGTGAAACCGACCCCGCCATCTTTCGTGAAATGGGCGCGCTCGGCCTGCTCGGCCCGACGATTCCCGAGCAGTACGGCGGCCCCGGCCTCAACTACGTGGCCTATGGCCTGATCGCCCGCGAAGTCGAGCGCGTCGATTCGGGCTACCGCTCGATGGCCAGCGTGCAGAGCTCGCTCGTGATGGTGCCCATCTTCGAATTCGGCACCGAGGCGCAAAAACAGAAGTTCCTGCCCAAGCTCGCCACCGGCGAATGGATCGGCTGCTTCGGCCTGACCGAACCCGACCACGGCTCCGACCCGGGCAGCATGGTCACGCGCGCCAAGAAGGTGCCGGGCGGCTATTCGCTCAGCGGCGCCAAGATGTGGATCAGCAACTCGCCCATCGCCGACGTGTTCGTGGTGTGGGCCAAGGAAGTCAGCGAGAGCGGCACCGTGGGCCCGATCCGCGGCTTTGTGCTCGAGAAGGGCATGAAGGGCCTCAGCGCTCCGGCCATTCACGGCAAGGTCGGCCTGCGCGCCAGCATCACCGGCGAGATCGTGATGGACGGCGTGTTCTGCCCCGAGGAAAACGCGTTTCCGGAAGTGCAAGGCTTGAAGGGTCCCTTCACCTGCCTGAACAGCGCGCGCTACGGCATCTCTTGGGGCGCCATCGGTGCGGCCGAAGACTGCTGGCACCGCGCCCGCCAGTACACGCTGGACCGCAAGCAGTTCGGTCGCCCGCTCGCCGCCAACCAGCTGATCCAGAAGAAGCTGGCCGACATGCAGACCGAGATCACGCTGGGCCTGCAAGGCAGCCTGCGCCTGGGCCGCATGAAAGACGAAGGCACGGCCTCGGTCGAGATCACCTCGATCATGAAGCGCAACAACTGCGGCAAGGCCCTCGACATCGCCCGCCTGGCACGCGACATGATGGGCGGCAACGGCATCAGCGACGAGTTCGGCGTGGCGCGCCACCTTGTGAACCTCGAAGTGGTGAACACCTACGAAGGCACGCACGACATCCACGCGCTGATCCTGGGCCGTGCCATCACCGGCATTGCTGCTTTTGCGAACTGAGAGCGAATGACCAACAAGCCCGCAGCACTCGACGGCATCAAGGTCCTCGATCTGTCCCGCGTGCTCGCGGGCCCGTGGTGCACGCAGATCCTCGCGGACCTGGGCGCCGACGTCATCAAGATCGAGCGTCCCGGCGTCGGCGACGACACGCGCACCTGGGGCCCGCCCTTCATCAAGGATGCGAACGGCAACGACACCGACCAGGCCAGCTACTTCACCGCCTGCAACCGCAACAAGCGTTCGGTCACGGTCGACATGGCCACGCCCGACGGGCAGGCGCTGCTGCAGCGGATGGCGGCGCAGGCCGACATCGTGGTGGAGAACTTCAAGACCGGCGGCCTCAAGCAATACGGCCTCGACCACGAGAGCCTGCGCGCGGCCAACCCGCGCCTCATCTACTGCAGCGTGACCGGATTCGGCCATGACGGCCCGTATGCCGAGCGCGCGGGCTACGACCTGATGATCCAGGCCATGACCGGCATGATGAGCATCACCGGCCGTCCCGACGACTTGCCTGGCGGGGGTCCGCTGCGCGTGGGCGTGGCGCTCACCGACCTGTTCACCGGCGTCTATGCAAGCACCGCCATCCTCGCGGCGCTGCAGGTGCGGGGCCGCACGGGTGAAGGCCAGCACATCGACATGGCGCTGCTCGACGTGGGCATGGCCATCCTCGCCAACCAGGCGAGCGCGTTCCTCAACACCGGCCACGCGCCCGAGCGACAGGGCAACACGCACCCGAGCCTCGCGCCGTATCAAGACTTCCCGACGCTCGATGGGTCGATGCTGCTGGCCATCGGCAACAACGGCCAGTTCGCGCGTTTTTGCGAAGCGTCCGGGCATGCCGAGTGGGCGGCCGACGCGCGCTTTGCGAGCAACACGCTGCGCGTGAAGCACCGCGGCGTGCTCATTCCGATGATGGAAGCGCTCACGCGCACGCGCACCACCGCCGACTGGGTCACGCTGCTAGAAGACAAGGCCGTGCCCTGCGGCCCGATCAATGACATTGCGCAGGCTTTCGACGATGCGCAGGTCAAGTCGCGCGGCCTCGTCGTCACGTTGCCGCGCGACGCGGGCGACGGCATCGAAAGCATCACCGGCGTGGCGAGCCCGCTGCGCCTCACGGCCACGCCGCCGGTCTTACGCCATGCGCCGCCCGCGCTCGGGCAGCACACGCGCGAAGTGCTGGCCGAGTTCGGCATCGACGCCGCACGCTTCGAGGCACTGCGCTCGGCCGGCGTGGTCTGACGAAGTAGGGCGAGCCATGGCGGACCCGATGCGCAGCCCACCGTTCTCAGTGCTGCGCATCGACCATGTCGTGCTGCGCGTGAAAGACGTCGAGCAGTCGATCGCCTTCTACCGTGACGTGCTCGGCTGTGCGGTCGAGAAGCGCCGCGACGATCTGGGGCTCGTGCACCTGCGCGCCGGCACCAGTCTCATCGACCTGGTCACACACGACGGTCCGCTCGGCAAGCAGGGCGGCGCCCTGGCCGGCAAGGAAGGCCGCAACGTCGATCACCTCTGCCTGCGCATCGAGCCCTTCGACGAGGCGGCCATTCGCGCGTTGATGGCGCGCCACGGCGTGCCGGTGAACGGCGACGTGCAGAACAACTTCGGCGCCGAGGGCAATGGGCCTTCGATCTACATTACCGACCCCGACGGCAACAGCGTCGAACTCAAGGGAGCGGCGGGCTGATTCTGTGTCTCCTGCTTGCCGCGGTTTTAGGGTCGGCGCTGCTGTTCGTTCAGGGCGACGCTCACGCCGACGGCGTACTCTGCTCCGCGAATGTCCCCCGCTTCGCTCCTCCTTTATTTCGCTGCGCAGAGCACACCATCGACGTGAGCGTTGTGCGCGTCGGTCGTTGATCAGCGGTGCACCATCAGCGCCCCCAGGTGCACAGGGCATCGGGTGCTCCGCGCAGCGAAATAAAGGAGGAGGGGCGCAGCCCCGGGGGACATTCGCGGAGGGGAGTACCCGGTGTCCTGTGCACACGCCCCGAATGCATCCGCCTTCGAGTCCGTTCCCGTCGGACAAAGCAAACGCGAAGCTGGTGACGTACCTCGACCAGCGCTCCGCCCGTTGGCTTCGTGGAGAATCAGCGTGCGCCATCGCGCACACAACGATTCTTCAAGGGAGCTTTTCAATGTCCGAACATTCATCTGCCGCGCGTGTCACCGCGCGACTTTCTCTCGCCATGTCCGCGCTGGCCGTCGCCACACTGCTGGCCGCCTGCGGCTCGCGCCAACCGGCCACACCCGAGCCACCACCCGCGACCGCCACGCCGCGCAACAGCGTCGTCATGCCCGCCATCGCCTACGGCACCACCACCAAGGGCGTGCAACTGTCGAAGGCCGACGATGCGTGCGATGTGCCTGCCTCGCTGCGGCAAGCCGTGCAGGATCAGTTGCTTGAACCCTACGAATTTCTGCTCACGCCGCCGGCACCCGCCAACGCGCAGGCCGCGCCCATGCTGAAGCTGGAAATTACCGACTTGCTGGCAAACGCGGGCGGCCTCTACGGCGGCCCCAAGATCGTTCAGCTGCGCGGCACGCTGGAGCGCCAGGGCGATGCGCCCGCGAAGTTCACCGCGCAGCGCCAGATGTTCATCTACTTCGGCATGCCGCGCAGCACCTGCAGCATGGTCGGCGTCGTGACCTACAAGCTGGGCGAGGACATCGCGCAATGGCTGCTGAAGCCGGTGGACGGCGCGGTGCTCGGCGAGCACTGACGATCGATTCTCTGCCTGGAGCCCTTCTACGTGATCCATAGGGCCACGTGGGGGTGCCTTTGGTCGGGGCGGCGCTCGCGCCGATGGCCTGTGCACACGCCCCGGAACAGACCGCATACCGTTCCTCGCGCTTTACCCAACAGGCCCCTAGCCGGCGCGCCCGACGATTGCAACGCCGAACACCACCACACCGAGCGCGAGGTTCAGGCTCACCAGCTTGCGAACCATGTCGAGCCGACCGGCCGCCACGGGCCACGCGCTCTCGTTCACTGCGCGCCGCAGCGCCCTGAAGACCGACGCGCGGATGTACACATAGATGCCCGCCATCACGATGGCGATGCCCATCATCGCCTCGACGCGCCAGTGCACGCCGCGGAAACCGCCCATCAGCAGAATCATGGCCACGCCGGTCACGAACAGCAGCGTGACCGCCGCATCCACGCCGACGAAGAAGCGCCGCAGCGCCGCGGCCATGGTGCGCAAGCGCAGCGGTGGCTCCAGCGTGGCGACGGCGGCGGGGCGCACCGCGAAGTGCAGCGTGGCCATGCCACCGACCCAGAAGGCGGCGGCGAGAAGATGGATGAAGAGCAATATGGCGTGGGGCATGGGAGCCGATCAGAACACCGAACGGTGCGAGCGCGCAATCTTCGCGTCGTTGCGTTAAAACTCCATCCTTCGCATCACCCAAGAAAGAAAGACGAGGCTTCGATGACCCGCACCATCGCGCAGAAGCGCGCCGACTTCCGTGCCCTCCACGCGCAGGGCTGCTTCGTCATTCCCAACCCTTGGGACACAGGCAGCGCGCGCTACCTGCAAGGCCTCGGGTTCAAGGCGCTGGCCACCACCAGCTCGGGCCATGCCTGGTCCCAAGGCCTGGCCGACGGCGCGCAATCGCGCGAGACCGTGCTCGCCCACCTGCGCGACATGGTGGCCGCCACCGACCTGCCGGTGAATGCGGACTTCGAGAACGGCTTTGCGGCCGATGCCCGAGGCGTGGCGGAAAGCGTGCGGCTTGCCGTCGAGACCGGCGTGGCGGGCCTGTCGATCGAAGACTCGACGGGCGATGCGGCGAACCCGCTGTTCGCGATCGACGTGGCGGTGGAGCGGCTTCGCGCTGCGCGCGGCGCCATCGACGCGGCCGGCGGCGACACGCTGCTGGTGGGCCGGGCCGAGAATTTCTTTGTCGGCCGCCCCGACCTCGACGACGCCATCGCCCGCCTGAAGGCCTACGCCGAGGCCGGTGCCGACTGCCTCTATGCGCCCGGCATCCGCACGCGCGAGCAGATCGCGGCGGTGGTCGCCGCGGTGGCGCCCAAACCGGTCAACCTGCTGATCGGCTGGGCCAGCGACCTCACGATGCGGGACATTGCCGAACTCGGCGTGCGGCGGGTCAGCGTGGGCGGTGCGCTCGCACGCTCGGCCTGGGGCGGCTTCGACCGCGCCGCGCGCGCGCTCGCCGAGCAGGGGCGCTTCAATGGCTTCGAAGGCGCGGCCTCGGGGGCCGATCTCAATGGGTTCTTCGCTCCCTTCTCCGAATAGCGCGCCCGCGGGCGCCGTGGACGCGCTGCTGGCGGAAATCCGCAGCTGCACCGCCTGCGCCGCGCATCTGCCGCTGGGCCCGCGGCCGGTGGTGCAGGCCAGCGCCACGGCCCGGCTGCTCATCGTCGGCCAGGCGCCGAGCATGACCGTGCACGCCACGGGCGTGCCATGGAACGACAAGAGCGGCGAACAGCTGCGCCGCTGGCTCGGCATCGACCGCGAGGTGTTCTACGACGCCACGCGCGTCGCGATCATGCCGATGGGCTATTGCTACCCGGGACGCGGCACCAGCGGCGACCTGCCGCCGCGCCGGGAGTGCGCCGAGCTCTGGCATGCGCGCCTGCTGGCGCAGATGAAGCAGGTCGAGCTCACTCTGCTGATCGGCCAGTATGCGCAGCGCCACTTCCTGGGCGCGGCGCGCAAGGCCGGCGTGACCGAGACCGTCCAAGCCTTTGCGCACTACGCGCCGCGTTTCATTCCACTGCCGCACCCGTCGCCGCGCAACACGGGCTGGTTCAAGCACAACCCGTGGTTCGAGCGCGATGTGCTGCCGGTGCTGCGCGAACGCGTGCGTGGGGTCCTCGCGCCGTCTTACGGCGCCACGGCGACCGAGGTGCCCGCCGCCTCGAAGGGCCGCGCGGCATAGACGACGCGCCCGCCCACCACCGTCATCAGCGAGACCGTCTTGCCGATGCGCTCGACTGGCACCGAGAAGAAGTCCTGGTCGAGGATCGCGAAGTCCGCGAGCTTGCCGACTTCCAGCGTGCCGCGTTTCGCCTCATCGAAGCTGAACCACGCGCTGCCCGCCGTATAGAGCCGCAGCGCCTGTTCGCGCGTGGGCGTTTCCTCGGCGCCGCGCATGGCCTTGCCGCTCACGGTCTTGCCGTCGAGCATCCATTGCAGCGCGACGAAGGGGTTGTACGAAGCCACGCGATGCGCGTCGGTGCCGGCGCCCACGTTCACGCCCGCACGCAGCGCGGTGCCGATGGGCGGCATGCGGCGTGCCGCATCGCCGCGCGTCGCCATCGCGCGGTCGCCCTGGAAGTACATCGCGTCCTGCATCGTCCAGCCGATGCCCAGCGCCTTCATGCGCGCGAGCGTCTCGGGCGAGGCGTCGTCCAGGTGCGCGATCGACCAGCGCAGGTCGCGGATCGGAACCTCGGCGTTCAGCCGCTCGTACAGCCCAAGCAGGTGATCGACCGAGCCGTTCTCCTGCCAGTGGATGGTGACCGCGAGCTTGCGCGTCGCCGCCCACTTGATCAGTTCGTAGAACTTCTCCTTCGCCGCCGCGTCGGGGAAATTGTTGTTGTACATCGCGAGCGTCACGCGTTCGCCGATGCCGTTGAACTTCAGCATGTCGTCGCCGAAGCCCATCGGCAGCATCTGCGTCAGCTCGCGAAACTCCTGCAGCTCGGCGCCGGGCTTCTGCGCGAACACGCTGTAGGCCAGGCGCAGCGTCAGCGCCTTCTCGCGCCACAGCTCGAACAGCGCCGCGTACTGCGAAGGCGCGATGCTGAAGCCGCCCGGGTCCACCAGGCCGGTGAGACCCAGGCGGTTGAGCTCGGTGAAGAAGGCGCGCGTGCCGGCCAGGTTGTCCTCGTAGGTCGGCTTGGGCAGCTTGTCGAACAGGGCCGAGATGCCGACGATGTCGCCGGTCATCCAGCCCGGAGCGCCGTCGGGCGCCGGCTTCATGCCGGCCGGCAGCGTGCCCGCGGGAACGCCGAGCGCTTCGAGCGCCTTGGGCGTCATCGCCACGGCCTCGTAGAAGAGCTGCACGTACACCGGGTGGTTCGGCGCGGCCTCCTGCAGCTCGGCCACGGTGGGGCGGCGGCGTTCGGCGAACTGCTGCTCGGTCCAGCCGCCCGCCACGATCAGCCAGCCGCCGGGCCGCGCGCGGGCCGCCGCGGCGCGGATGCGCGCCATGGCCTCGTCGATGGTGCCGGCGCCGATCCAGTTGACCTCGGTCGAATAGCTCAGCGCCGCGCGCACCGCGTGCATGTGCGAATCGATGAGGCCCGGAATCAGCGTGCGTCCGCCGGCATCCACCATGCGCGTGGCCGGGCCCGAGAGCGCGCGCATCTGCGCGGCATTGCCGACGGCCACGATGCGACCGTCGCGCACGGCCAGCGCCTGCGCGGTGGTGGAGCTTGCGTCGAGCGTGGCGATCTTCGCGTGGGTCACGATCAGGTCGGCCGGCTGCGCCCGTGCGGCAAGCGGCGGCAGCAGCAACGATGCGGCGGCCGCGGCCGCCGTGAGGAATGTGCGCCACATGGTCAGTCGACCTTGATGCTCGCGGCCTTGACCACTTGCTGCGCCTTGGCCGTTTCGTCGCTGATGAACTTGTTGAACTGCGCCGACGGCATCGTGAAGGGCTCGGCGCCGAGCTTGTCCAGGCGTTCCTTCAGTTCGGGCGAGGCCATGATCTTCGCGACCTCGGCTTGCAGGCGGTCGACCACCGGTTGCGGCGTCTTCGCGGGTGCGAAGAGCCCGACCCAGAACAGGTACTCGGAACCCGGCACGCCGGCTTCCGCCGTGGTGGGTGCCTCGGGCAGGGCCGGCGAGCGCTTCGCGGTGCCCACCGCCAGCGCCTGCAGCTTGCCGCTCTTGATGAGCGGCAGCGCCGACACCATCGGCGCGAAGAACCAGTCGACGCGCCCGGCCATCACTTCGGTCATGGCCTCGGGCGTGCCGCGGAAAGGCACGTGCTGCGCATCGAGCCCGGCCGCGAGGCGGAACACCTCGGCATTCATGTGCGTGGCCGAACCATTGCCCGCGGAGCCGTAGTTGAAGCCGCCCGGCCTGGCCTTCACTTTCGCCACGAGATCCTGCACGTTCGCGAAGTGCGAAGGCGCGGTCACCAGCACGTTGGGCAGGCTCGCCATCGGCGTGATGCCGGTGAAGTCCTTGATCGTGTCGTACGACAGGCCCTTGTAGATCCATGGGTTCACGAGGTGCCCCGCCGAATGCACCAGCAGCGTGTAGCCGTCAGCCGGCGACTTGGCCGCGATGGCCGCGCCGAGCGTGCCGCCCGCGCCGGGTTTGTTGTCCACCACCACGCTCGTGCCGAGCGCGGGCCCGAGCTTCTCGGCCACGAGCCGCGCAACGATGTCGGTGCCGCTGCCGGCCGTGAAGGGCACCACCAGCTTGATGGTTTGCGTGCCCGGCCATGCGTTTTGCGCTTGCGCGCCGCCGAGCGTGCAGGCCGCGAGCGCCACGGCCATGGTTGCGAGAGCCTGCCGGCGGCTCCAGGGGAATGTCTTCTTCATGCGTCTTGTCTCCGTTGATTTGTTTGGGTGAGCGATGAATGACTGAGGAGGAAGAAGGCCTATGCGGCCGGCGGCGCGTACGGCATCACCAGCGCCACGAGCACCGGCCGGTTGCCGCGGTTTTCCAGCTGCCGCTTTTCGCCCGGCGCGAAGCGGCAGCTGTCGTAGGGGCCGAGCACTTCTTCCTGGTGTGCGCCGTCGAGCTCGCCGACCACATGGAGCTGGCCTTCGAGCACGAGGTACAGCTTTTCCATCGGCGAGCCGTCGAGGCCCGTATGGCCGCCGGGCAGGATCTGGCTCATGCCCATCCACATCTGCGTCGAGGGGCCGGCCTCCTTGCCCTGCAGGCGCAGGCAGCGCATGTCGAAATGGTTGGGCGCTTCGTAGTGCGGCGCTTCGCTGAAGCGGGTCACGTGCATGGCGGTGTTCCTTGTTGCGGGTTCCTTCGGGTTCAGGGGCGCAGCACGACGCGGTCGGTGCTGCCCGAAAGCACCAGCCGGTAGGCCTCCATGGCTTCGTCGAGCGTGAAGCTGCGCGCCACCGGAAAGGGTTTCAGCGTGCCGCGCTCGAAGCCCTCGCGCATGGCGTCGAGCTGTGCGGTCGAGGCCACGCAGTCCATCGCGAGCGAATCGATGCCCACGAAGGTGTGCATGCCGCGGTAGAACGCGAAGATGTCGAAGGGCACCGCGCGCTCGTGCGTGGCGATGAAGATCTGCGTCGCGCCCTTGGCCATGGCCTTGTTGGCAGCCTCGAAGTAGGCACTGCCCACGGTGTTGTAGACGATGTTCGCGCCGCGCCCGCCAGTGAGCTCGCGCACCTGCGCGCCCACGTCGGTGTGGTGGCGCGCATCGATCGCGTCGACCGGCCCGCACGCGAATCCTTCGAACGGGCCCGCGCGGCGCTGCACCGCGATCACGCGCGCGCCGGCCTGCGAAGCGAGCTGCACCGCCGCTTGCCCGACCTTGCCGTTGGCGCCGAGCACCAGCACGGTCTGGCCGGCCTGCGGCATGCCGCTGCGGCGAAAGCCTTCGTAGGCGGTGACGAAGGGCACGCCCACCGCGCCGGCCTCGTCCATCGAAATGCCCCGGGGCTTGGCGCGCAATGCGCCTTCGGGCAGCACCAGGTAGCGCGCATGCGAACCGTCGCGCGTGATGCCGATGTCTCCGCCCGAGCCGTAGACCTCGCGGCCGATCCATTCGGTCGGACCGCTCACCACGGTGCCCGCGAAGTCGCGCCCCGGGGTGCGGGGCCACACGGCCTGCGGCATGATGCCCAGCGTCGCTTTCACGTCGCTCGGGTTCACCGCAGCGGCGGCGACGCGCACCACGGCGTGGCCGGCGGGCGGTGTGGGTTCCTGCTGTGGCGTGGCCTCGAGTTGCAGCGCATCGAGATTGGCGGCCTTCTCGTTCACGCGCAGTGCGCGAGAGGTGTGGGTTGTGTGCATGGCGGCGACGCTCATCGTTCAGCTCCTCGCACCCGGCAAGCCCAGCATGGCGCGCGCCTCGCGTGGATTGGCAATCTCACCGCCGAGGCTCACAAGGATGTCGCGCGCCTTCGCCACCAGCTGCGCATTGCTTTCGGCCAGCACGCCCTTCTCGAGGTAGATGTTGTCTTCCATGCCCACGCGCACATGGCCGCCCAGCAGCCAGGCCTGCGCGACGATCGGAAACTCCATGCGGCCGATGCCGAAGGCGCTCCAGAACGCGCCGCGCGGCAGCATGTTGCGCGCGTACAGCAGCGTCTCGGGCGTGGGCGCGAAGCCGTACTTCACGCCGAGAACGAAGGTCCACATCGCGGGGCCGTCGAGGGTGCCGTCGGCGATCAGGTCGAGCGCGAGGTTGATGTCGCCCGAATCGAAAATTTCCAGTTCGGGCTTCACGCCCGCCTCGCGGATCACCTTCGCCATGCGGCGCACGTTCTTCGGCGTGTTCATCACCACGTCGGGGCCGGAGTTCATGGTGTTGAGGTCGAGCGAGCACACATCGGGCCTGATGAGCGCGATGTGCTCCACGCGCTTTTCCGGCGGCAGCAGCGTGGTGCCGGGGGCGGCGATCTTCGGATCGTCCTCGCTCGGGATGTAGCGCCCGCCGGGGCCGGTCGTGAGGTTGACGATCAACTCGCGATTGCTGCGGCGGATGCGGTCGACCACCTCGCGGTAGAGCTCGACTTCCATCGAGGGCTTGCCGGTTTCGGGATGGCGCACGTGGATGTGCACCTGCGCCGCGCCGGCCTCGGCGGCGGCCAGGCATTCGTCGGCGATCTGCACCGGCGTGATCGGCAGGTGCGGCGTCTGCTCGGGCTTCACGAGGTTGCCCGTCACGGCGCAGGTGATGAGGGTCTTGGCGGCGCTCACAGGTGGCGCCCTCCATCGACCACGATGCGCGTGCCGGTGACGAAGCGCATCGTCGTCGCGAGCGCTTCGACCGTGGCGGCCACGTCGTCCGGCTTGCCAATGCGGCCGAGCGGCGTGGTACTCGCCATCTTGTTCGCGAACTCCGCGCCGCGGCCCGGCACGAAGCCCGATTCGACCGCACCCGGCGACACCGACACCACGCGCACCGCCGGCGCCAGCGCCTTGGCCAGCGCATCGCCCACCACGTCGAGCCCCGCCTTGGCCGCGACGTACGCGAGGTTGCTGCCCACGCCCGTGAAGCCAGCGATGGACGAGATGTTGGCGATGAGGCCGTCGCCGCTTTCCTTCAGCATCGGCGCGAAGGCACGGATGGTCGCGAACACGCCGCGGAAGTTGGCGCGCAGCAGGTCGTCGATGAGTTCGTCGGTCAACGAATCGAGGTCGCCCGCGGGAATGGGCTGCGTGTGTCCCGCGCTGTTGACGAGGATGTCGCAGCGGCCGTGCGTGGCTTTCACTTGCGCAGCGGCGGCCTGCAGGCTCGGTGTGTCGACGATGTCGGCGCGGATCGCCATGTGGCGTTGTCCGTTGGCGGAGGGCAGGGCGGCGGCGCGTGCAGCCGCATCGTCGCCCTTGCGGTGCAACAGCACGCAGGTGGCGCCGAGCGCGGCCAGGCGTGTGGCCGTCGCATAGCCGATGGCGCCGAGGCCGCCGGTGATGACGGCCACCTTGCCGTCGAGTCGGGAAACAGGATCGAAGCTCATGGGGTGAAAGGAAGTTGTGGAGTCAGGGAATCGGTGGACGGGGGAACTTCATCTCGCCGGGTTCGAGCTGGAAGTCGTATTGCAGCGTGGCGGTCTGGCCGTCCGGCGCCAGCGCAAAGCGGCCGATCAATCGCCGCGTCACGCCGAAGGTCGGGTCGCTCTCGAGGTTCTCGTCGTCATCGGCGAACACCTGCGTGATCAGCACCTTGTGACCCGGCTTGCTCACCATGAAGTGCAGGTGCGCGGGCCGGTTGGGGTGGCGTTGCTGCGCGCGCAGCAGCACGCCGCAAGGCCCGTCGGTCGGCACCGGGTAGCCGGCCGGCCGCACGCTGCGAAAGTGAAAGCGCCCCTTGGCGTCGGTGGTGAAGCGGCCGCGCAGGTTCATGTCTTCCTGCGCCGGGTCCTGGTTTTCGTACAGGCCGACGGGCGAGGCCTGCCACACGTCGACCGTGGCATCGGCGACCGGCCGGCCCTTGGCATCGCGCACCGTGCCCGTCACCGCGAGCGGAATGCCCGGCGTGCCCGAGCGCGCGATGTTGTCGCCCGGCGCGCAGGCCGGCGAGTTCGCGCGCCAGAAGGGGCCGAGCAGCGCGGCCGGCGACTCGCCGTGCGGGTCCTGGTTGTTCTGCAGCGCCACCACGGTGGAAAGGCCGAGGATGTCGGCCGCCAGCACCACCTCGTTCTTGGTCTCGCCCGTGGCGTGGCCGATGGCGACGATGAATTCGAGCGCCTGCTCGAACTCCTCCTCGGTCAGCTTCACCTCCTGGACGAAGGCATGCAAGTGGCGCGTGAGGGCATCCATCACGGTGCGCAGCCGCGCGTCGGGCGTGCGTGCCATGGCACCGAGCGCGAAGCCGAGCACCGAATCGGGCGAGGTGGCAATGTTCATGGCAAGTCTCTGCAATCGTTTGCACGATGTTAGATCAAATCGCGAAAAAGTAAAATGACCCTGTTCACCGGGTCAGGAATGAGGAAAGCCGTTCGCAGCTCCTGACTGGCATGACAATCGTTTGCATCAATTCATGAGCACCAGCCCGACTTCCACCCCCGTGACCATCCGCGATGTCGCCCGCGCCGCCGGCGTGCATGTGTCGACCGTGTCGCGTGCGCTCAGCGCCGAGAAGCGCTCACTGATCAGCGAGGAGGTGCTGCGCGTGGTGGAAGAAGCGGCGCAGCGCCTGGGCTACCGGCCCAACCGCGCGGCCTCGGCATTGCGCACCGGGCGCACCCACACCATCGGCGTGCTGGTGCCCGACATCACGAACGCGGTGTTCCCGCCGATCCTGCAAGGCATCGAGGCCAGCGCGGCGGCGCGCGGGTACTTCGTGTTCGTCACCAACGTGGTCGACCCGGCGCTGGCGCGGCCCGTGCTCGAACGCATGCTGGCGCAGCGCGTCGACGGCGTCATCCTCGCCACCGCCACGCGCGACGACCCGCTGGTCGACTTCGTCACGAAGGCCGGCATGACCGCGGTGCTGGTCAACCGCGCCGACGAGACCGGGCGCCTGCCCGCCGTGGTGAGCGACGACCGGCTCGCGATGAAGCTGGCGGTCGATCACCTCGTGGGGCTGGGCCACAAGCGCATCGCGCACCTCGCGGGGCCGCAGCACATTCCGACCGGTGTCGGCCGCCGCCTGGGCGTGGAGCAGGCGCTGCGCGACCACCGCATGAAACCGTTCCGCGTGGTCGAGTGCGCGAGCTACAGCCGCGAGGCGGGAGCGATCGCGATGCAGCAGATGCTCGGCGCCGGTGCCGCACCGCAGGCGGTGGTGTGCTGCAACGACCTCGTGGCGCTGGGCGCCTACGACGCACTGCGCCAGGCCGGCTTGCGCGTGCCGAAGGACATCTCGGTGACGGGCCACAACGACATGCCGCTGGTCGACATGGTCGATCCGCCGCTCACCACCATCCGCCTGCCGCACCGCGAGCTCGGCTGGCGCGCGGCCGAAATGCTGTTCGCCGAAATCGACGGGCAGGCGATGTCGGCATCGACGGTGGTGCTGCGGCCGGAGCTGGTGGTGCGCAAGTCGACCGGGGCGCCGGCCGCGCGCTGATCAGCTGGGGCGGCGGACGGTCTTCTTGCGCGCCGCGGGCCGCCGCGGCGGCGTCGCCTCGAGCACCAGTTCGGCCGGCAGCGTGTCGTTCCACGATTCCGTGAAGTAGGCGCGGTCGCTCGGCACGAGCTGCGGCAACGCTTCGCGCAGCAGGCCCAGCGACTGCTCGGCCGCATTCAGGTCGCCCGCATGCGCCGCGTACCAGGCATGCTCGAACAGCAGGCTGCAATGCTGCAGGCCTGGATAGCGACGGCGCCCGGCCTGGTGATCGGCGAGCCGGGCCTGCGCCACCTCGACCCAACGCAAGGGCCAGTGCGCGGCATCGAAGGCATCCGCAAGCGGGCCGGCGAGCTTAGAGATCGCGGCCGGGTCCAGCGGCTTCTGTGCGCGGAACTGCGCCAGCGTGGATTGCGGCTCGGCCTGGCAGTGACCGCGCGCGATGCGCATCAGGTAGATCGCGTTCCATGCCGAGCGCCCCTGGCCGTCTGTGTGGCCGCAGAGCCATTCGCTGAAGGCGATCCATTGCACCGCGCGGCGGGTGGTGTCGGCATGGCCGTCGTGCGCGAGCGCCGGCAGGTCGGCGAGGCCGACGCGGTCGAACAGCCAGGCGGCCATGCCCATGTTGGCGGCCACGTGCTGCGCCGCATCGAAGGAGTGCGATTCGAAGGCCGCGGCCAAGGCTTCGCCGAAGCGCTTCAGCGACTCTTCGGCGAGCGTGGCAGCGGTGGGCTTGTCTTCGGCCGAGAGCCCGAGCGCGCGCGATCGGCAGACCAGCGCCCACAGGTTGCACCACTCGAAGCGCACGTCGGGATGATGCCGAAGCACCAGCCCGCGTGCCGCATCCTCGGCCATGCCGCTCAGCAGCGATTGCGCCAGCGGCAGGTCGCGCGCGGTGTAGGCGCACCAGGCCGAGACAATGCATTCCATCGCGCCCAGGTAGTCGTTGCCCGCCACATGATGGGCGAGGCGCTGTTTCTTGAGCGCCTGCAGCCGCCGCCGCGCCTGTTCGTTGTCGCCGAGTCGGCGCCACAGCATCGCCTCGTTGAGCGTGACCAATGCGCGCTGGAAGTCGGTGGCGGCCAGCGTGCCGGCCAGGCGGATCGACTCGAGCGCGCTCGCCGGCTGCCCGGGCGTGCCGCCGCCCGCCACCGGCGCCATGAGCCGTCCCTGCTTTGCCGCCTGTTGCGAGGCGACCAGCTGCTTCCAGAACGCGGCATCCTGCAGGTGCACCGCATCGGGCGGCGTCGGCGAGCCGGGTTCCGCTGCACGAGCCTTGCGCGAGCGCAATCCGAGAAAGGAAGCGACCTCGGCCGCCGTGGCCGCCCGGCCGCCCACCTGCATGCGCACGCGCTTCGCTTCGGCGGCTGGCAGCCAGAATGGCCCCTGGCTGCGCTTCTCGGCATTGAGGAAGCGCGGCTCGCGCTCTGTGTCCTCACCCCAGCCGGCCTCGATGTTCCAGGCCTTGAAGTCGCGAAACGCTCGGCTCACCACCATGCGCAGCGTGCTCGCATCGGTGACTTCGCCGCGCAGATCGGCGAGCCGCACGAGGCCGCCTTCGGCATCGTGCGCGTGTTTCATGCGCGCAAGCAGCCAGAGCGACTGGAAGGCCGCACGCCGGCCGTTGACCGATTGCGGCGAGGTGAGTTCGATGGAGAGCGGGGCGGGTGTAGCGGGTTGGAGCACGCCCCGGATTGAACCTCAAATTCCGTCCCGGTGGGCGCGGGCCGGCGCCGTTTTTCCTCAGTACCGGTCGCGTTCCAGCAAAGCGTTGACCTGGCTGCGCCCGATGCCCAGGTCGCGCAGCTCATGGTCGCTCATGCCGGCCAGGTGCTGCGAGTCGGCGCGCTTGCGGCGATGCTCCGCCATTCGGCGGCGCCAGCCGCGCAGCGCGAGCATCAGGCGTTGATGGAATGGCGAGTGGGCGGGCGCTGTCACGGTGGGCTCCTTGTTGGAAGCGCTCATCTTCCGGCGACGCATGCTATTGTGGAAGTTGAGATTCCTGAACCCTTCAATCAGCATTACTGATATGCGGCAACTCAACCTCGACCAACTGCGGACGCTCATCGCCATTGCGGACCTCGGCACCTTCTCGGCGGCGGCCAAGGCGCTGCACCTCGCGCAGCCCACGGTGAGCCTGCACATCAGCGAACTCGAATCGCGGCTGGGCGCTCCGCTCGTCGTGCGCGGCAACCGACGCGTCATGCCTACGGCGGCCGGTGCGGCGCTGGTGGAGCGCGGGCGCAAGCTGCTGCGCGATACCGACGACGCCATCGAAGCCGTCAAGCGCCAGGCCGAAGGCCGCACCGGCCGCGTGCGGCTCGGCACGTCCACCGGCGTGGTGGTCGACCTGCTGCCGCAGGTGCTCGAGGCACTGGGCGCCGGGCATTCGGGCATCGACGTCGAGGTCAGCATCCTCGGCTCCAACGAGGCGATGGCGCGTCTGGCCGCGGGCACGCTCGACATCGGCCTGGTAGCGGTGCCGCAACCGCCGCTGCGCGATCTCGTCGTGACGCCATGGCGCGACCAGGCCATGATGGCTTTCGTGCCGCAGCGCTGGAAGGCGCCCAAACGCGTGACGCCGGCATGGCTCGCGGCGCAGCCGCTGATCTTCAACGAAGCCACCACCCACATGTACCGGCTCACGATGGAATGGTTCGCGGCAGCCGGCTTTGCGCCGCGCGCGCGCATCGAGCTCAACTACGACGCCGCGATCCGCAGCCTGGTGGCGGCCGGCTACGGCGCTGCGCTGCTGCCGCTGCAGCAAACCACCGACGCGGCCCTGAACGAGCGCATGCAGATTCTGCCGGTAACCCCCAGGCTCACCCGGCGCCTCGGCATTGCGCATCGCCAGCGCGCCGGGCTCGACGGCGCCACGCAGAGCGTGCTGAAGGTGCTGACGGCGTTTCGCCAGCTCTGATTTCAGCTGCGCGTGGGCTCGTTCGGAAGGCCTTCGATCGGGCATTCCGCGGTGCCGATGGTGCTGCGCGTGAACGACTCCACCTGCTTGCGCGCAGCTTCGGGGTCGTCGATCCACTGCTTGTAGAAGTCGAACGGGCAGGCCGCCACGCCCTTGTCGCCATCGCCCGAATTGATGACGCCGGTGTAGCCGCGGTGCAGCAGCTTGAAGAGGTGATTCTGCGACTGGCCGTTCTTGCGCGCGTCGCGAATCAGCCCCATGGAGAGCTCGGCGTAGTTGATGCCCATTTCTTCTTCGCCGCATTCGCCCAGCGTGCGGCCGTCGAAGCCGATGATGGCCGAATGCCCGAAGTACGAGTACACGCCGTCGAAACCGGCCGCGTTGGCCACCGCCACGTAGGTGTTGTTCATGAAGGCCATGGCCTTCGAGACCAGGATCTGCTGCTCCTTGGCCGGGTACATGTAGCCCTGGCAGCGCACGACGAGCTCGGCGCCGCGCATCGTGCAGTCGCGCCAGATCTCGGGGTAGTTGCCGTCGTCGCAGACGATCAGGCTGATCTTCATGCCCTTGGGGCCGTCGCTCACATAGGTGCGGTCGCCGGGGTACCAACCCTCGATGGGCACCCACGGCATGATCTTGCGGTACTTCTGGACGATCTCGCCCTGGTTGTTCATGAGGATCAGCGTGTTGTAGGGCGCCTTGTCCGGATGCTGCTCATGACGCTCGCCGGTCAGCGAGAACACGCCCCACACGTCGGCGCGGCGGCAGGCGTCGGCAAAGAGGGCGGTCTCGTCGCCGGGCACGGTGGCGGCGGTGTCGTACATCTCCTTCTCGTCGTACATGATCCCGTGCGTGGAGTATTCGGGAAAGATCACCAGGTCCATGCCGGGCAGGCCCTTCTTCATGCCGACCAGCATCTCACCGATCTTGCGGGCGTTGTCCAGCACCTCGGCCCTGGTGTGCAGGCGGGGCATCTTGTAGTTGACGACCGCGACGCCCACGCAATCGCTGCTGCTCGAAATATCACCATGTCGCATGACGCTGCTCCTGAAGGATGGTTGAGAAACAAAAAAGCCCGAGCCGGTGTTCAACCGGTTCGGGCTTGTTCTGCGGTGCGGCGGGTTCGTGTCGTCGAAGCCGATTGTTCTCAATTCAGCGGGAGCTGCCCATACGTCATTTCGCTGATTGCGGCAGAGGCGTTCAGCGGGGCCGCGCGTAGTCGGATTCGATCCACGCGGTGGCACTGCCGGCCGTGAGCTTGAACGCGGGCGAGACGGCGACGCTGGCAAGCTCGGTGTCGTCCGCGTCGTCGTGCGCGGTGAGCGTGGCGGAGGGGCTGTCCTCGTCGGGCACGATGGCGAGCGACACGCGCACGCGCTGGTCGTTGCGCGCCGTGACGGTCACGCTCTTGTTGAGCGTGGCGTGCAGCTGCTGCTCGTGTCGGCGAATCACTTCGGCGGCGGTCTTCACCAGCGTGGAAAAGGCCGGGCCATCGAGTGGCTTCGGGTTTTTCTTGTCGCGGCCCATGGTCCAGGGGCCGACCAGCGCCGGCTCGGGGTCGCCTTGGCGCGTCATCTCGACGGCCCAGCCGTCGTCTTCCTCGTTCTTGATGACGCGGGCGGTCCATGGGCCGTCGCGCCAGAGGCGGGGTTCCTGCAGGGGGAGGGTGTCGTCGGAGTCGGTGGAATCTGTGGCTTCGGTCATTCGGATGCTTGTGAGGGCGTGGATTCGTGCGCGGCCCATTTTCGCCTGCGCCAGCGAACGGGCGCTCAGAAGACCGACAGCCCGGTGCGCGCGACGAAGAGCTCCAGCGCCTTCATGCCGAGCAGCGAGTTGCCCGTGGCATCCAGCGCGGGCGACCAGACGCACAGCGTGAGCCGGTCGGGCACGACGGCCACGATGCCGCCGCCCACGCCGCTCTTGCAGGGCAGCCCGATCGAAAACGCCACGTCGCCCGCGGCATCGTAGGTTCCACAGGTGAGCATCAGCGCGTTGATGCGTCGCGTCTGCCGTTCGCCGGTGACCTCGGCCTGGCCGTGGATCGGATGCGCGCCGTCGCGGCACAGGAAGGCTGCCGCCCGCGCCAACTGGCGGCAGCTCATTCGCAGCGCGCACTGGTGAAAGTAGGTGTCGAGCACCGCGGCCACGTCGTTGTCGATCTTGCCGAAGCTCTTCATGAAGTTGGCGAGCGCGATGTTGCGGAAGCCGGTGGCGGCCTCGGACTGCGCCACTTCATCGTCGAACGCGATCGGCTCCCCGCACAGGCTGCCCATCAGCGCAAGAATGTCCGCCTTCGCGCTGCCGCCGGTTTCGAGCGCCTGGCTCACCAGGCGGTCGGCCACCGCAATGGCGCCCGCATTGATGAACGGGTTGCGCGGCTTGCCGTGTTCGTTCTCCAGCTGCACCAGCGAGTTGAACGGGTTGCCCGAAGGCTCGCGTCCGATGCGCTCCCACAGCGCATCGCCCATGCGCTGCATGGCGAGCGTGAGCGTGAAGAGCTTCGACACGCTCTGGATCGAGAACGGCGTTTCGGCGTCCCCGGCGAAGGCCTCGGCGCCATGGCAGGTGCGCAGGGCAATGCCGAGCTGTCGCGCATCGACGCACGCCAGCGCCGGGATGTAGCTGGCCACCGTGCCGGCCGTGCCCAGCAGCGGGCGCAGGCTGGCGACGATGTCGTCGAGCACCGGCTGGAAGTCCGTGTCTTTCATGCCCGCGCCTTTCGCCGGTTGACCATCACGATGCCCAGGGCGACACCCACCAGCGCGAGCATCAGCTGCAGCGTGAGCGGTTCGCTGAGCAGCACCACGCCGAACACCAGCGCGAACAGCGGGGTCAGAAAGCTGAACGACGACATCTGCGTGGCGGGATAGTGCCGCAGCAGCCACATCCAGGTGAGATAGCTCGCGAACGCGCCGATCACGGTCTGCAGGCCGATCGAGGTCCATGCCCAGGCCGAATAGGAGACGCCCCACTTTTCGCCGAGCAACACGGAGATCACCGGGCACACCGCCGCGGTCACGCCCACCTGATAGAACAAGGCCTTCTCGGCGCTCGCGGTGGCAAGCCGCGTGGTGCGCAGCGCCAGCGTGGTCAGGCCCCAGAGCATGCCGCCCACGATGCCCATCGCATCGCCGAGCAGCTGGCCCGAGCTCGAATGCCCGAAGCCTTCGCTGAATGCGAACACCACGGCCGCAAACGCGATGGCCAGGCCCAGCCACTGGAAGCCCCTTAGGCGTTCGGCTGGTACCCAGTGTGGCAACAGCAGCGAGACCCAGAACGGCGCGGTGTACAGGAACACCGTGAGCCGTGACGCCGAGGTGTGCTGCAGGCCCAGGTAGATGCAGGTGAACTCGCCCGCGAACAGCAGGCCCACGAGCAGGCCGCCCGGCAGCGTGCCGTCGCGCTCGAAAAGCGGCACGCGGCGCCACACGCACCAGAGCCACAGCAGCACGACGGCGCCCGCCATGCGAATGGAGGCCTGCCAGAGCGGCGGCACTTCGGTGACCGTGGTCTTGATGAGGATCTGCTGCAGCCCCCAGAACGCGCAGCATGCGATGAGAAGGCCGATGGCGAGGGAGTCGAGTTGGGTCTTGCGCTGAGTCATTCGTTCTTGTCTGCTTGCGATTCTGTTTGTTTGTCGTTCAGCCGCCGGCCACGCGATACGGCGGCTTGCCGCGGGTGCCGATCATCAAGTCGGGCACCACGGTCTCCACGTCGGGCACTGAGCGCGCGGCTCGCTCCAGCCGCCGGGCCAGTGCGGCCGAGGGCACGCAGCCCTGCAGGTAGACCCAGCGGCGCTGGACGATCACCCACACGCTGCTCTTGCGTACCCCCGGCACGGCCAGCAACGCGGCGCGCACCTTGGGTGCGAGCGGCTTGTCGTAGCGGTAGGCGTTGCTGTCGGTGCACTTGCCGGCCAGCCAGCAGCTGGTGCCGCGCTCCAGCCGCGAATGGGTCTGGGCGCGGCGTTCCTCGGCGGTATAGAACGGGCCTTCGGGCATGGCGCAGGCGGGCAGGCCTGCGGAGACTCGAAAAAAGGGATCGTCGAACCAGTTCTGCTTGATCGGCTCAGCTGCTTTCTGCGCCATGGCTGTCTGCGCGGCCAGCAGCAGGACGGTGAGCGCGGCCGAAGGGCTCACAAGGGATGTTCCGTGTAGAAGCGCCCGCCATGAAACAGCAGCGGCGAGGCGCCCGCGTTGTGCGTGCAGCGCTCCACTTCGCCGACGAAGATCACGTGGTCGCCTTCGTCGTAGCGGCTGCGGTTGAAGCACTCGAAGCTTGCCGCCGCGCCCGCCAGTACCGGCGCCCCGCCCAGGCCTTCGGTAAAGGCCACATCGGCCCAGCGGTCGATGTTCTTGGCGGCGAAGCGCTCGGCCAGTTGCTTCTGGTTGGCGGCCAGGATGTTGATGGCGTAATGCGAACCGGTGCTGAGCGCCGGCATCGAGCCCGCGGCACGCGCCAGGCTCCACAGCACCAGCGGCGGTGCGAGCGACACCGAATTGAACGAATTCGCCGTCAGGCCGACCAGCACGCCGTCGGCCGAGCGCGCGGTGACGATGGTCACGCCCGTGGCGAACATGCCGAGCGCGCTGCGGAATTCTTCGGTCGAGAAGGAAGGCGGTTGCGCCTGGGCGGGAGCGTTCACGGAAAAGCCAGAGAGTGCGCAGGATGACGCCGCTCTATTCTGGCCGAAGGTCGGGCAGGCCGCCGATCGGTGCTTCCGGGGCGCCGCTGATCTTGCTGATGATCAGATTCGATTTCCACTCACTCCGGCGCCGTACGTATAGGGATTGTAGGGAAAGCTCTCATATTTTCTTATTAACTTGACACTGATAAGATTAAATCGCGCCCTGTCACTGCCCTGGGGCGAGCCAGAAAAAGGAGACGACATGCTCGGACGACAACTCTCTCGGCGCCTGCGGCAGTGGGTGCCGCTCGCCGTGCTCGCGCTCTTCAGCGCCGCGGCTTCGGCCGCCGGCGCGTACCCGGACCGGCCGATCCGGCTGGTGGTTCCCTACACGGCGGGAGGCATCAGCGACGTGCTGGCGCGCACGCTGGCCGAGCGCATGCGCAAGGACCTGGGCCAGCCTGTCATCGTGGACAACAAGCCCGGCGGCAACACCGCACTGGGTGCACGCCTGGTGGCTTCCGCCGAGCCCGACGGCTACACGGTGCTGTTTGCCACTGGCGCCACCGCGGTGCTGAATCCGCTGCTCTATCCCAAGCTGTCGTACAACCCCGAGAAGGAGCTGCAGCCCGTGGCCCGCATCGCGGTCACGCCGATCGTGATGCTGGTCGGCAACAGCTCGCCGCACCGCACGCTGCGCGACTTCGTCGCCGACGCGAAGGCCAACCCGGGCAAGCTCAACTACGCATCCACGGGCACCGGCAGCTCGCTGCACCTGGCTGTCGAGCTGCTGCAAAACGCCACCGGCGTCTCGCTGGTGCATGTGCCCTACAACGGCAGCGCGCCCGCGCAGGCCGCGTTGATGGCCGGCGACATCCAGTTCTTTGCCGACTCCACGGGCAGTGCCATGGGCCTGGTGCGTGGCGGCAAGCTGCGCCCGCTCGCGGTCACCACCCGTGAACGGCTGCCGGCCCTGCCTGAAGTACCGACGGTTGCGGAGAGCGGCTACCCCGACTACGAGGTCACCACCTGGTTCGGCCTCATGCTGCCGCGCAACGCACCGCCCGACGTGGTGAACCGGCTGAACGCCTCGGCGGCCCAGGCGGTGGCCGACCGCAGCTTCCGCGATCAGTTCGAGGCGCTCGGGCTGGTGGTGCCGCCGGCGCTGACGGCCGCCGAATTCAACACCTACATCGGCCGCGAGCGCGAGCGCTGGGCGCCGCTGATCCGCGCCAAGCACATCGTTCTCGAGTAACCCCCAGCATCACCGGAAGCCATTGAATGTTCGAAGCCAACCTGCTGCGCGGCAAGCGCATCCTCGTGACCGGCGGCGGCTCGGGACTCGGCCGCGAGATCGCCGAGCGCTACCTGCAATTGGGCGCCGAGGTCCACATCTGCGGCCGCCGCCAGCCAATGCTCGACGCCACCGCCGCCGAACTCACGGAGCGCCACGGCGGCGTGGTGCGCGCGCATGCGGTGGACATCCGCCAAGCCGACGCGGTCGACGCCATGGTCGAGCGCATCTGGGCCGAGCACGGCCCGCTCGACGGGCTGGTCAACAACGCGGCCGGCAACTTCGTCAGCCGCACGCAGGACGTGTCGCCGCGCGGTTTCGACGCGGTCGCCAACATCGTGCTGCACGGCACCTACTACGTCACCCACCACGTCGGGCGGCGCTGGATCGCCACGGGCCACAAGGGCTCGGTGATCTCCATCGTCGTGACCTGGGTGCGCACCGGCGCGCCCTTCGTGGTTCCGTCGGCGATGAGCAAGGCCGGCGTGGACGTGATGACCAAGTCGCTCGCCATCGAGTGGGGCCGCTACGGCATCCGGCTGAACGCCATCGCGCCGGGCATCTTTCCGACCGAAGGCGCGAACAGCCGGCTCAGTCCCAAGGCGGCCTGGGAAGACGGCGCGGTGCGCAACCCGATGAACCGGCTGGGCCGCATGCCCGAGCTGCAGAACCTGGCGGTGTTCCTGATGGCCGACGGCGTCGAGTGGATCACCGGCGAGACCATCGCCATCGACGGCGCGGGGCATCGGCAGAACGGCGCCTCCTTCACCGAGCTGGCCGATCTGGACGACGAGGCCTGGCGCGGCATGCGCGAGGCGATACGGGGGCAGGACGCGCGCGACCGGGCACTGCGCGAAGCGGCCCCGGAACCGGACGCGCCGCCCGCCGCGCCCCGAGGCCATTCATGAGGATCGACCGGATCGTCGACGACGTGGTCGCAGCAGGCCGTGGCGACCACGCCGCGCTGCTGCTGGAGGACGGGCGTGCGGTGTCGTATGCGCAACTGGGCGCACGCATCGAGGAAGCGGCGGCTGCGCTTGCCGAGGCCGGCCTCGCACCGGACCAGCGCATGGTGCTGGTGGGCGAGAACAGCGTCGACATGGTCGTGCTGCTGCTCGGCGCGATCCGCGCCGGCGGCTGGGCGGTACCCCTCAATGCCCGCATGTCGGGCGGTGAAATCGACGCGATCTGCGCGCACTGCGAGCCGCGGCTTGTGTACTTCGCGGCCGCCGCATCGGGCGAGGCGCTGGCCCACGCCGAGCGCCGCGGCGCCGCCGGCGTGCTTGCTGCCTGCGCGCCGGGCGGACGGTTGCAGCGCTGCCCGGGCACGGCGGCCGACGATGCGTCCGGCGATGTCGCCCTGATGATCTACACCTCGGGCAGCACGGGCCTGCCCAAGGGCGTGATGCTGAGCCACGGCAACCTCGATTTCGTCACCCATGCCTCGATGGTGCAGCAGGTGCTGCTGCCGGACGATCTGATCTTCCATGCGCTGCCGATTTCGCATTCGTTCGGGCTGATCTCCGCGCTGCTGTGCGGGCTCCGCGCGGGTGCCACGCTGCGCCTGGTGGGGCGCTTCTCGGCCGGGCTGCTGGCCGAGGCGATCACCAGTGGACAGGTTACGGTGTTCCAGGGCGTGCCGGCGATGTACGCGCGGCTGCACGAATGGTCGCAGCAGCAGGGCCGCCCGCTGACCCCCAACCGGCTGCGCATGGCCTACATCGGCGGCTCGCTGGTCGACGCCACGCGCAAGGCGCAGACCGAAGCGCTGCTCGGCCTGCCGTTGCACCACGGCTACGGCCTGACCGAGTCGGCACCCGCGGCCACCCGCACCTTCGGCCATCCGCCGCCCGCGGACGTGACCGCCGGCTGGCCGATTCCGGGCGTGGAGGTGATGCTCGCGGATGCGGACGGGCGGCCTGCGCCCACCGGCGAGCGCGGCGAGGTCCTGATCCGCGGGCCCAACGTGATGAAGGGCTATTTCCGCGACCCGGCGCAGACGCGCGCGGCAGTCGACGCCGAGGGCTGGCTGCACACCGGCGACATCGGCGTCTTCGGCCCGGCAGGCGACCTTTCCATCGTGGGCCGCAGCAAGGAGATGATCATCCGCGGCGGCTTCAACGTGTACCCGGCGGAGGTCGAGAAAGCGATTGCCGCCTTTCCCGAGGTGGCGCAGTGCGCGGTGGTCGGTCGCAGCGTGCCGGGCGACGAGGAGATCGTCGCCTTCGTCGAGCCGCTGCAGGGGCGCAGCATCGACACCGCGCGGCTCTGCGCCTTCCTGCGCGAGCGCCTCGCACCCTACAAGGTGCCGGCCGAGGTGCGCGTGATGGCGCAGTTGTCCGCGAGCCCCACCGGCAAGCTGCTCAAGGCGCAGCTGAAGTCGCTGGCACAGGCCGCGCCGGCGACGGCGCGGCCGTCGCTCGACCGCTTGCTGGCGCCGCGCTCCGTGGCCGTGGTGGGTGCATCCGACAACCCGCACAAGGTGGGCGGGCGGCCAATCCGTTATTTGCTGGAGCAAGGCTTCGGCGGCCGCATCTATCCGGTTCATCCGCGCGCCGGCGAGGTGCAGGGCCTGCGGGCCTATGCGGCGCTCGACCAGCTGCCGGAAGTGCCCGATGCGGTGGTGCTCTGCATCGGCGCCGAGCAGGCCGAGCAGCAGCTGGCCGATTGCGCGCGCCTGGGCGTGGGGCATGCGTTGCTGTTCGCCTCCGGCTATGCGGAGGTCGGCGCCGAGGGCCGCCTGCGGCAAGAGGCCCTGGCCGGCATCGCCCGGGCCGGCGGTGTTCGCCTGGTGGGGCCCAACAGCATCGGCGTGGCCAGCTTCGACAGCGGTGCGGTGCTCTCCTTCGCCTCGATCTACAGCGACCATGCGCCGCTCGACGGACCGGTGGCGATCGTGTCGCAAAGCGGCGCGTTCGGCGTCTCCGCCTATGCGCTGCTGCGCGAAGCGGGCTGGGGCGTGCGCTGCGTGGCCGCCACCGGCAACGAGGCCGATGTGGACACGGCGGACCTGGTCGATGCACTGGCGCGTCGACCCGGCGTGCGGCTGGTGCTGCTCTACGTCGAGCACGTGCCCGATCCGGCGCGCATGGCCGCGGCGCTCGAAACGGCGCGCCAGCGCGGCGTGGCGGTGCTGGCGGTGCGCTCCGGGCGTTCGACGCATGGCAGGCGTTCGGCCGATCTGCACACAGGCTCGGCCGGGGCGGCCGGTGCGGGGCTCGACGCCATGTTCGAGTCGCATGGCTGCCGCACCGTAGGCGGCTTGGTCGAACTTGTGGGCGCCGTGCCGCTGTACCTCGGGCCGGCGGTGGGCGCCGGGGGCTCCGGCGGGCTGCCGCGGCTGGCGCTCGTCAGCAACTCCGGTGCGTCATGCGTGCTGGCGGCCGACGAGGCGCAAGCCCGCGGACTGCCGCTGGCGCAGCTATCGGCGGACGCGGAGCAGCGCCTGGCCGAGCTGCTGCCCAGCTTCTCGCTCAACCGCAATCCGGTCGATCTGACGGCGATGCTGCTGGCCGAACCGGCTTTGCTCGGCGCGGTGATGCAGGTGGTGCTGCAGGACGCGGCTGTGGACGCCGCCGCGCTGGGCTTGCTGGCAGTCGGCGGACCGAGCTACGACCTCGCGCGCTTCGTGCGCGAATGCCGGGCCGTGGTGGACGGCGCGGGCAAGCCACTGGCGGTCTACAGCCCGCATGCGCATGTGCGCGAGGCCTTCGCTCAAGCCAGCTTCGCGGTGTTTCCGGGCGAGGCCGAAGCCATGCAGGCATTGCAGGCCTTTGCACTGCATCGCAGCCAATCGGCCACGGCCCGCGCGAGGCCCGGGCTCGATGTGGAGGAAGCCGGCCGAGGCCTGGCCGAGCTGGCGCCTGGCTAGCTTGCCGCGGGCTGGTAGTCCAGCCCCGCGATGAAGATCGAGAACACGTCGTGGCCGATCTTCATCGGGTCCTTGCCGACGATGTCCCAGGCGTTCTGGCGGTCGACCATCACGGTGGCCAGGCCGTGGCAGGCGGTCCATGCGGCCAGCGCGGCGGGCCGCACGCGGGCGAGCGGCACGTTGCGGTGGCTCAGGTAGTCGCCTACGCAGGTTTCCAGGATGCCGTAGGAGCGCGTGGCGGCCTGCTCCAGGTCGGGGAACTGCAGCTTCTGCGGAATGGCCGGGCCGTACATCACCTGGAACAGTGCGGGCCGCTCGATCGAGAACTGCAGGTGGGCGAGCATCACGCTGAGCAGCCGTTCGCGCGGATCGTGCAGGCTGCGCAATGCACGGATGCGCTGGTCGAACATCATGCGAAAGCCCTGCGCGGCAATGGCCGCGAGGTAGCCCGACTTGCCCTCGAAGTGGTGCAGCGGCGCGGTCTGCGACACGCCCACGTCGCGTGCCGCCTGGCGCAGGCTCAGCGCGGCAAGGCCCTGCGCATCGAGGATCTCGATGCCGCGCATCACCAATGCATCGCGCAGGTTGCCGTGGTGGTAGGTCGAGCGTTTGGCCTCTGCGCCCTCTGCCGCCGGACTGGCGCGCGATTCGGCACGCGATGTGGAGACGGAGGTTTTCTTCATGGGCCTGCGAGCTTAAACCGGCGGCACCCGCGCGCTGCCGCTCAGCCGAAGAACCAGTAGCAGACCGCGATGGCGGCCACCACGCCCGCCAGTTCGGCCAGGAGCGCGCAGGCCACGGCGTGCCGCGCCCGCTGGATGCCGACAGCGCCGAAGTACACGGCCAGCACGTAGAAGGTGGTTTCGGTGCTGCCCTGGATGGTGGCGGCCACCAGCGCGGGAAAGCTGTCGACGCCCTGTGTCTTCATGGTTTCGATCAGCATCGCGCGCGCCGCGCTGCCCGAGAAAGGCTTGACCAGCGCGGTCGGCATGGCGTCGACGAAACGCGAATCCCAGCCGCCCATGTCGACCAGCCAGCGCAGGCCGCCGAGCACGAAGTCGAGTGCGCCCGAGGCACGCAGCACGCCCACGGCGCACAGCATGGCCACCAGATAGGGCAGCAGGTTCTTCGCGATGTCGAAGCCTTCCTTCGCGCCCTCGACAAAGCATTCGTAGACCTTGATGCGGCGGATCGCACCGGCCAGCAAGAAAACGATGATCACGCCGAACAGCGCAAGGTTGCCCATGAGCGACGAGAGCGACGCAATCGCCGCGGCCGAGAGCGTGCCCAGCAGCGCCATGAAGCCGCCGAGCAGCAGTGCGCCCGGCACCAGGTAGGCCAGCACCACCGGGTCCCACAGCCGCAGGCGCTGGGCCACGGCCACCGAGAGCAGGCCGACGAGCGTCGATGCGCTGGTCGCCAGCAGAATCGGCAGGAACACCATCGTCGGGTCGGCGGCACCCTGCTGCGCGCGGTACATGAAGATGGTCACGGGCAGCAGCGTGAGCGACGATGCGTTGAGCACCAGGAACAGGATCTGCGCATTGGTGGCCGTGACCGGATCGGGGTTCAACCGCCGCAGTTCGCGCATGGCCTTGAGGCCGATCGGCGTGGCCGCGTTGTCGAGCCCGAGCGCGTTGGCCGCGAAGTTCATCGTGATGAGGCCGAGCGCCGGATGGCCCGCGGGCACGCCCGGCATGAGCCGCCGGAACAGCGGGCCGAGCAGGCGCGCGAGCCAGCCGACCAAGCCCGCCGCTTCCGCGATGCGCAGGAAGCCGAGCCACAGCGTGAGCGTGCCGAACAGCAGCACCATCACCTCGACCGCGAGCCGCGCCATGGCGAACAGGCTTTCGACGATGGCCGCAAAAACGGCCGGATCGCCGCCCACGAGCCAGCGCCCGAGCGCCGCGAGCATCGCCATTCCGAAGAAACCCAGCCACAAGCCGTTGAGCACGCGTTTTCTTTCCCTTTTTATGAGCGCGATCATAGGGGGCCGCACGCGCGCGTCGCGCGCTCCAGCTACAGTTCGGCCCATGCGCGCTTCCCTCGTCCGCAGTTTTACAGCCCTCGTGGGGGTGCTTGCGGCTGCATGGCTGACCGGTTGCGTCAGCCTGCCTCCGCCGGAGCCGCGCGCGGCGGTCACGGCTTTCACCGACGTGGCGCAGACCGAACTCGGGCAGCTCGCGGCCAAAGACGCGCCGGGCAACGCCGCCGCGCTCTCGGGCTTCCGGCTCTTGCCCGAGGCGGCCTTTGCGTTCGATGCACGCATTTCGCTCGCGCGCCACGCCGAGAAGTCGCTCGACGTGCAGTACTACCTGATCCAGAAGGACGACGTGGGCCTGCTGTTCCTCAAGGAACTGCGCGAGGCGGCCTCGCGGGGCGTGCGGGTGCGGCTCCTGGTGGACGACCTCTACACGGCCGGCGAGGACGAGGTGTTCAGCACCTTCGCCGCCTTTCCGAACGTCGAGGTGCGCCTCTTCAATCCGCTGCCGTCGCGGGCCAACTCGCTGACCACGAGGCTGTTGTTCTCCCTCACCGATTTCGGCCGCATCAACCACCGCATGCACAACAAGATGCTGATTGCGGACAACAGCTTTGCGGTCTCGGGCGGACGCAACATCGGCAACGAGTACTTCATGCGCAGCACGGCCGCGAACTTCATCGACATGGACGTGATTTCGAGCGGACCGATCGTGCGGCAGATGTCCGACGGCTTCGACCGCTACTGGAACAGCTCGCACGCCTGGCCCATCGAGCGCATTGCGCCGCTGCGCACCACGCCCGAGGCCGCGCAGGTTCGTTTCGACGAACTGGTGCGCGCGGCCGTGCCCGACGTGCCGATCCGCCCGCGCGACGTGCTGAACAGGTCGCCCGTCGGCGAGCAGCTCATCACCGGCAAGATCGACCGCTACTGGGCGCCGGGCACGCTGTTCATCGACGACCCCGAGAAGATCACGCGCAAGGCCGAGGAGGCCTATGCGGGCAGCGTGACCGAGGGCGCGCTGGGCGTGATCAACGCGGCGCGCAGCGAGGTCGTCATCGCCTCGCCGTATTTCATTCCGGGCTCCAAGGGCATGGAAGAGATGCGGGCCTGCATCGCCAAAGGCGGGCGCATCGTCATCGTGACCAACTCGTTGGGCGCGACCGATGAGCCGCTGGCCTATGCGGGGTACGAGCGCTACCGCGCCGACATGCTGAAGATCGGCGTGATCATCTTCGAGATTGCGCCCACGCTCACGGGCCGCTCGGGCCGCTTCGGCGATTTCGGCCAGTCGATCAGCCGGCTGCATGCCAAGCTCGCGGTCGTCGACAACGAGCGCTTCTTCGTCGGCTCGATGAACCTCGACCACCGCTCGGCCGCCGTCAACACCGAGGTCGGCCTGGTCATCGACAGCCCGGAACTGGTGCGCGACTACAACCAGTTCATATCGGGCGCGCGCGTCAACCTCGGCTACCGCCTGCGCCTGGGGCCCGAGAGCCGGCGCGTGCAGTGGCTCGAGTACGACGACGCCGGCGGCGACATCGTCCATGAAGACGAGCCCGGCGAGTTCCTCTGGCTGCGCTTCAAGAACTGGCTGCTGCTGCCGATCGTGGGCGAAGAGCTGCTGTAACGCGTACTCAGGCCACCTCGATCAGCAGGTTCGGCCGAAAGCCCTCCTGTTCGCCCTTGCCCTTGTAGCCGAGCGGATTGGCGACCACGCGGCAGCCGTCCTTCACATAGTCGAAGGGGCAATGCAGGTGGCCGTGCAGCCACAGCTGGGCGCGGGGAAGCAGCGCATCGAGCGAATTGCAGAAGCCCGCGGTGCCCGGCGTGAGGCCGTAGCGCGGATCGGCGCTCGCAAGACTCGGCGCGAAGTGCGTGACAGCGACGGTGGTGCCGTCGAAAGGCTCGGCCAGCGCCTGCTCGAGCCAAGCCTGGCATGCCAGCCCCTGTTCCCGCATGGCACCGGCCATGAACGGCTGGCCGTGGCGCACGGTGGCGGCTTTCTCCAGGTAGAAGTCGGCCGCGCGCATCGCCTTGCCGCGCTTCTTGAGCGCGTCCGCCAGGCCGTCGGTGGGCGTCACCAGCGCGTCGAAGTCGGCCCAGAGGGTGGTGCCGATGAAGCGGATGCCGTCGATGACCGCGGTCTCGCGTTCCAGCCACAGGATGTCGAGTTCGTTGCAGAGCGCGCGCAGGCGCTCGTGCGTTTCGTCGAAATCGGCGTTGTCGTACTCGTGGTTGCCCGGCACGTAGATCACGGGCACCGGCCAGCCGTTGCGCGGCGAAAAGCGGCCCAGGCCGAAGTCGGGGTCGGTCAGGCGGGAGCCTTCCTGGTAGGAGCCGATGTCGCCCGCCAGCACCAGCATGTCGGCGCCGGACACCGGCTCGGCGTGGAAGCGCGGATGGGATTCCAGGTGCAGGTCGGAGAGCAGTTGCAGCTTCATCGTCCAGCCAGTCTAGGGGAATGAGCCCATGCATAAAGCGCATGAGGTGGGGCTTTCAATATTAGGGATAACCCCTATTCTTAGGACATCAACCACTCCAGCGCAGCCAAGAGCAGCGCACTGTCATGTTCAGCCTTATCGCCCAAGTGGCCCGTTTCTTCCGTTCTTCGAATGCCAACGCCTCGGTCAGTCATGCCGCCGCGCTGATGGAAAGCGCCGATGCCCGTGCCGGCCTCGACGCCTACCAAGCGCAGGAACTGCGCGTTGCAGCCAGCGCCTGGCTCTCGGTCATTCGCTAAGAAAACCCCGGCCGGTCATCCGGGCACCTTCTGCCCGAGGACCGAATCCGCGAAAGCCGCCGCGGCGGAGCGCAGCAGCGCGGTGCGCAGCCATTCGTGCGAATGCAGGTGCTGTGCGCGCCGGTGCCAGATGGCGTCGACGTGCACCATCGGCTGGTCGAAGGGCAGGTCGCGCAGCACCAGCTGGTCGTCGATGCCGGTCACGGTCACAAAATGCCGCGGCAGCACCGTGAGCAGGTCGGAGTTCGCAACGACGCGCCCGGCCGTGAAAAACTGGTTCACGGTCACCACGATGCGCCGCTCGCGCCCCAGGGCGCCCAGCGTCTGGTCGATAAAACCGTACGGCCGCCCCGAAAAACTCACGAGCAGGTGCCGGGCGGCGCAGTAGTCGTCTAGCGTGAGCGGCGCGTCCGCGAGCGGATGGCCGCGCCGCATCACGCAGACATACTGGCCCAGGTAGAGCCGCTGTGTCTCGAACGCCACCCCCACGCCCGACTGCCCACGCGCCGCCAAGCTGGCGATCACGGCCGGAAAGTAGCCGATGGCCATGTCGACTTCTTCCTGCTCGAGCATCCGCCGGGGGTCGCGGGTGGTCAGCGGCAGAACGCGCAGCGAGATAGCGGGCGCTTCCTTCTCGACGATTCGCACCAGCCCGGGAATGAGCTCGGCAGCGGTCGCGTCGGCCATGGCCAGCAGGAAAGTGGTGTCGGCGACCGCCGCGTCGAACTCGCCCGGCGCCAGCGTGTGCTGCAGTTGCCGCAGCGCGTCCCGCACCGTGGGCCAGAGCGCCAGCGCGCGCGGGGTCGGCTCGACCCCGGCGCCGGCCCGGCTCACCAGCTCGTCGCCGAGTACATCGCGCAGGCGGCGCAGCGCATTGCTCACGGCCGGCTGGGTGATCGACAGGTTGCGCGCGGCCCGCGTCAGGTTGCGCTCCGCCATGACCTCGTCGAAGACACGAAGCAGGTTGAGGTCGAGTGTGCGGAAATTGACGTCCATCAGTGTTGTGAATGATAAACATCAGAAAGATAAAGTGGCGAAACACTAGGGCAAACCCTAATATCTCCCCATCGGCACCAGCCATTCATCCCACGGAGGGATTCATCATGACCAGCTTTGTCCACGTTGACCAACCTACTGTCCACCCCGGCGTCCAGCGCGCCGAGGTCCTGTTCGGCCAGATCAAGGCCGCACGTGCCGGCGCCAGCGGTTCGCGTCCGCTGATCGCCCTGCTCATCGTCGCCGTGGTTGCGGCGGTGCTGGTGGTGGGCGACAAGCTCGTTTCCACCTGGGACGAAGGCGCGCTGCTCGCCGCCTGGGCCGTGCTCTGCGGCGCCGTTTTCGCCGGCTTGGCGCTGTTTGCCGGTTCGCTGCGCAATGCGGCCGCCAAGGTTGCAGGCCTCTGGAACGCGGCCGCCCAGCGCCGCGCCGCCGATCGCGCCGACGCCCGCTTTCTCGCCACCGCACACAGCGACCCGCGCGTGATGCAGGAACTGCAGGCCGCCGTCTGGCGCCAGCAGTCCGAAGGCAAGGCTTCGGTCGCTGCCGTTGCCAAGGTGGATGCACTGGCCCGCGCGGCCGAACGGTCCAACGCCGCGCGCATGCCGACGCTTTACGAAGCCATGCGCCGCATGAACAGCTCGCGCTACTACTGATCGACTGGCTGGTCCGGCCAGCCCGAGAGTCAAAAAAAGAGCCGCCCTTGGGCGGCTCTTTCGTTTGTGCGGCCGGGCCGCCGCACAACGGGCGGGAATCAGGCCGCCAGGCGCTGCTCGATGGCGGCCTTGGTTGCCGGCAGTTCCTTCGGCAGGTGGTGCGCCAGCTGCTGGAACAGCTCGGCATGCAGCTTCAGCTCGGCCTGCCACGCGGCCTTGTCGATGCTGGTGACGGTGGCGAACTGCTCGGCGCTGAAATCCAGGCCGGTCCAGTTGAGGTCTTCGTAGCGCGGGCTCACGCCGAAGACATGGTCCACGCCCTCGGCCTTGCCTTCGATGCGGTCGATGATCCACTTGAGCACGCGCATGTTCTCGCCGTAGCCGGGCCAGACGAACTTGCCGTCCGGACCCTTGCGGAACCAGTTGGTCGTGTAGATCTTCGGCTGCTTGGCGCCCGATGCTTCCAGCTTCTTGCCCAAGTCGAGCCAGTGCTGGAAGTAGTCGCTCATGTTGTAGCCCATGAAGGCCAGCATGGCGAACGGATCGCGGCGCACCACGCCCACCTGGCCGACGATGGCGGCGGTGGTTTCCGAGCCCATGGTGGCGGCCATGTAAACGCCTTCGGTCCAGTTGCGGCCTTCGGTCACCAGCGGCACCGTGGTCGAGCGGCGGCCGCCGAAGATGAAGGCGTCGATCGGCACGCCGGCCGGGTCGTCCCAGGCCGGGTCGAGCGCCGGGTTGTTGGTGGCGGCCACGGTGAAGCGCGAGTTGGGGTGCGCGGCCTTGGCGCCGGTTTCCTTGGCGATCTGCGGCGTCCAGTCCTTGCCCTGCCAGTCGATCAGGTGCTCGGGCAGTTTCTTGCCGGGCGCGTCGTCCTCGAGGCCTTCCCACCAGACGTCGCCGTCATCGGTGAGCGCCACGTTGGTGAAGATCACGTCCCGGTCCAGGCTCTTGAGGCAGTTGGGGTTGGTCTTGAGGTTGGTGCCGGGGGCCACGCCGAAGTAGCCGGCCTCGGGGTTGATGGCGTACATGCGGCCATCCTTGCCGGGCTTGATCCAGGCGATGTCGTCGCCGATGGTCGTCACTTCCCAGCCGTCGAAGCCGGCCGGCGGCACCAGCATCGAGAAGTTGGTCTTGCCGCAGGCCGAGGGGAACGCGGCGGCCACGTGGTACTTCTTGCCCTGGGGCGAGGTCACGCCCAGGATCAGCATGTGCTCGGCGAGCCAGCCCTCGTCGCGGCCCATGGTGGAGGCGATGCGCAGCGCGAAGCACTTCTTGCCCAGGAGCGCATTGCCGCCGTAGCCCGAGCCGTAGCTCCAGATCTCGCGCGTCTCGGGGTAGTGAACGATGTACTTCGTCTTGTTGCAGGGCCAGGCCACGTCCTTCTGGCCGGCCTCGAGCGGGGCACCCACGGTGTGCACGCAGGGCACGAACTCGCCTTCGGTGCCGAGCACCTCGTACACGGCACGGCCCATGCGGGTCATGATCTTCATGTTGACCGCCACGTAAGGGCTGTCGGAAAGTTCGATGCCGATGTGGGCGATGGGCGAGCCGAGCGGGCCCATGCTGAACGGCACCACGTACATCGTGCGGCCCTTCATGCAGCCGTCGAACAGGGGCTGCAGCGTGGCGCGCATTTCGGCCGGGGCCATCCAGTTATTGGTCGGGCCGGCGTTTTCCTTCTGTTCGGAGCAGATGAAGGTGCGGTCTTCGACGCGCGCGACGTCGCTCGGGTCGGACGCCGCGAGGAACGAATTGGGCCGCTTGGCCGGGTTGAGCTTCTTGAAGGTGCCCGCGTCGACCAGTTGCTGGCACAGGCGGTCGTACTCTTCCTTGCTGCCGTCGCACCAGTGAATGGCCTCGGGTTTGCAAAGCGCGGCCATGTCGGCCACCCAGGCAATCAGTTTTGCGTTCTTGACGTATGAGGGTGCCTGAATGGCGAGGCCCTGCATCGTGGGTGCGTTCATCGGAAATCTCCTAAGTTGAAAAATCGTCTTTCCGAACGGGACGCCACGCCATCGAGGCACGGAGGTCCGTTTGAGAAAACGTTTCGCGTTGGGAGACTGCGTCAACGCGGGCCGCAAAGCCCGCGGACGAAGACGCAAATGGCTGTCAGGCCAAGTAGACGGCGATGGATGCGAGCAGCAGCATCAGCACGCCGCCGGCCAGCGGCAGCACGAGCGGCATCAGGTGCACGACCGATTCGACGGCGTCTTTTTCAACGGCGGCCGCGTGGTGCGGCTCGACGGGCGTAGGGTTGGACATGGAAAGTACCTCGAAGACACAAATACAAAAACTGCGGGCATTTTACCGATGGGCCCCGGCCCGGCGGTCTAGGGGCTTGCCAGGGCCCCCTCAGTGCTGCTCTTCGGCCTCGAAGCCCGCGTCGTGCAGCGCGCCCAGCACGCTGGCCAGGTGAGCCCGTCCGCGGGTCTGCAGCACCAGCTCGATATCGACATTCTGCGCTGCCAGCATGGTAAAGGCACGTTGATGGTGAACCTCATCGACGTTAGCGCCCGCTTCCGCTACAGTGGCCGTGATCTGGGCCAATGAGCCCGGCACATCGCGTGCGCTGACCCGCACGCGGGCCAGCCGGCCGGCGCGCACCATGCCGCGCTCGATGATCGCCGCGAGCAGCAGCGGATCGATGTTTCCGCCCGAAAGCACCAGCCCCACGCGCTTGCCCTTGAAGCGCTCCGGATGCCGGATCAGCGCCGCGAGCCCGGCCGCGCCGGCGCCCTCGACCAGCGTTTTTTCGATTTCGAGCAGCATCAGCACGCCCTGCTCGATGTCGCCCTCGTCGACCAGCAGCAGGTCGTCGACGTGTTTGGCGATGATCTCCCGCGTGAGCACGCCCGGCGTGCCGACCGCGATGCCCTCGGCGATGGTGCTCTTGCCCTGCAGGTGCTGCGTGCCCTTGACGGCATTCACCATGCCCGGAAAGCGCGTGGTCTGAACGCCGACGATCTCGATGCCAGGCTTGCGGTCGCGCGCCGCAACGGCCATGCCCGCAATCAACCCGCCGCCGCCCACCGACACCACCAGCATGTCGAGGTCGGGCACCACGTCGAGCATTTCGAGCGCCACGGTGCCCTGGCCCGCGATGATGGCCTCGTCGTCGTACGGATGAACGAAGGTCAGCCCTTCGCGTTCGGCCAGCTCCAGCGCATGTGCGCGCGCCGCGTCGAGCGTGTCGCCGTGCAGCACCACTTCGGCGCCGAAGCCGCGCGTGCGCTCGATCTTCACGCCCGGCGTGAAGCGCGGCATCACGATGAGCGCGCGCAAGCCGAGCCGCTGCGCGTGGTAGGCCACGCCCTGGGCATGGTTGCCGGCCGACATGGCCACCACGCCGCGCGTCGTTTCCTGGCCGTCGCCGCGAGCCCCGTTTTCCGAAAGATCGACCAGCTTGTTGCACGCCCCGCGTTCCTTGAACGAAGAGGTGAACTGCAGATTCTCGAATTTCAGGAACACCTGGGCGCCCACGATCTCGGAGAGCGTGCGCGACTCGACGCAGGGCGTATTGAGCACCTGACCCTGCAGGCGCGCCGCGGCGCGCCGGATTTCTTCGATTCCGACCATGGCGGGCATTGTGGCTGGAATCGCACCATCAGGGTTTTTACCGTTCCTGCGTCTTCCCGAAGGGAAAAGTCTGCGTTAAGGTCGCCCCAGGAAGTTCCTCGTCCGGAGGTTGTCTGATGGTCAAGCGTGCAGGTGTCGATGTCGTGGCTGCTGCGGTACGCGGGCAGGCATTGCCGTCGCCTGGGCTCAAGGGTGCGCCGGTGCTCGAGCTGATGTGCTCGCACTTCGTGCTCACGCTCGCCGCCAAGCAGGGGCCGCGCTTCAACGTGCGGCGCGACATCAACGGCCTCTTGTCGCTCACCGGCCGCCATCTGGTGTGGCCCGTCGCGGTGCTTCAGCGGCTGCGCGAATTCCTCGGCCGGCGCTGCGCGGGCAACGAGGCCTGGAAGGGCGTCGAGAACTTCGACGGCCGCACGCTGCTCGAGCGGCACGGCGTATGGCGCGGCCCGTATGAAGAAGGCACGCTCTTCTTCTATCTGGACGAGTACGCCAAGGACTACCCGAAGGATCTGCTCTCGGTACTGGCCGTGACGCGCGACTGGCTCACCCATGCGCTGCGCAAGCAGTCGACGCTGGTCGAGAAGAACATCGATGCGCTGGCGGGCCTGTTGCAACTCAACAAGGCCGAGCGCGCGCTGCTGCTCTACGGCACGCTGGCGCGCTACCAGCGTGACCTGCGCTCGCTCTTGGTCGAGTTCAAGGTCAACAACGCGCCCGAGGCTTATGCGGCCATTGCGGACATCGCAGGCGTCAATGCGAGCGAGGTGGGCGAGGCGCTGCGCGCGGGCTCGCGGCTCGAGCGCATCGGGCTGGTCGAGAACCTGATCTCCGAGCACAACATCACCGACTTGGCCGACCTGATGAAGGTCAGCGAAAAGCTGCCGCCGGTGCTGATGCGCGAGTACCGCGACCACAACGAGCTCATGGCCGTGTTCACGCGGCCCTCCGCCAAGAGCACGCTCACGGCGCACGACTTTTCCTTCGTCGAGGAAGATGCGCAAATGCTCGTCACGCTGTTGCGCGCCGCAGTGGCGCGCAAGGAGCCCGGCGTCAATGTGCTGCTCTACGGACCCCCCGGCACCGGCAAGACCGAACTCGCCAAGGTGGTGGCGCAGGCCGCAGGCCTCGAGCTGTTCGAGGTCGAATACGCCGACCGCGACGGCAACTCGCTGAGCGGCCGCGACCGCTACCGCTCGCTGCAGATCGCGCAGGTGTTCCTCAAGGGCAGCGCGCAGGCCGCGCTGCTGTTCGACGAGGTGGAGGACGTGTTTCCGCCCATCAGCACCGAGGCCGCGCAGTTCATGGCGCGCGCCGAGCAGATTCCGGCGCCCACCAGCGGCAGCGTGAGCGGCAAGGCCTGGGTCAACCAGATTCTCGAAGCCAACCCCGTGCCCACGCTGTGGGTCACCAACCGCATCGAGCAGATCGACCCCGCATTCCGGCGCCGCTTTGCGTACCACCTCGAACTCAAGTCGCCGCCGCCCGGCGCGCGCGAGCAGCTGGTCAAGAAAACGCTCGAAGGCATCGTCGTGTCCGAGGCCTTCACCGCCAAGCTGGCCGAGCGCAAAGGCCTCACGCCCGCGCAGATCCGCACCGCCGTGCGCTTTGCGGGGCTCGCGCAAACCGACGGCGCATCGATGGAGACGCTGATCGAGCGGCAGCTCAAGAACGCCGACCTCGCGCTGGGCACGCTCGACACCGGCCTGGGCGAGCGGCGCAGCGTCACCACCTACGACCTCGACATGCTCAACGTCGAGACCCGCTTCGAAGTCCCGCGCATCGTCGCGGCGCTGAAGGCGCGCGGCCACGGCACGCTGTGTTTCTACGGCGCGCCCGGCACCGGCAAGACCGCGCTGGCCGAGCACATCGCCAAGGCCATCGGCCGGCCGCTCATCATCAAGCAGGCCAGTGACCTCATGAGCAAATACGTCGGCGAGACCGAGCAGAACATGGCCGCCATGTTCAAGGAAGCGGAAGCCGAAAAGGCCGTGCTGCTGCTCGACGAGGCCGACAGCTTCCTGCAAGACCGGCGCGGCGCCCAGCGCACCTACGAGGTGACCGAGGTCAACGAGATGCTGCAGGGCATGGAACGCTTCAACGGCGTCTTCATCTGCACCACCAACCTGCTCGACCGGCTCGACCAGGCGGCGCTCAGGCGCTTCACCTTCAAGATCAAGTTCATGCCGCTCACCGCACTCCAGCGCGAGCGCATGTTCGTGACCGAGGCGCTGGCCGGCGATGCCGCGCTGCTGACCGGCGAGATCAAGGCACGCCTGGCGAAGTTGACGCAACTGTGCCCGGGCGATTTCGCGGCCGTGAAGCGGCAGACGGACATTCTCGCGGTCGAGTTTTCGGCCGCCGAATTCCTGGACCAGCTCGAGGCCGAGCACCGCATCAAGCCCGAGGTGCGCGAATCGCGCGGCATCGGTTTTGTGCAGTAGGTAGACAACAGCCAGTCACCGCCGCCGAACACGGCAGACAGAAAAACACCGTCCGTCGCAACGGACACGAGGAGGAGTTCGATATGAAAGCGTTCGACGCGCACGCGCGGGAGATGCCGCGTTCCACTGCACGCACCGCGGCCGCATCCGCGCTCGCTTGGGCAGCCTTCGTCCTGGCTGGTTGTGGCGGCGGCGGAGGTGGTGGCGGTGGCGGCGGGCTGCCGATCTTCCTGCCGCCCACCACCACGCCTCCTGCCGCCGACAACGATGCCATCGTCGCCTCGTCCACCGTGGCCGGCCTGTGCGCCGCGCCGCGTGGCGGCACGAATCCCGAAACCGGCGCGGCCTACCCCGACAAGGCCGGCATGCTGACCGACGAGAAGCGCTGGGTGCGCGGCTGGATCGACGAAACCTATCTCTGGTACGGCGAGGTGCCCGCCACGCTGAAGGCCGCCGACTACGCCACGCCCGTCGCTTACTTCAGCGTGCTCAAGAGCCCGGCCGTCACGGCATCGGGCCGCGCGAAGGACCGCTTTCACTACGTGTACGACACCGAGCGCTATCGGCAGCTCTCGCAGAACGGCGTGTCGCCTGGCTACGGCATGGAGTTCGCGTTCGTGCGCAACTCGCGTCCGCGCGACCTGCGCATCGCATTCACCGAGCCGGGGTCGCCCGCGGCCTCGGCCGGCATCGCGCGCGGTGCGAAGGTGCTCGAAGTCGATGGCGTCGACGTGATCAACGGTACCAACACCACGGTCATCAACCGCGGCATCTCGCCCGCGGCCATCGGCGAATCGCATACCTTCAAGCTGCAGGAAGGCACCGCGACCCGTACCGTGACGCTGGCCGCGGCAAGCGTCACGCGCACGCCGGTGCAGAACGTGAAGACCATCGACACCGCGAGCGGCCGCGTGGGCTACCTGCTCTTCAACGACCACATCACGACCTCTGAAGCGCAGCTCATCGATGCGGTCAACCAGCTGAAGGCCGGCAGCGGCATCCAGGACCTGGTGCTCGACATGCGCTACAACGGCGGCGGCCAGCTAAACATTGCCAGCCGGCTCGCGTACATGGCGTCCGCGCCGGCCGCGACCGATGGCAAGACTTTCGAGCGCCTCGTGTTCAACGACAAGAACCCGTTCCACCTGACGCCGGCGCAAACGATCATTCCGTTCTACGGCACCAGCCGCACGGGCACGGCGCTCCCGAGGCTCGGCCTTTCACAGGTCACGGTGCTGGTCGGCCCCGACACCTGCTCGGCGAGCGAATCGGTCATCAACAGCCTGCGCGGCGTCGACGTGAAGGTCAATCTCGTGGGCGGCGCCACCTGCGGCAAGCCCTATGGCTTCTCGCCGCAGGACAACTGCGGCACCAGCTACTTCGCCATCCAGTTCCAGGGTGTCAATGCCAAGAACTTCGGCGACTATGGCGACGGCTTCCCGGCTGACTGCGCCGTGGCCGACGATTTCGACCATGCACTCGGCGATCCGGCCGAGGCTCGGCTCGCGGCCGCGCTGGCGATTCGCACCGGCGGCGCTTGCCCCGCATCAGCTTCGGCCAAGACTGCGCCGGGGCTCGAGAAATCCGGCACGTCCGAGGAGCAGCCCTACCTGCTCAACCGCACGCCGCTGCGCGAAATCCGCTTGCTCGAAGCCGCGCCCTCGCCGAGCTGAGTCGCTTCGGCGGCGTCGCGGTTACCCCTTGAAACCTTGCCCTTCGCCACGCCCATGGCTCGCCTATTAGAGTTCAAGCAAACGTTTGCGCAATCGTTTGGCATTTAGTTCTACACGGCGAGAGCCACAGAGAAGGAGCCCGGAATGAAGATTCAGATTCAGCGCCGCCAATGGATGGCCGCGGCCTTGCTCGCCACGGTGCTGTCGGCCTGCGGCGGCGGTGGCGATGGCGGCAACGGCGGCATCGGACTCGCCCCGGGCTATGGCGCAGCCCCGCCTCCCGCGCAAAAGATCATCATCGACAGCGACTACAACACCATGAGCGACGACGGCCAGCTCGGCGTCATGGCCGCGCAGCTGCAGGCCTCGGGCAAGGTCCAGGTCATGGGCATCAGCGTGGTCTCGGGCAACCAGTGGCTCAAGCAGGGCGTGGCGGATGCGTTGATGTCGGTCGAGCGGCTCGGCGTCGGCAACCGCATCGGCATTTATGCGGGTGCGAACTACGCGTTCAACCACGACTACGCCACCATCGAAGCCGAGATGGCTGCCGGCTCCGGCGGCGACGGCTACCTGGGCGCCTGGAGCTCGCCCGAGCCCAAGACCGATGCCGACCTGAAGCCCTCGCCGGACGGTTTTGCCACCCACACCGTGTTGCAGCGCAAGACCGCTGTCGACTTCATCGTGGACACCGTGAAGGCCAACCCGAACGAGATCACCATCCTGGCCATCGGCCCGCTCACCAACATTGCACTCGCGGTGAAGCAGAACCCCGAAATCGTGCCGCTCATCAAGAAGATCATCTACATGGGCGGCGCCATCGACGTGGCGGGCAACACCACCAAGTTTGCCGAATTCAACTGGTGGTTCGACCCCGAG
This sequence comes from Variovorax paradoxus, assembly GCF_030815855.1. NCBI lineage: Bacteria > Pseudomonadati > Pseudomonadota > Betaproteobacteria > Burkholderiales > Comamonadaceae > Variovorax > Variovorax paradoxus. The sequence goes on along the minus strand of NZ_JAUSXG010000001.1, from coordinate 5,204,409 downwards.
GCCGCACAGTTCGTGGTGCGCCTGCCGATCCCGCAGGTGGTGGTGCCGCTCGACGTGACCGACACCGTGTTCCTGACCAAGCCCATCTACGACCGCATCGCGCATCCGGCCAAGCCGACTGCGGTGACCGAGGTGTTCCGCAAGCTCAACGGCTACGGCTTCAGCGGCACCAACGGCTTCGAGAACAACCCGGCCTACACGCAGAACATCTGGGACACGTTGACGCTCGCCTATCTCATCGACCCGAGCTACGCCACGCAAACGGTGGAGCGCTATGTCGACGTGGTCGCCAAGCCCGGCGCCGCCGACAACGGGCGCTCCGTCGGCTACGGCGCGCAGCCCGCAGGGCCCACGCTGCAGAAGATGACGGTGGTGAAGAAGTTCGACAACGCGCGCTTCTTCGAGCTCTATGTCGATCTGCTCACGCGGCCGGTGCCGATCACGCTGCCGCCCGCGAGCTGACCGATACGCGGTCGACGACGGGCCTAGAAAGCCGAGGCGACCCGCAGCACCTCGGCGCCGTAGGCCTCGAGCTTCTTGGTGCCGATGCCGCTGATGCCCTGCAGGTCTTCGAGCGTGGCGGGCGCGCGTTCGGCAATGGCCGCCAATGTGGCGTCGTGAAAGATCACGTAGGCCGGCAGGTTGTGCTCGCGCGCCACCTCGGCGCGCCAGGCCTTGAGTGCCTCGAAGCGCTTCTTGCCGGTGTCGTCGAGCTTGGCCGCAGCCGGTGACGGTGCGCCCTTGGCCACCTTCTCGCGGCGGGGCTTGCGCTCCGCCGGCGACGAGATCGACTCGCGCAGCGTCACGTTCGCTTCGCCCTTGAGCACCGGGCGCGATCCTTCGGTGAGTTTCAGCGTGTTGAAGGCCTCGGCATCGACAGCCAGCGCGCCCGTCGCGATGAGCTGCCGCAGCACGCCGCGCAGCTGCACTTCGCTGAACTCCGCGCCGAGCCCGAAGGTGCTGATGCGCTCGTGCCCGAACTGCTTGACCTTCTCGGTTTCCTTGCCGCGCAGGATGTCCATGATGTGGCCCGCGCCAAAGCTGATGCCGCTGAGCTGCTGGACACGGTAGATGGTGGAGAGCAGCTTGCGCGCGGCATCGGTCCCATCCCACACCTGCGGCGGGTTCAAACAGTTGTCGCAGTTACCGCAGGGTGTGCTCTTCTCATCGAAGTAGCCGAGCAGCCGCACGCGCCGGCAATCGCTTGCCTCGGCCAGCGAGAGCAGTGCATCGAGCTTGCCGCGCATCACCTGCTTGAATTCTTCGCCGGCCGGGCTCTCGTCGATCATGCGGCGCTGGTTCACCACGTCGTTCAGGCCGTAGGTCATCCAGGCGTCGGCGGGTGCGCCGTCGCGGCCCGCACGGCCGGTCTCCTGGTAGTAGCCCTCGATGTTCTTGGGCATGTCGAGGTGGCCGACGAAGCGCACGTCGGGCTTGTCGATGCCCATGCCGAAGGCGATGGTCGCGACCATCACGATGCCTTCTTCGCGCAGGAACCGGTCCTGGTGCTTCTGGCGCACCGCGGCGTCGAGGCCTGCGTGATAGGGCAAGGCGTTGATGCCCGCGCCCTGCAGCGTCACGGCCACGTCTTCCACGCGCTTGCGGGACTGGCAATAGACCACGCCCGCATCGCCCTCGTGCTCGCGCTCGATAAAACGCAGCAGCTGCGTGGTCGCGTCCTTCTTCTCGACGATGGTGTAGCGGATGTTCGGCCGGTCGAAGCTGGAGACGAACTGCCGTGCTTCCTCGAGTTGCAGCCGCTCGACGATGTCGGCGCGCGTGAGCGCATCGGCCGTGGCCGTGAGCGCGATGCGCGGCACGCCCGGGTAACGTTCGTGCAGCACCGTGAGCGCGCGGTATTCGGGCCGGAAGTCGTGGCCCCACTGGCTCACGCAATGTGCTTCGTCGATCGCGAACAGCGAGAGCTTGCCGCGCTCCTTCAGCGAATCGAGCTGCGAGAGAAAGCGCGGCGTGTTCACGCGCTCGGGCGCCGCGTACAACAGCGTGATCTCGCCGCGCAGCATGCGGCGCTCCACGTCCTGCGTCTGTTCCCAGTCGAGCGTCGAATTCAAGAAGGCCGCGTTCACCCCGGCCTCATGCAGCGCGCCGACCTGGTCGTGCATCAGCGCAATCAGCGGCGACACCACCACCGACACGCCGTGCCCCGCGCGTTGCCGCGCAATGGCCGGGATCTGGTAGCACAGCGACTTGCCGCCGCCGGTAGGCATCAGCACCAGCGCATCGCCGCCGCCGACCACGTGATCGACGATGTCTTGCTGCGGCCCGCGGAACTGCGAGTAGCCGAAGACTTCGTGAAGGATGTCGGCGGGTGCGCTGCTGCTGCCGGGGGCGTCGAGGGGAAGGGGAGCGAGCGAGGACACAGGCAGCGGATGGGAAGGGCGGGGGCAAAAAAGGGGGAGCGCCGATTGTCCCCCAGCGGCATCGACATGACTGTGGCACGAGGTTTGCAATCGCAAAACCTGTCCCGCCACCCTCCCTGTATAGACAGCAATCTGGTGCGTTTTCCTGAAGGAATGCACCGAAATGGCTCTCTCGGGTTATCCTGTATATACAAGGTGGGGCGCTCGGCAACAATGCGAAGCGCGCGCAGCCCGGCTCCGGGTGCACCGCCGACCTTTTTCCCAGAGAACAGAACCAGGAGTACCCATGGTCAAGACCGTAGATATCAGTGCCCCCGAACCTGCCGCTGCGCGTCAGGCCCCCCGAGGGGGCCCCGAAAACTTGGGGCGGCCCGGCGTTTTCTTAAAAGTCGCTTCCCTGCTGGCAGCAGGCGCATGTGCAGCGGGCATGGCCGGAACAGCCGCCGCGCAGGACACCAAGATTGCGCTCGGCATGTCCGGCTGGACCGGCTTCGCGCCTCTCTCGCTGGCCGACAAGGCCGGCATCTTCAAGAAGAACGGCCTGGACGTCGAACTGAAGATGATCCCGCAGAAGGACCGCCACCTGGCCCTGGCCTCGGGCGCCATCCAGTGCGCGGCCACCACGGTGGAAACGCACGTGGCCTGGAACGCCAACGGCGTGCCCATCGTGCAGATCTTCCAGATGGACAAGTCCTACGGCGCTGACGGCCTCGCGGTGCGCAACGACGTGAAGAGCTTCGCCGACCTCAAGGGCAAGGCCATCGGCGTGAGCGCGCCCGGCACCGCGCCGTACTTCGGCCTGGCCTGGATGCTCAGCAAGAACGGCATGACGCTCAAGGACGTGAAGGTGGTGTCGCTCGAGCCGCAGCCCGCCGCCCAGGCCTTCGTGGCCGGCCAGAACGATGCGGCCATGACCTATGAGCCCTATCTTTCGACCGTGCGCGCCAACCCCGCCGCCGGCAAGATCCTGGCCACCACGCTCGACTACCCGATGGTGATGGACACCGTCGGCTGCGCGCCCACCTGGCTCAAGGCCAACGCCAAGGCCGCGCAGGCGCTCACGCAGTCGTACTTCGAGGCGCTCGACCTGATCAAGGCCGACCCGGCCAAGGCCAACGAGCTCATGGGCTCGGCCGTCAAGCAGACCGGCGAGCAGTTCGCCAAGTCGTCGGCCTACCTGCGCTGGCAGGACAAGGCCGCCAACCAGAAGTTCTTCGCGGGCGAGCTCACCAGCTTCATGAAGGAAGCCACGGCCATCCTGCTGGAGGCCGGCGTGATCCGCAAGGCGCCTGAAGACTATGCAGCCACCTTCGATGCAAGCTTCGTCAAGTAAGGCCCTGCCGCAGGTGACGCCGCGCGCGGCGGCGCCTGCATCGGCCCATTCCCCTCAGGCCGCTGCCGTGCCCACGCGGCGCCGTTCGCTCGCGCCGCTCGAGCCCATCGGCGCGCGCGCCCGGGTGCTGCTCGGGCTGGGCTTCTTCGTGGTCTTCGTGCTCGTGTGGTCCATTGCCACGCTCGGTGGCTTCGTGCCGCCGACCTTCCTTGCCAGCCCCGTCACCATGCTGAAGGAAGGCTGGCTGCTGTTCACCGAGTTCGGCTTCATCGGCGACGTGGGCATGACGGTGTGGCGCGTGTTCGGCGGCTTCCTGCTGGCCGCCGTGCTGGCGGTGCCGCTCGGCATTGCCATGGGAACCTGGAAGGCCGTGGAAGCCTTCTTCGAACCCTTCGTTTCGTTCTGCCGCTACCTGCCGGCCTCGGCCTTCATTCCGCTGCTGATCCTGTGGGCGGGCCTCGGCGAAATGCAGAAGCTGCTGGTGATCTTCATCGGCTCGTTCTTCCAGATCGTGCTGATGGTGGCGGTCACCGTGGGCGGCGCGCGGCGCGACCTCGTCGAGGCGGCCTATACGCTGGGCGCGAACAGCCGCGGCATCGTGGCGCGCGTGCTCATTCCGGGTGCCGCGCCCGGCATTGCCGAAACGCTGCGCCTCGTGCTCGGTTGGGCCTGGACCTACGTGATCGTCGCGGAGCTCATCGGTTCTTCGTCGGGCATCGGCCACATGATCACCGACAGCCAGGCGTTGCTGAACACCGGGCAGATCATTTTCGGGATCATCGTGATCGGCGTCATCGGGCTGGTGTCCGACTTCGCTTTCAAGGCGCTGAATCGCCGTCTCTTTGCATGGGCGGCACTGTGATGATGACGAACAACCAACTTTCCATTCAGGGCGTGTCGCGCATCTTCACCGGCACCAAGGGTCAAAGCACGCAGGCGCTGCTGCCGATCGACTTCGAGGTGAAGGAGAACGACTTCGTCACCATCCTTGGTCCCTCGGGCTGCGGCAAGTCGACGCTGCTGCGGATCGTCGCGGGGCTCGACTTTCCGACCACCGGCCAGGTGCTGCTCGATGGCGAGCGTATCGAAGGCCCGGGCGCCGACCGCGGCGTGGTGTTCCAGAGCTACACGCTGTTCCCATGGCTCACCGTGGCGCAGAACATCCGCTTCGGCCTGCGCGAGCGCGGCATGAGCGAAGCCGATCAGAAGGAGCGCAGCGAGTTCTTCATCGCCAAGGTGGGCCTGCGCGGCTTCGAGCACCATTTTCCGAAGCAGCTCTCGGGCGGCATGCAGCAGCGCACCGCGATTGCGCGCGCGCTCGCCAACGACCCCAAGATGCTGCTGCTGGACGAGCCCTTCGGTGCGCTCGACAACCAGACGCGCGTGCTGATGCAGGAGTTGCTGCTGGGCATCTGGGAGTCGGCGCAGAAGACGGTGCTGTTCGTCACGCATGACATCGACGAGGCGATCTTCATGGCCAACCGCGTGGCGGTGTTCAGCGCGCGCCCCGGTCGCATCAAGACCGAGATCGTGGTCGACTTTCCGCATCCGCGCAGCTACACGATCAAGACCTCGCCCGAGTTCATGGAAATCAAGGCACGGTTGACGGAAGAGATTCGCGCGGAGTCGATGGCTGCTGCGGAGCACTAGGGTGAAAGCTTGTTCTTTTATTGGTCGCAGTAGGGGGCATTCAGGGCGCGCTCCCGCCGACGGGGTACCTTGCTCCGCGAATGTCCCCCGCCCTTCGGGCTCCTCCTTGATTTCGCTGCGCAAGGCACCCCATCGACGAGAGCGTTGGAAAGAGCGGTTGTTGATCAGTCGCGCACCAGCAGCGTGCCCAGGTGCACAGGGCATCGGGTGCTCCCCGCAGCGAAATCAAGGAGGAGGGCGAAGCCCGGGGGACATTCGCGGAGGGGAGCACCCGGTGGCCTTTGCACAAGCCCTGAACGGCGGCGCCACGACAACAGCGTGCTTGGAACGCTGACATGAAGCGCGACCTCCCCTCTCTCGCGCTCTATGCGCAAGTCAAGGACCACATCTCCCGCAAGATCCAGGACGGCACCTGGCCGGCCGGCCACCGCCTGCCGTCCGAAAGCGAGCTGGTCGCCCAGTTCGGCATCTCGCGCATGACCGTGAACCGCGCGCTGCGAGAGCTCATGGAGCAGGGCCGCATCGTGCGCACGGCCGGGGTCGGCAGCTTCGTGGCCGAGAACAAGCCCCAGTCCACGCTGCTGCAGATTGCCAACATCGCGAGCGAAATCCGCCAGCGCGGCCATGACTATCGCTGCGAGATGCTTGCCGTGGAACGCCTGTCCGCCTCGCCCGACGTGGCGGCCTGGCTCGACATGCGCGCAGGCACCTCGGTGTTCCACAGCGTCTGCCTGCACCTGGAGAACGACACGCCCGTGCAGCTGGAAGAGCGCTACGTCAATCCGCTGGTCGTGCCCGACTACCTCGAGCAGGACTTTGCCGCCGTGCCGCCCAGCGAGTACCTGGTGCGCAACGTGCCGTTCGACCAGATCGAACACGTCGTCGATGCCGTGCTGCCCACCGCGGAGCAGGCGGGCCGGCTGGCCATGGAGCCCACCGACCCCTGCCTGCTGCTCACGCGCCGCACCTGGACGCGCAACACGCCGGTCACCTGGGTGCGCTGCCTGCATCCCGCCTCGCGCTACAGCCTGGGCAGCCGTTTCAAAGCCGACGGCAACCCGTCCTTCGGCTGATTTTTGTCGCTACGGAAACCGAAGGTTTTCCTTGCAACCACTTGTATAGACAGGTTCATATGCCAACAAGCAAACACACCGCCACGACCCTGACCCTCACGCCCGGCAAGGTGGACCTCGCGATGCTGCGCCGCCTCCAGGCCGGCGGCGTGCGGCTGGCGCTCGACCCCTCCGTGCAAGAGGGCATGGCGCGCGCCGAAGCGGCGGTGCGCCACATCGTCGAGAACGACCAGGTGGTCTACGGCATCAACACCGGTTTCGGCAAGCTCGCGAGCACGCGCATCGGCAACGACCACTTGGCCGACCTGCAGCGCAACCTCGTGCTCTCGCACAGCGTGGGCACGGGCGAGCCGCTGGCCGCGCCTGTCGTGCGCATGGTGCTCGCCACCAAGGCCGTGAGCCTGGCGCGCGGGCATTCGGGCGTGCGGCCTGCGCTGGTCGATGCGCTGCTGGCGCTGTTCAATGCGGGCGTCACGCCGAGCATTCCGTGCAAGGGATCGGTCGGCGCTTCGGGCGACCTCGCACCGCTCGCGCACATGGCCTGCGTGCTGATCGGCGAAGGCCAGGCGACGCTGGCCGATGGCAAGGTCGTCAGCGGCGCCGAGGCGATGCGCAGTATCGGCCTCGAACCTTTCGTGCTCGGGCCGAAAGAAGGCCTGGCGCTGCTCAACGGCACCCAGGTGTCGACGGCGCTGGCACTGGCCGGCCTGTTCGGCGCGGAAGACGTGTTCGCCGCCGCGCTGATGTCGGGTGCGTTGTCGCTCGAAGCGATTCAAGGCTCGATCAAGCCTTTCGACGCACGCATCCACGCCGCGCGCGGCCAGCCCGGACAGATCGCGGTGGCGGGCGCGGTGCGCGCGCTGCTCGAAGGCAGCGAGATCGTGCCGTCGCACGCCGACTGCGGCCGCGTGCAAGACCCGTACTCGGTGCGCTGCATTCCGCAGGTGATGGGCGCCTGCCTCGACAACCTCGCGCATGCGGCGCGCGTGCTGGTCATCGAAGCCAATGCCGCATCGGACAACCCGCTGGTGTTCACCGATACCGGCGAAGTGATTTCAGGTGGCAACTTCCACGCCGAGCCGGTCGCCTTCGCGGCCGACATCATTGCGCTGGCCGTGAGCGAAGTCGGCGCGATTGCCGAGCGCCGCATCGCGCTCTTGCTCGACACCGGCCTTTCGGGCCTGCCGCCATTCCTCGTGCGCGACGGCGGGCTGAATTCGGGCTTCATGATCGCGCAGGTCACGGCCGCGGCCCTTGCGTCGGAGAACAAGTCGCTCGCGCATCCCGCCAGCGTCGACAGCCTGCCCACTTCGGCCAACCAGGAAGACCATGTGTCGATGGCCACCTTCGCCGCGCGCCGCTTGGGCGACATGGTCAACAACACGGCGGTCGTCGTCGGCATCGAAGCGATGGCCGCCGCGCAAGGCATTGAATTGAAACGTGGGCTCAAGAGCTCCCCGCTGGTCGAAGCCGAATTCGCCACCATCCGCCAGAAGGTCGCTTTCCTCGAACGCGACCGCTACCTCGCGCCCGACATCGAAGCCATGCGCCAGTGGGCGCTCGCGGCCGAGCTGCCGGCCGCGCTGCTGAACATCCTGCCGAGCCGCTCGTAAGACATCACCCCATTAGGAGAACCACGCCATGAACGCTCCGGAAAAATTTGCGCTGAACAGCAGCAACCCCGATGCCGCCGATCCGCGCCACGACCCGACCCGCGTGATCCGCGCCCCGCGCGGCAGCACGCTCAGCTGCAAGAGCTGGCTCACCGAGGCGCCGTTCCGCATGCTGCAGAACAACCTCGACGCTGAAGTGGCGGAGCGCCCGCAAGACCTCGTGGTGTACGGCGGCATCGGCCGCGCGGCGCGCAACTGGGCCTGCTACGACCAGATCCTGGCATCGCTGAAGGAACTGAACGACGACGAGACGCTGCTCATCCAGTCGGGCAAGCCCGTCGGCGTGTTCAAGACGCACGAGAACGCACCGCGCGTGCTGCTCGCCAATTCGAACCTCGTGCCCAAATGGGCGAACTGGGAGCACTTCAACGAGCTCGACCGCCAGGGCCTTTTCATGTACGGCCAGATGACGGCGGGAAGCTGGATCTACATCGGCAGCCAGGGCATCGTGCAGGGCACCTTCGAGACCTTTGTCGAAGCCGGCCGCCAGCACTACGACAACAGTCTTGCGGGCAAATGGATTCTCACCGCCGGCCTTGGCGGCATGGGCGGCGCGCAGCCGCTCGCGGCCACGCTCGCGGGCGCGGTGTCGCTCAACATCGAGTGCCAGCAGTCGAGCATCGACTTCCGCCTGCGCACGCGCTACGTCGACAAGCAGGCGCGCGACATCGACCACGCGTTCGAACTGATCAAGCAGCACTGCGACGCGAAGGAAGCCGTGTCGATCGCGCTGCTCGGCAATGCGGCCGACATCCTGCCCGAGCTCGTGAAGAGCGCGAAGGCTGGCGGACTCAAGCCCGACCTCGTCACCGACCAGACCTCCGCGCACGACCTCATCAACGGCTACCTGCCCTCGGGCTGGACGGTGCCGCAATGGCAGGCCGCGATGAAGGACGCCTCGCAGCACGACGCGCTCAAGAAAGCAGCCGCCAAGTCGTGCGCCGTGCACGTGCAGGCCATGCTCGACTTCCAGGCCATGGGCATTCCCACGGTCGACTACGGCAACAACATCCGCCAGGTCGCGTTCGACGAAGGCGTGAAGAACGCCTTCGACTTTCCGGGTTTCGTGCCGGCCTACATCCGTCCGCTGTTCTGCGAAGGCAAGGGTCCGTTCCGCTGGGTGGCGCTGTCGGGCGACCCCGAAGACATCTACAAGACCGACGCCAAGATCAAGGAGCTGTTCCCGGAGAACACCCACACGCACCGCTGGCTCGACATGGCGCGCGAGCGCATCGCGTTCCAGGGGCTGCCGGCGCGCATCTGCTGGCTTGGCCTGGGCGAGCGCCACATCGCGGGCCTGGCCTTCAACGAGATGGTGAAGAACGGCGAACTGAAGGCGCCTATCGTGATCGGCCGCGACCACCTCGACACCGGCTCCGTCGCCAGCCCCAACCGCGAAACCGAGAGCATGAAAGACGGCACCGATGCCGTCTCCGACTGGCCGCTGCTCAACGCGCTGCTCAACACCGCGGGCGGCGCCACCTGGGTCAGCCTGCATCACGGCGGCGGCGTGGGCATGGGCTACTCGCAGCACTCGGGTGTGGTCATCGTCTGCGACGGCACCGACGCGGCGGCCAAGCGCATCGAGCGCGTGCTGTGGAACGACCCGGCGACGGGCGTCATGCGCCATGCCGACGCGGGCTACGACATTGCTGTCGCCACCGCGAAGAAACAGGGGCTCAAGCTGCCGATGGTGCGCTGAGGAAACGCGGCGCCGGCGAGGCATGGAAGCTGCATTGCCCGCAGGGCCGACGTCACGGGCTAGTCGCTCCGGCGCACTGCGTCAGTCGCTGCTGCATCCACTTTTTTCAACTCCACGGAAGCTTTTTCAAATGAACACCCGCCGCACCCTCATTGCCGCCGCACTCTCCAGCCTTGCGTTCTTCGGTTCCGCCGCCACCGCACACGCCCAGGGCGAGCCGCTGCGCGTGGCCACCGACGCCACCTTCCCGCCGATGGAATACGTGGAGAACGGCAAGCGCACCGGCTTCGACGTGGAACTGGTCGAGGCCATCGGCAAGACGCTGGGCCGCAAGATCGAATGGATCGACATCGACTTCAAGGGCCTTGTGCCGGGCTTGATCTCCAAGCGCTTCGACATGGCCGTGTCGGCCATCTACATCACGGACGAGCGCAAGAAGGTCGTCGACTTCACGACTCCGTACTACGCGGGCGGCCTGGTCGTGATGGTGAAGGACGGCAACACGGCCATCAAGACGCCGGCCGACATCAACGGCAAGAAGGTCAGCGTGCAGGTGGGCACCAAGTCGGTGGCCTACACCAAGGAGAAATTTCCGCAGGTGCAGTTGATGGAAGTCGAGAAGAACCAGGAGATGTTCAACCTCGTGGACATCGGCCGCGCCGATGCCGCCGTGACCGGCAAGCCCGCCGCCTACCAGTACGTGCGCACGCGCGGCGGCCTGAAGGTGCTGCCGGAGCAGATCACCACCGAGGAATACGGCATGGCGATCCGCAAGGACACGCCCGAGCTCACCAAGGCGGTGAACGGCGCCATCGAGAAGCTCAAGGCCGACGGCACCTATGCGCAAATCGTCGCGAAGTGGTTTAGCGCGAACGCGAAGTAACCCGGCCGGCTCATGGATTTCGATTTCTCGCCGGTCTGGCAAGGCTGGCCCGACCTGCTGCGCGGCGCGCTGGTCACGGTGGAAATCACCGCCTGCGCGCTCGCCCTCGGCTGCGTGCTGGGCCTCGTGGTCGGCATCGGCCGGCTCAACCCAAAGCGGCGCTGGCTCTACGGCCTGTGCACGGCCTACGTGGCGGCGATTCGCGGCACGCCGCTGCTGGTGCAGCTGTTCATCCTGTTCTTCGGACTGCCGCACTTCGGCATCCTGCTGCCGGCCTTCCTGTGCGGTGTGCTGGGGCTGGGCGTGTACTCGGGCGCGTATGTGTCGGAAATCGTGCGCGGCGCCATCCAGTCGATCGACAAGGGCCAAACCCTGGCGGCGCAGTCGCTGGGCATGACGCCCGGTGTCGCGATGCGCGAGATCGTGCTGCCGCAGGCGGTGGTGCGCATGATTCCGCCGCTGGGCAACGAGTTCATCGCGCTCATCAAGAACTCGGCGCTGGTGTCGCTCTTGACGATCCACGACGTGATGCATGAGGGGCAGAAGATCATCAGCGTGTCGTACCGCTCGCTGGAGGTCTATTTGGCCATCGCGCTCGTGTACTTCGTGCTCACGGGCACGATGACGCTGGTTCTCAGGCACTTCGAGCAGAAGCTGCGGCAGGGCGGGCTGGTGCGATGAGCCTGCTTCGGTTTTCCCGCGCCACGCTGCCCGCCATGCCCTGGAAAAACGGCGGCGGCACCACGCAGCAGATCGCCAGCTGGCCGCAAGGCGCGGCGCTCGACAGCTTCGGCTGGCGCGTGAGCATCGCGACCATTGCGGCGGCGGGGCCGTTCTCGGTGTTCGCGGGCGTCGACCGCAGCATCATGCTGCTCGAAGGCGACGGCGTGCGGCTGTTCACACACGACGGTCGCGTCGACCATGCGCTCGACGTACCGCACCGGCCGTTCGCCTTCAGCGGCGACGAAGCCATCGACTGCACACTGCGCGGTGCGGCATCGAGCGACTTCAACGTGATGACGCGGCGCGGCCTGTGGCGCGCGGATGTCCGGGTGCTGGACCGCGCATCGTCCGTCGAAGCCGCGCCGCATGGGGTTGTGTTGGCTCTGCGCGGCACGTGGCGCTTGAATCGCGATATCTGCCGCGAGGGCGAGGGGCTGTGGTGGGCGGACGGAACGCAGGCGTGGCAGCCCACACCGGAGAGTGAGCACGCACGGCTGGTGGCGGTTCGCATCGTGCCGGCGTAACCTCGGGAAGAGAAAAGATGATGATGATGAAACCTGCAAGCGAATACCCATCGGCCGACGGCCTCTGGACCGGGCTGCGTCTCGCGCCCGATGCGGCGTCCGGGGTTGCGCTGGAGGCCGGGGCCGAAGCGGCTATCGTGGTGGCGCAAGGCGCGATCCGCTGGGTCGGGGCCCGCAGCGTGCTGCCTGCCCAATTCGCGGGCCTCGCCACGCACGACGGCGGCGGTGCGCTCGTCACGCCAGGCCTGGTCGATTGCCACACGCACCTGGTCTACGGCGGCCAGCGCGCCAACGAATTCGCGATGCGGCTCGCGGGCGCGAGCTACGAAGAAGTGGCAAAGGCGGGCGGCGGCATCGTCTCGTCGGTGCGCGCCACGCGCGAGGCCGATGAAGACACGCTCTTTGCGCAAGCCGCGCTCCGGCTCGAGCAGCTGCTGGCCGACGGCGTCTGCGCCATCGAAATCAAGTCGGGCTACGGCCTTTCGCTCGAACACGAACGCAAGCAGCTGCGCGTGGCGCGCAGGCTGGGCGAGACCTACGGCGTCACCGTGCGAACCACTTTTCTCGGCGCGCATGCGCTGCCCCCCGAATACGCGGGCCGCAGCGGCGCCTACATCGACCTCGTGTGCCGCGAGATGCTGCCCGCGCTCGCAGCCGAAGGGCTGGTCGACGCGGTGGACGTATTCTGCGAACGCATCGCTTTCTCTCTCGAGGAAACCGAGCAGGTCTTCAAGGCCGCGAAGGCATTGGGCCTGCCAGTGAAGCTGCATGCCGAGCAGCTCTCCGACATGGGCGGCGCCGCGCTGGCCGCGCGCTACGGCGCGCTCTCGTGCGACCACATCGAGCATCTGTCGGCCGACGGCATCGAGGCGATGCGCCAATCGGGCACCGTGGCCGTGCTGCTGCCAGGCGCGTACTACACGCTGCGCGACACGCACCTGCCGCCCATCGCCGCGCTGCGCGCTGCGGGCGTGCCGATGGCGGTATCGACCGACCACAACCCCGGCACCTCGCCGGCGCTGAGCCTGCTCCTGATGATGAGCATGGCGTGCACGCTGTTTCGCCTGACCGTGCCCGAGGCACTGGCCGGCGTCACGGTGCATGCGGCGCGAGCGCTGGACCTTCAGCAAACACACGGCGTGATCGCCGAAGGCATGCCCGCCAACTTCGTGCTGTGGAATGTGCGCGAGGCGGCCGAGCTCGCCTACTGGTTCGGCCAACGCCCACTGCGCATCGCGGTGCGCCAGGGCCGTATTTGTATTTCTTTTCCCTCTCCCTCTGGGAGAGGGCAGGGTGAGGGCCTGCGGCCATGAATACGACGACGGCGTTATCAAAGGCCGACAGCCCTCACCCCAACCCTCTCCCAGAGGGAGAGGGAGCAAGACAAACGCTTTTCGCAGCCGACGCGCTGCTGCCCACGGGCTGGGCGAAGAACGTCCTGCTGGCGTGGAACGACGCCGGCCAGCTCCAGCAGGTGAAGTCCGCCACGCAATCGCCCGCAGGCGCGCAGGTGGCGACAGGTCCCGTGATCCCCGGCATGCCCAACCTGCATTCGCACGCCTTCCAGCGCGCCTTCGCCGGGCTCACCGAACACCGCGCGGAACAGCAAGACAGCTTCTGGAGCTGGCGCACGCTGATGTACCGTTTTGCCGCGCGCCTCGGTCCGCAGCATATGGAAGCCATTGCCACCTGGCTCTATGCCGAGATGCTCGAAGCGGGCTACACCAGCGTGTGCGAGTTCCAGTACGTGCACCACGACGCCGACGGCCGTCCCTACGCCGACGACGCCACCCTGAGCCTCGCATTGCTGCGCGCCGCGCACAAGGTGGGCATCGGCTTCACGCTGCTGCCCGTGCTCTACCAGACCAGCGGCTTCGGGGGGCTGCCACCCACCGAAGGGCAGCGCCGCTTCATCCGCTCGACGGATTCGATGCTCCGCCTGCTCGAAACGCTGAAGCCCGTGTGCAACGCGCAGGGCGCACGGCTGGGCCTTGCACCGCACTCGCTGCGCGCCGTGCCGCCCGATGCGCTGCGCGAAGCCATCGCCGGCCTTGAAGCCATCGACCGCAGCGCACCGATCCACATCCACATCGCCGAGCAGACCAAGGAGGTCGACGACTGCATGGCCTGGAGCGGCCAGCGCCCGGTGGCGTGGCTGCTCGACCATGCACCGGTCGATGCCCGCTGGTGCCTGGTACATGCCACGCACATGGACATGGCCGAATACGAGCGCGGCGCAAAAAGTGGCGCCGTAGCGGGCCTGTGCCCGACCACCGAAGCCAACCTTGGCGACGGCATCTTCGATTTCTCCGCCTGGCGCCACCATGGCGGCGCCTGGGGCCTAGGCTCGGACAGCCATGCCACGGTCAACGCGGCGGAAGAGCTGCTGATGCTCGAGTACAGCCAGCGCCTGGCGCGGCGGCAGCGCAACGTCGGTTCCGACGCCGCCCAGCCCCACGTGGCCACCGCGCTCACGCTCGGCGCAGTGAGTGGCGGTGCGCAGGCGTCGGGCCGGGCCATCGGCGGGCTGGCCGCAGGGCAGCAGGCCGACTTCGTCGTGCTCGATGCCGGGCAGCTTGCGCTGCAAGGGTTGCCCGCGCCCGACATGCTGTCGTCGCACGTCTTTGCCAGCCACCGCACTTCGGCCATCGATGCCGCGTGGGTGGCGGGCCGGCCGCGCGTGCAGGCGGGCCGCCACGCACTGCACAACGAGGCCGCCGCCGCATTCGTCACGGCGCGCAATCAACTTCTTTCGGACAATTGAGCCCATGAGTTTCACCACCACCGAACCCGCATTCCGCTTTCGCCAGGGCACGCGTCCCTTGCTGATCTCCATGCCGCACGTCGGCACCCATGTGCCGCCCGCGCTCGCCGCCCGCTTCACCGAAGAGGCGCGCCAGGTGCCCGACACCGACTGGCACCTCGAACGCCTCTACGACTTCGCCGACGAACTCGGCGCCTCGGTGCTCGTTGCCACGCATTCGCGCTACGTGATCGACCTGAACCGCCCGCCGGACGGCGCCAGCCTGTACCCGGGCCAGAGCGTCACCGGTCTGTGCCCGGTCGACACCTTCGACGACACGCCCATCTACGCGTCGGGTGACGACCTGCCGAACGACGAGGAAGTCGCCGCGCGCCGGGAGGCCATCTGGCGGCCGTACCACCAGCAGCTGCAGGCTGAGCTCGACCGCCTGAAGGCCGCCCACGGCACCATCGCGCTGTGGGACGCGCACTCGATTCGTTCTGTGCTGCCGCGCTTCTTCGAGGGCAAGCTGCCCGACCTGAACCTGGGCACCGGCAAGGGCACGAGCTGCGACCCGGCGCTGGCGCAAAGGCTGCGGGGCATCGCCGAAAGCGCCACGGGCTACACCGGCGTGCTCAACGGCCGCTTCACCGGCGGCTACATCACCCGCCAATACGGCAACCCCGCTGGCGGCGTGCACGCGGTGCAACTCGAGATGACGCAATCGAGCTACATGCAGGAGCAGCTGCCCTTCGACTACCTGCCCGAGGTGTCGGCCGGCGTGCAGCCGCATGTGCGGCGCATGATCCAGGCGGTGCTGGCCTTCGTGGAAAGCCGCTAAAGCACTGACGGCGGCCAAGGGCAGCTCCGCTTCCTACAATCAGGGGCTATGAAGCCCGTCATCTACACCCGCGGCCAGGCACTCGCCGGCATCCTCGAAAAGCGCATCGCCATCCTCGATGGCGCCATGGGCACGATGATCCAGCGCTTCAAGCTCACCGAAGAGCAGTACCGCGGCGAGCGCTTCAAGGACTTCGAGCGCGACGTGAAGGGCAACAACGAGCTGCTCTCGCTGACGCGGCCCGACGTGATTCGCGACATCCACGAAGGCTATCTCGCGGCGGGCGCCGACCTCATCGAGACCAACACCTTCGGCGCGACCACCATCGCGCAGGAGGACTACAAGATGGCGCACCTGGCACGCGAGATGAACCTCGAATCGGCCAAGCTCGCACGCGCCGCCTGCGACAAGTTCAGCACGCCGGACAAGCCCCGCTTCGTGGCGGGCGCCCTCGGCCCCACGCCCAAGACCGCGAGCATCAGCCCTGACGTGAACGACCCGGGCGCGCGCAATGTCGACTTCGAGCAGCTGCGCGCGGCCTACTACGAGCAGACCGAGGCGCTGGTCGAAGGCGGTGCCGACGTGATCCTGGTCGAGACGATTTTCGACACGCTCAACGCCAAGGCCGCGCTGTTCGCGGTCGACGAGTACTTCGACAACAGCGGCCAGCGCCTGCCGTTGATCATCAGCGGCACCGTGACCGACGCCTCGGGCCGCATCCTGAGCGGCCAGACCGTGACCGCGTTCTGGCACAGCGTGCGCCATGCGCAGCCGCTGGCTGTCGGCCTCAACTGCGCGCTCGGCGCGGCGCTGATGCGCCCCTACATCCAGGAACTGGCGAAGGTGGCGGGCGACACCTTCATCAGCTGCTACCCGAACGCCGGCCTGCCCAACCCGATGAGCGAAACCGGCTTCGACGAAACGCCCGACGTCACCTCGCGGCTGCTGCACGAGTTCGCGGCCGAAGGGCTGGTCAACATCGTGGGCGGCTGCTGCGGCACCACGCCGGACCACATCGCGGCCATCGGCCAGGCCGTGGCGCCGGTGCCTGGACGGCTCTTGAACAACAACGCCGGCTTCTACCGCGAAGCAGCCTGAGCAGGCACCGAGGGTTCGCGCCCCCGGCTGATTGACGGCATCCGGGCCGCCGCCTAGGCTGGCGGCGCAAAGGAAGCCATTCATGAACAACAAACTCTCCATGCGCTGGATCGGCGTTGGCGCGCTCGCCGTGGCGCTGCCACTCGCGGCGACAGCGCAGCAGGCCTTCACGCGCGGCACCGTCAACATGCGCGCGGGCCCCTCGGGCGACTATCCGCTGGTGGCACACCTCGGGCCGGGCCAGCCCCTCGACGTGATCGGCTGCACCGGCGGCTACAGCTGGTGCGACGTGGTGCTGCCCGACGGCGGACGCGGCTGGGTCTGGGCGAGGAGCCTCGACTACGCCTACCAGCAGCAGCGCGTGCCGCTGGCGACCTATGGCGCGGCGATCGGCATACCCGTCGTGACGTTTGTGATCGGCAGCTACTGGGCCGACTACTACCGCGACCGGCCCTGGTACGGCGAGCGCCGCTGGTGGGGCAGCCGGCCACCGCCGCCGCCGATGCCCGGCTGGCGTCCGCCGCCGCCGGTGCGGCCGGCCTGGCAGCCCAGGCCGTGGCCGGGGCCGGGTTTCAAGCCCGCACCGGGGCCGGGCGTTCGCCCGCAGCATGCGCAAGGGCACCGTCCGCCGCAGCCCAGGCCGGACTTCCGCCCACCTTCGGACCCCGGCTTCAAGCCGCCCCGGCCGCAGCCAGCGTTCCGGCCTGGACCGCCGCCCGGCCGGCCGCAGATGCATTCGGGAGGCGGCGGAGGCGGGCGGCATGGCGGTGACCGGGGCGGTGGTGGAGGGGGCGGTCGCCACGGCGGCGGAGGTGACGGCGGCGGCAAGGGTGGAGGCCACGGCGGAGGCGGTGGCAAGGGCGGACACGGCCACCGCGATTAACTAGCCCGCAGGCGCAATCCCCGCCGCGGCCTGCCGGTCGCGCGCAATCAGCGCCACGAAGCGCTGCGCGCCCAGTCCCAGCGGGCGCTCGCGTGACCACACCACGTCGACCCACAGGTCGAGCCCGTTGCTCAAGTTTTCGAACGGAATCTCGACCAGCGCGCCGGCGGCCACGTGGGGCTTGGCGAAATTGCGCGGCAGCCATCCCCAGCCGAGGCCGGCGGTGATCAGGCTCAGCGCGGCCAGCGCGTTGTCGGTGCGCCAGACGTGGCGTGCGAATACGAAGCGCGGATCGCTGGTGGCCAGGTCTCGCCCCGCCACCACGATCTGCCGCGTGTTCGTGAGGTGCTCCTCCCGCAGGCGCTCGCCCGCGGCCGCCATCAGCACGGGATGGTGGGGTGCCATCACGGCCACCATGGTGTCGCTGCCGACTTCCTGAAAACCTTCTCGGCCGTCGAGGCTCGGGCGCTCGAACACCAGCGCCAGTTGCGCGCGGCCGCTGTGCAGCAACGCCAGCGCGTCGGCCTGCGGTGCGGCCAGCACCTCGACCTGCAGCAGCGGATATTCCTCGGCCAGCGCGGCCAGCGGCCCGCTCCAGGGCGCCGCCAGCAGCTCGGGCGCAATGGCCAAGGTGAGGCGGTTCTCGAGCCCCTGCGTGAGCGCCAGCGCCTGCACCTGCAGCTGTTTCAACTGGGCCGCCAATAAACGCGCCTGCGGCTCCAGCGATCGGGCCGCCGCGGTCGGCTGCGGCTCGCGGCCGCTGCGGTCGAACAGCGGCAGCGCCAGTTCGGCCTCGAGGTTGGCAATGGCCATGCTGACGGCCGAAGGCACCTTGTGCAGCGAGCGCGCGGCAGCCGAGAAGGAGCCGTGGTCGATCACGGCCAGGAAGACTTCGACGTTGTCACTTGAGAAGCTCATCTATCAATAAAACTGAAATAAGTTGACTTTTTATATCAGCAGCCAGCACATAAAGTCCAACCATCACCTTCACTTGCCAGAGGAATTTCATGCAGGGATTTCAGCGTCGCGTCGTCTACATCACCCTTTACGAAGGGATCGCCATCATGGCCGCCAGCGCCGGCCTGGCGCTGATGACCGACGCCGGGCTGGGCCACTCCGGCGTGCTGGCGGTGGCGGCCTCGGTCATCGCGGTGATCTGGAACCTGGTCTTCAACGCCCTGTTCGAGCGCTGGGAGTCGCGCCAGGCCGTGCGCGGGCGCAGCGTGCGCCGGCGCGTGGCGCATGCCATCGGCTTCGAGGGCGGGTTGATCGCGTTCCTGGTGCCGCTGTTCGCCTGGGGCCTGGGCGTCACGCTCTGGCAGGCGCTGGTGATGGACCTCGGGCTGGTGGTGTTCTTCCTGGTCTACACCTTCGTCTTCAACTGGGCCTTCGACCGGGTGTTCGGTTTGCCGGCGTCGGCCGCGACCATCGGGCCGGCCGCGGCGGCCGGGCAGGGGGCCTGAACAGCCCCAACGGCCGCGGCCCTTGCCGCAGCCGGTAAAATTGCGCTCCCTTCCAAGGAGCGTTGCAGCGGCGGCCCATCATCAAGAGGCCCGCCGTCAGGCTTGGAAGGCGCCCTGTTCGCCAGGGCGCAAGCCGCAAACGACGCTCACCTGACGTTTTTTCCTGCACAGGTGAGCTCCATGTCCACGCCCTACGTTCCCCCGATGAAGTTGTCCGGCCTCGAACCGGTGGCCATCGACGCCGGGTCGCTGTTCGTCAACATCGGCGAGCGCACCAACGTCACCGGCTCCAAGGCCTTCGCGCGGATGATCCTGAACGGCCAGTTCGAAGAGGCCTTGGCCGTCGCCCGCCAGCAGGTCGAGAACGGCGCGCAGGTCATCGACATCAACATGGACGAGGCCATGCTCGACAGCAAGGCCGCGATGGTCCGCTTCCTGAACCTGATTGCGAGCGAGCCCGACATCGCGCGCGTGCCGGTGATGGTCGACAGTTCCAAGTGGGAAGTCATCGAGGCGGGCCTGCGCTGCATCCAGGGCAAGGGCATCGTCAACTCCATCTCCATGAAGGAAGGCGTCGACAAGTTCAAGCACGAGGCCAAGCTCGTGAGGCGCTACGGCGCCGCGGCGGTGGTGATGGCTTTCGACGAAAAGGGCCAGGCCGACACCTACGAACGCAAGGTCGAGATCTGCGAGCGCGCCTACCGCATCCTGGTGGACGAGGTGGGCTTTCCGCCCGAGGACATCATCTTCGACCCGAACATCTTCGCGATTGCCACCGGCATCGAGGAGCACGACAACTACGCGGTCGACTTCATCAACGCGGTGCGCTGGATCAAAGAGAACCTGCCGGGCGCCAAGGTGTCCGGCGGCGTGAGCAACGTGAGCTTCAGCTTCCGCGGCAACGACCCGGTGCGCGAAGCCATCCACACCGTGTTCCTGTACCACGCGATCAAGGCGGGCATGGACATGGGCATCGTCAACGCCGGCATGGTCGGCGTGTACGACGACCTGGAGCCGACCTTGCGCGAGCGTGTGGAAGACGTGGTGCTGAACCGGCGCCCCGACGCCGGCGAGCGCCTGGTGGAAGTGGCCGAAACCGCCAAGAGCGGCGCCAAGGACGACAGCAAGAAGCTCGAATGGCGCGGCACGCCGGAGAATCCGGTGCATGTGAACCAGCGGCTCTCGCATGCCATGGTGCACGGCATCACCGACTTCATCGTCGAAGACACCGAAGAGGCCTACCAGCAGATCCTCGCCAAGGGCGGCCGCCCGCTGCACGTGATCGAAGGCCCGCTGATGGCCGGCATGAACATCGTGGGCGACCTGTTCGGCCAGGGCAAGATGTTCCTGCCGCAGGTGGTGAAGTCGGCGCGCGTGATGAAGTCAGCCGTGGCCCACCTCATTCCCTACATCGAGGAAGAAAAGCGCCAGGACGAGGCCGCGGGGCGCGACGTGCGCACCAAGGGCAAGATCATCATCGCCACCGTGAAGGGCGACGTGCACGACATCGGCAAGAACATCGTCACCGTGGTGCTCCAGTGCAACAACTTCGAAGTGGTGAACATGGGCGTGATGGTTCCGTGCCACGAGATCCTGGCCAAGGCGAAGGTCGAGGGCGCGGACATCGTGGGCCTCTCGGGCCTCATCACACCGAGCCTCGAAGAAATGCAGTACGTGGCCGGCGAGATGCAGAAGGACGACCACTTCCGCATCAAGAAGATTCCGCTGCTCATCGGCGGCGCCACCACCAGCCGCGTGCACACGGCCGTGAAGATTGCGCCGCACTATGAAGGCCCGGTGGTCTATGTGCCCGATGCCTCGCGCAGCGTGAGCGTCGCGCAAAGCCTCCTGTCCGACCAGGCCAGCGCGTACATCGATGAGATCAATGCCGACTACGACAAGGTGCGCACGCAGCACGCCAGCAAGAAGCAGGTGCCGATGTGGCCGCTGGCCAAGGCACGCGCCAACAAGACGCCGGTAGCTTTTGCGAACTACCTGCCGCCGGTGCCCAAGTTCATCGGGCGGCGCCTGTTCAAGAACTTCGACCTGACAGAGCTTGCGAAGTACATCGACTGGGGGCCGTTCTTCCAGACCTGGGACCTGGCGGGCCCGTTCCCGGCCATCCTGAAGGACGAAGTCGTCGGCACCGAGGCCGTGCGCGTGTACGCCGATGGCCAACGCATGCTCAAGCGCCTCATCGAAGGCCGCTGGCTCAGCGCCAGCGGCGTGGTCGGCTTCTGGCCCGCCAACACGGTGAACGATGACGACATCGAGCTCTACACCGACGAGACGCGCAGCGAAGTCGCCATGACCTGGTACGGCATGCGCCAGCAGACCGAAAAGCAGGTGATCGACGGTGTGACGCGTCCGAGCCGTTGCCTGGCCGACTTCGTCGCGCCGAAGGACAGCGGGCTCAAGGACTACGTGGGCGTGTTCGCGGTGACCGCGGGCCTGGGTGTCGAGAAGAAAGAGAAGTACTTCATCGACGACCTCGACGACTACTCCGCCATCATGCTCAAGGCATTGGCCGACCGGCTGGCCGAGGCCTTTGCGGAAGCGCTGCACCACCGCGTGCGCACCGACCTCTGGGGCTATGCGCCCGACGAGGGGTTGAGCAACGAGGACATGATTGCCGAGAAATATCGCGGCATCCGCCCCGCGCCCGGCTACCCGGCCTGCCCGGACCACAGCGTGAAGCGCCCGATGTTCGACCTTCTGGGTTGCGCGGACATTGGCATGACGCTGACCGAAAGCCTCGCTATGATGCCGGCCGCCAGCGTGAGCGGCTTCTACCTGAGCCATCCCGACTCGACGTACTTCAACGTCGGCAAGATCGGGCACGATCAATTGCAGGACCAGGCGGCGCGGCGCAAGCAGAGCGAATCCGATCTCGAGCGCCTGCTGGCGCCGAACCTTTGAACCTGCCGGCCGGCTTGGCCGACCGGCGCCGGGAGTTGCTATTCAGAAGTTGATATTTGCCGCCGCGCACTACGCGGCACTGGCGGTCTTTGTCGTGGGCTGCTGGGGTTTCGGACGCGCGCTGCTGGCCCGCTTGGCCCCGCCGCCGCGCCGCGATGCCTGGCTCGACGCCGCGATGTCGGCGGCCCTGGGCGTGGGCCTCTTCATCTGCGCGTTTCAGGCGCTCGCCATCTTCGGTGCCTTCAAGGTGGGCGCCACCGTGGCGCTGATCGCGGCCGGCGTCCTCGCGGCCGTGCTGCAACTGCGGCCATGGCTGCGCGAGCTGCGCACGCTTCGCGCAGCATCGGCGGCCTCCGCACCGTGGACCCGCGCCGACAAGATCGCGACGATCGCGCTCGCGCTGGTCGCCTTGCCGGCGCTGGTCGCGCCGCTCGCGCCGCCCGCCGCCTTCGACGAACTGATGTACCACCTGCCCTATGCGCGGCAGGTGGCGGAGCAGGGCGCGCTGGGCATCCACGAGTGGCTGCGCTACCCCTGGTTTCCGTACAACTACAACCTGCTCTACGCTGCCGCGCTGCAGGTGGGCGACGACGTGCTGCCGCACTTCCTCAACGCGCTGGCCGGCGCGCTGTCGGTGGTGATGGTCTTTCGCCTCGGCATGCAGCACGCCAATCGGCTCACCGCCTGCATCGGCGCGGCCATCTGGCTCGGCATCGGCGACTATTCGAATGCGCTCATCGACATGGGCGTGGCGCTCTTCGTGCTGAGCGCCTGCGTGGCGCTGTGGTGGTGGCGCGAATCGGAGCCGGTGCACAGTGGCATGCGGTGGCTCGGCGTGGCGGCGTTCTGTCTTGGCGTGGCGGCGGGCTCGAAGTACCAGGCGCTGACCTTCCTGCCGCTGGTGGCGCTGTTCGTCGTGTGGCACGAGCGCCGGCCCAAGGCCTGGGCGCTGGTGCTGCTGTGCTTCCTGCTTCCGTGCGTGTACTGGTATGCGCGCAACGCCATCATGACCGGCGACCCGTTCAACCCGATCGGCGCGCGCGTGTTCGGTTTTACCGACTGGATTCCGGCCGACTACGTGCAGCAGCTGGCCGACGTGCGCGACCACGCGGCGCGGCCCAACGTGCTGATCTGGTCGGTGGTGCTGCTGCCCTTCAGCGCCCTGTGGAAGCGCTCCGCCGCGGTGCGCGCAGCCGGGTGGTTCTGTTTCTACTCCGTGGCGGTGTGGCTGGTGACCTCGCGCTATCCGCGCTACCTCACGGCGTCGTTTCCATTGCTCGCGTTCACCGCGGCGATCGGCTGGCAGGTGCTGTTCGGCTGGGCCGCCAATGGCTTGCGCCGCCTGTTCGGCCCCAAGGCCGGGCGGGCCGCGGGCCCCGTCGCGGTACCTGTCGAAGCCCCTTCCGGCCGCGCCGGCCTTGTCGGCGACTGGGTGGCCGTGCTGCTGCTCGCCGTGCTGGCGGCCGTGTCCGTGCGCCAGACCGCGGGCAAGGTCGCGATGATCTCGCCCACACAGGAGCAGCGCGAGGCGTTCCTCCGCCAGCACGTGCCGGGCTATGCGGTGATGGACTACCTGCGCCGCACCGCCACCGGCCGCGTCTACCAGATCAACCTCAACGAGGCGATCTACTACGGCCCCAATCCGATCTGGGGCGATACCCTCGGGCCGTGGCGCTACACCGACTTCGGCCGCCTGTCGGGCAAGGACCTGGCGGGCAAGCTCGGCGGCCTGGGCTTCGTGGCGGTCGTTCTTCCGAACGCAGTGGTGCCGGTGTTCAGCGGCCGGACCGACTTCGACAAATATTTCGCCCTGCAGTACGAGCAAGACGGCAGCCGGGTCTACCGTATTCTTCCTCCCGCACCATGACCGACCTCGACCCATCCGCTGCAACCCGCGCGCCGATGCGCATTGCGGCAGTGATCCCCTGCTACAACGAGGCGCTGTCGATCGCGCAGGTGGTTGCGCAATTCAAGGCGGCGCTGCCCGAGGCCGAGATCCACGTCTTCGACAACAACTCGAGCGACGACACCGCCGCCATCGCGCGCGCGAGCGGCGCGTTCGTGACGCACGTGGCCGCGCCGGGCAAGGGCAACGTGGTGCGACGCATGTTCGCCGACGTCGAGGCCGACGTGTACATCACCGTCGACGGAGACGCCACCTACGACGTGGCCAGCGCGCGCCGCCTCGTGGATGCGCTGGTGGCAGGCAACCTCGACATGGTGGTGGGCTGCCGTGTCGACGACGGGCAGAACGCGCTCACCTACCGCGCCGGCCATCGCTTCGGCAACCGGCTGCTCACCGGCGCCGTGGCGCAGCTGTTCGGCGGCGGCCTGACCGACATGCTCTCTGGCTACCGCGTGTTCTCGCGCCGCTATGCCAAGTCGTTTCCGGCGCTCTCGCATGGCTTCGAGATCGAGACCGAACTCACCGTGCACGCGCTGGAGCTGCGCATGCCCTATGCCGAGCTCGACACCGCCTACAGCACGCGGCCCGAAGGCTCGCACAGCAAGCTCTCGACCTACCGCGACGGCTGGCGCATTTTGAAGACCATCTGCAAGCTGTTCATCAGCGAACGGCCGCTGCAGTTCTTCTCGATCATTGCGGCCTTGCTGGCGGCGGGCGCCATCGCGCTGGTGATTCCGCTGCTGCTGACCTACCTGCACACCGGCCTGGTGCCGCGGCTCCCCACGGCGGTGCTGGCCACCGGCGCCATGCTGGCCGCAATGCTGTCGATGGTGTGCGGGGTCGTGATGCACGCCATCAGGCTCGGCCGCCGCGAGGCCAAGCGGCTGCGCTACCTGGCAACGCCGGGCGTGCGCCACCGCGCACCCAGATGAAGCTCGGCCGGGAGTTCCTGTCGTTCGCCGTGGTGGGGGCGATCGGCTTCGTGGTCGACGTGAGCGTGCTGTACCTCGCGGCGCCGCTGCTGGGTTGGTACGGGGCGCGGGTGCTGTCGTTTCTTGCGGCAGCCACCGCTACGTGGGTGCTGAACCGCCGCTATACCTTCAGCGAGCGGAATGCCGGTGCCTCCGTGCTGCGCGAGTACCTTGGCTATCTGGTGACGATGCTGGGCGGCGCGGTCGTCAACTATGGCGCGTATGTGCTCGTGCTGCATTGGCTCACCGGTCCTTGGGCGCCTGCGGCCGGCGTGGCGCTGGGGAGTTGCGCGGGGCTGGTGGTGAATTTCCTGTCTGCGCGGTACTTGGTATTTCGCGCGAAGTAGCCGTCTTGCTCCCTCCCCCTCTGAGGGAGGGCGGGGGTGGGGGCAAGCGGCGCATCCATCGGGCGCTCTGGCTGCCCCCATCCCGACCTTCCCCCTGAGGGGGAAGGAGAAAGAGGAAGCGCGGCGCTCAGGGGGCGCCTGAGACGACGACCGGAATCTCGGTCGCTGGCGGCGTGTTGCGGCTGCGGCCGCAGCGCACGATGCCGTCGATCATCACCATGCCCACGCCTGGAATGTCGCCGAGCTGCACGCTTTCGAGCAGACCCGGCGCGGGCGAATGCTGCGCGCGGTCCATGAAGACGAAGTCGGCATCGCGGCCCACTTCGATCAGCCCGCAATTGAGCTTGCGGATCTTCGCCGTGTTGCCCGTGGCAAAACAGAACACCAGCTCGGCCGGAATGTTCGCGATGGACGAGAGCATGGCCACCATGCGCAGGATGCCCAGCGGTTGCACGCCCGAGCCGGCGGGGCCGTCGGTACCGAGGATCACGCGATGCGGGCACTTGAGTTCGAGCGCCGCCTTGGCCGCCGCAATGGCCACCTTCTCGTTGCCGTTGTGCACGATCTCGATGGCGCGCGAGCTCTTCTCGCACAGCTCGCACACATGCGCCTCGGGCAGCGAGGTATGCCCGCCGTTGATGTGGCCGATGATGTCGGCGTCGGCCTCCAGCACCACGTCCTTGTCGATCAGGCCCGAGCCGGGGATCGACGGGCCGCCCGTGTGAATGGTGCTCTGGATGCCGTACTTGCGTGCCCAGGCCACCATTTCCTTGGCCTCGTAGCCGGCCTTGACCGAGCCCAGGCCCACTTCGCCGAGCAGGCCCACGCCGGCTTCGGCGAGTTCCTTGAAGTCGCTTTCGACCATGCCTTTCTCGATGACCGGCGCACCGGCCAGCACCTTCACGCCGCCGGGGCGGAAGTTGTCGAACGCGCGCTGCGCGGTGATGGCCAGCGCCTTCAGGCCCACGATGTCCTTCGGACGGCCAGGCAGGTGCACCTCACCGGCCGAAATCATGGTGGTCACGCCGCCGTGCATGGTCGAGTCGATCCAGCCGATCTGGCCCTGGCGCGGCGTCCAGTCGCCGAACACCGGGTGCACGTGGCTGTCGATCAGGCCTGGCGCCACGCAGGTTTTTTTCGCGTCGATGACGGTCTTGGCGCCTTCGAGGTCGCAGTCTTTTTCCTTGCCGACCGCAACGATCAGGCCGTCGTTCACCACGATGGTGTCGGCGTCGAGGATGGGCTTGTCGATGTCGCCCGAGAGCAGCAGCCCGATGTTCTTTATGACGACTTTGCCCGACTTGCCGCCGGCTGCGATTTCTGCCATTTCGTGTGGTCCTGGTCGTGGGATGGGGTGTTGTTGTCTTGTGCCTCGTCTGCGCGCACGGTGCGCAGCACGGTCTCGATCACGAAGTTTTCCCAGTGCGTGATCGCCTCCGGCGACTCCAGCGGCTCGCCGAGGAAAGCCGTGAGCGTGTGCCGGTTGGAGGTGTAGAAATAGCCGGTGGACGCAATCAGCAGGTAGATGTCGCGCGCAATCAGGTCCTTGCGGAACAGTCCCTGCGCTGCGCCGCTGGCCAGTATCTCGGCAATGATCGCCACCGCGCGCGACGAGTATTCGCGCGCCCTGAGCGACTTCGAAATGTGCCGGCCCTTGTGCAGGTTCTCGGTGTTCAGGAGCGTGACGAACTCGGGGTTCTTGCGGTAGTAGCCCAGCACGAAGCGAATGACTTCGGTCAGCGCCTCCACGGGCCGCGAGGCGTCGAGCGCGATGGCGGCCTCGGCGTCGTCCATGCGCTGGTAGATGCCTTCGAGCACCGCAATGAAGAGGCCTTCCTTGCTGCCGAAGTAGTAGTAGATCATTCGGTCGTACGACTTGGCGGCCTTCGAGATCTTCTCCACGCTGCCGCCGTCGTAGCCGTACTTGGCGAACACCTTGGTCGCCGCCTTCAGGATGCTGTCGCGCGTGGCCTGCGCCGCCGCCTCGCGCACACCGGTGCGGCGCTGGGGCTTGGTGCTGGCGGAGCGGCTGTCGGCCATCGTGCGCGTGAGCTTGGTCTACTTTTCCGCAAACGCGCGTTCGACCACGAAATCGCCCGGCGTCGAGGTGTTGCCTTCCTTGAAGCCACGCGCCTCGAGGATGTGCTTCAGGTCGACCAGGAGGCCCGGGCTGCCGCACAGCATCACGCGGTCTTCCGCGGCATTGATCGGGGGCAGGCCGAGATCGTCCGTGAGCTTGTTGCTCGAGATCAGGTCGGTGATGCGGCCCTGGTTGCGGAACTCCTCGCGCGTGACCGTCGGGTAGTAGAGCAGCTGCTTGGCGACCATTTCGCCGAGAAACTCATGCTTGGGCAGGTGGTCGGTCACGAGGTCGTGATAGGCCAGCTCGTCGACTTGGCGCACGCCGTGCACCAGGATGACCTGCTCGAACTTCTCGTAGGTGTCCGGGTCGCGGATGATGCTCATGAATGGTGCGAGGCCGGTGCCCGTGCCGAACAGGTACAGGCGCTTGCCCGGCAGCGTGTAGTCGATCAGCAGCGTGCCGGTGGGCTTGCGGCCCACGATGATGGTGTCGCCCACCTGGATGTGCTGCAGCTTCGAGGTGAGCGGGCCTTCTTCGACCTTGATGCTCAGGAACTCGAGATGCTCCTCGTAGTTCGGGCTCACGATGCTGTACGCGCGCAGCAGGGGCTTGTTGTTCACCTTCAGGCCGATCATCGTGAAATGGCCGTTCGAAAAACGCAGCGCCGGGTCGCGCGTGGTGGTGAAGGTGAACAGGCGGTCGGTCCAGTGGTGGACGCTCAGGACGCGTTCTTCGCTGAATGCACTCATACGGAACTCAAGAGTTGGTTGGTAACTGAGGAAGGTGGCTGAGCCGAAATGCGCGCCTTTGGGGCGCAAGCCGTCGGCCGGCTCCGAACCCTCCATTGTCGTTGGTCGGAAAAACCCCGATGAACACCGCGAGAAAACACCATTGCAAGCATCGGGCCTGTTTGCTACATTGACCGCGAATGTAGTGAACGCAACATGAAAGTGTAGGGAATGCTACACAAACGGCAGACGGCGCACAAGCGGGCAGACGGCACGTTTGTTGCAAACCCCGCCGCACCGGATAGACCCCTGCACACCGCCCACGAGACCGCCCCGATGACCGAACACACCAAGACAGACGGATTGCCCGGCATGGACATGCCGGTGGTTGCCGAAGCCGGCAGCGGCGCCTTCGGCAAGGCCCCGCCGCGCAACGACAAGATGAGCACGGCCAAGGTCGAGTGCAACGCCTGCCCGGTGCTCTGCCAGATTTCCGACGGCCGTACCGGCGCCTGCGACCGCTATGCCAACCGCGAAGGCGTGCTGGTGCGCGTCGACCCCGTGGTGCTCTTGCGCCGCGCGGTCGCGAGCGAGGCGCCCACGCTGGTGCCCTTCGATAGACCGGCCGCCGAAAAAACCGCAGTGGCGGAGGCTGGCGCCCCCGACTGGAACGGCGACCTGCTGCACGCCGACGAAGTCTTCGTCACCGGCGTGGGCTCGTCCACCACCTATCCGGACTACAAGCCTGCCCCGTTCATCGTGGCCTCGAAAGCCCAGGGTGTCGACATGGTCACTGTCGTCACCGAGGGCATCTTCAGCTACTGCAGCTTCAAAGTGAAGATCGACACCGACCGCTTCCTCGGCTCCGAGCAGGCCAACGTGCGCTACCGCGGCGAAGTGGTCGGCCACGTCACCACGGCCGAATATGGTTCGCAGATGCTTTCGCTCGGCGGCGTGCATCACCTCACCGGCGGCAGCAAGAAGGAAGGCCGCATGACGGCCGAGCTGATGCAGCTGCTGGGCAACAAGAAGGCCGTCGAGTGCACCATCGACGGCGGTTCCACCCTCGTGATCCAGGCCGGCAAGGCGCCCATCGTCAACGGGGTGGAGGAGCAGCGCATGCGCGTGGGCTGCGGCTCGGCGGCGGTCGGCATCTTCGCGCGCCAGTTCGCAGGCGTGGCCGACGAGGTGGTGGTGGTCGACGACCACATCACCGGCGTGCTCACCGAGCACCAGGCCGGGCGCTGCCTCGACATGGCGCCGTCGGGCATCCAGATGCTGGGCCGCAAGTCGACACCGGGGCGCTACTTCCAGGTGGCGAACCCGGGCAACGGCTGGGGCGGCACCGACATTGCCGATCCGCTCTCGATCATCGAAGGCTGGGAAGAAGGGGTCGCGCGCCCGGGCCTGCGCCTGCTCATGACCTCGACCACCGGCGAGCATGCGCAGTGGTACGTGCTCGACGAGGCGCTGAAGCCGGTCGAGCAGGAAATGCCCGCCGAGGTGCGCCGCATCGTCGAGCGCATCGGCGAGAACTGCGAGCCGTCGCTGTGTACCGTGCTGTTCCTCGGCGGCGCGGGCGGCTCTTTGCGCGCCGGCGTCACCGAAAACCCCGTGCTGCTGACGCGCGCCATCAAGCGCGCGCTCGTCAACGTCACCTGCGGCGGCGCGCCGGCCTATGTGTGGCCCGGCGGCGGCATCACCGTGATGGCCGACGTCATGCGCATGCCCGACAACAGCTTTGGCACCGTGCCTACGCCGGCCATCGTGGCGCCCATCGAGTTCAGCATGCGGCAAAGCGACTACCAGGCGCTCGGCGGCCACATGGAACACATCTTCTCGCTCGAGCAGGCGCTCGCGCGCGGCGCGTGGCAGGAAGACGGCGCGCCACTGGCACGGCAGTGGCTCGTCATCGACGACGCGAACCCGTGGCCGCTGGGGCACGCTCCCATGCTGGGCTGAGCGATGACCATCTTTCCCTGCGCCGTGGCTGTTTCTCCTTCCCCCGCCGGGGGAAGGTCGGGATGGGGGCGCACCCCGCGCCTCCACGAAACGCCGCGTGCCCCCACCCCAACCCTCCCCCGGAAGGGGAGGGAGAAACACCTGTTGCCATGACCGCCCAACGTACCGCACTCGATGCGAACCGCTGGCATTTCAACCATGGCCCGATCGACATCGTGGCCGAGGCGTATGGCGATCCGTATGCCGTCGCGGCCGCGCACGACGCCGCCTGGGCGCGCTTCGTCCATGTGCTCGACGAACTGGTGCGCGAGCTGCCGCTGCTGCGTTTGCCCGCAAGCGACAACATGCGCCCGCGCGGCGTGGTCGCCCAGCGCATGTGGAATGCGTGCGCCGCGTTCTCGCCGATGTTCATCACGCCCATGGCGGCGGTCGCGGGTTCCGTGGCCCAGGAACTGATCGCGTTTTACGAGCGCCCCGGCGTCGAACGCGCCTGGATCAACAACGGCGGCGACATCGCGCTGCATCTTGCCCTGGGCCAGTCGGCGCGTGTGGGGGTGTATGCCGACCTGGCGCGCTTCGACTGGCAAGACACCGGCATCCTCACGACCGACGGCCAGTTCGAGATCAAGGCCGAGCAGCCGGTGCGCGGCGTGGCCACCAGCGGCTGGCGCGGCCGCAGCTTCTCGCTGGGCATTGCCGACAGCGTGACGGTCCTCGCGGCCACCGCAGCCCAGGCCGATGCGGCCGCCACCGTGATTGCCAACGCCGTCGACGTGGACGATGCCGCCATTCGCCGGCTTCCGGCCAACGAATGCAAGGACGACAGCGACCTGGGCGACCTCCGGGTCACGGTCGATGTGCCGCCGCTGGCACCTTCGCAGATAAAAAGCGCGCTCGATACGGGCGCTGTCTGCGCCAGGGTGCTGCAGAAAGGCGGGCTGATCTGGGCCGCTCTGCTCGTTTGCCAGGGGCAGTGGCGACTTATTGAACCCTTATGCTCGAAGGCGCTGCCGACGGCGCGCGCCGATGCAGTTGGTTCAGTATTTGCTTAACGAAAAGCAAGGTTCCTTTTCATGATCGATATACGCCGCGTCTTCACCCATGTCGAGCACATCCACCACGAGTTCGGCCCGCGCGCCGACACCCCGTTGGTGCGCGGTGCCATCGGCGCGGTGCTGACGAATCCGTTCGCGGGCCGCTACGAGCCCGACATCCTGCCGATGATGGCGTTGCTCGACCCGGTGGGCGTCGACATGGCGCACCGGCTGCATGCCGCCATGGACGTGCCGCTCGAGCAGATCGCCACCTACGGCAAGGGCGCCATCGTCGGCGCCGCGGGCGAGCTCGAGCACGGCGCGCTCTGGCATGTGCCCGGCGGTTATGCGATGCGCGAACTGCTCGGCTGGAAGGGCAGCCGCGCCGCCTACACCGCGGGCAAGGCCGAAGAAAAAACCGGCCAGCCCGGCAATGCGCTGTCCATCGTGCCCTCGACCAAGAAGGTCGGCCCGCCCGGCGCCACGCTCGACGTGCCGCTCACCAACATCAACGCCAGCTACGTGCGCGGCCAGTTCGATGCCATCGAGGTGCGCGTGCCCGGCGCGCCGGCCGCCGACGAGATCGTCTTCATCCTGGCCATGAGCACCGGCTACCGCGTGCATGCCCGGGTCGGCGGGCTGCTGGCCAAGGACATCAGCAAGTGGGACGGCCTGCGCTGACCCGAACAAGAGACACGAAGGAACACAAGACATGACCGCCAACATCCGCAAGCTCGTCATCCAGGTCGACGAAACCCGCAAGGAAATGGGCCGCGACATCTCGCCGCCCACGCGCCGCGCCGTCGCCATCGCCGTCATCGAGAACCCCTACGCCGGGCGCTACAGCGAGAACCTCGACGAGCTGATCGCCATCGGCGAAGAGCTCGGCGCACTGCTCGGCCAAAAGGCCGTGAAGGCGCTCGGCATCGAGCCTGGCCAGGCACAGAGCTACGGCAAGGCCGCCATCGTGGGCGAGAGCGGCGAGCTCGAACATGCGGCCGCCATCCTGCATCCCAAGCTCGGCGCGCCGCTGCGCGTGGCCGTTGAAAAGGGCGCGGCGCTCGTGCCCTCGGCCAAGAAGCGCGGCACGCTCGGCACGGCCATCGACGTGCCGCTCGGCCACAAGGACGCCGCGTTCGTGCGCAGCCATTTCGATGCCGTCGAGGCCCGCGTGTCCGACGCACCGCGCGCCAACGAGATCGTGGTGGCGGTGGCCGTCACCGACAGCGGCCGTCCGCTGCCTCGCATCGGCGGGTTGCAGGCGAGCGAAGTCAAGGGTGAAGACGGGCTTCGCTGAATCCCGCCCACGCACTGCCTTCATCACATCGTTCAGTTTTTTCTCTCTCTTTCGATCCCAAGGAGTTTCCCCATGAACCCATTGCGTCACGTCTTCAGCGCCGCGGCCCTTGCCACGCTGGCCACGGCCCTCGTTCCTGCCCATGCCCAGGGCGTGATCAAGATCGGCGAGGTCAACAGCTACAAGGCCCAGCCCGCCTTCCTCGAGCCCTACAAGAAGGGCATGGAGCTGGCCGTGGAAGAGATCAATGCCAAGGGCGGCGTCAACGGCCGCAAGGTCGAGCTCATCACGCGCGACGACAACGCCAACCCCGGCGACGCGGTGCGCGTGGCCGAAGAGCTGGTGGCGCGCGAGAAGATCGACGTGCTGACCGGCACCTTCCTGTCGAACACCGGCCTGGCGGTGGCCGACTTCGCCAAGCAGAAAAAGATCTTCTTCCTGGCCGGCGAACCGCTGACCGACAAGATGACCTGGCAGGGCGGCAACGAATACACCTTCCGCCTGCGCCCCGGCACCTACATGCAGGCCGCGATGCTGGTGCCCGAAGCGGTCAAGCTCAAGAAGAAGCGCTGGGCCGTCGTGTACCCCAACTACGAGTACGGCCAGTCGGCCGTGGCCGCGTTCAAGACGCTCTTGAAGGCTGCACAGCCCGATGTCGAGTTCGTCGCCGAGCAGGCGCCGCCGCTCGGCAAGGTCGATGCGGGCGCCGTGGTGCAGGCGCTCGCCGATGCCAAGCCCGACGCGATCTTCAACGTGCTGTTCGCTGCCGACCTTTCCAAGTTCGTGCGCGAGGGCAACACCCGCGGCCTCTTCAAGGACCGCACGGTGGTGAGCGTGCTGACCGGCGAGCCCGAGTACCTCGATCCGCTCAAGGACGAGACGCCCAACGGCTGGATCGTGACCGGCTATCCCTGGTACGGCATCCAGACGCCCGAGCACAAGGCCTTCTTCCTGGCGTACCACGGCAAGTACAAGGACTATCCGCGCCTGGGCTCGGTGGTCGGCTACAGCATGATCAAGTCGGTGGCGGCCGGCATCGAAAAGGCCAAGAGCACGGAAACGCCGAAGCTCGTGGCCGCCTTCAAGGGCCTGCAGGTCGACACGCCGTTCGGCAAGATCAGCTACCGCGCCGAAGACCACCAGTCGACCATGGGCGCCTTCGTCGGCAAGACGAAGAACGAGAACGGCAAGGGCGTGATGGTCGACTACACGTACTTCGACGGCGCCAAGTTCCAGCCGACCGCCGCCGACGTCAAGAAGTCCCGCGCCGCGGACTGATCTTTTTCCTCTCCCCGGAACGCTTGCACCCATGAGCCTCTCGTCCCTGCTGCTTCAGTTCCTCACCGGGCTGTCGTCGGCTTCGTCGCTGTTCCTCGTGGGGGCCGGCCTTTCGTTGATCTTCGGCGTCACGCGCATCGTCAACTTTGCGCATGGCTCCTTCTTCATGGTGGGCATCTATCTCGCCTACACGCTGGTCGACAAACTCGGCACGCTCGGCTTCTGGCCGGCCGTGCTGATCGCCGCGCTCGCGGTGGGCGTGATCGGCGCGCTGATCGAGATGGTGCTGCTGCGCCGCATCTACAAGTCGCCCGAGCTGTTCCAGCTGCTGGCCACCTTTGCGCTGGTGCTCGTCATCAAGGACGCGGTGCTTTATTTCTGGGGCCCTGACGAATTGCTTGGCCCGCGCGCACCGGGCCTGTCGGGTTCGGTCGAAATCCTGGGCCGTCAATTTCCGACCTACGACCTGTTTTTGATCGTCGTCGGCCCGGTCGTGCTCGGCCTCATGTGGCTGCTGCTCACGCGCACCCGCTGGGGCACGCTGGTGCGCGCCGCCACGCAAGACCGCGAGATGGTCAGCGCGCTGGGCGTGAACCAGGCCTGGCTGTTCACGGCCGTGTTCGCGCTTGGCGCCACCCTGGCGGCGCTCGGCGGCGCGCTGCAGCTGCCGCGCGAGCCGGCCACGCTTGCCATGGACCTCAACACCATCGGCGCGGCTTTCGTGGTGGTGGTGGTCGGCGGCATGGGCTCGATTCCCGGTGCCTACGTGGCGGCGCTGCTGCTGTCCGAAATCAAGGCGGTGTGCATCTGGCTCGGCGTGGTCGAGATCTTCGGCTACAGCGTGTCGTTCTCCAAGCTCACGCTGGTGGTCGACTTCATCGTGATGGCCATCGTGCTGGTATGGCGCCCCTGGGGCCTGCTGGGCCGCCCGCAAGCGCCCAGCCGCTACGTGGGCATGCAGGAAGAACCGCTGCGGCGCGCGAGCAAGGGCTACCTGTGGCTCGTCGCCGCACTCGGCGTGGTGCTCATGGCCATGCCGCTGCTCACTGCCGATTCGCCCTACACCACCGTGCTGATGATCGACCTGCTGATCGCCGCGCTCTTCGCGGCCAGCCTGCACTTCATCATGGGGCCGGCCGGCATGCATTCGTTCGGTCATGCGGCCTACTTCGGCCTGGGGGCCTACGGCGCCGCACTGCTGGTGCGCACCAGCGGCCTGCCGATGGAGCTCGCGCTCATCGTCGCGCCGCTGGTCGCGGCCATCGGCGCTTTCGTTTACGGCTGGTTCGCGGTGCGGCTTTCGGGCGTGTACCTCGCGATGCTCACGCTGGCTTTCGCGCAGATCACCTGGGCGGTCGTCTACCAATGGGATTCGTTCACCGGCGGCAGCAACGGGCTCACCGGCGTCTGGCCGTCGGAGTGGCTGTCGGACAAGCGCACTTACTACTGGCTCACGCTGGTGCTCGTGGCGGCGGGCATTCTGATGCTGCGGCGCGTGCTGTTCTCGCCGTTCGGCTATGCGCTGCGCGCCGGGCGTGATTCGGTGCTGCGGGCCGATGCGATCGGCATCGATGTCAAGCGCATGCAATGGACGGCTTTTGTCGTTGCGGGCGCGGCGGCGGGGCTGGCCGGGTCGCTCTATGCTTTTTCGAAAGGCAGTATTTCGCCTGAAAGCCTGAGCGTGGACAAGTCGGTGGATGGTCTCGTGATGGTGCTGCTGGGGGGGATTCAGACGTTGGCGGGGCCGGTGGTCGGGGCTGTGACCTTCAGCTGGCTGCATGACACGGTGGCGCGCAATACGGACTATTGGCGGGCCACGCTGGGGGCGATCATCTTGCTGCTGGTGCTGCTGTTTCCGCAGGGGATTGCTGGGTTTGCGAAGCAGTTGAGCGATCGGTTGCTGCGGGGGCGTCGTTCGGAGGTGGATGTTGCTTTGAAGGAGAAGCAGACGTGAGGCGCGGTTGTCTTTCGTCTGACTGGGGCTTTGTTTTTTCCCGAGGCCGGGATATCCGCCCGGCGGCGGACTCACTTTCTTTTGCTTCGCCAAAAGAAAGTAAGCAAAGAAAAGGCGACCCTACTGTCTGCGTCCCTCCGCTGCGCTGCGGGCAACCTGCGGTGCTCGACTCCGGCGGGGGTCCGCAGAACTCGCTTCGCTCAAACAGCTGCGGCCCTGATCCCGCCTCCATCTGCGCTCCTCGGCGCATACAGAAGGGGTGGGGAGAAGGCAGGCCATCGCTGCGCTCGGCCGGGTGCAAGCTCAACAGCCCAACTCAATACAGACAGCTCAATACCAACCACCGCGGGCGCTACGCGCCTGCGGTGGCTTGGCGGCCGAGCACCGCAGGTTGCCCGCAGCGTAGCGGAGGGTCGCAGACAGTGGGGTCGCCTTTCTTTTGCCTACGTTTCTTTGGCGAAGCAAAGAAAAGTAGGTCGCCCGCCGGGGCGAGACCCGGCCTCGGGAAGCAAACGCCCGGCAGCAATAAAAGGCCGCGAGCCCTCACCCCAACCCTCTCCCAGAGGGAGAGGGAGTAAGCCAAAAATGACCCTTCTCAAAGTAGACAACCTAGGCAAGTCCTTCGGCGGCGTCAAAGCCGTAGACGGCATCAGCTTCGAACTCAAGGCAGGCGAACTGCTGGCGCTCATCGGCCCGAACGGTGCCGGCAAGTCCACCACCTTCAATATGGTCAACGGCCAGCTCAAGGCAGACCAGGGTTCGATCGTGTTCGACGGCCATGAACTCGTGGGCCAGAAGCCACGCGCCATCTGGCGCCTGGGCGTGGGCCGCACTTTCCAGATCGCAGAAACCTTCGCCTCGCTCACCGTCGTCGAGAACGTGCAGATGGCCATGCTCTCGCACGACGGCAAGCTGTTTTCGATGTGGCGCCGCGCGGCGGACCACAAGCGCGATGAAGCCATTGCACTGCTCGACCAGGTCGGCATGAAGGCGCAGGCCGACCGGCCCTGCAGCGAACTGGCCTACGGCGACGTCAAGCGCGTCGAACTCGCGATTGCGATGGCCAACGCGCCCAAGCTGCTGCTGATGGACGAGCCCACCGCCGGCATGGCGCCGAAGGAGCGCAATTCGCTGATGGCGCTCACCAAGGAACTCGTGGTCCAGCGCGGCCTGGCGGTGCTGTTCACCGAACACAGCATGGACGTGGTGTTCGCCTACGCCGACCGCATGATCGTGCTGGCCCGCGGCCGCCTGATCGCGCAGGGCAAGCCGCTCGAGATCCGCGACCATCCGAAAGTGCAGGAGGTGTACTTCGGCAGCGGCAAGACCTTTGAGAAGATTGCAGAAAAAGCCGCTGAAGTGAATGCGGCAATAGGAGCCGTCGCATGAGCACGCACGAAACACTGCTGAAGGCGAACGCGCTGTGCGCCTGGTACGGCGCCGCACAGATCCTGTACGACGTCGATCTTGAAGTGCGCCGCGGCGAGGTCGTCGCGCTCATGGGCCGCAACGGCGCCGGCAAATCGACCACGCTCAAGACGCTGATCGGCATGCTCGCCAAGCGCAAGGGCCACGTGAGCTTTCTGGGGCACGACATCTCGAAGAGCGAGCCTCATCACGCGGCGAAGCTCGGCCTGGGCTTCGTGCCTGAAGACCGCCGCGTGTTCACCGATCTCACGGTGATGGAAAACCTCGAGGTGGGCAAGCAGCCGCCGCGCCGCTGGGCCGACGGCACCGAGGCACCGCTGTGGACGCCCGAGCGGCTGTTCAAGCTGTTCCCGAACCTGGGCGAAATGCCCGACCGCCCGGGCGGCCGCATGAGCGGCGGCGAGCAGCAGATGCTCACCGTGGCACGCACGCTCATGGGCAACCCGTACCTGGTGCTGCTCGACGAGCCCTCGGAAGGCGTGGCGCCGGTCATCGTCGAGCAGATGGCCAACATGATCCTGGAGCTCAAGGCGCAGGGCGTGAGCATTCTGCTGTCGGAACAGAACATGCATTTCGCCGAGCTGGTGTCCGACCGGGCCTATGTGCTCGAGAAGGGCCAGATCCGCTACCACGCCACCATGGCAGAGCTCGCGGCCAACGAGGAAGTGCGCCGCGCCTACCTGAGCGTCTAGCGAGCCCGCGGGCGCTTTCGCTTTTTTTCATCAACCCACCGGAGCACACACCATGCACGACACGCACCGCAGATCCCTCCTCAAATCCACGGCTGCGTTGAGCTTGCTCGGCGCGACGGGAACGTTGTTCGCGGCGTCGAAGTTGAAGCCGAACGACAAGTCCGCGCTGATCGTGATCGACGTGCAGAACTGCTTCGTCGACGGCGGCACGCTGCCCGTGAAGGGCGGTGCCGAGGTGGTGCCGGTGATCAACAAGCTGGCCGAGTCGTTCGAGAACATCGTCGTCACGCAAGACTGGCACACGCAAGGCCATGCGTCGTTCGCGAGCGCGCATGCCGGTCAGAAGCCGTTCAGCAGCATCAAGCTTTCTTACGGCACCCAAGTGCTCTGGCCCGACCACTGCGTGCAGGGCACCGATGACGCGGCGCTGCACAAGAACCTGAAGCTGCCCACCGCGCAGGTCATCGTCCGCAAGGGCTTCCACAAGGGTGTCGACAGCTATTCCGCCTTCGAGGAGGCCGACCGCAAGACCGCCACCGGGCTGGGCGGCTATCTCAAGCAGCGCGGCATCAAGACGGTGTACGTGGTTGGGCTGGCCACCGACTTCTGCGTGGCCTGGACCGCGCTCGATGCGCGCAAGGCCGGCTTCGAGGTGTATGTGATCGAAGATGCCACGCGCGCCATCGACCTCAACGGCTCGCTCGCCGCGGCATGGAAGCAAATGACGGCCAAGGGTGTCAAGCGCATCCAGTCCGGCGACATTCAGGCTGCCTGAACACATCCATTCATCTCCACCGCGTTCACCCGCACGGCAACAACAACGACAACGGACTGACGATACGCATGAAGACTTCTATTTCGAGGCGCACCCTCGTGGCGGGCGGCGCAGCCCTGGCGATAGGCCCCGGCCTCCTGCGTTCGGCACGCGCGGAGAACGGCGTGACCGACAGCGTCATCCGCATCGGCCAGTCGGCCGTGTTCAGCGGCCCAGCCAAGGACTTCGGCATCGACTACCGTGCCGGCATCAAGCTGTACTTCGACCGCGTCAACAAGTCGGGCGGTGTCAACGGCCGCAAGATCGAGCTCGTCACGTATGACGATGCCTACGAACCCGCGAAGACCGCCCTCAACACGGCCAAGCTGATCGACGAGGACAAGGTCTTCGCGCTCGCGGGCTATGTGGCCACCGGCAACCTCGTGGCCGCGATGCCGCTCGCCGAGAAGGCCGGCGTGCCCATGTTCGCACCGCTGGTGGGCACCAGCTCGTTCCGCGCCAAGGTCAACCGCCTGCTGTTTCACGTGCGCGCAGGCTACGACCTGGAGCTGCGCAAGATCATCAGCCATCTCTCGACCATCAGCCTGTCGTCGATTGCCGTGGTCTACCAGGACAGCGCCTTCGGCAAGTCGAACCTCGCCACCTGCGAGCAGCTTGCCGCCGACTACAAGGTGCAGGTCGTGAAGACGCTACCGCTTGCCATCACCGCCGAAGACGCCAAGCAGGTGCTCGCCGGCCTGGCCGAGGTCAAGCCAGGCGCGGTTCTGATGATCATGGCGGGGCGCATGGTCGAAGTCTTCATGCGCGACTACCGCGCGGGCGGCGGGGCGGCGCCGCTCTACACGCTGTCGGTCGGCATCACCGATGCCGCGGGCTCGGCGAAACGGCTCGAGGGCAAGCTGGCCGGGCTGGTCACGGCCAGCATCGTGCCGCCGCCGGAGGCCGTGCGCGTGCCCATCGTGGCCGACTACCAGCGCGACCGCGCCGAGTTCGGCGAGAAGATCGACAGCTACACCACGCTCGAGGGCTACATCGCTTCGCGCGTGATGGTCGAAGGCCTCCGCCGTGGAGGCAAGACGCTCACGCGCGACAGCTTCATTGCCGGGCTCGAAAGCATCGGCAGCACGCGCTTCGGCGATTTCCCGGTCGAGTACAGCGCGAGGAACCACAACGGTTCGACGTTTGTCGACTTGGAGATGTACACCCGTGACGGTCACTTGCGGCGCTGAGCCGCTGCAACTGCAGGTCAACGGGCAGGCCTGTTCGCTCCCGGGCGTGCCGCGCGAGGCCACGCTGCTGCACCTGCTGCGCAACGACCTGGGCCTGAATGGGCCCAAGTACGGTTGCGGCCTCGGCCAATGCGGCGCCTGCACGGTGCATGTCGACGGCGTGGCGGCGCGCGCTTGCGTGATTCCCGCGCATGGCGTGGGGGGCCGTGCCGTCACCACGCTCGAAGGCCTGGGCACGCGCGGCCGTTGGCATCCGGTGCAGGCGGCCTTCGAAGATGCGCAGGCCGCGCAGTGCGGCTATTGCTTGAACGGCATGGTGATGCAGGCCGCGGCGCTGCTCGCGCGCGATCCGCAGGCGAGCGAGGCGCGCATCCGTAGCGAACTGTCGGGCAACCTGTGCCGCTGCGGAACACATATTGAAATTCTGGACGCGGTGCAGCGAGCCGCGGCGCGCATGCGAGAGATGGTGAATTTATGAGCCGCCTGTCTTGTCCCCTCTCCCTCTGGGAGAGGGCTAGGGTGAGGGCATCGGCCTTCACACAAGCACAGCCCTCGCCGCTGCCGCCGGCCCTCACCCAGAGGGAGAGGGAGCAATTCAGGAGGCAAAGACGGTGACACGCCGCGCCGATCTGCCGCTGACCCGCGCAGACTTTCTTTCAGCCGACGGCGTGCTGCTGGTGGTACGCGAAACACCGCCCGCACCCCCACCCGCCAAGGGCCAGCCCACAGCCGTGGCGGGCAACCCCATCGAAGGCGACGAGATCCTGCTCGCCGTATGGGACGACGGCAGCGCCTCGGCGCTCAACGGCCACGTCGATCTCGGCACCGGCATCCAGACCGCGCTCGCGCAGATCGTGGCCGAGGAACTCGACCTCGGCATGCCTTGCGTGCGCGTGATGCTCGGCGACACCGCGCGTGCCCCCAACCAGGGCGCGACCATCGCGAGCGCGTCGATCCAGATCCACTCGCAGCCGCTGCGCCTTGCGGCTGCGCAGGCGCGCGCATGGCTGCTCGCACGCGCCGCCGAGCGCCTTGGCGCGACCGCCGACGCGCTGCAGATCCGCAACGGCGTGGTGCGCGTGGCCGACGAACCCGATCGCCGCGTGAACTATGCCGACCTGGTGGCGGGGCAGCGCACTGTGCTGCGGCTCGACCCCCGCGCGCAGCCCAAGCACCCGGCCGACTACCGCATCGTCGGCACGCGTCAGCCGCGCATCGACATTCCCGCCAAGCTCGCGGGAGAAAGCGTGTTCGTGCACGACATGCGTGTGCCCGGCATGCTGCACGGCCGCGTGGTGCGCCCGCCGTATGCCGGTGCGGACCATGGCGATTTCATCGGCAACACACTCGAGTCGGTGGACGAATCGTCCATTGCGCACATTCCCGGCATTCGCGCGGTGGTCGTGATCCGCGACTTCGTCGGCATCGTGGCCGAGCGTGAAGAGCACGCCGAGCAGGCGTTGCGTGAGCTGCGCCTGACATGGAAATCCTGGCCCGGCATGCCGGATCTCTCGGACCTCGCCCAAGCCTTGCGCGACAACCCGTCGACCCAGCGCGTGCTGGTCAACGAAGGCGATGTCGATGGCGCGCTCGCCGCGGCCGCGCAGCCGATGCATCGCACCTATGTGTGGCCGTACCAGATGCACGCGTCCATCGGCCCTTCGTGCGCGCTGGCCGAATGGCAGCCGCAGGACGGCAGCGGTACACAGCTTCGCGTGTGGGCCGGCTCGCAGAACCCGCACGTGCTGCGCGCCGACCTCGCCAGGCTCATGGACCTGGACGACGTGCAGGTCGACGTCATCCGCATGGAAGCCGCGGGCTGCTACGGCCGCAACGGCGCCGACGACGTGGCCGCCGATGCGGCGCTGCTCGCGCGCGCCGTGGGTGCACCGGTGCGCGTGCAGCTCACGCGCGAACAGGAGCATGCCTGGGAGCCCAAGGGCGCCGCGCAGCTCATGGAAGTGGACGGCGGCCTCATGGCCGACGGCCGCATTGCGGCCTACGACTTCGAGACCTCGTATCCATCGAACGGCGCCCCCACGCTCGCGCTGCTGCTCACGCGCACCATCGAGCCGGTGGCGCAGGCCTTCGAGATGGGCGACCGCACGGCGCGCCCGCCGTATAGCTACGACAACCTGCGTGTGAAGGTCAACGACATGGCGCCGATCGTGCGCGCCTCGTGGCTGCGCGGTGTGTCGGCGCTGCCGAGTTCCTTCGCGCACGAGTCGTACATCGACGAGCTCGCCACCGCGGCGGGCGTCGATCCGGTGCAGTTCCGCCTGCGCCACCTGAACGATCCGCGCGCGGTCGAGCTGGTGCAGGCGACCGCGCAGAAGGCGGGCTGGCGTATGCGCGCCGGTCCGCAGGAGAACTCCAATGGCGGGCTGGGCGAGGGCGGCGACATCCTCTTCGGCCAGGGCTTTGCCTACGCGCGCTACATCCACAGCAAGTGGCCGGGCTTCGGCGCCGCCTGGGCCGCGTGGGTGGCTGACGTCGAGGTCAACCGCAGGACGGGCGAAGTGCATGTGCGCCGCGTGGTGGTGGGGCATGACGCGGGACTGATGATCAACCCCGCCGGGGTCGAGCACCAGGTGCACGGCAACGTGATCCAGACCACCAGCCGCGCGCTGAAGGAAGAGGTGAAGTTCGCGCCACCGCCGCAGCAGCAGGGCGCAGGCTCGACGGGTGGCGCGCAGCTGCTGGGCGTGCTGCCTTCGGGCGTGGTCGCGAGCCGCGAATGGGGCAGCTACCCGATCATCAACTTCCGCGAAGTGCCGGTGATCGAAATCATGCACATGCCGCGGCCCGGCGAACCTTCGCTGGGCGCGGGTGAGTCGTCTTCGGTGCCGGGAACGGCGGCGATTGCGAATGCGATCTTCGATGCGACCGGGGTAAGGTTTCGCGAGCCGCCGTTCACGCCGGAAAAGGTGCTTGCGGAGCTGAACCGGGGTTTGCTCCCTCCCCCTCTGGGGGAGGGCGGGGGTGGGGGCGAGTGGCGTTCGAATGGTGACACTGCCGTGCCCCCATCCCAACCTTCCCCCGGAAGGGGAAGGAGCAAAACCGATGCGCCGTGGCCCCAGCGCAAGGGCCTGTGGGCCACCGGCGCCGCCCTCTTCATCGGCGGCATCGG
Source organism: Variovorax paradoxus (assembly GCF_030815855.1). NCBI lineage: Bacteria > Pseudomonadati > Pseudomonadota > Betaproteobacteria > Burkholderiales > Comamonadaceae > Variovorax > Variovorax paradoxus. Next base: position 5,161,706 of record NZ_JAUSXG010000001.1, on the reverse strand, counting down.
CCTCATCGCCGGCCTGCTCGGCTGGCGCTCCGCCGTCGCTCCCATCTCGTTGACCGCCCCGGTCTACAGCGAGTCCACCATCGAACGCGGCCGCGTGCTCGCCGCACTCGGCGACTGCGCCGTGTGCCACACCGCGCCGGGCGGTGCGCCCAACGCAGGCGGCCGCGCCATGGAAACGCCGTTCGGCACGCTCTACACCACCAATCTCACGCCCGATGCCGACACGGGCCTGGGCCGCTGGTCGTTCAGTGCTTTCCAGCGCGCAATGCGCGAGGGGGTCTCGCGCGACGGCCACCACCTGTATCCGGCCTTTCCGTACACCGCATTTGCCAAGACCAGCGACGACGACCTGCAGGCGCTGTACGCGTACTTCATGTCCATGCCCGCGGTCCGCGCCGAAACGCCCCAGGCCGAGCTGAAGTTTCCGTTCAGCATGCGGCCGTTGATGGCCGGCTGGAATGCGCTCTTTCATGATCCGGCGCCGCTGCAGCCGGTGGCCACGCAAAGCGCGGAGTGGAACCGCGGGGCCTACCTCGTCAACGGCCTGGGCCATTGCGGTGCCTGCCACACGCCGCGCAACGCGCTTGGCGCGGAGCAGGGCGGCAGCGCATTTCTCTCGGGCGCGATGATCGATGGCTGGGAAGCGCCCGCGCTCACCGGCCTGTCGAAATCGGCCGTGCCCTGGGATGCCGACGAGCTCTACCGCTATCTGCGCCAAGGCTACACGCAGCGCCATGGCATTGCGGGCGGCCCCATGGCGGAGGTGGTGCGAGAGCTGGCGCAGGTGCCAGACTCCGACGTGCGCGCGATGGCCACGTATCTCGCCTCGTTCAATCCCGCGCCCGCGGCCGAGCCGCAAGCCGTGGCACAGCAAGCCGTCGACACCTCTGCGCGCACGCAGGGCCAACTGCTCGGCCCCGCGCAGCGCATGTTCGACAGTGCCTGTGCGTCATGCCATCACGACGGCGACGGCCCCACGCTGCTCGGCGTGAACACGCCGCTCGCGCTCAACAGCAACCTCACGAGTGCGCGGCCTGACAACCTGCTGCGCACCATCCTCGACGGCGTGCGCGAACCCGCAAACCGCGACATCGGCTTCATGCCGGCGTTCCGCGAAGCGCTCGACGACCGGCAGATTGCCGAGCTCGCCGGCTACATGCGCGCACGTTTTGCACCCCAGGAGCCGGCATGGGCCGACTTGCAGGCGCAGGTGGCACGCGTGCGGGCGGCATCGACGCAGTAAAGCTGGCTGCCGATTACCGGGTCGTGCCTGGCCTGCAGGCCGCGCGGGGATTGAAATTTATTGTTGGCGAAGCCGGCCCAGATACAGAGGCATACGAAAGTCGCTCGCGCCGGGCGCTCTGCGCCGAACAATCGCGCCATCAGTTGGGAGATGCGCATCGATCCGGCTGACAAGCCCATCGTCCAGATGCCATCACCCGCCCACCCCCGAAAGGAATCTCAAATGACCGCTTCGCTCCCGTTGCCCCGCCGCTCTTTTCTTGCCAAGGCCGCTTTCGGCATGGCCGCCGCGCAGCTGACGTCGATGGTGCCCGCATTCGCGCAATCCGCAGGCGCAGGCAGCGCCAGGCGCCTCGAGCCGCTCAAGAGCATCGAAGCCGGCAGCCTCGATATCGGCTATTACGAAGCGGGCCCGGCCAACGGAGCGCCGGTGATCCTGCTGCACGGCTGGCCCTACGACATCCACATGTTCGTCGACGTCGCACCGCAGCTTGCGGCCGCGGGCTTTCGCGTGGTCGTGCCGTATCTGCGCGGCTATGGCACCACGCGTTTTCTCTCGGCGGACACGCCGCGTAATGGCCAACAGTCGGCCGTCGCCGTCGACATCATCGCGTTGATGGACGCCTTGAAGATCAAGACGGCCTCCATTGCCGGCTGCGACTGGGGCGCGCGCACGGCCTGCATCATGGCCGCGCTGTGGCCCGAGCGTGTGAAGGCGCTGGTGTCGGTCAGCGGTTACCTCATCGGCAGCCAGCAGGCCGGCAAGAACCCGTTGCCGCCCGAGGCCGAGTTGCAGTGGTGGTATCAGTACTACTTCGCGACCGAGCGCGGCCGCGCCGGCTACGAGAAGAACCGCCATGATTTCGCCAAGCTCATCTGGCAGCTCGCATCGCCCAAATGGAACTTCGATGCGGCCACGTTCGAGCGCAGTGCCGTCGCGTTCGAGAACCCTGACCACGTGGCGATCACCGTTCACAACTACCGCTGGCGCCTCGGCTTGGCCGAAGGCGAAGCGAAGTACCAGGCCCTTGAGGATCGGCTGGCCAAGGCGCCGGTGATTGGCGTGCCCACCATCACGCTCGAAGGCGACGCCAACGGCGCGCCCCACCCCGAACCGAGCGCCTACGCAAAGAAGTTCTCGGGGCGCTACGAGCATCGGCTGGTCAGCGGCGGCATCGGCCACAACCTGCCGCAGGAAGCGCCCGAGGCATTTACCAAGGCGGTGATCGACGTCGTTCGCGGGTGATGACCCCGGAATGCTCCAAACGGCTCTGGCGACTGTGGTCGACCATGAGCCGACTTTTGAGTGCCGGGCAGAATCGGCCGCCTCGGCAACATCCAGAGGCTCCTCATGACAGCGTGGACCATCGTTGAAGCGACACAAGAAGAGGTGAGGTCGGGCGAACTCGGCCGGCGGCTGCGCCACTTCAACTACGGTTTCGTCGGCGAGTATCCTGAATCGCAGCCGGTGTGGCTCAGCGCCAGGCACGAAGAAGGTCGCATGATCGGTGGGCTCCGCGGATACGTCTTCCTGTTCTGGCTTCACATCGACGTGCTTTGGGTCGATGAGGCGGTCAGGGCGACCGGGCTTGGCAGCGCGCTGCTCGGGCAGGCCGAGGCGAAGGCGAAGACCTTGGGCGCGCACAGCGCCAAGCTCGATACCTTCGAGTGGCAGGCGCCCGGCTTCTATGCAAGGCGCGGCTACCGTGAGTTCGGCCGCATCGACAACCACACCGATGGGTGGTACCTAAGCTTCATGATGAAGAAGCTCTGAGGGTCAAGGACGGAATGCGGCTGGAACCTGGCGTCCGCCACTGCGGCAGAATTCCGTTCCAAGGTCCGTCCTGCGTGCGAGTGCAGGTTGCCGATATCTAGAAGTTGACTTGAACCGCGGGGAAGCGATGGCGGGAAAGCAACTCCAGATTGCGATGAATGAGGCGGACGAAAAGGACTTCTTCTCGCGCAGCAATTTTCCGTCGGATGTCCCTGGGCGTCTGTTCTGGGCAGAGGACTTCGCTGCCTCCGATGGACTGGCATACGACGCTGCTCCCCTCTCCAAGCGGATCGACTGGGTGTGGCGGTGGGTTCGCGGACAACCCCGTTGAGTCGGATGTGACGCGCATCTGGTCGTTCTCATGGAGCAGAGTGCGGCAAGAATCAGCCATTCGCAGCACCTGCTGACCCCACGTAAAGCAGACTTTGGTCGCCCACTAACCGCTTGTGAGCCTTCCCATGATTCAAATAGCAACACCTGAAGAGGCGCCCGGCGCGTTTGAAGCCGCTTGGAATGCCCACGACATGAATTCCCTCGGCGCACTGTTCCATGACGATGCGACATTCGTCAACCGTTTCGGGCACTACGTGCGCGGCGCCGAGGAGATCGTCAAGCTGCATGCGCCCATCCACGCAACCATCTACAGCGATTCCACGCTGGAGAACGACCTGATCGACCGGGTCGCGATCGGCGACGACGCGGCAGTCGTGCACTTCTGGAGCCGCCTCGCTGCCGGTGCGGCTCATCCGGCGGGCCCGCATGCTGTCGACACGTTGATCCTGGCTGTTCTTACACGGCAGGTTGGCCAGTGGCGGATCAAGGCGCTCGAGAACGTCACCCTGACGAATCCTCGAACGGGAGAAGCCGTGTTGAGGGCCGACCGGTGATCGGCTATGGCGACGAGGACGAAGCCACAGCCATCACAAACGACTGCCCACGTTTATAGGGTACCAACTCAATGTTACTAATGTTGCAAGGAGTACTGCTAGGTTGGTGATTGACGCCAGTTGTGTAACGCCTAGTCTCTGTCACATAAATTCATAACGACCGGAGACAGCCATGATCCCCAAGCTGCGCAATCCTCGCGTTGGCCAGCATGCTGCGTCCGGTCTTATTCAGCAGGGCGAAGAGGGCGCCTGGGAACGGCTCAACAAGCAGCCTTTCGCGTTCAGGCACGGCCTTGCCGACCATCCCCTCTTGTCGATCGAGCGCCTGGCGCGTCTCTCCGAGCGCGCGTTCGACGGCGACCACTACAAGCGTTACTTCAAGGCCCCCGACTTGAAGTTGCCGCGCGACACGCTCAAGGCTCGCTTCCGCGAAGACATCGCGCAGATCGGCGAGAACGGCAAATGGATGGCGCTGCATTACATCGACGAAATGGATCCCGAATACGGCGATCTTTTCGATCTGCTGCTGGCTGACGTCGAGGAAATCACCCGCCGGCCGGTGCGCAGCCAGATGACATGGGGCAGTCTGTCGGTGTTCCGTATGCGTTCAATGAACCCCGTCCTTGAGCCGCAGGCTGAGACCTGACAGCCTACGTTCCCACGTAGATGAACGCGGGAACGTAGATGACAGACGATTTGGAAGACCTCAAGCGCCGGCTGGTGGTGGGGCACAAGAGCGACGGACGCAGCGTGTACGACGAAGCAGCGAAGTCGCAATTGGTCGCACTGTGCCTGCAGCCAGGCGCCTCGGTGTCGCGCCTGGCGCGCGAGTGCGGCGTCAATGCCAACCAGGTGGGGCGCTGGCTTCGCGAGCATGGCCACGGTGGTCGTGCGCGCAAGGCCGCTGCCAGCGTAGTGCCGGCGCCTGCGGCGTTCGTGGCGGTTGCAGTGCCGCCGGCGTCGCCGATCGCGGCCCGAAGCGGCGGCGACATCGTCGCCGTGATGGACGTGCAGGCACACTTGCCCAACGGCGTGACGATCGACATTCGCGGCGTCGAGCTGCGCAACGTCGGCGAAGTGATCGAGGCGCTCGGGAGGCTGCGGTGTTCCGCTTCGACGAAGGGCTGAAGGTCTATCTGCACCGCGAGCCGGTGGACTTCCGGCTGAGCATCAACGGCTTGGCGGTGCTGGTGGAGCAGGCCCTGGGCCTGGACCCGTTCGCCTCGTGCGCCTACGTGTTCAGCAACCGCCGGCGCGACCGGGTCAAGATCCTGGGCTGGGAACGCAACGGCTTCTGGCTGTTGCTCAAGCGCCTGGAGAAGGACAGGTTCATCTGGCCCTCGGCCGAGGCGGTGCCCACGCTGACCCCCGAGCAACTGCACTGGTTGCTCGAGGGCATCGACATCGCGCTGGTGCAACGCCACTCCCGTCTGCGCTATGCCAGCGTGGCTTGAGGTTTGACGGAACAATGATGGGGCATGCCGATCCAAGCGGGCGTGCCGTCGCCTGCCACTGCCTCCATCACCGCTGAAGAACTCGCTGGTCTCATTGCCGAGCGCGACGCGCTGGCCGGTGCGCTTCGGGTGGCGACCACCGAGCGGGACCTGGCCCTGGAGCGTTTGAAGGCGCTGCAGCGCCAGCTCTTCGCCGCCAAGAGCGAAGCCCGCGGCACCGATCAGAAGGACCTGTTCCTGAACGAGGCCGAGGCACTCGCGCCCACCGATCAGACGCCGCAGGCCGAGGTCGAAGACATCGACGAAGAGGAGTCGACGCCGGTCGCCGGTCACCAGCGCAAGAAGCGTGGACGCAAGCCGCTGGATCCGGCGCTGCCGCGCGACATCGTGCGCCACGAGCTGCCCGAGTCCGAGCGTGTGTGCGCTCACGATGGCCACGCATTGGTCGAGATCGGCGCCGAGGTCAGCGAGCAGATGGACGTCATCCCCGAGCAGGTGCGTGTGCTGCAGCATCACCGCATCAAGTACGCCTGTCCCTGCTGCGATCAGAGCCTGAAGGTCGCGCCGGTGCCGGCGCGCATCATCCCGCGAGGCCTCCTCACCGAAGAGGCCCAGGCCTGGGTCATCACCGGCAAGTACCAGTTCGGCATGCCGCTGTACCGCACGGCCGTCTTGCTGCGCCGCTTCGGTGGCGACATCGCGAGCAACACGCTGGCGTCGGGCATCGTGCGCATCGGCCAGGCTGTGCAGCCGGTCATCAACTTGCTGCGCGACCACTTGCTGGACTCGGACCTGATCTACGGCGACGAGACCCACGTCCAGGTACTGAAGGAGCCTGGGCGCAAGGCACAGACGAAGAGCTTCATGTGGGCGCAGATGAATGGCACGGGTCCACCGGTGCGATTGTTCGCCTATGCGCCGGGACGCGGCGCTGTGCACGCCGAGAAGCTGTATGCCGGCATCCGCCCCGGCACCACGCTCATCACTGATGGCTACGAGGTCTACAACGGCATCGCGAAGGCCGGTGGTCTCACGCACCTTGGGTGCTGGGTCCACGCGCGCCGACCGTTCATCAAGGCCGAGGAAGCCACCCCGAAGGCGGCTCGCTCGCCGGATCAGCTCGCGACCCGGTTCGTGCGGCTGATTGGCAAGCTGTACCGTGCCGAGTCCTTGGCCAGGGACTGGACGCCCGCGCGCCGGCTGCGGATGCGTTCGCGCTACAGCGCCGCGGTTGTGCGCGAGATCGAGCGGCTGCTGCTCACGCACCTGCACGCCGTCGCGCCATCGAGCTTGCTGGGCGAGGCACTGCACTACCTGCACGGGCAGTGGCCCAAGCTCGTGCGCTTCCTGGACAACGGCACCTGGCCGCTGGACTCCAACCCGGTGGAGAACGCGATCCGGCCCTTCGTCGTCGGAAGGCGCAGTTGGTTGTTCGCCGACACCGTGGGCGGCGCGAATGCCAGCGCCAACCTGTACTCGCTGATCGAGACAGCCAAGGCCAACAACGTCGAGCCCTACCGATACCTGGTCGCGTTGTTCAAGAAGCTGCCGCTGGCGCAGACGGTCGACGACTACGAGGCGCTGCTGCCCTGGAACATCGAGCTCGGCGGCGCGTAGGCCGCCCTGCACGGATCGGTTCCGACACCGCGCGCAAGGGCGTGGTTTATTGAGCGCTTACGGTGTTCCTCAGCGCGCCACGGCTGGCGGTGCCGTATCACTTTGACCACGAGACCAACTTTCTCATGCAGGTGCGGGGCGAGAAGGACTTGCGGCTCTATCCGCGCGAGCTCGGCACGCTGACGGCGTCCGAGATTGAAGACTTTTACCGCCACAACCCAGTGGCTGGCATCTACCGAGACGAGCTCGCGGATGTCTGCAGCGTCTGGAGACTCAAGCCGGGCATCGGCGTGCATCATCCGCCTCTTGCGCCGCACAGTATCCAGAACGACAAGGATGTGTCGGTGAGCCTGGCGCTCTATTACGCAATGCCGGAGATGGAAGAACGCGGACACGTCTACCAGGCGAACTATTGCATGCGCAAACTGGGCCTGCATCCTCGTGCGCCGGGCGAATCGGCGCTCTCGGATGGCATGAAGATCAAGTTCATGCGCGCACTCTCGACCTCAAACCCGCGTACGCACGATGAATTGCTTTATTCGGGCGTTTCGCGACTTGCCGCACCGTTCCGATGGGCCAAGCAGCTGCGGCACGGATGGGCGTAGCGCGGTGAGCTGATGAGGCTTGGATTGCTTGGAGTCGCCGAACACGGCCCGCAGTAGCTTGCCGATGCCAACCGCATCCAGTTCCGCGACATCGCCGTTCATCGGCGTAGCGCGCTCACAGTAGATGTCGTAGGGATACTGCCTTAGGGAAGTCTGATCAAGAGCAGGTTTCTTGCAAGAAGGACTGCACCTTGCAAAGAAGCACGAGGATGAGCGAGATCAGTTTTGCAGATCCCGAGCAAGCGGGCAAGAGGAAAAAAGACGAGGCGCGAAGTCTCTTCAAGAAGAATGCTTGCGCACAACTCAAGAGAAGATCTCCGAGCCGGATCTCGCATGCTTGATGCACTCGTTTCGACCGGGACGTTACGGCGATAGAACGGGGGCCTTTCCCTGAGGAACTTTGGGTGCCCTGGATTCAGTCCACTGCCGGGCAAGCCTTCGTGATGGTCGCTCGACCAATCGATGCAATGCATATGCCACACCAAAGACCGCAGCAATAGCCAGACACAGGGCAATCGAGTAAGGGGCACCCCAGCGCATCGAAAGCCCTAAGGCTGCAAAGCCCACTGGCCCATGCACCAAGTAGAGCGAATAGCTGATCTGCGCGCTGAACAGGATCGCTCGCGATGGTCTGAGATTGACCAGCATGGCAATCACGAACACGCCCATCGCCACAACGAACGAGAGCAGATAAGAGTTGTTCAGCGGAAGAAAGTCTGTGTGAATTTCCCGGATGCCATATTGAGCGACGGCGAAAGCGGTGACAACAGCCGTCATCAAGAATCTGTTCCCCACGATGCCACGTGATCGAAGATAAAAAATCTGACCTAGGACCAAATATGGAATGAAGGCAATCGAAGCTGCCAGCAGGAAGAAACTGTCGCCCAATTTCCGGCAGCACGCGATCGTTGCAGCACAGACAGCCAGATTGAGAAATACCGACATGCGGGGACGGCTTCGAAACCAGAGTGTCTGAAGGGCCACGAGCGAGTAGAAAAGCATCTCGATCACAAGTGTCCAGCCAACGCCCAGCACCACGTTCTGCGGCACGATCAAATAGTTGAGCAGCGTCATCCCCCACAACACTTTGCTCCAATCTCCGACGACGGACTCACCGGACCCCGGTGCAAGCAGCATTGCGAGAAGGATCGCCAACGCCAGCGGTGGATAGATCCGAAGGAGGCGACGAATGGTGAACTGACGAACCGTTTCGCGTTGTGCCACATGCGTGATCACATAGCCGCTGACAAGGAAGAAAAGGCATACGCCGAACCAGCCGAAATCCTGAATGATGCCCAGCGGCACGTTCACGTACATGTGAATCACCGAGTGCGGCCACCAGGACAGATGACTCTTCATCAAATAGTGGCCCACAAGGTGATCCCACAAAACCAGCAACACGGCCAAGCCTCGGAGCGTATCGATGAAGTCGATGCGCGGAGGCGCTTTCTCTGCGTTGTATGAAGTCGCCGTCGCCTCCCTGTCGGAAGACTTCTTCTCCGTCGTCAAGCCGCTGCCATGAGTGGCCGCGCGCCCCTTATCCGACATAAGACTCCTTTGATTCGACGGTGACTCGCCCGTCAATGCACCGGCGGGTCAGGCATCACTTTTGTGAAACCGCCGCAGAGGACGGGTTCTGGATTTTAGGGCTGAGCTCGATTCCGAAGAGCGTTCGGCAAGGCAGGCCGCCTCAGCGCCTGGGGGCGCCGCCCGCGCTAGACTGCTGCTCCGTTTTTGCAGGAGACGACGCCATGACCCGATTGCTCGTGCGCAGCTTCGGCGTGTCGCTCGACGGCTTCGCCGCCGGCCCGAACCAGAGCCTGGAGAACCCACTGGGCGTTCGCGGTCCCGAACTCATGGATTGGTTCTTTCCCACCCGTGTCTGGCAGCAGATGCAGAAGACGGGCGAGGCCAACGGCGAGACCGGCATCGACAACGAGATCGCCGAACAAGGCTTCGCCGAGATGGGTGCCTGGATCCTCGGGCGCAACATGTTCGGGCCGGTGCGCAGTCCCTGGCCCGACGAGAACTGGAAAGGCTGGTGGGGTGAGGAGCCCCCTTACCACGTACCGGTCTTCGTGCTGACCCACCATGCCCGCGCGCCGCTGACTATGCAAGGTGGCACCACCTTCCACTTCGTCACCGGCGGCATCCACGATGCGCTGGCGCAGGCGCAGGCCGCCGCGGGCGGACGCGACGTGCGCATAGGCGGCGGCGTGGCTACCGTGCGCGAATATTTGAAGGCCGGGCTGATCGACGAACTGCACCTGGCCGTGCGGCCGGTGCTGCTAGGTCAGGGCGAGGCGCTGTTTGCAGGCCTGGACCTGCCGGCACTGGGCTACAGCTGCGAGCGGTTGGTAGCAGGCGAGCGCGCCACGCATGTGTTCCTGCGCCGCAACGCGCCTTGACGCGGGAAGAGGGGCTCAAATGTCGATAGGGTCCTGTCACGTCAGCTCCCGAACGCCCGCTCCTGGCCGCATCCGCGTTCCAGGTCAGCCTGCCGGCAATGGCGCGGCGTTGATCGCCAGTTGTGCGGTGAACGCCCGCTGGTAGGCCGCCCGCGCTTCACCGCGGGCGACATAGGCGGCCAGGCTGGGGAACTCGTTCAGCAGCCCGGATGGTCGGAGCCGCAGCAGCACCGACGCCATCAGCAGGTCGCCCGCGCTGAAGCCGCCGTCCAGCCAGTCTTCATCGCCGAGGCGGGCCGCCAACTGGTTCAGCCGGGCGCGCACCCGGTCTTCGACGAGAGGCATGCGCTCGGCCTTCCAGGGCCTGTCGCCCTCCGCCAGCTTGGCGGTGACGAGTTCGAGAATAGGAAGCTCGACCGTATTCAGCGCCGCGAACATCCACGTGATGGCGCGCGCCCTTGCGTTGCCATCGGCGGGAAGCAGGCCCGGGTGGCGCTCGGCGATGTGCAGCACGATGGAGCCGGTCTCGAACAGCGCGAGGTCGCCTTCCTCGTAGGTGGGGATCTGGCCGAAGGGATTCAGCGCCAGATGCGCGGCCTCTTTCATCGCGCGGAAGGACACCAGCCGCACTTCGTAGGGCAGGCCGGCTTCCTCCAGCGCCCAACGCACGCGCGTATCGCGCGCCAGTCCTTTGCCGCCGTCGGGCGACCGTTCGAAGGCGGTGATGGTGATGGTCATCGTGAGTGCCTTTTCGCCTTCGAAGGAAGTACGGTAATTTGCAATGAGCGTTGAATTCGATGGGACGCGGTGAAGGCCGGTTCAAACCGCATTCAGTCACATGGCTGGAAACGCCGGCACTCGGCTGCCGCCTGCATGGTGATGACCGTATTCTCGCCATCGATGTGCTTCGAGGTGAACCTGACCCACGAACCCTCGGGAATATCAGCCAGCAGCGAACGATCGGGCAGCCTGAAGGTCTGCGTCGTGAAGGGAATCTTGGACCTGGGCAGCAGCTTCAATCGTACGTAGAGCTTGCCGCCCGGTTCCTCGTACGAGGATGTGAGCCGTGCTCGCGTGAATACGGTAGCCGGCTCCTTGGCTTGTGCCGCCGCTCCGCCGATCGCGATCGCGCTCAGTACCGATGCAATGGTTCTGTACACCGCTCTTGTCATGGTTGACTCCTCTGTAGGATGGGCCGGCCTCCAACGCGCCGCATTCTTGCATCAAAGCACGGCGCTACGATCACCCATCTACCGACACACCCAAGAGAGACAACGCCATGCCACTGAACCTCGACACCTCCTCGAGCCTCCCGCAAGATGCCGCGCGTGCCACGCTGGTCGGCCGCCTATGGCAACCCGGCGTCGGGCCGGTGCTGGTCGCCGTCCATGAGGGCGGGCTGCACGACCTGTCCCAGCTTGCGCCCACGATGAGCGACCTGCTCGAAGCGAAGGAACCGCCGTCCGATGCGGTCCGGCGTGCACTGCAGGGCGGCCAGGCACCGCGCATCGCCTCGCTAGCCGACGCCGTCGCCAACAGCGATGCAACCGCGCGCGACGAAGCCAAGCCGTGGCTGCTCGCGCCCTGCGACCTGCAGGCCATCAAGGCCAGCGGCGTGACCTTCGTCGAGAGCTTGCTCGAGCGCGTGATCGAAGAGCAGGCGCGCGGCGACGCATCGCGCGCCGAGGCCACGCGCGCGGCGCTGGGCGGCGTGCTCGGCGACAACCTCGCGGGCATCGTGCCCGGGTCGGCCGAAGCCGCGAAGGTCAAGGAGGTGCTGCTCGCACAGGGCGCATGGTCGCAGTACCTCGAAGTGGGCATCGGCCCCGACGCCGAGATCTTCACCAAGGCGCCCGTTCTCTCGGCCGTGGGCACTGGCGCCGACGTCGGTATTCATGCGGCATCGGTGTGGAACAACCCCGAGCCCGAGGTGGTGCTTGCGGTCAACAGCCGCGGCGAGACATTGGGCGCGGCGCTCGGCAACGACGTCAACCTGCGCGACTTCGAAGGCCGCAGCGCGCTGCTGCTCGGCAAGGCGAAGGACAACAACGCGTCGTGCGCGATCGGGCCGTTCATTCGCTTGTTCGATGCGCACTTCGGCATCGACGATGTGCGCCGCATCACCGTGGCGCTCGAAGTCACAGGACCCGAGGGCTTCACGCTCGAAGGCTCGAGCTCGCTTTCGAAGATCAGCCGCGACCCGCTCGACCTTGTCTCGCAAGCCATCGGCGCGCATCACGACTATCCCGACGGCTTCATGTTGTTTCTCGGCACGATGTTCGCGCCGACACAAGACCGTCACGGTCCTGGGCAAGGATTCACCCATGTCGTCGGCGATCGCGTGCGCATTGCCGCGCCGGAACTCGGCGCCCTCGTGAATCGCGTGGTCCATTCGGACCAGGCGCCACGGTGGACTTTTGGGTTAAGCGCGCTGATGCGCAATCTTGGCGGACGCGGATTGCTGTAATCGTTCTTTCTACGCTTTAAAAGGAGTTGTACTCCTTTGTAATTCATAGGCGGCACGTAGCAATGTGTTGCTGTTGACCGCGCTTCGCGTTCCCCTCAAGATAACCATTGTTGATGGTTGTTAATAAAAGGGAGACGGGGTTGTCGCTGAGCGAGATCGAACTACTGCAGTCGCCTGTTGAAGGCCCGCTCCCGTGCGGTGAAGACCTCGAATACGACCCTGACTTCATGGCGTTGCAGCAAGCAACGACAGGAAAGCGGGAGCAGCAATTCGGCTCGACCATCATCCCGGCGGAGCCGCCCGATTGGGCTCGCGTCGAACGCATTGCAAAGCAGCTGTGCCAGCGCACGCGTGACCTGCGCGTGCTGGTTCCATTGACGCTGGCGTGGACCGAAAGCCGGGGATTGCCGGGCTACGTCGACGGCCTTCGCCTGGTCGATGGCACGCTGCAAAAGTATTGGGACGAGGTGCATCCGCGCGTCGTCGACGAAGGTTTCGAAGACCCGCTGCCGCGCATGAATGCGCTGGCCGCATTGGCCGAAGCCGAGGGACTCGGACGCAGCGTGCGCGATGCGCGGCTGCTCGAGGATGCCGGCGCATCGATGAGCCTGCGGCAGGTCGAGGCCCTGCTCGATTCGAGCAAGGCCGACCAGATCGATTACCCCGGCGGCATCGGCCGGCTGCGGGAGGCGGCTCGCCGCGCGCAGGAGAAAGCGGCGCCGCCGGTGATGGCATTGCACGCAGCGCTGGAGCTGCTGCAGCGAATTCGCGAGACCTCGGAGCGAGCCCTCGGACAAAGCTGGGCGCCCGATTTTTCGAGGCTCGAGCGCTCGCTTCGCACCGTGGTCCAGCTGTTGCCCGAACAGGCCCAGCCGGCGCCGTCCGAGGCATTGCAAGTTGCAGAGGGCAATGACCCGTCGCAACCTGCTTCGTCGGGGCAAAGCGCCGCAGGCACTGCAAACGGCACGTCCCACCCGCGGCCCGCGAGCATTCAAGATATTGAAATATCGAATCGTGATGATGTGCAGCTGTTGTTGGAAAAGGCGTGCCGATACATGGAGCGCACCGAGCCCAGCCACCCGGCGCCCATGCTCATCCGAAGAGCGCAAAGGCTGCTGGACCTCAACTTCTTCCAGATCATCGAAGAACTCGTGCCGGAGGGCTTGCAGAAGATCGAAAGCCTGGCGGGGCGCCCGCTGAGCAATGGCGCCGAGTAGCGGCACTGGCGAACAGCAAGCGGCACGAGAACGCAGGATCAGATAGCCGGAGTCAGCTCCGACCCACACGCACAGAGATTCAAGAGGAAGCTTATGGCAGACAACCGTGTCAGAAACAGTGGTCAGAAGTTCATCGCGCGCAACCGCGCGCCGCGCGTGCAGATCGAGTACGACGTCGAGATCTACGGCAGCGAACGCAAGATCCAGCTGCCCTTCGTGATGGGCGTGATCGCCGATCTCGCGGGCAAGCAGGTCGACCCGATGCCTGATCTGGCGGACCGCGACTTCATGGCCGTGGACATCGACAACTTCGACGACCGCATGAAGGCGATCAAGCCGCGGGTGGCCTTCCAGGTGCCCAACACCCTCACGGGCGAAGGCCAGATGAATGTCGACATCACCTTCGACAGCATGGACGACTTCTCGCCCGCGCGCATTGCCCGCCAGGTGGGCGCGCTGCAGCATTTGCTCGAAGCGCGCACCGAGCTTTCCAACCTGCTGTCCTACATGGACGGCAAGAACGGCGCCGAGCAGCTGATTGCCCAGGCGCTGCAGAACCCGGAGCTGCTCAAGTCGCTCGCCTCCGCACCCAATCCCGCCGTGGCCAAGGCGGTGGAAGCGGCGAACGAAAAGTCGGGCGCACCCGGCACCCCTTCCGAGTAAGCCGAGTCAGACGACAGGATCTCCATCATGAGCACCGCACCCAAACAGACAGCGCGCGCGCAGACCGCCACCATCGAGGCGCTCGAGCCCAACGAGTTCTCCGACCTGCTGCAGCGAGAGTTCAAGCCCAAGACCGAGCAGGCCCGCGATGCGGTGCAGAGCGCCGTCAAGACCCTGGCGGTACAGGCGCTCGAAAGCACCGTCACCATCTCGAACGACGCCTACCGCACGGTGCAGGCCATCATCACCGAGATCGACCGCAAGCTCTCCGAGCAGATCAACCAGATCCTTCACCACGAAGACTTCCAGCAGCTTGAAGGCGCATGGCGCGGGCTGCACTACCTGGTCAACAACACCGAGACCGACGAGCAGCTCAAGATCCGCGTGATGTGCGCGTCCAAGCGCGAAGTGGCGCGCTCGCTCAAGCGCCACAAGGGCATCGGCTGGGACCAGAGCCCGCTGTTCAAGAAAATCTACGAGCACGAGTACGGCCAGTTCGGCGGTGAGCCTTTCGGCGCGCTGATCGGCGACTTTCACTTCGACCACAGCCCGCCCGACGTCGAGATGCTCGGCGAAATGGCCAAGATCGCCGCAGCCGCGCACTGCCCCTTCATTGCCGGCGCATCGCCCACCGTGATGCAGATGGATTCGTGGCAGGAGCTGTCGAACCCGCGCGACCTGACCAAGATCTTCCAGAACACCGAGCACACCGCGTGGCGGTCGCTGCGCGAGTCGGAAGACGCGCGCTACATCGGCTTGGCCATGCCGCGTTTCCTGGCGCGCCTGCCGTACGGTGCGCGCACCAACCCGGTCGACGAGTTCGAGTTCGAGGAAGAAACCGACTCGGCACTGCACAACCGCTACACCTGGGCCAACTCGGCCTATGCCATGGGCGTGAACATCAACCGCTCGTTCAAGCAGTACGGCTGGTGCACGTCGATTCGCGGCGTGGAGTCGGGCGGCGCAGTCGAGAACCTGCCCACCCACACCTTCCCGACCGACGACGGCGGCGTGGACATGAAGTGCCCGACCGAGATCGCCATCAGCGACCGGCGCGAGGCCGAGTTGGCCAAGAACGGCTTCATGCCGCTGGTGCACCGCAAGAACTCCGACTTCGCGGCCTTCATCGGCGCGCAGTCGCTGCAGCAGCCGGCCGAGTACCACGACGCGGACGCCACGGCCAACGCCAACCTGGCGGCGCGCCTGCCGTACCTGTTTGCATGCTGCCGTTTCGCGCACTACCTGAAGTGCATCGTGCGCGACAAGATCGGCTCGTTCCGCGAGCGCGAGGACATGGAGCGCTGGCTCAACGACTGGATCATGAACTACGTGGACGGCAGCCCGGGCACGTCGTCCCAGGACACGAAGGCAATGAAGCCGCTGGCGGCGGCGGAAGTCCAGGTGGAAGCCATCGAGGACAACCCCGGCTACTACGCCGCCAAGTTTTTTCTCCGGCCGCACTATCAGCTCGAAGGGCTGACGGTGTCATTGCGGCTGGTTTCGAAGCTGCCATCCAACAAGAAGGACAGCAGCTAGTTCAACGGTGTCCCGCAATCGGGCATATATATAACTTTGGGGGTTAATCATGGCAGTAGACATGTTCATGCGCGTCGAGGGCGCGAACGGCGAATCCAAGGACTCGAACCACAAGGACTGGACGGATATCAAGTCGTTTGCATGGGGAGCGACGCAGCCTGGAAACATGGTCAGCGGCGGCGGCGGCGGTGTGGGCAAGGCGAGCTTCAACGATCTGCAGGTTCTTGCGCGCATCGACAAGGCGGCCCCGTCCGTCATGAAGAACTGCGCCAGCGGCAAGCACCTGAGCAAGGTCGAAGTGTCGGTGTGCAAGGCCGGCGGCTCGCAGATCGAATACACCCGCGTCACGCTCGAAGAAGTGCTGGTCACCTCGGTGCAGTACACGGCCGAGCAGGGCAGCGATGCGGTCCTGGTGCAGTTCGCATTCCAGGCCGCCAAGGTGAAGCAGCAGTACTGGGAGCAGACCGACAAGGGCGGCAAGGGCGCCGAAACCGTGCTGGCCTGGAACATCAAGGAAAACCGGGAATCCTGATTTCCCGTGTGGCCTGACCGGACCCGCGCGCGCCCATTGCGGCGTGCCGCGGGCCGGTCTTTCCCCGCAGATATTCATCGACGGCCTGCGGCCGTGTGCGAGTCAATGAGGAAGTTTCATGGGCGATGGGTTTGCAGTGCTGGGCGAGCGCTCCGTGGCCGAGCACACCGAATGGGTACAGCGGCAGATCCGCGCGCAGCCCCAGAACGCCAGCCTGCGGCTCGCTCTGTGCCACTTTCTTGCGCTGCGCGGCGAATGGCAGCGGGCTGAAGACCAGCTCAAGCTCGCCGCAAAGATCGATCCTTCTTTTGCTCCCGCCAGCGCCACCTGTGCGATGGCGTTGGCGGCCGAGCGCCATCGAACCGAATTCTGGAATGGCGGCCGCGCGCCGGCCGTCATTGCCGGCCAGGCCGACTGGGTCGCCGGGCTGATCGCCGCCGCCGCGCTGCCGTTGCAGCAGGCCGCCGAAGCGTCCGACCTGCGCGAAGCCGCGCGGCAGGCCGCGCCCGCGTTGCAGGGCACGCTGAGCAGCGTCGACCGCTCCGACTCGCGCGCCGTGCAGGCGATCGACGGCGAGCCCGTGGAAAGCACCGAGTTCGCCTGGCTCTGCGACGGCGACGCGCGCATTGGCGCCGTGCTCGAACTTCTCACGCCTTCGGGCTATGCGTGGCTGCCGCTTCCGGCGGTGCGGCGCCTCAAGTTTTCCCGCCCGCAGCATCTGGTCGACCTGCTCTGGGCGCCGGCCGAGATCGTGCTGCACGACGGCCGCGGCCTCAACGGCCTGGTGCCGGTGCGCTACCCGGGCGCGCTCGACGGACTCGACGACGAAACCACGCTGGGCCGCCGCACCGACTGGCTGCCGCTGGCCGGCGAGGAGCAGTACGCGGGCGCGGGCCAGCGCACGTTGATCAGCGAGGCGGGCGACCATTCGCTGCTCGATGTGCGGCTGGTCGAGTTCGCCGCGGCGGAGGACGTTTCGCAGTGAGCTCGGTTCTGCCAGCCAGCCGTTCGGCCATGGACGTCGACGGCGACCCGCAGGAAAGCGTTGCACGCGACCGCCTGCAACCGGTGCTGCTCGACCGCCTGACCGACAAGCAGCCGCAAAGCCGCCAGGAGCGCGCGGGCGCGTTCCTGATGAGCGGCAAGCTGCTGCGCGATTCGGTGCTGCGCGATTTGCAGTGGCTGCTCAACACCACCAACTTCGGTGCGGAGCACAACATCAACACCATGCCGCGCGCGCGGCGCTCGGTCGTCAACTACGGTGTGCGCGGATGGGCCGGCGGGCGCATGTCGGAGGTCGACTTCGCAGACGTCGAAGCCGCCATCCGCGCCGCCATCATCGACTTCGAGCCGCGCATCATGAAAGACAGCATCGACGTGCGCTGCGTCACCGATTCGACCGACCTCGAGCACCACAACCTGCTCGCGCTCGAGATCCGCGGCACGCTGTGGTCGGTGCCCTACCCGATCGAATTCATCCTGCGCTCCGAGCTCGACCTCGAAAGCGGCCACATGGTCCTGCGGCCCACGGGAGGGCTTTGAATGGACGCCAAGCTGCTCGACTACTACAACCGCGAACTCACCTACATGCACGAGCTCGGTGCCGAGTTCGCGCAGCGCTATCCCAAGATTGCCGGGCGGCTGGGCATGCGCGGCATCGAGGTCAGCGACCCGTACGTGGAGCGCCTGCTCGAAGGCTTCAGCTTTCTCACGGCGCGCATCCAGCTCAAGATGGATGCGGAGTTTCCGCGCTTCTCGCAGCGGCTGCTCGAAGTGGTGTACCCGAACTTTCTGGCGCCGCTGCCCGCGATGGGCGTGGTGCAGATCGACGGCAACCTCAACGAAGGCTCGCTGAAGGCGGGCTACGAACTGCCGCGCCACACCATCCTGCGCGGCCGGATGATCAAGGGCGAGCAGACGGCCTGCGAATTTCGCACCGGCCACGCGGTCACGCTGTGGCCCATCAAGATCACCGAGGCGAGCATCGGCCCCGTGCCGGCGGAAATCGCGCACGCCATGCCGGCCGTCGGGCGCCAGGCCAAGAGCGCGATCACCATCAAGCTGGAAGCAGTGGGCGGCGCCAGGTTTGCCGAGATGCCGCTCGACCGGCTCGAGTTCTTTCTTTCGGGTGCCGAGCTGCATGCACTGCGCGTGCTCGAGCTGGCGGTGCACCACAGCGTAGGCACCGTGTGCCGCAGCGGCCCGGGCAGCACCGCGCGCATCGTGCCGCTCGGCGACGAGGCCATTCGCCACGAAGGCTTCGACCCCGACCAGGCGCTGCTGCCCTACGACGCGCGTTCGTTCCAGGGCTACCGGCTGCTGCACGAGTACTTCGCCTTCCCCGACCGCTACCTGTTCTTTAGCGTGAGGAACCTGCGCGCGGCGGCCGCGGCCATGAGCGGAACCACGATGGAAATCGTGATCCTGCTCGACCGTGCCGACGGCGACTTGGAGCGGGTGGTCGATGCGCGGCATTTCTCGCTGTTCTGCACGCCCATCATCAACCTGGTGCCGCGCCGCAGCGACCGCATTCCGGTCGGGCCTGGGCAGCACGAGCATCACGCGGTGATCGATCGCACGCGTCCGCGCGACTTCGAGATCTTCACCGTCGAGCGCGTCACGGGCCACATGGCGAGCGGTTCGGAAGAGCGGGAGTTCAGGCCGTTCCTGGGTTCGTTCGCGGCCGACGACGGCGACTTCGGTTCGTACTTCTCGCTGCGCCGTGAGCCGCGCCTGGTGTCCGACCGCGCCCGCGCGCAAGGCACCCGCACGAGCTACACGGGCAGCGAGGTGTATGTGTCGCTGGTCGATCAGCACGACGCGCCGTTTCCGCACAGTTTGCGGCACATCACCATCGATGCGCTGTGCACCAATCGTGACCTGCCGTTGTTGTTGCCCACCGGGCTCGAGTCGGACTTCACCTTGCGCGTGTCGGCGCCGGTGCGCGCGGTGCGCATCTTGCGCGGTCCGTCTCGGCCGTATCCTGCGTTGGCGGAAGGCGCGCTCACCTGGCGGCTCATCAGCCATCTGGGCCTCAACTACCTGAGCCTGACCGATGTCGATGCCGACCAGGGTGCAGCCGCTTTGCGAGAGATGCTCGACCTGTACGGCAACCTGGCCGACCCGTCGGTGCGCCGCCAGATCCAGGGCGTGCGTTCGATGGCGTTGGCGCCCGTGTTCCGCCGCCTGCCCGAGCCGGGACCGATCGTCTTCGGGCGCGGCGTGGAGGTGGCGCTGAAGATCGACGAGGTCGCCTTCTCGGGGTCGAGCCCTTATCTTTTTGGCGCGGTGCTGGAGCAGTTCTTCAGCCGGCATGTATCGCTCAACGCGTTCACCGAGTTCGCGCTCTCCAGCCTGCAGCGCGGAGAAATCGCGCGGTGGGCGCCGCGCATCGGACGCCGTCCCGCCGTATGAATGCCGTGGACGTCACCGACGATTCAACGGCGCCAGCGGCCGAGGCCGACTCGCCGGCAGCGGCCGCGCGCCCGGCGCGGCGCGGCGCGCCCGAGGCCGACCCGGTCCTGTGGGCCGGCCTCGTCGACCAGCCTTTCGAGCACGACCTCTTCATGCTGTTGCGTCGTCTCGATGCGCAAGGCGGCCATCCCTTGCTGGGCCGCGCGCCGCGCCCGCTCGACGAGCCGCTGCGCCTGGGGCAAGAACCTTCGATGGCGTTTGCGCCGTCGAACGTCTCGGGCGTGGATGTGGACGGCGACGGGCCGCCGCGCATCTCGATCTACGGCTTCGGCCTGTTCGGCCCCAATGGGCCGCTGCCGCTGCACCTGACCGAGTACGCGCGCGAGCGGAAGCGCCACCACAGCGACAACACGCTCAGCGCCTTCGCCGACCTGTTCCACCATCGGCTGATCCTGCTGTTCTACCGGGCATGGGCCGACGCGCAGTCTGTCAACAGCCTCGACCGTCCCGACGGCCACCGCTTCGTCGACTACGTAGCCAGCCTCATGAACATGGGGCAGCCGGGCCTCAAGGAGCGCGATCGCATTGCCGACCATGCGCGCACCTTCATGGCCGGGCACCTCGTGCGCCAGACGCGCAACCCCGAAGGCCTGATCCAGATCCTCAAGCTGTACTTCGGCGTGCCGGTGCGTGTCGACGAATTCGTGAGCGGCTGGGTGATGATCGACGAGCGGCAGGTGAGCCGGCTCGGCCTCTTCGGGCGCAACCACCAGCTGGGCGGCGGCGCGACCATCGGCTTGGCGGTGCGCGATGCGCAAAGCAAGTTCCGGCTCGAACTGGGCCCGCTCTCGCAAGACGAGTTTCGCGAGTTCCTCCCGGGCAGCAAGCGGCTCAGGCAGGTGGTCGACTGGGTGCGCCAGTACGTCGGCATCGAGTTTGCCTGGGAGCTCCGGCTCGTGCTCAAGAAAGAAGAAGCCCGCGGCATGCAGCTGAGCGGCGGGCAGCGGCTCGGCTGGGGCAGCTGGCTCGGCACGCGCCTTTCGGACACCGACGCCGGCGACATGGTGTTCCAGCCCGAAGCATTGTTTTCCCGTTCCGCATCGGCAGCTTCCGTGGCGGCTGAAGTTTCTTCCATGGCCTTATGACCGATATTCGCCGCGTCTCTCTTTTCTCGAAATTGAACCCGATGCTCTACAAGGCATTGGAGACCGCCACCGCGTTCGCCAAGCTGCGCGGCAATGCCTATGTGGAGCTGGTGCACTGGCTGCACCAGATATTGCAGTTGCAGGACAGCGACCTGCTGCGCATCGTCAAGCGCGCGGGCCTGAACATCGATGCGGTCGAGCAAGACCTGGTGCGCGCGCTCGACCGGCTACCGCACGGCGCCACGTCGATCAGCGACATCTCCGAGCATGTGGACAACGCCGTCGAACGCGCCTGGGTGTATGCGAGCCTGCGCTTCGAGGCCACCTCGATCCGCGGCGCCTATCTGCTCGCGGGCATCGTCAAGACGCCGGGGCTGCGGCAGGTGCTTTCGGGCATCTCGCGTGAGTTCGACAAGATCGTGCCCGACGTTCTGGTCGCGCAACTGCCCGCATGGACCGAAGGCTCGCCGGAGGACGACTTCGACGCCGTGCAACAGGGCCATGGCGACGCGGGCCACGCGCCCGCCACGGCGGCCCACCAGGGCGATGGCGCCGCGGCGGGCGGCTCCGCCCTGGCCAAGTACGCGAGCGACCTCACGGCCAAGGCGCGCGCGGGTGAACTCGATCCGGTCTACGGGCGCGACGACGAGATCCGCCAGATCATCGACATCCTGATGCGCAGGCGCCAGAACAATCCGCTGCTCACCGGCGAGGCGGGTGTGGGCAAGACGGCCGTGGTCGAGGGCCTGGCGTCGCGGCTTGCGGCGGGCGATGTGCCGCCGTCGCTCAAGGACGTGTCGCTGTGGGTGCTCGACCCCACGCTGCTGCAGGCCGGCGCGGGCGTGAAGGGCGAGTTCGAGCAGCGGCTTCGGCAGGTGATCGACGAGGTCGAGAAGAGCCCCAAGCCCATCGTGCTGTTTGTCGACGAAGTGCACACGCTGGTCGGCGCCGGCGGCACGGCCGGCACCGGCGATGCGGCCAACCTGCTGAAGCCCGCGCTCGCGCGCGGCCGGCTGCGCACCATCGGTGCGACCACGTGGTCGGAGTACAAGAAGTACATCGAAAAAGACCCGGCGCTCACGCGGCGCTTCCAGACCATCCAGGTGCACGAGCCCACCGAACCCAAGGCCGTGATCATGCTGCGCGGCATCTCGGCCGAGCTCGAAAAACACCACGGCGTGCTCATTCTCGATGCCGCGCTCGAAGCGGCCGTGAGCCTCTCGCACCGCTACATTCCCGCGCGCCAGTTGCCCGACAAGGCCGTAAGCCTGCTCGACACGGCGTGCGCGCGCGTGGCCTTGAGCCAGCACGCATTGCCCGCCGCCATCGAAGACCTGCAGCGCCGCATCGAGGTGCTGGGCATCGAGTCGGGCATTGCGGGGCGCGAAGCGGCCATCGGCGTGGGCGAGTACCAGCGCGTCGAAGACATTGCGGCTCAGGTGGCGACGGCGCAGGCCGAACTCGAGTTGCTCGAACAGCGGCGCGTGGAAGAAGCTGCGCTGGTCGAGCGCATCGTCGCGCTGCGCAAGCTGCTGTCGCCTGCGGCGGTGCCGGTGCAGGCCGAGGCGGCAGAAGCGACGTCGCCCCCCGTCGACGTCGAGCCGACCGAACCCGAGCGAACACCCGAAGAGATTCGCGCCGAACTCAACCAGGCGCAGGACGAGCTCGCGCAGCTGCAGGGCGAATCGCCGCTCATCCTGGCGGCCGTGGATGCGCAGGCCATTGCCACCGTGGTGGCCGACTGGACCGGCATTCCCATCGGCCGCATGGTGCGCGACGACGCGCAATCGGTGCTGCGGCTCGGAGAGATTCTTTCGGCCCGCGTGGTGGCACAGCCCGACGCGCTCGAAACCATTTCGCGGCGCATCCGCACCGCGCGTGCGCGGCTCGACAATCCGAACAAGCCGGTCGGCGTGTTCCTGCTCTGCGGCCCCTCGGGTGTCGGCAAGACCGAGACCGCGCTCGCGCTCTCGGAAGCGCTCTACGGCGGGGAGCAGAACCTCGTCACCATCAACATGAGCGAGTTCCAGGAGTCGCACACCGTCTCCACGCTCAAGGGTGCGCCGCCCGGCTACGTGGGCTACGGCGAAGGCGGCGTGCTCACTGAAGCGGTGCGCCGCCGGCCCTACAGCGTGGTGCTGCTCGACGAGATCGAGAAGGCGCACACCGACGTGCACGAGATCTTCTTCCAGGTGTTCGACAAGGGCTGGATGGAAGACGGCGAGGGCCGCCACATCGACTTCCGCAACACCGTGATCATCATGACCTCCAACGTCGGTACCGACCTGGTCATGCAGCTGTGCGAAGACCCGACCCTGCGCCCCGATCCCGAGCCGCTGGCGGCCGCGCTGCGCGAACCGCTGCTCAAGGTGTTCGCGCCGGCGCTTCTGGGCCGGCTGGTTGTAGTTCCTTATTACCCGTTGCACGCCGATGCGTTGCATCGCATCATCCGCCTCCAGCTCGACCGGATTGCCGCTCGCCTCGATGCGAACCACGGCATCGCGCTGGACTACGACGGCAGCGCCGTCGACCTGGTGGCGCGCCGTTGCACCGCCATCGAGTCGGGCGGACGGATGATCGATGCGATCCTCACGCACACCATCCTTCCGCGGCTGAGCGAAGAAGTCATCGGGGCCACGGTCAGCGCGCGCAAGCTCGCGGGGGTGCGGCTGTCCGCGGCGGGGGACGACTTTCAATACGAATTTTCCGAAGCGTAAAAAGACAAGGAGACAAACTCATGGCCAGAGTCGTACGAGCCCACACGCCGCTTGGCGAAGACCAGCTCCAGTTCCGTTCGATGCATGGCACCGAGGGGCTGTCGCAGTTGTTCGAGTTCGAGGTCGACCTGCTGAGCCCCAGTGCGTCGATCGACATGAAGGCCGTGCTGGGAAAGTCCATAGCTCTGGAAATCCAGACGGCCGGCGTGCCCCGTTTTCTGAACGGTCAGGTGGTTCGGTTCTCGATGATCGGCCGCGAAGGTGGAACCTCGCGCCACACGGTCTACCGCGCCACCGTGCGCCCATGGCTCTGGTATCTCACCCGCTCCAGCGACAACAAGATCTTCCAGAACAAGACGGTCGTCGAGGTGCTGGAGGAGGTCTTGGGCGACTATGACTTCCCTTTCGAGAAGAAGCTCAGCGGCACGTACCGGCAGTGGGAGCACTGCGTTCAGTACAACGAGACGGATCTCGCTTTCGTGAGTCGGCTCATGGAACTGGAAGGCATCTACTACTACTTCAAGCACGACAAGAACCAGCACACGCTGGTGCTGACCGACGACATCACAGCGCACGAGCCGATGCCCGGCTACGAGACCATCAACTACTTTGCGGCCGATCGCGATGTGACCGAGGACATGGAGGTCATCGACAACTGGCAGGTGACAGCCGAGATCCGCTCGGGCAGCTACACGGTGGATGACTACAACTTCACCACGCCGGGTGCCGATCTGAGCGGTGTTCGCTCCATGCCGCAGCCCTACGACCATTCAGGCTATGAGATGTACGAATGGCTCGGCGAATACACCAATCCGGGCGAAGGCGAGCACTACGCGCGCGTGCGGCTGGAAGAAGCGCAGTCGATGGCCGATCGCAGCGTGGGCCATGCGACGGTTCGAGGCATGGCTTCGGGCCATACCTTCTCGATGCAGAATTCGCCAAGATCGGACGACAACCGCGAGTACCTGATCGTCTCGGTGAACTACATGCTGCGCGAGGGTGGCTATGCCAGCGGCGCCGCGCCGGGCGAGTACAGCTTCAACTTTGTCGTTCAGCCGACGTCTTTACCCTTCAGGGCACCCCGGACTACACAGATTCCGCGCACCACGGGTCCTCAGACTGCCGTGGTGGTCGGCCCCGAAGGCGAGGAAATCTGGACCGATCAATACGGCCGCGTCAAGGTGCAGTTCCGTTGGGACCGCAGCGGACGCCGCAACGAAAACTGCTCGTGCTTCGTGCGCGTCTCTCACGTCATCGCGGGCGACGGGTTCGGCGCCGTGTTCACGCCGCGCATCGGCCAGGAAGTGGTGATCGATTTCGTCGACGGGCGGGCCGACCGGCCGCTCGTCGTGGGACGGGTCTACAACCCGCGCCAGATGCCGCCCTTCAACTTGCCCGGTGAGCAGACCAAGAGCGGGTTCGTCACGCGCTCGACCCCCGGGGGCTCGCCGGCCACGGCCAACTCGCTCGTCTTCGAGGACAAGATGGGCGCGGAGTTCGTCGCGCTGCATGCCGAGCGCGACCTCAACGTCTCCGTGGAGAAGAACGAGACGCACGACACCGGCGGCACGCGCACGACCGTTATCACGGGGCACGAATCGGCGACCTACAAGGACGGCGAGGAGCGGCACATCACGAACGGCGCGGTGGAGACCATCGACGGCGGCGAGACGCGCACGGTGACGGGCGGGGCGACCGAGAAGGTGTCGGGGGGCGAGACGCGGACGATTTCGGATGGGGCGACGGAGACGATCACAGGCGGCGAGACGCGGACCGTGAGCGGCGGAATGACGGAAACCATCAATGGCGGTCTCACTCAGACCATCAACGACGGCGTCACGGAAACCATCACCGGCGGTATCAACTCGACCATCACCGGCGGCGTGCGGCAGACCATCTCGGGCGGCGTGAACCTGACCGTCAACGACGGCATGAACTTCACCGTCAACGGCGGCTTCCACAGCAATGTGCTGGGGGACCACACCACCATCGTGCAGGGCGGCAAGACCACCACCACGACAGGGCCGGACACTACCAATACGCCGGAGAAGACCACCAACACGCCCAAGCACACGGTGAACGCCGCGAGCGAAGGCTGGTGGCGTAACTGGGACAACCACGGGACGCTGGAACACACGGGTTTGTGGGTCGGCGCGCTCGATGTCTACGGTTTCAAGACGCAGGTTTCATTGCTGAACGCGCAATTCAACGGCACCTTCGTCAACATCTCGCGGATCAACATGCTAGACGCTAAGCTCAAGATCGTCATTGAGGACTTCAATGTCAGAAGTGCCAAGGTCAGCACCGTCAGGGGAGGCCTTTGCGTCGCGGCGAAGAAACTCTTCATCCGGACTTGAATGTCTGGGCCCCCAGAGGAACAGGGCACGTGAGCTGGTGGGACATCGCCGGCGTTGCACTCACCGTCGCGGTTTTCGGTGGCGGTGCGGTGTGGGTCCTGACGGCCAAGGTGCCTGCGATGGCGAGCGTGGAGGAATACAGGACGGACGAGCGGCTATGGGAGGAGCTGAGGACCCAAGGCGTTCGCACCGAAGCCGTCGTTCGGCGTCTCACGCGGCCGCAGAACCGCCTGGGGACGTCGGGCCGCACGGCCTACACGGTGGCCGCAGTCGATCTTCTGCTTTCGTTCCGCGATGGTCAAGGCGTCGAGCGCGAGGCCAGCGTGTCGACCTTTATCGAAGCCGACCTGCTCACCAACTTCTTCGTCGGCAAGACCGTCGCCATTGTCTATTCGGCGCACGACCCGGACATCGCCGCCATTGATCGCGAGCGAACGCTGCTCGAGATTCCCGCTACGCCGCCCAGATGAAAGTCATCAAACCCTTGCGCCTGAGCGCCATGTACCGCGCATTCCACAGGGATGGACGCGAGTGGCTGGCATTGACGACGATTGCCATGACCGATCTGCAGGGCAAGCATGTGTTGCTGCCTGAACCGGATCTCTGGGAAACCGTGACCGCGGAGATCGGAAGCGACGGTGTCCTCGACATGTCGATGCCCAAGGCAAACCTCGAGTTCCTGGTCACTGGCAATGCCTACACGCAACATCAGACCGAAAAGAAGCTGTGTGCCGTGAGCGTCCAGGTGCGAGGCAGGAAGAAAACGCTGGCCGTTTTCGGAGATCGGTTCTGGATCGACGGCCGTCCGAGCGAGCCGCAGCCCTTCGAAGTGATGCCGATCGGCTGGCGCCGTGCCTACGGCGGACCGGCGTACGAAGAGAACCCGCTGGGCATCGGCCATGCCGAAGAGATCATCAATGGATTGCGTGTGCGCCGCGTTCCGAACATCGAGCATCCCGATGCGCTTCTGAAGCACTCGACCCAGGCCGCCGTGCCAGCGGGGCTCGGTGCCATCGACATGTCGCGGCCCTCTCGCTTGCGCCTGATGGGCCGGCAGTACGACGATCACTGGAGAGAGAACCTCTTCCCCGACTTCTCGCAGGACATGGACTGGCATTTCTTCAATGCCGCTTCATCGGACCAGTGGCTCGCCGACGGGGATGGTGAACTGGCCGGGGCGCCCTTCGAGATACGGAACATGCATCCCGCCGAGCCGGTGCTGCGCGGTGTTCTGCCCAACTGGCGGGCACGCGGCTTCATCGTGCGCGGCTACGAGCCGCCGGTCGGGATGGAAGTGGAGCCCGAGGCCAGCAACTTCGAGGGCTTGGCAATGCGGCTGACCACCGCCTGGTTCTTTCCCCATCGGGATCGGGTCGCGCTGATCTACCACGGTGTCGTCCCGGTCACGGAGAACGACGCGGAAGACGTGAGCCACATGATGATCGCGATGGAGGAGGAAGGCGCGCCGCGCCCCATCGCGCATTACTGGCAGACGCTGTCGCAGCGCTGCGATCCGGAGCAGGGCGCCTACCTCACGCTCGACGATGCGCAGCTCGTTCCGGAGAACGCAATGGGTCCGTGGCTCGATACCGAAGAGGAAGGCCTCGTGAATGCGCTGGAGCGCAACATGCAGGTTCGAGCCGAGCGTGCCCGTGCGAAGCTGTCCGAAGCGTACAAGGCGACCGGCGGCGACTTCTCGCGCTATCAGCTGCCTGTGGCACCGATCCAGAGCATGCCCACGCTCAAGGAACTGCCGGCCTTTCTCGAGAAGACCAAGGCCATGGTGCGGGAGCAGAAGCACAAGGCCGACGAGGCGCGCAAGAAGATGGAGCAGGCCGCGAATGCAAATGCGGTCGAATCCAGGAAGGTCGGCTTCGACACGTCCAAGTTCTTCGAGAAGGCGGACCAGGCAACTGCCAAGGGGCCGCCGAAGACCGGCATGCAGCCCTTGGTGGACGGCATCCTCGGCGTGTCGGCTGCCGTCGGCGCAGCCCCGCTGCCCCAAGACAAGCAGGACGAGATCAAAAGCGTGGGCCAGCGCGGCGAGCGGATGCTGACAGAGGCTTACAGGCGGATGGCGCATCATCAGTCGGCAGCCGATCCGATGCCGGAAGGAGAGGCACGAAGCGCCCGCGAACGGGCCGAGCGCATCCTTCTCGGCGATCGCGATTTCTCCGAAACCGATTTCACGGGCGCTGATTTTTCCGGAATGGATCTGCGCGGCACGCGCTGGCACCGCACTCTGCTTGAGAGCGCCGACTTTTCCGATTGCAATCTCGACGACGCGGACTTCGACCAAGCGGTGCTGGTACGCACCAAGCTGCATCGCGTGTCGCTGCGACGGGCGGTGCTTCATGGCTGCAACATGTCGCTGGCAAGCCTGGAATCGTCGAACTTCTCGGCCGCCACCTTGCGAAGCATGCTGATCGAGAAGCTGCAAGCGAGGCACTGCGACTTCTCGGACGCGGTCGTTGAAGAGATTCAATGCATCGCTCTCCACTTCGAAGATTGCGGCTTCGAGCGCGCGCGGATCACCGCGCTGCAGACCGTCGAAGGCGGCGCTTTCACGCGCGTTCGCTTCGACGAGGCGGCGTTCGAGCGATCAACACTCCTCGACTGCGAACTGCACGACGTGAGTTTCGTCGGCGCGAAGATGGTGCACTGCGCATGGACCGCCATGCCGAAGATCGAAGGCGTGGATTTTTCGGAGGCGACGCTGACGAAGACCTGCTTCGTCGGCGGCACCTCCTTGCGTGGAGCCGTCTTTCGCGACGCCTTGCTGAAGGACTGCAGCCTCCGCGAGGTTCCGCTTGATCAGGCGGATTTCACCGGGGCACGGCTGCAGAACACCGATTTCAGCAGTGCGTCTTTGCGGGGAGCGAATTTCGCGGAGGCCGACGCACCCGATTGCGTTTTCATCCGGACCGATTTCACCGGAGCGTCGATGGTGGACGTGAATCTTCAAGGCGCCTTGTTGGAAAAAGCCGTGTTGTCCTCCGCTGACTTTCGTCGCGCGAACCTGTTCGGTGCGGATCTGTCCGAATGCCTCATCGACGAGCGCACCTTGTTCGACGGGGCTTACACCGAGCAGGTAGTGACCACGCCCAAGCGCAAGAAAGAGACGGTGGCATGACGCCAGCGGACGTGGTGGGCATGGTGAAGGCCGGAGAGAGGATCGACGGCAGGCGGCTCGCCGGGCTGAACTTCCGGGGTCTCGACCTTTCGGGTGGGCTGTTCTCTTCCACGGATTTTTCGCGCGCCGACTTCACCGGCGCCGACGTGAGCGGCAGCATGTTCGAGGGCTGCAGGATGCCGGGCGCGATCTTTGACGAAGCAAGGATGAACCGCTGTGCGTTCGATGATTGCGATGCGGACGAAATTCGACTGAACGCAGCCTCGATCGATGGCATTGCGTTCCATGAGTGCCGGCTTCCCGGTGCGGTTTTCGATCGGGCAGACGCCGGCATGACCAACTTCGCGTCGTGCCTGCTCGACGGCGCGTCCTTCATCGAGGTTCGTTCCGAGATGCTGGTGTTTGCCGAAACCTCGCTGGCACGCGCTGACTTCTCCCGCACGCATCTGAAGCAGACAACCTTTTATGAAGCCGACCTTCGCACGGCCGTATTCGACGGCAGCCGTTTCGACCAGACCGTCTTTGTCGAGGCCAACCTGACGGGCCAGGCGTTTCGCGGCCAGGCGTTCGCGAATTGCCAGTTCATCGACGCGCAAGTCGGTGATTGCGATTTCGAAGGCGCGGCGTTGACGCGCTGCAATTTCATGGGGGCGTCGCTGGAAGGCGCCCGCCTGGTGGCAGTTCAGGCGCCGCAATGCGTTTTCCTGAATGCCAAGTTGCCGGGTGTGGTTGCGAGTGGCGCCGTGTTCACGCAGAGCATCTGGGTCGATGCGCACATCGAAGGGGCCGTTTTCGCCGGTTCCAATATGGAACAGTGCGCCTTTCATCAGGCGCGATGCCGCGGCGCCGACTTCCGTCGCGCTCGGCTCGTGTACGCCGATTTCACCGGCGCGGACCTGCGCAAGGCGGATTTTGGGGACGCGATTCTGCAGCACACCTCGATCCACCGGGCCTTGATGGAAGAGGCGAGATTCACCGACCGCAGTGGGCTGATGCCGGGACACCCCGACGTGCTGGCGGCGGAAGCCTTTTCGGCGCGCCGACCGCCACGGCAGCGCCGGCACATGCCATGATCTTCAAACCGCCGACCTCCAGGACGAGCACCGTCCCACACGCCATGACCACTCGCGCCACATCATCTTCAGCGGTCGCCACCGAACTGAACCACCGCGCCAGGGCTGAAGGTACTGCCCGCCCGCTCGCCGGCGGCGTGTTCAATGCGCTCGGCGTCGTTACCGGGGCACTGCCCGGCGGGGTCTATACGGTGATCGGCGACGACATGGAACTGCGCTGTCAGCGCGCGGCGAGTTGTCTGCTGCGCCCAGAGGTCGGAGACACCGTGCTGGTTTGCGGCCCCGACGCCCAGCGCCTGTATCTGACGGCCGTGGCAGAGCAGGCCAATGCTCGCGAATCCCGGATCGACGTGAGCGGCGACCTGACCCTGACGTCGACCCATGGCAGCGTTGCAGTCGAAAGCGAGACAGCACTTCATCTGCGAGGCAAGCAGAGCCTGGACATCGGCACGTCGGAACTCAAGGTCGACGCTTCCGCCGCCGACTTCCGGGTGGGTCGGCTGACGTACCAGGGAGATGAAATGGAAGCGACGGTGCTGAACATCCGGGTGATCGGACGGCTCTACGAAGCCGTGATGGACCGGTTGGTGCACCTGAGTCGCACCGCTTTCCGGATGACGGAGGGCGTCGACCAGGTGCGTGCGGGCCGCATCGACTATCAGGCCGAGGAGACTGTGCGCGTCCATGCCAAGGACACGCTCGTGACGGCCACGCGGCTCGCGAAGGTCGATGCCAGGCAGATTCACATGGGCTGAAGCCCGAAATTCACCACAGGAGAGACACTATGCAAGCTGACTGCCAACTCGGAGGCGTGGACATCGGTGTTCCGGATGTATGCAAATCGCCTGCCGCGCCGTTGCCGTGGCCCAATTTCGCGTTCGGCCCCACGGCCATACCGAGCCAGGGCAAGGTGCTCTACAAGTGCACGCCGGCGCACAACATGGCGACGGTCATCCCGTTCTCGGTTGGCGACAGTGCGGGCATTGGCCTTGGCGTGCGCAGACCGTTCGTAATGGGTTTCTCCCGCAAGACCAAGCCGGTCAAGAAGGTCGTGCTCGCTGGATCGCCTGCCACGCGCGTCACGTGTCCGACGAATCAGAATGGCGGCAACGGCAAGGGAATGCGCACCATCCTGAGCCAGCCCAATATCATTCTGCTGTAGCGTTGATGACCGCGGCGAGCGGGTTCGCTCAACGCGCCGCCGCAGGCGACGCCGTCCCCGCCAACGTCACCTGCTGCGGAAACCCCACCCACACGGCCAGCGCCGAGTAGTTGTCGCGCGACTCGTCGGCCTTGGCTTCGGCCGCGCGGCGCAGCAGCGCGAGCCATTCTTCGGCGCTGTCGGCCAGTTGCAGCGAGCGTTCCATCACCTGCTGCGAGATGAGCTGCCAGAGGCCATCGGTGCACAGCAGGAACGCGTCGCCGTCGGCGAGCCGCTGCGGCGTCGACACGGTCGACTCGGCCGTGGCCCTTGCCCCCAGTGCGCGATACAGCAGGTTCGTCTTCACCAGCCGTTCACCGCCATTGACGCCGTTGTCCATGGCGGCTTCGCCCGAGCGCTCCGACAGGCTGTGGTCTTCGGTGCGCTGCACCAGCGCGCCGCGGCGGAACCAGTAGAGGCGGCTGTCGCCCACATGGGCCCAGCAGGCTTGGCCGCTCGCGCGGTCGACGAAGAGCGAGACGATGGTTGCGCTCATCTTGCTCTGGTCGGCGAGCTCGCGCTGCCTGGCGAGGATGGCGTCGTTGGCTGCCTTCACGGCGTCCTGGATGTCTTCTTTCTCCACCGACGGGTTGCGGACGAAGGTGTTGAGCGCGGTGTCGACCGCGATGCGCGCGGCCAGTTCGCCGCCTGCGTTGCCGCCCACGCCGTCGCTCACGACGAAGCAGGCGTTGTATTCGTCGAGGTGGTAGCCGATGGCGTCCTGGTTGCCGCTGCGCTCGCCCACGCAGGAGAACTGCGAGGTGGAAATGGGCACCGCGAAGGCGCGGGTGGTTTCAAGCACGGCGTGCCTCCTTCAGTCGCTCCATCTCCTTGTCGTAGGCCTGCTGGAAGGCCCGGCCGAAGACGGCCTGGAAATCGTCCTCGACCGCCGCTGTGGTTTCCGCGTGCAGCTTCTGCAGCTGGCGCCACAGGCGGGCCTCGCGGCCACCGGGCAGCAGCTTTTCGCCCAGTCCGCCGTCGTGCGGCGTGGCGGTGTTCAACGCCGTGGGATCGAAGCGCTTGAGCACGGTGAGCAGCGCGGCGCGCATGCCGGCCACCATGCCGAGCTGGTGCGATTGCAGGTCGCCGAGCGCGTCGTGCACGGCGGCTTCGGGCGAGAGGAAGCCGGGCATGCGCGCGCCGAACATCTGCATCAGCACGGCACGGCCATTGGGAAGAATCTTGAAGGGGTTGTTTTCCTCTTCGACAATCATCGTGATCTCGGCGCGCACTTCGCGCTTGAGCATGGCGCGTGACGAGAGCAGTTCGATGGTGCCGTCGGTGAACGCGCGCATGAGGCGGCCGAGGCGCCGCATGGCGTCCGCGTCCAGCGGCTGCTGACCGGCCACGTCGGGCACGCCGGCGCCTTCGAGAAAGGCCCTGAAGAGTTCGTCCGAGGAGGATGAGGCCGGTGCTGTGGGCGATGCCAATGGTGCCGCCGCGACGGTCACCGGCGGCATCGCAGCGGGCTTCGGTTGCGGTGGGGCGGCCGGTTCGGGCGGCGCGGCCTTCGCGGGCGGCGTTGCGTCCACGCGGGCGGCCGGGGCCGGAGCCGATGCGGGAGGACTCACCGGCTCGGCGGGTGCCGATACTGCTTGCGGCGGCGACCGCAGAGGTTCCGCGGGTGCAGCGGCCACCTCGACCGTCATCGGCTTTGCAGCAGGCGGCGGATCGAATGCCACCGGGATCGGCGGCCTGAACTGCGCGGACACTTCCCGCGCATGGTTCGAATGGCTGGGCCCCTGCGACGTGACCGGCTTGGCAGCGAGCAGGTCGAGGGCGGGGTGCAGGTCGCTGAGCGGATCTTCGTGGGTGAGCGCGGTGGGGCGCGGATCGGAAAGCGGCGAGGGCGCGTTGCTGTCGGCGGCAAAGAACGAGAGCGGGTCCACGCCGCGCTTCAAAGCCACGTCGGACATGCCGCTCGCTGCATGCGGGTTGAGCTCGGCGAGCGGATCGACCGGGTTCCTGCGTGCCTGCGAAGGCAACTCGAAGGGCTCATGCGCCATGGGGTCGGGCATGGGCTCGGGCGCGCTCTTCTCGCGGCGCGGCGCGTTGGCAAGGATGGCGTCCCAGTCAGCCGCGGAGGGAATCTGCGAGGCGCTCGCCGGCGCGGGTGAGGGCGATGGCACTGGCGCAAGCGGCGAAGCGAACGCAGGTGCAGCAGGCATCGCCGGCATTGGCGCAGCCACAGGGGCTTCGGCGCGCAGCGGTGGCGATGCGGCCGGCGGCATCGCCACAGTGACAGCTTGCGCATCGCCGATGGGCAGCGCGCCCGCGCCGAAGAGGTCGGAGAACACGTCGGACACCGGCGCGGCCGGCAGCAGCGAATCCATGGGCGCTTGCGCCATTGCGCCGGCCACGGGGACATCGCGCATCGGCGCGGCGGCCGGAGGCGGCATCGGCACCGCGGCCGCAATGGGTGCGATGGGTGCGACTGTGGCCGCGCGATGCCTGGTCACCGCTTCGAGCACGTAGCTCCCGATGGTGACGCGGTCACCATCCGCCACTGGCGATTCTTCCTCGTGCTGCAGCGTGCGTCCGTTCACGCTGATGGGCAGCACCGCGCTCATGTTGCGCAGCACCTCGATGCCTTGCTCATCGAAGCGCACGGTGGCCTGCAGGCGCGAGATCTGGCGCTGCTCGTCGGGCAGCACCAGGTGGTTGTCGGGGCTGCGCCCGATGGTTCCGCCCGGCGCCGCGAGCAAGGCCGAAGGGCCCGATGTCACCGGCTTGCCGGCATGTTCGATCACCGTCCAACGCATGGCATCTCCGTGTTCATGTCGAGCTGCGGTGTGCTGCCGCTCAAAGCGCTCCAGGCGCTCAACGCTTCATCCGCTTGGCAGCCTCGAACGCAGGGCCCCACACCGGGTGCTTGCGTTCGGCAACGCTCAGGTCGAAGTTGGGGAACGTATCGAGAATCTTGCGAAACTGCGTGCGGCATTCGGGCACCTGGTTGGCCACGCAGTAGCTGAACGCCTCGAGCTTCATCGCATCGAGCCGTGTCGCGGGTTCCGCGGCTTCGAACACCGACACGCCGCCGCTCTTGAGCGTGGTGATCGTCTTGGCATAGTCGCCTTCGTCATACGCCTGTTGCGCGCGCTCGAGCGTGGTGCGCGCCACTTGCTGGCTCAGTCGTTCGGGTTGCGGCGGTTCGGGTGGCGTGGTCGTGCAACCAGCGGCCAGAAATAAGGAGAACGCCAAAGCAGGCAGACATGACTTCAATCTTCTCTCCAACCTTGCGAAAGGCAATGAAAGGCAATGCTTCATAAGACAGTGTGCCGCTGTCGTGCGACAGGCACGCAATACACACGCGATATGCGACTCGGTGGGTGCGCACGACTTCGATAATATAGGCCGCGAACCTCTGAGGGAGATCCCATGCATCGACGAACCTTGCTTCAAGGCGCACTTGCTACCGCACCGTTGTTTGGCGGCCTCAGTGGATGCGCATCGACTGCGAAGTCATTGCCCACACCTTATGCCGTGACCATTCGCATCGACGACGGTGTCAACCCCGACGGGCGCGGCCAGCCCGCGCCGATTCTCGTCAAAGTCTTCGAACTGAAATCTTCCGGTAACTTCGAGACAGCAGACTACTTTGCACTACAGGACCGCGACCGCGAAACGCTGTCGACGGAACTGGTCAACGCCGATCAAGCCATCATGCGCAGCGGCGAAGAACGTGTGTTCAAGCGAGAGGCAGGACTCGACTCGCGCGCCATCGGCATCATTGCCGGCTACCGCAAGCTCGAGGCCTCGCGCTGGCGCATCGTGTTGCCGCTCAAGGAACCGAAGCAAACCAATCTCTACAAGGTGTGGCAGTTTTCGCCGAGCGAGCAAACCGTGCGCATCGCGATCCGCAAGACAGGCATCGAGTTACTACCAAGTCGTTAGTTTCAATGCTTTGTAGCTAAAAAGTGCGACCCATTCGCACGAGAAATTCGGTGCAAAACGTAAGAAGCGCCGTGTAGCATCAGAGAAAAAAACCGGATCAATCGGGAGGACGTTAACAACGTACCTCTCGCTTCAGCGTGGGCATTGCCCAGGAGGTTCTTTCTTTGGTGACAGTTCGCAACCCGGGCGCTGGTAGACAGCAGGGCGCCCATCCGCAGGCATTGGCGAATCGCGTGGTGTGGTCCGAAGGCATGTACCTCCGGCCCCAGCACTTCCAGCAACTGGAGCGCTATGTCGAGCAGTACGTCACGCGCCGCACCGCGGGCCTGCAAGGCGCCTATTGGGGATGGCTTCACCTGGACATCGACCGCGATGCCTATGCGCTCGGCCGCGTGTCGCTGCTCGGCGGTGCGGGCGTGCTGCCCGATGGCACGCCGTTCTCTTTCGGCGCGGAAGATGCGCCGCTGCCTTATGAAGTGCCGAGCGACCTGACCGACGAGCTCATCGTGCTCGCGTTGCCGCTGCGCCGAACCGGCAGTGAAGAGGTCATCTTCTCGGAAGACGAAGGTTCGGCCGCACGCTTCGGCGTGATCGAGCGCGAAGTGGCCGACGGCAATGCGGTGGCGCTCGGCCCCGCGGTGCTGCAGCTGGCAAAGCCGCGCCTGCGCCTCGCGCGCGCATCGTCGCTCACGGCGGAATGGCAGGCCATTGGCGCGGTGCGCGTGATCGAGCGCCGCACCGACCACAAACTGGTGATCGATGCCAACTACATTCCGCCGGTGCTCGATGCGTCGGCCCACGCCATGCTGCGCAGCATGATCGCCGAGCTGCACGGCCTGCTCACGCAGCGTTCCGAGGCACTGGCTGCGCGCCTCTCGCAGCCGGGCCGTGGCGGCGTGAGCGAGGTCTCCGACTTTCTGCTGCTCGAGCTGGCGAATCGCTATCTCGCAACCACCTGGCATGCGCAGCAGGCGGTGCAGGTGCACCCCGAACAGCTGTTCGCCGATTGGCTCAAGTTGGCCTGCCATCTCGCCACGCACACCTCGCCCACGCGGCGCCCCGTGGTGTGGCCGGTGTACGACCACGACAACCTCAACGAGAGCATCCGGCCGCTGATGGAAGAGCTGCGGCGCTCGCTGTCGGCGGTGCTCGAGCAGAGCGCCATCGCCATCGAGCTCGAAGAGCGCAGCCACGGCGTGCGCGTGGGCCGCATGCCCGATCCGGTGCTGGTGCGCAATGCGGGATTCGTGCTCGCGGTGCATGCCGACCTGCCCGCCGACGCCATCCAGCAGCGCTTTCCCACGCAGGTCAAGATCGGTTCGGTCGAACGCATTCGCGACCTGGTGCAGCTGCAGCTGCCCGGCGTCACGGTGCGGCCGCTGCCGGTGGCGCCGCGGCAGATTCCATACAACGCGGGCTATCACTATTTCGAGCTCGACAAGAGCGGCGACATGTGGCGCCAGCTCGAAAAATCGGGCGGCGTTGCGATGCACCTGGCCGGCGACTTCCCAGGCCTGGCCATGGAGTTCTGGGCCATTCGTCCGTGAGAGACCCTATGAACGGTGTCAACGACATGGCTGTCGGTCCGGGAGGCTTCGTGCCTCCGAACCCGGGCGGCGGCAACAACAGCGGCCATGGGGACGCGCCGGGCATGCCCGCGGCGTCGCGCGGCCTCGGCCAGCAACCCCAGTCATTCACCGCATGGCATGACGCGCGCCGTCCGCATGCGGGCGACACGGCGCTGGCGGGCAACAATCCGCTCGTTGCCGCGGCCAATCCGCTGCTCGACCTGATTCCGCAGATCCGCGCCACCGGCCACCACGATGCGCCCGCGCAATTGCGCGAGCACCTGGTCGACGAGGTCAGGCGCTTCGAAACGCGCGCGCAGCAAAGCGGCATTGCGCCCGAGGTGATCATCGGCGCGCGCTACTGCCTGTGCACGGCCGTCGACGAAGCGGCCGCGCTCACGCCCTGGGGCGGCAGCATCTGGTCGTCGCAAAGCCTGCTCGTGATGTTCCACAACGAGACCTGGGGTGGCGAAAAATTCTTCCAGCTGTTGTCGCGTCTGGTGCAGAACCCGCAGCAACACCTGCAGCTCATCGAACTCATTTATTTCTGCCTGGCCATGGGGTTCGAAGGGCGCTTCCGCGTCATCGACAACGGCCGCACGCAGCTCGAAACCCTCAAGCAGCGGCTGCTGCAGATCATTCGCCAGGCGCGCGGCGAAATTGCCGTGCCGCTGTCGCCGCACTGGCAGGACGCGAGCGCGCCGGTGCGCCGCACGCGCAACTGGCTGCCGCTGTGGGCCGTGGGCGCCGTGGCGGCGGTGCTGCTGGTGCTGGTGTTCGGGGTGCTCACCTTCAGCCTGGCCGGCCGTTCCGACGGTGCGTTCTCCGCGGTCAATGCGGTGCGCCTGCCGCAGACGCAACGCGCCGTGGCCATGCCCGCAGCGCAAACGCGCCTGCAGCGCTTTCTCGAGCCCGAAATCCGCGACGGCCTGCTGACGGTGCGCGACGAGGCCGACCGCAGCGTGGTGGTGCTGCGCGGCGATGGCCTGTTCGCCTCGGGCTCTGACCGCGTGCTCGACCGCTATGCGCCCGTGCTCTCGCGCGTGGCCGATGCGCTCAATTCCGTCGAAGGCAACGTGCTGGTCAGCGGCTTCAGCGACGACCAGCCGATTCGCAGCGTGCGCTTTCCGTCGAACTGGCAGCTGTCGCAGGCACGCGCCGATGCCGTCAAGCAAATGATCGCCATGCGCGTGACCCGGCCCGAGCGCCTGCGCGCCGAGGGCCGCGGCGATGCAGATCCGCTGGTGCCCAATGACTCGCCGGCCAATCGGGCGCGCAACCGGCGGGTCGAAGTGACCTTGCTGGTAGCGCCCGTGGCCGGCGCCGCCGCAGCGCCGCAGCAGGGAGGAGCCCGCTGATGCTGCGCGCCATTTTCCGTTTCCTCGTGAGCCGCGACCTCTGGGTCTTTCTCGGGCTCCTGGCGCTCGCGTTCCTGATCTGGGTCATCGGCCCCGTCATCGCGGTGGGCCGCTACCGGCCGTTCGAAAGCGAGTTCGTCCGCATCGTCGTCATCGCGCTGATATTCGCGATCTGGATTGCGCGGGTGCTGTACCGCAAATGGCGCGAGCGGCGCCTCAACGCGCAGCTGCTGAACCAGCTGCGCACCCCGTCCGCGAAAGAAAAGGCCGCCAAGCCCGAAGACGCGCCCGAGATCAAGGAGCTGCAAAGCGGCTTCACCGATGCCACCGCCATCCTGAAGAACATGCGCTTCGGCTCGGGCGCCGAAGGCAAGGCCGCTGGACGCTTCGCGGTGTTCGACCGGCAGTACCTGTACCAACTGCCCTGGTACATCTTCATCGGCGCGCCGGGCTCGGGCAAGACCACGGCGCTGGTCAACTCCGACCTCGACTTCCCGCTGGCCGACCAGCTCGGCAAGGCCGCGGTGCGCGGGATCGGCGGCACGCGCAATTGCGACTGGTGGTTCACCAACGAAGCGGTGCTGATCGACACCGCCGGGCGCTACACCACGCACGAGAGCAACCGCGAAACCGACGAGAGCGAGTGGAAGGGCTTCCTCGACCTGCTGAAGAAGTTCAGGCCACGCCAGCCGATCAATGGCGCGATCCTCACGATCAGCATTGCCGACCTGCCGCTGGCCGACGATGCGCAGCGCGCACGCCACGCCATGGCGCTGCGCAAGCGGCTGCTCGAACTGCGCAACGACCTGGGCATCAATTTCCCGGTGTACGTGCTGGTCACCAAGACCGACTTGCTGGCCGGCTTCAACGAGTACTTCGGCTCTCTGGGGCGGGCCGAGCGCTCGCAGGTCTGGGGCTTTACCTTTCCGATCGATGCCAACCCGGCGGACCCGGCCAAGGCCGACCTGCGCGAGCGCTTCCACCAGGAATACAAGCTGCTGCACCAACGGCTCGACGAGCGCCTGCCGGAGCTGCTGGCGGCCGAGCCCGACCAGATGCGCCGCGCGCAGGCCTACCTGCTGCCGCAGCAGTTCGCGAGCTTCGAGGACATCCTCGGCACCTTTCTGGCCGACGTGTTCAACCCTTCGAAGTTCGAAGTCGCGCCGATGCTGCGGGGCGTCTACTTCACCAGCGGCACGCAGGAGGGCACCGCCTTCGACCGCGTGATGGGCGCCATCAAGCGCTATCTGCAGGTCAATGCGCCGCCGGCGCCGCCGCCGGGCCCGGGCAAGAGCTACTTCCTGAAGGAACTGCTGCAGCAGGTGATCTTCCGCGACGCGGGCGTGGCCGGCACCAACCTGCGCTGGTACCGGCGCAAGCGGGCCATCGACCTGGCGGGCTACAGCGTGATCGGGGTGCTGCTGGTGGTGCTGCTGGGCGCCTGCGTGAACAGCTGGCGCAACAACCGCGACTACGTGGCCGAGGTCGACACCAACGCCAAGGCCTTCAACAAGGCCGCGGCGCGCGGCGAGCTGCCGACCGTGGTCGATTCGAACAGCGACATCGCGAGCTCGTTGCTGGTGCTCGACCGCCTGCGCGACCTGCCCAGGTCGAGCCACTTCGACATCGGCGACCCGCCCATGAGCTACCGCTTCGGGCTCTACCAGGGCGAGAAGCTGCAGGCCGCGACCGACGGTGTTTATCAGCGCGCGCTCGAAAGCGTGCTGCTGCCGCAGGCGGCGCAGCGCGTGGAGCAGTCGCTGCGCGATGCAGCGAAGATCGATGCCGAATACAGCTACGAGGCGCTCAAGGCCTACCTCATGCTGTATGACGCGGAGCGCTACGACGCGGACTTTCTGCAGGCCTGGCTGCTCACCGACGTGGACCGCAAGATCGGCGCGTCGCTCACGCGCGAGCAGCGCACCAACCTCGAATCGCACCTGAAGGCGCTGTTCGCGGGACGCGTGGTGACGTCGCCCTTCGCCAAGGACGACCGGCTCATCACCGAAACACGAAACCGCCTGGCCGGCGTGCCGCTGGCGCAGCGCTCCTATGCGCGGCTGCGGCGCATCCTGCTGCAGACCAGCCCGCCCAATGCCTTCAGCATTGCGGAGGCGGCGGGGGCCGAGTCGGCGCTGGTCATCAAGCGCGCGAGCGGCAAGCCGCTGACCGACGGCATTCCGACGCTGTTCACCTACCGCGGCTACTGGGACATCTTCGACAAGCGCATGGCGGAGACCACGCTCGCGCTCGAGCAGGAAGACCGCTGGGTGCTGCAGATCCGCGCACCGGGCATGACCGACATCACCTCGCGCGAACTGCTGCTGCGCGAGGTGCGCCGGCTCTATCTCACCGACTACATCCGCGTCTGGGACGAGTACCTGGCCGACGTGCGCCTGGCCGACAGCCGCTCGCTGCTGCAGAGCATCCAGATGACGCGCGTGCTCTCGACCTCGGAGTCGCCGATGTCGCGCCTGATTCGCGGTGCCGCGCGCGAGACCGACCTGCTGCGCAACCACGACGAGGCTGCGCGCAGCCTGCTCGACCAGGCGCAGAACCGCGTGGCCAGCACGCGCGAGCGCATCGAACAACTCATCGGCCAGCCCGACGGCAGCCAGCGCCGCAACACCGCGCCGGACCGCCCCGAGTCGCTGGTGGACAACCACTTTGCACCGCTGCGCCGCATGGTGACCGCGCCCAAGGCCGGTGGGCAGGCGCCCATCGACGCCACGGCCGCGCTCATCAACGAGCTCTACACCTTCCTCACGGCCACCGACACGGCACTGCGCAGCGGCAACATCCCGCCCTCGAGCGATGCGGTGACCAAGGTGCAGGCCGAGGCGGGCCGCCTGCCGGTGCCGTTCCAGGGCATGCTGAACGATCTCTCGGCCACCGCGTCGTCCAAGGCCGCGGCCGTGACGCGGCAGAACATCGGACAGAGCGCGGCCGCTACCATCGGGCAGTTCTGCAACCAGGCCATTGCGGGGCGCTATCCGTTCACGCGCGGCTCGAACCGCGACGTGGCGGCCGGCGACTTCGCGCAGCTGTTCGCGCCGGGCGGCATGATGGACGACTTCTTCCAGAAGAATCTGGCCTCGCAGGTCGACACCGCCGTCAACCCGTGGGCCTTCAAGAAGGGCGTGGACGGCAGCTCGCCGGGCCGCTCGGCGTATCTCGATTCGTTCCAGAGGGCGCAGGCGATCCGCGATGTGTTCTTTACGGGCATGGCGGGCGGGCGTACGCCGTCGTTCACCATCGACCTCCGGCCCGAGGACATGGACGCCGCCATCAGCCAGTTCACGCTCGACGTCGACGGACAGACGGTGCGCTACGCGCATGGCCCGCAGGCACCCAGCACCGTGAAATGGCCCGGTCCGCGCAACAGCAACCAGGTGCGGCTGCAAGTGACGACCGCCAACGGTACGCCGGCCGGCGGCATCGTCACCGAAGGGCCATGGGCGCTGCATCGGCTTTTCGACAAGGCCTCGGTCTCGGCAGGCAGCTCGCCCGAATCGTTCAACGCGACCTTCGATCTGCAGGGCAAGAAGGTGGTGCTCGCGGTGACTGCGAACAGCGTCTACAACCCGCTGCGCCTGAACCAGATGAGCGGCTTCTCGTGCCCGGGAAAGTCCTGAGATGAACAGCGGCATTCCTTCGTCGGCGCGCGCGTGGGTGCCGGCCGACGAGCAGATCGGCTGGTACGGCAAGCTGCCTTCGGCCGGAGACTTTCTCTATCGCCGCATGCCGCGCGAACTCCAGGCCTGGTGGGATCGCTGGATGCAGAACGGCCTGGGCACTTTCAAGCGCTGGCCCGATGCGATGACGCGGCACTACGTCGTCGCGCCCGTGTGGAACTTTGCGATTCCCGCTACGCAGGGCGTGGACGCGGTGCAGTTCGGCTGCATTGCGCCGAGCTGCGACCGCGTCGGGCGCTATTACCCGGTGTGCGTGACCGTGCAGGTGGCCGCGCCGAACTATCGGCCTTCCATGCTGGAAGGCTCCGCCGCCTGGTACTGGCAATGCGGCACCGCGCTGCTGCAAGCCATTCGCCACAGCGTGGCGCCCGACCAGTTCGATCTCCAGGTGCTGGCTGCGGCGCATGGCGGGTTCCAGACGGCGAGCGGCGGCTCGGACGACATCCTGTCGATCCTCGGGCCGGCGGCCGGTGGAAGCACCGGCGCGGGTGCCCAGCAGCGGATCGGCTGGCCCGAGCTTCCGCTGTGCTTCGATGCATTCGGAAGCACCAGCTACTGGTGGACCAACCAGGCGGACGGCTCGCCGCTGCGCACCGCCGCGCACGGCGGAGGCCTCAACACGCCATTGTTTTCGAAGTTGTTTTCACAGGGGCATGTGCCATGGGCATGAATAAACAGACCCCCGCCGCGGGAGGAAATGCATGACGACGAACGCCAGCAGCAACACCAGCAGCAGCGCGCCGCCCGATCCGCAGGAGCGGCCCCATCCGCTGGAGGCCGGCCACCGGCTGGACGAGTTCGAACTGCTCGAAGTGATCGGCGAAGGCGGCTTCGGCATCGTCTACCGCGCCTATGACCATTCACTGCAGCGCGAGGTGGCCGTGAAGGAATACATGCCGTCGATGCTCGCGCGCCGCGTGGGCGACGACAGCGTGCATGTGCGTTCCGACCGGCTCACCGCCACCTTCCAGGCCGGGCTGCGCAGCTTCATCAACGAGGCGCGCACGCTCGCGCAGTTCAGCCATCCGGCCCTGGTGCGGGTGCATCGTTTCTGGGAGGCGAACAGCACCGCCTACATGGCGATCCAGCTCTACCGCGGCCGCACGTTGCGCCGCCTGGCCGAGGAAGAACCGGCGAAGATTTCCGAAGCCTGGCTGCTCGGCATGCTGGGCCCGCTGCTCGGCGCACTCGAAACGCTGCACCGCAGCCAGTGCTTCCACCGCGATATCGCGCCCGACAACATCTTCATCCAGCAGGACGACCTGCCGGTGCTGCTCGACTTCGGCGCGGCGCGCAAGTCGATTGCCGACCTTGTCGACGAAGTGGCGGTGATGGTGAAGTCGGGCTACTCGCCCATCGAGCAGTACGCGGACGACAACACGCTGCTGCAGGGCGCGTGGACCGATCTTTATGCGTTGGGCGCCGTGCTGTACCGCGCGGTCACCGGGCATCCGCCGCCCTCGGCCGTGGTGCGCAGCGTGCAGGACGCGTATGTGCCGCTGGCCTCGCTCGGCCGCGGCGACCTGAGCCCGGCGTTCTGCGCGGCCGTCGACCACACGCTCGCGGTGCACAGCAAGGACCGCACGCAAACCGTGGCCGCGTTCGCGGCCGAACTGGGCCTCGCCAAGCTTGGGGACACCTACGTGAGCGGGTTGACGGCCCCGACGGTTCTCGTTCCGCCGCCTGCGAAGGCCGCGCCTGCGGTGGCGCCGGAGCCGCCGCAGAAAGCGCCGGCCGTGTCCACGCCCCCGATGCCGGTGGCCAAGGCACCGGAAGCCGCCGCATCGCCTGGCGTTGCGCGGGCGGGCGCCGCCCGCCCCGAATCGGTCAAACCCGGCTACCCACCCGAATCTGCGCCTGCTCCGCTGCCCGCACCCCGGGTCGCCGCGCCGCGTGAAGCGCCCGCGCGCAGCGCACCATCGGTTGCTGGCAAGCAGCCGCCGCCCGCCAAGAAAACGTCGTCGCGGCCACCGTGGGGACTGGTCGGCGTGCTGTTGATCGCACTGGTCGCCGTGGGCAGTTGGATCGGCCTTCACCTGAGCTCGTGGAAGCAGGAGACCTCCACCGCCATGGCGCCGGTGCCACCGCCGTCGGGGCCGATGTCCGCCAGCGCGCCACCTCCCGCCGTGCCGCCCGGCGAAAGCGCCCCGAGCGGCAACGTCGCGGCTGGCCCTGGGAGCGCGGCCGCTCCCGCCGCAGCGGCCAGCGCGCCGGCCGGTTCGTTGACGCCGCTGGACAGCGTGCCGGTGATCGCGCCCAACCCGGCCCCGCCGGCCACCGCAGCAGTGCCCCCAGCGCCCGCAACGCCGACCACCCCGCCGGAACCCGCCCTCGCCACCTCCGAGGTCGAAGACTGGAACCTGGCCCAGGCCGAGAACACCCGGGAAGGCTACGAGGCTTACCTGCGCCGATACCGGCGCGGCCTGCATGCGCGCGAGGCGCGCAACGCCATTGCCGAGCTGAACCGGCTCTCGCCAACCATTCCCGCAGCACCCGGCACCACGCCGACCAACGCCGTGCCGACCGTGGTGGCGGGCGGCGCTACACCGCTTGCACCGCCGCCTGCGACGCCGGCGGCTCCGCCCGGCAATGGCCGCGTGGTACTCAATATCCGGCCCTGGGGCCAGGTCTTCGTCGACGGCGCGGACCGCGGCGTGAGCCCACCGCTCAAGTCACTGTCGTTGCGGCCCGGCATCTACAACATCGAAGTGCGCAACGGCGAGCTTGATGTGTACCGGCAGCGCATCACGGTGCAGGACAGCAAGTCCGCGCCCGTGGTGAGCCACGAGTTCAAGTAGACGTTAGGGGCGCGCGGCGCCAGCGCTGCGCGCCGACCAGTGCGAGCACCGCGACGACGCTGGCCGCCAGCAGCACCCAGAGGCCGGGCGTGTAGCCGGACTCCGGCTGCCACAGCACGCCGAGCATCAGCGGCGCCAGGGCGCGGGCGATGGCGCTCGGCAGGCCCA
This sequence comes from Variovorax paradoxus, assembly GCF_030815855.1. NCBI lineage: Bacteria > Pseudomonadati > Pseudomonadota > Betaproteobacteria > Burkholderiales > Comamonadaceae > Variovorax > Variovorax paradoxus. The sequence goes on along the minus strand of NZ_JAUSXG010000001.1, from coordinate 5,116,783 downwards.
GCGCGCCGTTGAGCGTGGCCACGTGGTCGCGGTTCACATATTGCGCAATGGCGGTGCCCTTCACGATCGTGAGCATGCCGTTGCCCATGCCATAGAAAAACACGAACAGCAGCGCGGCGCCCGGATGGCCGGCGCCCGCAAGCAGCGCCAGGAGGCCGAGCGGAATCAGGCAGGGGATCAGCCGGTTCGCCAGATGCAGGTCGAAGTGGTGTTCGAAGAAATACAGCAGCGCCCGTCCCAGCACCTGCACCAGCCCGATGCTCGCGGGCACGGCAATGGCCCACGATTCGCTGAGACCCGCGCCCCGCAGCAGGCTCACCATGTGCGGCGGCAACGCGGCGGTGACGGCCATCAGCAGCACGGTGAAAACGCCCACGAGCAGGAAGGGTGCGGTGCGCATGTAGTGGCTCGCGGGTGTAACACCGGTCGCAGTGCCGGAGTGCGGCCGTCCGGTCGCTGCGGGCGCGGGCGCATGCCGCAGCACCCGCGCATGCAATGGCGCGCAGATGCACAGATGAACGGCCGCGAGCACCCACAGCGCGTGCCGCCAGCCCAGCTCTGCAATGAGCCAGGCCACCAGCGGAATGAACACCGTGCTGGCCAGCCCGCCGAGAAAAGTCAGCGTGATGATCGCGCGGCGGAAATCGTTAGGGAAGCGCCGCGTGACGATGGAGAACGCCGGGCTGTAGAGCGTGGCCGCCAGCCCCGCGCCGAGCAGTGTCCAGGCCGCGTAGAAGCCCAGGGCGCTGTGCACCACGCTGTGCAGCAGCAGGCCGGCCACGATGACCAGCGAGCCGCCCGTCATCACCGCCCGCTCATGGCCGCGGTCGATCCACCGGCCCACCGGCCAGGCCAGCGCGCCTTCGGCCAGCAGCGCAAGGCTGAAGGCCAGCGACGATTGCGCCCGGCTCAGCCCCAGCTCGCGTTCAACCGGCTCCATCAGCAGCGCGAAGGCGTAGAAGACGCTGCCCCAGGTGATGAGCTGGCCGAGCGAGAGCCAGCCCACCATGCGGCGGTTGTAGAGCGTGGGCGCGGGTGAGTTCACTGTTCCATCGGCTTCAGTTTCGCAACGCCCGACGGTACTGCACCGCCTCCGCCACATGCACCGCCTGCACCGATTCGGCGCCGGCCAAGTCGGCCACCGTGCGTGCCACCTTGAGTGCGCGGTGCGTGCTGCGCGCCGACCAGCCGAGCTTGGCGGCGGCGTTGACGATGAACTTGCGCGCCGCATCGTCCAGCGCGGCGTGCCGGTCGATGGCGCCGGCCTGCAGCGCCTGGTTGGGGCTGCCCTGGCGCTTCAGCGCGAAGTCGCGCGCGGCGACCACGCGGGTGCGGATGCTGCCGGTCGACTCTCCGGCGGGCGCATCGAGCAGCTGCTGCGCCGAGACCGCGGGCACTTCGATGTGCAGGTCGATGCGGTCCAGCAGCGGGCCGCTGAGCTTGCCTTGGTAGCGCGAGACCTGGTCCGGCGTACAGCGGCAGGCCTTGAGCGTCGAACCCAGGTAGCCGCAGGGGCAGGGGTTCATGGCGGCGATCAACTGAAAGCGCGCCGGCAACTCGGCCCGCCGGGCGGCGCGCGCGATGGTGATGGTGCCGGTCTCGAGCGGTTCGCGCAGCGCCTCCAGCGCGGAGCGTGCGAATTCCGGGAATTCGTCCAGAAAGAGAACGCCGTGGTGCGCCTGCGAGATTTCACCTGGCCGCGGGGGAGATCCGCCGCCCACCAGCGCCACGGCACTGGACGTGTGGTGCGGCGCCGAGGTCGGCCGGTTCATCCAGCGCGCCGTCGAGAAGCTGCCGCCCAGGCTTGCCACCGCCGCGCTCTCGAGCGCCTCGTCGATGCTCATGGGTGGCAGCAGCCCGGCAAAGCGCTGTGCCAGCATCGACTTGCCCGAGCCCGGCTCGCCGACCATCAGGAGGCTGTGGCCGCCAGCGGCAGCGATTTCGAGCGCGCGCTTGGCGCCGGCATGGCCCTTGACGTCGGCCAGGTCGGCATAAAGGGGTGTGGGCGCTGCGGCCGCGGCGTGAACTCGGGCCCAGCCGTCCGGATGGGGCGGCTCGGCCGGAGCCACGGCGGCGGCGTCCTCGGCCATGAAGCGCTGCACCACGTCCAGCAGGTGCCTGGCGCCATACACCTCGCCGCCGGGCACCAGGGCCGCTTCTTTCGCGCTTTCCGTGGGCAGCACCAGGCGTGTCGCAATGCCGCGGGTGTGCAGGGCGAGGGCCATGGCGAGCGCGCCGCGCACGGGGCGCAACTCGCCCGAAAGCGAGAGTTCGCCGGCAAACTCGTGTCCCGCGAGCCGGGCGGACTGTATCTGCCCGCTGGCGGCGAGGATGCCGAGCGCGATGGGCAGGTCGAGGCGGCCGGAGTCCTTGGGCAGGTCCGCCGGCGCCAGATTGACGGTGATTCTCTTGTTGTTCGGAAATTCGAGCCCGGCGTTCTGGATGGCCGAACGCACGCGTTCGCGCGCCTCCTTGACCTCGGTTTCCGCGAGCCCGACGAGCGTGAAGCTCGGCAGGCCGTTCGCCAGATGCACCTCGACCGTGACACTGGCTGCTTCCAGCCCAAGCAAAGCGCGGCTTTGCACCAAAGACAAGCTCATTTTTATGACTCTCCCCATTGTGGTGCGCCCGTTTTTGGTCGGACTTGTGCACCGCGAGCCCTTGAGGGCGTCGCATCTGAACACTCTTGTAACTTTTCATCGGTGTTGCGGATGCAGGGGCTGCGGCCATGCAGCAGGGCGGAACGAGCACTTTGGCACGCTCCCTGCTATGAAACGCTGTCCACCCCAACAATCCACCAACTCCGAGGAGTCTCGATGATGCACCGTAAATTCGCCCAGGCAGTGGCCGTGGTCGCCCTTGCAGCCCTGCCGATGCTGGCGAGCGCCCAGCTCTCGGGGAATGTGGCCCTGACCAGCAACTACAAGTTCCGCGGTCAGGACCAGGACATGATCGGGAAGAACGACTACGCCAAGACCAAGGGCTTCAAGCCCGCGATCCAGGGCGGTTTCGACTACGCGTTCGGCGAAAGCGGCTTCTACGTGGGCAACTGGAATTCCAGCGTCAACTGGCTCCAGGGCAACAGCATCGAGAGCGACATCTACGGCGGCTACAAGTTCAAGGCCGGCCCGTTCGACATGGACGTGGGCGCGCTGACCTACATCTACCCCGGCAATTCCATCGGCAACACGACCGAACTGTACGGCGCGGGCACTTGGGCCGACGAAGCCATCGGCTCGTTCACCCTGAAGTACTCGCACACGGTGTCCAAGGACTACTTCGGCTACGCCGGCTACAAGTCGGGCTCGGGCCTGAAGGGCACCAACACCGGTTACCTGAACCTGGCCTACAGCAAGGAAATCGTGCCCAAGCTCACGCTGAAGGCCGCCCTCGGCTACACCCACATGTCCAGCGACATCCGCAGCCTGGGCTACAAGAGCTACGTGGACTACAACGTGGGCGTGTCGTATGACTTCGGCAACGGCCTGGCACTGGCCGGCTCGGTGCAGGGCGCCAACAAGAAGAGCTCCTACCTCGCGCTGAGCAACCCGGGGGTCGACTTCGGCTTCGGCCCGATCGGCCAGCAGTACTACTCGCCCAACAAGGCGCGCTTCATCGTTACGCTCAGCAAGACGCTGTAAGCAGGCACAAGAACAAGGTGCGGCCCAAGCTGCCGCGCCATTCATTCCATCCAAGAAGGAGAAAGTCATCATGAAGCTGGTCACAGCCATCATCAAACCGTTCAAGCTCGACGAGGTGCGCGAGGCACTGTCGGCCATCGGCGTGCAGGGCATCACGGTCACGGAGGTCAAGGGGTTCGGTCGCCAGAAGGGGCACACCGAGCTGTACCGCGGCGCCGAGTACGTGGTCGACTTCCTGCCCAAGGTCAAGATCGAAGCAGCGGTATCCGACGACCTCGTCGACCGCGTGATCGAAGCCGTCGAGGGTGCGGCCCGCACCGGCAAGATCGGCGACGGAAAGATTTTTGTCTACAACCTCGAGCAGGTCGTTCGCATCCGCACCGGTGAAACCGGCCGCGAAGCCCTCTGATCAGCCCGGAAAAAAACAACCATGAAAAAACTGCTTGTTTCTCTTGCACTCGGCTTGAGCGTGCTCGCTGCCGGCACGGCCGCCTTCGCACAGGCGCCCGCGGCGGAAGCGCCAGCTGCAACCGCACCGGCGGCCAGCGCCCCGGCTCCCGCGGCTGCTCCTGCGGCTGCGGCACCTGCCGCAGCCCCCGCTGCTGCCGAAGCAGCACCCGCCGCAGCGCCGGCTCCTTCCTTCAACAAGGGTGACACCAGCTGGATGATGCTGTCCACGCTGCTCGTCATCATGATGACCGTTCCCGGCCTGGCGCTGTTCTACGGCGGCCTGGTGCGCAGCAAGAACATGCTGTCGGTGCTGATGCAGGTGATGGTCACCTTCTCGATGATCGTCGTGCTGTGGCTCATTTACGGCTACAGCATCGCGTTCACCGAAGGGAATGCCTTCTTCGGCGGATTCGACCGGCTCTTCATGAAGGGGATCTTCGATCCGGCCACCGGTGTGTTCGCGCCCGGCGCCACCTTCAGCAAGGGCGTCTACATCCCCGAACTGCTGTTCGCCGCCTTCCAGGCCACCTTCGCCGGCATCACCTGCTGCCTGATCGTGGGTGCCTTCGCGGAGCGCGCCAAGTTCTCGGCCGTGCTGCTGTTCATGGTGATCTGGTTCACCTTCAGCTATGCGCCGCTCGCCCACATGGTCTGGTTCTGGATGGGCCCTGACGCCTACGCCTCCAAGGACGTGGTCGATGCCATGAACGGCAAGGCCGGCCTGATCTGGCAGTGGGGCGCGCTCGACTTCGCCGGCGGCACCGTGGTGCATATCAACGCCGCCGTCGCCGGCCTGGTCGGTGCCTTCGTCATCGGCAAGCGCGTCGGCTACGGCAAGGAAGCCTTCACGCCGCACTCGCTCACGCTCACCATGGTCGGCGCTTCGCTGCTGTGGGTCGGCTGGTTCGGTTTCAACGCCGGTTCGGCCCTCGAAGCCGGCACCAGCGCCGTGCTCGCCTTCATGAACACCTTCACCGCCACCGCTGCCGCGGTGCTCGCATGGTGCATCGGTGAAGCGCTGATGCGCGGCAAGGCCTCGATGCTGGGTGCCGCTTCGGGTGCCGTTGCAGGCCTCGTGGCCATCACCCCGGCCGCCGGCAACGTCGGCCTGATGGGCGCGATCATCATCGGCTTCATCGCCGGCTTCGCCTGCCTCTGGGGCGTCAACGGCCTCAAGAAGCTGCTCGGCGCGGACGACTCGCTCGACGTGTTCGGCGTGCACGGTGTCGGCGGTATCGTCGGTGCGCTGCTCACCGGCGTGTTCAACACCCAGGCACTCGGCGGCCCCGGCCTCGTGGGCGACTGGGTCACGGCCAGCGTCATCTCCAACGGCATCGGTGCCCAGGTCTGGATCCAGCTCAAGGGCGTGCTGCTGACCATCGTCTGGTCGGGCGTGGTGGCGTTCATCGCCTTCAAGATCGCCGACCTCACCATCGGCCTGCGTGTGTCGGAAGAAGAAGAGCGCGAAGGCCTCGACATCTCCTCGCACGGCGAGACCGCATATAACAGGTAACCCCCCAGTCTTCGCGCACTTCGTGTCGCTTCGCCAACCCCCCTGCTGGGGGCAACACCAGCGGCCCGGCAAAGCCGGTTCCGCGGTGTTTCTGGAAGAAGGCATGCGGTGCGCGGGCTGGTGGTGAGAAGAAGAAAAAGCAGGAACGAGTTTTTCAGCAAGGTCTCCTTTGGATGTTCAGCCCGCGAGCGCTTCGGCGTCAGCGGGCTTTTTTTTTGGCCTGCGGGGGAGCGGATGCACAATGCCGAGATCATGTGGACCACCCTCGAAGACAGCCTTTGCGAGCTCGGCGAATCGCCGTTCTGGCACCCGCACGAACGCTCGCTTTACTGGCTAGACATTCCGGGGCGCGCGGTGCTGCGCACGCGCGGGGAAATCGGCACGGCCGGTGCCAAGGTGGAACGCTGGGCGCTGACCACCGAGCCCGGTTGCATGGCGCCAGCGCGAAGCGGCGGGTTGGTGATCGCGCTGCGCGACGGCATCTACCGGGCTCGTGAATGGGGCGGTGAACTGGTCGCAATGGCGCGCGTGGCGCACGACGTGCGCACCATGCGCTTCAACGACGGCAAATGCGATGCGCTGGGCCGTTTCTGGGCCGGTTCGCTCAACGAGGCCAAGGACAAGGCCAACGCCGCGCTCTACTGCTTCAACGCGCGCACCGACACCGGCGTGGCGCCGACATTGACGCAAATGGCCAACGAGTCCACCACCGGCAACGGCCTCGCGTTCTCGCCCGATGCCCGCATCCTTTACTGGGCCGACACCGCCGCGCATGTGGTGTGCGCGTGGGATTGGGATGCAGAAGCCAATTCGTTGTCACGTGCGCGTGTGTTCCACCAGTTCGAGGCCAAGCCCGAAGGTTGGACGCCCGGGTCATCCGTGCGCTACGAAGGCCGTCCCGACGGCGCGACGGTCGATTCGGAAGGCCACTACTGGGTCGCGATGTTCGAGGGCGCTCAGTTGCTGCGCTTTGCGCCGTCGGGCGAGATCGTGGCTTCCGTCCCCGTTCCCGTCCAGTGCCCGACCATGCCCTGCTTCGCCGGCGACGACCTGCGGACGCTCTTCGTCACCAGTGGTCGCAAGGGCCGGCCTGCGGCGGAGATCGAGCGGCTTCCGGCATCGGGCACGGTGATCTCGATGCGCGTCGATACGCCGGGGTTGCCTGTCAACTTCTTCGAGGACTAGGGTGCTTTATTCAGGGCGCACTCCCGCCGACGGGGTACCTTGCTTCGCGAATGTCCCCCGCCCTTCGGGCTCCTCCTTGATTTCGCTGCGCAAGGCACCCCATCAGCGGAAGCGTGATTCAGAGCAGTGGTTGATCGGTCGCACACCAGCCGCGTGCCCCAGTGCACAGGGCATCGGGTGCTCCCCGCAGCGAAATCAAGGAGGAGGCGAAGCCGGGGGACATTCGCGGAGGGGAGTACCCGGTGGCCTGTGCACAGGCCCTGAACAGAAGCGCCAGGAACAAGATCTCAGAGGGTAAAAGCACATGGCCCTCCAGCACATCCCCCCGATCCAGTGCCTGCTCACCTTCGAAGCCGTGGCCAGGCTGCGCCACGCGGGCCGCGCGGCCGATGAACTGTGCGTTACGCCCAGCGCCGTGAGCCACCGCATCCGCCAACTCGAAGCGCACGTCGGCTTCAAGCTCTTCGGCCGCAGCGATTTCAGCCTTACCGCCGACGGTGCCGCTTATCTCGCCAACGTGCGCACCGGCCTCGCCGCATTGCAGGCCACGCCGCTCGGAAATGCAGCACCGCATGCGACACGCCTGCGCATCGCCGTCACACCGACCTTCAGCCGCCAGTTCCTCATGCACCGGCTCGAGCTGTTCCGCAACATCTATCCGGACATCGAACTGGTGTTGCAGGTATCGATTCCGCTGCTCGACGTCACGGCCGAGCAGGCCGATCTTGAAGTGCGCTACGGCACCGGTGCGTACGCCGACTGCGAACACCGGCTGCTGCTCGAAGAAGAAGTGGTGCCCGCCTGCAGCCCGAGCTTCCTCAACGAGTTTGGCCCGTTCGACGGCTTTCGCACTGCCGCCGAAATTGCCAGCGCCCGGCTGATCCGCAGCCCGCTCGAACCCTGGAGCACCTGGTTCGCGAGCTGCGGCATCGACCAGCCCGAGCCGCATGTCGGCTCCCAGTTCAATGATCTGGGGCTCGTCTACGATGCCGCCGCGAGCGGTTTCGGCGTGGCGCTGGTCCGCCTGAAAATGGGCGCCGCCTGGTTCGAGTCGGGCCGGCTCGTGCCGCTTTCCGACCGGCCCGTGCCTTCGCCGCACCGCCACACGATTTGCTGGCAGCCGGGCACGCTCGATCGCTGGGAATGTGCGGCGTTCGTCGACTGGCTGGCGCAGAGTTTGCGCTGAGCCGGCAAAGTTCTCTCAAGTCCGGCGCGAAAAAGCTTCAACCCGGCGCCGCCGCATTTGCGTAGAGTGCGGAGCACCACGAGACACACACAGACATGAACGCGCCGCTCACCGCCGTCCAGCACGATTCGCTGCAGAAAACCGAGCGCCAGTCGCAGGTCGTGCACGCCCTGCAGGCCCACCTGCCCGCGCATGCGCTCATCTGGCACGCCGAGGACACCACGCCCTATGAGTGCGACGGCCTCACCGCCTACCGCCAGCGGCCGCTCGTCGTGGCCCTGCCCGAGACCGAGGCGCAGGTCGCTGCCGTGCTCACCACCTGCCATCAGCTTTCTGTGCCCGTGGTCGCGCGCGGCGCGGGCACCGGGCTCTCGGGCGGCGCCATGCCGCACGCGCTGGGCGTGACGCTCTCGCTCGCCAAGTTCAACCGCATCCTGAAGATCGACCCCGTGAGCCGCACGGCCGTTGTGCAGTGCGGCGTGCGCAACCTCGCCATCAGCGAAGCGGCCGCGCCTTTCAACCTCTACTACGCGCCCGATCCGTCGAGCCAGATCGCCTGCACCATCGGCGGCAACGTGGCCGAGAACTCGGGCGGGGTGCATTGCCTGAAATACGGCCTCACGCTGCACAACGTGCTTCGCGTGCGCGGCTTCACGGCCGAGGGCGAGCCGGTTGAGTTCGGCGGCGAGGCGCTCGACGCGCCGGGCCTGGACCTGCTCGCGCTGGTCATCGGCAGCGAAGGCATGCTGGCCGTGACCACCGAGGTCACCGTCAAGCTGGTGCCCAAGCCGCAGCTCGCGCGCTGCATCATGGCCAGCTTCGACGACGTGCGCAAAGCCGGCGATGCGGTGGCGGCGGTGATTGCGGCCGGCATCATTCCGGCGGGGCTCGAGATGATGGACAAGCCCATGACCGCCGCCGTCGAAGACTTCGTGCACGCCGGCTACGACCTCGATGCCGCCGCCATCCTGCTGTGCGAATCCGACGGCACCGCCGAAGAGGTGGAAGAAGAAATCGGCCGCATGACCGCCGTGCTGCGCGCCTCCGGTGCCACCGCCATCGCGGTGAGCACCAGCGAAGACGAGCGCATGAAGTTCTGGAGCGGACGCAAGAACGCATTCCCCGCGTCGGGCCGCATCAGCCCCGACTACATGTGCCTGGACTCCACCATTCCGCGCAAGCGGCTCGCGGACATCCTGCTGGCCATTCAGGAGATGGAGAAGAAGTACAGGCTGCGCTGCTGCAATGTGTTCCACGCGGGCGACGGCAATCTGCATCCGCTGGTGCTGTTCGATGCCAACGACCCCGACGAGCTGCACCGCTGCGAGCTCTTCGGCGCCGACATTCTCGAGACCAGCGTGGCCATGGGGGGCACCGTGTCAGGCGAGCATGGCGTGGGCGTGGAAAAGCTCAACAGCATGTGCGTGCAGTTCACCGCAGCCGAGAACGAACAGATGTTCGGCGTCAAGCGGGCCTTCGATCCGGCCGGGCTGCTGAACCCCGGCAAGGTGATTCCCACGCTGCAGCGCTGCGCCGAGTACGGCAAGCAGGTGGTGCGCGGCGGCAGGCTGCCGCATCCCGATCTGCCGCGCTTCTGAGAGCAACAACAAAAAGAGACCATGGATCAAGCTCTCAGCCAGATCATCGAGCGCATCCGCGCCGCAGCCGCCGATGCCACGCCACTTTGCATTCGCGGCGGCGGCACCAAGGACTTCCACGGCGAAGCGCCGCGGGGCGAAACCTTGAGCACCACCGGCCTCACCGGCATCACGAGCTATGAGCCCAGCGAACTGGTCGTCACCGTGCGCGCCGGCACGCCGCTCGCCGAGCTCGAAGCCGTGCTCGCTGAAAAAGGGCAGTGCCTGCCTTTCGAGCCGCCGCACTTCGACAGCAGCAGCACCACCCACGGTGCGACCACTGTCGGCGGCATGGTCGCCGCGGGCCTCGGCGGTCCGTCGCGTGCCAGCGTGGGCGTGGTGCGCGACTACGTGCTCGGCGCCACGCTCGTCAACGGACGCGGCGACATCCTGAGTTTTGGCGGGCAGGTGATGAAGAACGTGGCGGGCTACGATGTCTCGCGCGTGCTCGCCGGCTCCTGGGGCACGCTGGGCGTGATCGCCGAAGTCAGCCTCAAGGTTCTGCCCGTCGCGCCGGCCGAAGCCACGCTGGAATTTGCGTGCGTTCAAAGCGATGCGCTGCGGCTGCTCAACGAATGGGGCGGCCGGCCGTTGCCGCTGAATGCGAGCTGCTGGTTCGAGCATGCCGGTGCCGGCGCGCTCTGCCTGAGGCTGCGCGGCGCCGTCGCTGCCGTGGAGGCGGCGTGCACGCACCTCGGCGGCGAGCGCAAGGACAACGCGCGCGCCGCCGCCGACTGGCAAGCGCTGCGCGACCAGCAACTGCCATGGTTCGCCACCGCCGAAGGGCCGGATGCGCTCTGGCGCCTGTCGGTGCCGCAGACCGCACCGGTGCTCGCGCTCGATGGCAGTGCTGCCGCGCCGTTGATCGAATGGCACGGCGGCCAGCGCTGGTACAAGGCGCCGCCCGATCAGGCCGCGCGCATCCGCGAGAGCGCACGCGCGGCGGGCGGCCACGCCACACTGTTCAGGCTGCCCGCCGGTGCCGACGTGTACAACGGCATTCCACGCTTCGATGCGTTGAGCGCCCCGGTGGCACGCATCCATCGCGCGCTGATGCAGGAGTTCGATCCGCACCGCCTCTTCAACCGCGGCCGGCTGTTCGCGGCCGAATAAAAGACAAAACAGACGACACCCCGCGATGCAAACCGAACTCGCCCCCGAATTCCGCGACACCGACGAAGGCCGTGAGGCCGAAGCCATCCTGCGCAAGTGCGTGCACTGCGGCTTCTGCACAGCCACTTGCCCCACCTACCAGCTGCTCGGCGACGAGCTCGACGGCCCGCGCGGGCGCATCTACCTGATCAAGCAGGTGCTCGAAGGCAAGGCGCCGACGCGCAGCACGCAGCTGCACCTCGACCGCTGCCTGACCTGCCGCAACTGCGAGAGCACCTGCCCGAGCGGCGTGCAGTACGGCCACCTGGTCGACATCGGCCGCAAGATCGTCGACGAGAAAGTGCCTCGCCCTGCCACGGAATCGGCGCAACGCTGGCTGTTGAAAGAGGGCCTGCCGTCGCCGCTCTTCGGCCCCGCCATGAAGCTGGGCCAGGCCATGCGCGGCCTGCTGCCGGAAGTGCTCAAGGCCAAGGTGCCCGCCAAACAGGAGGCCGGCGCCTGGCCCACCGCCGCGCACGCGCGCAAGGTGTTGATGCTCGCGGGCTGCGTTCAGCCGTCGATGATGCCCAACATCAACAGCGCGACGGCGCGCGTGCTCGACGCGGCGGGCATCCAGACCGTGATCGCGAAGGAGGCCGGCTGCTGCGGCGCCGTGAAGTTCCACCTCAACGACCAGGAAGGCGGCAAGGCGCAGATGCGCGCCAACATCGATGCGTGGTGGCCGCAGGTTGAACGCAATGAAGTCGAAGCCATCGTGATGAACGCTTCGGGCTGCGGCGTCACAGTGCGCGAATACGGGCATATCCTGCAGCACGACGCGGCCTATGCTGCCAAGGCGGCGCGCATCAGCGAGCTGACGCGCGACCTGAGCGAACTGCTGCCCGACCTGGTTCCGGCACTGAAGGCCCGCGTGCGCGCCCCGGCCGGCCTGGTGGCGTATCACCCGCCGTGCACGCTGCAGCACGGCCAGAAGCTGCGCGGCGGCGTCGAGACGCATCTGCGCGCGCTCGGCTTCGACGTGCGTGTGGCTATGAACGAAGCGCACCTGTGCTGCGGTTCGGCCGGCACGTACTCGGTGCTGCAGCCCGAGTTGGCCTACCCGCTGCGCGACCGCAAGCTGGGGCATCTGCGGCAATTGCAGCCGAGCGTTATCGCCTCGGCGAACATCGGCTGCATCACGCACCTGCAAAGCGGCAGCCAGGAGACGCCCGTGCGCCACTGGGTGGAGCTGCTGGACGCGGCGCTGGCGGCCGCGGCCTGATCGCACACGCAAGAGCGCCTTGGTCCGACTCGCGCGGGAGACTTTCGCGCCGCATCATCGAGGCACCGATCTACCAAGGAGCAAGCCTCATGTCTTCCGTTCAAGCTTTCATCGCCCTGAGGAGCCTGCGGCGTGCCTTGCTGGGCTTCGCATTTGCCTGCGTGGCCGGCGCCGCCGGTGCACAGGCCGCCTCGGCCCTGCCGCAATGGAAGGGCGAGGGTGCGGTGCGATATGTCTGCGGCGGCATCGGTTCGGACGAATCCAACGCCATGCGCGCCGCCATGAAGGAGCATCCGCTGGCATTGCTTTTCGCGCGCGCCGACGGCGCCTATCTGGCGGATGTCCAGGTGGAGATCAAGGGCGCCGACGGCGCGCCTTCGCTGGCATTGCGCGCCAACGGGCCGGTCTGCCTGGTCGATCTGCCGGCGGGCCGCTACACCGTCGATGCCGCGATGGCGGGCGGCGGTGCGAAGAGCCAGGCGGTGACGGTGGGTGGCGGTTCGAAGACCGCCAGCTTCCGCTTTTGAACGGGCCTCAGGCCGCGGCCAGCGCCGCCTCCACATCGCGCGCGAGCGAAGCGGGCGTGTCGAGCGGCGCATAGCGCTTGTGCACCCGCCCGTCGCGCCCGACCAGGAACTTGGTGAAGTTCCACTTGATGGCGGTGCTGCCCAGCAGGCCCGGCTTTTCCTTGGTCAGCCACTGGTAAAGCGGCGCGGCGTTGCTGCCGTTGACGTCGATCTTCTCCATCATCGGAAAACTCACGCCGTAGTTGGTGGTGCAGAACGCGCCGATTTCCTCGTTGGTGCCCGGGTCTTGCGAGCCGAACTGGTTCGAAGGAAACCCCAGCACCACGAGCCCCTGGCCGGCATACTTCTTGTGCAGCTCCTCGAGCCCCCCGAACTGCGGCGTGAAGCCGCATTGGCTGGCCGTGTTGACGATCAGCAGCACCTTGCCCCGAAAGGCCGAGAGCTTCACGTTCTTGCCGTCGATCTGCTTGGCTTCGAAGTCGTAGATGCTGGTCATGGTGTACCTCAGGTAGGAGACGAAAGACGATCATCGCGCGCTGACGGCGTTCGCGCAAACGCCGACCAAACGGCCGCCAGCACGATCAGCGCGCCGCCAGCCAGGATGCGCGGGCTCATGTCGGCCGCGCCCAGCGCCACCGACGACACGCTGGCGAACAGCACCTCCGACAGCATGATCACCGCGGTAGCGCTGGCCGCCAGCCGGGCCGCGCCGTACTGCAGGCAGACATTGGCCGCGACGAAGCCCACGCCCAGCAATGCGGCCCAGCCGATCCAGCCCGGCGCGGCCGAGAGCGGCGAGGCAAACGCGCCGAGCAGGGTGCCGGTGGCCGCCGCAATGCCGGACACCAGCGCGCAGCCGCAGAACATCGCCAGCGCACGCGATTCGCCGGGTGCGTTGTGCAGATGGCGCAGCAGGATGTTGGTGACGGCAAAGCTGAACCCGGCCGCCACGCCCAGCCAGTCCGGCAGGCTCGACGGCACGGGCCAGTCGACGCCCGGCGCCTTGAGCACCACCACCACGCCGGTGAGCGCCAGCGCCACCCGTGCGAGCGCGCCGGCCGTGGGCCGCTCGCCCAGTACGGCCCAGCCCAGCAGCACGCTCCACAGCGGCATCAGGTAGAACAGCAGCACCACGCGTACGACGTCGCCCTGTGTCACGGCCCAGTTGAAGCCCAGGTTGGTGAAGCCCGCCGCAAGCCCCAGCGCCGCCAGCATCGGGAATGCCGCGAAGCCGCCCCAGGCGTGCCGGCGAAAGAAACCCATCGCCAGTGAAATGGCCACATAGATCAGGCAGGTGGTCCACACGGGATGCAGCCCGTGGCTTTCGATGTGCCGGAACGGAAACCACGAAACGCCCCACACAAAGGCATTAAAAATCAGTGCAAGTGCGGCCATGAAAATTGTTGCTCGCCCCCAAGCTGCGCGCACTTCGTGCCGCTTCGCCAACCCCTGCCGGGGGCAACACAGCGGCCCGGCAAAAGCCAGTCCCGCGGGGTTTCTGGTGAAAGCAAAAAAGGCCGCAGCGACCGGGGGCTAGTGATGCTTGTCGCTGCGGGCGATGGCGAGCAGGTGCTCGACTTCTTCGGGATACTTGCGCAGGTTGTGATGATGCCAGCGCTGGATGAGCCACATGCAGCCCGCCACCACGCCGCCGAAGGCGCCGATGGCCGCGAAGGCCGACAGGCCCAGGCCGGTGCAGGCGCTGTAGAAGCCGCCAAGCAGCAGGATGCAGGCTTGTTCGTTGAAGTTCTGCACGGCAATCGAGCGGCCCGCGCCCATCAGGTTGTGGCCGCGGTGTTGCAGCAGCGCGTTCATCGGCACCACCAGAAAGCCGCCCAGCCCGCCCAGCAGAATGAGGAACGGCACGGCGATCCAGACGTTGCCGATCAGGTTCATGCTGATCACCAGCAAGCCCATGGCAATGCCCATGGGAATCACGCGCGTGGCCATGTCCAGGCGCATGCGCATCGAGGCCACGATGGCGCCCACCGCCATGCCGATGGTGACCACGCCGGTGAGCGCCGTCGCCTGCGTGGTGTTGTAGTTGAGCGCCAGCGCGGCCCAGGCCAGCACGATGTACTTGAGGTTGGCGCCGGCGCCCCAGAAAAGCGTGGTGGTGGCCAGCGAGATCTGTCCGAGCTTGTCGCGCCACAGGCGGGCGTTGCAATGCCAGAAGTCAGGCAGCAGCGCCAGCATGTTGCGCGCGAGGCCTTGCGCCGGATTGGTGCGCAGCGGCCGCATCTCGACGCCGGTATGCGGAATCCGCGTGTTGAACCAGGCCGCGAGCGCATAGACGAAGATCAGCACTGCAATGGCCGCCTCGGCCGGCGAATCGATGCCGGTGTCGATCAGTGGCAAGTCGAAGGACAGTAGCTGCGTGGACACCGCGTGCCCCACCAGCGAACCGCCGAGCACGATGCCCAGCAGGATCGAGGCGATCGTGAGCCCTTCGATCCAGCCGTTGGCCTTGACCAGCTGGGACGCCGGCAGCAGCTCGGTCAGGATGCCGTACTTGGCCGGCGAATAGGCCGCGGCGCCGAGCCCCACGATCGAGTACGAGAAGAGCGGGTGCGAGCCGAACAGCATCATCAGGCAGCCGATCACCTTGATCGCGTTGCTGATGAACATCACCCGCCCCTTGGGCAAGGCGTCGGCGAAGGCGCCCACCAGCGGCGCCAGCACCACGTAGAAGACGGCAAAGATCGGCACCAGCGCCGCCCGCTGCCATTCGGCCGCCCCCGAGCTTCGCATGAGCTCGACCGCCACGACGAAGATCGCGTTGTCGGCCAGCGACGAAAAGAACTGGGCCGACATGATCGTGTAGAAACCGCGCTTCATCGATGGGCTGGCTGGCCAGGTGGGTACTGGCAGTAGTGAAAAAGTGTCGCGTCTTTTGGGCGAATGGGCGGTTATAGCATGGGGGTACGACGGCGAAATCAGCGTTGCCACCCTGGACGGCTTTGCCTGCGAAGATGCTAAAACACATCCATTCAACATCCGACGTTTTCCATGCCGCGTCCCATTCTCGCCACCGTCCACACTGCCGCACTTCGCCACAATCTCGACCGGGTGCGCCGCGCCGCGGTCGATGCCCGCGTCTGGGCCGTGGTCAAGGCCAACGCCTACGGCCATGGCATCGAGCGGGTGTATGAGGGCCTGCGCGGCGCCGACGGCTTTGCGCTGCTCGACCTGGCCGAAGCCGAGCGCGTGCGCGCACTCGGCTGGCGAGGCCCCGTGCTGCTGCTCGAGGGCGTGTTCGACGCACGCGACCTGGAACTGTGCTCGCGGCTCGATCTCTGGCACACGGTGCATTGCGACGAGCAGATCGACATGCTCGCTGCCCACAAGACGCTCAAGCCGCAGCGTGTGTTCCTCAAGATGAATTCCGGTATGAACCGCCTGGGCTACACGCCCGAACGCTTCGGTTCGGCCTGGACGCGCCTCAACGCGCTGCCGCAGGTCGACGAGATTTCGCTGATGACGCATTTCAGCGACGCCGACGGGGCGCGCGGCATCGCGCACCAGCTCGAAGTGTTCGAGCGCGTCACGCACGACCTGCCGGGCGAACGCTCCATTGCGAACAGCGCCGCCACGTTGCGGCATGCCTCACAGACCCGCGGCGACTGGGTGCGCCCCGGCATCGTGCTGTACGGCAGCGCGCCCGACTTTCCGCAGCACGACGCGGCGCACTGGCAGCTGCAACCCACCATGACGTTGTCGACCAAGCTCCTCGCGGTGCAGCAGCTGAAGGCCGGCGACACCATCGGCTACGGCTCCAACTTCACGGCCGACGGGCCGCTCACCATCGGCGTGGCGGCGGTCGGCTATGCCGATGGGTATCCGCGGCATTGCAACACCGGCACGCCGGTGCTGGTGAACGGCGTGCGCACACGCATGGTGGGCCGCGTGAGCATGGACATGATCACCGTCGACCTCACGCCCGTGCCCGACGCGAAGTTCGGCGCCGAGGTCACGCTGTGGGGCCGCTCGGCCGTGACCGGCGCCGTGCTCCCCATCGACGAGGTGGCGCAGGCGGCCGGCACCATCGGCTACGAACTCATGTGCGCGGTGGCGCTGCGCGTGCCGTTCGCTCCCGCCGACAATTGAAGCGGCGGCTCAGTAAAGCCCGAGCTGCCGCATCCGGAGCCGCGCCAACCCCAGCAGCGCATCGGTGAACGGCGTGGCGACCGCCGTGAGTTCACCGAGCTCGCGCACCACGGTGACCAGCGCATCCAGCTCCACCGAGCGGCCGGCTTCCACGTCCTGCAGCATCGAGGTCTTGAATGCGCCGAGCTTCATCGTTACCGCGTGCCGGTCTTCGGGGCTCTGCGTGATCTCGATGCCGATGCGACGGCCGATTTCCTTGGCTTCGAGCATCACGGCCGAGATGAAGCCGCGCACATAGGGGTCGCCCATGATCAGGTCGGTGGTGGTGCCGGTCAGCGCGCTGATCGGGTTCACCGTCATGTTGCCCCAGAGCTTGAACCACACGTCCTTCTGGATTTGCGGCGACAGCGTGGCGTCGAAGCCGCCGTGTTTGAGCAGCTCGACGAGTTTCTGCACGCGCGGCGTGGCTTCGCCCGAAGGCTCGCCCACGATCAGCCCGTTGCCGAAGTGATGCCGCACCACGCCCGGCGCATCGAGCGAGCAGCTCGCGTGCACCACGCAGCCGATCACGTTGCGCGACGGAATGGCCCTTGCAATCGCGCCGTCGGGGTCGACGGCTGCCAGGCGGTGGCCAGTGATCTCGCCACCGAAGCCGCCTTCGAGAAACCACCACGGCACGCCGTTCATCGCCACCAGCACGAGGGTGTCGGGCCCGATCAGCGGGCCGATGCGTTCGGCCACGCCGGCCAGCGCGGGCGCCTTCACGGCAATGACCACGAGGTCTTGCACGCCCAGGGATTCAGGGTCGGCCACTGCATTGACCGGAACGCGTGTGCGCACCTCGCCGCGCATCAATGAGAGGCCGCCCTGCTGCAGTGCCTCAAGCGTGGCGCCGCGCGCCACCACGTTGAGGCGTTCACCCGCCTGCGCGAGGCCGGCGCCGATCCATCCGCCGATCGCGCCGGCGCCGTAGATGCATATCTTCATGAAAAAGGCCGCCTCAGTTTCTGTAGCTCGGGTCGATGCGGTCGACCTGGCGCACCAGCGCATCGAACACGTCCTGCCCGGCGCCGTGCTCGGGGCTGAACTGCAGCGCATCGCGCGTGCAGCGCTGCGCGATCTCTTCGTTCACCGGAATGGCGGCGCCCATCGAAAGCGTCGCCATCTGGATCTCGCAGGCGCGCTGCAGGGTCCACAGAATCGCAAAGGTCTGCGGCAGCGTCTGCCCCCAGGCCAGCAGGCCATGGTTGCGCAGGATCACGGCGTTGCGGTTGCCGATGCTCTTGAGGAGGCGCGGGCCTTCGTCGGCATGGATGGTGATGCCTTCGAAGTCGTGGTAAGCGACCATGCCGTGCAGCTGGGCGGTATAGAAATTGGTCTGCTGCAGGCCGCCCTGCAGACAGGCCACGGCCACGCCGGCCGTGGTGTGGGTGTGCATCACGCAGTGCGCGCCGGGCAGGCCGTCGTGAATGGCGGCATGCACGGTGAAGCCGGCCGGGTTCACCGGATACGTTGAACCGTCGAGCACCTTGCCCTGCAGGTCGATCTTCACCAGGTTGCCGGCCGTGACCTCGCTGTAGTGCAGGCCGAAAGGGTTGATGAGGAACTGTTTCTCTCCTCCCGTCACGCTGTCGGGCAGCCGCACCGTGATGTGGTTGTAGATCATCTCGGTCCAGCCGAGCATCGCGAACACGCGGTAGCAAGCCGCGAGCTGCTCGCGCGCGGCGCGCTCGTCCGGATGGATCGAGGGATGGACCGGTGCCGACGGCGGCACGCGGGTGGCGAGTGTGTTCATTGCAGTTCCTTTTTTCAGATGACGCTTGTCTTGTCCCCGAACTCTTCGCGGGGAACACCGTGGAACCGGCTTTGCCGGGCCGCTGGTGTTGCCCCCTTGAGGGGGAGGCGACTACACGCAGTGAGCCGCTTCGGGGGTGGGCTAGCCTTCGGCGGTGAAGCCGACTTCCTTGACGATCGGCGCCCACTTGGCGGTGTCTTTCTTGAGCAGGTCGGTCAGCTCGCCCGGCGTGGAAGACGTGGCTTCCAGGCCGAAGGTGCCGAGGCCGTCGATCACGTCCTTCTGCGCCAGCGCGTTCTTCATCGAGGTATTCAGCCGGGCGACCAGCTCCGGCGAAGCCTTGGCGGGCAGGAAGAAGGCGAACCATTCGCTGTGCGCCATGTCCTTGATGCCCTGTTCGCCGAAGGTGGGTACGTCGGGCGCGAAGCGGCTGCGCTTGGCACCCGAAACACCCAGGATGCGCACCTTGCCCGAGGCCAGGTGCTGCGTGATGTCGCCGATGGGGCCCGAGACGGCCGAGATGTTGCCGCCCAGCAGGTCGAGCATGGCCGGCTGCGTGCCGCGGTAGGCCGCATGCTTGAGCTCGGCGCCGCCCTTCTTGCCCAGCAGCGCACCGATGAAGTGCGGCGTGGAGCCCGCGGCGGGTGAACCGAAGTTGGCGCCGGCCGGGTTGGCCTTGGCCCAGGCCAGGAACTCGGGCACCGTCTTCACGCTGGCGGGCACCGCCGGGCCGACGGCAAAGCCGAAGTCGAAGATGCAGGCGATGCTGACCGGCGTGAGGTCGACCATCGGGTCGTACGGCAGCTTCTTGTAGATGTGCGGATAGATCGTGAGGATCGAGGTGGGCGTCTGCAGGATGGTGGTGCCGTCGGCGGGCCGGCCCTTCACGTAGCTCACGGCGATCTGGCCACCCGCGCCGGTGCGGTTTTCCACCACGGCCGCCTTGGCGTAGTCGGGGCTGAGCTTCTGCGCAATGCGCCGGCAGGTGGTGTCCGAGGTGCCGCCGGCCGCAAAGCCGGTGACGATGGTGGCGGTTTCGATCGAGGCTTGTGCAAAGGCGTGCTGGCCCAGGCCGGCAAGCAGCGCCGAGGCGCCGGTGGTCTGCAGCAGGTGGCGGCGGGTGAAGGTCATGGTTTGTCTCCGGGTGTTGGTGGTTGATTGCGGGTTCACGACTCGTCGCGCAGCCAGGTGACTGCGCCCGAATGGGTTACGGCGCCCTGATGGGCCGGGCGCACGGTGAGGGCATATTTTTCCAGCAAGCCGCGGTGCGGGACCCCCGCGTTTACCTCACGTCGGGAGAGCCGGCGCGTGATTTCTTCCGACGTCAATTCCACCGAAATGCTGCGCGCCTCGGCGCGCGCGTCGATGGCCACCATGTCGCCGTCGCGCAGCGCCGCAATCGGCCCGCCGTCGGCTGCTTCCGGGCCCGCATAGCCGATGCACAGGCCGCGCGTCGCGCCGGAAAAGCGGCCGTCGGTCAGGAGCGCCACCTTGTCGCCCATGCCCTGGCCGTAGAGCAGGGCGGTGATGCCCAGCATCTCGCGCATGCCGGGACTGCCCTTGGGGCCTTCGTTGCGGATCACGATCACGTCGCCGGGCTCGTAGCGGCGGTTCTGCACCGCCGCCTGGGCTTCTTCCTCGGAGTTGAAGACACGCGCCGGGCCGCGGTGTACCAGCGTCTGCAGGCCCGCGGTCTTGAGCAGCGCGCCGTCGGGACAGAGATTGCCCTTGAGCACGGCCAGCCCGCCGTTGCGCGTGATCGGGTTGCCGGCTTCGCGCACCACGCGGCCGTCGGGCGCGGCGGCATCGGCCAGCTCTTCGGCCATGGTGCGGCCGGTGAAGGTGAGCGCGTCGCCGTGCAGGAAACCCTGTTCCATCAGCGTGCGGAGAATGACGCCTGCGCCGCCGATATAGAACACGTCGCGCGCCAGGTACTGGCCGCCCGGGCGTAGATCGGCAATGAGCGGCGTGCGCGCGAAGATCTCGGCCACATCGTCCAGGTGGAACTTGATGCCGGCCTCGTGCGCGATGGCCGGCAGGTGCAGCGCGGCGTTGGTCGACCCGCCCGTGGCCGACACCACGGCGCAGGCGTTTTCGAGCGCCTTGCGCGTCACAATGTCGCGCGGCAACGGGGCGGATCCGTCGAGACTGCCCATCACCGCCTTCATGAGGTTTTTCGCGGCGCGGCGCATCAGCGGCGCCCGCTCGCTGAACACCGCTGGCACCATGCTGGAGCCGATGGGCGCAAGGCCCAGCGCCTCGGACACCATGCCCATGGTGTTGGCCGTGAACTGGCCCGCGCAGGCCCCCGCCGTGGGCAGGCAGGCACGGCTCATCGCGTCGAGCTCTTCGTGCGTGGCGGTGCCGGCCAGCACCTTGCCGATGGTCTCGTAGGTGTCGACCACGTTGAGATCGCGGCCCCGTACGTCAGGATGTGGTCCGGGCATCTGTCCCGGCAGCGCCGAGCCGCCATGCACGAACACGCTCGGCACATTGCAGCGCACCATGCCCATCATCAGACCCGGCAGGTTCTTGTCGCACGCGCCAATGGCGAAGATGCCGTCCCACTGGTGGCCGCGCGTCGAGGCCTCGACGCTGTCGGCAATCAGCTCGCGCGAGATCAGCGAGAAGCGCATGCCCGAATGCGCCATGGTGAGCCCGTCGCTGACCGACACCACCGGGCACTCGTGCGGCGTGCCGCCGCCCGCGTAGATGCCGGTCTTGGCATGCTGCGCCTGCTCGCGCAGGTTGAGGTTGCAAGGGCTCATTTCGCCGCCGGTGTGGAACACGCCGATGTGCGGGCGCGTGATGTCGTCGTCGTCCTGGCCCAGCGCATGCAGGAAGCTGCGCGTGGTCGCGCGGATCGTGCCTTCGCGGATGATGGCGGAGCGAAAGCGCTTGGGCGGATCGGCGGGCGCGATCATGGTGTCAGAACATCCCGTTCTTGTTGGCGGCGGTTTCCGGCACCGGCTGCACCACGTCCCAGTGCTCGACGACCTTGCCGTTCTCGAGCTTGAAGATGTCGACGATGGCGCTGCCGCGCGTGCCCGGCTCGCGCACCGCATTCACGTGCAGGATCACGTAGTCACCCTCGACGAAGCTGCGCTTGATCTCGCTGCGCGAGTTCGGAAACTTCTCGCGCAGGAATGCGACGAACTTGCGAAAGCCCTCGGGCCCGTCGGCCGCGGTGGGGTTGTGCTGCACGTAGCGGTTGCCCACGTACTGCAGGGCCGCGTCGGCGTCCTTCTGGTTGAGGCCCTTTTCGTAGAACGCGAGTACCGTCTGGCGGTTGGTCTCCTGCTGGGCGGTGGCGGCGCGCGAATTGCCGCCGCCCATGGGGGCACAGGCGGCGAGGGAACAGGGTGGCGGCCATGGAAATGGCCGCAAGGGTGACGCGTTGCATGCAGGTGTGCTCCGGTGCGAAAGAGAAAGAAGAACGAATCAATCAGTAGCCGCTGGGCGTCACCGCGCTCGCGGCGTTTTTGTATCTCGACGCCAACTGCTTCGCCGCCGCCGTGAGCAGAATCGTGTCCACACCCACGGCCACGAACTGCGCGCCCGCCGCAAGCCACTTGCGCGCCTGCTCTTCGGTGGTGGAGAGAATGCCCGGCGCCTTGCCGGCCTTGCGGATGCGCGCAATGGCGTCGGCGATCATGGCCTGCACTTCGGGGTGGTTCGGCTGTCCGACGAAGCCCATCGACGCCGACAGGTCGGCCGGCCCGATGAACACGCCGTCCACGCCCGGCGTGGCCGCGATGGCGTCGAGGTTCTTCATCGCCTCGACGGTCTCGGCCTGCACCAGCAGGCAGGTCTGCGCATTCGCTTCGTGCAGGTATTGGGAGTAGGCCTGCCAGCGCGAGGCACGTGCCAGCGCGCTGCCCATGCCGCGGATGCCCTCGGGCGGATAGCGCATGCCCTGCACCATGCGCGCGGCCTGTTCGGCCGTGTCGACCATCGGCACCAGGATGGTCTGCGCGCCGATGTCCAGGTACTGCTTGAGCAGCGTGGTGTCGCCCACGGGAACGCGCACTACCGGGTGCGAGCGTTCGGACTCGGGCTGTGCCGACCACGCGCTGGAGATGCCCTGCAATTGCGCGAGCACCGAACGCACGTCGTTCGGCGCGTGCTCGCCGTCGACCAGCAGCCAGTCGAATCCGGTGCCGGCGAGGATCTCGGCCACATAGCCGTCTGCCAGGCCGACCCAGAGGCCGATTTTCTGTTCGCCGGCCTGCATGGCCTGCTTGAAGGTGTTGAGCGGTGTTTGCATGGAGCGTCTTTCAGACAAAACGGAAGGCGATGCTGCCGAGCGGGCCATAGTCGGCATGGAAGGTGTCGCCGGGCACGGCAGTGGTGGGCCGGGTGAACGAGCCCGCGAGTACCACCTCGCCGGCCTCGAGGCATTCGTCCCATGGTGCGAGCTTGTTCGCGAGCCAGGCCACGCCGGTGGCGGGGTGGTTGAGCACGGCCGCGGCCACGCCCGATTCCTCGATCACGCCGTTCTTGTAGAGCAGCGCGCTCACCCAGCGCAGGTCGACAGCGTCGGGCTTGACCGGACGGCCGCCCATGACGATGCCCGCATTGGCCGCGTTGTCGGCGATGGTGTCGAACACCTTGCGCGGCGCCTTCGTGTGGCGGTCGAACTGTTCGATGCGCGCGTCGATGATCTCGATGGCGGGCACCACGTAGTCGGTGGCGGCCAGCACGTCGAAGATGGTCACGTTCGGCCCCTGCAGCTTCTTGCCGAGGATGAAGGCCAGCTCCACCTCGATGCGCGGCGCGATGAAGCGCGTGAACGGGATGTCGCCTCCCTGCTCGAAGAACATGTCGTCGAGCAGCGTGCCGTAGTCGGGCTCGTCGATCTGGCTGGATAACTGCATGGCGCGCGAGGTGAGGCCGATCTTGTGGCCCTTCACGGTGCGGCCTTCGGCGAGCTTGGCCTTGACCCATTCGCGCGAGATCGCGTAGCCGTCTTCCACCGTCATGTCGGGAAAGCGTTTGGAAAAATGCTCGACCTGCACGCGCGACTTCTCGCTCTCGTGCAGCTCGGCCGCGAGCCTGGCGATGGTGTCGGAAGTGAGCATGGCGTTACTTGTTGAAGAGGGGATGCAGGTTGCTGTGCTTGCCGTCGTACACCTGGCCCGGGCCTTCGTCGATCTGCAGCGTGATGCCGATGCGACGCTTGTCGAAGATCGGTTCGAAATGCGATCTCACTGCCGCCAGCAGATTGTCGCCAGCCGTCTTCTTCGCCTCGTCGCTGCGTCCAGCGGCAATGCGCACATTCACGTACACGAAGGCGTAGTCGTCTGCATCGTCCGCTACAGCGTACTGAGCCGCCGGATACGCGAGCACGCGGGTTCCGCCAACGGGAAACAGCGATTGCCCCCGCGCGTCCTTTTGCGAGACGAGCGTCGCTGCGAGCGCACGGCACAAGTCACCCATGGGAATTTCGGCATCGAGGTTAGCGGTGTACTGGATCGTGACGTGTGGCATGGCGTGATTGCTTCCTTACTCAACGGACATCATGGCGACAGTGCATGTCACCGCAAAAATGGGGATGGCCTTCATGTGCAGGATCTCGCCCTTGCCCCGCGCGGCCGCAGCCACGCTCAGAAAGGTGCGAATCTCGAAGCCGCCCTGGCCCGCTTCGCGGTAGGTGGCTTCGTCGTTGTAGTCGGGCTGCGAAAGCAACGCCTCACGGTCATTGGCGCACCAGCGGCGCATGAACTCCGCGTCCCACTCGGCGTTGACCTTGCCTGAATCGGGCGTAGCCGGCCAGTGCGAGATGCCCCCGGTGCCCACCAGCGCAATGCGTTCGGGCACCTTGTCGCAGGCGCGGCGCAGTGCCTCGCCAAAAGCCCAGGCGCGGTGTAGCGGCGTGAGCGGCGGACCCTGGCAGTTGATGTTCACGGGGATGATCTTGGTGTCGAACTTCGGCGTGAGAAAGTGGAGCGGCACCATGATGCCGTGGTCGAACTTCCATTCTTCTGCGTAGGCCACGTCGACCGTCTGCATCACCTCGCGGATCAGGCGTTGCGAAAGTGCGGCGTCGCCGGGAATGGTGTGTTTCTCGATGCCGAGCCACTTCGGGTCTTCGATCGGGCCCTCGTAGCTGTCGGCCATGCCGATGGCATAGGCCGGCATGTTGTTCATGAAAAAATTCGCGAAGTGCTCGGCCGCGACCACGATCACGGCATCGGGTTTTGTCGCGCGCATCGCTTCGCCGAACCGGTGAAACTGCGCGTGAAATTCATCCTTCACCGCCGGATCGGCCAGATGGGCGCGGCCGGTGATGCCAGGGGCGTGGCTGCAAACGCCTGCGAATACAAGGCTCATACGCCTGCCACCTTTTCGTCAGTGCCGGTTGTCATGGCATAGATGCCCGCGCGCACGGGACCGTATTTGCGTACGCCTTCGCGCATGGCTTCGAGGTAGTCGGCCCATACGATGCCCAGCAGCGGCGCGAAGTGCATCAGGAGCTGTCCGTTGCAGCCGAGCACGTAGAGCTTGCCGATGTCGCCCTTGTCGATGGCTTCACGCTCTTCGTCGTTGAAATCATAGGCTGCGAGCAAAGCCGCGCGCGCCTCGCTGCCTTCTGCGTAGCGGCGCTGCACGTCGGTGTCGCGGTTGAGAGTGAACAGGAATTTCTGCATGGCGTAGAGGCTCATTGCGAAGGCCTTGCGTGTTCTTTCAGGGCGCGTGCAAAGGCCACCGGGTACTCCCCTCCGCGAATGTCCCCCGGCCTGCGGCCTCCTCCTTGATTTCGCTGCGGGGAGCACCCGATGCCCTGTGCACTGGGACACGTTCGTGGTGTATCGCTGATCAACGACTGCTCTGAATAACGCTCCCGCTGGTGGGGTGCCTTGCGCAGCGAAATCAAGGGGGAGGCCGCAGGCCGGAGGACATTCGCGGAGCAAGGTACCCCGTCGGCGGGAGCGCCCCACGAACAAAGCGCTGAACCCACAGCGCGTTGAACAGAAAAGCGGGCACTCATCTCACACACCCCAATGCGGAATATGGTGCGACCCCATCGACACCGCAACGTTCTTCGGCTCGCAGAACACTTCGTAGCTCCAGGTGCCGCCTTCGCGCCCCGTCCCCGAGGCCTTGGTACCGCCGAAGGGCTGGCGCAGGTCGCGCACGTTCTGGCTGTTGACGAAGCACATGCCCGCCTCCACCGCGGCCGCCACGCGGTGCGCGCGGCCGATGTTTTCGGTCCACACGTAGCTGCTGAGGCCGTACTGGATGTCGTTGGCCAGGCGGATCGCATCGGCCTCGTCCTTGAACGGAATCAGGCAAGCGACCGGGCCGAAGATTTCTTCTTGCGCAATCCGCATGCGGTTGTCGACACCGGCGAAGACCGTGGGCATCACATAGTTGCCCTTCTTCACACGGTCCGGCAAGTTGCCCGGTACCTCGAGGCCACCGCACAACAGCGTCGCGCCTTCCTTCGGACCGAGCTCGATATAGCTGCGCACCTTGGCCAGGTGGGCCTGCGAAATCATCGGGCCGACGATGGTCTTCTCGTCGAGCGGGTCGCCCACCACGATGCGCTTGGCGCGCTCGGCGAACTTGGCTGCAAAGTCGGCGTAGATCGACTGCTGCACCAGGATGCGCGAGCCGGCCGTGCAGCGCTCGCCGTTGTTGCTGAAGATCATGAATACCGCCGCGTCCAGCGCGCGGTCGAGGTCGGCGTCTTCGAAGATCACGAACGGGCTCTTGCCGCCCAGCTCCATGCTGAACTTCTTCAGGCCCGCGCTCTTCACGATGCGGTTGCCCGTGGCGGTGGAGCCGGTGAACGAGATCGCGCGCACGTCCGGGTGCGCCACCAGCGGCTCGCCGGCTTCCTTGCCGTAGCCGTGCACCAGGTTCAGCACGCCGGGCGGAATGCCGGCTTCGAGCGCGAGTTCCCCCAGCCGCGCAGCCGTGAGCGGCGAGAGCTCGCTCATCTTCAGCACCGCCGTGTTGCCGAAGGCCAGGCATGGCGCGACCTTCCAGGTGGCCGTCATGAACGGCACGTTCCACGGGCTGATGAGCGCGCACACGCCCACCGGGTGGAACAGCGTGTAGTTCAGGTGCGTGGGCGTGGGATAGGTGTGGCCGTCGACGCGCGTGCACATCTCGGCGAAATAGTAGAAGTTGTCGGCCGCGCGCGGAATCAGCTGCTTGCCGGTTTGCGCGATGACCTGGCCACAGTCGTCGGTTTCGGTCTGGGCGATTTCGGGCACATGCTTCGCGATGAGGTCGCCGAGCTTGCGGATCAGCTTTGCGCGTTCGGCGGCGGGCAGGCCGGCCCACTTCGGAAAGGCTTCCTTGGCGGCGGCCACGGCCGCGTTCACCTCGGCTTCGCCGCCCGAGGCGACCTCGGCCAGCACCTCCTGCGTGGCGGGATTGACGGTCTCGAAGTAGTCGGTGCCCGCGACGGACTTGCCGCCGATGAGGTGATGGATCTGCTGCATGGAATTTCCGGTTCAGTCGAGTTTGATGTCGCGCGCCTTGATCAAGGCATGCCATTTCTTGCGTTCCGCATCGACGAAGCGCGTCATCTCGGCGCCGTCGGCGGGGCGTGCTTCCCAGCCCGCGTCGAAGAGCTTCTGGCGCACGCCGGCGTCGGCCATGGTCTTCTGCAGGTCGGCGCCGAGCCGGGCCTGCACGTCCTTCGGCGTGGCGGCCGGCACCACGAGCCCTTGCCATGTATAGGCCTCGACGCCCGCGTAGCCCAGTTCCTTCGCGGTCGGAACATTGGGCAACTGCGGAATGCGCTCGGCGCCCATGGTCACGAGCGGCACCACCTTGCCGGCCTTGACCGCGCTCACGCCGCTGGGCAAGTCGAGCATCATCAGCGGTACCTGCCCGCCCATCAGGTCTTGCAACGCAGGTGCGCCGCCCTTGTAGGGCACGTGCAGCATCGACACGCCGGCTTCGCGCTGGAAGAGTTCCAGGGCCAGGTGATGCGGGCTGCCGGTGCCCGGCGTGGCAATGCTGTATTTGCCCGGCGACGCCTTCAGTGCGGCGATCAGCGCCTTGGCGTCGGCCAGGCCGGCGTTGGGCGCGGCGGTGATCACGAGCGTCGAGCGGCCCATCATGCCCACCATGGCGAAGTCTTTTTCGGCGTCGTAGGGCAGCTTCTTGTAGAGCGCGGGGTTGTAGACCAGCACGCCGTTGTCGGCCGAAAACACGGTGTAGCCGTCGCCGGGCGAGCGCGCCACGTTCTCCGACGCGATGATGGCGCCCGCCCCGGGGCGGTTGTCCACCAGCACCGGCTGGCCCAGCTGCTGCGAGAGCTGCGCGCCGGCGGTGCGCGCGAGAAAGTCGGTGCCGCCGCCCGCGGGATAGCCCACCACCCAGCGCACGGGCCTGGCGGGGAAGGCCTGCGCCTGCGCATGGGGCGCGATGGTCGCGGCGGCGAAGGCCACCAGGGCCGCGGCGAGCCCGAGTCTGTTCCTGGTCGTCATGGGGTTTGTCTCTTTTGTCGTTGGTATGGGAAAGCAGTGCGGCGCTAGGTGCCGGCAATGGTGTTGACCAGCGTCCCGATGCGCTCGATCTCGGTCACCACCACGTCGCCCGGCTTGCAATCGACCACCCCGTCGGGCGTGCCCGTCAGGATCAGGTCGCCGGGCGACAGCGTCATGAAGCCGCTGAAATATTCGATGAGGAACGGGGCGTCGAAGATCATGTCGCGCGTGCTGCCCTGCTGCGTGACCGTGCCGTTGACCGTGGTCTTGAGGGCGAGCGCCATGGGGTCGGGCACATCGGCCGCATCGACGAACCACGGGCCCAGCGGCGTGCAGGTGTCGCGGTTCTTCACGCGCAGGTTGGGGCGGTACCAGTTCTCGAGATAGTCGCGAATCGCGTAGTCGTTGGCCACGGTGTAGCCGCCGATGAAGTCGTAGGCGTCGCCCCGCTTCACGTTCTTCGCGGTCTTGCCGATCACGATGGCGAGCTCGCATTCGTAATGCATGAACTGCACGCCCGTCGGGCGGTGCGTGTGCTGGCGGTGGCCGATGAGCGTGCTTTGTCCCTTGACGAACACCAGCGGTTCCTCTGGCGCCTTGAACTCGAGTTCTTTGGCGTGGTCGGCGTAGTTGAGGCCGAGCGCGAGGATGGTGCGCGGCCGCGCGGTGGGCGCGAGCGGGGGCAGCCAGGTGAGCTGTTCTTGCGGCACGATGCGGCCGTCGTCCAGGCGCACGGCTGCGTGAGGCAGTCCGCCGAATTCGTGCGCGATGCCGGTGTGTTCGCGGCCTTCGTAGATGACGCGTGCGTGCTTCATGCGGCGGTCTCCTGCACCAGCGTATTGGTCAATGTCTCGAAGCCCGGTGAGGAAATTTCGATGCGGTCGCCCGCGCGCGCCAGCGGCCGGCCGGCGTCGCAGCCCAGCAGCAGTACGTCGCCGTGCGCGAGCGTCATGAATTCGCCCACATCCGCGAGCAGTTGCTGTGCCGGCCGCACGAGCTGCGAAAAGTCGATCGACTGCTTGAGCGCGCCGTTGATGCGCACCTCGACGCGAAAGTTCGCCGGGTCGGCCACCTCCTGCGCATCGCGCAGCGCCGGGCCGATGCCGAGAAAGCCGTCGACGCATTTGAACTTGACAGGCGGGCGGAAGAAGCTCGCATGCGGAATCGAGAGGTCGTTCATCAGCACGAAGCCTTCCACGTCGCCCTCGGCGCCGATCACCATGCCGATGCTCGCGCCGATCTCCACTTCGGGCACCGATGCAGGCACGGTGATCGCGCTGCCGTGCGGGCTCCACGTGTTGGCGGTCTTCACATAGAGCACCGGCGCTTTCGGCGCAGCCTTGTACGGCGGCTGCGTCATCCGCGGCGCGAGCGCTTCCACTTCGGCGCGGAAGTTCAGCAGCGTGCCGTACACGGTGCCGACCGGAAGGTAGTGCGCGGCGGTGCTGCTCATGAGGGTTGCTCCAGTGCGATGAGTTGGTCGAGCAGCCCGTAGAGCTGGGTGAGCTTGGCCTTGCCGAGCGACTTTTCCATCCACTCGTAGTGCGCCTCGATGCTGGTCGACAGGCGCTTCACGAGCTTCATGCCGTGCGGCGTGGCCTCGACCACGGTGCGGCGTTGGTCTGCGGGGTCGCGGCTGCGCGTGATGAGCTTGTCGCGCTCCATGCGCGCGAGCACGCCAGTCAGGCTGGGGCCGAGGATGAAGGCCTCTCGCGCGACGTGGCCTGTTTCGACCGCGCCGTGTTCGCCGAGCACGCGCAGCACGCGCCATTGCTGGTCGGACAGCGCGTGCTCGCGCAGGCTGGGCCGGGTGTGGGCCATCACGGCTTCGCGGGCCTGCAGCAGCAGGCGCGGCAAATTGCGGTGAGTGAATGTCGTGCTCAAGGCATGTCTCTTTCGAAATTACTTAACATGTTAAATGAATTGTCGGCACTTTCCAATCCGTTCGCCATCAGGGTTTGTGCGGACCCCTAAACTCCCCGCATGGCCAAGGACAAAACTCTCTTCGTCTGCAGTGAATGCGGCGGCACCAGCCCCAAGTGGCTCGGCAAATGCCCGAGCTGCGGCGCCTGGAACACACTCATCGAGCAAGCGGCGGGCAGCAATAGCGGGCCGGCCAATAACCGCTTCGGCACGCAGTACGCCGCGCTCGCGGGCGTGTCGGAGCTCGCAACCCTGTCGGAAATTGAAGCGACCGACGTCGCGCGCACGCCTACCGGGCTCGACGAACTCGACCGCGTGCTCGGCGGCGGCATCGTCTCGGGCGGCGTCACGCTGATTGGCGGCGACCCCGGCATCGGCAAGTCGACGCTGCTGCTGCAGGCGGTCGATGCGCTGCAGCGCGCGGGGCAGAACGCGCTCTACGTCACGGGCGAGGAAAGCGGCGCGCAGGTGGCGCTGCGCTCCAAGCGCTTGGGGCTCGATCATTCGCAGGTGCAGGTGCTGGCCGAGATCCAGCTCGAAAAGATCATCGCCACGCTCGACGCCACGCGGCCGGCCATTGCGGTGATCGATTCGATCCAGACGGTGTACTCCGACCAGCTCACCTCCGCGCCAGGCTCGGTGGCGCAGGTGCGCGAATGCGCGGCGCATCTCACGCGCTTTGCCAAGACCAGCGGCACGGCCGTGGTGCTGGTCGGCCACGTCACGAAAGAGGGCGCGCTCGCGGGCCCGCGCGTGCTCGAGCACATGGTGGACACGGTGCTGTATTTCGAGGGCGACACGCATTCGAGCTTCCGTCTCGTGCGCGCCATCAAGAACCGCTTCGGCGCCGTGAACGAGATCGGCGTGTTCGCCATGACCGAACGCGGCCTCAAGGGCGTGACCAACCCGAGCGCGATCTTCCTGAGCCAGCACGCGGAGCCGGTGCCTGGCAGCGTGGTGCTGGTCACGCTCGAGGGCACGCGGCCGATGCTGGTGGAGATCCAGGCGCTGGTCGACAACGGCGGACCGAGCCCGCGCCGCCTGTCGGTCGGCCTAGACCGCGACCGGCTCGCCATGTTGCTGGCCGTGCTGCACCGCCATGCGGGCGTGGCCTGCATGGACCAGGACGTGTTCGTCAACGCGGTGGGCGGCGTTCGCATCAGCGAGCCCGCGGCCGACCTGGCCGTGATGCTGGCCATTACCTCGAGCCTGCGCGGCAAGCCGCTGCCCAAGGGCTTCATCGCGTTCGGCGAAGTGGGCCTGGCGGGCGAAGTGCGCCCTGCGCCGCGCGGGCAAGAGCGCCTGCGCGAAGCGGCCAAGCTGGGCTTCAGCGTGGCCGTGGTGCCCAAGGCGAATGCGCCGCGCAAGGGTACGAAAGAGATCGAAGGCCTGACCATCCATGCCGTCGAACGCATCGAAGAGGCGATGGACGTGGTCCGCCGCCTCGATTGATCGATTACCGGGAAAAAATGCCCGGCGCACCACAGGCGCGCCGGGCCACCCTCCCTACCCCCCGATGTGCATCGTGAACGCCGGTCCGCCGTTGAGCACGCATTGGCCGCTGCCCAACGTGGCCGAGTTCATCGTGTACTGGCAACTCAGATTGCCGCCGCGATTGCCGCTGGCGTTCGCCAGGCCGGCACCTCGCGAGCCCGCAACCCGGGTCGCCTCTCCCTGAAACTGCTCATTGCCGATCTGCGCATTGAAGTGCCCGCGTCCGTTCATGTCGTTGGTCACCGTGCCCGCAACGGTTCCGTAGCGCGCCGCTTCGGCGTTCGACGGATACAGCCGCGCGCTGAAGCTCTGCGCCACCGGGCCCGGTGCCACGGCATAGGCCTGCGAAGGCGGCGCCGCGGGAGCGGGTTGTCCGAGCGGCACCACGTAGCAACCGCTGAGTGCGGTGGCCGTGAGTGCGGCGCAAAGGGAGAGACGAACGAAGGTGACGGATCGCGGAATGCTCATACGCTTTTCAGTGGCCCGGGCTGATGCCCGTGAGATGAAATGTGCCGCCTGGTGCCACCGTGCCGCGTGCTTTTCACGGCGAGTACCGCGCTGCGCGCCCGGCGGTAGCCACGGCCGCTACTGCCGCCTGTGTTGCCGGTGGGGCAAGAAAGCGGGCGCTATCCACATGCGTACTTTCGAATGACGCCGACGGGGCGCGAGCCGCTGCGCAGCGACAATGCGGCCATGAATTTCCAGAAATTGCTGGTGCCCGTGGGCGCCATCGTCCTTCTCGGGCTGGCTTGGCGCAGCGGCGGATGGGGCGGCGTCGCCCTGGCGGGCGGCGTGATCGTGATGTTCCTGCTGATGCACTTCAACCGGACCATGCAGGTGCTCAAGCGGGCCACCGATCGCCCGGTCGGCTATGTCGCGAGCGCAGTGATGCTCAACGCCAAGCTCAAGAAGGGCGTGACGCTGATGCACGTGATCGCGATGACGCGCGCCCTCGGCGAGCTGCGCTCACCGCAGGACGAGCAGCCCGAGCTCTACCGCTGGACCGATACGGGCGGCTCGTACGTCGACGCCGTGTTCAACGGCGGCAAGCTGCAGAGCTGGACGTTGACGCGCCCCGAGGCGGAGCCCGACAACGCTGCTCCGCCGTCCGAAGAAAACACGGCGGGCTGAGCCGCCGAGAGCCGCCGACGGGCCGTCAGGTCAGAACGGCGCGTCTTCCTCGACCTCGGCGTCTGCCGGGGTGGTGGTCGTGGGCGGCTCCGCAGCAGCCTTGGGGGCTGCATCGGTCGGCGCGCCGCTGAAGGCCGCCTCGCCGCCCAGCGCGTCGAGCAGCGCCGGCACCAACTGGCCGAGTTCACCGGTGGCAATGGCCACATCGGCGTCGAAGTTGTCTTCCTTCTTGCCGCCCGAGGCGCCGTCGCCCGTGCCCTCGAGGAACACGATCTTGCGGATCAGCATGCCGTGCGTCAGCTCGAACGACACGCGGTCGTCCCAGGTGAGCGCCAGGCGCGTGGGGCGCTTGCCGTCGGTGATGTGCTTCTGCACTTCCTCGATGTCGAGCGGATGCTTGGCGTAGCGCACCACGGCCTTGGAATCGTCCGAGGCCTTGAGCTCGCACTCGCGGTCGATGGTGAAGCCGGCCGGCGGCTCCTGCGTGAGCAGCCAGTTGGCCATCGCGGCGGCGGGTTCGACCTGCGTGTTGATGAGTGCCACGGCAAAACCGTCGAGCGATTTCACGAGGCTGGTCACCACTTCGTCGGCGCGGGCGGCATTTGCGCTGTTGATCACCAGGCGGCGTTCGGCCTGGTCGATCCACACGGCCACGCGGGCGCTGCGGGTGAAGGCCATTGGCAGCAGCTCGAGAGTGATGTCCTCCTTGAGCTCTTTCTTTTCCTTCTTGCCGGGCTTGCGGCCGGTGGTGGTTTCGATCTGCGCGCAGCGCTCGTCGAGCTTGCGGCGCACCACGGAGCCGGGCACCTGCTTGCTCTCGACCATGTATTCGACCAGCCACTGGCCGCCGACGGACTCGACCAGCGGGCCGTTGGCCTCGCCGCGCGGCTCTGCCCAGCCGGCGGACTTTTCCTGCGAAGGGCCGCAGGGCTCGAAGCGCTGCTTGCCGAGGCCTTCTTCGATCTCGGTCAATGTTTGGGACCAGGCAGGTTCGATGCGATAGACGATGACGTTCTTGAATACGGACACGGAAACCCTTTTTCCACTGGTTTGGACAACCCGCCATTGTCGGGCACCCCGTTCCGCCGGGCGCCGTAAAATCGAAAGCTTTTGCGACTCCCGGGTCGCTCCCCACACAGCTGCCCCCAAAGGAATCAGGAAATGAGCTCGATCCCCCCCTCGCTGGACGACCGTGACGGCAAGATATGGATGGACGGCGAACTCGTGGACTGGCGCGACGCCAAGATCCACGTGCTGAGCCACACGCTGCACTACGGTTGCGGCGCCTTCGAGGGCGTGCGCGCCTACAAGACGGCGGAAGGCACGGCCATCTTCCGCCTGGCCGAGCACACCGAGCGCCTGTTCAACAGCGCCAAGATCCTGCGCATGAAGATCCCGTTCACGCACGAACAGCTGAACGAAGCCCAGAAGCAGGTGGTGCGCGAGAACAAGCTCGAAAGCTGCTACCTGCGCCCGCTGATCTGGATCGGCTCCGAAAAGCTCGGCGTGAGCCCCAAGGGCAACAAGATCCACGCCATGGTCGCGGCCTGGTCCTGGGGCGCCTACCTGGGCGAAGAGGGCATGCGCCGCGGCATCCGCGTGAAGACCTCGAGCTACACCCGCCACCACGTCAACATCACGATGACGCAGGCCAAGTCGGTGAGCAACTACACCAACTCCATCCTCGCCAACATGGAAGCGCTGGACGACGGCTACGACGAAGCGCTGCTGCTCGACGCGAGCGGCTTCGTCTCCGAAGGCGCGGGCGAGAACATCTTCGTGGTGAAGGGCGGCGTGGTCTACACGCCCGACCTGTCGGCCGGCGCGCTCAACGGCATCACGCGCAACACGATCCTGCACATCTGCAAGGACTTGGGGCTCGAGCTGGTGCAAAAGCGCATCACGCGCGACGAGGTCTACATTGCCGACGAAGCCTTCTTCACCGGCACCGCCGCCGAAGTGACGCCCATCCGCGAGCTCGACCGCATCGAGATCGGCAACCGCGGCGACGGCGGCTCGCGCGGCCCGGTCACCGAGAAGATCCAGTCGGCCTTCTTCGACATCGTGAACGGCAAGAACCCCAAGTACGCCCACTGGCTCACGAAAGTCTGAAAGAACCCATGCCTACCAACGCAGTCGTCGAACTCCTGGCCAAGGAGCTCAACCACCAGGGCGGCGTGTTCTGCCCCAGCCCCAAGGCGGACATGAAGCTTTGGGACACCCACCCGAAGGTGTACCTCGATGTGGCGCGCACCGGCGAGGCCAAGTGCCCGTACTGCGGCACCGTCTACCGCCTGAAGGCGGGCGAGACGGTGTCGTCGCGGCACTGATTTGGCGGTTCGCGGCAGCCGCCGCCGGCTAGCCGGCAGCGGGAGCCCCGGGTTCCGCTGCGATGCGGCGCCCCGGCCACAGATCGCGCCAGGGCTGCGCATCCTGCGTTTCTAGCGCGAGCCGCAGGTAGACCATCGCAATCCACAGCAGCGCCAGGCCGATCTGCGCATCGCGCATGGCCGAGTTCACGCTCGACGCGATCAACGCGATCAGCGTGGCGGCCAATGCGTAGCGGCCCGCGATGTCTGGCCGCTTCCATGCCTGCCAGACCGCGCCAACCATGATGACCAGCAGGCTCAGCAAGGCCGGCAGCCCGCCCTGCGCGCCGACCCAAAGGAAGTCGTTGTGCGGCATGTTCGACTCGGCGAAGAGCGCCGGGCCGCGCTTGTGCCACTGCTCGGTCCAGCCGCCGATGCCCCAGCCCATGAGCGGGCGGTCGGCGATCATGAGGCCGGTGTCGCGGTACATGTAGTAGCGGATGACCCAGCTGCCCTTGAAGATGGCACCGGCCTGCGCCTCTTCGATTTCCTGCACGCCGGTCTCGACCTTGTGCTGGAGCTGCGGCAACTGGTAGAGCGCGGCACCCAGCACCACGGCGCCCAGCACCAGCGCGCTGACGAGCATCTTCAGGTGATTGCGCCACTGGTGGATGCACATCACCGGAATCACCAGCATCAGCGCGAGCACCGAGGTGCGCGAAGTCAGCGGCAGCGCCACCACCAGACCCAGGCCGAGCACCAGCACGAAGGCCGGCATGGCGCGCAGCGGCCTGTGCGCGGCGATCTGCGCAATGCCCCACACGGCGGCCGTGGAGGCCACCACGCTGAACAGCAGCGCGTTGCTGATCGACTTGTTGCCGACTTCCATCATCACCGCGCGCAGCGGCGACCAGATCGGAAAACCGATGGCGTAGAAGGCCACGATCAGCACGATATTCAGCGCCGCGATCAGCAGGAAGCCGCGCAGCGCCCAGATCGCTTCCTCGCGCGAGAGGGCCAGCGCCATCAGTATCGTGATGCCGATGCGCAGGCCATGGAACAGGTTCGAGCCCGTTTCCGGGTAGTGCGGCCCGACGGCCAGCACGATGAAAGTCCAGGCCAGGTACGCCACCAGCGGCCACCACAGCGGGTTGGCGCGCAGCCGCGCGTAGCGCTCGCGGTACCCGCCGGCGAGCCCCATGGTCGCGAGCAACAGCAGGGCCGAAAGGTAGGTGACGCCGACGGGCATGAACACCACCAGCCCCCAGAACATGGCCGCGGGCCTGACGATGTGCGATCTCTGCATAGGGGCGGGATTTTAGGTGCGGCCGCGGCGGCCCAACCTGACTGCCGGCCCGCGCCCCCGTCAGCTGTGATTGGCCGTGGGTAGGCGAATGACGAAGCTCGCGCCGCCGCCGGGCCGTTCTTCGCAGCGCACGCTGCCGCCGTGGCGCTCGGCAATCGACTTCACCAGTGCCAGCCCCAGGCCGACGCCGCCGTTGCGTTCGCTGGCGCCGGGCAGCCGGTAGAAGGGCTCGAAGATGCGATCGCGCAAGGCGGTCGGCACGCCGGGTCCGCGGTCGTTCACGCGCACGGTGGCGAAGCCGTCGGCACTGCCCAGTTCGACCGAAATTTCGCCTGCGCCATACCGGCGGGCGTTCTCGAGCAGATTGCGGATGGCGCGGCGCAGCAGGCGCGACACGCCGGGCACCGTGAGCTTCGCGTTGTCGGTGCCTTCCTCCAGGTCGAGCTCGGCATTCACCTGCGAACACTCCTCGGCCGCAAGCCCGGTCAGGTCGACCGCCTCGATGGTGCCCACGTCGGCCTCGCTGGCGTCGAGCCGGCTGGCCAGCAGAATCTCGTCGATGAGCTGGTCGAGCTCGCCGATGTTGCGCGAGATCTCGTCGCGCGCCGCGGGGCTCGGGTGCTCGCCCATCAGTTCCAGGCCCATGCGGATGCGGGTGAGCGGCGAGCGCAGCTCGTGCGATGCATTGGCCAGCAGCGATTTGTGCGAGCGCACCAGCTTTTCGATGCGTTCGGCGGAGGCGTTGAAACGCTTGGAGAGATCAGCCACTTCGTCCTGCCCTTCTTCGGTCACGCGCACCGAGAGATCGCCGTCCCCCCAGCGCTGCACGCCCCGCTGCAGGGCCTCCAGCCGCTGGGTGAGCCGCCGCACGATGGGGTACACGCCCAGGGCCACCGCAATGCCCACGAGCGCGATCATCCAGCCCAGCCCGAAAGGCGTGCGCCAGGGCGCGAAACCTCCCGTGCCCGAGGGCCGCTCGCGCGGCGCCACGCGCAGCGTGATGGCCTTGCCGTCGCTCAGCGTCACGTCGAATTCCAGCCCCTGGCCCGGCACACGCAACGCGGTGCCGGAGCCGATGGTGCGGTCCTGCGCATCGAGCACCACCACGTTGCGCGGCACCGGCGCCAGGCGTTCGCGCTCGGCTTCGGCCGCTTCGCGCACGATCCAGTTGGCCATCAGCGTGAGGATGACGACGCCGCCCACCACCGCGAGCCAGATGCGGACGTAGAGGTGGCGGGAGTACAGGCTGCGCAGCATCAGTCTTGCTGCTTGGCGAAGACGTAACCTACGCCGCGCACGGTCAGGATGCGCTTCGGGTTTTTGGCGTCGACCTCGATGGCGGCGCGAATGCGGCCCATGTGCACGTCGATTGAGCGGTCGAAGGCCTCGAGCTCGCGGCCGCGCACGGCTTCCATGATCTGGTCGCGCGTGAGCACGCGGCCCGCGCGCTCGGCCATGGCCACCAGCAGGTCGAACTGGTAGGAAGTGAGGTCGGCCAGCGCGCCGCCCACCGACACGGTGCGCGCGTTGCGGTCGATCTCGAGCGTGCCGAAGCGCATCACGGTGCTGGCCTCGGTGTCGGCACTGTTCTCGCTGCGCCGGCGCAGCACCGCGCGGATGCGCGCCAGCAGCTCGCGCGGCTCGAAAGGCTTGGGCAGGTAGTCGTCGGCGCCGATCTCCAGGCCGATGATGCGGTCCATCGGGTCACCCTTGGCGGTGAGCATGAGCACCGACACCTTCGAGGCCGGCGCGGGCAGCGAGCGGATGCGGCGGCAGATTTCAAGGCCGTCGGTGTCGGGCAGCATCAGGTCGAGGATCACCAGGTCGGGTGCATGCTGCTGCAGCTGCTCGAGGCCGCTGGCGCCATCGCCGGCATGCGTGAAGAGAAAACCCGACTGCGTCAGGTATTCGCCCACCATCTGCGCCAGGCGGGCGTCGTCTTCGATCATCAGGAGTTGGGGGGTGCTCATGCGCTTCATGGTCGTCCACGGGAGGCAACGGGGCTTGAACGCTCCGTAAAGTTGGGTAAACGCGGGTTCCGGCTGTCATCCGGAATTGCTGCGAAAAGCATAGCGCCGCCTGGCACGCTGGCGGCGGGTGGCGTCATGCTTTCCTCAAGAATGGAGGGAAGGGTGCAGCCGCTCAGGTCTGCATGGTCCGCCTGCGCCCGAGCGAGGATCTCACTGGCGAGCTGCCGCAGCTGGGCTGTCGAGGCCCGGATGCGCGCCTTGAACGCGGCATCGTCCAGCCGCGGGTCTTTGAGGCTGCGGTTGAGTTCGGCGAACCACGGCATCGCGGCCTGGTCGAGCAGGACCGCGGCGTTGCGCCTGGCGCTTACGGCGGACCAGGCGCGCAGCAGCTGCTGCACCGCGAGGTTCAGGCGCTGGCAATGCTGCAGCTCTTCCTTCAGGCTGCCGAGCAGCATCAAATCGGTGAGCCGCTGCTGGAAGAAGATCTGCGACAGCACGCCCCAGTAGTAGGCGTAGTCCCAGATCACCTTCACCGGCAGCACCTCGGGGTCGCCGAAGAGCGGGTACTGGTCCTGGTAGAGCGCCAGCGTGCTCTCGTAGAACGAGTGATAGATCTGGTCGTAGAGCTGCGCGCGGGCTTCGAGCGAGCGGCCCGCGCGGTCGTGCGCCACCAGGTCGGTGATGTAGGTGTTGCTCATCGCGATGAAGTCGCTGCCCGGCGAATAGAACGGGTCGAGGAACAGCCCGGCCTCGCCCGTCAGCGCCCAGCGCCGGCCCGAAAACACCTGCTTGCAGCCGTGCGAGAAGTGCCTGAGGAACGCGAAGTCCTGCAGCAGATGCCGCTTGCCGTCGAGCGCTTCGTACAACCGCGGCTGGTAGGTGGCGAACCACTGCATCGCCTTTTCGAAAGTGTCGAAGGTGTCGAGCGGATGCAGCTTCGGGTCGGCCACGATGCCCACCGAGTGCGAACCCGAAGCCAGCGGAATCAGCCAGGCCCAGTAGCCCGCGCCCACCAGGTGGTTGGTCGAAAGCCAGCGCGCGCGGGGATCGCAGCGCGCCTGCCAGTCGGCGTTGTCGCTCCAGTCGTCGATGGCGATGCGCTCGCCGATGCGGAACCACACGGCGTTGACGTCGTGCGCATTGGCCTCGGCGAGGCCGAGCTTGCGCTTGAGCAGGCCGGCGCGGCCGCAGGCATCGATGATCCAGCGCGCTTCGGCGCTGTGCGTCTCATCGTCGCGCGACCATTCGAGGCGATGCGGCGCGCCGGCGTCTTCGGCCAGTTCGACGCGCCGCACCAGCGCGGCGTCCTCGAAGC
Organism: Variovorax paradoxus; assembly: GCF_030815855.1. NCBI lineage: Bacteria > Pseudomonadati > Pseudomonadota > Betaproteobacteria > Burkholderiales > Comamonadaceae > Variovorax > Variovorax paradoxus. The sequence goes on along the minus strand of NZ_JAUSXG010000001.1, from coordinate 5,077,468 downwards.
GCACTCCGCGCCGAACGGCTTCCTGGGCAAGATAGTTCTCGAAGATGCCCCGGTCGATCTGGTAGCTGGGCACCGCGAGGTAGCGGCTGGCGCCGATCTCGGTGACCTGGTCGATATCGCGTCGGCCCTCGCTGAAGAAAAAGCGGAAACCGAACTTGCGCAGCTGCGCGCCGTCCATGTGCGGCTGGAGGCCGAGCACCGTGTCGAAGTAGTGCGCGCCGATCTCGACCGACGACTCGCCCACCTTGTGGGCCGCGTGCGGCACCGGGTGCTTGCGCCGTTCCAGCACCAGCACGTCGATGTCTTGAAAGCGCTGCTTGAGCTGCAGCGCCAGCGTGAGGCCCGCGAGCCCGCCGCCCATGATCACTGCGTCACATCGTTGCGCAGTGCCGGTCATGGAGCTTCAGTCCCGGACCTGCCGCAGTTGCAGCCGCAGCGCCAGGGTGGAAGAAAGCGGCAGGTCCAGGGGCGCGGGCAGGTCGCCGTCCGCCAAGCGCGCCAGCGACTCGAACAGGCCGAGCGCATGCGCCATCGGGTTGATGTGCGCCAGCGTCTTCGCGGCGTCGGACAGCGGCGCCGGCACGCTGCCGTTGCCGCTCTCCGTCGACCAGTCGAAGGACGCCACGGTGCGCTCGGTGCGCTCGGGCGCTATCACCAGCGCCACGGCCAGGAGGCCCTGGCTGTCGGTCACCGAGGTCAGCGCGCCCACGGTGGGGGTGTCGTAGCCCACCAGCAGCACCGGCGAGTGATCGGCCGCGCACTGCACCGCGGCTTCGAGCAAGCCGGCGGCAAAGCTGTTCTCGTAGGCCGAAACCGAGTTGCTGGCGGCCATGCAGCCGGTGCCGATGGTCCAGTAGCCCACAGCCGCGTTGTGCACCGAGTTGTGAAAGCGCGTGGGCGACAGCACCGTCGGGTCGGTCGCGAGCGTGCTGCACATGTAGTCGTTGATCGAAAGATCGCCGTGCGCCGAGACGAACACGCAGGGCACGTCGGCCGCATTGCGGCCCGAGCCCGCCATCGATGCGGCGGCCACCTCGAGCGCGAGGGCCACCGTGTCGGGTGCGCGGCGGCGCTCGGCCGGTGCCAGCACCTGCGGTGACGGCCGCTTGGCGGGCGGATCGGTCAGCGTGCCTTCGCCGCGGAAAGCCGCGCGGGCGGCGTCCCAGCCGGGCAGGGTGGGCGTCCAGAAGGCCGGGCCTTCGATATAGAGGGTCGGGGGCGTGGGAGCGTGCTTCATGCGGTGGCTTTGCCGAACACCAGCGAGCAGTTGTTGCCGCCGAAGCCGAAGGAGTTGGTCAGCGCGTAGCGGACCTCGCCATGCGCGGGCTGCAGCTTGATCTGCGGGCCGAAGCCCGTGTCGAGTTCGTTCGTGTTCACGGTGCCCGGCATCAGGCCGCGTTCGATGGCGAGCAGGCTGATCACCGATTCGACGATGCCCGCCGCGCCCAGCGTGTGGCCCATGAAACCCTTGGTCGAGCTGGCGTGGGTGGTGGCCGGAAAGCGGCGCGCCACCAGCGCGCCTTCGACCTCGTCGTTCTTCTGGCTCGCCGTGCCGTGCATGTTGATGTAGTCGATGGCATCGGGCGCCAGGCCCGCGCGCGCCAGCGCCTCGTCGAGCGCGCGTTCGGCGCCCAGGCCTTCCGGGTGCGGCGTCGACATGTGGTGCGCATCGCTGGCTTCGCCATAGCCGAGCAGCCGCAGCGGCGACGCGGCATCGTCCTGCACGCGCTCCAACAGCGCGAAGCCGGCCGCCTCGCCGAGGCTGATGCCCTTGCGGCTCGCGTCGAAAGGCCGGCAGGGTTCGCTCGACACCAGTTCGAGCGAATTGAAGCCGAACAGCACGCTGCCGCACAGCGTGTCGACCCCGCCCACCACGGCGGCGTCAGCCAGCCCGAGGCGGATCAGCCGCTCGGCCGAAGCGAACACCTTCGCGCTCGACGAGCAGGCGGTGGATATCGTCTCGCTGGGGCCGGTGAGACCTAGCACCTGCTGCACGAACATGGCCAGCGAATGGGGCGTGTGCACCGCGGGGCGCCGCTGGTTCACGGGAAAAAGCCCGTCGGCGTCGAGTTGGGTATAGGCCAGTTCGGTTTCGCCGATGCTCGAGGTCGAGGTGCCCAGGATGAGTGCGATGCGCGAGGGCCCGTACTTGGCCCGCGCGGCCGCCACGGCCTCGGGAAACCCGTCGGCATGCAGGCCGAGCCAGGCGAGCCGGTTGTTGCGGCAGTCCCAGGAGGCGAGGTCCTCGGGCAGGCGAATGTCTTCGATCCCGTCGACCCGGCCGATCCAGGTGGGCAGCGGCGCATCGCCGAAATCGTTGGCGCGCAAACCGCTGCGCGACTGCGCGAGCGCCTCGGCGAGCGGCTCCTTGCCGACACCGACGGCCGACGTGGCCGTGAAGGCGCTGATCTGAAGGGGAGAAATGCGGGGCGGCACGTTTGCTTGTGGGTTGCGGGCGAAAGTAAAAACGCTGGGAAGCGAAGCGAGAGGTAACCGGAAAGTGACAGCCTACCAGTTGCGCGGGCCGTGCAGCGTCAGCTGTTTTCCTATGGGGCCCGTGCTCTATTGACGGTCTGAGGGACTTGTGGTCGTGGTGATCCGGGCGGCCAGCCCCACCAGCAGCAGCACCGGCACCCCGAGGAGGGCCGTGGCGGTAAAGAATTGCGCGTAGCCGTAAGCGTCGACAAAAACGCCCGAGTAGCCCGCAATGAACTTCGGCAGCAGCAGCATCAGCGAGCTGAACAGGGCGTACTGCGTGGCGGAATAACTGATGTTCGTCAGGCTCGACAGGTAGGCAATGAACGCCGCCGAGGCGATGCCGCCGGCGAGGTTGTCGGCCGACACCACCGCAATCAGCGCCGTGAGGTCGTGCCCGCGCGAGGCCAGCCAGGCAAAGAGCAGGTTGCTCGCGGCGCTGAGCACCGCGCCCAGCATCAGCACGCGCATCACGCCCAGTCGCATCGACAGCACGCCGCCGACAAAGGCGCCGACCAGCGTCATGACCACGCCGTAGATCTTGCTGACCGTGGCCACCTCGTCCTTCGTGAAGCCCATGTCCACATAGAACGGATTGGCCATGATGCCCATCACCACGTCGCTGATGCGGTAGATGGCAATCAGCGAGAGGATCAGCGCGGCCTGCCACTTGTAGCGGCGGATGAAGTCGGCAAAGGGCTCGATGAGCACGCTTTGCAGCCACTCGGCCGCGTTCCTTGCCTTGGGCAGCGCGCGGCGCACGGGCTCGGGCGAGAGCAGCACCGTGAGCACGCCCACCGCCATCGACGCGGCCATCACCAGGTACGCTGTTTTCCAGGCCGCGTTCTGGTACGCCGCCGCGCCTGTGACACCGGCCACCGGCGCCACCTCGGCCCAGGCCGCAACCCACAGCACGCCCGCGCCGGCCCAGATCATCGCGAGGCGATAGCCCGTTTGATAAGCGGCCGCGAGCGCGGCCTGCTTGCGGGTTTCGGCCGACTCGATGCGGAAGGCGTCGAGCGCGATGTCTTGCGTGGCCGAACCGAAAGCCACGAGCAGCGCGCACCAGATCAGCGGCACGAGACCTTGGCGTGGGTCGTTGAGCGCCATGCCGATCAGCCCCGCGATCACCAGCCCCTGCGCCAGCAGCAGCCAGCCGCGCCGGCGCCCGAGCAGCGTGGTCAGCGGCGGCAGCGGCAGCCGGTCGACCAGCGGCGCCCAGACCCACTTGAAGCCGTAGGCCAGGCCGACCCAGCTCAGGTAGCCGATGGTGGTGCGGTCGATGCCCGCCTCGCGCAGCCGGAAGCTCAACGTGCCCAGCACCAGCAGCAGCGGCAGGCCGGCCGAAAAGCCGAGCGCCAGCATGCGCAGGGTGGCGGGCTCGAGATAGACCTTCAGCGCGTCGCGCCAGGGCAGGGAAGAGGCGGTGGGGGTTTCGGCGGGCTGGGCAGACATGAACCCCGGATTGTCCATGAGGGCGCGGCATGCGCCGAGCCGTCTTTTTGTCGGCAATTGTTCCTATGATCCGCGCATGTGCACACGATGCGAGCTCCTTCTTCCTTCCGCCGCTTCGCCGTCCCGCTCCCCGGCCTGGCAGCCGCGGCGAGCCTTCCTGCTTGCGGCGACCGGAGCGGCGCTGGCCGGCCCGGCGCTGGCGCAGGTCAACGTGGGCAACGCATCCGTGGCGCGCAACCTGGTGCCGGCCGACCGGATCGAGGCGGCCGGCGTTCAGCAGTACGGACAACTGCTCCAGCAGGCGCGCGCCAAGGGTGCGCTCGCGGGCGACGGCAACGCCCAGCTGCAGCGGCTGCGCACCATCGCCAACCGCCTGATTCCCTTCGCCACGCCCTGGAACACCCGGGCGCGCGAGTGGAAGTGGGAGGTCAACCTGATCGGCAGCAAGCAGATCAATGCCTTCTGCATGCCGGGCGGCAAGATCGCTTTTTTCACCGGCATCCTCGAGCAGCTCAAGCTCAGCGACGACGAAGTCGCGATGGTGATGGGGCACGAGATGGCCCATGCGCTGCGCGAGCATGCGCGCGCTCGTTTGGCCAAGAGCGCGGGCACGGGGGCCGCGCTCTCCATTGGCGCGCAGCTCCTGGGCCTGGGCCAGATGGGCGATCTGGCAGCCCGCGCCGGCACGCAGCTGCTCACCCTCAAATTCAGCCGTGGCGATGAAACGGAGGCCGATCTCGTCGGCCTGGAACTCGCGGCGCGGGCGGGCTACGACCCGCAAGCCTCGGTGTCGCTCTGGAAGAAGATGGCCACGGCGTCGAAGAACCAGGGCGGGCTGAGTTTTCTTTCCACCCACCCGAGCGGGCCGGACCGCATCCAGAAGCTCGAAGCCAACCTGCCGAAGGTGGAGAAGCTTTACCGGGAAGCCCGGCGCGGCAGCTGACCGTTCCTTGTGGAAGGCGGCACCCGCGTGCGCGGGTGCCGGGCAATCACGGGGCACCGAGCGGAATGAACGCCATCCGAGGGTCGCTCGTCAGACCGACGGCAGTCATTCCATCGGGCGTCACCACGAGCTGGCGCTCGAGGAGGTTTCTCGCGTAGCCTGCGAACTTGAAGGACTTCAACAGGCTTCCATCGGGCGCGTGGACCCAGACGTCGGCGCTCGAGTACAAGCCGCTGATGCCGCAGATCGCACGGCCGTCCCGCGTGACCTTGACATTGTTGGGGTAGGCATCTCCGCCCGGAAGGCTCGCAATGAAGGCCAAGTTGACGGGATTCACGGAGGAGCAAAGATACGGCGCACCCGACGCGATATAGAGCGCCGTCGCGTCGGCGTTCACCGCAATGCCCCGTCCGTTGCTGCTGCCGTTGATGAAGCTGGCCCCTGCGGTGGCTTTTGCCATCAGGGTCCCGCCCCCCATGGCCGAATAGTCGAGGTCGAGCGCCTGCACGCCGGAGGGGCTGAGGCCTCGGTCGTGGGAGAAGAGCCTTCGGCCGTCGGACGATGCTGCGTACACCACGTTGCCAAAACCGCTCGGCGACAGCGTGGCAATCCTCCGGCCATCCGCGTAGGCGCCGCCGTCACCGACAAGAACGATGTCCTTGCCATTGGTGCGGATCGCCAGCAGGCTCAGGCTCGAATAAGTGCTCCCTTGCAGCGGCCAGGCGTCGGTCTTCGACGCGGTCGCCAGATCGACAACGACAATGGCCTTGCTGCCGGTGTCCACTGCGTAGAGCTTGCTTCCATCGGGTGCGATGGCCATCTCCGCCAGCGTGGTCCCCGCGTTCGCGATGGTGCCGATCTTCGTGCCGAGATGGGCGTTGTAGATGTCGATCGAGCTGCCACCGTTGTGTGCGTAGACGTAGGGCCGAATCGTGTCGGCGACGGCGTTCACGTAGTCCGTGGGTAGCGTCGTCAGCGCGCTCAGACCCTCGCTGGAACGCCACAGGCCGACATGGATGATCGCGTCCGCAACGCCGGGATTCGAGGTTTTCAGCGTGACCGTCGCATGGCTGAGTGCGCCAGTCGCTGCCAGCACCGGATTGGCGACGAGCACCAGATCCGGTCCGGTGCCGGTCGTGCCGCCGCTCGTCACCGAGAGCCATGGCGCACTGGAGGTGGCGGTCCATGGCAGGGCACCTTCGAAGTTGTCGGTGACCCGAAGGGTTCTGGTGAGCACCGATCCTGCCGGCGTGCTGGCGAAGCCGATGCCCCATTCAGAAGAAAGAAGCTGCCGCTTGTCCCGGTTCAGGACCACCGTCAACGGCAGCGAGACCGTGTCGCCGTTGACCTTGGCCGAGACCGTCGCAACGCCGGAATGGGTGCCGGGCGCGGCGGCGCTCACGACCGGCGAGAAGCTCAGCGGCGTGCCGCTCGCGTCGACGCTGCCGGACGTGGGCGACACGGTGGCCCACGTGATGAGCGGCGCAGACAGGGTCCAGGGCCACTTGTTGGCGCCGGTGTTCAGGCTCACCGAGACCGACTGCGCGACCTCGTCGCGACCTTTGGGGCCACCGAGCGTGACGGTGGTGGACGGCGCCGAAAAGGTCGGCTTCGCGAGCGTGAGCGCGGCGTTCACGGTCTTGCTCGGGTACCCGGCCGAGGCAAGCTCGATGCTCGTGGCGTGAGCGCCCGAGGCCAGGCTGGACTTGCTCGCGTCGACCCGCGCGGTCAGCAAGCCCGGTGTGATGCCCGACCCTGGCGCGAGGAGTAGCCATGGCGCAGCGGTGTTGGCCGTCCAGCTCGCGGATACACCGTTGTCCAGATCGAATGTCAGCGTCTGCGGCGGGATGGTTGCGCCATTGACGCCGGTGAACGAGAAAGCCGCGGTGCTGACCCGGAACTGCGTGGGCAGCAGTTCCAGCGTGAACCCGACCCGGGCCTCCTGGCCATCCGCCGACCGCACGACCAGCTGGTCCTGATAGATCCCGGCAGCCATGCCCTGGATGGCGAACCGCGCCCTGAGGGTGGCGGGCAGCGTGCCTTCCGAAGGGGTGAGTTGGAGCCACCTGCTGCTGGTGCTGGCCTTCCAGCCGCCTGCGGGCCCACTGATTTGCACGTCGACCCCGGACGGATCGGCTGCGCCCACGTGAGCGGTCGCGCGGGTGCTCATCCACGTGAAGGCCGTCAGCGGGTTGGGCGTGACGTTGACAAGGTAGGGCAGGGAAACCCGTGAGCTCGCGTAGCGTCCGGCACAGGCCGGATCCTTGCAGAGATAGGCGGGGAACGTCCCTTGGTACTTGCCCGGTGCGAGACTGGCCGAGGTGTTCAGGACTGCGGCGTAGCTCGACGCGTCGATGCGGACCAGGCTGAGGCCACTGCCCTGGGTCAGTATCTGCTGCGGATCGTCCACCGCCAGATAGAGCGGGCCATCGAAACCGCCTGCATGAGTGACGTCGACCTTCACCATGTGGCTGACGCTGGTGCCGGGCCGCTGGTTGCCGGCGAGCGCCGCCAGCGAAAAGCTGATGCCGGCCGGGGCGGTGCCCATGTCGGCCGGCGCGGGAGCTTCCGAACCGGCGCTGACTGCGCCAGGGAAAGCTGAACCTCCTCCGCCTCCGCCGCCACATGCGGCAAGTGCCAAACAAAGGCCGACGACGGCCGCGAATCTCAGCGCCATATTCCTCCTCCTCCCGGTTTTCTCACCCGCTCGAATCCATGCAGCGATGCCATCGCTGCATGGTGGCTAATTCTCAATACTTGTGCCGCAAGTATCGCAGCTTCGCATGTCACGGCGAGCGCCTGCGGCGGCCTGACCATCGCTGGCACGACGCTTGCATCTCTACTTGTACACAAGTTTGGATGCCTGAAGATGGTGCATGAACACAATGAATCGGCGACTGGCGTGGCATGGATCGCGCGCTTCGCGCAGCCGCTAGCCGGCGCGGCCGGCGGCGGCCCGCTCGCCGGCCTGCGCTTCGCCGTCAAGGACAACATCGATGTGGCCGGCGTGCCCACCACGGCTGGCTGTCCAGCCTTCGACCGCCGGCCCGCCGAGCACGCGGCGGTGGTGCGGAAACTGCTCGATGCCGGTGCATCGCTGCTCGGCAAGACCAACCTCGACCAGTTCGCCTGCGGCCTGAACGGCACGCGCTCTCCCTATGGCGAAGTGCCCAATGCCTTCGACGCGCGCTATGTTTCGGGCGGCTCCAGTTCGGGTTCGGCCTACGTGGTGGCCACGGGTGAGGTCGACTTCGCCCTCGGCACCGACACGGCCGGCTCGGGCCGCGTGCCTGCCGGGCTCAACAACATCGTCGGCATCAAGCCTTCGCGCGGGCTGCTGAGTGCGTTTGGCGTGGTGCCCGCGGCGCAGAGCGCGGACTGCGTGTCGATCTTCGCGCGCACGGTCGGTTTGGCTGTCGACGTGCTTCTTGCGGCCGCGGGCCCCGACGCGCGCGACCCCTATTCGCGGGAACTCGCCTTGCAAAGCGACCCTTTTCCGTCGGCATTCCGCTTCGGCGTGCCCGATACGCTGAGCTTCTTCGGCGATGCCGACGCTGAAGGGGCCTTCCGCGACGCACAGGCGCGGCTTGTCGCGCTCGGCGGCGCGCCCGTGACGATTCCCTTCGCCCCGCTGGCCGAGGCCGCCGCGCTGCTTTATGAAAGCGCACTGGTGGCCGAGCGCTATGCCGCGGTGCGCGGGTTCTTCGATGCGCACGGCTCCCAGGTGATCGAACCGGTGCGCGGCATTCTCGAGAGCGGGCGCGGCTACAGCGCTGCCGACGTGTTCGACGCGCAGACAAGGCTGCGCGGTATCGCGCAACAGGTCGAGCCAATGTGGCGCGGCATCGATGTGCTGCTGGTGCCCACGGCGCCCACGCACTACACGCGCGACCAGATGCGCGCCGACCCGGTTGTGCTCAACCGCAACCTTGGCGCGTACACCAACTTCGTCAACCTGCTCGACTACGCCGCCATCTCGGTGCCGAGTTCGCTGCGCGCCGACGGCCTGCCGTTCGGCATCACGCTGATCGCCCCCTGCGGCAGCGACCTAGCGCTGGCCGATCTGGGCCAGCGCTATCACCACGTCACGGGCCTGCCGCAGGGCGCCACCGGCTTGCCGCTGCCCGAGCCACGTTCGATTGCGGGCCTGTGCACCACGGCGCGGACCATGCCCATCGCCGTCGTCGGCGCGCACCTTTCCGGCATGCCACTCAACAGCCAGCTCACTGAGCGCGGCGCCACGCTGCTGCGAGCCACGACCACCGCGCCGCGCTACCGGCTTCATGCCTTGCCCGGCACCGTGCCGCCCAAGCCGGGGCTGCAGCGTAGCGCAGGCGGCGGTACCGCCATTGCCCTCGAAGTGTGGTTGGTTCCGCTTGCGCAGGTCGGCAGCTTCCTGGCCTTGATCCCGCCTCCGCTGGGGCTCGGTAGCGTCGAGCTTGCCGACGGCAGCTGGGTGCATGGCTTCATCTGCGAAGGCCATGCCCTGGCCGAGGCCGAAGACGTGAGCCACCACGGCGGCTGGCGTTCCTACCTCGCGAGCCGCACCCAGCCGGATGCCGCTTCTTCCGCAGCCAGTTCAACCCGACCGATCAAGGAGTCTTCATGAGCTTCTTCCAGCGCGAGGTGCGTCGATGACCCTCGAGATCAACATCCCCGAGGTGCACGCCGAAGTCGGCGCCGTGTTCGCGCGTTATGAAGAAGCGCTCGTGACCAATCAGCCCGCAGTGCTCGACGAGCTGTTCTGGAACAGCCCGCACACGCTGCGCTACGGCTTCTCGGAGAACCACTACGGCCATGCCGGCATCAGCGCCTTTCGCGCCTCGCTGCCGGTGCAGAGCCCGCCGCGCGAGCTGCTGCGCACTGTCATTACCACCTACGGCCGCGACTTCGCGACCGCCAACGTCGAGTTCCGGCGCGAAGGCAGCAGCCAGGTCGGGCGCCAGAGCCAGACCTGGATACGCACCCCCAAGGGCTGGCGCGTCGTCGCGGCCCACGTGAGCATGCCGGCCTGATCGCGCGGCACATTTTTTGCACCTCCTTCAACTCCCCGAAAGAACGTCATGACCAGCCAATTCAATCGCCGCGATTCCCTCAAGTCCCTGGCCGCACTCGGCGCTGCCGGCACCCTCGGAGGCTGGAGCGCGCTTGCCGGCGCACAGCCCAAGCCGCTGACCGTCGGCGTGATCTACGTCGGCGCGCGCGACGACTACGGCTACAACCAGGCGCACGCCATGGCCGCGGCCGAAATCAAGAAGCTGCCCGGCATCAAGGTGGTGGAAGAAGAGAACGTGCCCGAAACCGCCGCGGTGCAGAAGACGATGGCCGGCATGATCTCGCAGGACGGCGCCAAGCTGCTGTTCCCCACCTCGTTCGGCTATTTCGATCCGCACATCCTCGCGGTTGCGCCCAAGAACCCCGACGTACGCTTCTCGCACTGCGGCGGCCTCTGGACCGAGGGCAAGCATCCGAAGAACGCCGGCAGCTTCTTCGGCTACATCGACGAATGCCAGTTCCTGAACGGCGTGATCGCGGCGCACATGACCAAGAGCAACAAGATCGCCTTCGTCGCGGCCAAGCCGATTCCGCAGGTGCTGCGCAACATCAACGCCTTCACGCTCGGTGCGCGCTCGGTCAAGCCGAACATCACCTGCAGTGTGATCTTCACCGGCGACTGGTCCATGGCCGTGAAAGAGGCCGAGGCTACCAACAGCCTGGCCGACCAGGGCTGCGACGTGTTCACGATGCACGTCGACGGTCCCAAGGTGGTGGTGGAGACCGCGGCCAAGCGCGGCAAGATGGTCTGCGGCTACCACGCAAGCCAGGCGAAGCTCGCGCCCAATGCGTACCTCACCGGCGCCGAGTGGAACTGGCTCACGGCCTACAAGGCCGCGATCGAGGCCGCGCAAGCCGGCAAGCCGCACCCCAACTTCCTGCGCGGCGGCCTGAAGGAAGGCTACGTGAAGATGTCGGCCTACGGCCCGATGGTGCCGGACGCTGCGAAGAAGCAGGCCGACGACATCAAGGCGAAGATGATCGCGGGCAGCTTCGACATCTTCAAGGACGGCATCAAGGACAACAAGGGCGCGGTCGTGGTGCCGGCCGGCAAGGTGCTGAAGCAGACCGACCTGGAGCTGGAAAAGATGAACTACCTGGTCGAAGGTGTGATCGGCTCGGCCTGATTCCAGGTTCATCATCACCATGCGCCACGCGCTCAAGGAATTCGCCCTGCCGGTGTTCGCCATTGCGGCGGCGCTGCTGCTGTTCGGCGTGCTGGTGGCCTTTGCCGGCATCGATCCGGTGGAGGTCTGGGCGACCCTCTTCAAGGGCGCGTTCGGCGACTGGTTCTCGTGGCAGAACACCTTGCAGCGCGCCGCGCCATTGATGCTCACCGCACTGTGCGTGGCGCTGCCGGCGCGTGCGGGGCTGATCGTCATCGGCGGGGAGGGCGCGCTGGTGCTCGGCGGCCTGGCCTCGGCGGCGCTCGCGCATGCGGTGCCGCTGCCCGGCAATGTCGTGGGCACGGCGGCGGTCTGCATGGCCGGTGCGCTCGCCGGCGCGCTGTGGATCGTGCTTGCGGGCTGGCTGCGCCAGTACCGCGGCATCAACGAAACCATCAGCAGCCTGCTCTTGGCCTACATCGCGATCGGCATCTTCAAGCACCTGGTCGAAGGGCCGCTGCGCGACCCGGCCAGCCTCAACAAACCGTCCACCCATGCGCTGAACGACGGGCTGCTGATCGGCGGCATCGGCGGCTCGGACGTGCATTGGGGTTTCGTGATCGGCGTGCTGGCCTGCCTGGCGCTCGGCTGGTGGCTGCGCGCGACGGCGTCGGGCTTCTCGGTGCGCGTGGTGGGCGGCAACCCGCGCACCGCGCAGCTCGTGGGCCTGCCGGCCACGCGGCTCATCCTCGGGGCTTGCGGGCTCGGCGGCGCCTGCGCGGGGCTCGCGGGCGCGGTCGAGGTGGCGGCGGTGCACACCAATGCCAACGCCTCGCTGATCGCGGGCTATGGCTACGCGGGCATCCTCGTCTCGTTCATCGCACGGCACAACCCGGTGGCCATCGTGCCGGTCGCGATCCTGTTCGGCGGCTTCGGTGCGGCCGGCAGCCTGCTGCAGCGCCGGCTCGGTCTGCCCGATGCCTCGGTGCTGGTGCTGCAAGGCATTGCCTTCGTGCTGATCCTCGCGAGCGAGGGTTTGCGCATGGCCGACTGGAACGCACTGCGCGCGCGCGTTCCGCGCGGAGGGGAATTCGGCGCGGGCCGCGCCGCTCCCAAGGCGAATGCCGCGGAGGCTGCGCAATGACCGCCGACCAATGGATCGCACTCGCGGCCGGCATCGTCGGCGGCGCATTGCGCGTGGGCGCGCCCTTCCTGTTCGTGAGCCTGGGCGAATGCCTCACCGAAAAGTCGGGCCGCATCAACCTCGGGCTCGAAGGCGTGCTGGTGCTTTCGGCGATGGCAGCCTTCGGCGGCGCGTATCTCACCGGTTCGGCATGGCTCGGCGTGCTGATCGGTGCGGTGGCGGGGGCTGCGCTCGCGCTGTTGCATGGCCTGTTGTGCTCGCTCGATCGCGTGAACGACGTGGCCACCGGCATCGCTCTGATGCTGCTCGGCACCGGGCTCGCGTTCTACCTGGGCAAGCCGCTGATCCAGCCGCAGGCGCCGCAGATTCCCGCGATTCCGCTCGGCTTCTGGAGCGACGATGCCGTGGTTCGCTCGGCGCTGCAACTCAACGCGCTGGTGCCGATCGGCGTGGCATTGGCCGTGCTGCTCTGGTGGGGCTTTGCGCGCACGCGCGCCGGCCTGCTGGTGCGCATGGCGGGCGATTCGGCGCAGGCGACGCGCGCGCTCGGCTACTCCGTCTCTGGCTTGCGCATTGCGGCGACGACGGCGGGCGGATTCATCGCCGGGCTCGGCGGCGCGTCGCTCACGCTGTTCTATCCGGGCAGCTGGAACGAAGGCATCTCGAGCGGCCAGGGCCTGATCGCCGTCGCGCTCGTGATCTTCGCGCGCTGGAGCCCGCTGCGCTGTGTGGGCGCGGCGTTTCTCTTCGGCGGTGCGGGCGCCATCGGTCCCGCGCTGCAGTCCATCGGCATGGGCTGGGGCTACCACCTGTTCAACACCGTGCCGTACGTGCTCACGCTGGCAATCCTGGTGCTCACCTGCAAACCTGGCAGCGCGGCGGTCGGCAGCCCCGGCGAACTTTCATCGACAAGGAGCTGAATGCCATGACAACAACAGCTGGCCGTCACGTTGACGCCGAGCCTTACGCTTGGCCCTGCAACGGCGCATTGCGGCCCGACAACACCGCGCTCATCGTGATCGACATGCAGATCGACTTCTGCGGCAAGGGCGGGTACGTCGACGTGATGGGCTACGACCTCTCGCTGGTGCAGGCGCCGATCCAGCCGATCGCACGCACGCTTGCGGCGATGCGGCCGCTGGGCTTTCACATCATCCACACGCGCGAAGGACACCGGCCCGACCTGGCCGACCTGCCCGCCAACAAGCGCTGGCGATCGCGCCAGATTGGCGCCAACGGCGTGGGCATCGGCGACGACGGCCCGTGCGGGCGCATCCTGGTGCGCGGCGAGCCGGGCTGGGAGATCATTCCCGAGCTCGCGCCGCTCCCTGGTGAGGTGGTGATCGACAAGCCCGGTAAGGGCTCGTTCTATGCCACCGACCTGGAATTGATCCTGCGCACGTGCGGCATCGAGAACCTCATCCTCGCGGGCATCACCACCGACGTGTGCGTGCACACCACCATGCGCGATGCGAACGACCGCGGGTTCGAATGCCTGTTGTTGTCGGACTGCACGGCCGCGACGGACCACGGCAACCATCTTGCGGCGCTGAAGATGATCACGATGCAGGGCGGTGTATTCGGTGCGCACGCCACGTCGCAGGCCTTGCTGGCGGCGCTATGAAGCTGTCGTGTGTTGCGCCAGGCGCGTCGGGCAACTGAGATGAATGCTTGTTTGTCTGTTCGTCGAGTTGGTTGTTCATGGCGCGCTCCCGCCGACGGGGTACCTTGCTCCGCGAATGTCCTCCGGCCTGCGGCCTGCGGCCTCCCCCTTGATTTCGCTGCGCAAGGCACCCCATCAGCGCGAGCGTTGCAAAGAGCGATCGTTGATCGGCGGTACACCCGGAGCGTGCCCCGGTGCACAGGGCATCGGGTGCTCCCCGCAGCGAAATCAAGGAGGAGGGCGAAGCCCGGGGGACATTCGCGGAGGGGAGTACCCGGTGGCCTGTGCACGCGCCCCGAACACGATCATCACCGCCAGCACAGTGAAAACGTGATATGACCACCACATCGCCTCACGCCATTGGTGCACTCCCGACGGCCAGCGGCGCACTCGCGCTCGACACCTACGAGCTGACCAAGCGCTTCGGCAGCTTCACGGCGATGGACCGCGTCACGATGCGCGTCGAGCCCGGCACGGTGCATGCGCTGCTCGGCGAGAACGGCGCGGGCAAGAGCACGCTCGTGAAATGCGTGGCCGGCTTCCAACGCGCGGAGGAGGGCAGCATCCTGATCGACGGACGCGAGCAGGACATTGCCAACCCGATCGTCGCGCGCGCGCTCGGCATCGGCATGGTCTACCAGCACTTCACGCTGGCGCCGGGCATGACGGTGGCGGAGAACCTGCTGCTCGCGGGCGGCAAGACGCCGGCGTTGATCGACTGGAAAACCAAGCGCGCGGAGCTGAAGGAATTTCTCGCGACCACGCCGTTCAGCCTCGACCTGGACGCGCGGCCTTCGGAGCTTGCCGCGGGGGAGAAGCAGAAGCTCGAACTGCTCAAGCAGCTATACCTGAAGCCGCGCCTCTTGATCCTCGATGAGCCGACCTCGGTGCTGACGCCCCAAGAAGCGGACGAGGTGCTGGGCCATGTGCGCGAGTTTGCGCGCAGCGGCTTGTGCACCGTGCTCATCATCACGCACAAGTTTCGCGAGGTGATGGCCTACGCCGACGGCGTGACAGTGCTGCGCCGCGGCAAGGCGGTGCACCACTGCCGCGTGGGGGACACGAGCCCGGCACAGCTGGCGCAGGTCATGATGGGTGGCGAAGAGACGGCCGTTGCCGCGCCGGTTTCATCGCCCGCCGTGAGGAAGCCCGTGGCCGATGCGGCACCGGTTGCGCTGAAGGTCGAAGGCCTCAAGGCGCAGGGAGACCGCGGCACGCTCGCGCTGCATGACCTGAGCCTGTCCGTGCGCGCCGGCGAGATCCTCGGCGTGGCGGGGGTCTCCGGCAATGGACAGCGCGAGCTGGTCGAGGCCTTGGTCGGCCAGCGGCCGCGCCTTGCCGGCCGCGTGACGGTGATGGGGCAGCCCTACAACGCACGCCGCGCCGAGAACCGGAGCCTCAAGGTTCGAAGCCTCCCCGAAGAGCCGCTGCGCAACGCCTGCGTGGGTGACCTCAGCGTGGCGGAGAACATGGCGCTGCGCGATTTCGACAGGCCGCCCTTGTCGCGCGGCGGCGTGCTGAACTTTCCGTTGTGGCGTAACCGGGCGCGCGACTGGATCGCCGAGTACGGCGTCAAGACGCAAGGCGAGGGCGCACCGATCCGCAGCCTTTCGGGCGGAAACGTGCAGCGCGCGGTACTGGCGCGAGAGCTCGCGGGCGACATCAACGTGCTGATTGCGGCCAACCCGGTGTTCGGCCTGGACTTTGCTGCGGTGGCCGAGATCCACGAACGCATCGTGCAGGTGCGCGAGAAGGGCGGGGCGGTGCTGCTCATCAGCGAAGACCTCGACGAGCTGCTGGAGCTGGCCGACCGCATCGTCGTGATGAGTGAGGGGCGCATCGTGTTCGAGACTTCGGCCGCGGGCGCTGAAAGGCATGTGATCGGCGCGCACATGGGCGGTGGGCATCACGAGCAGGAGCAAGCATGCGCATAGACGCCAACCCCTTCCCCTACGACTTCGGACCAAAGAGCACTGCCTTGGTTCTCATCGACATGCAGCGCGACTTCATCGAACCCGGCGGTTTCGGTGAAACCCTGGGCAACGACGTGTCGCTGCTCGAAGCCATCGTGCCCGCAACGAAAGCAGCTTTGGAGGCGTGGCGAAAAGCCGGCGGTCTCGTGGTGCATACACGGGAGGCGCACAAACCCGACCTCTCCGATTGCCCGCCCGCCAAACGCAACCGCGGCAACCCGGCCTTGCGCATCGGCGACGAAGGCCCGATGGGCCGGATTCTCGTGGCGGGGGAATCGGGCAACCAGATCATCGACGCGCTGGCTCCGATCGAAGGCGAGATCGTCATCGACAAGCCCGGCAAGGGCGCGTTCTACGCCACCGGTCTGCACGAGCTTCTGCGGGAGCGCGGCATCACGCACCTGCTGTTTGGCGGCGTGACCACCGAGGTGTGCGTGCAGACCTCGATGCGCGAAGCCAACGACCGCGGCTACGACTGCCTGCTGCTCGAAGACTGCACCGAGAGCTACTTTCCGGCCTTCAAGGCGGCCACGCTCGACATGGTCCGCGCGCAGGGCGGCATCGTCGGCTGGACCGCGCCGAGCACGGCATTGCTGACGGCGCTTCGCCGTGGGCAATGACAGCGACTACCATTCCACACGTGCCTACCGTTCGTTCCCGCTCCGCTTCACCCGCATCTGCCGTTCCCACCGCCGGCGAAAGCGTTTTTCGCACCCGCGCCGACGAGGTGTACGCGCAGCTCAAGCGCGACGTGGCCGATTTCATCCTCGTGCCCGGCGACCGCTTCACCGAGAACGAGATCAGCGAGCGGCTCGGGGTCTCGCGCACGCCGGTGCGGCAGGCGCTTTTCCGCTTGCAGCAGGAAGGGTTCGTCGAGGTGCTGTTCCGCAGCGGCTGGCGCGTGCTGCCTTTCGATTTCGACCAGTTCGAGCAGCTCTACGATCTGCGCATGGTGCTCGAGACCACCGCTGTGCACCGCCTCTGCGAAGCCGACCGCCGCGTCGACCGCAGCCTGCTCGATGCGCTGGCCGAGATCTGGCTCGTGCCCGCGGCCCAGCGCAGCAGCGACACCGCGCAGGTGGCGCAGTGGGACGAGGCTTTTCACTGCGCGCTGGTGGCTGCGGCGGGCAATGCCGAGATGGCGCGCGTGCACGGCGACGTGACCGATCGCATCCGCATCATCCGGCGGCTCGACTTCACGCAGCAGCCGCGCATCGACGCCACCTATGACGAGCACGCCAAGATCTTGAAAGCCGTTCGCGCCAACCGAGGCGACCAGGCCGCGATGCTGCTGCGCGCGCACATCGAGACCAGCCAGGCCGAGGTGCGCAAGATCACGCTGCACCAGGTGCATCTGGCGCGGCATGCAGGTAAGACCGCGCTGCGCTGAGCGGTGGCCTTTGCTACAGCGTGAAGTCGTAGTCCACCGTGATCGGCGCGTGATCGCTGAACTTGACGGTCTTGTAGATCTGCTCGTTGCGCGCCAGCGCGCCGAGCGCCGGCGTCGCCAGGTGGTAGTCGAGCCGCCATCCCACGTTGTTGGCATAGGCCTGGCCGCGGTTGCTCCACCAGGTGTAGGCCTCGGCCGTGGTGTCGGGCTTGAGCATGCGGTAGACGTCCACCAGCCCGGCGCCGTCGGTGCCGGCGTCGAGCAGCCGGGTCATCCAGGCGCGCTCTTCGGGCAGGAAGCCGCTGTTCTTCTGGTTGCCGCGCCAGTTCTTGAGGTCGATTTCCTTGTGCGCGATGTTGATGTCGCCGCAGAGGATGAATTCGCGCTCTTTCTTGAGTGCGGTGAGGTGCGGGAAGAATCCTTTCAGAAAGCGGAACTTGGCCTCCTGCCGTTCTTCGCCCGAACTGCCGCTCGGGAAGTAGCAACTGATGATCGAGAGCTTGCGCGCGGGCGTGTCGAAGCGCAGTTCGAGGTACCGGCCCTCGGCGTCGAATTCGGCGTCGCCCCAGCCGACGACCACGGCGCTTGGTGCATGCTTCGTGTAGATCGCGGTGCCGGCATAGCCTTTTTTCTCGGCGAAATGAAAGTAGCCCTTGAGGCCGGCCATTTCTTCGAACCGCCCTTCGATGTCGCTCGCCTGCACCCGGATCTCTTGCATGCAAATACAATCCGGCGCAAGTTCGGCCACCCAGTCCGCCACCCCTTTCGTGGCGGCCGAACGAAGGCCATTGAGATTGAGGCTGGTCAGTTTGAACACAAGGAATTCCCGATGGCTGTAGATGGTGAGAAAAGCAGCGCGGTGGCGCAGGACTTCGTCCAGTTCGCGCTCGACTCCGGCGTGCTGCGCTTCGGCGAGTTCAAGACCAAGGCCGGCCGCCTGAGCCCCTACTTCTTCAATTCGGGCCTTTTCGACGACGGCGCCAAGATCGCGCGGCTCGCCGGATTCTATGCAGACCGGCTGATCGAGAGCGGCGTCGAGTTCGACATGATCTTCGGCCCGGCCTACAAGGGCATTCCGCTGGGCGCCACGGTGGCCGCCGAACTGGCCCGGCGCGGCCGCAACTACCCCTTTGCCTACAACCGCAAGGAAGCCAAGGCGCACGGCGAAGGCGGCAACCTGGTCGGTGCGCCGCTCAAGGGTCGCGTGCTCATCGTCGACGACGTGATGTCGGCCGGCACCGCGGTGCGCGAATCGATTGCGGCCATCGAAGCCGCCGGCGCCACCCCGCACGCGGTGTCCATTGCGCTCGACCGCCAGGAGAAAGCCACCGAAAACGGCGTGGACGTGGACCACAGCGCGGTGCAGTACGTGCGGAACCAGCTGGGCCTCAAAGTGGTGGCCATTGCCACGCTCGACGACCTGTTGAATTACCTGTCTGGCAACGCCGCCGCCGACCTTGGCGCACACCGCGAGCGCGTGCTCGCCTACCGCGCCCGCTATGGCGCCAACTGAGATCCCTCTCATGCCTGTGCGCAAGCTCGATCAGACGGCCCGGCCGTTCGCGGCCACCTGTGCGCCGCCGCTATTGCTGCTGCTGGTGATGGCGCTGTTGCCCACCGAGGCACCGGCACAGTCCACACAGGCGCCGGCCGCCATCTATTCCTGCACCGATGCCCGCGGCCGCACGCTCACGGCCGACCGCCCGATTGCCGAATGCACCGACCGCGAGCAGCGCGAACTGAGCCCGAGCGGCACCACGCGCCGCAAGATCGAGCCGACCTACACCGCGCGCGAACTGGCCGAGCGCGAAGACCGTGCCCGCGAAGCATCGATCCAGGCCGCGCGCCTGATCGACGAACGCCGCCGCGAGCGTGCATTGCTGGTGCGCTATCCCAACGCCACCGTGCACGACCGCGAGCGCAAGGAGGCGCTGGTGCAGATCGACGCGGTGATCCAGGCCGCGCAGAAGCGCCTGGACGAACTCGCCGAAGACCGCAAGAAGATCGACGAAGAGCTCGAGTTCTACAAGCACGACATCAGCAAGGCGCCGGGCGCGGTGCGCCGCAAGCTCGAGGACAACGCACAGAGCGTGGCGGTGCAGAAACGCTTCATCGGCGAGCAGGAAGACGAGAAGAGGCGCGTGAATGCGCGCTTCGACGAGGAGCGCTCGCGCCTCAAATTGATCTGGTCGCCGCAGAACGGCGGCGGAAAATAGGCTCGCCCCCAGGCTTCGCGCACTTCGTGTCGCTACTCCCTCCCCCTACCGGGGGCGATACCAGCGGCCCGGCAAAGCCGGTTCCGCGGTATCCCGCGAATAAATCGGGTCAGGCCAGCTTGGCTTTCAGCAGTTCGGTGACCTGCGCGGGGTTCGCCTTGCCGCCGCTGGCCTTCATCACCTGGCCCACGAGGCCGTTCAGCGCCTTTTCCTTGCCGGCGCGGTACTCGTCGACGTTCTTCTGGTTCTTGGCGATGACTTCGTCCAGGATCTTGTCGAGCGCGCCGGTATCGTTCATCGGCTTCAGGTCCTTGGCTTCGATGATCGCGTCGACATCGCTGCCTTCGCCGGTCCACAGGGCATCGAACACCTGGCGCGCCGCGTTGTTGGGCAGCGTGCCGTCGGCGACGCGTTGCACCAGCTGGGCGAGCTGCTGTGCCGTGACCGGTGCGGCTTCGATGCCGATTTCCTGCGCGTTCAGGCGGCGCGCCATCTCGCCGGTGATCCAGTTGCTCGCGAGCTTGGGCGTTGCGCCGGCCTTCACCGCTTCATCGAAGTAGCGCGCGAGCGCCGGGCTCTGCGTGAGCTGCGCCGCGTCGTATTCCGACATGCCGTGGTCGCGCACGTAGCGCTCGGCCATGGCGCGCGGCAGTTCGGGCATGGTGGTGCGCACGCGCTCGATCCATTCGGGCTCGATGGCGAGCGGTGGCAGGTCCGGGTCGGGAAAGTAGCGGTAATCGGCCGCGTCTTCCTTGGTGCGCATGGTGCGCGTCTCGCCAGTGTCGGGGTCGAACAGCACGGTGGCCTGTTCGATCTTGCGGCCGTCCTCGAGCTCGTTGATCTGCGAGTTGATCTCGTAGTCGATGGCCTGCTGCATGAACTTGAAGCTGTTCAGGTTCTTGATCTCGCGCCGCGTGCCGAGCTTCTCGCCGGGCTTGCGCACCGACACGTTGGCGTCGCAGCGGAAGCTGCCTTCCTGCATGTTGCCGTCGCAGATGCCGATCCAGGTGACGATCTTGTGCAGCTCACGCGCATAGGCCACGGCCTCGGCGGTGGAGCGCATGTCGGGCTCGGTCACGATCTCGAGCAGCGGCGTGCCGGCGCGGTTCAGGTCGATGCCGCTCTGGCCGATGAAGTCTTCGTGCAGCGACTTGCCCGCGTCTTCCTCGAGGTGGGCGCGCACCAGGCGCACGGTCTTCTTTTCTTCGCCGAGGAAGAAGGAGACCGCGCCGCCCTGCACGACCGGAATCTCGAACTGGCTGATCTGGTAGCCCTTGGGCAGGTCGGGATAGAAATAGTTCTTGCGAGCGAACACGCTGCGCGGCGCAATGTGCGAGCCGAGCGCGAGGCCGAGCTTGATGGCGCGCTCGACCGCGCCCTTGTTCATCACCGGCAGCGTGCCGGGCAGCGCCAGATCGACCGCGCAGGCCTGCGTGTTGGGCTCGGCGCCAAAGGCGGTAGAGGCGCGGCTGAAGATTTTGCTGGCGGTCGACAGCTGCGCGTGCGTCTCGAAGCCGATGATGACTTCATAGCCGCGCACCAGCGGGCCGGTCGGGCGGCCTTGTTGTTGTGCTTCGAATGTGTTCACGGGGTCGCTCATCTCAAAAGCCCTCGGGCGTGCGCATGTGCCAGTCGGTGGCTTGCTGGAAGCGGTGCGCTGCGTTCAGCAGCTTCGCTTCGCCGAAGTAGTTGCCGATCAACTGCAGTCCCACGGGCATGCCTGTATCGAAGCCCGCGGGCACGCTCATGCCGGGCAGGCCGGCGAGCGATGCGGGCAGCGTGAAGATGTCGGCGAGGTAGTCGGCCACCGGGTCGTCGCCGTGCTCGCCGATTTTCCAGGCGGTGGTCGGCGCGGCGGGGCCGGCGATCACGTCGCACTGCTTGAAGGCCTGCTGGAAGTCGTCCGCGATCATGCGGCGCACCTTTTGCGCCTGCAGGTAGTACGCGTCGTAGTAGCCGTGCGACAGCACGTAGGTGCCGATCATGATGCGGCGTTTCACCTCGTCGCCGAAGCCTTCGGCGCGCGTGCGCTCGTACATGTCGCCGAGGTCTTTGTACTGTTTCGCGCGGTGGCCGAACTTGACACCGTCGAAGCGGCTCAGGTTGCTCGAGGCCTCGGCCGCCGCGAGGATGTAGTACACGGGAATCGACAGTTCGGTGCGCGGCAGGCTCACTTCGACACGCCTGGCGCCGAGCTTCTCGTACTGCGCGAGCGCCGCATCGACGGCGGCGCGCACGCCGGGCGCCACGCCTTCGCCGAAGAACTCCTTCGGCACGCCGATGCGCAGGCCCTCGAGCGAGTCGTTCAGCGAGCGGCCGAAGTTCTCGGCGGGCTTGTCGAGCGATGTCGAATCGCGGTCGAGGTCGGGACCGCAGAAGGCCGACAGCAGCAGCGCGCAGTCTTCGGCCGAGCGCGCCATCGGGCCGGCCTGGTCGAGGCTCGACGCGAAGGCCACCATGCCGTAGCGCGAGGCGCGGCCGTAGGTCGGCTTGATGCCCGTCACGCCGCAGAACGAGGCCGGCTGGCGGATCGAGCCGCCGGTATCGGTGCCGGTGGCCGCGGGTGCGAGGCGTGCCGCCACGGCGGCCGCGCTGGCACCCGAGGAGCCGCCCGGAATGCGCTCGCGGTTCCAGGGGTTTTGCACCGGCACGGCGGTGTCGTGGCCCACGGCGGGCACGGCGACGTTCTCGTTGGCCGAGCCCATCGCGAATTCGTCGCAGCTCAGCTTGCCGAGCGTGACCGCGCCGGCTTCGGCCAGCCGGCGCACCACGGTGGCATCGAACGGCGAGCGGTAGCCCGCGAGCATCTTCGAGCCGGCGGTGGTGGCGAAATCGGTGGTGACGAAGATGTCCTTGTGCGCAATCGGCACGCCGGCCAGCGCGGGTGCGGTGCCGGAGGCGATTTGCGCGTCGGCCGCGCGGGCCTGGGCCAGCGTGACTTCCTCGTTCACGTCGACAAAAGTACCAAGCGATTCGTGGGCCTTCATGCGGCTCAGGAAAGCTTGGGAAGCTTCGACGGCCGAAACCTTGCGCTCGGCCAGAGCCTTGGCCAGAGCGACCACGCCCATCTGATGCAATTCGCCGCTCATTGCGGTACCCCCACGCTTGCCACGTTGTGTGCTGCGCTGCCCCCCGAGGGGGCCTTCGCGCCTTGGAGCGGTCCGGCGGCGCTCATTCGATCACCTTCGGCACGAGGAACAGCCCGGCTTCGACGGCCGGGGCGCTCTTCTGATTGGCTTCGCGGTTGTTGGGCTCGCTCACCACGTCGTCGCGCAAACGCAGTGTGATGTCCTCGATGGCCGCCACCGGATGGGCCAGGGGCTCGACGCCGGCGGTGTCGACCGAACGCATACGTTCGACTAAATCAAAAAAGCCGTTGATCTGGCTGAGCATGCGCTCGCTTTCGTCGGAAGCGAGCTGCAGCCTTGCCAGCGAGGCAATGCGTGCAATATCTGAAGCGGAAAGTGACATGGGTCGAACCGGTCGAAAAACCGGAAGTAATCGCACGCCCAACGGGGTGCTAACACGGGATTCAGAGGGGGATTCAGGTATTATCCCGCCTTTGCCGCAACCCCCGCGAACGCGCCGGCTTTTGCGCCAAAAACGATCAATTCACCCCGTCAAACGACCAAAAACAGAGCGACGACCTGCCGACGCGCAGGCGTGCTCCAGAGGATTCCGCACATGTTTGGAGCTTTCCGTCGGTACTTTTCCACCGACCTCGCGATCGATCTCGGCACCGCCAACACACTGATCTTTGCCCGCAACAAGGGCATCGTGCTGGACGAGCCCTCAGTGGTCGCCATCCGCCACGAAGGCGGCCCCCACGGCAAGAAGGTGATCCAGGCCGTCGGCCGCGAAGCCAAGGCCATGCTGGGCAAGGTGCCCGGCAACATCGAGGCGATCCGCCCGATGAAGGACGGCGTGATTGCCGACTTCGTGATCACCGAGCAGATGATCAAGCAGTTCATCAAGATGGTGCACCCGCGCACGCTGCTCACGCCGAGCCCGCGCATCATCATCTGCGTGCCCTGCGGCTCCACCCAGGTCGAGCGCCGCGCCATCAAGGACGCGGCCGAGGCGGCGGGTGCCACTTCCGTCTATCTCATCGAGGAACCGATGGCCGCGGCCATCGGTGCCGGCCTGCCGGTCAGCGAGGCGTCGGGCTCGATGGTGGTCGACATCGGCGGCGGTACCACCGAAGTGGGCGTCATCAGCCTGGGCGGCATGGTCTACAAGGGCTCCGTGCGCGTCGGTGGCGACCGCTTCGACGAAGCCATCATCAACTACATCCGCCGCAACTACGGCATGCTGATCGGCGAGCCGACGGCCGAGGTCATCAAGAAGAACATCGGCTCGGCCTTCCCGGGCTCCGAAGTCAAGGAAATGGAAGTCAAGGGCCGTAACCTTTCCGAAGGCGTGCCGCGCAGCTTCACCATCAGCAGCAACGAAGTGCTGGAAGCCCTGACCGATCCGCTCAACAACATCGTCTCGGCCGTGAAGAACGCGCTGGAACAGACGCCGCCCGAACTGGGCGCCGACATCGCCGAGCGCGGCATGATGCTGACCGGCGGCGGCGCGCTGCTGCGCGACCTCGACCGCCTGCTGGCCGAGGAAACCGGCCTGCCGGTGCTGGTGGCCGAAGATCCGCTGACCTGCGTGGTGCGCGGTTGCGGCATTGCCCTCGAGCGCATGGACCGCTTGGGAAGCATCTTCACGAGCGAGTGAATGCGCCACCGCCATCATCGGCCGGCTCTGCGTGTGCAGGCCGGCCTTTTTGCCATCTGACGTTGCACAGCCAGGTCTGAACCATGCCCTTGGGCACGCTCGATCGCACAGCCCCGCCCCTGTTCAATCAGGGGCAGTCGGCCCTGAGCAAGCTGATTTTTTTCGGCGCGCTCGCGCTGTTCCTGATGGTGGCCGATGCGCGCTTCCGCCTTGTGCAGCCCATCCGCACGGCCGTGGGCGCGATGCTCTATCCGGTGCAATGGGTCGCGCTCAAGCCGGTGCAGATGGTGGTCGGCGGCAGCCGCTACTTCGAAGACCTTCAAAAGGCCCAGCGCGACGAGCAGGAAGCCCGCAAGGCGCTCATGGCGCAGGCCGAGCGCGCGAGCCAGGCCGACACGCTCGCGCAGGACAACGCGCGGCTGCGCTCGCTGCTCGAGCTTCGCCAGACCACCCAGGCGCCGGGCCGCGCGGCCGAAGTGCTTTATGACGCCGCGGACCCGTACACGCGCAAGATCGTCATCGACCAGGGGCTCACGCAGGGCGTGGCGGCCGGCTCTCCGGTGATCGACGCCTACGGCGTGCTCGGCCAGGTGACGCAGGTGCAGCCCTTCACGAGCGAGGTCACGCTGGTCATCGACCGCGACCTTTCCATTCCGGTTCAGAACACCCGCACCGGCGTGCGCAGCGTGGCCTTCGGCGACGCGTCGGCGCACGGCGCCGGGCTGGAGCTGCGTTTCATGGCCGCCAATGCCGATCTGCAGGAGGGCGACCTGCTCTCCACCAGCGGCGTCGACGGCGTCTATCCGCCCGGCCTGCCGGTCGCGAAGATCGAGCGCATCGAGCGGCGCGCCGACTCCGCCTTTGCGCGCATCTACTGCGTGCCGCTGGCTCGCGTGACGGCCGCGCGCTACGTGCTGGTTCTGGCGCCCACGGGCGCGCCCTCGGCACCGCCTGCGGCACCCACCGCCGCAGCGCGCAAGAAGCCAGAGTCCAAGCCGGCCGCGAAAACCGACAAGGCCGACAAGAAACCCGCGGAGCGCGCCCGATGATCAAACGCCCCGGCCAGCAGCAGCTCCTGCTGCCCGTCAGCCCGCTCTTCATGTGGTCGAGCCTCGTGGTGGCGCTGCTCATCAACATGATTCCGATCGGCCGCGCCGCGTGGATGCCCGACCTGCTTGCGCTGGCCATCGTGTTCTGGGGCGTGCACCAGCCGATGCGCGTGGGCATTGGCGCGGCCTTCGTCTTCGGCCTGTGCATGGACGTGCACCAGGCGTCCATGCTGGGCCAGCATGCGCTGTCCTACACCACGCTGGGCTTCTTCGCGATCACCATCCACCGGCGCCTGCTCTGGTATCCGGTGGCGTCGCAGGCGCTGCAGGTGCTGCCGCTCTTCGCGCTGTCTCAGTTCATCGAGGTGGTCACGCGCCTGATCGGCGGCGGCGTGTTCCCGGGCTGGACGGTGCTCATCTCCCCGGCCATCGAGGCCGCGCTGTGGCCGCTGGCAACCGCGCTTCTGCTGGCGCCGCAGCGCCGCACGCCGGAACCGGACGAAAACCGCCCCCTCTAAGCCCGAGGCAGCCGCATTTGCCATCGCACTTGCACACGCCTAAGCTCACGCCGCCATGACCGAAATCCGCAACGTTGCCGCCGACCTCGCACGCTTCAAGCGCCGCGTGATCGTGATCGGCATGGCGGTGCTCTTCGCCTTCGGACTGCTCGGCGCACGATTGGTCTACCTGCAGGTGGTGCGGCACGAAGACCTGGCGGAGCAGGCCGAGAGCAACCGCACGGCCATCGTGCCTGTGGTGCCCAACCGCGGGCTGATCCTCGATCGCAACGGCATCGTGCTGGCCTCGAACTATTCGGCCTACACGCTGGAGATCACGCCCTCGAAGGTGGGCGATGTCGAGGAGACCATCGACAGCCTGACGCAGGTGCTCGAGGTGTCGCCGCGCGACCGCCGCCGCTTCAAGCGCCTGCGCGAAGATTCGCGCAGCTTCGACTCGATTCCGATCCGCACCCGCCTGAGCGACGAGGAGGTGGCGCGTTTCGCGGCGCAGCGCTACCGTTTCCCGGGCGTGGAAATCAAGGCGCGGCTGTTCCGGAACTATCCGCATGGCGAGATCGCCTCGCACGTGCTCGGCTACATCGGCCGCATCAACCAGCGCGAGAAGACCGCGATGGAAGACTGGGCCGAGGAAGACCAGGCCAACTACAAGGGCACCGATTACATCGGCAAGCTCGGCATCGAGCAAAGCTACGAGAAGACGCTGCACGGCCAGACCGGCGTCGAGCAGATGGAAACCTCGGCCGGCGGCCGCGCGGTGCGCCGGCTCGCGAGCCACCCGGCCACGCCGGGCAACACCGTGATGCTGTCGCTCGACATCAAGCTGCAGAAGCTCGTGGAAGACATGTTCGGCGAGCGCCGCGGCGCGCTGGTGGCCATCGACCCCAAGACCGGCGAGGTGCTGGCCTTCGTGAGCAAGCCCACTTTCGATCCCAACCTGTTCGTCGAAGGCATCGACACCGAAAGCTGGAAAGAGCTCAGCGAGTCGCTCGACAAGCCGCTCCTCAACCGAGCGCTGCGCGGCACCTACCCGCCCGGCTCCACCTACAAGCCCTTCATGGCGCTGGCCGCGCTGCAAACCGGCAAGCGCGGTCCGAACGTGGTGGTCAACGACCCCGGCTACTTCAACTTCGGCGGCCACCGCTTCGGCAGCCCCGAAGGCAATATCGGCGGCGTCGACATGCGGCGCTCGATCCAGCTGTCGAGCAACATCTACTATTACTCGCTGGCCAACGAGATGGGCGTGGACCTGATCCACGACTTCATGAAGCCGATGGGCTTCGGCCAGATCACCGGCATCGACCTGGGCGGCGAGGTGCGCGGCGTGCTGCCCAGCACCGAGTGGAAGCGCAACGCCTACAAGCGGCCCGAGCAGAAGAAATGGTACGCGGGCGAAACCATCTCGCTGGGCATCGGGCAGGGCTACAACGCCTTCACCATGCTGCAGCTCGCGCAGGCCACAGCCATCGTGGCCGACGGCGGCATGAAGCACAAGCCGCACCTGGTGCTGGCCACGCGCAACACGGTGAGCGGCCAGGTGGCGCCGCTGCTCCAGCCGCCGGCCGAGAACCTCGGCTACACCGCGGCCAACGTGGCGGTGGTTCGCGAGGGCCTGACCAGCGTGGTGACCAGCGGCACCGCGCGCGGCGTGTTCGCGGGCGCGGGCTACCAGGCCGCCGGCAAGACGGGCACCGCGCAGGCGGTGACACAGGCGCAGAACACCCGGTACAACGCCCGCGCGCTCGAAGAGCACCAGCGCGACCACGCGCTGTTCATGGCGTTTGCACCGGTCAACAATCCGAAGATCGCCCTCGCGGTGATCGTCGAGAACGCTGGCTGGGGCGCCGGTGCCGCGGCGCCCATTGCGCGCCGGGTGTTCGACTACGTGCTGATGGATCAGTACCCGAGCGAGGCCGACATGGCCGCCGTCAAGATCGGCAAGGCCGCGGCGCCCATCGGCAAGCCGCGCGTGGCGAGCGAAGTGGCGTGGCCGGCGGCGGCCACTGCTGCGACCGCGCCCTGATGGTTTTTCTCCCTCTCCCAGAGGGAGAGGGGACAAGGCACTAAGCCCCTGCGACGGTGCCGCGGACTTCACCCAGGCCGATGCGCACCGCCCCCTCGCGCTCGCAGTAGCCGCGCATGATCAGCGTGTCGCCGTCTTCGAGAAAGGTGCGCTTCTCGCCATTCGGCAGCGTGATCGGCTGTTTGCCGCCCAGTGTGAGTTCCATCAGCGAGCCGGCTTCGTTGGGCTTGGGGCCCGAGAGCGTGCCCGAGCCCAGCAGGTCGCCGGGCTGCAGGTTGCAGCCATTCACCGTGTGGTGCGTGACGAGCTGCGCGGCGGTCCAGTAGGCGGCCTCGGTGGTGTTGCCGCGCGTGAGGTGCACGGGCGCCACGCCTTCGGCGCGCATCTTCGCGGTCTGCAGCAGCACTTCGAGCGTGATGTCGAGCGCGCCGCTTTCGCGGTTCGACGGGGCATCGAGGTACGGCAGCGGCTGCGGGTCTTCGGCCGGCCGTTCGAACTTTGCGCGGAAAGGCGCCAGCGCGTCCATCGTCACGATCCACGGGGACAGCGCGCTCGCGAAGTTCTTCGAGAGAAAGGGGCCGAGCGGCTGGTATTCCCAGGCCTGCAGGTCGCGCGCCGACCAGTCGTTGAGCAGCGTCACGCCGAACAGGTGGTCTTCGGCCTCGCCGACGGCAATCGGCTCGCCGAGCGCATTGCCGCGGCCGATGAGGAAGCCCAGTTCCAGCTCGTAGTCGAGCCGCTTCGATGGCCCGAAGCTCGGTTCGGCCGCATCGGGCGCCTTGGTCTGGCCCTGCGGGCGCTTGAAGACCTGGCCGCTCACGCCGATGGACGATGCACGGCCGTGGTACCCGATGGGCACCCACTTGTAGTTGGGCATCAGCGGCTGGTCGGGGCGGAACAGCTTGCCGATGGTGGTCGCATGGTGGATGCCGGTATAGAAGTCGGTGTAGTCGCCGATGCGGCAAGGCACGGTCATCTCGGCCGCGGCCTGCGGCAGCAGCGCCTTCGACCATGCGGCCTCTTTGCCGCTGCCTTCCGCAAGGCCCGCCGAAATTGCCGCGCGAAGTGCCTGGCGGTCTTTCACGCTCGCGCTCATCAGCACGTTCATGTCGTCCGTATCGACGAGGCCTGCGGCCTTCAGGTCGAGCACCTGGTCACCGATGGCGACGCCGATGCGAAAGGCCTCGCTGCCGCCGGCCGCGCGGAAGCGGCCGAAGGGCAGGTTCTGGATCGGAAAGTCGCAGCCGGCGTCGTTGGCCGAGGCAACCCAGCTGCGCAGCTTCGGGTCATGGGTGGCGTTCAGTGCGATGGTCATGGAATATCTTTCAAATAATGCTCTGCGGCGATAGCGGCTCTTTCGCGGAACACCGCGGAACCGGCTTTGCCGGGCCGCTGGTGTTGCCCCCGGTAGGGGGTTGGCGTAGCGACACGAAGTGCGCGAAGACTGGGGGCGAGCCTATTTCTTGAATTGGTCTTCGAGGCCGGCCCAGCAGTCGGCGTAGTCGGTGTCGAGCGCGGGGCTCTGTAGCGCGAAGTTGGTCGGAATGAAGCGGTAGCGGCTCTCGAACATGAAGGCCAGCGTGTTGTCGAGCTTGTGCGGCTTCAGGTCCGCATGGGCCGCCTTGTCGAAGGCTTCCTCGTCGGGCCCGTGCGGCACCATGCAGTTGTGCAGGCTCGCGCCGCCGGGCTTGAAGCCACCCGGCTTGGCGTCGTACTCGCCGAGCACCAGGCCCATGAACTCGCTCATGAGGTTGCGATGGAACCACGGCGGGCGGAAGGTGTTCTCCATCACCATCCAGCGCGGCGGGAAAATCACGAAGTCGCAGTTCGCGGTGCCGGGCGTGTCGCTGGGCGAGGTGAGCACCGTGAAGATCGACGGATCGGGATGGTCGAAGCTGATCGAGCCGATTACCATGAAGTTGGCCGTGTCGTACTTCACCGGCGCAAGGTTGCCGTGCCATGCGACCACATTGAAGGGCGACTGCTTGGTCGGCGCCTTCCAGAAGCGGCCGCCGAATTTCTTGACGAGTTCGTAGGCGCCGCCGCCGTTGCCGTTTTCCTCGAACGCCGCCGTGGGCACCTGGAAGTCGCGTGCGTTCGCCAGGCCGTTGGAGCCGATCGGGCCCAACTCGGGCAGGCGGAAATGCGCGCCGTAGTTCTCGCAGACGTAGCCGCGAGAGAGACCGTCGGGCAGCGCCACCTTGAACACCATGCCGCGCGGCAGCACTGCGATTTCGCCGGGCTTCACATCGAGCACGCCGAGTTCGGTTGTGATCACGAGGCGGCCCTGCTGCGGCACGACGAGCATTTCGCCGTCGGCGTTGACGAAGGCGCGCTTCTCCATCGAGCGGCCTGCCAGGTACATGAGCGAACCGATGCCGACCTGCGACTCCGCATCGCCGTTGGCCGCGATGGTGTGCATGCCGTCGATGAAGTCCACATCGGCCGCGCCGTTGTCGAGCGGCATCGGATGCCAGCGCAGCGGCTCGGGCGGCAATGCGATCCCGCGGTCGGCGCCGGTGGTCCAGTGCGGCTGGGCATACGGCTGGTAGCGCCCGGACACCACCGAAGGCTGGCGGCGGTACAGCCACGTGCGGCGATTCTCATGGCGCGGCGCGGTGAAGGCGGTGCCCGAGAGCAGTTCGGTGTAAAGGTCGAAGGGCGCGCGCTGCGGGTTGTTGCGGCCTTGCGGCAGCGCGCCGGCAACGGCCTCGGAGGCGTACTCGTTGCCGAAGCCGCTCAGGTAGTGCCGCTCGGGATCGGGCCTGGTGTTGGCGGTTGGATTGGTCATGGTTTTCTCTTCCGGAAATCGCGATGAGGTGGCATGTGTGTTCAGCTGCCGCGCGCGGCCTCGAAAGCCTCGCGCAGCACGGCCAGCGAGCCGATGTGGTTGGCCAGCACGAGCACGAGCCGCGCATTGAAGGCATGGCTCTCTTCGGTAGAAAGCCCCTGGTGAGCCTCGATGAGCGCCTCGTAGAAATCGTCAGGGGCTTCGAGGTTCGGCGTGGTGTTCAGGTGTTGCATGTTCATGCCTTTGCCAGTGCGTGGTCGATGGCCGTGCGGATGTGGGCCGCCGTTGGGTGCCGCCAGCGCGCGCACACGTGCTGGTCAGGCCGCAGGAGGTAGACGGTGCCGGGTTGCGCGTCGTAGCGCTGCGTGGCGAGCTCCCCCGCAGCTGTCGTGTCTTGCACGCGCGCGATGTGCAGCGGAAAGTCGCAGGCTTTCAGCGCCTGCAGGCTGCGCCCGGCTGCATCGCCCTGGCCGAACACCAGCGCGGTGAACTGCGACACGTGGCATTCGCGCAGCAGCCAGCCCGTGCTGCCGTCGGACCGCGCGATGGGTGCATCGGCTGCCGCGGCGCCGGGCACCATCGCGCCTTCGAAGGTATCGGCATCGGGCGTGTTGAGCGGCGAATCGCGCAGCACCGCCGGCACCGAGAGCCGTCCGCTGTTGACCAGCGTGCGCGCGAAGGCGTGGCGCTTGGTCAGCGCGAGCACCGCATCGCGGAACAGGCGGCTCACCTCGCTCTTGGGCGTGATGAAGTCGGTGGCGCGCGTGGAGTGGCGGATGTTCTCGTCGGCCGCGAATTCGCGCTCGCTCGCATAGCTGTCGAGTAATGCGTCGGGTGCCTGGCCGTGCAGTACGGCTGCGAGCTTCCACGCCAGATTGTCCGCATCCTGCACGCCCGAGTTGGCGCCGCGCGCGCCGAACGGCGACACGCCGTGCGCCGAGTCGCCCGCGAACAGCACGCGGCCGTGGCGAAAGCGCTCCATGCGCTGGCACGCAAAGGTGTAGATGCTGGCCCAGCCGATCTGGAACTGCACGTCCGCAAAGCCGATGCTGTCGAGCAGCGCGCGCACGCGCGGCGTGATGTTCTCGGGCTTGCGCTCTTCCACCGGATCGGCGTCCCAGCCGAGCTGGAAGTCGACGCGCCACATGCCGTCGGCCTGCTTGTGCAGCAGCACGCTCTGGCCGGGGTGGAACGACGGGTCGAACCAGAAGCGGCGCTCTGTCGGCAGCTGCGCATCCATCGTGATGTCGGCGATCAGGAAGCGGTCGCGGAACACGCGGCCCTTGGCTTCGAGGCCCAGCATCTGGCGCAGGTTGGAGCGCGAGCCGTCGCAGGCCGCGACGTAGCCCGCCTGCAGCCGGTAGTCGCCCTCGGGCGTTTCCACAGTGAGCACGGCGCCTTCGTCGTTCTGCTCGATGCCCGTCACCTTGTTGTTCCAGCGCAGGTCGATCAGCGGCAGCGACGCCGCCCGCTCCACGAGGTAGCCCTCGACGTAGTACTGCTGCAGGTTGATGAACGCCGGCCGCTCGTGGCCGGATTCTGGCAGCAGGTCGAAGCGGTAGACCTGCTCGTCGTGGAAGAACACTTTTCCGACGTGCCACGACACGCCCTTGTCCACCATGCGGTCGCCGCAGCCGAGGCGGTCGAACACCTCGAGCGTGCGCTTGGCAAAGCAGATGGCGCGCGAGCCGCTGGAGAGGGTGTTGTCGTTGTCGAGCAGCACCACGGGAATCTCGCGCAGCGCCAGGTCAATGGCCAGCGTGAGGCCGACCGGGCCCGCGCCGACGATCACGACCGGGTGACGCGCGGGCGTGGACGCATCCTGGTCGGCGTGGCGTTGGTAGTCGAAGCGCAGGCTTTGATAGTCGATCACGTGTTGTCTCCGAGTCTTTTGTCTTGCTCCTTCCCCCTTTGGGGGAAGGTTGGGATGGGGGCTCGGCAGCGCTCGCGATTGGCGCCGCGTGCCCCCACCCCGACCCTCCCCCGGGAGGGGAGGGAGCAATGCGATCAGCCCTCCAGCGCCTTCCACATCTCGATATCCCGCTCGGCCGTCCACACGCGCGGGTCCGCATGGCCCGAAGCTTCGTCGTACGCGCGGCTCACGTCGAACGGCATGCAGTGGTCGAAGATCACCCACTGGCTGTACTTGGGCTTGAGCTTCGCGTAGGTGTCCTTGTAGACCGTGTTCAGGTCGCGGCCGGCCTTCACGCCCTCTTGCACGCTGGCGTACACGTCGGAGATGAAGTTGCGCGTGCCGGTCAGGCCCTCGGCCACTTCGGCGGGCGTGGTGAGCGCGGCGCCGCGGCCTGGCACCAGCGCGGCGGGCTTGAGGGCCGCGATGTTGTCCAGCGTCTGCGGCCAGTCCTTGAAATAGGCGTCGCCCGCATACGGCGTGGCGCCGAACTCGACCAGGTCGCCCGACAGCAGCGTACGCTCCTCGGGCAACCAGACGACCGTGTCGCCCTTGGTGTGGCCGCGGCCCAGCTGGATCAGCTGCACCTCGAGCTTGCCGAGCCACAGCGTCATCTTGCCGGTGAAAGTCATGGTGGGCCAGGTCAGGCCCGGGGGCACCGTCTCGACGTTCTGGAACAGGCGCGGGAAGCGGCCGATTTCGCTGGCCTTGTCGGCCTCGCCGCGCTCCACGATCAGGTCGCGCGTGTCCTGGCTGGCCAGGATGTGTTCCGCACCGTAGCCGGCCGCGCCCAGCACGCGCACCGCGTGGTAGTGGGTGAGCACCACGTACTTGATGGGCTTGTCGGTCACTTCGCGGATGCGGCGCACCACGTCGGCGGCCATGGCGGGCGTGGCCTGGGTGTCGGCCACCAGAACGCAGTCGTCGCCGATCACGATGCCGGTGTTCGGGTCGCCCTCGGCCGTGTAGGCCCAGGCGTGCTCCGAGATCTGACTGAAGGTGATCTTCTTCTCTTCCATGTCGGCTTGGCTGGCGAACTTCTTGGCTTGGCTCATCGTGTGTCTCCGTCGGGTGGGTTTGAATTTGCATTCGTCTAAAGCGAATGAATTTGCGGTTAACGAATCTTCGAAGTGTAAGCCCGAGATCAGTTCATGTCTAATCCCTTCTTCATGAACGAACAATCAGACGCCAAGGCGGACCATGGCAGCCAATGACACCGACCGCGCGGCCCAGCGCGGAATCCAGAGCATCGAGGTAGGTGGCCAGCTGCTGCGCGCACTGGTGCACCACGGCCGGCCGATGGCGCTGAAAGACCTGGCGCGCGAAGCCGACATGACGGCCGCCAAAGCCCACCCGTACATGGTGAGCTTCGGGCGGCTCGGGCTCATCGAGCAGGACCGCGCCAGCGGCCACTATCTGCTCGGCCCGCTGGCCTTGCAACTGGGGCTCATCAGCCTGCAACAGGCCGACCCGGTGCATATCGCGACGCCGCTCATCGCCGAGGTCGCCCAGCGCATCGGCCACACGGTGGCGCTGGCGGTCTGGGGCGCGCGCGGCGCCACCATCGTGCGCACGGCCGAGTC
Organism: Variovorax paradoxus; assembly: GCF_030815855.1. Lineage (NCBI taxonomy): Bacteria > Pseudomonadati > Pseudomonadota > Betaproteobacteria > Burkholderiales > Comamonadaceae > Variovorax > Variovorax paradoxus. The sequence continues at coordinate 5,043,444 of NZ_JAUSXG010000001.1, read as the reverse complement.
ACCGTCGCCGGTGCATGTGAACATGCGGCACGGCACGGTGTTCTCGCTCACCAACACGGCCTCGGGCCGCATCTTCGCCGCCTACCTCGATGCGGCGACGGTGCGGCAACTGCTCGAAGCCGAGCGCCAGCGGCAGAAGCAGCGCAAGGCCGGCGAGCAGCCTGCGGAAGCCGGCATGCCGCCGCAGCCGCCCCTGCCTTCATGGAGCGAATTCGAGCGCCAGCTGCAGGAAGTGCGGGTACATGGCATCAGCCGCTCGGAAGGCGAGGTGATCGAGGGCGTGAGCGCCATGGCGGCACCGGTGTTCGACCACACCGGCGCCATCGTGCTGTCGGTCACGGCCATCGGCCCGGCGGCCATCTTCGACACCGCCTGGGACGGCGAAATCGCACGCGCGCTCAAGGCCTGTGCGGGCACGGTCTCCGCGCGGCTGGGCGCAACGTCTTCCGGAAAGAACGCTTCCTGAACATTGGATCCATGACCCTGGGCATTGCCTCTCCCCCGCCACCGACCGAATCCGCCATTGCCCTTTTGCGCGCCGCCCGACGCATCGTCGTGTTCTCCGGCGCCGGCCTTTCCAGGGCCTCGGGCATTCCGACCTACCGCGACAGCGACGGACTCTGGATGAACCAGAACACGCTGCAGTACGCGCATGCCGAAGACCTGCAGCGCGACCCGGCGGGATTCACGCGCTTCTGGTCGCGGCGGCTTTCCGCGGTGGAGGACGCGCAGCCGAATCCGGGGCATACCGCGCTCGCGCTGCTGCAGCGGCTGAGGCCTGCCACCCGCCTCATCACGCAGAACGTCGACGGGCTGCTGACGCTGGCCGGCGGGCTCGACGTGCTCGAGCTGCACGGCTCGCTGCGCCGGTGGCGCTGCGACCACTGCGGCAACCGCCAGGGACCCTGGCCCTTTCACCGCTGCATGCGCTGCGCCTCGCGCGCCCGGCCGGACGTGGTCATGTTCGGGGAAATGCTGAACCACGGGGTGCTGCTCGACGCCCAGACGGCGGCGCAGGAGGCGGACGTCTTCATGGTGGTCGGCAGCACGGCCGTCGTCTATCCGGCGGCCGAACTGCCGCAGCTGGCGGTGTCGCATGGCAGCCAGCTGATCACGCTGAATATGGAGCCGCTGCCGCATCTGGACGATGCGGCGGCCGTGGTGCTGCGCGGTGAATCCGAGATCCTGCTGCCGCAGTTGCTGGCGGGGCTCGGCGGCTCGCCGCCCTAGGGCTCGATCAGCTCTTCTTCCCGCCCAACAGCACCAGCGCGCCGCCCACCACGATGGCGGCCACGCTCGCCCAGGCGGGGAAGTTGACCTGCTGCTTCTCCTTCACCGAGAACTCCAGCGGGCCCAACTTGGCTTGGTGCGTTTCCTTCGTGAAGCTGAAGCCGCCGAGCCCGAGGCCTGCGATGCCGGCGACGATGAGCAGGATGCCGGCGATGCGTGTTGCGTTCATGGTGAGGTCTCCTCGGGGTTATTGGTATGGCGTCGAGTCGAAGCAGAGCTTACTGCCGCGGCAGCTGGTCGACCCATTGCACGACCTCGGCCACGGCGGCGTCGGTGGCCGCGGCCAGCGCCTTCACACCGCCGGGCGCATCGGCGCTCGGTGCCGGGCGCCTCACGGTGAAGGTGCGCTGCCCCAGCACACGGTCGCCGCCGGTGGTGCCGCGTATCAGCGTGGCGCGCAGGCGGACCAGGCCGACGCTGCTGCCGGCCGATTCGAAGTAGTGGCTGAACTCGTCGAGCGAAATGCGCAGCGTGTCGGGCACGCGGCCCTCGGTGCGCGCGATGGTCGCGCTTTCTTCCGGGCCGAGCACGGTGCGCCGTTCGGTGAGCGCATCGCGCAGCCGCTGGCGCAGCAGCTGTGCCGGCGGCAGGCTCCAGCGCGACTGGCCGTAGGGGCGCAGTTCGTTGGCATCCGCATAGGCGAGCCGGTAGAGAATCTGCGTGCCGTCGAGCCGCGCATTGCTTTCGATCTCTGCCAGCGCGAGCGTGGGCAATGCGGCTGCGGGCGGATTGGCGGCGGTGGCCGTGGCCGCAAGGCCGGGTCCGAAGTCGTACAGCGTCGAGCGCGCGGGCTTGTCGGGCAATGCGCCACAGCCGGCGAGCAGCAGCGCAAGGCCGACACTCCAGCCAAGGCCGAAGGAGAAGCGGGGGTGAATGGCGTTGTTCATGGTCATCACCTTCAGGGGCGTCCCAGCGAGTTGGTGGCGGGCGGCGCGGAGAAGCCCGGCTCCCCGGGTCCCGCGGCGGTGCCGCCGTTGCCGAACAGCAGCGATTGCGGGTTGTCGTTGATGCCGTCGGCCGCGCGGCCGAGCCGGCGCACCGCGCGGGAGGTGTCGTCGGCCACCCGGTTCACGCGCGGCAGCGTGGCCGAGTTGAACGAATCGACCGCTTGCGCGAGCGCCTTGGTGCCATCGCCCAGGCGCTCGATCGGGCCTTCCGGCGCATTCAGGCGGCTCACCGTGGTGTTGAAGTTGTTGGCCACGCGCGAGACGTCGCCGGCTGCCGTCTTCACCGAGGACAGCGTGCCCGGAAGCGCGGCGAGCGTCGGGTTCAGGCCGGTCTTCACCGTGTTGTCGAGCTGTTTCAGCAGCGTGTTGGCGCTGGCCGAGGCCGCCGCGATGTTCTCCAGCGCATCGGCCACCCGCTGCTGGTTGCCGTCGCCCAGCAGCTGGTTGGCGCGTTTCGTGGCCTCGTCGACCTGGTTGATGATGGCTTCGCCGCGGTCCTGCAGCTGCGCGAGCATCGAGGGCTTGAGGGGAATGCGCGGCGGATCGTCGTTGTTCGGCGTGAGCACGACGTTCGATTCGCCCTTGTCGTCCAGCGCGATGAAGGCCAGGCCGGTCACACCCTGGTAGCTCAGGGTGGCAAAGCTTGAGGTGGTGAGCGGCACGCGCTGGTCGACTGTGATGCGCACGCGCACGTTGCCCTTGGTCTTGGGGTCGAAGTCGATCGACGCCACCTTGCCGACCGCGATGCCGCGGTAGCGCACCATGGCCTGCGGCTGCAGGCCGCTGACCGGGTCGCGCGTGGAGAGCTCGTAGAGGTTGCGCACGGTGTTGTCGCGCGTGAACCAGACCACCAGCCCCACGAGCACGGCGATGAGGCCGAGCACGAAGGCGCCGGCGGCGAGGGCATGGGCTTTGTTTTCCATGGTGTGGCTACCTTTCAGTGGGCCGCGCCGGCGGATGGCGGCGCGGCGTTGGAGGGTTTGTCATGCAGGGCCTCCAAGGCGCGTTGGCCGCGCCCTCCCAGAAAATATTCGTGGATGAACGGATGCGGATACGCGATGACTTCGCGCGCGGAGCCGCTGACGATGACCTTGTGGTCGGCCAGCACCGCGATGCGGGTGCTCAGGTCGAACAGCGTGTCGAGGTCGTGCGTGACCATCACCACCGTGAGGCCCAGTTCGCGGTGCAGGCCGCGCAGCAGGTCGCAAAAACTGTCGGAAGCTTCGGGGTCGAGCCCGGCGGTGGGCTCGTCGAGCAGCAGCAGCGGCGGGTCCATGATGAGCGCGCGCGCCAGCGCCACGCGCTTGATCATGCCGCCGGACAAATCGGCCGGGCTCATGTTGGCGTGCCGCGGCTGCAGGCCCACCATCTGCAGCTTGACGAGCGCCGCGTTGCGGATCAACTCGTCGGGCAGCAGCTTGAGTTCGCGCAGCGGAAAGGCAATGTTCTCGAGCACGCTGAAGGCGGAGAACAGCGCGCCGTGCTGGAACAGCATGCCCACGTTCGCCGCGCCCTTGGCGCTGAGCTTGCCGGGCGCCTGGCCCAGCACCTCGACCGTGCCCTTCGAGGGTTTTTCGAGGCCGAGAATCTGCCGCAGCAGCACCGTCTTGCCGGTGCCCGATCCGCCCACCAGCGAGAGCACTTCGCCGCGCCCGATGTGCAGGTCGAGGTCGCGGTGCACCACCTGCTCGCCCTCGGCATTCTTGAATACCGTCCAGAGCTTGCGGATCTCGACGACGCTCGTTGATTCGTTCATGCGCGAAACCCCACGCCCTTGAACAGCACCGCGAACAGCGCGTCGACCAGGATCACCGCGGTGATCGACGTCACCACCGACGAGGTCGTGCCGCGGCCGAGGCTCTCGGTGTTGGGCTTGACCTTCATGCCGAAGTAGCAGCCGATCAGCGCAATCAGGATGCCGAACACCGCCGACTTCGCGAGGGCGAGCCAGAGATTCACCATCGGCACCGCGCGCGGCAGCGCCGAAAGAAAGTAGGCCGGCGAAATGTTGAGCGCGGCGTCGGCTGCGAGCATGCCGCCCGCGAGCGCCGCCATCGACGTCCAGAGGCTGATCAGCGGCATCGCGATGGCGAGCGCCAGCACCCGCGGCATCACCAGCCTGAAGCCGTGCGGAATGCCCATCACGCGCATGGCGTCCAGTTCTTCGGTCACGCGCATCACGCCGATCTGCGCCGTGATGGCCGAGCCCGAGCGCCCCGCGATCAGCACCGCGGCAAGCACCGGCCCGAGCTCGCGGATCAGCGAGAGCCCGAGGATGTTGACCACGAAAGCCTCGGCGCCGTACTGGCGCAGCTGCTGCGAAATCAGGTAGGCCAGCACCACGCCGATCAACAGGCCCACCAGCGCCGTGATGTGCAGCGCCGTGGCGCCGAACTGGTACAGGTGCCCCGAAAAATCGCGCCAAGGCGCACGGTGCGGCGCGCGAGCGAGCGTGCACAGGTCGAGCGCGAGCTGGCCGATCAGCCCTACGAAGTCGCGCATGACCTCCAGCGCGCGCGGGCCGGTGTGCGAGAAATGCCGCAGCCGTTCGGCCAACGTGGGCGGCGGCTCTTCGGGCGTTCCGACCGTGAACTGGGCCACCTGGTCGAGCACCGCCTTGTGCTGCGGCGACATCTCGAGCGTGGCCGGCCAGTCGTGGAGCCAGTGGTCCCACAGCAGCTGCGCGCCGATGTGGTCGAGCTGCTCGATCGGGCGCAGGTCCCAGGCGCGATCGTCCGCGGGCGGGGCGCCGGCCAGGTCTTTTTCGAGCGCCTGCCACGCGGTTCGCGACGACATGGCCAGCGTGGTCCAGCGACCGCTGGCCACGGTCCAGCTGCGGCCGTCCTGCTCGCGCTGTCCGATGCGCGGCAACGCGCTGTCGGCGGCGGATGCGTCGTCGGCAGGCGAAGTTGCTATGGGCATGGTGCGGCGGGTGAGGGCGAAGTAAGAAAAAAGAAGCGGTCTCGGACGGCGCATCGTAACCGGATGAATCGGTTTTTCCCGTACGCCGCGCCTGTGCTTTGCGTAGGGCGGAACGCCGTTCGAACGACCATTTGCGGCCCTTTCCCGGTCAGTTCCAGGCCCGTGCGAGCGCGTTCCATGCGCTCGCGATGACGGGCTCGTTGCGCCGCGCCGCCAGGGAGACGAAACGCAGCGCGCAGTCAAGCTGCACGCGGTCGGCCATCACGAGGCCGTGCGACTGGCTCTCGCGAATGGCGATGGAGTCGCGCAGCAAGCTCAGTCCCACGCCCGATTTCAGCAGGTCGAGCATCGAAGCCTCTTGGTCCACCAGCGCCGCGCGGCGCGGTGAGAGTCCGAGCGGACCGAACACTTTTTCGAGCAGCCGGTGGTGTGCCGACTCCGGTGGCGTGGCCAGCCACGGCAGTGCCGCCAGCGCCTTCCAGTCGCGGCCCAGCACTTGCGGTCCCCAGCCTGCGGGCGCGACCACGCGGTAGGTGAAGCGCGTGAGCGTGCGCGCCGCCAGCAGCGCCGGTGCGGTGGCATTGCTGTCGCCCTCGCCATCCGTGTCGAGGTGAAAGCCCACATCCAGTTCGCCGCGCAGCACCTGGGCCAGCACCGTGCCGCTCATGCCGTGACGCAACTCGGTTTCGATCTGCGGCGCCGACTCCACCAGTTCGCGCAGGAACACGCCCAGCCGGGTGAACTCCGGGTCGAGGATGGTGCCGATGCGCAGCGCCCCGCGCACCGTGCCCTGCAGATTGCGCGCGGCCTGCTGCAGGTCGCCCACGGCCGAGAGCACGCGCTCGGCCTGCGGCAGCAACGCAGCGCCGTCGGCCGTGAGCGCCAGCCCGTGCGGCGTGCGCGTGAAGAGCTGGAGCCCGGTTTCCTCCGCCAGACGCTTGAGCTGCAAGCTCACTGCGGGCTGCGTGAGGTGCAGCCGCTCGGCCGCGCGCGACACGCTGCCCTCGCGTGCCGCCAGCACGAAGGCACGCAGAATCTGAAGGTCCAAGCCGGCGGCAGTCATATAAGAAAGATTTATAAGCCAATGGCGCCGAAATCATTGGCTTTTTGTCGGCGGCATGGGCGAAACTGCCCGCCAAGGCCGGTGCAAGGCCCATGAGCATCAAAAATATCGTTCCCGGAGACAAGCAGGCGCCATGAGCGACAACGACAACACATTCGACTACATCGTCATCGGCGGCGGCACGGCCGGCGCCCTGATGTGCAACCGGCTGACCCGCAAATCGCAACAGCGCACGCTGCTGATCGAGGCCGGCCGCAAGGACGACTACCACTGGATCCACATTCCGGTGGGGTATCTCTATTGCATCGGCAATCCGCGCACCGACTGGCTCTACAGCACCGAGCCCGACGCGGGCCTCAATGGGCGCACGCTGCGCTACCCGCGCGGCAAGACGCTGGGCGGCTGCTCCAGCATCAACGGCATGATCTACATGCGCGGCCAGTCGCGCGACTACGACCAGTGGGCGCAGCTCACCGGCGACGATGCCTGGCGCTGGCAGAACGTGCTGCCCGATTTCAAGAAGCACGAGGACTACTACCTCGGCGCGGACGAGCTGCACGGCGCCGGCGGCGAATGGCGCGTGGAAAAGCAGCGGCTCAGGTGGGACATCCTCGACGCGTTTGCCGAAGCCGCCGTACAAGCCGGCGTGCCGCACAGCACCGACTTCAATCGCGGCAGCAACGAAGGCGTCGGCTACTTCCAGGTCAACCAGAAGAACGGCTGGCGCTGGAACACCGCCAAGGCCTTCTTGCGGCCGGTCTGCTACGGCCGGCCGAATTTCGAGATGTGGGTCAACGCGCACGTCACCAAGCTGATCGTCGAGAGCCAGCCCGACGGCAGCCAGCGCTGCACCGGCGTGCAGGTGTGGGACGGCCACGAGATGGTCACCGCGCATGCCACGCGCGAAGTGATCCTGTGCGCCGGCAGCATCGGCTCGCCGCAGATCCTCCAGCTCTCGGGCATCGGCCCGGCCGAGCTGCTGCGTCAGCACGGCATCGAGGTCGTGGTCGATGCGCCGGGCGTCGGCGCCAACCTGCAAGACCATCTGCAGATCCGCGCGGTCTACAAGATCAACGGCGCGCCCACGCTGAACGTGCTGGCCTCGTCCATGTACGGCAAGGCGAAGATCGGTCTCGAGTACCTGATGAAGCGCAGCGGCCCGATGAGCATGGCGCCTTCGCAGCTCGGCGCCTTCACGCGCAGTTCACCCGAGCACGAGTGGCCCAATCTCGAGTACCACGTGCAGCCGCTGTCGCTCGACGCCTTCGGCGAGCCGCTGCACAGCTTTCCGGCGTTTACCGCGAGTGTGTGCAACCTCAACCCCACGAGCCGAGGCACGGTGCGCATCAAGACGCCCCGCTTCCAGGATGCGCCCGCCATTGCGCCCAACTACCTGAGCACCGATGAAGACCGCAAGGTCGCGGCCGATTCGCTGCGTGTGACGCGCCGCATCGCGTCGCAGCCCGCACTCGCCAAGTACAAGCCAGAGGAATGGAAGCCCGGCGTTCAATACCAGAGCGACGAAGACCTGGCGCGCCTCGCCGGCGACATCGCGACCACCATCTTCCATCCCGTCGGCACCACCAAGATGGGCGCGGACGGCGACCCCATGGCCGTGCTCGACTCGAAGCTGCGCGTGCGCGGTGTGCAGGGGCTGCGCGTGGTCGACGCGGGTGCCATGCCCACCATCACGAGCGGCAACACGAACAGTCCGACGTTGATGATGGCCGAGAAGGCTGTGGGGTGGATTCTCGAAGCTAACCGCTGAAGGTGTTTTGTTCGGGGCGTGTTTGTTCAGGGGCGTCAATGTTCAGGGCGCGTGCACAGGCCACCGGGTACTCCCCTCCGCGAATGTCCCCCGGCTTCGCCTCCTCCTTGATTTCGCTGCGGGGAGCACCCGATGCCCTGTGCACACCGGGCGCTGCGCTTGTTCCGTTCGATCAACGATCGTTCTGTACAACGGTCACGGCGATGGGGTGCCTTGCGCAGCGAAATCAAGGAGGAGCCCGAAGGGCGGGGGGCATTCGCGGAGCAAGGTACCCCGTCGGCGGGTGCGCCGCCCTGGAACCTCCGGGCCAAACGCTCGCGCGCGCCAATCACTTTTCAATCGTCTTGTTCCAACGCGCATTCCACGCAGGCCGGTTCGCGTTGATGCTGTCCCAATCGATGGTGACCGCCGTCTTCATCCACTTGTTGATGTCGGCCACCTGCTGCACGCCATCACCCACGGCCGGAGCCTTGGGGTTGGTGGGGATCTGCGCGCCGTACTGCAGCACGTTGGCCTGGGCCAGCGGGCTCAGCAGGAACTCGGCGAGCTTTTGCGACAGTTCGGGTTCGCTGTTGTTCGCAATCACGCACTGGCCCACCATCAGCACCACGGCGCCTTCCTTCGGCGGCGCGTATTCGACCGGAATGCCCTTGGTCTTGAGCGCGGCCACGGCCGTGGGCGTGAGCGGGAAGATTGCGGCCTCGCCGGTCTGCACCATCTCCGACAGCTTGGCCGAACTCGGGATGTACTCGAGCACGTTGGGACCGACTGTGGTGGGCCAGGCCTTGAAGCCGGGCTCCACATTCTTGTCGTTGCCGCCCTGGATGCGGTTGAACATCAGGAAGCCGTGCAGCCCGAAGGACGATGACGACATCGACTGGAACACCACCTTGCCCTTGTACTTGGGGTCGGCCAGGTCCATCCACGAGGTGGGCGGCGCCCAGCCCTTTTCCTTGAACATCTTCGCGTTGTAGGCCAGGCCCGTCATGCCAAGGCTCACGCCGCTGGCCATGTCGTCCTTGAATCGCGCGGCGGGGTAGATCTCGGCCAGCGACGGGTTGGGTCGCTGCTTCTGGCACAGGCCCATGCCGATGGCGCGCACCATGATGCCGTCGTCCAGGAACATCACGTGCATCTGCGGCCGGTCCTTGTTGGCCTGGGCCTTCGCGAGGATGTCCGATGAGGTGCCGGGCACCACCACCACCTTGGCGCCGTAGAGCTTCTCGAAGGCGGGGAACACGTACTGCGTGTACGCCTTCTCCATGGTGCCGCCGTTCATGCCGATGTAGAGCGTCTTGGTCTGTGCGCTGGCGGCACCGCCGGCCGCTAGCGCGGCCACCGCCACCGTACCGAGCACGGTCCGGCGAAGGGAGAAGAAAAAGGTCTTCTGAAAACGGGACATGGGGTTTTCCTTTCAGGGTGGGCTGGTGGTGGTTTCTTCAGGAAAGAAGCGTTCGATCGAGAAGGCCTCGATCGGCGTGCTGCTGCGGCCGTCTCGCACGAGTTCGGCGAGTACTTCGCCGGCGGCGGGGCCGATCTGGAAGCCCGCGCCCGCAAAGCCGAAGCCATGGAACAGGCCGGGAGTGGTGCGGCTGGGCCCAAGCACCGGCTGGCGGTCGGGCAGGTAACCCTCGGTGCCGCTCCAGGTGCGAATGAAGTGGGCATGGCGCAGCGCGGGCAGCAGCTCGATGGCCTGCGCGGAGAGCGAGGCGATCGCGTCGCGGTCGGAGCGCGCGCGGTCGGCATCGAGCGCCACGCCCGCGCCCCCGCCGCCCAGCACGAGGTTGCCGCGTGTCACCTGGCGGCAGTAGATGCCGCCGCCTTCCACGCCGAGGCTCCAGTTCATGAAGAAGGGCAGCGGTTCGGTCACAGCCATCGCGGGATGGCCCGATTGCAGCGGCACGGCTTCGCCGAACTCCGTGGTGATCGGGCCGGCCCATGCGCCCGCGCAGTTGAGCAGCGCCGGTGCATGCACTTCGAGCGTGTTGCCCGAGCGCAGTACGAATTTCGCGCCGTCGTGCGCCACCTCGTCGACCTTGTGGCGTTCGAAGATCTGCGCGCCCGCGCGCTGCGCCGCGAGCGCGAAGGCCGGCGACACCAGCCGCGGATTGGCCTGCCCGTCTTCCGCGCACAGCGAGCCACCCACGGCGCGCGCGCCGAGCCAGGGACAGCGCTCGCGCAGGCGGGCATCGGAGACCAGTTCCAATCCGAGGTCGAAGTCGCGGCTCTGCGCGCGGTAGCGCTCCAGCGACGCCATGTCGGCTTCGCTGCGCGCGATCTTGAAATGGCCCGAGCGCAGGTATTCGCCGTCGGTGCCGATCGTTTCGCGCAGGCGGCCCCAGATGCGGTGCGCGCGCTGCGCGAGCGGCAATTGGTTGATCGGGCGGCCCTGGCGCCGTACGCCGCCGTAGTTCACGCCGCTCGAGCGCGAGCCGCAGAGGTCGCGCTCCAGCAGCACGACGCCGATGCCCATCTGCCGCAAGGCGAGCGCGGCGGAGGCGCCGACGATGCCGCCTCCGACGATGGCGACGTCGGTGTGCACTGTCTTGCGCCCCGTCATTCGCCGGCTCCTTCGGTCGAAGGCGCAGCGGCCAGATGAATCGGAATCGGCTTGATCGGCGCCTGCCCGCGCAGCCGGCCCACCTGCTGCAGCGGCAGCCCGGTGGCATGCGCGAGGATCTCGGCCGCGGCCACGCCGCACATGCGGCCTTGGCAGCGGCCCATGCCCACGCGCGAGAGCGCTTTCAGGCGGTTCATTTCGTCGGCACCGTTCTCGGCGACCGTCTGGCGCAGCGTGCCCGCGGTGATGTTCTCGCAGCGGCAGACCACCAGCTCGTCGGGTGCATGCGCGGCCCAGTCGTGCGGCAGCGGGAAGGCGCGTTCCAGCCCTTCCCGGAATCCGCCGAGCTTGTGGCGCTTGCGCTCGAGCGCCGCGGCGCGCGCGGTGTCGACCGCCACGCCCCGGTCGGCCAGCAGCGCGAGCGCGGCGCGCTCGCCAGCCCATTCGGCCGCATCGGCACCCATGATGCCGGCGCCGTCGCCGGCGAGGTACACGCCGCGCACGCTGGAGCGGCCCGCCGCATCGCGCACCGGCAGATGGGCGCGGTGCAGCGGCGCGAATTCGAATCGGCAGCCCAGCAGGTCGGCCAATTGGGTTTCGGAGCGCAGCGCGTAGCCGAAGCCGACGGCGTCGCAGGCCAGCGTGCGTTCTTCGCTCCCGTCATGCCACGCGACGCCGGCCACGCGGCTGTCTTGCGCATCGCCGAGCACGCGCAATGGTCGCACGCCGCTGTGCAGCGCCACGCCGTGCGCGCGAAGCCAGGCCACGTAGTACACGCCCTTGGCGAATACCGCGGGTTGCCGCAGCATCGCGGGCGTGGCGGCAAGCTGGTCCGCGAGCCGCGACGTGTCCAGAACCGCAGCGACTTTCGCGCCAGCCTTTGCGTATTGATAGGCCACGAGGTAGAGCAGCGGGCCGGTGCCCATGAACACCACCCGCTGCCCAATGGCGCAGCCCTGGAACTTGAGCGCGACTTGCGCGCCGCCCAGCGTGTACACGCCGGGCAGTGTCCAGCCCGGCACCGGCAGCACGCGGTCGGTGGCACCGGTGGCGACGATCAATTGGCCATAGGGCACGCGCGCGGTGGTGCGCGTCGGGTTGTGCAGCACGTCGAGCACGCCGCCTTGTGCGTTCCACACGAGGCTGTCGGGCTGGTAATCGATGCGATCACGCATCGCGTCGAAGGCCTGGTGCACGGCGTTCGCGCGCGAAGCCTCGAAACCGTAGAGCATGGCCGCCGTGCGCTGGCTCAAGCTGGCGGGTGGACGGCGGTAGATCTGCCCTCCGGCGCGCGACGCCTCGTCGATGACGACGGGGCGCAAGCCCTGCACCACCAGTGCCTGCGCAGCGCGCACGCCGGCCGGGCCGGCGCCGACGATCACGGGTTGAAGCGCGGCCGTCGTCGTCATGCGCCGCCTCGCTCGGTGACCAGCGCCATGCCCGGCGCAATGAAGGTCGAACAGGCGCGCAGCCGCTCGCCTTGCTCGGTGGCGATCCAGCAATCCTGGCAGGCGCCCATCATGCAGAAGCCCGCGCGCGGTTCGCCGCTGAACTCGTTGCGCCGCAACCGGGTGGCTTGCGTGAGTACCGCGGTCAGCACGGTGTCGCCCGCGAGCGCGGAAGCGGGCCGGCCGTCGAGCGTGAAGGGCACCGCGGCGCGGCCGGTCTCGGCCACGCGATGCAGCAGCGGTTGAAGAAGCGTTGGCAGACTCATCTATCGGCGCCCCACCAGCACGCGGTCCAGCCCATAGACGCGGTCGAGCACCACCATGGCGATGGCCGTCACCGCCACCATCAGGGCCGACACCGCCGCCATCAGCGGATCGATCGACTCGGTCGCATACATGTACATGCGCACCGGCAGCGTCACCGTGCTCGGGGAGGTGACGAAGATCGACATCGTCACTTCGTCGAAGCTGTTGATGAAGGCCAGCAGCCAGCCGCCCGTGACGCCCGGCAGGATCATCGGCAGCGTGATGCGCCGGAACATCGTGGCCTGGCTCGCGCCCAGCGAGAGCGCAGCCTGCTCGGCGCTGCGGTCGAAACCCACGAGCGCGGCCACCACGAGCCGCAGCGTGTAGGGCGTGACGATCAGCGCATGCGCCATCACCAGCCAGCCGAAGCTGCCCGTGCCGCCCACCAGCGCGAACAGGCGCAGCAAGGCGACGCCCAGCACCAGGTGCGGAATGATCAGTGGCGAGAGGAACAGGCCGTTCAGGAAGTCGCGTCCGGGGAACGCATAACGTGTGATCGCCATGCCGGCCGGTACCGCGAGCAGCGTGGCGATGGTGGCCGAAGCCAGCGCAAGCCACAGGCTGTTCCAGAACGATTGCATGAAGTCGGGGTGCGCGAACACGGCCTCGAACCAGCGTAGTGAGAAATGCGTGGTCGGAATCGTCAACGTGTTCTCGGGCGTGAACGCGACGATGCACACCACCAGGAGCGGCGCCAGCATGAAGGTGATGACGAGCGCGTTGAACGCGAGGGCGAGAGGGCCGTTCTTGGTCATGAGGTCTCCCGCCGGGCCGCCCCAAGGGGGGCCTGCGCCCCCACGGGGGGCAGCGAATACACGAAGTGATGGAGCGTGGGGGTCATATCACCCGAGCGCTTTCTTGTAGCGGCCTTCGACGAGGCGGTTGTAGCTCAGCATCACGATGAGATTCGCGACAAGCAACGTGAGTGCAACGGCGGCGCCCAAGGGCCAGTTCAATTCGCTGAGGTACTCGTCGTAAACGACCGTCGCGACCATCTTCAACCGGCGCCCGCCCAAAAGCCCCGGAATCGCAAACGAGCTTGCGGCCAGGCCGAACACGATCAGGCTGCCCGAGAGAATGCCCGGCATCACCTGCGGCAGCACGATGCGCCTGAGCGCGGTGAAGTGCGACGCCTTGAGCGACAGTGCGGCGTTCTCCACGCCCGCATCGAGCTTCTGCAACGAGGTCCACACCGGAATCACCATGAAGGGCAGCATCACGTGGACCAGCGCGACGATCACCGCGGTCTCGGTGTAGAGCATCTTCACCGGCCCGATACCGACCAGCCGCAACAGGCCGTTCACCGCACCTTCGGGGCCGAGCAGCATGCTCCAGCCGAAGGCGCGCACCACCACCGAAACCAGCAGCGGCGCCAGCACCACCAGCAGCAGCACCGAACGCCACGGGTTGCGCATGCGGCTCAGCACGTAGGCCTCGGGCGCGCCGACCACTACGCAGATCAGCGTGACGAGGCCCGAGATCCAGAAGGTGCGCCAGAAGATGCCGTGGTAGTACGAGTCGGTGAACACGTGCGCGTAGTGCTCCAGCGTGAACTCGCCGGCCTTCGGTCCGGTGGCCGGGTCGTAGACATTGAACGAGAGCACGGCGGTGAGCGCGAGCGGCACCATCAGCAGGGCCGCGAACAGCAGCAGCGCCGGGCCCGACAGCCACCATGGCGTGGCCTTGTTCTTCATTCCGCTCATGCGGCCACCGCCACCTCTTCGGCCGGCAACAGGCGCGTGCAATGCGCGGGCCAGTCGATGCCGGTCGCGTTGCCTTCGTCGAGTGCTTCGCGGCCGTCGTTGGGGCTCAGCACCATCAGGTCGCCGGCGGGCGTGCCCAGGCGGTAGAGCCATTGGCTGCCAAGGAAGAAGCGCTCCCGTACCTGGCCGTCGAGGCGGCCGCGGCCGGCCTCCACCAGCTGCAGTTTTTCGGGGCGAACGCTCATCAGCACCCGGTCGCCCGGCTTGTAGCCGGTGTCGTCCACCTCGACCGTGAGCGAAGCGACCTCGACATGGCAGCTGCGCGCGCCACAGGCCGTGACGCGTGCGTTCAGCAGGTTGGCCTTGCCCACGAAAGTCGAAATGAAGCGCGTGCTCGGGTGCTCGTACACGCGGTGCGGGTGGTCGATCTGCGTGGCGCAGCCGCCTTCCATCACCACCACGCGGTCGCTGATGGACATGGCTTCGCTCTGGTCGTGCGTGACCATCACCGTGGTGGTGCCGACCTTGCGCTGGATCTGGCGCAGCTCGAACTGCATTTCCTCGCGCAGCTTGGCGTCGAGGTTGGAGAGCGGTTCGTCCAGCAGCAGCACCGGCGGCTCGATCACGAGCGCGCGGGCCAGTGCCACGCGCTGGCGCTGGCCGCCCGAGAGCTCGCGCGGGTAGCGCGCGGCGTGCGCTTCGAGATGAACGAGCGCGAGCGCCTGCTTCACCCGTTCAGCGCGTTCGGCTTTCGGCATCTTGCGCATCTCAAGGCCGAAGCTCACGTTGTCGGCCACCGTCATGTGCGGGAAGAGGGCGTAGGTCTGGAACACGATGCCCAGGCCTCGCGTGTTGGCCTTTGCATGCGTGATGTCCTTGCCCGCGAGCTCGATGCGCCCGCTCGACACGGCCTCGAAGCCCGCAATCATCTGCAGCGTGGTGGTCTTGCCGCAGCCCGAGGGGCCGAGCAGCGACACGAACTCGCCCTTCTCCACCGTGAGGTTCATGGCCGACACGGCGCGGGTGGCGCCGTAGAACTTGGTCACGTCGGTGAGCCGTAGGAATGACATGGAAGGGCCTTTCTGCGCGGTCGTGAATGGCGTGCAGCACCTTGGTGCGCGCCATGGACAAGAGAGAACTTTCAATTCACTCTATTGCAACGATCACGCCAGTTCGCCTCGGGTATTCCATTAATCAGAATATTTCCGCGATTTATTCCGTTCAACGGAATATCATGGCGGAAACTGAGTTGGAAATTCCACAGGAGAAGGCATGGAAACCCCCACGGCCGCGAGCGGCGGCATCCCGCGTGTGTTTTCGGTGCTCCGCGCACTCGGCGCGGTGCAGGCCGAAGGCGGCCGCGTGACCCAGATCGCACGGTCCGTGGGCCTCACGCAGGCCACCACGCACCGGTTGCTGCAATCGCTCATGGCCGAGGGCATGGTCGAGCAGGACGAGCGCAGCAAGCTGTACCGGTTGAGCATCGATTTCTTCGCGCTCGCGGCCAGCGCCGGCAACCCCGGCGACCTGCGCTCCATTTGCCGGCCCGTATTGCTGCGCCTCTGCGCGAGCCTGGGCGACAGCATCTTCCTGCTGGCACGCAGCGGCTTCGACGCGATCTGCCTCGACCGCAGCGAAGGGCCGTTTCCGATCCGCTCGTTCACGGGCGACATCGGCGGGCGCATTGCGCTGGGCGTGGGGCAGGGCGCGCTCGCGATCCTGGCGTTTCTGCCAGAAGCGGAGCGCGAGGAAGTGATCCGCTTCAACCTCTCGCGCGTGCGCGAGTACGGCGTGTACGACGAGGTGTATCTGCGCACCGAGATCGAGCGCGTGCGCCAGGCCGGCTATGCGGGGCGCAACACCGGCCTGCTCGAAGGCATGGCCGGCGTGGCGGTGCCGATCCTCGATCGAGAAGGGCGTGCCGTGGCTGCGCTGAGCGTCGGCACGATTGCCGACCGGCTCAACGCCGACCGCATGCCCACGGTCGTCGAGCTGCTCAAGCGCGAAGCCACGGCCATCGGGCCGAAGATCAATCCCTTCGATGCAACGCTGAGGCGGCCGGCGCAGAGTTTGGCGGGGTCGCCGGCGGGGCAGAAGATTCCGCTGCCCGACGCGCCCGAACCCGTCTAAGGGCGGCTTCGGCGGTGCCGTTCATTTCAGCTTGCTGTCCTCGCGCTTGGCTTCCGCCATCGCCTCGGGCTCCAGTTCCTCGGCGTAACGGTTGAGCCGGATGAAAACGCCCCAGCCTGCCATCAGAAGTCCGACGGCGCCGAGCATCGCGGAGGCGTGCAGCATCAACCCGGGCGTTTCACGCGCCTTGAATGTCGCGACCAGCCCTTCCACCGCGACGGCGACCACGATCACCACCATGAACCGTGAGAGAAACCGGCGCACCCGAGTCGGCGCGCCGATGTGCGCGTCCCGAATCACCTCTTCTTCCAGCACGGTCTGCGAGATCTGCAGCGCCACGACAGCGGCCGCCAGCAGGCCCACCGCCTCGATGATCGCCTCGGCCGCCGGAAGATCGAGGCCCTGCAAGACCGCACCCCAGCCGGCGCGCGCCGCGATGACGATCAGGACGAGCGATGCGGCGGCGAAGGCGAGCGCCATCAGTGCATGGATCGCGGCGTAGAGATAGCGGATCGCTTTCATGGGCGTGCGGTGCGGTGCAGCGCGGGCGTGCGGAGGTGACGCATCTTGGATGCTGTCTGAGCGAGTGCGCGTAGGCGCGCAGCCCGTCGCACAGGAGGCCCGGCCCGAGTTCATTCCGCAAACGCATCAGGTCCTTCCGTTTTTTCACTAGGCAAGCGCACGGGATTCGCAGATATTGACCGGGTTTCCCGCTGCCTTTCCTTCTTTCTTCTTCTCCTCCTCCTTCCCGGAGCGCGCCCATGTCCGAAGCTCAAGCCCCTGTCTCCCTCCCTGCCGAAGTCGAACAGCTGCTGCAGCGCCTCGGCGTGTCCCGCGCCGCCTACACCGGTGGCCAGCTGGCGGTGCGCTCGCCGGTCACCGGCGAGCTGATTGCGCAGGTGCCGCAGACCACCGCGGCAGAGGCGGCCGCGGCCATCGGCCACGCCCACGACGCCTTCAAGGCCTGGCGCAATGTGCCCGCGCCGCGCCGCGGCGAACTCGTGCGCTTGCTGGGCGAAGAACTGCGCGCCGCCAAGAGCGACCTCGGCCGCCTCGTCACGCTCGAAGCCGGCAAGATTCCGACCGAAGGCGCGGGCGAAGTGCAGGAAATGATCGACATCTGCGACTTCGCGGTCGGCCTCTCGCGCCAGCTCTACGGCCTGACCCTGGCCACCGAGCGCGCCGAGCACCGCATGATGGAAACCTGGCATCCGCTGGGCGTGTGCGGCGTGATCTCGGCCTTCAACTTTCCGGTGGCGGTGTGGTCGTGGAACGCGGCGCTGGCACTGGTGTGCGGCGACTCGGTGGTGTGGAAGCCGTCCGAGAAAACCCCGCTCACCGCGCTGGCCGTGCATGCCATCGCGCAGCGCGCCATCGCGCGTTTCGGCGAAGATGCGCCCGAAGGCCTGCTCGGCCTGCTGCTGGGCCAGCGCGACATCGGCGAGGTGCTGGTCGACGACCACCGGGTGCCGATTCTCTCGGCCACCGGCTCCACCGCGATGGGCCGGCAGGTGGGGCCGAAGCTGGCCGCACGCTTTGCCCGCGCGATTCTCGAACTCGGCGGCAACAACGCCGCCATCGTCACGCCCTCGGCCGACTTGGACCTCACGCTGCGCGGCATCGCGTTCTCGGCCATGGGCACGGCCGGCCAGCGCTGCACCACGCTGCGCCGCCTGTTCGTGCACGACAGCGTGTACGACGCGCTGGTGCCCAAGCTCGCCAAGGTGTACGGCAATGTGCGGGTCGGCGATCCACGCGAAGCCGGCACGCTGGTCGGGCCGCTGATCGACCGCGCGGCGTTCGACGGCATGCAGAAGGCATTGAGCGAAAGCCGAGAGATCGGCGCGACGGTGCATGGCGGGCAGCGCGTCGAAGGCATCGGTACCAATGACGCCTACTACGTGCGCCCCGCACTCGTGGAGCTGAAGTCGCACGCAGGCCCGGTGCTGCGCGAAACCTTCGCACCCATTCTTTATGTGGTGCGCTACAGCTCGCTCGACGACGCCATCGAGTGGCACAACGCGGTGGGCGCGGGCCTGTCGTCGTCGATCTTCACGCTCAACGTGCGCGAGGCCGAGCGCTTCATGTCCAGCGCCGGTTCCGACTGCGGCATTGCCAACGTCAACATCGGGCCGAGCGGTGCCGAAATCGGCGGCGCCTTCGGTGGCGAGAAAGAAACCGGCGGCGGGCGCGAAGCCGGCTCCGACAGCTGGAAGGCGTACATGCGCCGCGCGACGAACACGATCAACTATTCGACCGCGCTGCCGCTTGCGCAGGGTGTCACGTTCGATATCGGGGATTGAGGCTCGCCCCCAGGCTCCGCGCACTTCGTGTCGCTTCTCCAACCCCCTGCCGGAGGCGACATCTGCGGCCCGGCGAAGCCGGTTCCGCGATGTCCCACGAAAAAGCATGCCGCGCCCTTCGAAGAAAAATTACCAGGAGACAGAGAAGATGACAAAGCAACTGAAGATCCTCGCCACCGCAGCGCTGCTCGCGCTTGCATTCGGCAGCGCCACCGCGCAGCAAGCCCCCACCGGCGGCACGCTCGACAAGATCAAGACGAGCGGCAAGGCCGTGCTCGGCGTGCGCGAGGCCTCGCCGCCCATGGCCTACATGCTGGGCGCGAACGAGAAGTACGTGGGCTACCACGTCGAGCTCTGCGAGCGCGTGCTGAAGGACATCGCACCGTCGGCCAAGCTCGAATACATGGCGGTGACGGCGCAGAACACCATTCCGCTGGTGCAGAACGGCACGCTCGATATCGGCTGCGGCCCCACCACCAACAACACCGCGCGCCAGCAGCAGGTGGCCTTCGCGCTCACCACCTATGTGAGCGAGGTGCGGATGGCCACCAAGGTCGATTCGGGCATCGGCTCGCTCGACCAGCTGGCGGGCCGCACCGTGTCGGCCTCCACCGGCACCACCGCCGTGCAGCTGCTGCGCAAGCGCGAGCGTGCGCAGAACACCACCATCACCACGATGCTCGGCAAGGACCACCTCGAGAGCTTCCTGCTGATGGAGTCGGGCCGCGCCGATGCGTTCGTGCTCGACGACAACCTGCTCGCGGGCATCATCGCGAACGCGAAGAACCCGTCGGCCTACCGCATCGTCGGCGAGGCGCTGGGTTCCGAGCCGATCGCGCTGCTGTTCCGCAAGGACGATCCGGCGTTCAAGACGGCGGTGGACGATGCGCTGCGCAAGCTCATGAAGAGCGGCGAACTCGAGAAGATCTACACCAGGTGGTTCGTCGCGCCGATTCCGCCGAAGAACACCAGCCTGAACCTGCCGATGAGCGCGGCGCTCAAGCAGCTCATCGCCGAACCCAACGACAAGCCGCTGGAGGCCTACGCGAAGTGACAGCTGCTGTTCTTCTCGATTCCGCGCCTTCTTCGGCGGCCGCGTTCGTGCCCGCGCAGCGCGTGCGCGCCATCGGGGTGTCGGAAATCCTGCGCATCACCGACCATGCCAACGCGCTCAAGCGTGCCGGCCGGCCGGTGATCGTGCTGGGCGCGGGCGAGCCGGACTTCGACACGCCCGAGCACATCCTCGCCGCCGCGGCCCGCGCCATGGCGCGCGGCGACACGCGCTACACCGTGCTCGATGGCAGCCCGGCCATGAAGGCCGCGGTGCAGCTCAAGTTCAGGCGCGACAACGGGCTGGACTTTGCATTGAATGAAATCAGCGTGGGCGCGGGCGCCAAGCAGGTGATCTTCAATGCGCTGATGGCCAGCCTGAACCCGGGTGACGAGGTGATCCTGCCCGCGCCCTACTGGACCTCATACGCCGACATCGTGCAGATCTGCGGCGGCGTGCCGGTGAGTGTGCCCTGCAGCGAGGTCAATGGTTTCCGGATGGCCGCTGCGCAACTCGAGGCGGCTATCACGTCGCGCACGCGCTGGCTGTTCCTGAACTCGCCATCGAACCCGAGCGGCGCGGCCTACAGCACGGCGCAGCTCGCACCATTGTGCGAAGTGCTGCTGCGGCATCCCGCAGTGTGGGTGCTGGCCGACGATATCTACGAACACATCCTTTACGACGGCCTGGCATTTGCCACGCCGGGGGCCGTGGAGCCGCGGCTGCGCGAGCGCACGCTTACCGTCAACGGCGTGTCGAAGGCCTATGCGATGACGGGCTGGCGCGTCGGCTACGGGGCAGGGCCGCGCGCCTTGATCGCGGCGATGGCGGTGGTGCAGAGCCAATCGACCTCGTGCCCCTCATCGGTGAGCCAGGCGGCCGCGATCGAAGCGCTCACGGGGCCGCAAGACATCGTGGCCGAGCGGTGCGGCGACTTTCAGGCACGCCGCGATTTCGTGGTGGCCGCATTGAACCGCGCACCGGGCCTGCATTGCCGCGTGCCCGAAGGCGCTTTCTATACGTTTGCGAGTTGCGCGGGCGTGCTCGGACGGCGCACGCGCAGTGGCACGCTGCTGCAGACCGACAGCGATTTCTGCAGCTACCTGCTGCAGGACTACGAAGTGGCCGTGGTGCCGGGCAGCGTGTTCGGGCTTGCCCCGTATTTCCGCATTTCGTATGCGACGTCGGTGGCGCAGCTGGAAGAGGCGTGTGCGCGAATTGCCGCCGCATGCGAAGCTCTCGAATGACCCCGCATTTCTCCCTCCCCTTCCGGGGGAGGGCAGGGGTGGGGGCCGGCGCCGCAGCAATCGCTGTGAGCGCATCCAACGCCCCGTGCCCCCATCCCAACCTTCCCCCGGAGGGGGAAGGAGCCAGTACGAATACCTATCCTTCGGAGTGCACATGACTTCTTCCCGCACCGGCGGCCAGATCCTGGTCGACCAGCTCATCACCCATGGCGTCGAGCAGCTCTTCTGCGTGCCCGGCGAAAGCTTTCTGGCGGTGCTCGACGCGCTGCACGATGCATCGATCGACGTCACGGTGTGCCGCCAGGAAGGCGGCGCCACGATGATGGCCGAGGCGCAGGGCAAGCTCACGGGCAAGCCGGGCATCTGTTTCGTCACGCGCGGACCGGGCGCCACCAATGCCGCGGCCGGCGTGCACATCGCGCACCAGGATTCGACGCCGCTGCTGCTCTTCGTGGGCCAGGTCGCGCGCGAGGCCCTCGGCCGCGAGGCCTTCCAGGAGCTCGACTACGGCGCGGTCTTCGGCACCATGGCCAAGTGGGTGGTGCAGATCGACGATCCGGCGCGCGTGCCCGAGCTGGTCTCTCGTGCTTTCCACGTCGCCACCTCGGGCCGGCCCGGTCCGGTGGTGATCGCGCTGCCCGAAGACATGCTGACCGAAGCCGCTGCCGTGGCCGATGCGCAGCCGTATGCGGTGACCGAAACCTATCCGGGCGCCATGCAACTGGCCGAACTGCAGCAGCGCCTGTCGCAGGCACAGCGGCCCGTGGTCATCCTGGGCGGCAGCCGCTGGTCCGAGGCCGCGGCGCAGCAGTTCGCCGGTTTTGCCGAGGCGTTCTCGCTGCCCGTGTATTGCTCGTTCCGCCGCCAGATGCTGTTGTCGGCCGAGCATCCCTGCTACGCGGGCGACCTGGGCCTGGGCGCGAATCCGCGCATGCTCGAACGCATCCGCAATGCCGATCTGGTGCTGCTGGTGGGCGGCCGCCTCTCGGAAGTGCCGTCGCAAGGCTACGAACTGCTGGCCATCCCGCAGCCGAAGCAGGCGCTGGTGCATGTGCACGCCGATGCCGACGAGCTCGGCAAGCTCTATCGTCCGGCGCTGGGCATTCACGCCACGCCGCAGGCGTTCGCCGAAGCCGTGTCCGCGCTGCGCCCCGCTTCACCGCCCGCCTGGGCGGCCGAGACGAAAACGGCGCGCGAAGACTTCCTGCGCTGGAGCGACCCGGCGCCGATCCGCATTCCGGGCCCGCTGCAGATGGGCGAGGTGATGCAGCACCTGCGCGACGTGCTGCCGGCCGACACCATCTTCTGCAACGGCGCGGGCAATTTCGCCACCTGGGTGCACCGCTTCTGGCCGTTCCGCGCGTTCGCAAGCCAGCTGGCGCCAACCAGCGGTTCGATGGGCTATGGCCTGCCGGCCGGCGTGGGTGCCAAGCGGCTGTGGCCCGAGCGCGAGGTTGTCGTGTTCGCGGGCGATGGCGACTTCATGATGCACGGCCAGGAGTTCGCCACTGCCGTGCAGTACGGCCTTCCGATCATCGTGGTGCTGCTCGACAACGCCATGTACGGCACCATCCGCATGCACCAGGAAAAGCACTATCCCGGCCGCGTGAGCGCCACGCAGCTGAAGAACCCCGACTTCTGCGGCTATGCCGAAGTGTTCGGCGGCCACGGCGAGCGCGTCGTCAGCACCGAAGAGTTCGGCCCCGCGCTGGCCCGCGCCCGCGCGAGCGGCAAGCCCGCGATCCTGCACTGCCTGCTCGACCCGGAGGCCATCACGCCGGGCAGCACGCTGCAGTCGATCCGCAAGGCGGCGCTTGCCGCTGGCTGACCGGTGAGCGTTCGCCCGGGAAAGGGTCAACGCAGCTTGCCTATGTAGCGCTGCAGCGGGTTCGGCGCGTTGCCGTCGGCCGCTCGCGCTGCCAGCCGCGCGGCGCGCGCCAGCGGCTCCATGGCCTGCTCGAGGCGGGTGGCGAGCAGGTAGAGATCCTCATCCTTGGTTTCCGCGGCATGTGCGCGCGTCATGCGCACGATCTCGGTGGCGTACTCGGCATTCGTGGCCATCCATTCGGTGTCGGTCACGCGGCCGTGCTTTCGCCGCAATGCCACGTGAAGGCGCGCGGCAAGGGCAATGCGTTCGCTTTCGGACATGGACATGGCGCTCCTCGACGAATGGCTCAACCGCTTGCGTGCACAAGTCGTGCCACGTCGACGGATGTCGTTAACGCTCCGAAACACTTTTGTTTGCGCAGGGCAGCTTCGAGGTAAGGCAAAGCGGGTAATTCCCAATGCACTGGCCCGGTGCACCGCCTAAAGTCTGCCCACTCGCGAACGGGCCAAGCTCGTGCTGCCGAGGGTCCGAGGAGACAAAATTCGGTCTACAAGAAAAATTCTTCAAGGCTTCCGTTCGAGAAGCCGTGTTTGAACTTGAAAGGCGCCGCTGGTCGGCGCCTTTTTTATTGCCCAGCGCCCTTCCGTTCCGGTCAAATTCTCTCTGGCCGAACTGCGCTCTTGCCCACGTCCTGTCTCTGGATGAAGCTCGCTTTTTGATAGCGGATCGGGTGCGACAATCCCGGCATGGAAATGCTGGTGGTAACGGGCGCCTCGCTGCTCGCGGGCTTTGTCGATTCGATCGTCGGCGGCGGAGGGCTGATTCTCGTGCCGGCCCTTTTCGCGGTCTTCCCGGGTGCGCCACCGGCCACGTTGCTGGGTACCAACAAAAGTGCTTCCATTTGGGGCACGGCGGCCGCTGCGGCCCAGTTCAGCCAGCGGGTCCAGATGCGCTGGGGCGCGCTCTGGCCGGCCGCCCTGCTCGGATTCGCCGGCTCGATGCTGGGGGCCTGGGGCGTCACCGTGTTCCCGGGCGACTTCCTGCGCCGGGCATTGCCCATCGTGCTGCTCGGCGTGCTGCTCTACACGCTGGCGCGCAAGGACCTCGGGCGCCACCACGTTCCGCGATTCAGCGGGCGAGCTGAAACGCTGGCGGCCTGCGCCATCGGACTGTCGATCGGGTTCTACGACGGCTTCTTCGGCCCGGGGGCGGGCAGCTTCCTGGTGTTTCTGTTCGTGCGCTGGATGGGCTACGACTTCCTGAACGCGTCGGCCTCGGCCAAGATCATCAACACGTTGACCAATGCCGCGGCATTGATCCTGCTCGCCGCCAAGGGCCATGTCTGGTGGCACTATGGGCTGGTGATGGCAGTGGCCAACGTGGCCGGCAGCCTGCTGGGTACGCGTGTTGCGCTGAAACACGGCGCCGGCTTCGTGCGGGTGGTGTTCATCGTCGTCGTGAGCGCGCTGATTCTCAAGACCGCCTATGACGCCTTCCTGAAATAGCAAAACAAGAAAGTCTCATCCATGGCATTGCCAGAGTCCGCTGTACCCGTTGAACGCCCCGCACCCGTCAGCTTCTGGCAGGCCTTCGCCTACTGGCTCAAGCTCGGCTTCATCAGCTTCGGCGGCCCGGCGGGGCAGATTGCGCTCATGCACCAGGAACTGGTGGAGCGCCGGCGCTGGATCTCGGAAAAGCGCTTTCTGCATGCGCTCAACTACTGCATGCTGCTGCCCGGCCCTGAAGCGCAGCAGCTCGCCACCTACATCGGCTGGCTCATGCACCGCACCTGGGGCGGGATCGCGGCGGGCGTGCTCTTCGTGCTGCCGTCGCTCTTCATCCTGATCGGGCTGTCGTGGGCCTACATGGCCTACGGCCACGTGCCGGCCGTGGCGGGCCTGCTCTACGGCGTGAAGCCCGCGGTCACGGCCATCGTGCTGTTCGCCGCCTGGCGCATCGGCTCGCGGGTGCTCAAGAACGCGTGGCTCTGGGCGATTGCCGTGGCCGCCTTCGTCGCGATCTTCGCGCTGCGGCTGCCGTTTCCGCTGATCGTGCTGTCCGCCGGGGCCATCGGCTACTTCGGCAGCCGGTTCGCGCCGGCGTACTTCACGCCGGGCGGCGGGCACGGCGCCGCAGCGGGCTCGGCTGGCCCGGCGCTGATCGACGACGACGCGCCCACGCCGCAGCACGCCCTTTTCAGTTGGGGCCGCTTCGCGCGCGTGCTCGCAGTGTTTGTTTTGCTGTGGCTCGGCGCACTGGGCGCGCTCACGGCACTGTACGGATGGAGCGGTGCGCTCACGCAGATGGCCTGGTTCTTCACCAAGGCGGCGCTGCTGACCTTCGGCGGCGCCTATGCGGTGCTGCCCTATGTGTTCCAGGGCGCGGTCGACCACTATCACTGGCTCAGCGCCACGCAGATGATCGACGGCCTCGCGCTCGGGGAAACCACGCCGGGCCCGTTGATCATGGTGGTGTCGTTCGTGGGCTTCGTCGGCGCCTGGGGCCAGGCGCTGTTCGGCCCCCATGCGCTGTTCGCGGCCGGCGTTGCGGGGGCGACGGTGGTGACCTTCTTCACCTTCCTGCCGTCGTTCCTGTTCATTCTGCTGGGCGGCCCTTTCATCGAGTCGACCCACGGCAACCTGAAGTTCACCGCGCCGCTGACCGCGATTACCGCGGCCGTGGTCGGCGTGATCGTCAACCTGGCGGTCTTCTTCGCCTACCACGTGCTTTGGCCGAAGGGCTTGTCGGGCCCCTTCGATTTGCCCTCGGCCGTGATCGGCGCCCTCGCGGCTATCGCGCTCTTCCGCTTCAAGGCCGGCGTGATTCCCGTGGTGCTCGCCTCGGCACTCGCAGGCATGGCCTGGCAACTGCTCGGGCGCTGACCGCTCGAAGGGTCATTCCTCGACGAACGCTTCTTCGCGCTTGGCCTTGATCGACGGCAGCAGCACGATGCCGAGCAAGAGCGCTGCCGCGACCAGCAGGCCCGCCGACAGCGGCCGCGTGACGAACACGCTCCAGGTGCCGCGCGACAGCAGCAGCGCGCGCCGCAGGTTTTCTTCCATCATCGGCCCGAGGATGAAGCCCAGCAGCAGCGGCGCGGGCTCGGTTCTGAGCTTGAGGAACAGGTAGCCGATAAAGCCGAAGATCGCGACCATCCACACGTCGAAGGTGTTGTTGTTGGTCGAGTACACGCCAATCGCGCAGAACAGCACGATGGCGGGAAACAGGAACTTGTACGGCACCGTCAAGAGCTTGATCCACATGCCGATCAGCGGCAGGTTCAGGATGATCAGCATCGCGTTGCCGATCCACATCGAGGCGATCAGGCCCCAGAACAGCTCGGGGTTGCTGGTCATCACCTGCGGGCCGGGCTGGATGTTGTGGATCGTCATCGCGCCCACCATCAGCGCCATCACGGCGTTGGGCGGAATGCCCAGCGTCAGCAGCGGGATGAAGGAGGTCTGCGCGCCGGCGTTGTTGGCCGATTCGGGCGACGCCACGCCGCGGATGTTGCCCTTGCCGAAGGGGACTTCGCCCGGCCGCATCTTGATCTTCTTCTCCAGCGCATAGGCTGCAAAAGCCGCCAGCAGCGCACCGCCGCCGGGCAGGATGCCCAGGGCCGAACCCAGGGCCGTGCCGCGCAGCACCGCCGGCGTCATGCGCTTGAAGTCTTCCTTGGTGGGCCACAGGCCCTTGACCTTGTGCGTGAACACCTCGCGCTCGTCGTCGGGCTGCGAGAGATTGCCGATGATTTCACCGTAACCGAACACGCCCATGGCAATCACCACGAAGCCGATGCCGTCGGTGAGCTCGGGAATGTCGAAGCTGAAGCGCGCGACGCCCGAGTTCACGTCGGTGCCGACGATGCCGAGCAGCAGGCCCAGCACGATCATGGCCACCGCCTTGAGCAGCGAGCCCGAGGCCAGCACCACGGCGCCGATCAGGCCCAGCACCATCAGCGAGAAATACTCGGCCGGGCCGAACTTGAAGGCCAGTTCGGTCAGCGGCGGCGCGAACGCGGCCAGGATCAGCGTGCCCACGCAGCCCGCGAAGAACGAGCCCAGGCCCGCCGCGGCGAGCGCCGGGCCCGCGCGGCCCTGCCTTGCCATCTGGTAGCCGTCGATACAGGTGACCACGGAAGATGACTCCCCGGGCAGGTTCACCAGAATCGCGGTGGTCGAGCCGCCGTACTGTGCGCCGTAGTAGATGCCGGCGAGCATGATCAGCGCCGACACGGGCGGCAATGCGTACGTAGCGGGCAGCAGCATTGCGATGGTCGCGACCGGGCCGATGCCCGGCAGCACGCCGATCAGCGTGCCCAGGATGCAGCCGACCAGGCAGTACAGCAGGTTGGTGAAAGTGAAGGCGACGCCGAAGCCGGTCGCGAGGTTGTGGAACAGTTCCATGGCGGTGTGCTCCTCAACCCGAAATGAAAGTAGGCCAGACCTGGATCTGCAGCTTGAGCGCCCAGATGAAGGCCACATAGCTGCCGGCAGCCAGGATGGTCGCCAGCACCAGCACGTCGCGCAGCTTGAAGTGCTCGCCGGCCATGCTCGAGATGATGGTGAGCGCGTAGATCGCGGCAATCATTCCCATCGCAGGCAGGCCGACGCTTGGCAGCCCGCCCAGCAGCACACCGAAAGCCAGGTTGGCGCCGAGCACGAAAGCCAGCGGCTTCCAGGCCCATTTGCCGATCGGATCACCGCTGGCGGTTTCCACCACCAGGGCCTGGAACATGATGGCTGCGCCGAGCACGGCCAGCAGGATGCCCAGCATGAGAGGGAAGTAACCCGGGCCCATGCGGGCTCCGTCGCCGATGGTGTAGGTGGTGGCGCCTATCGCGAAAGCGCCGCCCACACTGGTGAACATGACTCCTGAAAAGAAGTCAGCCTGACTCTTTATACGCATTGTCTCGACCCTCTTGATTGGAGGGGTGAGGGTCGTCGCCCGCGGCTGACTCCTGGCTGACCGGCGCGGTAAGGAGAAATGCGTACCAGGGTTCTCCCTCGCTCGAAAAGATGAGCAGGGCGGAAACGAAAAAAGCTCCCGAAGGAGCTTTTTATTCATTCAGAGAGCCGGGGCTCTCATGAGTGCTGTGGGGAGGGCTTAGTAGCCGCCGCGGCCACCGCCGCCGCCGTAACCACCGCCGCCACCGCTGCGGCCACCGCCGCCGCCGCCACCACCGTAGCCGCCGCCGCCACCACCGCCGTAACCACCACCACCGCCGCCGCCGCCGTAGCCGCCGCCACCACCGGTACGGGGGGGACGAGCTTCCATCGGACGTGCTTCGTTCACGGTCAGGGCACGGCCCTGGAGCGAATGGCCGTTCATGGC
This sequence comes from Variovorax paradoxus, assembly GCF_030815855.1. Taxonomy (NCBI): domain Bacteria; kingdom Pseudomonadati; phylum Pseudomonadota; class Betaproteobacteria; order Burkholderiales; family Comamonadaceae; genus Variovorax; species Variovorax paradoxus. The sequence continues at coordinate 5,015,544 of NZ_JAUSXG010000001.1, read as the reverse complement.
TTCAACAGCTGCGAGCGCTTCAGCGTCGCTGCCCATTTCGACAAAGCCGAAGCCCTTCGAACGGCCGGTGTCACGTTCCATCATGACCTTGGCGCTGACGATCGAGCCGAACTCGCCGAAAGCCTGTTCCAGATCGTTGTCACGCACAGAGTAAGCGAGGTTGCCTACGTAGAGTTTCTTGCCCATTGAGGGACTCCTAATTCAAACCAACAAGACAAAGCGATGGAGTCCCAGAATCACAACAAACAAATGCGCTGTGGCGCGAAACTGACCGATCACCGAATTACGTGCACGGGAGACAAGCTCACAGACACGTAGGCTCGATTATCAATCCGATCTGAAAAAAGAGTGCCGAAATCCGCGGTTATTACGAAACATCACGCCTTCGCGGGCGGTTTCGCAACGGTTGGAGCAAGCCGGAGAGGCCGTTGTGGTCTATTTCATGCATCAAATGGAGCAGCCGGCCGATCTCGCCTTCGGGAAAACCCTCGCGCGCGAACCAATTGAGATAATTGCCGGGCAAATCGGCAATCAGCGTGCCCTTGTGCTTGCCGAATGGCATTTCGAGCGTGACGAGGCGCTGCAGGTCTTCGGGTTTCATGATGAGGTTCAGCCTCCGGCGCGCTTGACCATGTGGCCCTGCTTCGCGAGGGCGGCGATCACCAGTTCGCGGTGGTCGCCCTGGATTTCGATGGTGCCGTCCTTCACCGTGCCGCCCGAGCCACAGGCCGTCTTGAGTTGCTTGCCCACCGCCGCGAGCGCCGCCGCGTCGAGCGCAAGACCCTTGACCACCGTCACGCCCTTGCCTTTGCGGCCCTTGGTCTCGTGCGATACACGCACAATGCCGTCGGTGGCCGGAACGCGCGCCTTGAGTTCCTTGCAGCGGCATTGCGCCATCGGCGCGCGGCAATCGGGGCACATGCGGCCGCCCGCCTCGGTGGAGTACACCAGGGCGCTGGCCTGATTGCTTTTCATTGTTGCCATTCGCTAGCTCTCTTCGTTTTCACTGTCTCTCGGTTCATCTTTCTCTGTCTGTCTGTTCACATGCCATTCGACTCACTGGGCCTGGTTCCCGCGCTCGTGCAGGCTGCCGCCGAAAGCGGCTATGCCGCGCCGACCGCCATCCAGGCTGCGGCCATTCCCGCGATTCTGCAAGGTCGCGACGTGCGGGGCTCGGCGCAGACCGGCTCCGGCAAGACAGCCGCATTTTCCCTGCCGCTGCTGCAGCGCCTGGCGGCCGAGCCTGCACAGGCGCCGCGGCGCGTTCGCGCACTGGTGCTCGTGCCCACGCGCGAACTTGCGGCCCAGGTGGGCGAGGCCCTGCGCAGCCTGGCGCAGCATCTGCCCGAGCGGCTGAAGATCGCCATTGCCTTCGGCGGCGTGTCGATCAACCCGCAGATGATGAGCCTGCGCGGCGGCGCCGACATCGTGGTGACCACGCCGGGCCGACTGCTCGACCTGGTGGACCACAACGCGCTGAAGCTCAATGCCGTTGCCACGCTCGTGCTCGACGAGGCCGATCGCTTGTTCGACCTCGGCTTTGCCGAAGAGTTGGGCCGCATCCTCGCGCTGCTGCCGGCGCAGCGCCAGAACCTGCTGTTCTCGGCCACCTTCCCGCCCGCCATCCAGGCGCTGGCCGACGGCACGCTGCGCGACCCCGCAGTGATCGACGTGCAGGGCGAGCCCGGCACCGAGCCGGCCATCGTGCAGCGCGTGATCGAAGTCGATGCGAATCGCCGCACGCAGCTGCTGCGCCACCTGCTGAAGGAAAACGAGTGGGACCGGGTGCTGGTCTTCGTCGCCACCCAGCATGCGGCCCAGACCGTGGCCGAGAAGCTCTACAAGAACGGCGTGTACGCCGTGCCCTTCCACGGCGACATCGCACAGGGCACGCGCACCGGCATCCTCGCGCAGTTCAAGGAGAGCCGCTGGGACGTGGTGATTGCCACCGACCTTGCGGCGCGCGGCATCGACATTGCGCAACTGCCGGTCGTCATCAACTACGACCTGCCGCGCTCGCCGACCGACTACATCCACCGCATCGGCCGCACCGGCCGGGCCGGTGAAAGCGGGCTTGCCATCAGCTTCGTGAGCGCGGCCACCGAAGCGCATTTTCGGCTGATCGAAAAACGCCAGGGCCTCAGCCTGCCGCGCGAGCGCGTCGAAGGCTTCGAGCCGACCGAAGCGGCCGTGCCGATGGTCGATGCCTCCGGCACCGGCGGCATCAAGGGCAAGCGGCCCAGCAAGAAGGACAAGCTGCGGGCGGCGAACGCACTCGCCGCGGGCCAGCAAGGCGAAAGCGAGCAGAACGACTGACCGCCGGGTCTACAGCCAGCCCAGCTGCCGCGCGGCCAGTTCCTTCATGATTTCCTCGGCCCCGCCGCCGATCATCATCACCTTCACTTCGCGGTAGATGCGCTCGCTCACGGTGCCGCGCATGAAGCCCATGCCGCCAAGGATCTGCACGGCCTGATCGGCGCAGAACTGCATGGTCTGCGTGGCGTGGTTCTTGAGCATGCAGACCTGCGCCACCCACTCGGGCGCGTTGAAGCGGCCCGCCGCCTCGTGCGCATCGCCTTCGGCCGAGACGGCTTCGAGCCACGCTTCGGTGGATGCGATGCGCATCTGCATGTCCACCAGCTTGTGGCGCACGGCCTGGTGCTCGATCAGCGCGGCGCCGAAGGCCTTGCGCCCCTGCGCCCAGGCCAGCGCCTCGTCGAGGCAGGCCTGCGCGAAGCCCAATGCGCCCGCTGCGAGGCCGATGCGTTCGCCGTTGAAGTTGCCCATGACCATGCGGAAACCCGCGCCTTCCTCGCCGAGCAGGTACCGGGCCGGGACGCGCACATTGTCGAAGTGCAGCGTGGCGGTGTCCGAGCACAGCCAGCCCATCTTCGCGAGGCGCGTGCGCGTGAGGCCGGGCGCATCGCCGGGCACCAGCAGCATCGAGATGCCATTTGCGCCGCGAGTTTCGCCGGTGCGCACCGCCAGCGTGATCCAGTCGGCCCGCATGCCCGATGTGATGAAGGTCTTCTCGCCGTTCACCACGTAGTGGTCGCCGTCACAGCGCGCGGTGGTGCGCAGCGCCGCCACGTCGGAGCCGCCACTGGGTTCGGTGATGGCGAGCGCCGCGATCTTTTCGCCCCGCAACACGGGCGGTACGACTTCGCTGCGCACGGCATCGCTTGCATGCAGCACCACGGGCGGCAGGCCGATGTTGTGCGAGAACAGGCTCGCGAGCACGCCACCGCTCTTGCCGTAGCGAGCGAGCGCGATCCATGCGGGGAGCTTCAGCGAATACGAGGCCGGCGTACCGCCTAACGCCTCGGGGTAGCCGAGGCCGAGCAGGCCCAGTTCCGCGGCGCGCGCATAGAGCGCACGCGGGAACTCGCCCGCGTCGTCCCACGCTTGCACATGCAGCGCGATCTCGTTCTCGGCAAAGCGCCGCACCGTGTCGGCGAGCGCCACGCGGTCGGCCTTCAGTTCGGCGTCCATGCGTCGTTCGCCTGCGCGTTCAGCCGCGCGGCGGCCGCTTGGCGATGCCCATGGTCTTGGCCAGGATGCCGAGCATCACCTCGTCGGCGCCACCGCCGATGGAGCCGAGCCGCCCGTCGCGGTACAGGCGCGAGACGCGGTTCTCGAGCGTGAAGCCCATGCCGCCCCAGAACTGCAGGCAGGTGTCGGCCACCTGGCGCGTGAGCCGACCGGTCTTGAGCTTCGCCATCGACGCCAACTCGAGCACGTCTTCGCCTTGCACATGCAGGTCGCAGGCGCGGTAGGTGAGGGCGCGCAGCGCTTCCACTTCGGTCTTGAGCTCGGCCAGCTTGAACTGCACCCACTGCTGGTCGGCCAGCGTGGCGCCGAACATCTTGCGCTCCTGCGCCCATCCGATGGTCTGCGCGATGCAGTCCTCCATCGGTTCGAGCGAACTCGCGGCGGCCCACAACCGCTCCTCCTGGAACTGCTGCATCTGGTAGACGAAGCCCTGGCCTTCCTCGCCGATGCGAAAGCGTTGCGGCACGCGCACGTTGTCGAAATAGATCAGGCCGGTGTCGCTCGAATGCATGCCGATCTTGCGGATTTTTTTCGCCTTCTCGATGCCGGGGCTGTCCATCGGCACCATCACGAGCGACTTGTTGCGATGAACCGGGCCGTCGCCGGTGTTGACCAGCATGCACATCCAGTCGGCTTGCAGGCTGTTGGTGATCCACATCTTCTGGCCGCTGATGAGGTAGTCGCCGCCGTCCTTGCGCGCATGGCTCTTGAGGCCGGCCACGTCGCTGCCCGCCCCGGGCTCGCTCACGCCGATGCAGCCGACCCTGTCGCCCGCGATGGCGGGTGCCAGGAACTCGCGGCGCAGTTCGTCGCTGCCGAAGCGCGCGAGCGCGGGCGTGCACATGTCGGTCTGCACGCCGATCGCCATCGGCACGCCGCCGCAGCTCACATGGCCCAACGCCTCGGCCATGGCCATCGCATACGAATAATCGAGCCCGGCGCCGCCGAAGGCCTCGGGTTTGTTGAGCCCCAGCATGCCCAGGTTGCCGAGCTTCTTGAAGACTTCGTGCGCGGGGAAGCTCTCGGCCTCTTCCCACGCCGCTACATGCGGATTGATCTCTTCGTCGATGAAGCGGCGCAGCGTCTTCTGTATTTCAAGATGCTCGTGGGTGTATTGCATGCGGTGGTCTCCGTCCAATCAGTCGTTCGGTTCGTCGCGGTCCTGGAACACGCGCGGCATTCGCGCCAGGTGAAAGCCGTCGAAAGGCCGCACCGCCGCGCGCTGCTGCGCCTGCGCATCGGGCAGCGCCATTGGCCAGCCCATGCGCACCTGCGGCCGCGCACCGTCCACGCGCAGCACGCTGCCGCTGACGAAGCTCGCGGCTGGGCTCAGCAGGAAGGCGATGGCCGCGGAGGTCTCGGCCTCGTTGCCGAAACGGCCCGCGGGCACAGTGTTGCGCATCGCGCGCAGCATGCCGCCGGCCTCGGGCGGGTAGTGGTCCATGCCGCTCGATGCGATGTAGCCGGGCGCCACGGCGTTCACGCGCACGCCGCTCGCGGCCCATTCGAGCGCCGCCGTCTCGGTGAAGCTCACCATGCCCGCGCGCGCGGCGCCGCTGTGGCCCATGTTGGGCATCGAGCCCCACATGTCGGCCACGATGTTGACGATGGAGCCGCCGTGCGCCTGCATGCTCTGCAGAAAGCATTCGCGTGCCACGAGAAAACCGCCCGTGAGGTTGGTGTGGATCACCGCCTCCCAGCCCTTGGCCGAGATGGCTGCGAGCGGCGTGATGTACTGGCCGCCCGCGTTGTTCACCAGCCCGTCGATGCGGCCATGCGCGGCCACGATGGCGGCCACCGCACCGCGCACGGCGTCTTCCTGCCGGATGTCGAAGGCCTGTGTGCCGGCCATTCCGCCATCGCCGGTGATCTCGGCTTGCACCGCTTCGAGCTTCTCGATGCTGCGGCCGACCAGCACCACCTGCGCGCCGAGCGAGGCGAGTTCGTGCGCCGTGCAGCGGCCGATTCCGGAGCCCCCGCCCGTGACGACGATCACCTGGCCTGCGAACAGGCCCGGCGAAAAAACGGAGCGGTAGCGGGGCGAAGCGTTCATCGGCGGACTTTCGAAAGGAGTTTCACGCAAGAGCGGCGTCGCGTCAGGCGTCGGCGATTTCCGCCACCACATGGCGCGCGGCGACCTGCGCCCCCACGGCCACATGCAGCGCAGCCACCCGTCCGGCGCGCGGCGCGCGGTGCACGTGTTCCATCTTCATCGCCTCGAGCGTGACCAGCGGCTGGCCGGCGGCCACCGTATCGCCTTCGGCCGCCAGCAGTGCGATGACGCGGCCGTTCATCGCGGCGCGCAGGAGCCCGTCGCTGGCCACGGTTCCTTCTCGCGCCACCGCAACGCGGGTGAGGTCGTCGAGTTGAAAGGCCTGGCCGCGAAAGTGAAAGTAAATGCGGTTGGCCGATGCACGCGCCACCACCGCGTGTTCTGCCAACCCGCCGCAGCACAAGCGCATGGGCCCGTCGCCGGGCGGTGCAAGCAGCTCGATGCGTACCGGCGCCTGGTCGTCGAGGGCGATGTCGAAGCGGCCGGCGTCAAGAGGCTGAACGCGTGCCGCATGGGGCGTACCGTTGAGCGCGAAGCGCAACGCATTCGGCAACCGGTGCGCGAGCGGCGAGGGCCAGCCGCAGTCGCCAAGCTGGAGCAGCAGCCCGGCCAGCAACGCGGCGCGGGTTTCGGTCGCCGCATCGGGAGCGAGCAAGGCGTCGAGTTGCTCGGCGACGAAGGCGGTGGTCGCGGCGCCGCTTGCGAACACCGGGTGCGCCAATGCACGCTGCAGCAACTGCTGGTTTGTCGCAATGCCCAGTGCCACCGTGTCCTGCAAGCCTGCGAGCAGCCGCTGCCGAGCTTCGTCGCGCGTGCGTCCATGTGCGACGAGCTTGGCGATCATCGAATCGTAGAAGGGCGGCACCGGGGCGCCGTCGCGCAACGCATGCTCGGTGCGCAAAGCCGCTGCGGGGCGCCACACGGCGAGCGTTCCGCTTTGCGGCAGAAAGCCCTGCCGCGGATCTTCCGCGCAGAGCCGCACTTCGATGGCGTGGCCGCTCGCGCGCACCTCCTGCTGGGTCAGCGGCAGCGGCTCGCCGGCCGCGATGCGCAATTGCAGTTCGACCAGGTCGAGGCCGGTCACCGCCTCGGTCACCGGGTGCTCCACCTGCAGGCGGGTGTTCATTTCGATGAACCAGTAGCGGCCCTCGGCGTCGAGCAGGAATTCGAGCGTGCCCGCGCCTTCGTAGCCGATGGCCTTCGCGGCCGCCACGGCGGTGGCTCCCATGCGCTCGCGCAACGCCGCGGACACGGCCGGCGAGGGCGATTCCTCGATCACCTTCTGATGCCGCCGCTGCGCGGAGCAATCGCGTTCCCCCAGATGGATGACGTGGCCCTGCCGGTCGGCGAACACCTGGATTTCGATGTGGCGCGGCAGGGCGATGGCGCGTTCCAGGATCACCGTCGCATCGCCGAAGGCATGGAGCGCTTCCGATTGCGCGCCTTGCAGCAACTCGGCAAAAGCGGCTGCCGAAGGCACGAGCCGCATGCCGCGCCCGCCGCCTCCGGCCGTGGCCTTGATCATCACGGGCCAGCCGATGCGCCCGGCTTCGGCCGCAAGCGTGGCGGCGCTCTGGTCTTCGCCCTGGTAACCCGGAATGCACGGCACCCCCGCCGCCTGCATCAGCCGCTTGGCACCGGCCTTGTCGCCCATCGCGCGAATGGCGGCGGGCGAGGGGCCGACGAAGACCAGCCCCGCGTCACCACAGGCCTGCGCGAACTCCGCGTTTTCGGCCAGGAAGCCATAGCCCGGATGCACGGCTTGCGCGCCGCTCGAACGCGCGGCCTCGACGATGGCGGTGATGTTCAGATAGCTTTGCGCGGGCAGCGGCTCGCCGATCCATACCGCCTGGTCGGCTTGGCGCACATGCTCGGCGTCTGCGTCCGCACTCGAATACACGGCCACCGTGCGCAAGCCCATGGCGCGCGCGGTGCGCATCACGCGCACGGCAATTTCGCCGCGGTTCGCAACGAGCACCTTGTTGAAGCTCGTCATGGCCGCGCCACCGAAAACTGCATGGCCTGCGGCATGCGCGCATCGGCATCCCGGCAGACGGAGAGCACTTCGGCCAGCACCGCACGCGTGTCGCGCGGATCGATCACGCCGTCGTCGAGCAGCAGCGCGCTGGTGGTGAACACGCTGGTCTGGCGCTCGAAGCGTTCGACGATCTGCTGCTGCGTGGCATCGATCTTTTCCCGGTCGACCGAACCCTTTCGGGCCATGCCCGCTTCCATCACGATGGCCATGGTTCTCGCCGCCTGTTCGCCGCCCATGACCGCAGTGCGCGCGTTGGGCCATGAGAAGCAGAAGCGCGGCGCGAAGCCGCGGCCGCACATGCCGTAGTTGCCCGCGCCGTACGAGGCGCCGCAGTGCAGCGTGATCTGCGGCACTGTGGCGCTGGTCACGGCCTGGATCATCTTGGCGCCGTGCTTGATGATGCCGGCCTCCTCGTGCGCGCGGCCCACCATGTAGCCGGTGATGTTCTGCAGATAGACGATGGGCGTGCGCGACTGGCAACAGGCCTGGATGAAATGCGTGGCCTTGGTGGCGCCGTCGGAATCGATCGGACCGTTGTTGGTGACGATGCCCACCGCATGGCCTTCGAGCCGCATGTGGCCGCAGACCGTGGCGCTGCCGTAGTGCTCGCTGAATTCGAGGAACTCGGAGCCGTCGGCAATCCGGGCGATGACTTCGCGCATGTCGACCGGGCGCCGGCCGTCGCCCGGCATGATGCCGAGCAGCTCCTCGGCGTCGTGAAGCGGCGGGGCGAACTGGCGCGGTACCTCGCCGCGCGCCCAGTCGATGCCGCCGAGGATCGAGCGCGCGATGCGGAGGGCGTCGCGGTCGTCTTCCGCCAGGTAGTCGCCCAAGCCCGAGACGTGCGTGTGCATCACGGCGCCGCCCAGTTCTTCTTCGGTGGCAATTTCGCCGGTGGCGGCCTTGAGCAGCGGCGGGCCGGCCAGGAAGGCGCGCGTGCGGTCCCGCACCATCACGATGTAGTCGGAAAGCCCCGTCTGGTAGGCGCCGCCCGCGGTCGACGAGCCGTGCGTCACGGTCACCACCGGCAGCCCCGCGGCGGAAAGTCGTGCCAGGTTGCGGAAGATGCCGCCGCCGCGCACGAAGTCCTGCACACGGTACTGCATGAGATTGGCGCCCGCGCTTTCCACCAGCTGGACGTACGGCAGCTTGTTCTCGAGCGCAATCTCCTGCACGCGCAGCTGCTTGTCGAGCCCCATGGGCTGCAGCGCGCCGGCGTCGATGCCCGAGTCGGACGCACTGACCATGCAGCGCACGCCCGAGACCCGGCCGATGCCCGCGATCACGCCGCCGCCGGGCACGCTCTGGTCGAGGTCTTCGTTGTCGTGGCCCAGCCCCGCGAGCGAGGCCAAAGGCAGGAAGGGCGCGCCGGTGTCGAGCAGCAGCGCGAGCCGTTCGCGCGGCAGTAACTGGCCGCGCCTGGCGAAGCGCTCGGCGGAGGCGTTCGATGCCGCTGCCGAGCGGGCCTCGTGCGCTCGCACGTGCCCGAGCAACGCCAGCATGCCGGCGCGGTGGGCCTGGAAGGATTCGCTGGCCGCGTGCAGCCGGGATTCGATGACGGGCATGGAAGAGTCAGTGGCAGATGCTTTCGCTCTGCGCCGACTCTAGGGCGCCGCCACGCGCCCGGCTTGCGCCAATTAGCTGGTGCGGACCCGGCGCGGCGCTGCGGGTGCGTCCAGGCTGCTTCCCGTGATGACCCAGTAGATGAAGATCAGCACCGCGCCGGCCGTGCCGAACACCGAGAGACCCATGTAGTTGCCGCCGATGGCCAGCGCATCGGTCGGCGCGGCGGCGATGCAGATCATGTTGGCTGCGCTCATGCCCACGTAGTGCATGGTGCAGACCGCCACGCCCATCACCGCGGCCGCGGCAATTTTGTGGCTCAGTCGGCGCAGATTGAAGGCCAGCCACAGGGCCGCGCCGGCGGCGGTGATGGCGATGGCGACGGACAGGCCGACGATGTTGAGCTCGAAATCCATCGAGGCGCGCATGTTCATGGCGAACATGCCCATGTAATGCATGACGCAGACGCCCAGGCCCGCCAGCAGGCTGCCGGCCAGCCAGCCGGACTTGCTGAATTTGCTCCGGCCGCCCGCCAGGTACAGCGCAATGCCGGAGATGAGAATGGCTGCCACCAGGGACACGACGGTCAGCGGCACGTTGTATGAAATGCCCACCGGCAGGCGGTAAGCCAGCATGCCGATGAAATGCATCGACCAGATGCCGATGCCGCCCAGCGCCACGGCGGCGCAAGCCACCACCGCCAGGTTCGGTTTCCCATCCGCACCGACCATGCGCCCCGCGCAGATCAGCGCCACCAGAGAACCCGCAAACGAAATGAGAAACGAGAGCGCCACCAGGCCGAGTGAATACTCGGGCGACAGCAACTGGCCAACAACGAGGGGGGTCATACTTTTTTCTCCTGAAAAAGAACGACTCGCCGCCGTGGATCAGAGGTAGAAAGGCTTGTAACGAGGCGTTCGAGAGCCAGTCTGTAACAGTTGTTTTTAAAAGTAAACGAAATTTCGTCGGATTTTGTTTACTTTCTCACATCTGACCGTTGGGGGCGGATGCTATAGAGCGCATTGTTCCGGTCTGCCGTCATGTAGATGGTCCCGTCGCCTCCCACGGCGACGCCTGTCACCACATAGGGCGGCGGCAATCCGGGGCCGGCGGCGAGGCCGATCGGCAGGTTTTCCGCCACGGTGCGGCGCGAGCCGTTCGAGGGGTCGATTTCCACCAGCCGGCGTGCGGCGCTTTCGGCCACGATGAAGCTGCCCCACGGCGTCTGCGCCAAACCTTCGGGCAGCGCCAGTCCTTCTGCAATGGCGCGAAGCGGCGCGCTCGCGTCGAGCGGAATGCGGGTCAGCTTGCCGGCCGCCTCGGTCACATACAGAGCGCCATCCTGGCCGATGATCATTTGCACAGGGCCGCCGAGCCCGCTGGCGAGCACTTGCTTATCTGCAAACTTGGGGCCGCGGGCGCGCGTGATGCTGCCGGTGGCGATCTCGGCATAGATCACGCTGCCGTCGGGCATCGGCATGGCATCGAACGGCGCCTTCAGTCCGTGCAGCGTCTCGACGGTCCGCAGCGTCTGCCGGTCGACCAGCTGCACCGTGCCGGTGAACCACGAAGTCAGCGCAAACAGCGTGCCCGACAGGCCGATCGAAAAGGGGTAGTCGAGCTCCGGGTCGCGCTGCATGCGGAACACGTCGCGCACTTCGCCGCTGCGCACGTCCACCTGCCGAAAGCCGAACACATCGGCCACCCAGAGCGTGTGGCCCTCGATTTTGAGGCCCGCCGGCGCCGCGAGCTTGCCGCTGGTGAGCGTGCGCAGCGCGCCCGTGGCGGGGTTGAAGGCCTGCACTTCGTTGTTGGCCATGTTCGACACGTAGATCGTGCCGTCCGGCGCAATGGCGAGGTTGTCGAGCGAAGGCCGCAGCTGTTTCGCGACGGTCTTGCGGCCGGTGGCCAAGTCGACGCGGACGAGCTCGCCGCTGCGTGCATCGACCACCCAGAGGTTGCCCTTGCCGTCCAGGTTGGCCGCTGCGGGAATCTTGAAGCCGTCGGCGATCACGGCCATGCTGCCGTTCGACGGATCGATCTTCACCACCTGGCCCTTGAACCAGAGCGGGCCGTAGAGCATGCCGTCGGGGCCGACCTCGAAGCCGTTGAAGCCGCCCATGTCCTTCTTGATGAGCCGCGGCGGCTTCTGGCCTTGGCGGTCGATCTCCCACAGCGCATCGCCCAGGAACACTTGCGAGGCGTAGAGCTTGCCGTTTTTTCGGTCGAAGTCGAGCGAGTTGAGTCCGGGCAGGTCCTTGGCGAGCACGCGCATCGGCGCGCTGTCGCTCTCGCGGTAACGCAGCATGCCCATGAGGTAGTTGGTCCATGCGAGCTCGCCGTTGGGGCCGACCGCGATGTCGTCGGCCTGGCCCTCGGGCGCATCGATCAGCACCTTGGCCGCCCCGGTGTTGCGGTCCACCTCCCACAGCGTGTTGCCGAGCACGGAGCCGGCGAGCAGCCGGCCCTTGGCATCGATGGCCAGGCCGTGCACGCCCGAGAACGAGGAGGGCGCCACCAGCGCTTCGGGCGCCGCCCACGAGGCGGGCCGGGTGGGCGGCGGCGACGGCGGTGCAATGGTGCCGCAGGCACCCAGCAGGGCGAGCGTGGCGATCAGTGCGGCGGCGGCATGGAGCGGGCGAGGGGGCATGTCTTCTCCTTCGGGTGGATGCGCGCGCAGTCTAGAAGGAGGACGGGCCGGCGGCGCGGTCTCCCTCGGGACATGCAGACTTTTATCCGCTGCGGATTACCCGCGGTTCAGCCGCACTCTTCCGCCACGCTCACCCGCGCAGAAGCTGCGTCAGCGCGTGGATCAAAAGCCCCACCAGCCCGCCCACCAGCGTGCCGTTGATCCGGATGAACTGCAGGTCGCGGCCGATGTGGCGCTCCAGCTCGTCGGTCATCTCGCCGGCATTCCATTCGCCGACCCGCTCTTCGATGTAGCGGCGGATGTCCTCGCGGTAGCGCTCGATGGCCAGCGGCGCGGCGGCCTCGATCTGCTCGTTGATCCAGCGGCGGATCGCCTCGTCGGCCTGCAGCCGCGTGCCCAACGCACCCGCCATAGATGCAATGCGCCGGCGAATCGTCGAATCGCCGCGGCCGAGATCGTCATGCAGCCAGGCCAGAAGCTCGCCCCAGAGCCCATGCAGGTAGTCGCCGAGCGCGGGGTGCGCCATCAGTTCGGCGCGGATCTGCTTGCCGCGCTGCTGGAACTCGGGGTCGAGCTTGAGCCGCACCACGAAATCGTCGACGAAATGGTCGAAGCGCCTGCGCATCGGATGCGCGGGCTCCGCCGCGAGTTCGCCGATGGTGCGCGCCACGGCCGCCACGATCTTGCGCGTGGCGAGCTTGGCCGCGACCTGGTCGAGGCCCACGTAGCGCAGCGTTTTTATCTCGCGCGCAATGGCCTCCGTGATGTGCGCCTGAACCTCTTCGCCTTCGAGCAGGCCGGCCACCTGCTGCAGCACATCGTCGAGCAGCGCCTGGTGGCGCCCGCCGGCCGTGAGTGCGTCGAGCGCCTGGCCGGTGAGGCGCGAGAGGTCGATCTTCTCGAGTCCCGCCGCAGCGGCCCGGCCCAGGAAGGCGCGCACGCGCTCGTCGTCGAACGCCGCAAGCCCGTAGCGCGTGGCGGCCACGCCCCATTCGCCGAGTTTCTCGCCGCTCGCGGGCCGCGCCAGCCAGCCCGCGACGCGCCCGGCGGCGTCGAACTCGCGCAGCTTGGCAAGCACCTGCGCGGTGCTCAGGAAGTTGTTGCAGATGAAGCCGGCCAGCTTGGCGCCGATGCGGTCCTTGTTGCTCGGGATGATCGCGGTGTGCGGAATCGGCAGGCCGAACGGATGCCGGAACAGCGCGACCACCGCAAACCAGTCGGCAATGGCGCCGACCATCGCGGCTTCCGCGAAAGCGGCCACATAGCCCCAGGCCGGGTGTTGCGCATGCAGCGCGCTCGCCAGCGCATAGAGCAGTGCCGCCGCGCACAGCAGGCCGAGCGCGACTCGCTTCATGCCGCCGAGGGCGCTGCGGTCGTCAGCCAATGGCGGGCGAGGAGGCGAGGCGCTCCATGAACAGCTCGCAGCGTGCCAGTTGCTCGAGGCTCACGAACTCGTCGGGCTGATGCGCCTGGGTGATGCTGCCCGGGCCGCACACCACGGTGGGGATGCCGGCGTTCTTGAACAGGCCCGCTTCGGTGCCGAAGGCCACCAGCGTGGTGCGCTCCTCGCCCGAGAGGCGCTGCGCCAGCTGCGTGACCGGATCGCCCGCGGCGCCGAGGAAGCTCGGGATCTCGCAGATGGTTTCGAAGCGGAAACCGGCGTCGGGCGCCACTTTCTTCATCGAGCTTTCGAGCGTCCCGGCATAGGAGACCACTTCGTCCTGCATCTTCTTCGCGTCGGCGGTCGGCAGGTCGCGGAACTCGTAGCGGAACTCGGCGTCGCGAGGCACCACGTTGTCGGCGATGCCGCCGTGGAACTGGCCCACGCTCGCGGTGCTGAAGGGCACGTCGAAGCCTTCGTAGCGCGGCTCGCTGCGCTCGAAGCCTTCGGCCATGTCGCGCACCTTGCCGACCACGCGGGCTGCCATTTCGATGGCATTGACCGAATGCGGCGTGAGCGACGAATGCGCCTCCTTGCCGCGCACGCAGCACCTGTAGCGGTACACGCCCTTGTGCGCGATGGCCGGCACCATGCTGGTGGGTTCGCCCACGATGCAGGCGACGGGCTTGATGCCGGCGTCGCGCATGTCGGCGATGAGTTCCTTCACGCCGAAGCAGCCGATCTCTTCTTCATAGCTGAACGCGAAATGCACAGCGAAGGGCGAGTCGCTTTCCAGGAAGCGCCTGGCATTCGACAAGGCGATGGCAATGAAGCTCTTCATGTCGGCCGAGCCGCGCCCGTAGAGGCGTTCGTTCTGCACCGTGGCCGAGAGCGGGTCGACGCTCCAGTCCTGCCCGTCCCAGGGCACCGTGTCGGTGTGCCCCGAAATGATGACGCCGGCCGGCTTGCCTTCGCCGAGGGTGGCGAACAGGTTGGCCTTGGTGCGCTCGGCGTTGTAGGTGATGCGGCTTTTCACGCCGAGGGCCGCCAGATGGCTCTGCGCGAGGTCGATCAGCTGGAGGTTGCTGTTCTCGCTGACGGTGTTCATGCGCACCAGTGCCTGGGCCAGTGCGAGGCTTTGAGGGGAAAGCGTATGGAGCATGCAACACATTGTCCAAGAAGTCGGCGCCATGCGCCGGCAGTTGCCGATGCCGTCATGCGAAGCGGGTACGCTGGCTCTCTTTTGGATGGAGAAAAAGACGATGCGCACCCTTCCGCTTGCCCTGTCTGCGACAGCCGCCCTTTGCCTTGCAGCCTGCGGCACCACCGGCCCCGGTTCATCCAACAAGCTGCTCACGCTCGACGGCCAGCCGCCGCTGGTCATCGCGCATCGCGGCGCCTCGGGCTACCTGCCGGAGGAAACGCTCGAAGCCTATGCGCGCGCCATCGAACTGGGCGCCGACGTGATCGAGATGGACCTGGTCTCCACCAAGGACGGCGTGCTCATCGCCCGCCACGATCCCAACCTGGCCATCAGCACCGACGTGGCCAAACACCCGCGCTTCGCCTCGCGCAAGAAGACCATCAAGGTCGACGGCGAAACGCAGACCGGCTGGTTCAGCAACGACTTCACGCTGGCCGAGATCAAGACGCTCGGCGGCATCTCGACCGACCCCGAGCGGCCGCAGGAATTCAACGGCAAGTTCAAGATCCCCACCTTCCAGGAGATCATCGATTTCGCCAAGGCCAAGTCGAAGGAAACCGGCCGCACCATCGCGATCTACCCCGAGACCAAGAACCCGACCTACTTCCGCGACCTGGGCTTGCCGCTGGAAGACAAGGTCGTCGCCGCCATCAACGCCGCCGGCTGGAACAGCAAGACCGCGCCAATCTACGTGCAGTCCTTCGAGCCCGGCAGCCTCAAGTACATGAAGAGCAAGGGCCTGAATACCCGGCTCATCCAGCTGATCGACGGCGACAGCGTCGACCTGAAGACGGGCGCCGTGACCTTCGCGGTGCCGAGCGACCGCCCCTACGACTGGACCCAGGCCGGCGACAAGCGCAACTTCGACGTGATGGTCACGCCCGCGGGCCTCGCCGAAATCAAGACCTATGCCGACGGCATCGGCCCGTGGAAGCGCTACATCGTGAGCATCAAGGGCAGCATCGGCGCCGACGGCAAGCCGATCGACGTGAACAAGGACGGCAAGATCAACGATGCCGACGCCACCTCGGTTTCGCCCACCACGCTGATCGCCGATGCCCACAAGGCGGGCCTGTTCGTGCACCCGTTCACCTTCCGCAACGAGTCGCGCCGCCTGGCGGCCGACTACGACAAGAACGGCAAGAACGAGTACGCGATCTATTACAAGCTCGGTGTGGACGGCGTGTTCACCGACTTCACCGACACCGCGCTGGCGGCGCGCGCCGACTACCTGAAGAGCATCGGCCGCTGAGGGGTAGCCCGGCACGGTCTTTGCGGTGGTGAGCCGCAAAGTCTAGACTGTGCCCCTATGAAACTCATCGATTCGCTTGTCACGCAGGCGGCGGGCATCGCCGCCGTGCGACGTGATCTTCACGCCCATCCCGAACTCTGCTTCGAAGAAGTCCGCACCGCCGACGTGGTGGCAGGCAAGCTCACCGAATGGGGCATTCCCATTCACCGCGGCCTGGGCACCACCGGCGTGGTGGGTATCGTCAAGAACGGCAGCAGCAGCCGCGCCGTGGGCCTGCGCGCCGACATGGACGCGCTGCCCGTGACCGAGCTCAACACCTTCGCTCATGCCAGCAAGCACCACGGCAAGATGCACGCCTGCGGTCACGACGGCCACACCGCCATGCTGCTCGCCGCCGCGCAGCACCTGGCCAAGAACCGCAATTTCGACGGCACGGTGTACCTGATCTTCCAGCCGGCCGAAGAGGGCGGCGGCGGCGCGCGCGAAATGATCAAGGAGGGGCTGTTCGAGCAGTTCCCCATGGAGGCGGTGTTCGGCATGCACAACTGGCCCGGCATGAAGGCCGGCCAGTTCGCTGTGAGCCCGGGGCCGGTGATGGCGTCGGGGAACAAGTTCTATGTCAACGTGATCGGCAAGGGCGGCCATGCCGCGCTGCCGCAGACGGGCATCGATCCGGTGCCGATTGCCTGTGAAATCGTGCAGGCGTTCCAGACCATTCTCACGCGCAAGATGAAGCCGACCGACTCGGCCGTGATCTCGGTCACCACCATTCACGCGGGCGAAGCCAACAACGTGATTCCCGATAACTGCGAACTGACGGGCACCGTACGCACCTTCTCCATCGAAGTGCTCGACATGATCGAAGCGCGCATGAAGAAGATTGCCGAGAACATTTGCGCGGCGCACGACGCCACCTGCGACTTCCGCTTCGAGCGCTACTACCCGCCGACCGTCAACACCGAGGCCGAGGCCGACTTCGCGCGCCGCGTGATGGGCGGCATCGTCGGTGCCGAGAACGTGTTGCGGCAGGAACCCGCCATGACCTCGGAAGACTTCGCCTTCATGCTGCAGGCCAAGCCCGGCGCGTATGCCTTCATCGGCAACGGCGACGGCACGCACCGCGACATGCACCACGGCGAAGGACCGTGCACGCTGCACAACGCGAGCTACGACTTCAACGACGACCTGATTCCCCTGGGCGCGACCTGCTGGGTGCAGTTGGCCGAGCAGTTCCTGAAGCCCGGAGGAGCCGCCGCTTGATCGGCATCGGCGAGGCGTTTTCGCCGCGCTACGCCCAGGCGCGCCAGAAGTTTCTGCGCGCTTGCGTGAGCGCGGGCCTCGCGGTGGAGCCGCATGCGCATCCGGGCAAGGGGCAGGAGGGCGAGGAGCTTTCGATGGACGTGGCGCTCGACGGCGATGCGAACGCCGAGCGCCTGCTGATCGTCTCCAGCGCCTGCCATGGCGCCGAAGGCCATTGCGGCAGCGGCGTACAGGTGTTTGCGCTGCACGATGCCGAATGGCGCGAAAAGGCCAAGGCGCAGGGCGTGGCGGTGCTCTATGTGCACGCGCTCAACCCGCGCGGCTTTTCGTACGGCCGGCGCGTCACGCAGGAAAACGTCGACCTGAACCGAAACTTCGTCGATTTCTCCAAGCCGCTTCCGGTCAACGAGGCCTATGCCAAGCTGCATCCGCTGCTCCTGCCCGACGTCTGGCCACCCACGCCCGAGAACCAGGCCGCCGTCGAGAAATGGATCGACAAGCACGGCGCCGTGGCATTCCAGGCGGCCGTCAGCGGCGGGCAATACCAGTTCGACGACGGCCTGTTCTTCGGCGGCAAGGCGGCAACCTGGAGCAACAGGACCCTGCGCAACGTGCTGCGCCGCCACGTCGGCAGCGCGCGCCGGCTGGCCTGGATCGACCTGCACACCGGCCTCGGCCCGAACGGCATCGGCGAGCGCATCTTCGCGGGCAGGGATGACAAGGCCGCCTCTGCGCGCGCCAATGCCTGGTGGGGCACGCCCGCGGCGCCCGTCACCTCGACCTATGATGGTTCTTCCACCTCGGCCCCGTTGCGCGGCCAGATGTGTGAAGCGGTGTACGAGGAGTGTCCGCAGGCCGAATACACCGCTATTGCGCTCGAATACGGCACGCTGCCGATGCTCGACGTTCTGGGCGCCTTGCGCGCCGACCACTGGCTGCACAAGCACCCCGAAGCACCGGCCGAGCTGGCCGACGGCATCCGCGCGCGGATGCGCGAGGCCTTCTATACCGACGCTGACGCCTGGCGCGGCCAGGTGGTCAGCCAGGCCCGGCAGGCGATGTTCCAGGCCGTGGACGGCTTGAGCGGCTGACGCAAGAAGCGGGGCGCGACGCCCCTGCGGTCAGGTCCTGACCTTGCCGTCCGCGGTGATCATCGACAGCTCGACGAACTTCGATCCAACGTGGTTCTTGGCCGAGAACGACACCTCGAAGCCGCCGAACTGCTGGCGGTCGATGCTCTCCAGGCCGGTGATGAGGCCGTCGCGCGAGGCCTTGCCCGGCGGCGCACGGCGCAGGCCCTCGGTCAGCACCTTGGCGGCGATGTAGCCTTCCATGCTCGAAAAATTGGCGCTTGCCCCGGCGCCGGCTTTTTTCACCGCCTCGCTGAACTCGCGCGTGATCGCGTTGGCGGGGTTGTAGGGCGAGGGCACCACCTGGGTCACCATCACGCCCGCGCCGCCCTTGCCGAGCTCGTCGGCCAGTGCCTGGGTGCCCACGAAAGACACGTTGAAGAACGTGCCGCCGTAGCCCGCCTTGCGCGCCTCGCGGATGAAGGCCGCGCACGCCTTGTAGGCGCCCACCTGAACCACTGCATCCGGCCGCGCCGCCACGATGCTCTTCACCGCCGAGGCCACGTCGACCGAATTGCGCTCCACCGTGGCGAGCGCCACCGGCTTGAGGTCCTGCTGCGACATTGCCAGGGTGACGCCGTCGAGCCCCGCCTTGCCATAGGCGTCGTTCTGATAGAAGACCGCGATCTTCTTCAGGTGCAAGTGGGTGAGCTGTTTCACGATGAGCGCGGTCTCGTCGTTGTACGACGCGCGCAGGTGGAACACGTTCCTCTGGAACGGTTCGCGCAGCGACATGGCGCCGGTGAACGGCGCGATGAAGGGCACCTTGTCCTTCACCGCGAGCGGCAGCGCCGCCATGCTGGTGGGCGTGCCGATGTAGCCGAACAGCGCGAACACGTCTTCCTCGATCAGCTTCTGCGTGTTGGCGGCGCAACGGTCGGGCTCGTAGCCGTCGTCCAGGTTCTTGATCACCACGTGGCGGCGGCCGGACTGGGCGTTGTACTGGTCCAGGAACAGCTTGGCGCCCTGGTGAAACTGGATGCCGAGCTGCGCGGCCGGGCCGGTGAACGGTGCCGATTGGCCCAGCACCAGCGGGGCTTCGCTTTGTGCCCTGGCGAGCTGAAAACCACCCAGCGCTGCGGCACCGGTGGCCAGGGAGAAATGTCTGCGATTGATCATCGTGAAAACCTCTTCTGCGCGTGCCGCGCCTCGTCTGGAAAACTTTAGACTTGCCGGATGGACAACGCCCCGGTCTCGACGACAACTGTTCTTCCCACCGAAACTTCCACAGTCCTGGGCGCCTGCCCGCACGACTGTCCGGACACTTGCGCCCTGGTCACCACCGTTAAAGATGGCGTGGCCGTGAAGCTGCAGGGCAACCCGGCCCATTCGCACACGGCTGGCGTCCTTTGCACCAAGGTTTCCCGCTACATCGAACGCAACGACCATGCCGAGCGGCTCGTGCAGCCCATGAAGCGCACCGGCCCCAAGGGCAGCGGCCAATTCGAAGCCGTGAGCTGGGACGCCGCTCTTGACGACATCGCCGCGCATCTCCGTTCATTGCAGACAGATCCAGAAACAATTGTGCCTTATAGTTACGCAGGCACCATGGGTCTTGTGCAGGGCGAGTCGATGGATCGGCGTTTTTTCCACAAGTTGGGCGCCACGCTGCTTGACCGCACGATCTGTTCCATGGCTGGCGGCGAGGCGATGGTCTACACCCTGGGCGCCAAGATCGGCATGCGGATCGAGTTTTTCGCCGAGGCGAAGCTGATCCTGATCTGGGGCAGCAACTCCATTGCGAGCAACCTGCATTTCTGGCGCCATGCGCAGGCCGCCAAGCGGGCCGGCGCGCGGCTGGTGTGCATCGACCCGCGCAGGACCGAAACCGCCGACAAGTGCGACGAGCACATCGCCTTGCTGCCCGGCACTGACGCCGCGCTGGCCCTGGCGCTGATGCATGAGCTCATCGTGCACGGCTGGCTCGACCACGACTACATCGAAAAGCACACGCTGGGCTGGGAGCAGCTGCGCGAGCGTGCATTGCAGTGGCCGCCCTCGCGCGCCGCCGCCGTGTGCGGCGTGCCCGAGGCGCAGATCGTGGCGCTGGCGCAGGCTTACGGCACCACCAAGCCGGCCGCGATCCGCCTCAATTACGGTATGCAGCGCGTGCGCGGCGGCGGCAACGCGGCGCGCGCCATCGCCTGCCTGCCCGCGCTGGTGGGCGCCTGGCGCGATCGCGCGGGCGGACTTCTTTTGAGCAGCTCGGGCCACTTTCCGGCCGATCGCGCCGCGCTGCAGCGGCCGGACCTTCTTGCGGGACGAAAGCCGCGCACGGTCAACATGAGCACGATCGGCGACGCGCTGCTCGACGAGGCCAAGCCGGTGAAGGCCATCATGGTCTACAACAGCAACCCGGTCGCGGTGGCGCCCGAGTCGGGCAAGGTGGTGGCGGGCTTCGCACGGGAAGATCTCTTTACCGTGGTGCTGGAGCAGTTCCGCACCGACACCGCCGACTACGCCGACTACCTGCTGCCCGCCACCACGCAACTGGAGCACTGGGACATCCATTGCAGCTACGGCCACACCGACGTGCTGCTGAACCGCCCCGCGGTGGCGCCGCGCGGCGAGGCGCGCAGCAACGCCTGGATCTTCCGCGAGCTGGCGCGGCGCATGGGCTTCGACGAGCCCTGCTTCTCGGACGACGACGAGGCGCTGTGCCGCAGCGCCTTTGCGCCCGGTGCCATCGACTACGAAGAACTGCTGGCGCAGGGCTTCACCAGCCTGAAGCTGCCCGAGGCGCCGTTTGCCGACGGCAAGTTTCCAACGCCTTCGGGTCGCTGCGAATTCTTCAGCGCCCGCCTCGAGGCCCAGGGCATGGACGGGCTGCCCGACCACGTGCCCAACTACGAGCCGGCGGGCGGCTCCGCCGAGTTTCCGCTCGCGATGATTTCGCCGCCGGCACGCAACTTTCTCAATTCGACCTTCGTCAACTTGACGAGCCTGCGCGCCATCGAAGGCGAGCCGCTGCTCGAGATCCACGAGGCCGACGCCGCCGCGCGAGGCATCGAGAACGGCGCCACGGTGCGCGTGTTCAATGGCCGCGGCGAGCACCGCTGCCGCGCCGAAGTCTCGCGCCGCGCACGGCCCGGCGTGGTGCACGGCATGGGCATCTGGTGGCGCAAGCTCGGCATGGACGGCACCAACGTCAACCAGCTGACCAGCCAACGCCTGACCGACATTGGCCGCGGCCCGACCTTCTACGACTGCCTCGTCGAGGTCGAGCGCCTCGCCCCCTCTCCCTCCGGGAGAGGGTTGGGGTGAGGGCCGCCCCCGCATCCGCCCTGGCCGGCGCGCTCTTGCTGCTCAGCGGCTGCGCCGACCTCGGCTACTACTGGCAGTCGGCCAGCGGCCACATCGGCATCATGCGGGCCGCCAAGCCGGTGCCCGAGTGGCTGGCCGACCCGGCCGTCTCCGAGCCGCTCAAAGCCAAGCTCGAACTCGCGCAGCGCATCCGCCGCTTTGCGGTGACCGAACTGGCACTGCCCGACAACCCCAGCTACAAGGCCTACGCCGACCTGCGCCGTCCCGCGGCGGTGTGGAATGTGGTGGCCACGCCGCCGTATTCGCTCACGCTCAAGAACTGGTGCTTTCCAGTAGCGGGCTGCGTGGGCTATCGCGGCTACTACGACGAGGCCGCGGCCAAGGCCGAAGCCGAGGCGCAACGTGCCAAGGGCCTGGAAACGGCCGTCTACCCCGTGCCCGCATATTCGACGCTGGGCTGGATGAACTGGGCCGGCGGCGATCCCTTGCTTTCCACCTTCATCGGCTACCCCGAGGGCGAGCTGGCCCGCATCGTGTTTCACGAACTCTCGCACCAGGTGCTCTATGTGCCGGGCGACACCGTCTTCAACGAGTCGTACGCCACGGCGGTGGAGCGCATCGGCGGAGCCCTGTGGCTGCAGCGCGAGGCGGGCGAGGCCGCGCGAAGCGAGTACGCGCGCTTCGATGCACAGCGCCAGCAGTTCCGCGCGCTGGCTCTCCAAACGCGCCGTGCGCTCGGCCAGGTGTACGAATCCGCGCAGGCCAAGGCTGGCGACTGGGCGGCGGTCGACGCCATGAAAAAGGCGGCCATGGACGATTTCCGGCAGCGCTACGCCGGGCTGCGCGCAGAATGGCAAGGCCCGCGCCAGGGCGCCTACGACCTGTGGGTGGCACGCGCCAACAATGCGACCTTCGCAGCCCAGGGGGCTTACGACGATCTGGTGCCCGGCTTTGAGGCGCTGTTCGAACGCGAGGGCCGCAACTGGCCGCGCTTCTACAAGGAAGTCCGCCGCATCGCCGCGTTGCCGACGATGGATGAGCGGCGCCATGCACTGCAAACGGCCACCGGTGTCCTGCAGACGAACAATTCCATCCACAAGAACCAAGACAACCACGGAGATCACGGTGCCTGACATCCATATCGAACGAAACCACGCGCTGGGCATTGCCGGCGCACGCGAAGTCGCACGCCAATGGATGCAGCAGGTCGAGCAGGACTACGGCCTAGAATGCACTTATACCGAAGGCGAGACCAGCGATGTTGCGGTGTTCAGCCGCGCGGGCATCGACGGCACGGTGGAGGTCACGGCCGACACCTTGACGCTGGAAGCCACGCTGGGTTTTCTGTTCAGCAGCTTCAGCGACCAGATCGAGCAGAAGATCGCAAAGAACCTCGACGCACTGCTCGATGCGCCGGGGGGCAAAAGCCGCTTTGCCTGAAGACCCTTCGCCGCAGCGGCTTCAGACGATGGTGTAGCCGCCGTCCACCGGCAGCGCCGCGCCGCTGATCATCGATGCGCCATCGGAGAGCAGAAACAAGATCGGCGCCACCACTTCGTCGACCTGCGCAAACCGCCCGAGCGGAATATTCTTGAGCGCAGCCGCGCTCTTCGCGGGATCGGCCCAGGCCTGTTCGGCCATCGGCGTGAGCGTGACGGTCGGATTCACGCTGTTCACCCGAATGCCGTGAGGCCCGAACTCGAGGCACAGCGACCGCGTGATCGCATCCATCGCGGCCTTCGATGCGCAGTAGCAGAGGTGTGCGTCGAGCGCGACCAGCGAAGCCTGGCTCGACACGTTGACGATGCTGCCGCGCACGCCTGCCGAAACCATCGCCTTGCCACAGCGCGAGGCCACCAGCGCCGCGGCACGTGCATTGACGGCCATCACGGCGTCGAAGTTTTCGGCTTGGAAGTCGAGCGCCGATTCGAGCAATGCGATGCCGGCGCAGTTCACCACGAGATCGAATGCCGGCAATGGTGCGAGTGCTCGTTCCAATGCGGCCGCATTTTCGATATCGATCACCAGTGGCGTGCAGCCCGCTTCTGTGTGCAGGGTGTCGAGTGCTGCGGCATTGCGGCCCACGGCCGTTACCGCTGCGCCTGATTGCGCGAGCCGCACTGCGACCGCGCGGCCGATGCCGCTGCTGGCGCCGGTGACGAGTGCGCGTTGGGTGGAGAAGTCGAAGGAGATATTCATGTCAGTTGTTTTCGCCGTGGTGGCGTGAGGTGCGATGGATGCATTCAGGGCGCGTACACAGGCCACCGGGTACTCCCCTCCGCGAATGTCCCCCGGCTTCGCCCCTCCTTGATTTCGCTGCGGGGAGCACCCGATGCCCAGTGCACTGGGGCACGCTCGTGGTGTATTGCTGATCAACCACCGCTGTGTGCAACGCTCACGTCGATGGGGTGCCTTGCGCAGCGAAATCAAGGAGGAGGCCGCAGGCCGGGGGACATTCGCGGAGCAAGGTACCCCGTCGGCGGGAGCGCGCCTCGGATCAGCAAATATCAAACGCCCGCAGCGAATCGGAAAGCAAGGGTTCATTTCAGTCGGTGCATCGCATCGTGCAACGCAGGGTAAAGAGACTTGTAGATATCGAAGCGCTCGCGGTACACGGCTTGCGCCGCCGGTTCGGGCCGCGCGCGCTCCACCAGCGTGACCCAGCCGCGCTCGGCCGTTGCCGCATCGACCAGCCCCGCACCGAGCGTCGCGAGCATCGCCGCGCCCAGCGCTGCCTCGACTTCTTCCTCGATGGTGAACACCGGGTAGCCCGTGATGTCGGCCACGATCTGCATCCAGAGATCCGAATGCGCAGCGCCGCCGACCACGATCAATCGGTTGTCCAGCGGTTGCCCGCTTTGCCGGCCGGCTTCGATGTTGTGCTGCAGCGCGAAGCTCACGCCCTCGAGCACCGCGCGGTACAGGTGTGCGCGGCTGTGCGCGAGCGAGAGGCCGATGAACGCGCCCTTGGCTTGCGCATCCCAGATGGGGCTGCGCTCGCCCATCAGGTAGGGCAGGAAGACCAGGCCTTCCGCACCCGGTGGCACATCGACGGCCTTGCGCTCAATGAGCGCATGCGCGTCTTCACCGGTGCGGGCGGCCTCGGCCGTTTCCGCCTGGCAGAAGGTTTCCCGAAACCACGTGACGGCTGCGCCCGCGGTGATGGCGCCGCCGAACACATAGCTGCGGTCCGCGCCACGGTAGACGTGCGGCATGGTGATGAGCTTGTGGCGTGCATCCACTGTGGGGCTCACGAAGCCCCAGCACATGCTGGTGCCGATCATCGCGACATGGTCGCCGCTGCCGGTCACGCCGGCGCAGAAGGTGGCCACGGCCGCATCGACGCCGCCCGCCATCAGCGGCATGCCTTCGGCCAAGCTCAGCTTCGCGGCCCACTCGGCATTCAGGCCGCCGACCACGCCGCTCGATTCGACCAGGCGCGGCGGCATCATGCGCGACGGAATGCCGAGCATGCGCATGGCTTCGTCCGACCAGTTGCGCTGCGCCGCGTCGTACACACCGCCGATATTGCCGGCCGAGCTGTGGTCGACCGCAAGCTCGCCCGTCAGCCGCCAGTTGACGTAGCTGTTGGGCGGCAGGAAGTAGCGCGTTTTCGCCCACACCTCGGGCAGGTGCTCGCGAATCCACAGCATCTTGGTGAAGCCGTAGTAGCTGTCGATGCCGTTGCCGGTGATCGCTTGCAGCCGCGCGACATCGACTGTTGCGTTCACCGCATCGACCTCGGCGGTGGCGCGGCGGTCCATCCAGATCAGGCAAGGGTGCAGCGGCTGCATCGCTTCATCGACCGGGATGCCCGCGCCGCCGTACAGGCTGCTCACGCACATCGCCGCGATATCGGCCGGCGCGATGCCGCTCTTCGCGACGCAGGCGCGCACGCTCTCGCAGACCGCGTCGAACCACACCTCGCAGTCCTGCTGCGCCCACAGCGGCTTCGGCGTCTCGGGTTGGTAGGCCACGCTGCTTTGCGAGCGCACCTTGCCCTCGATGCCGACCAAGAGGCACTTGGTGCTCTGCGTGCCGATGTCGACGCCGATCACGTACTTCATGACAACACCGTCTTTCAGGATCGGGGCTGCGGCTTGAGCAGCACCTTGATGGAATCGAGCGAGTTGGCCAGTCTGAAGGCGCGCTCCCACTCGGTCAACGGAAAGTCGTGCGTCACGATGCCCTTCGAGGTGACGAGCCCGCGCGCCAGCAGGTCGATCGCAATCGGGTAGCAGTAGGGGCCCAGGTGCGCGCCGCGCACGTCGAGCTCCTTGCGGTCGCCGATGATCGACCAGTCGGCGCTCGTCTCTGAGCCGAACACGCTGAACTCGACGAAGCGGCCGAGCTTGCGGATCATGTCCAGCCCCTGCGTCACGCCGACGGGCGCGCCCGTGGTCTCGATGTACACGTCGCAGCCGTAGCCTTCGGTCAGGCCTTTCACGATCGCATCGGCGTTCTCGGTCTTCGGATTGATCGTCACGTCGGCGCCGAACTTCTTGGCGAGTGCGAGGCGCTCGGGCACGAGGTCGATCACGATCAGCTTCTTCGGCGTCTTCAGGTGCGCGGCCTGCACCATCATCAAGCCGAGCGGGCCGGCGCCCGCGATCACCACCACGTCGTCGAGCTGGATGTCGCCGCGGTTGACCGTGTGGATCGCGCACGAGAGCGGCTCGATGATGGCCGCGTCTTCGAGCGAGATGCCGTCGGGGATCTTGTGCACGCGCGAGGTCGGCGGCAGCCGCATGTAGTCGGCCATGCCGCCGTCGGCCACGATGCGCTGGAAGCCGAAGATGTTGTGCACCTCGCACATCCAGTATTTGCCCGAGGTGCAGAAGCGGCACTTGTCGCAGGGCACGATCTGCTCGGCGATCACGCGGTCGCCTTGCTCCACGCCGAAGTGTTCGGCCGCACCTTCGCCGAGTGCTTCGACGTATCCGAAGAACTCATGGCCGGGAATCACGGGTGCCTTGACCCATGAAGGCTGTCCGTCGCCGCCCCAGAACATCTTCGCGCCCGAGTGGCATTTGCAGTCGGAGGCGCAGATGCCGCAGGCTGCGATGGAGATCAGCAGCTCGTTCGGGCCGATGGTTGGCACATCGACGGTCTCGAGGCGGTAGTCCTTCGGGCCGTGGCAGACGACGGCCTGCATGGCGGCGAGTTTGCCGATGGCGCCCGACGCGCCGGGCTGGAGCTTTTGATAAGACATGGGTTCCTTGTGGTCAGAGAGGGTGTTGGTTCCGTTTTTCTCCCTCCCCTTCCGGGGGAGGGCAGGGGTGGGGGCAAGCGGCGGTGGATGAGGCGCTGTGGCCGAACCAGCGCCGCGTGCCCCCATCCCAGCCTTCCCCCAGCGGGGGAAGGAGCAAGGCAAAGACAGAGGGTCAGCGTTTTGCCTCGCGGCTGATGAAGATCGCAAGCAGCACAATGCCTCCCTTGATGATCAATTGCAGGTACGGCGACACGCCGATCATGTTGAGACCGTTGTTCAGCACGCCCAGCAAGAGCGCACCGACCAGCGTGCCCACGATGGCGCCGCGTCCACCCGCGATGGACGTGCCGCCCATCACCACCGCCGCGATGGCGTCGAGCTCGAAGCCGACACCCACGCCGGGCTGCCCGCTGGTCACGCGCGCCGCCTGCACGATGCCGGCCACGGCTGCAGTGAACCCGCTGAGCGCATACACCAGCAGCTTGTAGCGCGACACGCGCACGCCCGAAAGCCGCGTCGCTTCCTCGTTGCCACCGATGGCATACACATAGCGGCCGAACGGCGCCATGTTGAGCAGCACGTACGCAACGAGATAGGTGGCCAGCATGATGAGGATCGGCACCTTGATGCCCGCGAGCACGCCACCGCCGAGGAAGGCGAACGACTCCGGCAATCCATCGATCGGATAGCCGCCGGTGTAGATCAGCGCAATGCCGCGCGCGATGCCCATGGTGGCCAGCGTCACGATGATCGGCGGCATGCGAAGGTAAGCCACGCAGTAGCCGTTGAAGAGTCCGATCACCACGCCGACCGCCAGCCCGAGCGGTACGGCAAGCACCGGCGGCAGCCCGAACTGCACCATCATTCCCGAGGCCAGCGTGCCCGACAGCGCCACCACGGCACCTACCGACAGATCGATGCCGCCGGTGAGGATGGCGGCGGTCATGCCCACGGCGATGATGGCGTTGATCGACGACTGCAGCGCAATGTTCTGCAGGTTGCCCCACGATAGAAAGTTATCGGTCGCGACGATCATGAAGATCGAAATCGCGACCAGGCCGACCAGTGGCAGAAAGGCTGTCGATCGGCGCAGGTCGGTAAAGAACCCGCCTGCGGGTGTCGGGGGCGTGGCGTGGGTGGCGATTGCGTTCATCTCAGGTGCTCCATTGCGCGATGCTTGAGTGCGCGAAGGTGGCGATGGTTGTGTTCGAAGTGCTGTTGTTCGGGGCGCGGGCACAGGCCGCCGGGTACTCCCCTCGGCGAATGTCCCCCGCCAGCGGGAGCGCACCCTGAGGACGAGGTCATCCAAATCATTGAAGACCCCCAGACGAAGTGGCGTGACGCATGATGTCGCCCGAATTGATGACGTCACCTTCGAGCGTGGCCACGATGGACCCGCCCGAGAACACAGCCACGCGGTCGCACATGCCCACGATCTCGGGCAGCTCGCTCGAGATCATGATGATGGCCTTGCCCTGCTGCGTGAGTTCGCGCATCAGGCTGTAGATCTCCGCCTTGGCGCCCACGTCGATGCCGCGCGTGGGCTCGTCGAAGATCAGTACCTCGCAATCGTGGTCGAGCCAGCGCGCAATCACCACCTTCTGCTGGTTGCCGCCCGACAGCGTGGCCACGCGCGTCTCGACGCCCGGTGCCTTCACGCCCACACGCCTTGAGAGTTCAGCGGCCGTTTGTTTCTCCGACTTCTGGCTCACCAGCCCGACGCTCTTGTGCTTGCCCAGGTTGTTCATCGAGATGTTGAAGCGGATCGTGAAGTCGGTGATCAGCCCCTCGACCTTTCGGCTCTCGGGCAACAGGCCGATGCCGTTCTCCAATGCCTGCGTCGGATCTTTCAGGCGCACGGGCTTGCCGTTGCGCAGCACCGTCTTGCGGTGCACGCGGTCGGCACCCATCATGCCCAGCGCGAGTTCGGTGCGGCCCGATCCCACGAGACCCGCGAAGCCGAGGATCTCGCCTTCATGCAGTTCGAAACTGTTCACCGGGCCGCCCTTTGTGAGCTGGATCTCCGGCACCTCGAGCACCTTGCGTCCGCGTGGCGCGGGCTGCGGCTTGGCCGGAAAGCTGTGCTCGATCTTGCGGCCGACCATCATCTCGACCAGCGCATTCACATCGGTCGCGCCCACCTCCGCATGCCCCGCATTAGCGCCGTCGCGCAGCACGCTGATGCGGTCGCACACCTCGAAGATTTCGTCCAGGTGGTGCGAGATGAAGATCATCGCCACACCTCTCGCGCGCAGCTCCCGCATGATCTTGAACAGGTGTCCGGCCTCGTTGGGCGTGAGCGTGGCGGTCGGCTCGTCGAGCACCAGCAGCCGCGCCTTCAGCGACAGCGCCTTGCCGATTTCGACGAACTGCTGCTGCGCCACCGAGAGCCGGCAGATCGGCACGCCGAGGTCAATATGAACGCCCAGTTCCTCGAAGATCGCCTGCGCCGAGCGCTTCATCGCGGCCTTGTCGAGCAGGCCGAAACCGTTCTTCAGATAGCGGCCCAGAAAGATGTTCTCCACCGCGTTCAGGTACGGAACGAGGCTGAACTCCTGGAAGATGATGCCGACGCCCGCCGCAATCGCGTCGCTGTAGCCCCCGAACCGGCGCTCGCGGCCTTCGATGAAGATGCGGCCCTCGTCGGCCTGGTAGATGCCGCCGAGGATCTTCATCAGCGTCGACTTGCCCGCCCCGTTCTCGCCGAGCAGCGCGTGCACCTCGCCCTTGCGGATCGAGAGGTCGATGCCCGAGAGCGCCTTCACGCCGGGGAAGCTCTTCGAGACGCCCTCGAGCCGAAGCATCTCGGCGCTGTCGTTCGTGGTCACGGCAGAGCCCGGGTTACCAGGTGAAGGTTTTCGCGCCCTCGGCGTCGATCAGCTTCACATCGACCGGCACGGCGGCCGGCACATTGGCGCCCCACTTCTTGGCCAGTGCAATGCCGATGGCCAGGCGGATCTGGTCGCGCGGGTACTGCGCGGTGGTGGCGATGAACTTCGAGCCCGGCTTCTGCATTGCCTTGATAGCTTCGGGTGCGCCGTCCACGCTCGCGAGCTTCACGTCCTTGCCGCTGGCCTCGATGGCGGCCAGTGCGCCCATCGAGCCGCCGTCGTTCACGCTGAAGATGCCCTTCAGGTCCTTGTTGGCCTGCAGGATGTTTTCGGTCACGGTGAGCGCGGTGGCGCGTTCCTGCTTGCCGTTCTGCGTGCTCACCACCTTGATGCCCGGGTACTTGGCCAACGCTTCGCGGCAGCCCTTCACGCGCTCCAGGATCGGCACGACCGGAATGCCGTCGAGAATGGCCACGTCGCCTTTCTCGCCGATGTTCTTTGCGAGATATTCGCAGGCGAGGCGGCCCGCATCGGTGTTCTTCGAGCCCACGAACGAATCGACTGGCCCCTGCGCATTGGCGTCCACTGCCACCACGATCAGCCCCGCCTTCTTGGCCGAACGCACCGCCGACTGCACGCCGGAGGAGTCGGTCGGGTTCAGCAGCAGGATGTCGATCTTCTTCTGGATCATGTCTTCCACGTCGCCGATCTGCTTGGCGACGTCGTGCCGCGCATCGGTGGTGACCACGGTCGCGCCGATGCTGGCCGCGGCTTCTTCGAGCGCCTGCTTCATCGTCACGAAGTACGGGTTGTTCAGTTCCTGGAAGGTCATGCCGATGCGCAGCGGCTGCTTGGGCGCTTGCGCCTGCGCGGCGGAGGCGCCGCAGACCAATGCGGCAACGATGGCGGTGGCTTTGAGAAGGTTCTTCATGGTGGCTGTGTCTCCTGGTTTGTGATGGCTGTCGAAAAACGCGGGCAAAGGCGCCCCCACGCCGCGCCCGAAGCGCCGCGCCGATGAGGACACGAGGAACGGCGGAAGCCTGCTACGGCACGCTGGCGGCACGCAGGTTCACGGCTTGCGCGGCCTGCATGCGATGAAAACTGCGGAACTTCGTCGGCGGCATGCGCTTGTGCAGCAGGAACTGGCGGTTGAAGTTCGACACGTTGTTGAAGCCCACGTCCATGCAGACGTCGAGCACCGGTTTTTCGCTGTTGGTGAGCAGCTCGCAGGCTCGGCTGATGCGCAGCCGATTCACATAGCGCACGAACGACTGGCCCGTGTGCTTGCGGAATGCGCGCGAGAAAGCGCTCGGGCTTTGCCCCACCAGTTCGGCGAGCATCGGTTCGCGCAAGTCGTCGCCCAGGTTGGCCGCGATGTGCGCGAGCACGTTGTTGATGGCGTGCGACATGAAGGCCTTGGGGTCGGGCTTGAACGCCGGGCTTGCGAGCCGCTGGCGGTCGTTGCTGCCCTCCAGCAGCTCGAGCAGCGACAGTAGCAGGATCACGCGGCGCAGGCCGCGCGCTTCGAGCAGCGCTTCCATCATCGGCTTGGCCGCGACTGCCGCCTCGGCCGAGAAGAGCAGGCCCGAGCGGGCCTCGGCCAGCAGCGGGGCGAGGCGGGCAAATTCCGGAAAGGCGCCCGCCATCTTGTCGACCAGCCCGGCCGGAAACTGGATCACGATGCCGCGCCGCTCGACGCTCTGGCCCGCGGGCACGTCGCTGATCCAGTTGTGCGGCAGGTCGGGGCCCATGAGCACGAGGTTGCCGGGTTCGAAATGGCCGACGTGGTCGCCCACGAAATACACGCCCTTGGTCTCGACGATCAGCTGGATCTCGTACTCGGGATGGAAATGCCACCGCACCGTGCGATACGGATAGCCGTGGGCCCAGGCGGTGAACGATTCGTCCCCGCGGACCTCGACGATTTCCAGATCGGGTTGCATCGGCTTTTCCTTTTCCTTGTCTCTGAGTCTTGTTTGCGGCGTATGACCGTGGGCGGACTGTACGAATCGCCCCGGACGCCCACAACCAGAGTTGGAGCCCGAGATTGATACTTTTTTGACTTCCGGGCAGGCCGACGGGCCACCGCATTGCGATGCAGCAAACTACTTTCTCCTCGGGAGACAAGGGTCCTTCGCGGCCGATTGCTGCACCGCGGAAAGCGCCGAAAGTGCCGAGTCAAGAATTCATAGGTGTTTTCCCGCCCCGCGAGGGCTGCTTGAATGCCGCGGCACACTGTGGCGCCATGACGAACACCTCTTTTTCTCCCGCGGAACCGGGCGCCGCAGGTCCGCTGGCCGGCCTCAAGGTCGTCGAACTCGGCCAGCTGATTGCCGGCCCTTTCGCGGCACGCACCCTGGCCGACTTCGGCGCCGAGGTGATCAAGATCGAGCCGCCCGGCGCGGGCGATCCGCTGCGCAGCTGGCGGTTGCTGAAAGACGGCACCTCGGTCTGGTGGCAGGTGCAGTCGCGCAACAAGCGTTCGCTGGCGCTGGACCTGCGCCAGGCCGAAGCACAGGCCATCGTGCGGCAGCTTGCCGCCGAGGCCGACGTGCTGATCGAGAACTTCCGTCCCGGCGCGATGGAAGGCTGGGGCCTCGGCCCCGACGATCTGCTGGCGGCCAACCCCGCGCTCGTGATGCTGCGCATCAGCGGCTACGGCCAGACCGGCCCCTACCGCGACCGGCCCGGTTTCGGCGTGGTGGCCGAAGCCATGGGCGGGCTGCGCCACCTCACGGGCGAGCCTGGCCGCGTGCCGGTGCGCGTGGGCGTGTCCATCGGCGACACGCTGGCGTCGTTGCACGGGGTGATCGGCGTGCTCATGGCCATGCAGCACCGCCATGCCACCGCGAGCCCCGATTACCCGAAGGGAAAAGGGCAAGTCGTGGACGTGGCGCTCTACGAAGCCGTCTTCAACTGCATGGAAAGCCTGCTGCCCGAGTACAGCGCGTTCGGTGCGGTGCGCGAGGCGGCCGGCAGCGCGCTGCCCGGCATTGCGCCCACCAATGCCTACCGCTGCGCCGATGGCGGCTATGCCATCGTGGCGGGCAACGGCGACAGCATCTTCCGCCGGTTGATGGAATGCATCGGCCGGCCCGATCTCGCCACAGATCCGGCGCTGGCCGGCAACGCGGGCCGGGTGGCGCAGGTGGGCATGCTCGATGCCGCCATCGGCGACTGGACCGCGCAGCGCACCGTGGACGAAGTGCTGGCCGCGCTCGATGCGGCGCACGTGCCTGCGGGCCGCATCTACACCATCGCCGACATCGCGGCCGACCCGCACTACGCCGCGCGCGGCATGCTGCAGCAGGTGCCGATGCGCGATGGCAGTGCGCTCGCCGTGCCCGGCTTCGTACCCAAGCTGTCGCTCACGCCGGCCAGCCATCGGCACAACGCGCCCGCGCTGGGCGCGGACACCGATGCCGTGTTGAAGGAGATCGGCCTGAGCGCCGAGCAGATCGCTGCGCTGCACGCGCGCGGCATCGTCGGCTAGCGGCGTGCGCGCTGGTCAGCCGCGCAGCGATTCGATCAAGTCGATGTACTTCTGCTTGGCCTCGTCGGCGCTCAAGCCCTTCTGAGCGGTCCACGCGTCCCACTTGGCACGCGCGACGATGTCGCTGAAGCTGGGCTTCTTGGCGGCGTTGTCGCCTTCGGTCGCCTGCTTGAAGAGGCCGTAGATCTTGAGCAGCGTCGGATTGTCGGGGCGCTCGGCCAGCAGCTTGGAGTTGGCCTGGGCGGCTTCGAATTGGGCGTTGAGGTCTGACATGGCGGGTTGGCAGAGGAAGAAGAGAGAAGAAAAGGAGAACGACGATCTTAATGACCGGCGGCGGGCCGTTGGCCACTCGCTGGCCGCCCAGACAGATGCGATGATCGCCGTCCTTTTCTTACCGGGCACTCCCGCATGGATGCATCGTCTCGCCATCTTGCTTTTCATGGCGCCATCGTTCTTCTCTTCGGCCTGCTTCTTGGCGCGCCGTATGCGCGAGCCATCAAGCGCGGCGACGCCGCTCATGTCGTGAACTCGTGGCGGGTGGCGCATCTGAGCCTGCCGATCGGCGCCGTGCTGATGCTTGCCGTTGCGGCGCTGCTTCCCGGCCTGGTCGCTTCGGTGCCCGTGCAGTGGGTCATCGCCGTTGCGCTGATCGTCTCCGCCTACGGCTTTTGCGTTTCCACGCCGTTGGCCGCCATCACCGGGCAGCGGGGATTGGACGCCAGCGGCACAGGGCTCGGAAAGTGGGTGTATCTCGGCAACATGGTGGGGGCCTGGGCTTCCATCGTTGCTGCCGTTGGTCTTCTGTACGCGACCTTCAAGGCGCTGTAACAGCGTGGGCGCCGCCCGCCCGACCATGCGCTGCCGCTTGGTTCAGTCCGTCAACCCCGCGCGCGCCAGTTCGACGTCCAGCCGATCCTTCGCATCCACTGGCTCCAGCGCCGCGGCCTTTTCGTACAGCTGCGTCGCCTCGCCCAGGCGTTCGTCGCCGTGCAGCATGAGAAGCGCGCGGCCGTATTCCATCAGCGCGTTCGGCGCGTGGGGGTGCAGCGCGAGGCCGCGCTCGAACAGCTCGGTCGACATGTCGGCCCGCACGCCGTACGTCATGCGCCCGACCAGCGCACCCACCTTGTCGATCACCTCGGCATGGAATGCCGCCAGCGCGATGTGCGCGTCGGCGTGGTTCGGCTGCAGTTCGATCACGCGCTCCAGCGCGCCCTTCAGCTTGGTGCCGAGGCCTTGCGCCAGCGCGCGCGCCACGCTGATGCCCTGGCTGTAGCGGCCGAGCGCATAAGCCTGCCAGTAGAGCGCCTGGCAGTTGTCGGGTTCGGCGGTGGCCTGCGCACCGGCGCGTTCGATGACCTGGCGGAACATCGAAAGCCGCACCGATTCGCGGGGCTCGAGGTAGTTGGCGTAGATGGCCGTGGCCTGGTTGGCCAGCACCAGGCCTTCGGGGCCATGCAGCAGCCCGAGCGTGGCGGCTCGCTCGAATTGGCCGCTGTGATACAGCGCCCAGCCGTCGGCCAGCGGATGGTCCCCGGCCGGGGGCGGCAACGGATGGCCGGCATGCAGGCGCTGCCACTGCGACAGCACGGTGCGTGCGTCATAGCGCGGCACGTCCGCGTAGGGCAGCGAGGTCCAGGGTTCCGCCGTGGCGGCAACCGGATGGGCGGACATCAGCGAAAGCGGTTTGAAATCGGGATGAGGCATGGTCATCTAGGCCGCCAGATCGATGGGGGCGACCGACGGCGCGGCGCTTGCCGAATCTTCGCCGCTATAGGCGCTGCTAAGTGTCAGCAAATGCCTCCGCTGCTCGTGTCCGAGGTACGGCGCGAGCAGGTGCAGCGTGTGCTGCCCGCCGCGCATCAATGCGCCCTGCGCATGCGCGGGTTCGAGCGCTTCGCGCGGGTTGCGCACGTATTCATAGCTGAGCCAGTAGGTCAGCACCACCACCATGC
This sequence comes from Variovorax paradoxus, assembly GCF_030815855.1. NCBI lineage: Bacteria > Pseudomonadati > Pseudomonadota > Betaproteobacteria > Burkholderiales > Comamonadaceae > Variovorax > Variovorax paradoxus. The sequence goes on along the minus strand of NZ_JAUSXG010000001.1, from coordinate 4,980,706 downwards.
TCTGCGCGAGCGTGTCGACCTCATGGGCATCGATGTCGAGGTGGCCGGCCCGGCTCAGGCCGGCAATCAGCGTACGGATGGCGCGGGCCTTGTTCTTGAGCACGAGTTGAAACTGCGTCTCGAGGCGCCGATTCTTGCTCAGCAGATCGTTCAGGTCGCGGTACAGAAAGCGGTAGCGCCAGATCAGTTCGAACAGGCTGTGCATGAAAAACCAGGCGTCTTCCACGTCGTGCACGCCCTCGCTGGCATGCAGGAGCTCGTTGAGCTCGGCCTCGTAGCCTTCGTAGAGCTTGTTGATCAGCTCTTCCTTGGCGGGGTAGTGATAGTAGAGATTGCCGGGACTGATGTTGAGCTCGCCCGCCACCAGCGTGGTGGAAACGTTCGGCTCCCCGAAGCGGTTGAACAGCTCCAGTGCGGCTTCAAGGATGCGTTGCGCTGTGCGGCGTGGCGCCTTCTTGGCCATGTCGAGTCCCCGTTTTTTTCTCTTGAGGACACTCTAGCGTATGTGCACCGCAGCACAAACGGGGCAGGGCAATGTTTTGCGGCACCCCGCGTTGTGCGGTGCCGCAAAAAGCGGGGGCTTTCCCGGCGCCGGCCGGCTTGGCGTGCCTAGCCGGCTTTGGTGCTGCGCCGCACGGTCTTCTTGGCGGCGGCGGAGGCGGGCGGCGCGTTGCGGCCCGCTGTCTTGCGGCTCGTCGCCCGGACCGGAGCGGCGTTTGGCTGGCCTTGGCTGCGCTGCAGTTCGGCCTCGAGCGCGGCCACGCGGGCCTGCAGCGCCGCGTGCTCGGCGACCGAGGGGACGCCCAGCTTTTCGAGCGCGCGCGCCACCCGCTCTTCGAAGATGTTCTCGAGCTTGCCCCATTGGCCCGCGGCCTTGGTGCCGAATTCGCTCGCAAAGCCGGCCATGCGCGTCTGCGCCTGCGCGAGGGTTTCCTCGGCCGCGGCCTGGGTCTTCTTCTGCATGCCGGCGCCGTCTTTCACCAGCGCTTCGAAAGCCTTGCTGCCTTCCTGCTGCATCTTGGCAAAGGCGCCAAGCCCGGCCAGCCAGATCTGCTGGGCGGAATCCTTGATGCGGTCGGAGCCCTTGTTGTTGCCGTGTTCGTCGTCCTGGGTAGCCATGCGGAATGTTCCTGTGAAAACAATCGGGCTACTCTAGCCGCAAGACGCCTCTCCCTTTAGAGCTTCACGCCTATGAACGCAGCCTTGGCAGGCTACGCCTTTCCGGCCGCCCGGCTGGCGTCCAGATGGGCCTTGGCCCGTTCGGCCAGCGCCATTTCGCCCGGCGTGCCGGGCACATAGGGCTGCACCGGCAGCGGCCGGCCGTGCGAATCGACCGAGACGAAGACGATCAGGCATTCGGTGGTCTTGTCCATCGTGCCGCCCTTCATGTCGCCGCTGCGGACCTCGACCGAGATGTTCATGCTGGTGGTGCCGGTGTAGGCCAGCCGGGCTTCGACCTCGACCAGGTCGCCGATCATGATCGGGTGGTGAAAGCGGATGCTGCCGATGAACGCCGTGACGCAGTAGCGCTTGGCCCAGCTGGTGGCGCAGGCGTAGCCGGCTTCGTCGATCCACTTCATGACGGTGCCGCCATGGACCTTGCCGCCGAAGTTGACGGTGCTGGGTTCGGCCAGAAAACGAAGGGTGATGGAAGACATGCGCCGCCTTTTCGTGGGCTGTGTGGGTGGGAGCCCCGATTATGCGAGCGCCGGGCCTCACGGATGAGCGCCGCCGGTCGGCGCCGGCCGCACGCTCAGCTGCCGCCGAACAGCTCCGCCAGCGTGCGCCGCAGCCAGGCGTTGCCGGCGTCCGCATGGAAGCGCTCGTGCCAGTGCTGCTTGACGGCATAGGCGGGCAGCTCGAAGGGCGGCTCCAGCAGCTTCACGGGCTCCTGCGTGGCCAGCACCTTTCCGAGGATGGCCGGCACGATCACGATGAGTTCCGTGTGCGCCACGATGCGCGCCACGCTCAGGAAGCTCGAGAGGCTGGCCACCACGTTGCGCTGGAGCCCCAGCCGGGCGATGGTCTTGTCGACGATGGCATGGCCGGTGCCTGAAGAAGCCACCACCGCATGCGCCTCGCTCTCGAAGCGCTTGCGCGTGAGCCGCTCGCCGATGCGCGGATGGTTGCGCGCCGCCAGGCAGACGAAGTTCTGCATGAAGAGCGTCTGCTGATAGAAGCCCGCGTCCAGCTGCGGCATGAAGCCCACGGCCAGGTCGACCGCGCCGTCCTCGAGCCGGCGCGCGCTTTCGGTCGAAATGATCTCGGTCTCGATGCGCACGCCGGGCGCCGCATGCCGCAGGTGGCCGAGCAGGCCCGGAAGCAACACCACCTCGCTGATGTCGGTCATGCAGATGCGAAAGCTGCGCGCCGCCGTGGCCGGGTCGAAGCTGGCGCGCCCGCCCTTGGCCCGGTTCAGCCGGTCGAGGATGTCGAGCATCAGCGGCTGGATCTGCCGCGCATAGGGCGTGGGCTCCATGCCGCGCGAGGTCCGCACGAAGAGCTTGTCGCCGAAATGCGTGCGCAGCCGGGCCAGCGCGGTGCTGGCCGCCGATTGGGAAATGCCGAGCCGCTCGGCGGCGCTCGACACGTTGGCCGTCTTGTAGACCTCGTCGAACACCAGCAGCCATTCGAGATCGAGCTGGGCCATGAAACAGCTCCTTTGCAGCCACCACTATCGAAAAACAGGATCGGAGCTATCGCCGAGGATCCATTGCGCCAATAGTAGTACAGGCGGAAGATTGCGGCATTCCAGGAGACCACGGCCGCACGATCCGCCGAACCGCCATGAATCCAACAGCCCAGAAACCGGCCGCCTCGGCCCCCGCCAACGCCGCGGAGCGCCGCAACTACTACGAGCGGATCCGCCCGCTGAACCTCACGCCGCTGTGGGAGTCGCTGCACGCCCTGGTGCCGCGCGAGCCCACCACGCCTTGCGTGCCGGCGCTCTGGCGCTACGACGAGATCCGCCCGCTGCTGATGGAATCGGCCGAGCTCATCACCGCCGAAGAAGCGGTGCGCCGCGTGCTCGTGCTCGAGAACCCGGCGCTGCCCGGCAATTCGTCGATCACGCAGTCGATCTACGCCGGCCTGCAGCTCATCATGCCGGGCGAGGTGGCGCCTTCGCACCGCCATGTGCAGTCGGCGCTGCGCTTCATCGTCGACGGCAAGGGGGCCTACACCACGGTGGGCGGCGAGCGCACCACCATGTACCCGGGCGACTTCATCATCACGCCGTCGTGGGCCTGGCACGACCACGGTAACGAGGGCATCGGCGGCACGGCGGAGCCGGTGGTCTGGCTCGACGGGCTCGACATTCCGATGCTGCGCTTCTTCGACGCCGGCTTTGCCGAGAACGACGACGCCAAGGTGCAGCACGTGGCGCGCCCCGAGGGCAACAGCCTCGCGCGCTTCGGCCACAACATGGTGCCGGTGCGTCACGACCATGTGTCGCCCACCTCGCCGATCTTCAACTACCCCTATGCCCGCAGCCGCGAGGCGCTGGCCCTGCTGCAGAAGCAGGAAGCGCCCGATGCGTGGCTGGGCCACAAGCTGCGCTACATCAACCCGCTGACCGGCGGCGCGCCGATGCCCACCATCGGCACCCACCTGCAGCTGCTGCCCAGGGGATTCGCCGGCAAGACGCACCGCGCGACCGACGGCGCCGTCTACAGCGTGGTCGAGGGCCGCGGCACGGCGGACATCGCCGGCCAGCGCTTCGAATTCGGCCCACGCGACACCTTCGTCGTGCCCTCGTGGGCGCCGCTGCGCCTGTCGGCAGCCGGCGAAGACGCGGTGCTGTTCAGTTTTTCCGACCGCCCCGTGCAGCAGGCCATGGGCGTGCTGCGCGAAGCCTTCCTCGAAGACGCCTGAAAGCCGGTCGGCCTCCATTTTTCTTTCTCTTTGTCTTGACCCTGTGCCGCTTCGCGCGGCAGGAGCCTCTCATGTCCTTCGTCTTCACGCCTCCTTCCATCGTCGGCCTGCCCATCGTGGGTTCGAGCGACCTGTTCCCGGTGCGCCGCGTCTACTGCGTGGGCCGCAACTACGCGGCGCATGCGCGCGAAATGGGGTTCGACCCCGACCGCGAGCCGCCGTTCTTCTTCTGCAAGCCCAACGACGACGCCTCGGTGGTGCCCGTGGCCGAAGACGAGACCGGCGCCATTCCGTATCCGCCGCTCACGAGCAACTACCACTACGAAGCCGAGCTCGTCGTGGCCATCGGCAAGGGCGGCAAGGACATTGCGGCCGAGCACGCGGCCAGCCACATTCACAGCTATGCCGTGGGCCTGGACATGACGCGCCGCGACCTCCAGATGAAGATGCGCGAAGCCGGCCGGCCGTGGGAAATCGGCAAGGCCTTCGATTTCTCGGCGCCCATCGCGCCGCTCCGCACGCTGGCCGACGTGGGCGAGATCAATGCCGGTGCCATCACGCTCGAAGTCGACGGCCAGGTGCGCCAGAACAGCGACATCACGCACCTGATCTGGTCGGTCAACGAAGTGATCGCCAATCTTTCGACGCTTTTCACGCTGCAGCCGGGCGACCTGATCTTCACGGGAACGCCCGAAGGCGTGGGCGCGGTGAAGCCCGGCCAGACGATCAAGGTGAGCATCGACAAGCTCCCTTCGCTCGCCGTTCGCATCGACTGACCGAGCGCTGCGCAGAAGAGGTCCCGCGATGAGCACATCTCCCCCGAAGAACCCACCCAGCGTGCTGCTCGTCGGCGGCGGCATCGGCGGCATGGCGGCCGCGCTGGCGCTGGCGCGCCTCGGCGTTTCCATCGACCTGCTCGAGCAGAGCGCCACCATCGGCGAGATCGGCGCCGGCCTGCAGCTCGGCCCCAACGCCTTCGCGGCGCTCGACGCGCTCGGCGTGGGCGAAGCGGTGCGCCGCAACTCGGTGTTCACCGACCGGCTCGTGATGATGGATGCCGTCGATTGCGGCGAGGTCGCCTCGGTGCCCGTGGGCGAGGCCTTCCGCGCGCGCTTCAGGAATCCGTATGCGGTGAGCCACCGCGCCGACCTGCACGGCGCGATTCACGAGGCGGTGAAGCAGCATCCGCTGATCCGCGTCCACACTTCGGCGCAGGTCGAGTCGATCGACATCGGCGGCGGCGGCACGCAGGGCGTGGTTGCCGTCACGCGCGACGGCCGGCGCTTCACGGCCGACGCCATCGTGGGCTGCGATGGCGTGAAATCGGTCGTGCGCGCCAAGCTCATCGGCGATGAGCCGCGCGTCTCGGGCCATGTGGTGTACCGCGCGGTGGTGCCGGTGGCCGACATGCCTGCCGACCTGCGCTGGAACGCCCCCGTGGTCTGGGCCGGGCCCGACTGCCACCTGGTGCACTATCCGCTGCGCCATGGCGAGCAATACAACCTGGTCGTCACCTTTCACAGCCGCGAGCCCGAAGAGTGGGGCGTTTCCGAAGGCAGCAAGGAAGAGGTGCTGTCGTACTTCGAAGGCGTGCATGCGCGCCCGCGCCAGCTGCTCGACCGGCCGACCTCGTGGCGCCGCTGGAGCACGGCCGACCGCGACCCGGTCGAGCACTGGAGCGAGGGGCCGGCCACGCTGCTCGGCGACGCCGCGCATCCGATGATGCAGTACCTCGCGCAGGGCGCGTGCATGGCGCTCGAAGACGCCGTGGCGCTTGGCGCTGCGGTGCAGGCCTGCAATTTCGACATGCCCGCTGCCTTCAAGCTCTACGAGGCCGCGCGCATTCCGCGCACCGCCCGCGTGGTGCTGTCGGTGCGCGAGATGGGGCGCCTGTATCACGCCAAGGGCGTGGAGCGGCTGGTGCGTAACAGCCTCTGGATGGGCCGCACGCCAGAACGCTTCTACGATGCGGTCGAATGGCTCTACGCCTGGCGGCCCGAGCATTGCCTGGCCGACGCGCCTGAACAGATGCGCCCGGTCGCGTTGGCAGCCGCCGGGGCGGCCGCCGTGCTTTCGCCGCACTGAAGCAAAACCGGTTTTCTTCATCACTATTCGAGGCCAGAGGCCCAGGAGACAACAAGCCATGAACTTTTCTTCACGCGCATTGCTGGCAGGCGTGCTTGCCCTCGGCGCCAGCACCGGCGCCCTGGCGCAGGCCAGCGACTATCCGAGCAAGCCGGTGACGCTGATCACGCCCTTTGCCGCCGGCAGCGGGCCCGACGCGGTGCTGCGCCTCGTCTCGGACAAGCTCTCGCGCCTGTGGAACCAGCGCGTGGTGGTCGACAACCGGCCCGGCGGCGGCGGCTTCATCGCCATCGACCAGGCACGGCGCGCCGCGCCCGACGGCTACACGCTGCTGCAGCTCGACAGCGAGCACATCGCGGCGCTGCCGCACCTGTACAAGTCGCGCAACTTCGTCACGCTGCAGCACTTCGATCCCGTGGCCTCGCTGTTCCGCACGCCCTTCTTCGTGGCGGTGTCGAGCGAGTCGAAGTGGAAGACCATGAGCGACCTGATCGCCGAAGCCAAGGCCAACCCCGAAGCCGTTGTGTACGGCTCGTGGGGCGTGGGCAGCCCCGGCCACCTGGGCGCGCAGCAGCTCGAGGCGCTCACGGGCATCCGCATGCGCCATGCGCCGTACCGCGAGGTGTCGCAGCTGTATTCGAACGTCGGCACCGGAGAAGTGCCGTGGGCCTTCGCGAGCATTCCGTCGAGCCAGGGCATCTACAAGGCCGGCAAGCTGCGCTACATCGCCGTGGCGGCACCGAAGCGCATCCCCCAGTTGCCCGACGTGCCGACCATGGCCGAAGCGGGCGGGCCGGCATCGCTGGAGGTGAACTCGTTCGTCTCGCTGCTCGCGCCCAAGGGCGTGCCGGCGGCCGTCAAGGCCAAGATCAACGCCGACGTGGCCAAGGTCATTGCCGACCCCGAGATCCGCGCGCGCTTCGACACCTTCGCTTTCGAGCCGCTGGCCTGGTCGCCGGAGGAAATCGAGCGCAACGCCGAAGCCAAGTCCAAGGTGTACGGCGAACTGGTCCGCCGGGGCAACATCAGCCTCGACTAGCTGTCATCATTACGTTTTTTCACATTTCCGGTTTTCACTTTCCATGCAAGCAACCAAGAGAGCCCTCCTGATCGCCTGCGGCCTGGCTGCCGCCGCCGCGCTGCCGCTGGCGGCCAGCGCACAGAACAGCAATGCCTGGCCGACCAAGCCGATTCGCCTGCTCGTGGGTTTTCCGGGCGGCTCCACGCCCGACATTGCCGCCCGCACCATCGCCGAACCGCTGGCCAAGGCACTCGGCCAGCCCGTGGTGGTGGACAACAAGCCCGGCGCCTCGGGCAACATCGCGGCCGACATCGTGGCCAAGGCCAATGACGACCACACACTCGGCATCGTCATCAACGGCAATCTCACCTCGTCGAAGATGCTGTACCCGCGGCTGCCCTACGACCCGGCAAAAGACTTCACCTACCTGTCGCTGATTGCCACCGCCCCGCTCGTGCTGGTGGCGCAGAACAGCCTGCCTTCGGGCACCGCCTTCTTCGATGCGGCCCGCAAGGGCGGCGACAAGTGGAACTACGGCTCGGTGGGTGTCGGCTCGGTTGGCCACCTGGGCATGGAACTGCTCAAGAGCCGCGTGCCCGGCTTCAATGCCGAGCATGTGCCTTACCAGGGCAATCCGCAGGTCGTGACCGCCATGCTCGGCGACCAGGTGCAGATGGCCCTCATTCCCCCGGGCGTGGCCATGCCGCAGGTGCGCGCCGGCAAGCTCAAGGCCATCGGCCTCACGGGCGGCCGCAGCACGCTGGTGCCTGAGCTGCAGCCGCTGGCCGACGCCGGCGTGCGCGACTTTTCGCTCGAAGTGTGGGTGGCGCTGCTCGGCCCCGCCAATCTCTCGAAGACCGCGCAGGCCCGCCTCAGCCGCGAAGTCGAAATCATCATGAAGCAGCCCGAAGTGCGCCAGAAGCTCTTCGAGCAGGGCTGGCAGGCCGTCGGCACCTCGCCGGACGGCATGCGCCTGCGCGTGAAGGAAGAAGCAGCGATCATGAGTAAGATCATTTCGGCCCGCGGCATCAAGATCCAGTGATGACGGCAGCCAAGCAGAAGAAAACCCTCACCGAACCGGCGCGCGAACTGCCGGTCTTCGGCGAATACGACGTGGTGGTGGTCGGCGGCGGCCCCGCCGGCATCGCCGCCGCCGTGAGCGCCGCGCGCCACGGTGCCAACACGCTGCTGGTGGAACGCTACGGCTTTCTCGGCGGCATGGGCACCGCGGGCGGCGTGACCAACTTCGCGGGCCTGTACGGCAAGTGCAACGGCGAGATGACGCTGCTGGTGCGCGGCGTGGTCGACGACCTGCTCGCGCGCATCGACGCGCTGGGCGGCCTCAACACGCCGCAGGACGGCATGCAGGGCCGCATCCGCGTGCGCTCCTACGACACCTCGGCCTACAAGATCGCGGCCGACCAGTTGCTGCTCGACGCCGGCGTGAACCTGCTGTTCCATGCGTGGGCGGCAGCGGTGGTGCGCGACAGCGACCGCATCGCGGCGCTGGTGGTCGAGACCAAGTCCGGCCGGCAGGCGATTCGCGCCAACGCGTTCATCGACGCCAGCGGCGACGCCGACGTGGCCGCCTTTGCAGGCGTGCCCTTCGAAGTGGGCGACGGCCATGGCAGCGGCCTGTTCCCCACCACGATGTTCCGCGTCGGCCAGGTCGATGCCGAGCCGGCCCTCGCCGCCGTCGGCGAGTTCAAGGCCATCAACGACCTGATGGCCACGGTGCAGCAGCAGAAGCCAGGCAAGTACAAGTTTCCGCGCGAGGGCGCGATCCTTCGCCCCAACATCGATCCGCGCGAATGGCGCGCCAACGTCACGCAGATCCGCAATGCCGCGGGCCGCGCGATGAACGGCGTGGATGCGCGCGAACTCACCGAGGGCGAGCTCGAAGGCCGGCGCCAGATTGCCGAGTACTTCAAGTTCATGAAGGCCGAGGTGCCGGGCTTTGCGAAGTCGGCCATCGTCGAGATCGCCCCGCAGGTCGGCATCCGCGAAACGCGCCGCATCGAAGGCCTGTATGCGCTTGCGGGCGAAGACATCCTTTCTTCGGCCCGGTTCGACGACAGCATCGGCATCAACGCCTGGCCGATGGAAATGCACGCCGACGGCCGCATCGAATGGGCCTTTCCGCGCGACGACAACCGCACCTACAACCAGCTGCCCTGGCGCATGCTGGTGCCGCGCACGGTCGACAACCTGCTGGTGGCCGGCCGTTGCGCCGCCATGACGCACGAAGGCCAGTCGGCCGCGCGCGCGAGCGGCGGGTGCTTCGTGATGGGGCAGGCCGCGGGAACGGCGGCGGCATCGCTGGGCAGCCGCTCCCGGTTTGCGGACGTCGATGTGCGGGCATTGCAAAAGAAGCTGGCGGCCGACGGCGTCGATCTCGACCGCTGAGCCTGCGGGGCGGGGCTCGCGCTGACCGGCCCGCGACAGCCCGCGGGCCCAGGCTTTGCTATGGTTGCAGGTTGATTCTTTTTGCTGACGCCCGACAGCCCAGCCTTTTTTTCCGATGACCACCGACCCCGCCACCGCCGCCCGCCTTGTCGACGAACTCGTCGCGCTCATGCAGCTCGAGCCGCTCGGGGGCGACAAGTTCCTGGCCCAGAGCGAAGACATCGGCACGCCCGCTGTGTTCGGCGGCCAGGTGCTCGGCCAGTCGCTCGCGGCCGCCAGCCTCACGGTCGGCGCCGACCGGCCGGTGCATTCGATGCACGCCTACTTCCTGCTGCCGGGCGAGCATGCGCCCATCGAATACAGCGTGGACCGCGTGCGCGACGGCCGCAGCTTCACCACGCGGCATGTGGTGGCGCGCCAGCAGGAGCGCATCATTTTCGAGATGTCGGCGTCCTTCCAGACGGTGGACGACGGCGTCGAACACCAGTTCGAGATGCCCGCCGTGGAAGGCCCCGAGGGCCTGGTGAGCGAACTCGACCAGCGCATCGCACTCGGCGACCGCCTGCCCGAGCGCTGGCGCATCAAGGGCCTGGAGCCGCACGGCATCGAATACCGCCGCGTCGAGGCCGACGACCTGCTGACGCCGGAAGTGCGCCCGTCCGAAAGCGCGATCTGGATGCGCGCCATTGCGCCGCTGCCCGACGATCCGGTCGTGCACCGTGCGCTACTGGCCTATGCCTCCGACCACGGCCTGCTGCGTGCTGCGATGCTGCCGCACGGCCTGAGCTTCATGAGCGGCCAGGTGCGCCCCGCAAGCCTCGACCACGCCATGTGGTTCCACCGCGATTTCCGCATGGACGACTGGCTGCTGTACGTGCTGGACTCACCGAGCGCCAGCGGTGCGCGCGGCCTATGCCGCGGCAGCCTGTATTCGCGCGATGGGCGGCTTGTGGCCTCTACGGCGCAAGAAGGGATGCTGCGGGTCAAGCGCTGAGAAAGTGTTTGATGGTGATGCTGTTCGGGGCGCTGCTGTTCAGGGCGGCGCACCCGCCGACGGGGTACCTTGCTCCGCGAATGTCCCCCGGCCTGCGGCCTCCTCCTTGATTTCGCTGCGCAAGGCACCCCATCGGCGGGAGCGTTGGGCAGAGCAGTTGTTGATCAGCGGTACACCGCGAGCGTGCCCATGTGCACAGGGCATCGGGTGCTCTCCGCAGCGAAATCAAGGAGGAGGCGAAGCCGGGGGACATTCGCGGAGGGGAGTACCCGGTGGCCTTTGCACGCGCCCTAGTCCCTGCGCATAGGCGGCAACTACGCCCTCCCTCCCTCCCTACAATCGAGACCATCTGCCCGTGAGGCGTGGCGCGGCCCTTGTCGCCGCGTGCGGGCCGTCCTCCATTCATGTCTTCTCTACACAGCCGCTTGCGAGCCGAATGGTTCCCGAGCATTCCGCGCGAGCTGATGGCCGGCGCCGTCGCCACCTTCGCCCTCATTCCCGAAGTCATCGCTTTTTCGTTCGTTGCCGGGGTCGATCCGGCTGTCGGACTTTTCGCTTCGTTCGTCATCAGCATCGTCATTGCCTTCACCGGAGGCCGGTCGGCCATGGTCTCGGCCGCGGCGGGATCGGTGGCGCTTGTGGCCGCACCGCTGGTGCACGCACACGGCTTGCCTTATTTGCTGGCAGCCGGTGTGCTGGCCGGGGCCATGCAGATCCTTTTCGGCCTGCTGCGGCTCGGCGTGCTGATGCGCTTCGTTTCCACGTCGGTGCGCACGGGCTTCGTCAACGCGTTGGCCATCCTGATCTTCGCGGCGCAGATGCCGCACTTCATCGGCGCCAACACGGCCACCTGGGCCATGGTGGGGCTGGGGCTTGCCATCATCTACCTGCTGCCGCCCATCACCACGGCCGTGCCGTCGCCGCTGGTGTGCATCGTGGTGGTCACGCTCGCGGGCCATTGGCTGGACCTGCCGCTCAAGACCGTGGCCGACCTTGGCCAGTTGCCCGATGCGCTGCCGGCCTTTGCCTGGCTCTCGGTGCCCATGTCGCTCGAAACGCTGCGCATCATTGCGCTGCCGGCCTTTGCCATTGCGATGGTCGGCCTGCTCGAATCGATGATGACCGCGAGCGTGGTGGACGACCTCACCGACACGCCGAGCTCGAAGAACCGCGAATGCAGCGGCCTTGGCGTGGCCAACGTCGCGGCGAGTTTCTTCGGCGGCATTGCAGGCTGCGGAATGATCGGCCAGACCGTGAGCAACGTGCGCTACGGCGGGCGCGGCCGGTTGTCCACGCTGTTCGCGGGCGTCTTCCTGCTGATTCTCATGGTGCTGCTCAAGCCCTGGGTGTCGCAGGTGCCGGTGGCGGCGCTCGTCGCCATCATGGTGATGGTGTCGGCCTCGACCTTCGACTGGGGATCGCTGCGCACGCTGGTGCGCCACCCGCGCATGTCCAGCGCGGTGATGCTGGCGACGGTGGCTGTCACGGTCGCCACCGACAACCTGGCCGCGGGCGTGGCCACGGGCGTGATGCTGAGCGGCGTGTTCTTCACTTTCAAGGTCGCGCGGCTGCTGCGTGTGCATGCGGAAACCGCTGGCGAACGCGGCATGCGCGTCTACCGCGTGAGCGGCCAGGTGTTCTTCGCCTCGGCCGACATGCTGGTCGATGCCTTCGACGTGCGCGAGATCGATGGTGCACCGGTCCACATCGATGTGTCGCAGGCGCACTTCTGGGACGTGACGGCGGTGGCCGCGCTCAACAAGGTGGTCGAGCGGCTGCGCAAGCACGGCAGCGTGGTGGAGGTCACCGGGCTCAACCAGGCGAGCCGCGATCTGATCCTTCAGCTCGATGCGGCGCCCGAATGAGCAGCGAGCGCCATGGTGTGGTGCTCGGTCCTAGGTAATTTTCCCCATGAACCGCGCGGTGCCTCGGGACTAGCCTTTCCGGTTCCATCGGATGTCCGATGGAGCGGAAGGACTCCCATGAAAATTCCCGACTCGGCGCTGAAGAACATGCACCGCACCCTCCAGTCCTACGAAGCGTCCGCGCGCGAATACAACGCGATCGTTGCGGGCCACCGGCCGCCCGAAATCGAGGATGCGCTGCGCCGGATGATGCAGCTCGTGCCCGCCGGCGGCGCCGTGCTCGAGATCGGTTCCGGAACGGGGCAGGACGCCGACTTCGTCGAGGCCCTGGGCGGGCTCGTCAGGCGCACCGATGCGGTCCAGGCATTTCTCGACCTGCAGGCCGAGCGCGGCAAGAAGGGCGAACTGCTCAACGTCGTCACGGACCCATTGGGCGGGCCCTACAGCGCGATTCTCGCGATGTGCGTTCTGATCCATATCGATCGCGAGCAGATGGCGCCGGTGCTGCGCAAGGTGTTCGATGCACTCGAGCCCGGCGGGGCCTTTCTGGTGGCCATGCGCATCGGCGAAGGCGAGACGAATGGCGACTACCAGACCGTCTACTGGCCGAAGGACCGGTTCGCCGAAGAGCTTGCAGCGGCGGGCCTGCGCATGCAATGGAGCAGCCAGTGGATCGGCCGCGACAACGTGACCTGGGCCAACTTCCTCGCGTGCCGTCCGCTGTAGCGAGCGAGCGGAGACCTACACGCCCAGGTAGCGCGTCCAGAGCGAACGATCGGCATCGAGCGCGGCCGAGTCGCCCTGCCACACCACGCGGCCGCGTTCCAGGATCACATGGCGGTCGGCCAGCGGCAGCAGGCGCTGCACGTACTTGTCGACCACCAGGATCGCTTCGCCTTCGGCCTTGAGCGTGGCGATGCAGTGCCAGATCTCCTCGCGGATCACCGGTGCCAGGCCCTCGGTGGCCTCGTCGAGGATCAGCAGGCGCGGATGCGTGGAGAGCGCGCGCGCAATCGCCAGCATCTGCTGCTCGCCGCCCGAGAGCTGGTTGCCCGCGTTGGCCTTGCGCTCCGCGAGGCGCGGAAACAGGGCGTACAGCGCTTCGACGGTCCAGCGCGGCGCACTGCCCGGCCGGGGCCGTGCGAAGGCGCGCAGGTGCTCGTCGACGCTGAGGTTCGGGAACACGTGCCGCCCCTCGGGCACGATGGCCACGCCGCGCCGTGCAATCGCGTCGGGCTTGTGGCCGCCGATGGCATCGCCGCCGAAGTGCACGCTGCCGCGCATCGGCGCGAGCGTGCCGGTCAGCACCTTGAGCAGCGTGCTCTTGCCCATGCCGTTGCGGCCGAGCAGCGCAAGCACTTCGCCCGCGCCGATCTTCAGGTCGATGCCGAACAGCACCTGGCTCGCGCCATAGCCGGCCTCGACGGATTTCGCGTCGAGCAATGTGGTGGCCGCGTTCATGCGTGTCCCTCTGCTTCCGTACCGAGATACACCGCCTGCACGTCCGGGTGCCCGCGCACTTCGTCAGCCGTGCCGCTCATCAGCACGCGCCCTTGCACCAGCACCGTGAGCCGGTCGGCCAGGCGGAACACAGCGTCCATGTCGTGCTCGATCAAGAGGATGGCCATCGACTCGCGCAGCGATTCGATCAGCGCCACCATGCGCGCCGATTCGTCGGGCCCCATGCCGGCCATGGGTTCGTCGAGCAGCAGCAGCTTGGGCTCGGCCGCGAGCGCCAACGCCACGTCGAGCGCACGCTGCGCACCGTGCGGCAAGGTCCCGGCGATGCGGTGGCGTTCGCTGCCCAGGCCGACACGTTCGGCCAGCGCCACGGCACGTTCCACCAGGGCGCGCTCGTTCGCGCGCGGTGCCATGAAGCGCAGGCTGCTGCCCGCATGGGCCTGCGCCGCGAGCATGAGGTTGTCGTGCACCGTTTCCTTGGCGAACACGCGCGTCACCTGGAAGCAGCGCGACATGCCGGCCGCCACGCGCTGGTGGTCCGTGAAGCCGGTGATGTCCTTCTCGTCGAGCAGAATGCGTCCGGCGTCGGCCTTGAGCAGCCCGGTGATCAGATTGACCAGCGTGGTCTTGCCCGCGCCGTTCGGCCCGATGAGCGCATGCACTTCGCCGCGCTCCACGGTCAGGTTCACATGATCGGTTGCGAGCAAGCCGCCGAAGCGCTTGACCAACCCTTCAATTCTGAAAAGGCTCATGCTTTACTCCCTCGCCCCTCAGGGGAGAGGGCCGGGGTGAGGGGCAAGCGGCGCTTGTAGAGTGCAGCAAGCCCTTTGGGCGCCCACAGTGCAACAGCAATCAGCAACAACCCGAGCGGCATATGCCAATGCTCCGTCTGCTGCTTCAACACCTCTTCGAGCACCAGCCACACGACGGCGCCGACAGGCCCGCCCCAACTGCGCCCCAGTCCGCCGATCACCACCATCACGAGCAGCGTGGCCGACTGCGTCCAGTGCATCGTCGCCGGGCTCACGAACCCGTTGCCGCCCGCGAGCAGCGCGCCGGCCAGCCCCGCGATGGCGCCGGCAATCGTGAACGCCGCGAGTTGCAGCCGGAACACCGGGTAGCCCAGCGCCCGCATGCGCGTCTCGTTGTCGCGAATGCCCATCAGCGCATGGCCGAAGCGCGCCTGCGTTGCGCGCTGCAGCCACCAGAGCGCCAGCGTCACGATGACCAGCACCACCCAATAGAAGTTCGACTCGTTGCCCAGGTCGAGCCCGGGCAGCAGCGTCGGCCGGCTCATCAGCGTGTAGCCGTCGTCGCCGCCATAGCGCCGCAGCGACACCACCACGAAGTACAGCATCTGCGCAAAGGCCAGCGTGGTCATGATGAAGTACACGCCGCGCGTGCGCAGCGCCACCGTGCCGATCAGCGCGGCGACGATGCCGGCGATGAGCATGGCCAGCGGCCACATCACCCATGCCGACATCACGCCCGCGTCGCTGAGCGCCACCACGGTGTACGCGCCCATGCCGATGAAGCCCGCATGCCCGAGCGCCACCATGCCGCCGAAGCCGAGGATGAAATTGAGGCTCGCCGCCGCCAGCGCCACCACGAGCACGCGCCGCACGAAGCCGACGTAGAAGTCGAGCCCAAAGAGCGGCGCCACCAGCGGAAACGCCGCAAGCAGAACGAATAGCAGCCCGAGCCCGATATAGCGTGAGGAGAAAGACTTCATGCGCGCGCCGAAAAAAGGCCGGAGGGCCGGAAGATGAGGACGACGACCATCAGCGCGTACATCGCAACCTCGGCGAACAGTGGACCCAGGTCGGCGGCCGTCGCGGGCGGCAGCGTGGCGCGCAGCAACATCGGCACGAAGGCGCGGCCGATGGTGTCGACCACGCCCACCAGCAGCGCCGCCACGAAGGCGCCGCGCACCGAGCCGATGCCGCCGATCACCAGCACCACCAGCGCCGGAATCAGGATGGCTTCGCCCATGCCCACCTGCACCGCGACGATCGGCCCCATCAGCGCGCCGGCGAGCGCGGCCAGCGCCGCGCCGAGCAGGAACACGCCGTTGAAGATGCGGCCCACGCGCACGCCCATCAGCTCGGCCATCGGCCGGTCGGAAGCGCCCGCGCGCACCCGCATGCCGATGCGCGTGTGGTTGACCAGCAGGTACAGCGCGAGCGCCACCAGCAGCCCGCCGGCGAGAATCACGAGCCGGTACGCCGGATAGGGCAGGCCCTCCACCAGTTCGATCGGGCCCGACAGCGCGGCCGGGGTCGCAGCCATCACCGGCGATGGCCCCCACGCCATCTTGACGATGTCGTCGGCCACCAGGATCACGCCGAACGTCGCGAGCACCTGCGCGAGGTGGTCGCGTGTGTAGAGACGCCGCATCAGCAGCACTTCGAGCAGCAGCGCCACCACCACCGTCACGGCGACTGCGATGACGATGGCCGCGGTGAACGAACCGGTGCGCGTGTGCGCCTCGGCCGCCACGTAGGCGCCCGACATGAAGAGCGAGCCGTGCGCCAGGTTCAGCACGTCCATGATGCCGAACACCAGCGTGAGCCCCGCCGCCAGCAGGAACAGCATCAGCCCATAGCCGAGGCCGTTGAGCAGCTGCTCGAGAACAAGAATTCCACTCATGAGATCAAGACGGTTGCCGGTATTTCATTCGAGGAACACCGAGGAACCGGCTTTGCCGGGCCTCTGGTGTTGCCCCCGGTAGGGGGAGGGAGGAGCGACACGAAGTGCGCGCAGCCTGGGGGCGAGCCTATTTCAAGGGGCACTTGTCGGCGTACGAGTCGCCGTAGTTGGTCAGGACCGTGTTGATCAGCTTGTTCGTGACCTTGCCCTGTGCATCCTTGCCGATCACGCGCAGATAGAAGTTCTCGATCGGATAGTGGTTGTTCGCATACTTGAAGCTGCCGCGCGTCGAGGCGTAGTTGGCCTTCTTGAGCGCAGCCACCACGGCATCGCGGTTCTGCGCGTTTCCGCCGGACTGCTTCACGGCCGCGTCCATCGCAAGAATCGCGTCATACGCCTGCGCCGCGTACACCGACGGGTAGCGGCCGTTGTATTCCTTGCGGAACGCAGCCACGAAGGCTTTGTTGGCGGCGTTGTCCAGGTCGTGCGCCCAGTGCGCGGTGTTGAACAGGCCGAGCATCGGCTCGCCCACGGCACCGATCACGTCCTCGTCGGCCGAGAAGCCGCTGGTCACGAGCGTGATGTCCTTCGACAGGCCCGCGCCCACGAACTGCTTGATGAAGTTGATGCCCATCGCGCCGGGCAGGAAGAAGTAGATCGAATCCGGCTTGGCCGCGCGCAGCTGCGCGAGCTCGGCCGCGTAGTCGATCTGGCCGAGCTTGGTGTAGAGCTCGTCGGCCACCTGGCCCTTGAACTGGCGCTTGAAGCCGCCCAGCGCATCCTTGCCCGCGGGATAGTTGGGCGCAATGAGCACGGTCTTCTTGAAGCCGCGGTCTTGCGCGAACTTGCCGGCAGCCTCGTGGAACTGGTCGTTCTGGTAGGCGGTGCCGAAGAAATAGGCATTGCACTGGGCGCCCGCGAACTGGCTCGGGCCGGCATTGGCCGAGAGGTACGGCACCTTGGCGTTGAAGAGCGTCGGGCCTACGGCGAGCGCTACGTTCGAGCCGATGGGGCCGCTGAAAATATCGATCTTGTCGCGCTGGATCATGCGGTCGACCAGCTGCTTGGCCTGGTCGGGGCTGCCGGCCATGTCGGCCTGCACGAACTCCACGTCCTGTCCGCCGAGCTTGCCGCCCAGCTGCTTGATGCCGAGCGCAAAGCCGTCGCGCGCCTCGGCGCCCAGTGCCGCGAAGGGGCCCGAGATGTCGAGCGCCAAGCCCACCTTGACGGGCGCGGCCATGGCGGATACCGCACCGCCAAGGGCTGCGCCGCAGAGCAGCAGCGAAAGCAGGGTGCGCGGCAGCGCGGGCAACTTCGGGGACGGGTGGCTCATGGGTTCTCCGGGCAAAGGAAGGGTGAAACGACGCCCCTGGTGCCGCGCCATGCAGCACCGGAGTCGTCGAACCGTTGATAGCTAAATACTTTAACCATAAACAATTCGGTGTCAACGGTGCTAGCACGAATGGTGCCAGTGAATCGTGCCGCTTCCTGGTGCGCAGACCGCCTCAGCCGAAGGGGCTGGCAGTGGCAAACCACAAGCCGATGCCGGTGGCGATGATGAATGCGCCGTCGGTCACGCCGGCCACCAGGAAGAACTTGATCTGCAGCGCGTCGATCATCTCGGGCTGGCGTGCGCTGCTTTCGAGGAACTTCTGGCCGACGAGCGCAATGCCCAGGCAAGAGCCGAGCGCCGCGATGCCGATCAGCAGGGCCACTGCGAGCGGAAGGATGTTGAAGCCGGTCATGGTGTTTTCTCCTGGGCGGGTTGTTGATCGATGGGGCCACTTTCCCATAGCAGGTGTATGCGGTCCATGACCTGGGAGATCATGTTCATCAGATCCGCCCACCGTGAAGAATTGCGTCGCTGCATGTGATTTGGCGGGTGAACAAGCGGCGGCGACCTTCGAGGCCGGATAGGCTCATCCCCGCATCCGGTGGCAAGGCGATCCGCCATGCACCGGGATGCGATAAAAAAACAGGGATCAACAATGAAGAAATGCAATGCCTGGGGAGCGCTCGCCATGTTGGCTGCGTGCACATGCGCGAACGTGGGTGCTTGTGCTGCAAGCTCTGCCAAGCCGGTTGCCGACGCCTCGTGGGAGCTTGTGGTTGCGCCCTTCACGCACCATTGGCACATGGATGCAGAACACCGCCATGTGGTTCTGCTCGGGCTGGAGCGGATTGCATCCGATGGTTCGGCCATAGGAGGCGCACTCTTCAGCAATTCCTTCGGTCAGCTATCGGCCTACGCGTACTACGGCCATGAGTGGGATGAGCTGCTGGGTACCGACTCGCTGTACTTCAAGTTGTGCGGCGGCATCATCTACGGCTACCGCGGGCGCTTCAAGAACAAGGTGCCACTGAACGTTGGGGGCTTCTCCCCCGCCATTATTCCGGCCGTCGGTTGGCGCCTGACCCCTCGGGATGCGATACAGGCTGCCGTTCTCGGCAAGGCGGGGGTGACCTTCTCCTACAACCGTCGCTTCTGACGGGCTGGGCCGGCCGTCTTTTGCCCACAGTGCCGAAAAAAAGCCGGCCGTCGAAACGGCCGGCCTTTCACGGAGCGCTGCGCCGCTTACGGGAGCTGCGTCCAGTTCTGGTTATTGCCCCCGTTGCAGGTCCACGTGATCAATGCGGTGTCCTGCGCCGTCGAGCCGTTCGGCACGTCCAGGCACGACCCCGAAGCACGGTTCCTGATGCTTCCGCCCACCAGGCTCCACTGCGCCGTGTTTCCGGCCGAGCAGGCCACCTGCACCACCGGCGCATTGGTGGTCGCGGTGCCGTTCTGCGCCAGGCACAGCCCGCTGTGCTCGGCCACGAACTGCACGTAGCCGCCGGTGATGCTGTTCACCGTGAACTTCTCGTTGCCGGCGTTGCCGCAGGGCCATTGCACCGCCGTCGCGCCACTGGTGGTGAGCGCGCCCTTGATGTTCACGCACATCGTGGGGTTGAGGTCCGAACGCAGGCGTGTGACTAGGGCAGGCGCCGTGTCCTGCGACCGGACGTACTCGCGGATCGCCACCACGTCGGCGGCCGGCAGGCTGTTGGCATTGCCGTGGCCGCTGTCGAGCACTGCCTGCAGCGTGGCCGCCTGCCCGTTGTGGAAGAAGGCCGCGGTGTTCCACGTGCCCGACAGCGTCGGCGTGTCGAAGCCCACGCCTGCCAGCGGCTGGTTCATGCCCTTGCCCGACGAGGCCTGGACCGTGCCCACGTCGTGCCGGATGCCGTCGCGGAAGGTGCCGCCCGAGTGGCAGGTCACGCACTGCGCCGACGCGAACAGCGCCTGGCCGCGCGCCGCATCGACGCTCAGGCTGCCGTCCGCATTGCGCGCCGGGCTGCGCATGTACTTGTTCAGCGAGCCCAGGTAGGCGGCGAGATCGTCGAGTTGCGCGCTCTTGCCGGCCTTGGGCGCGCCCAGCGGATCGGCCGTGGCGGCGAAGTCCGCGTTCGTCAGGAAGCCGGTGCCGCCGAACTCGTTGCGGATGTCGTTCTCGAAGTCCTGCACCTCGTCGAAGTTGGCCGTCCAGTGCAGCTTGCCGTGGCCCAGCCCCCTGCGGCCTTGCAGTCCGATGGTGCGCCGCAGCCCTTCGCCGCGCTGCGTGAAGTCCCACACCATGCCGTCGTCGCCGCCGTCCGCGTGGCAGCTGGCACATGAGATGTAGTTGTCCTTGCTAATGCGCCGGTCGGAGGCGTTGTAGAACACCTGCTTGCCCCGCAGCGCCGCGCCGGCCATCGGCTCCTGGGCCACTGTCGACACGTTCTGCAGGAAGGTCGGGGCCGCGGATTCGGAGGCGAGCACCGACGCCACGTCATGCACCGACACCGAGCGTGCCAGGAAGTTGTTGACGAACAGGCGTTTGCGCGCCGCGTCCAGGTATAGGCCGTGCGGCGCGCTGCTCGCGTTGATCTCGCCGCGCACCGAGCGGCTGTACGGATCGACGATGGCCACGCGGTTGCCCTCCATCTGCGCCACGAAGAGGTAGTCGCCCGAGGGCGTGAACAGCGCGGCGCGCGCGGGTGCGCGGTCGTCGAAGTCGATCTGCTCGGCAAACACCTCGGTGGCCGTCTGCAGGTTGACTTGCGACAGGATGGACCGCACCGTCTGGTCGTGCAGCAGGTTGTTGCCGTCCCTGAACTTGCCGCGCACGATGTTGTCTTTCTTCGAAGGCAGCACCGCCCGCGTGCCGTCCGGCGAGATCACCACCTGGCTCAGGTAGTTGGCCACGCCGCGCGCACGGCTCTCGGTATCCACCGTGGTGGTGTCCACCGGCAGCGCGATCGTGGTCATGGCGCTCATGCTCTGCAGGTTCACCTTGTGCAGCTGGCCGCCCGTCATCTTCGACTTGAAGCGGGTGACGTAGGCCACCTGCGAGTCGGCGTTGATCGCGATGCCGCGCAGGTTGCCGTCGAGCGCGACCGCGCCGGTGGTGGCCCCGCTGCTCGGGTCGAAGCTCATCAGCACCGACTTGCTTTCGAGCGTCAGCAGGCCCTTCGAGCGGTCCGGCGTGAAGGCGACGCCATAAGGGCCGCTGCCGTAGGCCAGCGGCACGGTGGCCGAAAGCGTGCCGTCGGCGGCGTTGAGCGCCACCAGCTTGTCCTCGCCCTGCACCGTGACCCAGATGCGGCCGTCGGGGCCCACCGCCAGCGTCTTGGGTTCGTCGCCCACGCGCGTCTCCCAGCGCTTGGCCAGGGTCTGCGCGTCGATGGCGGCGACCGTGCCGCTGTCGGGATTGACCGAGTACACCGAGCCGGCATCGCCCGCGATGTTGGTGGTGTGCGTCGGGGCCTGTGCCGTGACCGGTGCGATCACGGTGAGGTTGTAGGTGTAGAAGGTCTCGCGCCCGCTCGCGTCCCTCACCGTCAGCGTTACCGTGAAGTGGCCTGGGCGCGTGTAGGTGTAGGCGTAGTTCGGCTGGGTCGAGTAGGCCGTCTGCGTGCCGTCGCCGAAGTTCCAGCGGAACTGCGCGCCGCTGCTGCCGAGCGTGGCCGGGTTGAACACCAGTTGGCCGTTGACGATCTTCGGTCCGCCGCCGATGCCCGGGTCGCCGATGATGGTCTGACCGCGCAGCGTGCTCACCTCGCTGTCGCTCAGCACGCGGCCATAGACGCGCACCTCGGCCAACGTTCCCTTGAAGAGCGCGGCGTTGCCCTGGATCTGCCCCAGCAGGGTGAACTTGTTTGCGAGGCCCTTGTTGCCCGTGAGCCCGGCGGACGTGGTCTTCACGCCGTCGACGTACACCGCCTGCGCGCCCGATGCCGCATCGCGCGTCAGCACCACGTGGTGCCAGTTGCCGTCGTTCACCACCGCGGTGGAGGTGGTGCCGGCGTCGTTGCCGACCGAGAGCTTGATGCGCCCGCCGTTGTCGAGCCAGCCCCAGAACACGTCGTCCGCGCCGCTCGCCTGGTCGCGCCCGAAGATGCCGGGCGCGGTCCATGAGCTTGCACCGCCCGCCTGCGTGGTCTTCATGTAGAAGCTCAACGAAGCGGTGCCGCCGAGCACGGTGGCGACCGCATCGTTCTTCAGCGGCACGCCGGCGGTGCGGTTCGCGAAGTTGAGGCCGATGCTCTCGAACGCGTCGCCCGATACCGGCGTGCCGTTGTTGTTGCCGATGGGGTCGGTGAGGTTGCCCGCCAGCGTCCAGTAGTGCATCAGGTTGATGTCGGTCGCGTTGCCGGTGTTGAAGGTCGACTTGTAGTCGGCACCGATGGCGTTGCCCGCATAGTCCTTCACGCCGTTGGCCGGCAGGAACACTTCATAGCTGGTGCCGGGCGAGAGCGGTTGCTCGGGGTGGAAGTTGATGATGCCCAGCTGCACGCTGTAGGTGCCGGCCAGCGTGTTGCCGCCCACCGGGCGCACGATGAAGGTGTTGGCATTCACGCTCTCGGGCCGGATGCTGTCGGTCATGCCCAGGCCGATGCGCGAGGTCAGCGCCTGCTGCTTGGCGCCGCTGGCGGGCGAGACCTGCTTCACTTCGGGCTTGGTGGTGTCGGGGTCCACCGCATGCACGACGAAACCGCTGCCCGAGCCGTGGTCGTTGCCCACGAACACGAGGTTGCCGAACATTGCGACCTGGCCGTTGTCCGAATGCGAGAAGTTCGGGTCGTCCTCGCGCAGGATGCTGCCGCGGCCCACCTCCACGTGGTTGAGCGGATTGCTCACGTCGACCTTGTGGATGCGCGTTTGCGCGCCCTGGATCACGTAGTTGTCCTGCGTGGCGCAGTACAGCTGTTCGTCGATGACCAGCCGGTTGTCCTGGGGCACGAAGCGCGAACGGTCGCTCAGGTCGTAGCTGTACATCTTGGCGCCGCTGTTGCGGGCCGAGGTATGCAGGCTCTTGCCGTCGAAGCAGGTCGCGTAATAGAACGGCGTCGTGCCCACGATGGCATCGAGCACTTTGGGGTTGAGCGGATCGGAAATGTCCAGGCTCGCGAAACCGCCGTTGCTTTCCATCGCGGTCAGCACCATGTGGTTGCCCATCGTGAAGATCGGGCCGATGCGGAAACCACCGAGTTCGCCCGTCGGCACCGGGTTGGGTTTGCCGGCGCCGCGGTTCGCGACCACCGCGTTGACCGGATCGCGCGCATCGACGATGAAGATGCCCCGGCCCGCCGACGCCACGTACAGGTAGGGCGCTTGCCACCAGAGCTGCCAGGCCACGTTCTCGTAGTCGCCGGCATTGACGCCGGGCAGCGCCAGCTTCTTCACCTGCTTGATGTCGTTGACGTCGGTGAAGTCCCAGAACTCGACGCCGTTGATGCTGGGCAGCACCACGTAGGTCTTGCCGCCGATCTTGGCGGTGCCGAAGGAGTGCGTTTCGCGGAACTCCTTGGTGCGACCCCCTGTAGCGTCATCGGGCTCGTAGATCTTCTTGACGAGCTGGATCTGGCGCGGGTTCGACACGTCGTACAGCAGGAAGCCGCCCGGGCCGAGGCCGCTGTCCGGCGCGAAGGAGGTCAGGAAGTAGCCGTTGACCATGATGCCCGCGTTCATCCCGTAGTCCTTTCGGCCCGGGTAGGTGGCGGGCACCTCGCGCGATTCGTAGGCACTGCTGTGCGCCGGATCGAGCGGGTGCGCGGGGCTCGTGATCATCGATACCGGCTTGAAGAGCTCGGCCGAGGTGTAGGTGAGATTGCCGAGGCCCGGCCCCTGCAGCGGGAGCGGATCGGCAACAGCTTCGGCCGCAGCGGTCGCCATGTTGCCCAGGGTGGTCATCGGGCTGACCCCGGTGATGGCCGCATGCGTCAGCAATGTGACGAGCGGGGCCAATAACGCCATCAAGAAATACCGGATCTTCATCGTCGCCTCCAGAGTGTTAGAAGTTCGCAGGGCAACCCGTTGCTCGATCCCTCTCCAGTGCGCGCGCAGGACGCACCCCGGCAGGCGACGGGTGCATCGCCTGCCGTGCTGACTTTTTCTTGGTTGTTGCGCCGGCGCTCGTTCTTTGTCTTACTTCGCGCCGCCCGATTCGTAGAGGGACCAGGCCTCCTTGGCGCTCGCGCCGCGGTGGATCATGGCCATCAGCGCACTCACCACCGCCGACGGATTGGCGTGCTGGTAGACGTTGCGTCCGTACACCATGCCGACCGCGCCCTGGTCCAGCAGCGCGCGCGAGCGCGCGAACACCTGCTGCAGGTCTTCGCGCCCGCCGCCGCGCACGAGCACGGGGCAGCGCGCCGCCTGCACCACGCGGTGGAAGTCGGCAGGGTCGCTGGTCGGGTCGGCCTTGACGATGTCGGCGCCCATCTCGCGCGCAAGGCGCACCAGCGTGACGATCTTCTCGGCATCGCCGTCGACCTGGTAGCGGCTGCCGGGGGTGGGTGACTGCATCACCAGCGGCTCGATCATCAGCGGCATGCCGTAGCGGTCGCAGTCCGCACGGACGCGCGCGATGTTCTGCACGCACTGGCGGAACAGGTCGGGCTCATTGGGCAGCATGAAGAGGTTGACCACCACGCACGCCGCGTCGCGCTGTACGGCCGGCAACACCGGGTCGTGCTCGTTCTGCAGCTGGGCCCACATCACGCGGTGCAGCGTGGCGTTGTAGGGATTGCCCATGTCGATGCGCATCACTAGCGCCGGCTTGTCGCGGCCGGGGCGGTCCTGCAGCAGGTCGGACTGGCCGTAGTTGAGTTGCAGCGCATCGGGTGCGGCGGCCACGAGCTTGTCGATGACCTGGGGCATGTCCTCCAGGCCGTCGAGGAATGACGGCTCGTTGCACACGCCGTGGTCCAGGGCGATGTCCAGGCAGCGGCCGTTGGTGAGCAGGCGGTTGAGCCGTGCTGTCTTGTCTTTCGACATGGGAAAGAACTCCTTGTTGGGGTCGGAAATGAAGAGGGGGGGTCAGGCGAGCGCGGAGAGGTGGCGCTTCGCCGCGGCGTCGATCAGTCGTAGGGCTTCGTCGCCCAGTTCGACCGCACCGGCGCCGGCGTTCTCGATGGCCTGCTGGCGCACGCGCGCGCCGCACAGCGCCACCGAAACGGTGCCGCGCGCGACAGTCCACGCGATCATCATCTGTCCGAAGGAGCACTCCAGCCGCGTGCGCAGCGGGTCGAGTTCTTCGAAGAAGGCCTTGAGCGTGGCACGGTTGCCTGCGCTGAAGCGCGGATTGCTCGCACGCTGGTCGTCGCCCTTGAACTCGCGCCCGGGATCGATGGAGCCGGCGAGCAGGCCCAGCGCCAGGGATGAATAGCCGAGCACCGCCACCTGGTGCTCGCTGCACAGCGGCGCCAGCGTCTGCTCGATCTCGCGGTCGATCAGGCTGTAGCGCTCCTGCGCGGCATCGACCGGGCCATGGCGAAGATATTCGGAGAGCGTCTCGGGGCTCACGTTGCTCACGCCGATGGCGCGGATCTTTCCCTGCTTCTTGAGTTCGAGCAGCGCGTCCATGGTCTCGGCCACGGGCGTGGTGCTGTCCTGCCAATGCGTGATGTAGAGATCGATGTAGTCGGTCTGCAGGCGCTTCAGGCTCTCCTCGCATTCGTGCATGATCGATTCGCGGCCGAGATAGCGGTACACGGGATGCCCGTCTTCCTCGAAGAAGTGCGTGCCCTGTTGCGTGTGCCACACCAGGCCGCACTTGGTCGCGATCACCGCCTCGTGGCGGCGCCCCTTGAGCGCGGTGCCCACGATGCTTTCGGAGCGCCCGAGGCCGTAGGCCGGCGCGGTGTCGATCAGGTTCACGCCCGCGTCCAGCGAGGCCTGGATGGCGACCACGGCCGCCGCGTTGTCGCCGCCGCCCCACATCCATCCGCCCATGGCCCAGGTCCCCAGGCCGATGGCCGAGCATTCGATGCCCGAAGGGCCCAGCGTCGTCTTCTTCATCATCATCGCGTCGTCTTTCTCGTGTTCAGGAGGTGGTCGATGGTCACGGCCGCGAGCAGGATCAATCCCTTGATCACGTCCTGCCAGTAAGGCGACACGTCGAGCAGGATCAGCGAGCTGGTCACCACCGAGAGCAGCGCCAGGCCCAGCACCGCGCCCAGCACCGTGCCCGAGCCGCCCTTGAGGCTCGCGCCGCCGATCACCGCCGCGGCAATCACGTTGAGCTCCATGCCCATGCCGAAGGTGGGTGTGGCAGCGCCGAAGCGGGCCGTGTAGATCACGCCGGCCAGGCCCGCCGATGCCGAGCACAGCACCGTGACCCAGAACTTCACGCGCCCCACGCGAATGCCAGAGTAGAGCGCGGCCTTCTCGTTGCTGCCGGTGTAGAACACGCGCCGCAGCAAGGTCGAGCGGCGCAGCACGAAGTCGCTTACGACGACGATCGCTACGAAGATCAGGATGACGGCGGGAATGCCGAACAGCGTGCCCTGTCCGATGAACTTGAACTCGGCCGGCAGCGAGAACAGCGACTGCGGCGTGCCCTGCGTGAGCGCAAGGCACAGCCCGCGCACGATCACCATGAAGGCCAGCGAGGCGATGAAGTGATTGAGCCCGATGCGCGTGACGCAGCCGCCGATCATCGCGCCGACGAGCCCGCTCGCGCCGATGGCCACCAGGCTTGCAAGCCACGGGTCCACGCCCATGAGAAAGAGCTTGCCCGTGACCACCATCGCGAAGCAGACCACCGACCCCACCGAAAGATCGATGCCGCCGACGATCAGCAAGATGGTCATGCCGACCACCACGATGCCTTCGATGGAGAAGGACAACAGCATTGCGCGCACGTTGTCCCAGGTGAGGAAGTAGGGCGATGCGAAGCTCATCGCGATGCACAGCACCGCGATGATCAGCAGCAAGCCTGCTTCGCGCATGCTCGTGAGTTTGTTGGCGGGCTTCACGGGGCCGCCTCCTGACTGTCCAGAATGCCGTGGAGGAAGGCCCGCATCGAGTTGTGCCGGGTAGTTCATGCTGTTTCCTGTTCGCAGAGTCCGGAAGCCAGCCGCAGCAGGGCCTCTTCCGTCATTTCTTCGGATGTCAGTTCGCCCGCGAGCCGCCCATCGCGGATGACCAGTGCGCGGTCGCACAGGCCGATGATTTCGGGCAGCTCCGACGAGATCACGATCACGCCCACGCCCTGGGTCGCGAGCTCGCGCAGGATGTGGTGAATCTCCGATTTCGCGCCCACGTCGACGCCGCGCGTGGGCTCGTCCATCAGCAGTACCGACGGGTTGGTGGCGAGCAGCTTGGCGATCGCCACCTTCTGCTGGTTGCCGCCCGAGAGGCTGGCCACCTCGATGGCCACGCCGTCCGATTTCAGATTGAGCTTGGCGCCGAGTTCCTTCGCGAGCTTGTGCTCGGCCGAGCGCTTCAAGAGGCCCCAGGCGGAGCTCACGCGGCGCAGCGCCATCGACGACACGTTCTGTGCAATCGGCAGGTCGAGGAACACGCCGGCCGCCTTGCGGTCTTCGCTAAGGTAGGCGATGCCTGCGCGCAATGCGTCGCTGTACTTGCGGATCGAAAGCGTCTTGCCGTTCAGGCGCACCGTGCCGCGTTTCGCACTTCGCAGGCCGCACACGGTTTCGGCCAATTCGCTGCGGCCGGCGCCCATGAGTCCGGCAATGCCGAGGATCTCGCCGCGCTGGAGTGCGAAGGAAACGCCGTGCACGCGCTCGCCGTCGGCGATGTCCGCCACTTCGAGCACGGGTCCGGAGGACTGGGCGAGGGCTTGCTTCGGCGGATAGTAGTTGCCGAGATCGCGCCCCACCATGCGGCGGACCAGTTCGTCCGGCGTGAGGCCTGCGAGCGGCCCGCAATGCACGTTGCGCCCGTCGCGCAGCACGGTGACACGGTCGCCGTGCGTGAAGATCTCGGCCATGCGGTGGCTGATGTAGATGATGCCGATGCCCCGCGCCTTCAGGTCGTGCAGCACGCGGAACAGCGCCGCCGACTCGTTGTCGGTCAGCGCGGCCGTGGGCTCGTCGAGGATCAGCACCTTGCAGTCGAGCGTGAGCGCCTTGGCGATCTCCACCAGCTGCTGGCTCGAGATGCTCAGGTCACGCACGAGCATGCCGGGGTCGATGTCCTGCCCCAACCGGCGCAGCACCTTCGCGGCGCGGTCGTTGAAGCCGGCGTAGTTCATCCACGCCGCGTTGCCAGCATTGATCTCCGGCATGAAGATGTTCTCGGCCACGGTCGCGTCGGCGCACAGCGCAATCTCCTGGTGCACCAGGCCGATGCCCAGGCGCATGGCATGCGCGGGGCCGTCGATGATCACCTTCCGGCCGTTCAGCAGGATCTCGCCTTCGTCGGGGCGGTGGATGCCGTCGATGATGTTCATCAGCGTCGACTTCCCCGCGCCGTTCTCGCCGCACAGGGCGTGGATCTCGCCCGCGTGCAGCGAGAAGTCCACGCCCGAGAGCGCGCGCGAAGCGCCGAAGCGCTTGCTGATGCCGCGCAGTTCGAGCAACGTGGTCACTCGCCGATTCCCTTGGTGCCGCGGCGCGCGAGGTACTTGTCCCAGTAGAAGTCGTCGGCGTTGGCCTTGCTGACCACGGCCAGGCCGTTGTCCAGGAAGGGCACGGCCATCGGATTGGTGCCGTTGCGCTTGGCATCGTTCATCGGGTCGATGAGCGAGGGGTTCTTGGCCAGGAACAGCATCATCATGCCCATGTAGCCCTGCATGCCCTGGTTCGGGTTGATGGCGCCGAACACGTCGCCCGACTTGATCATGTCGAGGATCTTGGCGTTCACGTCGCAGCACATCACCTTGATGTTCTTCTTGGTCTCGACCTTGGCCTGCGCCGCGCCGAGCGCCGAGTTGGCTTCGGGCATGAACAGCGCGCCCAGGTTCGGGTTGGCCTGCGCGAGGCTCAGCACCGCCTGGTAGGCCTTGTTCGGGTCCTGGTTGCTGGCGGCGCGGCCGACCAGCTTCATGCCCGTGTGCTTGGTCTTCATGCGGTTCACGAAGGCGGCGATGCGGCGGTCGTGGTTGTCCTGGCCCGGGTTCTCGAGCACCGCGTATTCGCCCTTGCCGTTGAGCGATGCGGCAATCGCGTCGGCCGCCTGCGTGCCTTCGCGGTCGTTGTCCGAGGTGACGAAGGAGGTGCGCTTGGAGTTCGGCGAGTCCGCCGCGAAGGTGACGACCGGGATGCCCATCGCCGCCGCGCGGTTGATCGGCTCGATGAACGGATCGGGATTCATCGGGTGCAGCAGGATGCCGGCGGGCTTGCGCGCCAGTTCCTGCTCGAACGACGCGAGCTGCTTGTTCACGTCGTACTCGGGCGTGCCGGTGTAGCGGGTGCGAACGCCCAGCGTGCGGCCGAGCTGCTTCATCATTTCGTAGACCGGAAACCAGTACTCCACGCCGGAGACCATCACGTTCATCACGTAGACGTCGCTGGCATTGCCGCGCAGGCCCGCACCTGCTCCGGCTGCCGCAGGAGCTGCGGCTTGCTGTTGCGCGAACGCGCTCGCACCGGCCAGGCCGATACCGGCGGCGGCCGCGGACTTCAGGAAATTACGCCTCATTCTTTGTCTCCTCACGTTGACTGGCAGAGCTTGCGACCTGCTTTTCGAGCAGATCTTCGGGACCTCGGTGTCACATCAGCTGTTATGACAGGCTAGAATGTAATCCCGGCTCGATTGCACCGAGTACTAGGGGAAACGCTACTGGCGATGCGCTTTTATTCCGCCGAAGCTGTTATGACATGATGCCAAACATACTCATCGGCGTGGACATGGGCTCGAGCAGCCTGAAAGCACTGGCCCTCGAAGCCGGCAGCGGCCGTGCCGTCGCCTTGTCGCGCATGCCTTTGCCGCACGACCGGCTCGCCGGCGGCGGTTGCGAAGTGCGCGCCGCGGCGATTCGCGCCGCGCTCACCCATGTGCTGCGCGACGTGGCCCACCAGCTCGGACCGCGCGCGGCCGAGGTCCGCGCCCTGGCCTGCACCGGCCACGGCGCCGGCCTCTACGCGCTCGATGCGAACAACGAACTCGTCGGCGGCCGCGCCGTCGCCTCCACCGACCAGCGCGCCGATATCCGCGCCCGGACGCTCGCCAAAAGCCACGGCACGCGACTCTTCGACGAGGTCGGTTGCGGCCCCTGGCCCGGCCAGCCGACGGTGATCGCCGCCGAGCTGCTGGGCGCCGATGCCGTGCAGCGCGGCGAACTGCGCCGCCTGCTGTTTGCCAAGGACTACCTCGGCTTTCTGCTGACCGGCGAGATCGCCACCGACGCGAGCGATGCGAGCACCGCCGGGCTGGTGTCGCTCGCCACCGGCGGCTGGTCGCAGACTGCCTTCGAGGCGTCGGGCCTCAAGGACCTGGGCGCGCACAACTTCGGCCCGATCCTGCCGAGCGGCACGGTGATCGGGACATTGCGTGTCTCGGAGGCCGCGCTCTGCGGCCTGCCCGCTGGCATTCCAGTCGCCATGGGCGCTATCGACCTGCTTGCCTCGATGACCGCGATCTGCGCCGAAGGCCGCGGCCGCGCGGTGCAGGTGTTCGGCACCTGGTGCGTCAACGCGGTCATCGGGCCGGTGCTCGCACCCAAGCCCGCTGTCGCCTCCATCGTGAATTTCGGCCGCACGAACGAGCGGCTCTACATGGAGAACAGCCCCTCGTCGATGGCCAACATCGCATGGCTGGCCGGCGTGCTCGCGCTGCCCGACGCGCGCGCGGTGGTCGACCTTGCCATGACGGTGCCGCTGGGCGCCGGCGGCCTGCGCTTCTTGCCGTTCGTCAACGGCGGCGGGGGCGTGACGGCGGGCTTCGTGGGGCTCAAGAGCCACCACACCCGCGCCGACATGGCGCGCGCCGTGGTCGATGCCGTGGCGGCGCTGCATGCGCGGCAGACGGCGCGACTTGCGGCCGGCGGCCTGTCGGTCGCCGCTTCCACGGTGCTGGGCGGCGGTGCGAGCGATGCGCGCCTCGTTCGCCTGCTCGCTGCTTTTCTGGGCCGCCCGGTCGAACGCTGCGCCGACGACGAGACCGGCGCGCGGGGCGCCGCGCTCTACGCCGCCATGTCGCAAGGCCTGGACGACGTCGGCGAGGGCAGCGCGCTGCTCGCGCCGTGCGAGCTCATCGAACCCGATGCAAGGGACGCACGCGCCCATGCGGATTTCAACGCCGATTTCAACGAACTGATCGACAGCATGTCACCTGCGTTCACCCACATCTCGGGCGGTGCGAAATGAGCGCCTGGCAATTGCCTTTCGTGCGTCCGGCCTCGCTGGCGGGCCGCCATTTTTCGACCGTGATCGTGGGCGCCGGCATCAACGGCGTCGGCGTGTTCCGCGATCTTTCGCTGCAGCGTGTCGATTGCCTCATCGTCGACAAGGGCGACTTCGGCGCGGGCGCCAGCAGCGCGCCCTCGCGCATGATCCACGGCGGGCTGCGCTACCTGGAGAACGGCAGCTTCTCGCTGGTGGCCGAAGCCACGCGCGAGCGCAACCTGCTGCTGCGCAATGCACCGCACCTGGTGCGCCCGCTCAAGACGGTGGTGCCGCTCGCCAACGTGTTCGGCGGCCTGATGAGCAGCGCGCTCAAGTTCTTCGGCCGCACCCCGCCGCAGCGCACGCGCGGCCTGCTGGCCGTGGCACTGGGCCTGCGGCTCTATGACATCCTGGGGCGCCGCCAGCGCGTGATGCCGGGGCACCGCATCAGCCGGGTGCCGATGAACGACCGCGGCCTCTTCCGCGCGGCGATCCGCTGGACCGCCACGTTTTTCGATGCGTGGATCAGCCACCCCGAATGGCTCATCCTCGAACTGATCGGCGATGCCTGCCGCGACCAGCCGCGCTCGGCGGCCGCGAACTACTGCCGCGTGATGGGCTGCGCGGGCAACATCCTGACGCTGCGCGACGAGATCACCGGCGCGCTGGTGCGCGTCACGGCGGACACCGTGGTGAACGCCACCGGCGCATGGCTCGACCGCAGCGCGGCGGTGCTCGGCGGTGCCGGTCCGCGCGTGATGGGCACCAAGGGGTCGCACCTCGTGCTCGACCATCCCACCCTGCGCGACGCGCTCGACGGCCGCATGGCCTACTTCGAGGCGGTGGACGGGCGGGTGTGCATCGTCTACCCGTTTCTGGACCGCGTGCTCGTGGGCTCCACCGACATTCCGGTCGAGGACCCGGACCAGATCGTCACCGAGCCGGCGGAGGTCGACTACCTGATCGACGTGCTGCGGGAGGTCTTTCCGAACATGGAATTCGGGCGCAGCGACGTGGTCTACACCTATGTCGGCGTGCGTCCGCTCGCACGCTCCGATGCCGACAAGCCGGGCCAGATCTCGCGTGACCATTCGGTGGTGGTCGACCCGCCGAACGCGACGCGGGACATTCCCATCGTCGGCCTGGTCGGCGGCAAGTGGACGACATTCCGTTCGCTCGCGGAGGAAGCCACCGCCGAAGTGCTGCAGCTGCTGGGCCGCTCGCGCACCGCCTCGACCGAGCTGCTGCCCATCGGCGGCGGCGCCGATTTGCCCGCCGATGCGGCCGCCACGGAGCGCTTCATCGAGAAGATGATGGCCCCCTCGGGCATGGCCCGCGCGCGCGCGCTGAACCTGCTCGCGCGCTACGGCTCGAAGGCGCTGCCGCTCGCGCAGCGCCTTGCGGCCTCGGGCGACGTGCCGCTGCAGCATGCGCCCGACTATTCGGCCGCCGAGCTCTCCTACCTGTGCCTGGAAACCGGCGTGGTGCATCTCGACGACCTGGTCATCCGCCGCACGCTGCTGGCGATTCGCGGCCTCGTCACCGATGCGGCGCTCGCGGAGATCGCAAGCGTCGCGGCCGAGGCGCTGGGCTGGGACGCCACCCAGGCCCACAACGAACTGTGTGCCTGCGCCACCGCGCTGCGCGAGCGGCACAACGTGCGCCTCCATCCGGTGGCTCTCGGCGAAAAACCCTCTTTCGATGCATCATTGATGGCCGGCTCCGTGCTCGGCCAGGCTTGAAAAAAAGTGAACAGCTCCAACGACATGTCGACCATGCTCGACCGCAATTCCGAATCGCCGCTGTGGGCGCAGTTCCGCGATGCCATCCGCTTGCAGATACTGCAGGGCGAGCTGCCCATCGGCGCCAAGCTGCCTTCCGAGGCGGAGCTCGGCGACCAGTTCGGCATTTCGCGCATCGTGGTGCGGGAAGCCCTGGCGGACCTGGTGCGCAACAACCTCATCTACAAGATCAAGGGGCGCGGCGCCTTCGTCTCGGCGCGCGAACGCGACGAGGATTTCGTTTCCACCGTGCTGGGTTTCTCCGACGAGATGGAACGCAAGGGCCGTTCGGTGCGCACGCAGATCCTCGCGCAGGAATTGCGCGCACCCACCGAACAGGAAGCCGCCTCATTGGGCCTGGGCGAGGACGCGCAGGTGGTGGCTTTGAAGCGGCTGCGCAGCGTGGACGGCGAGCTGCGACTGCTGGTCGAGACGGTGGTGCCGGCCGACCTGGCACCGGGCCTGCACCGTGCGCGGCTGGAAGACCGGTCGCTCTACGACGTGCTGCGCCGGCAATACGGCCTGCGCCTGGTGCGCGCCGAGCGCTGGATCGACGCCGTGCTGCCCGATGCCGAAACCTGCAAGCTGCTCGACCTGCCGCAACCCGAGCCGCTGCTGCGCATTGAGTCGATCGCCTACGGCGCCAACGGCCGGCCGCTCGAGCACTACCGCGCGCTGCACCGCTGCAAGACGAGCCGGCTGCACGTGCAGACGACGACCTGATTCTTCTTCGTCAGGCCTTGAGATGGTTGCGGGAGGGCCAGAGCACCGAAGCGATGGCCACCATCATCAGCGCGACCGCGACCCAATCCTGCCAGTGCACGACTTCGCCGAGCCACACCGCGCCGCTGAACACGCCGAGTACCGGAATGAACATCACGCTCAAGGTCGACGCTACCGGCGGCAGGCCGCGCGCCAGGTAGAACCATGCGGCGTGCGCGAAGCCGAAGATCAGCACCGCGTTGTAGAGGATCGAGGCCCAGGTCACAGGGCCCGGCCAGTGCCACTGACTGCGTTCGAACAGCAGCGTGAGCACCGTCATCACGACGGCTGTCATGGCGGTCATCCAGAATGACAGCGTGAGCGTCGGCAGCCCGATGCGCGTGTGGCGCAGCAGCTGGGTGCCCAACGCCCAGGTGGCCGCGGCCACCAGCGCCAGCGCCACATAGCCGGGCCGGCCCGCGAGGTCGGTGAGTTCGTGCCACAGCAGCAGCCCCACGCCGACCGCGCAAGCACCCACTCCGATCCATGAGCGCCGCGTGAGCACGGCCGAGAACAGCACAGCCCCGATGACCGCGGAGAACACCGGCATCGTGTAGCCGAGGATCGCTGCGCGACCGCCCGACAGCGCCTTCACCGCGAGGATGATGCAGGCATGCCAGACGAACATGTTGGTGGCGCCCAGCCACACCAGCTCGGGCCAGGCGCTTCGCGGCACGCGAAACGGCACCTTCATGATCACCAGCGCGAGGCCCAGCACCGGCAAGCCGAGCCAGATCGAGATCGCGCGGAAGGCCAATGGCGGATAGTCCGCCACGCCGAGTTTCATGACGGGCCAGTTGAGACCCCACGCGAGGGTCAGGAGAACGAGCAGGACGAACTGGCGCGGCGTGAAGGAAGGCATGGGCCGCGATTGTGGCGCGGCTCGTGCATTCGTGCCCCCAATCAGCCAGATGAGCCTGCGCGGCCTCTACAAAGAAATCGCCTCGACGCCTAGAATGACCTGATGGAAGCGCAACAGTTGCTGATTGCTTTGCACGACGAGTCGGCGGGGTACGAAATCTCGCCCGACCGCGTGCCGCTGTCCGTGCTGCGCAGCTTTGCCAGGGATGTAGATGAGTTCCTGCGTGGCGACAGCAACGACATCGACACCAATGCGCTCGATGTCTCTGTCGAACAGGGATCGCTCGCTATCCGGACGGCCCCTACGGCCAATCCGGTTTTGATGAACGACTTGCGAAAGCTTGCCAGCAGTCAAGAAATGGATGGTGTCGGTCTGAAGCGTCGAGCAGTGATCGAGCGTTGGCAGAAGAGTGCACGCGGCGGCCGCCGTTGGCGAGTGAGCATTGCGGCGGATTTTCTACCTGCTGCCATCGTGATCAGTGCCGACTCGGATTTCAGGGCCGACGATGCGGACCAGTGGGTGCGCGTCGAACGCTACGTGCGCGGTGAGATCGAAGACATGGGCGGCCACGCAAAGCCAAACGCTCACATTCGCCTGCCGGACGGCAAGACACTGTTGGTCGATGCGGCCCGTGAAATGCTCCGAGACGAAAAGGTCAATCGCCTTTACAAGCCAGCGATGATCCGCATCGTTGCGGAATACAACGTGATGACGCGCGAGTATCGAGGCGCCAGGCTATTGGAGTTTGTCGAGCACGAAAGCCACTTCAATGAGAAAGACCTTGATCGGTTGACCCAACGGGGGGCCAAGGCGTGGCGCGATGTGCCTGATGCGGGTGCGTGGGTTGACGAAATTCGGGGAAGCAAGGAGTGAGCGCAATCCTGCTCGACACGAGCTATCTCATCTCGCTGGCTGATCCGGCGCGCGCACATCACCAAACGGCAGTCAATTACCTGCGAGAAGCGTTGAGGCGCGGTGTACCGCTGTATCTCTCGGCAGTTGCGGCTTCGGAGTTTCAGGTCAAACAGGCCGTGACCGATCTGCCCTTGCGCAATTTCGAGGTGCTTCCTTTCAACATCGACCACGCCATGACAGCGGGTTTGTTGATGCGAGACCTCAAGCGGGACGCCGACGACAACCGAAGTGCCGTTAAAGACGACATCAAGCTGATCGCCCAGGCCATCTGTGAATCGTTGACGCACGTCCTCACAGAGGACGCTCAAACCCTCGTGAAGTATCTGCGCCGGTTGAACAAAACAGGTACCAGCACCGTGCAGCCAATCTTGTTGGCCGATGGATTCGATTCGGCCTGGTTTGACAACGGACAGCGAGGCCTGCTGAGCGATCTGAAGGATTAAGCGTCAGAGCAACCGCTTCAGGTAGCGCCCCGTGTGGCTCGCTTCATTTGCAGCGATGTCCTCCGGCGTGCCTTCCCCCACCACCGTGCCGCCGCCCGCACCGCCCTCGGGACCCATGTCGATCAGCCAGTCGGCGGTCTTGATGACGTCGAGGTTGTGCTCGATCACGACGATGGTGTTGCCCGCATCGCGCAGCTGGTGCAGCACCTTCAGCAGCAGCTCGATGTCGGCAAAGTGCAGGCCGGTGGTCGGTTCGTCGAGGATGTAGAGCGTGCGGCCGGTGTCGCGCTTGCTGAGCTCCAGCGCGAGCTTCACGCGCTGCGCCTCGCCGCCCGAGAGCGTGGTGGCCGACTGGCCGAGCTTGATGTAGGAAAGGCCCACGTCGAGCAGCGTGCGCAGCTTGCGCTCGATGGTCGGCACGGCCTTGAGGAACTCGTGCGCCACCTCGACCGTCATCTCGAGGATCTGGGCGATGTTCCTGCCCTTGTAGAGCACCTCGAGCGTCTCGCGGTTGTAGCGCTGGCCGTGGCACACCTCGCAGGGCACGTACACGTCGGGCAGGAAGTGCATCTCGACCTTCACCACGCCGTCGCCCTGGCAGGCCTCGCAGCGGCCGCCCGCCACGTTGAAGCTGAAGCGGCCCGGGCCGTAGCCGCGCTCGCGCGCGGTGTTGGTCTCGGCCATAAGCTCGCGGATGGGCGTGAACAGGCCCGTGTAGGTGGCCGGATTGCTGCGCGGCGTGCGGCCGATGGGCGATTGGTCGACGTTGATGACCTTGTCGAAATACTCGATGCCCTCGACCGATTCGTGCGCGGCCGGTTCTTCGTGCGCACGATAGAGCGTGCGCGCCACGGCGGTGTAGAGCGTGTCGTTCACCAGCGTCGATTTGCCCGAGCCCGAGACGCCCGTCACGCAGGTCAGAAGGCCCACCGGGAAGGCCACGCTCACGTTCTTCAGGTTGTTGCCGGTGGCGCCGACCACGCGGATTTCCTGCAGGTCGGTCTGCGATGCGAGATGCGCCGCTTCGCGCGCGGCGCGCCGCTCGGCCGCGGGGCTCGGCGGAAAGCGCGAGGCTTTCTTGCCTTCGTTGAAGGCGGGTTTCTTCACGACCGGCAGCCACGCGGTGCGGTGCTTGGGCACTTCGATCTTCTTCGTGCCCGAAAGGTACTGGCCGGTGAGCGAATCGGGATTGGCCGACACCTCGGCGTAGGTGCCCTGGGCCATCACGCGGCCGCCGTGCACGCCCGCGCCGGGGCCCATGTCGATCACGTGGTCGGCGGCGTGGATCATGTCCTCGTCGTGCTCGACCACGATCACGCTGTTGCCGATGTCGCGCAGGTGCTTCAGCGTGCCGATGAGCCGGTCGTTGTCGCGCTGGTGCAGGCCGATGCTGGGTTCGTCGAGCACGTACATCACGCCGGTGAGGCCGGAGCCGATCTGCGAGGCCAGGCGAATGCGCTGCGCCTCGCCGCCCGAGAGCGTCTCGGCGCTGCGGTCCAGGCTCAGGTAGTTCAGGCCCACGTCGTTCAGGAACTTGAGCCGCAGGCCGATCTCGCGCACCACCTTGTCGGCGATGTCGGCCTTGGCGCCGCGCAGCTTCAGGTTCTGGAACCAGGCGAGGGAATCGCGCAGCGTGAGGTGGCTCAGTTCGAAGATGGCCATGCGGGGCGGCTCGCCACCGCCGGCCGGGCGATTGGCCTCGTCCACGAGGAACACGTTGCGCGCTTCGGGCCTGAGGCGCGAGCCGCCGCAGTCGGGGCAGGGCTGCAGGTTGCGAAAACGCGCGAGGTCTTCGCGCACCATCACCGAATCGGTCTCGCGGTAGCGCCGCGTCATGTTCGGGATGATGCCCTCGAAGGGATGCTTCTTCGTGAGCTTCTTGCCCGCGAAGTTGCCCGACTCCATGGTGTAGTTGAACTTGATTTCTTCGGCCGCCGAGCCGTGCAGCAGCACCTGCTGCACCGAGGCGGGCAAAGATTCGAAGGGCGCGTCGACGTCAAACTTGTAGTGCTTCGCCACGCTCTCGATCATGCTGAAGTAGTAGCTGTTGCGGCGGTCCCAGCCCTTGATGGCGCCGCTCGCGAGCGAGAGTGTGGGGAAGGCCACCACGCGTGCCGGGTCGAACACCTCACGGTGGCCGAGGCCGTCGCAGCTCGGGCAGGCGCCCACGGGCGAGTTGAACGAGAACAGGCGCGGCTCGAGCTCCGACAGCGAGTAGTGGCAGATCGGGCAGGCGAACTTGGCGTTGAACAGGTGTTCCTTGTCGGCAGCTCCCTCGGCGCCCAGTTCCAGCGCAATGGCCCGGCCTTCGGCGAGGCGAAGCGCGGCCTCGAAGCTCTCGGCCAGGCGCTGCTGCATGTCGGCGCGCGCGCGCAGCCGGTCGATCACCACGTCGATGTCGTGCTTTTCGGTCTTCTTGAGCTTGGGCAGGTCGTTGTATTCGTAGGTTTGCCCATCGACGCGGAAGCGCACGTAGCCAGCGGCCTGCATCTCCGCGAACAGTTCGAGGAACTCGCCTTTTTTCTCGCGCGCCACGGGCGCGAGGATCATCAGGCGCGGCTCATTGGGGATGGCGAGGGTGGCGTCGACCATCTGCGACACCGTCTGCGCCTGCAGCGGCAGGTGGTGATCGGGGCAGTAGGGCGTGCCAGCGCGTGCATAGAGCAGGCGCAGGTAATCGTGGATCTCGGTCACGGTGCCCACAGTGGAGCGCGGGTTGTGGCTGGTGGCCTTCTGCTCGATGCTGATCGCAGGCGACAGGCCCTCGATCACGTCCACGTCGGGCTTGTCCATGAGCTGCAGGAACTGCCGCGCATAGGCCGACAGGCTCTCGACGTAGCGCCGCTGCCCTTCGGCATACAGCGTGTCGAAGGCCAGGCTCGACTTGCC
Source organism: Variovorax paradoxus (assembly GCF_030815855.1). Lineage (NCBI taxonomy): Bacteria > Pseudomonadati > Pseudomonadota > Betaproteobacteria > Burkholderiales > Comamonadaceae > Variovorax > Variovorax paradoxus. Next base: position 4,942,105 of record NZ_JAUSXG010000001.1, on the reverse strand, counting down.
CGAGCCCGACAGGCCGGTGATCACCACCAGCTTGTTGCGCGGAATGTCGAGGTCGACGTTCTTCAGGTTGTGCGTGCGCGCACCGCGGATGCTGATGCGCTGCTGCGCCAGCACGGCGCCGAGGTAGGTGTCGCGTTCGCGTTTCGCGTCGCGTGCGCTTTCCTCGTCGGCGGCGAAGTCTTCAGTGGCTTTGGAATTCAAGGGGGCGATCGTCCGAGGGCAACCGGACATGATAGTCCGAGCGGCATTTCATGGCGAGGGGGCGGGTTGAGGCGGTTTCGTGAAGCCCTCCCTGCCCATGCGTTCGGGCCCCCGGGGCGGCGGCACCTGGGCGGCCGCATCGGGCACAATCGAGGGTTCTTTTCCTCCTCCTTCATCTACTTATCAGGGGCAGTGCATATGGCATCGGTCAACAAAGTCATCGTCGTCGGCAACCTGGGTCGCGATCCCGAAATGCGTACCTTCCCGAGCGGCGACCAGGTCGCGAACGTCACCGTGGCCACCACCGATCGCTGGAAAGACAAGCAAAGCGGCGAAATGCGTGAAGCCACCGAGTGGCACCGCATCGTTTTCAACGGCCGCCTGGCCGAAATTGCCGGCCAGTACCTGCGCAAGGGTTCGCAGGTGTATGTCGAAGGCAGCCTGCGCACGCGCAAGTGGACCGACAAGGACGGCATCGAAAAGTACACCACCGAAATCCGCGCCGACCAGATGCAGATGCTGGGCAGCCGCCAAGGCCAGGGCGGCCCGTCGGGCGGTCCCGAGGACGATGGCGGTTATTCGCAAGGTGGCGGTGGTGGCGGTTACTCGCAAGGCGGTAATGCTGGTGGTGGCGGCGGCGGTGGTGGTGGCGGCTACGCCCCCCGTGCACCCGCAGCGGCACCGCGCGCTCCGGCGGCCGCACCGCGCCAGGCGCCGGCCAAGTCGTCGTCGGGCTTCGACGACATGGACGACGATATTCCGTTCTGAAAATCGATCCCTTGGAATTTGCCGGCAGAAGGCCTGCAGCTCATTGGCTGCGGGCCTTTTTGTTTTGCTGTTCCTGTCAGTAGACCACCGTCACCCGCATCGCGTTGCTGCCGTCGCCGGCCGGGGCGGCAGCTTGCGATGGAGCGGAGCCCGAGGTTGCCGCCATCGCACCGACGACGCCTTGCCAGGCGGAAGCGAGGCTGTCGCGGCCGTCGGCATCGGTTCCGGCCACCATGAGCGTCGTTTCGCCGATCTTGTCGAACCGGTACTCGCGGCCCTTGATGAGCACCGACTTCAGGTTGGTCCAGACGCGGTATTCGTGTCCGCCCTTGACTGGCGTGACCTCGAGCACCTTGAACGTCGGGAGAACGACCATCGAGACGTTGAACCGGGCATTGGCGCTGTTCATGCCGTGCGTCGGCTCCGCGGAACTGAGCCGCAGCGGCAGCGGCAGCAAGAGCAGCAGCATGCCGGCGGCAGCCAGCGATGGCGCTATACGCGTCGGGCGCAGGGCGGTTGCACCTGCAGCGGACATGTTTCCGGACATTGGAACTCCTCCTCTCGTCGCACCGGGTGGAGGGCATCGCATTGATGCCCTGTCCTGGTTTATCGGCAGAGTCGCAGGAAAATGAAGGCCGTCCGTGCCATTCTTTACCTATAACCTGCCAATGGCTAGCAGGTTTCTCCGCACCGGCTTGCTTGCCGGCGCAGCTCAGTAGGTCACGCTGACCGTCACGACGTCGCGGTAGCTGTCCGGCCGCACGTTGGCGCTGGTGCCCAGAACGCGGCCATACAAGGTCAGCGCCTGGGCGGCGCCGTTGCCGGTTCCCGCGGCGGTATTGGTGCCCGTGACGCTGCCCCAGACGGTGGTGCGCGCGGCATTGCGGTAGAGCCGGTAGGGCACCGTGTCGGCGTTGCCGGGCACGCCGCCTGTCGGCGTCATCGTTCCTGCGCCCGTGGTCGAGCCGTTCGAAGGAGTCAGCGCGACCGTGTACGGGGTGGGCGTGGTGCAGGTGACGTTGATCGTGCTGGTCTGGTCCCTGTCGGCCTGGCCCGGCAGGCCGTTGATGGTGCCGAAGTTCAGCGGATCGGCTGTGACCAGGCAGCTCTTGGCGACCGTTGCGCTGACCACGAACGCGAACTTGTCCGGCAGGATGGTGTTGCAGGTCGTCGGCATGGCGCTCGTGCTCGACGAGAGCGTGATCGAGGTGTGATCTCCGGCGAAGTCGTCCTGGTACGTGCCTGGAGGCACCGTGCTCTGGAGAGCCAATAGTTGCCCGCGCATGGTGGTGCTTCCCGACACGCTTGTCACGCCGCCCAGGAAGGGCCGGGCAGCAATGCTCATCGTGGCAATGAACGGGTTCGGCACCGCCCCGTTGCCGTTCGAGCCCCAGACCGTGCCGCTCGTCGACTGGTAGAGCTGGAAATTCAAGATGTTTCCGGCGCTGTCCTTCATCGTGCGGGGATTGAAGTTCCCGAGGCTTTGGTTGCCGTCGCCGATGTTGAAGCAGACCCTGGCTTGCACGGCGGCGGTGCCGTCGTTGGTGCACGTGTAGTTCAGCGTGGCGTTGACGGACGACGAAGCGGCTCCGTCGACCAGTTCGACGGTGCCGAAAGCCAGGTTCGTCATCGTAGCGGTGCAGCTGACCGCCGCTTGCGCGCTCCCCGCCGGCAGCCACCACAGCAGCGCGCAGAGCATGGGCAGGCGCAGCGCCTGCAGAGTCCGGGTCAGAAAGCTCATGGCGTCTTGGCCTCCCTGGTGCAGCGCACGGGGCCGATCTGGGGAATGCCGGCACCCTCCTTGCGATAGTCGAAGCTGGCCCGGCAACGGCCGCCGGGTGTTTGCACGTCGAGCGTGTTCCGGGGCTCGAGCGATTCGAGGTACACCGCGCCGTCGAAGCCGACCAGGGCGGGCTCGCCACCCGTCCCGTTGGCGCGCACGCGGCTGCCCAGCGGCAGGGGCTTGCCCGCCTCGTCCACCAGGAGCAGCGCGGCTGCGCTGATCGGCGTGATGCCGAAGCGCACCAGCGTGCCGGCGCGGTCGCTCGGGGTGGCGACGGTCTTCACGCGCTGGATTCTCACGTCGGCGGGCAATTGCATGGGGTCGATCGAAAGCTGGTTGTTCTGGTAGGCGCTGAGCGGCGCCACGAGCAGCATGCCGTTGCCGTCGGTGGTGCCGATGTCCCGGTTCTCCAGCCTCACCGGCACGCCGGCAATGCCGTCGGTGGAGACCACGGCGAACGCATCGTCGATGCGCCGCGCCGCAAACGGCTGGCCGCCCATGAACACGATCGAACCGGTGGCACCCGCGTAGGCGTAGCGGCTGTCACCGAGCACGCTGATGCCGGCCATCGCGCGGCCGTAGCGGCCCAGGTAGTCGATTTCGGCCTGCCCGCCATTCTGGCCTCCGCCCTGGCGCAGGCCGGCGCGCCAGCCGATGCCGCCTTCGCCCGGCGTCGAGCTCTGCGCGTCGGCCGTGTAGACGGTGCGGTCGCCCTCGCGCTGGAGCCCGGCGCTGGCCGTGACGTTGCCGTCCAGCGCCCAGGTGAAGCCGACGAAGAGGCTGCGCTCCCGTCGGTTGTCGAGATTCTGGTTGAGGCTCACATTCACCGAGGCATTGCGGCCTACCGCCCTGAACCAGTAGACGCTCGCCAGGCGCGTCGCCTCCTGCGCGGGATAGCGCAGGTAAAGGTAGCTGAGGCCGAAACTGCCGAAGCCGTCCGTGGTGTAGCCGACCGACGCCCGGCCCGAGCCGCGCGGCGGCGGGCTGCCGTAGAGCGATGCGATGTCGCGGTACTCGCCGCGTGTGCGGGTGCCTTCGACCAGGAAGTTGAAGCGGTTGTCGCGCCAGCTGTAGCCCAGGTTGAGCAGCGAGCCTTGTTTGCCGCCGTAGCTGCTGTGCGCCACGGCGCCCGCCAGCACGCCGTTTTGTCCGAGCAGCCATGCACCGCCGATGCCGCCTTTGACCAGCCCCTTGGTCGCCTCGCCGTGCGTTTCCAGCGTGAAGCTGTTGCTCACGCCGTAGCGCCAGGTGCCGGTGGCAGCCGCGTCGCTGCCGTAGTCGAAGGAGCGCAGGCCGTAGCTCTTGCGCACCATGCCGAGATCGACGGACCAGTCGGACAGGCCATCCTGCAGCAGCCGCTGCGAGTCGTAGAGCGAAAAATCGAGCGTCGTGGCGCGGCCGAAGGCGTCGGTAAGAACCACCTGGGCATTGCCGGCGCCATTGATGCTTGGAACCGTCTTGAGCTGGAACGGCCCCGCCGGCACCTGGCCCGTGTACTGGCGCATGCCGTTGATATAGAGCTCCACCTGCGAGGGCAGCGTGGCCGACCCCAGGAACGCCGGCAGCGGCGTGGTGGTGCGATAGGGTTGCAGCGCGAAATTGCGCGACAGCTGGATGCCGCCGATCCGGGTGGAGCGCGACCATGGCAGCGAGGCCGTGGTGGTGTCGCCCACCCGAAGGGTCAGCATTTCATCGGGGAACGACTTGCTCCAGGTGGTGTCGAGCCGGACCGAGTCGTGGCTCCAGCCTTCGCCGTCGATGCGGGTTGCGCGCGACATCAGCGTGTTGCTGAACACCGCGCTTCCGCTGAACGCACGCAGTTCGGTCAGCGCGTTGAGGCTCGACGTGTTGTTCCGGCCCTGCGTGCCATAGAGGTCGTAATTGAGCAGCAAGCCGGGCGAAGCGGTGGCCTTCGACGCGACGAGGGTCGATGTATCGACCACGGTCGTGGGCAGGCGCAGCACATCGGCGGCGGCATGGATCGCAACGCTTTGGCTCGCGGCGTCGTACTTGATTTGCACGCCGGGAAGGCTCTTGAGCGGCACGGGATCGGCCACGCCAGCCGGCAGCACGAAGCCCAACTGCCGCAGCGTGGCGGCACTGGCCCACAGCTCCTGGCCGCGCAGGCCGAAGTGAACCAGCCCCTGCGGATTTCCGTTGAGGCTCAGTTCCAGATAGAGGTCGCTGCCGCCGGGGCCGGCGATGTTGCCTTCCGCGGATGCGACGGCCGGAGCGCTCGAGACGGCTGCAGCGTTCTCAGCCTGAGCGGCGAAAGACATCAGACCGGAAAGAAGCAGCAGTGGCAGGAGGCGCTCAGCGGGCGCGTGGGAGCGGCGGGATGTTTTCCTGCGTCGCGTTGCCATTGATCTTCGTTTCCAGAACGCCGCCAAGCGCGAAGGCCTCGGCGGATGTCTTCAGTGGCCAACGCATGCGCGCGCCGGGCAAGACGTAGCCCATCAGGCCGGCATGCACCGGGGTGCGGCGGCCGACGGTATCGACAAAATCCAGATCGGCGAGCTGGGCATGCATGCCGCCGCTGTTCGCGACTTCGAGCACCGCTTGGCCGTCCTCCCGGCGCAGCGACCATGTCAGCTGGGGCGCGGGTGACTGCGCGCCGGCGGCCGCGATGAAGATGGGCACCGAATAGCGCAGCACGAGTTGCAGGCCCTTCTTTTCCTCCTTCACCTCGACCGGCAGCTCGTCGATGATGAGCCGGTACGAGTTTTCGACCATGCCGGCGGGAACCCCCGCGCGAATGACCCGAATCAGCTGCCGTTCGGACGCGCCCAGCTGCACCACCGGCGGACTTACGAGAAGTTCGCGCGAGGGCGTCAGCTTTTCGGCGCCGTTCTCCTGTGTCCAGTGATAGACACGCACCTGGGCGTGCACCACGCCGTCGCCGGTGTTGCTGAGCCAGAGACCGTCGGCGTTCTGCGCGGCCTGGAGCGTGAGCGTGACCGGAGAAACCTGCAGTCCGCTCGCCGAGGCGACCACGTGCGCGAAGGCGAGCGCGAGGACAGCGGTGTAACGCAGCAGTGGGTGCACGGGCAATCGATCAGTAGTTGACCTGGACCGTCACGGTGTCCAGGTAGGCGCCAGGCGTCACGTTGGCGTTCGCGACGGTGGCAAACACGGGGATCGTTTGCGCCACGCCGGTGCCGGTGCCTGCCACGCCGTTGCCCACGGCGGTGGCCGTGGCGGTGCTGCCCCAGACGGGACCGGTCGCACTCACCGAGCGGAGCTGGTAGGCGACAGTGTCCGGGCCAGCCACGGCGGGGCTCATCACGCCGGCGCCGGTGGTGCTGTTGTTCGACGGCAGCAGGCCGACGTTGTAGGGCGTCGACTTGGAGCAGGTGACGTTGATGTTGCTGGAAGCAGACAGGGCCGTGGCCGAGGAATTGACCGAGCCGAAATCGATGTTGGATGCCGTGCCGGCGACGACCGAGCAGGCCTTGTTCACGGTGATCAGGACCTGGAACGTGGAGGTGGTCGTGGCCGCGAATGCGGCGCTGGTGGCCGTGACGGCAAGAACTGCTGCGAGGAGGAAAGAAGGATTTTTCATGGAAAATGGCGACAGATGTAAATAAAACGAGGATGGAACGGACCGGATAGTGCCAACGATCCCGCTTGGTGAATAGTAGATTAGTTCACACAAATGCACAATTTGTTGCAGTTCGAGCGAATTTGCAGCAGGCGAATGGTTACACGGCGCGAATCTCCGAACTCGCCCCTTCTGTATTGACGAGGTTTGCCAGGGCCCGAAAAAGGGAACAGCCGCCTCAAACACATTGAAAATGTTGACAGTTCGTCAACGAACCTCCGTGTACTGCACCCTCTTCGAGGCCGAACGCTCTTTGCGGATATTCATCCCTTCGTTCTGAGTTGAATCACTTCTCCAGATACCGCCTCGCCTCCTTCTGGGCGAACGCGGTGCTCGTCGTCTCCTTGGCGCTGCTGCTGGTCATGGTGGCCTTTTTCAGCGCGACCGATGCCGAGCACGAGTCGGCGGCTCTGCACATGACGCAGGCCGACTGGCAGGAGGAAGACACGCCGGCCATCCAGGAACTGCCGCTCGCCGTGGACAGCAGGGCCTTGCCGCTCGCCTGGCAACCGGTCGAACTGCCCCTGGCCCTCCCCATTGCCTTGCTGCGCCAGGCCGACAGCGCATCGAACGCGGGCGCCACCCGCACCACATGGCTCCGGCTTTCCGCACGCAACCTGCCCGCCACCCTGGCGCCGCTGGGGTTGTACGGCGCGCGGATCAAGACGGACGGGTCCATCGCGGTGTATGCCAACGGCCGGCTGGTGCAGCGCGCGCAGGTGCAGGGTCCGCTCTGGAACAGCACGCGCACGCCGCTGTGGGTCTTGCTGGGCAAGACGCCCGACGGCGCACCGTTGAACGAGATCCTGCTGCGGCTGGAGCACTCGCGAAGCGCGCAGGTGGCGGTCTCATCGCTGTGGCTCGGGCCCGTGGGAGCGCTGGAGGGCCGCTACCGCATGCGGCAGTGGCTCCAGCAGGAGCTGCCGGCGATGCTCAGCGCGGCCTTCATGGCGGTCGGCGTGTTCGCCTTGTTCGTGTGGTTCAAGCGCCGCCACGACACGGGTTACCTGCTCTTTTTCAACCTGGCGACCACGTCCTTCCTGCGGAGCCTGCATTTCTACGTCGGCGTTCCAATTGCCAACGACTGGTTTGCCTGGCTCACCGTCAATTCCTTGTTCTGGCTGGTCGCGGTGGTGCATTTCGCGCTGCGCCAGCTGCACGGCCGGCCGCTCGGATGGCTCACCTTTGCGGTGGTTGGGTGGACCGTGCTGATCGGCGTTCTGACGCTGCCGGGGCTGGCCATCCTGAGGAACACCCCGCAGGTCACGCCGTTGATCTACATCGGCGCGGCATTGATGGGGGTCGCCGTTGCGGTGGTGGGCGGCGTGAGTGCCTGGCGGCGTTCCAGCGAAGGGCGGCTGGTGGCCGCCGGCATCGGCGTGTGCGTGCTGCTGGGCGTGTCCGACTGGCTGCTGCAGAACAACTTCGTCAGCCCCGAGGGCTGGTACCTGGGGGCGTACACCAACGCCGTCACGTTCATCGTGTTCGGAGCGCTGATGTACCGGCGCTACGTCAACGCCATTGCCGAGGTGGAGCAAGTCAACGCCAGCCTGGCGCAACGCCTGCGGGCCCGCGAAGCCGAGCTCGACCGCAGCCACCAGCGGCTGCGCGAGGTCGAGAAGCTGCAAACCATCAGCGACGAGCGCCAGCGCCTGATGCAGGACATGCACGACGGGCTCGGCTCCTCGCTGATCAGCGCCATTCGCTCGGTGGAGGGTGGCGGCATGAGCGACGACAAGGTTTCGCAGCTGCTCAAGAGCTGCCTCGACGACCTGAAGCTGACCATCGACTCGATGGAGCCGCTCGAAGACGACCTGTTGCTGTTGCTCGCCACGCTGCGCTACCGGCTGGGACCCCGGCTCGAGAGTTCGGGTGTCGCCCTGCAATGGAACGTGCAGGAGCTTCCCGCGCTCGACTGGCTCGACCCGACCAGCGCGCTGCACATCCTGCGCATCGTGCAGGAGAGCATCGCCAACATCCTGCGCCACACCCGCGCCACCGAGATCCGCGTGGGCACCGCGGCAGAGCCCTCGGGCGTGCGGGTGACCATCGAGGACAACGGCCAGGGCTTCGACGTCGAGAAGGCGATGAGCGAGGCCGGCGGACGAGGCATGCAGAACCAGCAGCGCCGTGCCCAGGTGGTCGGGGGCGCCGTCTCGTGGCGCTCGGGGCTGGAAGGCACGCTGTTTACGTTGTGGCTGCCGCTGAAGCGCGGCGGACCGGCGGCGTAGAAACGGGCGGAGGCTCAGCCGGCGTCGACGTGCTCGTTGTATTGGGGCAGGTCGTCCGTGATCGTGAACCACGGTGCCTTGGAGCCGACAAAGATGTGCGCGTTCGGGCGGATGGACGGATTGTCGATCAGCGTGCCCAGGGTCACGTGCACGAACGTGCCGTCCCGCACCACCGAGTAGAGAAGCGAACCGCATTGTCCGCAGTGCATGTCGCCGGCATCTTTCTCGCCGAAAACCAGGAGCTTGTCCTGTCCTTCCGCAATGGCCAGCTGGTGCCGCTCGATGCCGGCAAAAGGCTTGAAGGCCGAACCAGTGGCGCGCCTGCAGTCGGAACAATGGCAGTTCAGTGCATAGGCGAATTCATCGGCCACCGTGTAGCGGACGGCGCCGCACAGGCATCGGCCGGCGAGACTGCGTGCAGCCGTTTTCTCCAGGCGCGTCACAGGCTCGCTTCCCAGTCCCATCTGAAGGCTGCTCAGCCCGCAAGGCCCACGAACACGTTCTGCACATCGTCATTCGCATCGATGGCGGCCAGAAAGACTTCGACTTCTTCCAGGTGTTCGGCGCTGAGGCTGGCCGGATCGACCGGGTTCTTGGGCTTGTAGCCCAGCTTGGCCGACAACACGGTGAAGCCCTGGGCCGGCAGCGCGCGGCTCACGAGGTCGAGGTCCGCGGGGTCGGTCAGAAACGTCGTGACGCCGCTTTCGCCCGCGGGTTCGAAGTCTTGCGCGCCGGCTTCGATGGCCGCCACTTCGGCGTCGGCACCCGCGCCCGAAGGTTCGGCTTCGATCATGCCCACGTGGTCGAAATCCCAGGACACCGAGCCCGAGGTGCCCAGCTGCCCCTTGCGGAACAGCACGCGCATTTCAGGCGCGGTGCGGTTCACGTTGTCCGTGAGGCATTCGACCATCACGGGCACCTGGTGCGGCGCAAAGCCTTCATAGATCACATGCTCGAAATGCACCGCCTCGCCCGAGAGCCCGGCGCCCTTCTTGATGGCGCGGTCCAGGGTGTCCTTGGGCATCGAGACCTTGCGGGCCTGTTCCACGACCAGCCGCAGGCGCGCATTCGAGGCCGGATCGGCGCCGCTGCGCGCGGCAATCATGATTTCCTTGGCCAGTTTTCCGAACAGACGGCCCTTGGCATTGGCGGCCAGATCCTTGTGTTTTGCTTTCCACTGTGCGCCCATGGCTGATGTTCCTGTGTTGGGTGTGCGGTGTCTCGCCTCGGGCCGCGTTTGAACGCTGGGCCGAAGGGCCGACAACCGTTTGGGGCGACTACTTTAGCCGGAGCGCGCGGACAGCAGTTTTTTCCAAGTCCTGGAGGCCGGGCATCTCCATGCTTGCCCGTTCCACCACGCCGCGAGGCCACGCCACCATGCCATCCATCCACACACGACAACAGCAGCAAGCAGAACTTTTTCACCGGCTGCACGCCGGCCCGGCACCGCTGGTGCTGGTGAACGCCTGGGACGCGGCCAGCGCGCGCATCGTCGAACGCGCGGGCGCGAAGGCCATCGGCACGACCAGCGCGGGCATGGCCTGGTCGATGGGGCACGCGGACGGCGAGCGCATGCCAGTGGACGAGCTGCTCGCGGGCTGCGCGCGCATCTGCCGCGTGGCGAGCCTGCCGGTCACGGTCGACATCGAACGCGGGTTCGGCGACAGCACGCAGGCCGTGTGCGAGGTCGTGCGCTCGCTGGTCGGCATGGGCGTGGCGGGTATCAACATCGAAGACGGCACGCTGCCGGGCACGCGCCGGCTCGCGCCGCCGGAAATTCTCTGCGAGCGCATCGCTGCGCTGCGCAAGATCGACGCGCGCCTGTTCATCAATGCGCGCACCGACACCTGCTTCGTCGCCAACGACGACCCCGCGGCACGCTATGAAGACACGCTGCGGCGGGCGCGGCTCTACGCCTTCGCGGGTGCCGACGGCATCTTCGTGCCGGGCATGGCGAGCCTCGACGAGATCGCGGGCCTTGCCGCCGCGGTGCCCCTGCCTGTGAACGTGTATGCCGGCCATTCCAAGGCACCGTCGGTCGACGTTCTTGCAGGCGCCGGCGCGCGGCGCATCAGCCTGGGCTGCGGTCCTTTGCAGGCGGCACTCGGGCTGCTCGGCCGCATCGCCGCGGAAGCTCTTGAATCCGGCCACGGAGGCTTTCGCACGATGGCCGGCGAGATGCTCCCGGCCGGCGAGATCAACGGGCTCTTTGCAGCGCGCTGACTGCGGAGCGGTGTCTGGCAGGCCGGCAGGGTTTGCCGACCCTGGCCGGTCGATTGTTTCAATTCCGTGAACGCCGTGGTTCCTTTTGATCAGGGTTTTTACTTAGATGACGGCGCACAATTCATCTCACAGACCGGCCCCCAAGCCGATCTGGGTGAACAGGGCCCCGAGCGAGGTGGCCGCCCCCGAAAGGGACGGTGACCCACCCAAGACCGGTTCGAAATCATCCAAAGTCAAAACTGAACTGAATTGAAGGAAATCCAAATGACCGCCTCGAAGATCCTCTCCGCCGTTGCTGTTGCCCTGATGGCCGTTGCCGGCGCCGCCCACGCTGAAACCTATGAAGGCGTGCATCAACTGACCTCGGCCGCAAGCCGCGCCGATGTCGCCGGCCAAGCCGTGGTTGCCGCGCACAGCGCCAATCCGTACGCCACCGGCGCCAACGCAGGTCCGGCCCGCGTGATCGTTTCGTCGACCAGCCGCGATGCGGTCCGTGCCGACGCCGTGGCCGCCGCCCGCAGCGCCGATCCGTACGCCGAAGGCGCTTCGGCCCGTGTGGCTCCCGTCGTCGCCAGCACGGTAGACCGCGCCACGGTGCGTGCCGCAGCCCGCGCCGCGGCTCGTGGCGACGCGCTGCCGCTGTAAGCGACCCTCAGCGAGCGTCCGCTCTAAAAAAAGCCGGCCATGCGAAAGCATGGGCCGGCTTTTTCTTGGTCTCGCCGTCAGCGAGGGGCCAGCAGCCGCAGGCCGGCGATGAAGAAGGGCGCGCCGTCCGCGACGGCCGTGTCGTGCAGTTCGACGAACCAATGTGCCGGCGGTGCGTCCGGGTTCGCGTCGTCGGGCTCGGGCCGCGCGCAAAGCTCGCACGCGTAGAGCACGCGGCCCATCCGCGTCGTGGCGTCGCGGAACGCGACCGCCTCGTTGCGGCATGCGTCCACCACCGTCCAGCCGCCGTCGGGCTCGCTGCGGATCGACCGCCGCACGAGCCGCATCGCGATGTGCTCCGGCGCCGCCGTGCGTTCGCCTTTTTGCGCTTCGGGCACCGTGGCGAGCAGGCGCAGTTCGATCGGCTCGCCGACCCGAAAGCCTTCGCCGCGCTCCAGCGACATGCCGTTCAGCGCCACGCGCACCTGGCGGCGCTCGCGCAGCGTCGTCACGACGAAAAAGACCGTCAGCACAGAGAAGGCCGCAAACACCGGCAGTCCGACCACCATCCAGAGCCATTGCCATCCGCCGGCCAGCGCCCACGTCATGGCGTTGAAGCCGAAGAGCGCGAAGAAGGCCAGCACCGCGAGCGCGACCAGCCATGCGATCCAGTCGCCGGCCGAACGGCGCACGCGTTCCGTGGCCTGCGGCGCTACGGACGTCCACTCGGCCGGCTGCAACTCGGCCAGCGGGGCAAGGCCGACCACACGCGGGTCGGGCCATGGCGACCAGAAATCCGCCGGCGCATCTTCAAGGGAAATCCGCTGCAGATCGGTCCAGGCCGGCAGGTACGCCGTGGCCGTTTCCTCGCCTTCCACCTCCAGCGTGGCGCCCTTGAAGCCGCGCGGGTACACGCCGGGCGCCCGGTGCAGCCGGCGTTCCCGGAGGTCGACGATGACGGTGGCGCCGCCGACCTCCGCGGCCTGGTAGCGGCCATCGGACGAGGCATGGCCATAGCCCGGCGTCTGTCCGGACAGATGGGCGATCAATGCGACGGACGGATGAAGCCGGGTCATGAAGAAGAGGCGGGAAAGGCGTCGAGCATGCCATGCGCAGCCGTCTGATAAGCTGCCTCGCCCTCTCCATTCGACCTGCTCTTTCCACCCCTGTCCCTGCGAACGCACCGCGCATGTCGTCCGAAGAAAACCGGCGCCGCGACGCGCTTGCCGCCGCAGAAAACAAGAAGAACACGGAAAGCGCTTCATGACCATCGACCTCCAGACGCTCAAGTGTGGCGAGTGCGGCAGCAATGCGCTGAAACGCACCGGCCCGAACCAGTACGCCTGCCAGCATTGCGGCTCGGTGACGCTGGTCGAAGACAACGTGTCCGACCGGCTCGATCGTGTGCTCGAGCAGGTGAAGAACGCGGCGGGGCAGCGCCTCGCGCAAGAGCAGGCGCTCAAGCAAAAAATGGTCATGCGCCATGCGGGCATCGCGGTGGCGGCGGTGCTCGGCGTGGGGCTGGTGGTGATGGTGGCCAGCCTGATCTCGGCGCGCGATGAGCGTCCCCGCGCGCAGCCCGCAAGGGCAACGGTGGTCGACCGCACGATCCCGTCCGACGGGCTCAGGCTCGGCGAGCCGCGCCAGGTGCTGGTGGGCAGCGGTGGTTCGGCGCAGGCCAGGCTGCTGGTGGTGGCGCGCAACGAAACCGGCAAGCCGCTGGAGCGCGCCAACATCAAGGCGGTGTTCTACGACGGCGATACCCGGCTCGAAGAGCGCAGTGAATCGTTGCCCATTGGCGTGCTCCAGCCGGGCGAGAGCGCGCCGGTGCTGATCGCTCTGCCGAGCGCAAGAACCGCAACGCGCCATGAGCTGGAGGTGCAGCGTCTTTCGGCGCCGTACCGCTTGGCGCAGGGGCCGCGGCTGGTCTTCGATCGCGTGCGGCTGGTGCAGCAAGGCACGGCCGGGGTCCGGCTGGTCGGCCGCGTCGCCAACGCGAAAGACAACAGCGCCACGCTGGCCGGCATCGAGGCCCTCGTGACGCTGTACGACGATGCGGGAAACGTGATCGGCATCGGCCATGGCTACGCGCAGGCGAGCGAACTGAAGCCCGGCGCGCGCACCTCGATGGACATTGGCATTCGCGATTTCGGCCGCGGCGCGGCGGTGGCGGCGTGGGACTACCGCATCGGCTACAGCACGCTCGAGGCCGACGGTGCGCGCGTGGCGGTGCTGGGCACCGACCGCGTGATCCGTGCCGTGGGCGGGCCGGAGGTGTTCAACCCCGAGTTGCGCATGGGCACCGATGACCTGCTGGCCGACGAGAGCGAGCGCTTCGACCAGGCCCAGTTGGAACTGCTGCCGCTGATCCCGGGGCTCAGCACGATTCACCAGCGCACCTACATGACCGAGCTGGTGAATCGCAGCAAGGACCAGATCGCCATTGCCCCGGCGGCGGTGATCTCGCGTTTCGACGGCAGCAAGCTCGACGGCACGACCGTGCTCGGCGGCCCGGCGTACCTGTATCCGGGCGAGCGCTTTCCGGTGCAGATCGATCCATCGCGCGCCGACCGCATCACGCAGACCCGCGTCGAATGGAAGCCGATGCGGCGCGCGGCGCTGCCCGGCCCGCGCACGCCGCTGGAAGTCACGATCGACAGCACCCGCGCGACCACGGGCAGCGTGCTGCTCAACTTCAGCCAGCGCTTTGCCTACAAGGCGGTGGACATCAAGGGCAGCGTGAAGAACCCCGGCACCGGCATCGTGCGCAAGGCCCGCGTGTGGGTCAGCCTGCGCGACCGGGAGGGCCGGCTCACCGGCTTCAAGATGGTGGAGAACCTGCCGGCCATCGCCCCAGGCGAGAGCGCACCGTTCGAGGTGAGCATCGAGCAGCAGGCGCGCGACTTTGCCACGGTGGAAGCTGTCTACCAGAGCACGGAATAGCCTGCACGAGCAAGGACGGCCGGATCGCGCCATCATCCGGCCCATGATTCCGTTCTCGATCCTCGACCTCTCCCCGATCACCGAGGGCAGCGACGCCGCGCAGTCGTTCCGCAACTCGCTCTCGCTCGCGCAGCACGGGGAGAAGTTGGGCTACCAGCGCTACTGGCTGGCCGAGCACCACGGCATGCCGGGCATTGCGAGCGCGGCCACCGCGGTGCTGCTTGCCCACATCGGCGCCGGCACCTCGACCATCCGCATCGGCGCGGGCGGCGTGATGCTGCCCAACCATTCGCCGCTGGTGATTGCCGAGCAGTTCGGCACGCTCGAGTCGCTGTATCCGGGGCGCATCGACCTTGGACTGGGCCGCGCGCCCGGCTCCGACCAGCGCACGGCGCGTGCGCTGCGCCGCAACCTCGAATCCGATGCCGACCAGTTTCCGCAGGACGTGGTCGAACTGATGGACTTCATGTCGAAAACGCCGCAGCAGCCCGTGCGCGCGGTGCCCGGCGCGGGGCTCGAGGTGCCGGTGTGGATCCTGGGCTCGAGCACCTTCGGCGCCCAGTTGGCCGCGCACCTGGGCCTGCCCTACGCCTTTGCCTCGCACTTCGCGCCGCAGCAGCTGATGCAGGCGATCCAGATCTACCGCGAGACCTTCAAGCCTTCGGCGCAGTTGCAGAAGCCGTACGTGATGCTGGGCTTCAACGTGTTCGTGGCCGACACCGACGAAGAGGCTGAGTTCCGCGCGACCTCGTGGCAGCAAGCGTTCGTGAACCTGCGCAGCGGCCGGCCGGGGCGCCTGCCACAGCCCATCGAAAACTACCGGCAGAAGGTCGGTCCGGCGGAGAACGCGCTGCTCGACTCGGTGCTGTCCTGTTCGGCCGTGGGTTCGCCCGCCAGGGTGCGCGAAGGCGTGCAGGCCTTCATCGAGCGCACGGGCGCCGACGAGTTGATGATCACCTCGCAGGTGTTCGACCACGTGGCGCGGCTGCGGTCCTACGAGCTGCTGGCCGGGTTGCGCCAGCAGGGCTGAATCCCCCACGCCGCCGGTCTTGCCGCCGGGCTGGGACAATGGCGGGCTTATGGCAAAGCAACGGATCGTGGTGGGACTGAGCGGCGGGGTCGATTCCGCGGTGACGGCGCACCTGCTCAAGCAGCAGGGGCACGAGGTGGTCGGCATCTTCATGAAGAACTGGGAAGACGACGACGACAGCGAATACTGCTCGTCGAACATCGACTTCGTGGACGCCGCCAGCGTGGCCGACGTGCTGGGCATCGAGATCGAGCACGTCAACTTTGCGGCCGACTACAAGGATCGCGTGTTCGCCGAGTTCCTGCGCGAATACAAGGCCGGCCGAACGCCCAACCCCGACGTGCTGTGCAATGCCGAGATCAAGTTCAAGGCCTTTCTCGACCATGCGATGCGCCTCGGTGCCGAGAAGATCGCCACCGGCCACTACGCGCGCGTGCGGCTGAACGAGGCCACCGGCAGGCACGAGCTGCTCAAGGGGCTCGACCCCTCCAAGGACCAGAGCTACTTCCTGCACCGGCTGAACCAGGCGCAGCTGTCGAAGACGCTGTTCCCCGTGGGCGAGCTGCACAAGACCGAAGTGCGCCGCATCGCGGAAGAAATCGGCCTGCCCAACGCGAAGAAGAAAGACTCGACCGGCATCTGCTTCATTGGCGAACGGCCGTTCCGCGAGTTCCTGAACCGCTACATCTCCAAGGAGCCGGGTCCGATCAAGGACGACCGGGGCCGCAAGCTCGGCGAGCACCAGGGCCTGAGCTTCTACACGCTGGGCCAGCGGCAGGGGCTGGGCATCGGCGGCGTCAAGGAGAAGGGCGCGCAGCGCGGCTCGGGCGACCATTCGCCGTGGTTCGTGGCGCGCAAGGATGTCGAGAAGAACACGCTGTGGGTGGTGCAGGGGCACGACCATCCGTGGCTGCTGTCGTCGGCGTTGACGGCGGGCGATGCGAGCTGGGTGGCGGGCGAGGCGCCTGCACCGGGCCGCTACGGCTCGAAGGCGCGCTACCGGCAGGCCGATGCGGGCTGCGAACTCTCCGATGGCGCGAATGGCGCGTTCAGCCTGCGCTTCGGCGAACCGCAATGGGCCGTCACGCCGGGCCAATCGGCGGTGCTCTACGACGGCGAGCGCTGCCTCGGCGGCGGAGTCATCGTCTGAGCCGTCCGAAGCCGGTGCGCTGCAGCCGTCAGCGCACCGATTCGTCGACGTGGATCAGGTCGAGCGGATACCGCTTCCCGGCCAGGTAGTCCTCGATGCACTGCAGCAGCAGCGGACTGCGATGCCGCGACACGCTGGCGCGGATTTCATCGGCCGTCATCCAGACGGTGCGCACGATGCCTTCGTCGAGCGCGCGGCCCGCTTCCCTCGCGCCGAGCTCGCCGGCAAAGGCAAAGCGCATGTAGGTCACGTCTTCCTTGTTGCCGGTGCGATGGCTCGAGCGCGCCATGTAGATGCCGATCAGCGCGGTGGGCGTGAAGGCGTGCGCGGTTTCCTCGAGCGTCTCGCGGACGCAGCCTTCGATCGGCGATTCGCCGGGGTCGAGGTGTCCCGCGGGAGTGTTGAGCCTGAGCCCCTGGGCCGTGTGCTCCTCGATCAGCAGGAACTTGCCGTTCTGCTCGATCACCGCGGCAACGGTGACATTGGGTTTCCAGCGCGATATCGTCATGTGTCTTCTTTTTCTAGCGCAGCACATAGCCGCTGAAGCGCCAGACGCGGTCGGAGTCGAGATGGAAGCTCACGAGTTCGCGCAGGGTGCCGTCCGGCTTCTTGCTGAAACGGGTTTCGTACTCGATGCTGACATATTGGCCGGCCGTGTCCGCGTCCGGGTCGGCGACGGCTTGGCGGTTGACCGCCACCCAGGTCCGTTGGACAGGCGTGCCGAGCGGCGAGCGGCTCTTCGAAACCTTGGCGACGAAGTCGGTGCGTGTGGTGCGCTTTCGGGCGGCGGCCGTGGCACCGTCCCAGAGTTCTTCGGCCTTCCCCTGGTCGATCATCCGGATGGCCTGCATGCCGCCCTGCACCATGTCGCTGGCTTCCACGTCCTGTGCAGCCGCGGAGCCCGCGAGGGCGCTCCAGAGCAGGGCGGCGATCAGCAGCAGCGACCTGGTGGTTGTTTTCATCGGCCTCATTGCGCGTGCAGCGGTGGAACGAAGCGGTTGGAGACGGTATCTCCGCAGAGATTCCCCGCCTGTGCGAACCGAAGCGGCCGAATCGGCGATGCGGCGCAGCGCCGCGAACGGAAGTTTGCCTGCCTACCGGGCGAGCCCGTCGGAAAGCGGGTTCGATTCGATGGTTTCGAGCCGATAGCCCATGCCGTAGATGGCCAACAGCAGGAATCCGCTCGCCGGGCGCAGGGCGAGCTTGGTTCTGAGGCGGGAGATGTGGGTGTCGAGCGACCGCGACAGCGCTTCCACGCCGAGCCCCCAGACCGCCTCGTGAAGATGTTCGCGCGACAGCAGGCGGCCCAGGTTCTGAAACAGGAACAGCGCCAGTTCGTACTCGCGGTTCTTCAGGTCGACCTGCACGCCCTTGACCTTGAGGATGCGCGAGGGCGGGTAGAAGTGGTAGTCGCCAAACACCAGTTCCACTTCGTGCTGGGCCGGGTAAGACCGGCGCAGCAGCGCATTGACACGCGCTTCGAGTTCCTTGGCGCGGCCGGGATTGGACATGAAATCGTCGGCGCCGGCATTAAGCCCTTCAACCACATCGGCATCGTCGCGTTGTGCGTTCACGAAAAGAATGGGCAGGCGGCTTTTGAGCTCGTTGCGAACGGCCTTCACCACGTCGATGCCTCGTATGTCGGGCAACCCCCAATCGAGAATTAGGAGATCGAAGGTTTGCCGGCGCAACGCCTGTAGCAGTGTTCGCCCTTCGGTGTAGGGGTGACATTCGTGTCCGAACCCCGCCATAGCCTGGTTGATCAGTTGAAGCTGATCAGGCTCGTGATCAAGTACTGCAATACGCATTCCATCCCCTTCTTCCGACCATCGCCAGCCTCTGGGTGCCGTCGAAAAGGAAGTGTATCTATCTGCGTCTGCGGCAATGAAGGTTGCCTGCAACTAATGCACGTAATCGGAGTTTTTCCCGTCAGAGTGGCTGCAGTTGCGAACAATTGAAAACAAATATCCGTTTGCCTGCGGCCAATCCAATCAATTCGAGGCTGCGATGAGGGACGTCTCATCGCGCATCGGAGCGAGCCAGCAAACGGCCGGGCCGTCATGCACACGGCAAGGCCATCGGCGCCACGTGCGCAACACCTCGCAGCGCTAGCATTTATATAGCTGGAAATGCAATGATCACGGTCATCAAGAGGCAAATAGATGCTGCATCCAGGCGACAGTGGCAGCCGTAATCTTGCTGTAAGCTCTGCCCGCGTTCCGTGTTGCCCTTGCCCTGAGGAGATCTCTATGCTGATAGGCGTGCCTGCCGAAACGACGGCCGGCGAAACCCGTGTGGCCGTTACACCCGAGACGGTGAAGAAACTTGTCACCGCGGGGCACACCATTCGCGTGCAGTCGGGCGCCGGCGTTGCGGCCAGCGTCACCGATGCCGCCTACCAGGCCGCCGGGGCCGAAATCACCGACGTGGCAGGCGCCTTCGGGGCCGACATGGTGCTGAAGGTGCGCACGCCCGGCGACGCCGAAACCGCATTGATGAAGCCGGGCACCGTGGTCATCGGCATGCTCAACCCCTTCGATGCCGCCGGCCTGCAGCGGCTGGCCACGGCCGGTCTGACGGCCTTCGCACTCGAAGCCGCGCCGCGCACCACCCGCGCGCAGAGCATGGACGTGCTCTCATCGCAAGCCAACATCGCTGGCTACAAGGCCGTGATCATCGCGGCCGACAAGTACCAGCGCTTCTTTCCCATGCTGATGACCGCCGCCGGCACCGTGAAGGCCGCGCGCGTGGTCATCTTGGGCGTCGGCGTGGCGGGTCTGCAGGCCATTGCCACCGCCAAGCGCCTGGGCGCCGTCATCGAAGCGTCGGACGTACGCCCGAGCGTGAAGGAACAGATCGAATCGCTCGGCGGCAAGTTCATCGAAGTGTCCTACGACACCGACGAAGAGAAAGAAGCTGCCGTCGGTGTCGGCGGCTACGCCAAGCCCATGCCTGCCAGCTGGCTGGCGCGCCAGCAGGTCGAAGTGGCCAAGCGCGTGGCGCTGGCCGACATCGTCATCAGCACCGCGCTCATTCCGGGCCGCGCCGCGCCCACGCTCATCACCGAAGACATGGTCAAGTCCATGAAGCCGGGTTCGGTGATCGTCGACATCGCGGCCGGCAAGGGCCCCGATGTGAACGGGGAGATGAAGGGCGGCAACTGCCCGCTGTCGGAGGCCGACAAGACGGTGGTCAAGCACGGCGTGACGATCATCGGCGAAACCAATCTGCCGGCGCTGGTGGCAGCCGATGCGTCGGCGCTCTACGCGCGCAACGTGCTCGACTTTCTCAAGCTCATCGTCACGAAGGAGGGCGGGCTCAAGATCGACCTCGAGGACGACATCGTCGCCGCCTGCCGCGTTGCGCAGGACGGCCAGGTCACGAAGAAATAAGCCACCCCCGGCACCCCCGCGAGGAGAAAAATCATGGATCCCGTTTCCCACACCGTCATCAACCTCATCATCTTCGTGCTGGCCATCTACGTGGGCTACCACGTGGTCTGGACCGTCACGCCCGCGCTGCACACGCCGCTGATGGCCGTGACCAACGCCATCTCGGCCATCGTGATCGTGGGCGCCATGCTCGCGGCCGCGCTCACCGAAACCACGCTCGGCAAGACCATGGGCGTGCTCGCGGTCGCGCTCGCGGCGGTGAACATCTTCGGCGGCTTCCTGGTCACGCGGCGCATGCTCGAGATGTTCAGGAAAAAAGAGAAAAAGGCCGCACCCAAGGCTGAATCGGGAGCCGCGCAATGAGCGCCGAACGGCCGCCCGAAGGCGCGGGCCCCCGGAGGGGGGTGCGCGAAGCACACGCAGTGGCAAGCCTGGGGGAGAACTGATATGTCCATGAATGTCGTCACGCTGCTGTACCTCGTTGCGAGCGTCTGCTTCATCCAGGCCTTGAAGGGCCTGAGCCATCCCACGACGTCCATCCGCGGCAATGTCTTCGGCATGGCCGGCATGGCCATCGCGGTGGTGACCACCGGGGCGCTGATCTACAACCTGGCCGGCGGCCACCTCATGGGCCTGGCCTGGGTGCTGCTGGGACTGGTGGTGGGCGGCGGCTACGGCGCCTACCGCGCCAAGACGGTCGAGATGACCAAGATGCCCGAGCTGGTGGCGTTCTTCCACAGCATGATCGGCCTGGCGGCGGTGTTCATCGCGGTCGCGGCCGTGGTCGAACCCGCGGCCATGCTCGAAGGCATCGCCAAGGGCGCGCCCATCCCCACCGGCAACCGGCTCGAGCTGTTCCTGGGGGCGGCTATCGGCGCCATCACCTTCAGCGGCTCGGTCATCGCGTTCGGCAAGCTCTCGGGCACCTACAAGTTCCGGCTGTTCCAGGGGGCGCCGGTGCAGTTCGCGGGCCAGCACATGCTGAACCTCGTGCTGGGCCTGGCCATGATCGGGCTCGGCCTTGTGTTCATGGCCACCGAAAGCTGGCCGGCGTTCTTCGCGATGCTGGCGCTGGCCTTCGTGATGGGCGTGCTCATCATCATCCCGATCGGCGGCGCCGACATGCCGGTGGTGGTGTCGATGCTCAACAGCTACTCGGGCTGGGCGGCCGCGGGCATCGGGTTCAGCCTGAACAACGCGATGCTGATCGTGGCGGGTTCGCTGGTGGGATCGTCGGGCGCGATCCTGAGCTACATCATGTGCAAGGCGATGAACCGCTCGTTCTTCAACGTGATCCTGGGCGGCTTCGGCGGCGAGGCGGTCAGCGCGGCCGGCGGCGCGAAGGAGCAGCGGCCGGTGAAAAGCGGCAGCGCCGACGACGCGGCCTTCGTGCTCGGCAATGCCGAGACGGTGGTCATCGTGCCGGGCTACGGCCTCGCGGTGGCGCGCGCGCAGCACGCGGTCAAGGAACTCGCGGCCAAGCTCACCGAGAAGGGCATCACCGTCAAGTACGCGATCCACCCGGTGGCCGGCCGCATGCCGGGCCACATGAACGTGCTGCTGGCCGAGGCCGAAGTGCCCTACGACCAGGTGTTCGAGATGGAAGACATCAATGGCGAGTTCGGCCAGGCCGACGTGGCGATCATCCTGGGTGCCAACGACGTGGTGAACCCGGCGGCGCACACCAAGGGCAGCCCGATCTACGGCATGCCGATTCTCGAAGCCTACAAGGCCAAGACGGTGATCGTGAACAAGCGCTCCATGGCGGCGGGCTATGCGGGCCTGGACAACGAACTCTTCTACATGGACAAGACCATGATGGTTTTTGGCGATGCGAAAAAAGTAGTGGAAGATATGGGCAAGGCCATCGAATAGGCCAAAGGACCGCGCCCGCGCAGCGCGGGCCAGATCATCGCGGCGCCATCCAGTGCGCCGTTTTCGTTTTTTGAATGACCCGATTTGGAGGAGACACATCCATGACCGATCGTCCCTGGCTCGGCAGCTACCCGCAAGGCGTGCCTGCCGATATCGATCCTCCGCAATACCCGTCGCTGGTGGCGCTCATGGAAGAGAGCTTCGCCAAGTACGCCGAGCGCACGGCCTACAGCTTCATGGGCAAGGACGTGAGCTACGGGGAGACCAACAAGCTCAGCAAGGCCTTCGCGGCCTATCTGCAGGGTCTCGCACTGTCCAAGGGCGACCGTGTCGCCGTCATGATGCCCAACTGCCCGCAGTATCCGATCGCGGTCGCGGCCATCCTTCGGGCCGGGCTGATCCTGGTGAACGTGAACCCGCTGTACACGCCGCGCGAGCTCGAGCACCAGCTCAAGGACTCGGGCGCCAAGGCCATCGTCATCATGGAGAACTTCGGCACCACGCTGCAGCAATGCATCGCGGCCACGCCCATCAGGCACATCGTGCTGGCGGCCATGGGCGACCGACTCGGTTTCCTCAAGGGTGCGCTCGTCAACTACGTGGTGCGCAACGTCAAGAAGCTGGTGCCGCAATTCAGCCTGCCGGGCGCGGTGCGCTTCAACGACGCGCTCGACCAGGGCGCGAGCCGCACGCTGCAGCTGCCGGTCATCGGTCCCGACGACGTGGCCGTGCTGCAGTACACCGGCGGCACCACGGGTGTTTCGAAAGGCGCGGTGCTGCTGCATCGCAACGTGATCGCGAACGTGCTGCAGTCCGAAGCCTGGAACAAGCCGGCCATGGCGAAGGTTCCGGCCGGCGAGCAGCCCACGGGCGTGTGCGCGCTGCCGCTGTATCACATCTTCGCCTTTACCGTGGGCATGATGCTGAGCATGCGCACGGGCGCGAAGCTGATCCTGATTCCGAATCCGCGCGACCTCGCGGGCGTGCTCAAGGAGCTGTCCAAGCACACGATCCACACCTTTCCCGCGGTCAACACGCTCTTCAACGGGCTCGCGAACCATCCTGATTTCAATACCGTCAACTGGAAGAACCTCAAGGTCTCGGTGGGTGGCGGCATGGCCGTGCAGGCCGCGGTCGCAAAGCTGTGGCTCGAGAGAACCGGCTGCTCCATCTGCGAAGGCTACGGCCTCTCCGAAACCTCGCCCTCGGCCACTTGCAACCCGACCGACAGCAAGGCCTACACGGGCACCATCGGCCTGCCGCTGCCGAGCACGTGGCTCAAGCTGCTCGACGACGACGGCCGCGAGGTGCCGCCGGGCCAGCCCGGCGAAATCGCGATCAAGGGCCCGCAGGTGATGGCCGGCTACTGGCAGCGCCCCGACGAAACCGCCAAGGTCATGACGCCCGACGGCTACTTCAAGAGCGGCGACATCGGCATGGTCGACGAGCGCGGCTACTTCAAGGTGGTCGACCGCAAGAAGGACATGATCCTGGTCTCGGGCTTCAACGTGTACCCGAACGAGATCGAAGACGTGGTGGCGCAGGTTCCGGGCGTGCTCGAATGCGCGGCGGTCGGCATTGCCGACGAAAAGACCGGTGAGGCCGTCAAGCTCGTGATCGTCAAGAAAGACCCGTCGCTGACCGAAGCGCAGGTGCGCGAATATTGCAAAGCAAATCTAACGGGCTACAAGCAGCCGCGGATCGTGGAGTTCCGCGCCGACATGCCGAAGACCCCGGTCGGAAAGATCCTGCGGCGCGAGTTGCGAGACAGCAAAAAGTAAGGGTTCGGCCCGGGTAGGGCGGCGGCATCGATCTTGCATATTGCGGGGCGATGCTTCGCTTCCTACTCACGCGCGTGAGCTTGCTGGTGCCGACCTTCATCGGCATGACGCTGCTTGCCTTCTTTCTCATCCGGCTGGTGCCGGGCGACCCCATTGAAACCATGGCCGGCGAGCGCGGGATCGACCCCGCGCGCCATGCGCAGCTGCGCGCGGCCTACGGCTTCGACAAGCCGGTGATCGTGCAGTACGGCATCTACATCGGCCGCGTGCTGCATGGCGACCTCGGCAAGTCGCTCATCACGCAGGACTCGGTGATGAGCGAGTTTCTGGCGCTGTTTCCCGCCACGGTCGAGCTTGGTGTGTGCGCGATTGCCTTTGCGCTGCTGCTGGGGCTTCCGGCCGGCATTCTTGCGGCGGTGCGGCGCAACTCCATCTTCGACCACGGCGTGATGGCCACCTCGCTCACCGGCTATTCGATGCCGATCTTCTGGTGGGGGCTGCTGCTGATCCTGTTCTTTTCGGTGCAGCTCGGATGGACGCCCGTTTCCGGGCGCATCTCGGTGCAGTATTTCGTCGAGCCGGAAACCGGCTTCCTGCTGATCGACGCATTGCGCGCCGGCGACACCGATGCCTTCTGGTCGGCGCTGCACCACCTGATTCTTCCGGCCATCGTGCTCGGCACCGTGCCGCTGGCCGTCATTGCGCGCATGACGCGCTCGGCCATGCTCGAGGTGCTGGGCGAAGACTACATCCGCACCGCGCGCGCCAAGGGCCTTTCGCACCTTCGCGTGGTGGGGCTGCATGCATTGCGCAATGCGCTGATTCCGGTGGTCACGGTGATCGGGCTGCAGGTGGGCGTGCTCTTCACGGGCGCGATCCTCACCGAGACCATCTTCTCGTGGCCCGGCGTCGGCAAGTGGCTCATCGAAGCCATCGGACGGCGCGACTACCCGGTGCTGCAGGGCGGCATGCTGCTGCTCGGCGGCATCGTGATGCTGATCAACCTGCTGGTCGACGTGACCTACGGTGTCATCAACCCCAGGATCAGGCACTGACGATGGCCTCTACCCAAGTCATTTCCGGGCCTGGTACCGGCCAGCCGCCGCCCGGTCCCTGGCGCGAGTTCTGGACCGCATTTTCCGCCAACCGCGGCGCGGTCATCGGGCTCGCCACCATCGCGGTGCTGCTGCTCGTGGCGTTGTTCGCGCCGTGGATTGCGCCGCATGCGCCGAACGAAACCAACAGCGCGGTCTTCCTGCTGCCGCCGGCATGGCAGGAGGGCGGTTCGGCCAGCTATGTGCTGGGCACCGACGCCATCGGGCGCGACATTCTTTCGCGGCTGATGTTCGGCGCGCGGCTCTCGCTGTCGATAGGCGTTGCCGTGGTGGCGCTGTCGGTGGTCATCGGCGTGGTGCTCGGACTGGTCGCGGGCTTCTTCCGCGGCGTGCTGGAGATCGCGATCATGCGGATGATGGACATCGTGCTCACGATGCCGAGCCTGCTGATGGCCATCGTGATCGTCGCGATCCTCGGGCCGGGGCTGATCAACGCCATGGTGGCGGTAGCCATCGTGGTGCTGCCGCACTATGTGCGCATCACGCGCGCCGCGGTCATTGCCGAGATCTCGCGCGACTACGTGACCGCCGCACGCGTGAGCGGTGCCGGCACGCTGCGCCTGATGTTCCGCGAAGTGCTGCCCAACTGCGCCGCGCCGCTCATCGTGCAGGCCTCGCTCGGCATCTCGACCGCCATTCTCGATGCGGCGGCGCTGGGCTTCATCGGCCTCGGCGCGCAGCCGCCGTCGCCCGAGTGGGGAACGATGCTGGCCGACGCACGCGAGTTCGTGCTGCGTGCCTGGTGGGTCGTCACTTTTCCCGGCCTCGCGATTCTCGCGGCCGTGCTGGCTTTCAACCTGCTCGGCGACGGCCTGCGCGATGCGCTCGACCCGAAGCTCAAGAGATGAGCCCCCGCCCGGCCGCTCCGAAGGGGGCTTGCACCGCAGTGCGAAGCACGGAGGTCGTGTTGTGACGATGCTTCTGGACATCAAGGACCTGCACGTCGAATTCCCGACGCAAGGCGGCGTGCTGCACGCCGTCGACGGCGTGAGCCTTTCGCTCGATGAGGGCGAGGTGCTCGGCATCGTCGGCGAATCAGGTTCAGGCAAGAGCGTGACGATGATGGCGCTGATGGGCCTCGTCGGCTTTCCGGGCCGCGTGCGCGCGGACCACATGCGCTTTGCGGGCAAGGAGCTGCTCGGCATTTCCGACAAGGCGCGCCGCACGCTGGTCGGCAAGGAGGTCGCGATGATCTTCCAGGAGCCGACCACCAGCCTCAATCCCTGCTTCACCATCGGGTTCCAATTGATGGAAACGCTGCGGCTGCACCTGCATCTCGACAAACGCACGGCGAAGAAGCGCGCGACCGAACTGCTCGAACAGGTCGGCATCCCCGCTGCGTCGTCGCGCCTCGGCAGCTATCCGCATCAGCTTTCGGGTGGCATGAACCAGCGCGTGATGATCGCGATGGCCATTGCCTGCAACCCGCGCCTCTTGATCGCCGACGAGCCGACCACCGCGCTCGACGTGACGATCCAGGCGCAGATTCTCGACCTGCTGCGCGAGCTGCAAAAAGAGCGCGGCATGGCGCTGGTGCTCATCACGCACAACATGGGCGTGGTCAGCGAAATGGCGCAGCGCATTGCCGTGATGTATGCGGGCCAGGTGATGGAGCAGCAACGCGTCGACCGGCTCTTTGCAAACCCGCAGCATCCCTATACCGAAGCGCTGCTGGCCGCGCTGCCCGAACGTGCCGCGCCCGAGGGCCGGCTTGCCACCATCGCGGGCGTGGTGCCAGGCGTGCACGACCGGCCGGAGGGCTGTCTCTTTGCGCCGCGCTGCAGCTATGCGACGACGAAAGCCTGCAACGTGCGTCCGGCGTTGCGCGCGGTTGCATCGCAGCAGGGCGCCGAAGTGCGCTGCCATTTCCCGCTCGGCGAGCCCGGGCGCATGGCGGCCATCGAGGCGGACCGGCCCAAAGCGGTGGAGGCATTGTCATGAGCGCAATGCCGGGTGATGTTGTCGTGGAGGCGCGCAACCTGCAGCGCACCTACGAAGTGCGGCGCGGCCTGTTCCGCGCGCCCGCGCAATTGCGCGCGGTGGGCGATATCTCGTTTCGCATCGAACGCGGCCGCACGCTGGCCGTGGTCGGTGAATCGGGCTGCGGCAAGTCCACGCTCGCGCGCATGGTCGCGCTGATCGAGAAGCCGACCGCGGGGCAGCTCACACTGGTCGGCCACGATGCCGTGAGCCCGCCGGCCGAGCACCGGCGCGAGCTGCGCCAGGCCGTGCAACTGGTGTTCCAGAACCCGTACGGCTCGCTGAACCCACGCAAGAAGATCAGCGCCGTGCTCGAAGATCCGCTCGCGATCAACACCGCGCTCGGCAAGCCCGAGCGCGCCGCCAAGGCCCGCGAGATGCTCGCGCGCGTGGGCCTGCGGCCCGAGTACGCGAACCGCTATCCGCACATGTTCTCGGGCGGCCAGCGCCAGCGCATTGCCATTGCGCGCGCGCTCATGCTGGAGCCGCGCCTCTTGGTGGCCGACGAGCCGGTGTCGGCGCTCGACGTGTCGATCCAGGCGCAGGTGCTCAACCTGCTGGCCGACCTGCAGGCCGAACTGGGCCTGGCCTATCTCTTCATTTCGCACGACCTCGGCGTGGTACGGCACATTGCGCACGACGTGCTCGTGATGTACCTCGGCCATGCGGTGGAGCAGGGGCCCAAGGCGCGCATCTTCGCGCGTCCGCTGCATCCCTACACGCAGGCTCTGCTGGCCTCCACGCCCGGTCTCAGCAGCCAGCGCATCGTGCTCAAGGGCGAGCTGCCGTCGCCGCTGAACCCGCCTTCGGGTTGCGTCTTCAGCACGCGCTGCCCGCACGTGACGCAGCGCTGCCGCGAAGAGAGGCCTTTGCTGCGCGCGCTCGACGAGCGGTTGGTGGCCTGCCATTACGCCGAGAAGTTTCTCGACGGCGCGCCGCCGGTCAGCGCCGATGTGCCCTTGTCCCCGCCGTTCGTCGCGCCTTTGGCGATGAACCCCTAGCTCACTTCAACCGTGTCCCAAGGAGTTGCCATGAAGAAGACCATTCAGCCATTCGTTTCGCGTCGCTCGCCGAGGCTTGCCGCGCTGCTCGCGCCGGCGGCACTCGCCGCGCTCGCACTGGCCTCGGGCGCCGTGTCCGCCAAGACGCTGGTCTATTGCTCGGAGGGCAGTCCCGAGAATTTCTATCCGGGCGTGAACACCACCGGCACTTCGTTCGACGTGACCACGCAGGTCTACAACACCATTGTCGAGTTCGAGCGCGGCGGCACCAAGGTCGTGCCCGGGCTGGCGGAAAAATGGGACATCTCGGCCGACGGCACGCAGTACACCTTTCACCTGCGCAAGGGCGTGAAGTGGCACAGCACCAGCAAGAGCTTCAAGCCCACGCGCGATTTCAACGCGGACGACTTCATCTTCATGCTCGAGCGGCAGTGGAAGGAGAGCGATCCCTTCTTCAAGGTCACGAGCCAGAACCACTCCTACTTCAACGACATGGGCATGCCCAAGCTGCTCAAGTCGGTGGACCGCGTCGATGACCTGACCGTGAAGGTCACGCTCAACCAGGCCGAGGCGCCGTTCCTTGCCAACCTCGCGATGCAGTACGCGGGCATCCAGTCGAAGGAATACGCCATTGCCATGCTGAAGGCCGGCACGCCCGAGAAGGTCGACCAGGACCCGGTCGGCACCGGTCCCTTCTACCTCGTGCAGTACCAGAAAGACGCGGTCATCCGCTTCAAGGCCTTCCCGCAGTACTGGGGCGGCAAGGCGAAGATCGACGACCTCGTGTTCGCGATCACGCCCGATGCCTCTGTGCGCTGGGCGAAGCTGCAGAAGGGCGAATGCCACGTCATGCCGTACCCGAACCCGGCGGACCTCGACGCGATCCGCAAGGACCCGAACGTGCAGCTGCTCGAGCAGCCCGGCCTCAACGTGGGCTATCTCTCGTACAACACCACGAAGAAGCCTTTCGACGACGTGCGCGTGCGCAAGGCCATCAACATGGCGATCAACAAGAAGGCCATCATCGACGGCGTGTACCTGTCGACGGGCGTGGCTGCGAAGAACCCGATTCCGCCGACCATGTGGTCCTACAACGACGCGGTCAAGGACGATCCGTACGACCCCGAGGCCGCAAAGAAGCTGCTGGCGCAAGCCGGTTTCCCCGATGGCTTCTCGACCGATCTCTGGGCCATGCCCGTGCAGCGGCCCTACAACCCGAACGCCAAGCGCATCGCCGAGCTGATGCAAGCCGACCTTGCCAAGATCAACGTCAAGGCCGAGATCAAGAGCTTCGAGTGGGGCGAATACCGCAAGCGCCTGCAGGCCGGCGAGCACCAGATGGGCATGCTGGGCTGGACCGGCGACAACGGCGACCCGGACAACTTCCTCTACACGCTGCTGGGCTGTTCCTCGGCCAAATCGGCGAGCGGCAGCAACATCTCCAAGTTCTGCTATCAGCCGTACGAAGATCTCGTGCTGAAGGCCAAGAGCACGACCAAGCAGGCCGACCGGGACGCGCTCTACAAGAAGGCGCAAGTCATCTTCAAGGAGCAGGCGCCTTGGTTCACCATCGCCCATGCCGTGCAGCTGAAGCCGGTGCGCAAGGAAGTGGTCGACTTCAAGCTCAGCCCCTTCGGCCGCCATACCTTCTACGGCGTGGACATCAAGTAGCCGATGAGCGCGCCCGTCGCCATCGTCGCTGCCATGCACGAGGAGCTGAGTGCGCTCCTCGCGCAAATGCCGGACGAGCAGCGCGTGCGCGCCGCGGGGCGCGACTTCTGGGTCGGCCATCTGCATGGTCAGCCGATCGTCGCGGTGCTGTCGCGCATCGGCAAGGTCGCGGCGGCGGTGACGGCCACGGTGCTGCTCGAGCGCTTCGGCGTGCGCGCGATCGTCTTCACCGGCGTTGCGGGCGGGCTCGCGCCGGGCGTGAACGTCGGCGACGTGGTGGTCGCAACGCAGCTGCTGCAGCACGACCTCGACGCCTCGCCGATCTTCCCGAAGTACGAGGTGCCGCTGATGGGCCTTTCGCGTTTCATGGCCGACGCCGCGATCAGCAATTCGTTGATGGCCGTTGCCGAAGAAGCGTTGCGCGATCCGGTGGCTTTGGTTGGGCAAAAGGCCGTCGATGAGTTCGGCCTTCGGTCGCCGAAGGTGCACCGGGGCTTGCTGGTGAGCGGCGATCGCTTCGTCTCGACGGCCGCCGAGAGCGCTGTCTTGCGGCGCAGCCTGCCCGACGCGCTCGCGGTCGAAATGGAAGGCGCCGCGATGGCACAGGCATGCCACGACTACGGCGTGCCCTTCGCGGCGGTGCGCACCATCTCCGACCGCGCCGACGACGCGGCGCACGGGGACTTCACGCGCTTCGTGGCCGAGGTTGCGAGCCGCTACAGCCTCGCGCTCGTCGGCGCATGGCTCGCCACGCTGCCTTCTTCTCCCGAAACGCCCGCCGCTACTTGAGCCAGCCGCGCCGGCGGAAGTACCACATCGGCACCAGCGCGCTCGCCGCCATCAGCGCCAGCGCATAGGGGTAGCCGAGCGACCAGTCGAGCTCGGGCATGAGCTTGAAGTTCATGCCGTAGATGCTCGCGATCAGTGTGGGCGGCAGCAGCGCCACGCTGGCCACCGAAAAGATCTTGATGGTCTTGTTCTGGTTGATGTTGATGAAACCGACGGTCGCATCCATCAGGAAGTTGATCTTGTCGAACAGGAAGGCGGTGTGGTTGTCGAGCGATTCGATGTCGCGCAGGATCTGCCGTGCCTCTTCGAACTGCTCGGCGTTGAGCATGCGGCTGCGCATCATGAAGCTCACGGCGCGGCGCGTGTCCATCACGTTGCGGCGGATGCGGCCGTTCAAGTCTTCCTGCCGCGCAATGGCGCCCAGCACTTCGCCGGCCAGCTCGTCGCTGACGTTGCCTTCGAGCACCTTCTTGCCGGCAATCTCGAGCTCGTCGTAGATGTTCTCGAGCGTGTCGGCCGAGTATTCGGCGTCGGCGTCGAACAGCTTGAGCAGCACTTCCTTCGCGTCTTCGATGAGCCCCGGCGCGCGGCGCGCACGCATGCGCAGCAGGCGGAACACGGGCACGTCTTCGTCGTGGATCGAGAACAGCACGCCGCGGCTGCGAAGCTCTGTGTTGTGCTGGTTCAGGATGAAGGCCACGCGCACCGAACGCGGGTCTTCGTCGTCGTCGATCAGGAAGTCGGAGCGGATGTGCAGTTCGCCGTTGTCTTCTTCATAGAAGCGGGCCGACTCCTCGATGTCCTCGTCCATCGCGTCTTCTGGAATCGAGAGGCCGTAGTACTGCTTGATCCAGCGCTTTTCCTCGAGCGTGGGCGATTCGAGGTCGACCCAGATCGGCTGGAACTTGGAAAGCTCCTCCAGGGACTCGATCTCTTCCTGGACGAGGCGGCCGTTGGCGAGCGTAAAGATATTGAGCATGGCTCACTCCCGTGAAATGACTGAGGCGATGGGGCGAGGGAGGGGCGCTTTCAATTCCCAGGCCCGGCAAGCAGGCGTCAAAGGGGAGTTGAAAGCTGCCGAGACGGGGCGGTTTCCATGATGCGGTCTCCAGTTGCAGCGAGCGGCGATTATGTCATCGGCCATGTGACGGCAGGCCGCCGATCTGGATGGACATACAGTAAAGTCACGGCCATGCAGACCGCTGCGCTCCCCGTTTTTTCCGCCGCCGGTGCGACTCAGGCCGAGCGCCTGGCCGCCGCGCTCGCCACCCTCAACGACGAGCAGCGCGCCGCGGTCGAGCATGGCATCGGCACGCTGGTCGGCCGTGACGAGCGTCCGCTGTTGGTGATCGCCGGGGCGGGCTCCGGCAAGACCAGCACGCTGGCGCACCGGGTGGCGCACCTCATTGCCGGCGGCGTCGATCCGCAGCGGCTGCTGCTTTTGACCTTCTCGCGCCGCGCCGCACAGGAAATGGAGCGCCGCGCGGGCCAGGTGCTGGCGCGTGTGCTGGGGCTCAAGTCCGAAAAGCCCCCTGCGCTGCCGTGGGCCGGCACTTTCCACGGTATCGGTGCGCGCCTGCTGCGCGAGTACGCCGCGCACATCGGCCTGAACGACAACTTCACGATCCACGACCGTGGCGACGCAGAGGATTTGATGGGCTTGGTGCGCCACGACCTCGGCCTGTCGTCGAGCGTGAACCGCTTTCCGCGCAAGGGCACCTGCCTTTCGATCTATTCGCGCTGCGTCAACACGCGCGCACCGCTGCCCGAGGTGCTTGCGGAGTCCTTTCCGTGGTGCGCCGAGTGGGAGGCCGAGCTCAAGCGCCTATTCGGCGCCTACGTCGAAGCCAAGCAGCAGCAGAACGTGCTCGACTACGACGACCTGTTGCTCTACTGGGCGGGCATGGTGGCCGAGCCTTCGCTGGCCGGACTGATCGGCGCACGCTTCGACCACGTGCTGGTCGACGAATACCAGGATACCAACCTGCTGCAGGCTTCGATTCTTCTCGCGCTGAAGCCCGACGGGCGCGGCGTGACGGTGGTCGGCGACGATGCACAGTCGATTTACTCGTTCCGCGGTGCAACGGTCCGTAACATTTTGGACTTTCCGTCACAGTTTTCGCAGGCGGCGCGCGTGGTCACGCTGGAGCGCAACTACCGCTCGACGCAGCCGATTCTCGATGTCTCGAACCGGGTCATCGCGCAGGCCACCGAGCGGCATGCCAAGACGCTCTGGACCGACAAGCCCTCAGCCGGGCGGCCGCAACTGGTACTGGTGCCCGACGAGGCGCAGCAGGCGGTGTGGGTGGCCGACAAGGTGCTGGCGCACCGGGAAGGCGGCCTCGCACTCAGGTCGCAGGCGGTGCTGTTCCGCACCTCCACGCACAGCGCGCCGCTCGAACTGGAACTCGCGCGCCGCAACATTCCGTTCGTGAAATTCGGCGGCCTCAAGTTCCTCGAGGCTTCGCATGTGAAAGACCTGCTCGCGGTGCTGCGCTTCGCCGAAAACCCGCGCGGGCGCATGGCGGGTTTTCGCGTCACGCAGCTCATCCCGGGCATCGGACCGGCCACGGGCGCGCGGCTGCTCGATGCCATGGACTCCGCGGCCGACCCCGCGGCGGCCGTGCGCGATTTCGTCCCGCCACCGGCTGCGCGCGCCGAGTGGGCGGTGTTTGCCGAGGCCTATGCCGCGCTGCGAGCGCCGTCTCTGCCTTGGCCGGCCGATGTCGAATTGGCGGTTCGCTGGTACCTGCCGCATCTCGAGCGGCTTTACGAGGACCCTTCGGGCGTACGGCGCGGCGACGTCGAACAACTGGCACGGCTCGCGTCGGGCTACGGCTCGCGCGAGCGCTTCCTGACCGAGCTCACGCTCGATCCGCCCGAGGCCACCAGCGACCGTCCCGGCCCGCCATTGCTCGACGAGGACTACCTGATCCTCTCGACCATCCATTCGGCCAAGGGGCAGGAGTGGAATTCGGTGCATGTGCTCAACGTGGTCGATGGCTGCCTGCCGGCCGACGTGGCGCAGGGTGCGCACGAACTCGAAGAGGAACGGCGCCTGCTCTATGTCGCGATGACGCGGGCGCGCGACCATCTGCACCTCTTGGTGCCGCAGCGCTTCTATGTGACGCAGCAGGCCGTGCGGGGCGACCGGCATCTCTATGCCAACCGCACACGATTCATCTCCGAACGCGATCTTGCCGGCTTCGAGCAACAGACCTGGCCGCCGCCACCGGAGCGGCCTCCCGCGGTGCCGCCGCCGGCGGCCGTGATCGACCTTCGCAACCGCATGCGCGCGGCCTGGAGTTGAAGCCCCCCGGGCATGTCAGGTATTGCAATACCGTGACAGCTTGGGCATAGTGAATCGACCTTCTCCTCTCTTCTCACTTTCTCCCCCTCTTCTCTTCCTTTCCCCCGCACCCATATGTATTTCGCCGGCCACGCTTCATTCCGGAGTGCTGGTCATTTCCCAACCGTCAATTCCAGGAGGTCTTTCATGAATTTGACGATCAGCGGTCATCACCTCGACGTCACACCTGCCTTGCGCACTTACGTCACGAGCAAGCTGGACCGGATCACGCGGCATTTCGACCAGGTGGTCGATGTGAAGGTGATCCTCACGGTGGAAAAGCAGAAGGAAAAGGAACGCCGGCAAAAGGCGGAATGCAACATTCACGTCAAGGGCAATGACATGTTCGCGGAATCGAGCCACGCTGATCTCTATGCTGCGGTCGATGAACTGGTCGACAAGCTCGACCGCCAAGTGGTGCGCCACAAGGACCGCCTGCAAGACCACCATCACGCAGCGCCCAAGCGCGTGATGTAGGCACGGGAAGGCTGCGGCCGACCCCTGCGCAAGCCGCCTACGGGCGGCTTTTGCTTTTTATTACGTCGTTTTCTGCCCTTGACCCACGGCCTGCCGGGCCACATGTAGATAAAAAGTAAGTAAAGGGGAGTGGGGTTTTTACCAAGCAGGTGCATAATCGCCCCCGCCACGCACCCACCATGAATCGCCTCGCGTCCATCCTGCCGCCCGCTCAAGTCCTCGTGAGCGTTGACGCTACGAGCAAGAAGCGTGCTTTCGAAGAAGCAGGCTTGCTGTTCGAAAGCCTTCACGGCCTCGGACGTGCCCTGATCACCGACAGCCTGTTTGCGCGCGAGCGGCTCGGCTCCACCGGCCTGGGCCATGGGGTTGCCATTCCGCATGGCCGCATCAAGGGCCTCAAGGCACCGATGGCCGCCGTCTTCCAGCTGGCGAACCCGATCGGGTTCGACGCGCCGGACGAGCAGCCTGTCGGCCTCTTGATCTTCCTGCTGGTGCCCGAGGCGGCCACCCAGAAGCACCTTGAAATCCTCTCCGAAATTGCCGAGTTGCTGAGCGACGCCGGCCTGCGCGAGCAGATCAAGTCGAGCACTGACGCCGCCGCGCTGCACGGGCTCATTGCCGGCTGGCAGTCCACGCAAGTCGCGTAGAGGTGCTTCGCGCACCCTTCAGGAGCCGCGCCAGCGGCCCCGCAGCGCCGGTTCCGGGTTATTCTGGCCTGCTCCAACACTAGGCGCTGAGCGCCATCTCCCGCACGCATGAAGCCGACCGTCATCAGCGCCGATGCCATGTTCGAGGAATTCCGCGGGTCGCTCCGCTGGGAGTGGCTCGCAGGACTCGGTGCCTCCGAGCGCCAATTCGATCCCGAAGTCATCAGCCGCGCCCAGTCGGCGGCCGATCTGGTCGGTTACCTCAATTACATCCATCCCTATCGCGTGCAGATCCTGGGCGCCCGCGAAGTGGCCTACCTCACGCGCGGCAGCCAAGAAGACTGCGCTCGCCGCATTGCCCGCATCGTCACGCTGGAGCCGCCGATGCTGGTCTTGGCCGACGGCCAGGCCGCGCCGGACGAACTGCTATCGATTTGCGAGCGCGCCCAGCTGCCGCTGTTCGCCACCCGCGAGTCGTCGGCCTTTGTGATCGACCTGCTGCGGGCCTACCTGTCCAAGCACTTCGCCGAACGCACCTCGATGCACGGCGTGTTCATGGACATCCTGGGCATGGGCGTCATGATCACCGGCGAATCCGGGCTCGGCAAAAGCGAACTCGGGCTGGAGCTGATCTCGCGCGGCAACGGCCTGGTGGCCGACGACGCGGTCGATCTGTACCGCATCAACCAGAACACCATCGAAGGCCGCTGCCCCGACCTGCTGCTGAACCTGCTCGAAGTGCGCGGGATCGGCCTGCTGGACATCCGCGCGATCTTCGGCGAGACGGCGGTGCGCCGGAAGATGCGGCTCAAGCTCATCGTGCACCTGGTGCGGCGCGACAGCTTCGAGCGCGACTACGAGCGCATGCCTTCGGCGCCGCTCACGCAAGACGTGCTGGGCATACCCGTGCGCAAGGTCATCATCCAGGTGGTGGCCGGCCGCAACATCGCCGTGCTGGTGGAAGCCGCCGTGCGCAACTCGATCCTGCAGCTGCGCGGCATCGACACCTATGCCGATTTCGTGGCGCGCCACCACAAGGCCATGGAAAACGGCCGCGACGGGGACTGACGGAGCGATGCGGCCGCCGCCGGGCCGCCCCAAGGCGGGCCGCGCCTCCCCCTCGGGGGGTGGAGTTACACGCAGCGAAGCGAAGTGAAAAGCCGGGGGGCCTAACGCTTGCTCACGCAGTCACCGCAGAGGCCATAGAGCGACATGGCGTGGTCCTGAAGGATCCAGCCCTTGTCCTTGGCAATCATCTGCTGGCGGCGCTCGATCTCGGCGTCATAGAACTCCTCGACCTTGCCGCACGACGTGCAGATCAGGTGGTCGTGGTGCGTGCCCTCGTTGAGTTCGTACACCGCCTTGCCGCTCTCGAAATGGCTGCGTTCGAGAATGCCCGCCTGTTCGAATTGCGTCAGCACGCGGTAGACGGTGGCCAGGCCGATGTCCGAGTGCTCGTTCAGCAGCACGCGAAACACGTCTTCGGCCGTCATGTGGCGCTGGCTGCCGGTTTGAAAGATCTCGAGGATCTTCAGGCGTGGCAATGTGGCCTTGAGGCCGGTATTCTTGAGTTCGTCGATATTGGCCATGATGGTTCCTGCGCCCAGTGCTGCAGGCGGGCCTCCCAGAGGCCAGCCGCTACAATGGCCGATCATATCGCTACCCCCTTTTTCTCCCATGCCTGCCATTCTCCAACGCCGTCCGTGGCTGCTGGCTGCGGCCGTCGCCGCGACGTTCTGCCTCAGCGCCTGCAGCGGCTTCAGCGATCGCACGCGGGGTGCGCTTGCGGCCATCACGCCCTACAAGGTCGAAGTGGTCCAGGGTAATTTCGTGTCGAAGGAACAAGTCGAGGCGCTCAAGCCCGGCATGTCGCGCCAGCAAGTGCGCGAAATCCTCGGCACTTCGCTGCTGACCGACGTTTTCCACAAAGATCGCTGGGACTACGTCTTCACGATCAAGCGCCAGGGCGTCGATCCGCAGGAGCGCCGCCTGACCGTCTTCTTCAACGGCGAGCTGCTCGAACGCTTCGAGGGCGACCCGATGCCCAGCGAAGAAGAATTCGTCGCCACGCTCGATACCCGCAAGAAGAGCGGCAAGGTTCCGCCGCTCGAGGCCTCGGAAGAAGAGCTCAAGAAATTCGCCCCCAAGGAAGACGCCAGCAAAAAGGCCGACGCCACCACCACGGCTGCGAGCCAGCCGCCGCTGCCGGCGGCGTACCCCCCGCTCGAAGCGGCGCGCTGAGCACGCGCCAACCAGCGAGGGCGGGCGCACCCGCCGAGTCAGGCGGGCGCGTGCCGGTCCCCATGCCCCAATTTCGAAGGCTGAATCCGCGTGACTGAATCCATTTCTTCTCCTGTTTCCGAGTCGTCCACGCCCGCCCTGCGGCGCATTGCGATTGCCGGAGCGTCGGGCCGCATGGGCCGCATGCTGGTCGAGGCCGTGCGCGAGGCGCAGGATTGCCGCCTCGCCGGCGCGCTCGACATGGCGGGCAGCGACGCCATCGGTGCCGACGCAGCCGCTTTCCTCGGCTTCACGAGCGGCGTGCCGATCGTCTCCGACCTGCGCACCGGCCTGCAGGATGCGCAGGTGCTCATCGACTTCACGCGCCCCGAAGGCACGCTCGCGCACCTGGCCATCTGCCGTGAACTCGGCGTGCAGGCCGTGATCGGCACCACCGGCTTCAGCGACGCGCAAAAGGCCGAAATCGCAGAGATCTCGAAGGACATCGCGATCATGGTTTCGCCCAACATGAGCGTGGGCGTCAATGTCACCTTCAAGCTGCTCGAAATGGCGGCCAAGGCCATGTCGACGGGCTACGACATCGAGATCATCGAGGCGCACCACCGCCACAAGGTCGATGCGCCCTCGGGCACCGCGCTCAAGATGGGCGAGGTCATCGCCGACGCGCTGGGCCGCGACCTGAAGGAATGCGCCGTCTACGCGCGCGAAGGCATCACCGGCGAGCGCGACCCCTCCACTATCGGCTTTTCCGCCATCCGCGGCGGCGACATCGTGGGTGACCACACCGTGCTGTTCGCCGGTACCGGCGAGCGCATCGAAATCACCCACAAGTCGGCCAGCCGCGTGACCTACGCACAGGGCGCGCTACGCGCGGTGCGCTTCCTGGCGGGCCAGAAGGCGGGCCTCTTCGACATGTTCGACGTGCTCGGCCTGCGCTGAAAAAAACACAATGACCGTGCTCGAACTGCTGACCCATGGCGACGGCGTCAGCCGCTCGGTGGCCGCGCTGCTGCTGGCGATGTCGATTTCGAGCTGGGTCGTCATTCTCTGGAAAGCCTGGTTGCTGCGCGGCGGCACGCGCGACGTGCTGCGCAGCATTGCGGCGTTCTGGCAGTCGGCCACGCTGGCCGACGCGGAGCAGCGGCTCAAGGCCTTCGACCGCGCCACGCTGGTGCTGCCGGCGGTGAGCGCCATCAAGAACGCAGCCGCGGACGTCCAGGGTGCGACGCTCGGCGCTGCGGGCGACCGCAACCAGCGCCTCACGCGGGTGTTGCGTGGGGCGCTGCATGGCGCGCTGCGCCGCCTGCAGTCCGGCCAGATCCTGCTTGCCACGGTCGGCGCCACGGCGCCTTTCGTCGGTCTGCTCGGCACGGTGTGGGGCATCTACGGTGCGCTCTCCGGCATTGCCGGCCAGACGGGCGGCTTCACCATCGACAAGGTGGCGGGCCCCGTGGGCGAGGCGCTGGTGATGACGGCTTTCGGCCTGGCCGTGGCCATTCCGGCCGTACTGGCCTACAACGTGTTCGGCCGCGTCATCGGCCGCGTCGAAGCCGAGCTCGAAGGCTTTGCGCACGACCTGCTCGGCAGCTTCGGCAGTGCGCCAGCACCGGCTGCGCCGCCGCCCGCACGGCCGATGCCGGTCTGATCGAACGGAGCACACACGCATGGCCTTCGGTCGCACCTCGCTCGGCAGCAGCGCCGCTGGCGGCGGACGCGCGACCGGCGCCGGCGGACAGCGGCCGCTGTCCGACATCAATGTCACGCCGCTGGTCGACGTGATGCTGGTGCTGCTGGTGATCTTCATCATCACCGCGCCGTTGATGGCGAGCTCGATCAAGCTCGACCTGCCGCAGACCGACGCCGGCCAGCCCAACGACACGCCCAAGTTCGTGAGCGTATCGATCGATGCATCGGGCAAGGTCTTCTTCAACGACCAGGCGGTCACCGACGAAGAGCTGGCGAGCCGGCTGCAGAAAGCCGCCGCCGACAGCAAGGACACCGAAGTCCAGCTGCGCGCCGACCAGACCGTGCCCTACGGCAAGGTGGTGGCGCTGATGGGCATTGCGAACAAGGCGGGCTTGAGCCGCATCGGGTTCGTGACGGACGCGCCTGCAGCGAATCCGGCACCGCCGAATTCGCGCTGACGCAAGAAGGCCGCCCGGCTCATTCGGGCGTCGATGCTTCGCGTTTCTTCAGGCCCGGCAGTGTCCAGCCCAGCGTCATGCCTGCGGCGGCCAGCAGAATGGCGGTCGCGCCGAGAAGCTGCGCTGGATGCAACCGCTGGCCGAAGGCCAGGTAATCCACGCCGATCGCCACCACCGGATAGATGAACGACAGCGCGCCGGCCATGTGCGTCGGG
Organism: Variovorax paradoxus; assembly: GCF_030815855.1. Lineage (NCBI taxonomy): Bacteria > Pseudomonadati > Pseudomonadota > Betaproteobacteria > Burkholderiales > Comamonadaceae > Variovorax > Variovorax paradoxus. Next base: position 4,902,853 of record NZ_JAUSXG010000001.1, on the reverse strand, counting down.
AGCTTCTGGATCGCGCCGTAGAGCAGCGTGAAAACCAGCCCCGTGTAGACGACCCCCATGGCCAGGTGCGTGCCCCACACGGCGCCGTCTTTCGGCAATTGCGCCAGGTTGGCGAACGGTGCCAGCAGCACGATGCCCACGCAGACCTGGACGAGCGCGATCAGGTGCGGCGGCGTGCCGTCGAGCTGCTTCGCAACGATGGCTGCAATGGCATAGAAAAATGCCGCCCCCAACGCCATCAGGATGCCGAGAAAGTACGAGGTGCCGCCCGTGCCGCCGCCCGGCTTGGCCTCGGCGATCAGCAGGACGCCCGCGAACGCGATGCCGAGCCACGCCAGCTTGGGCGCCGTCAACCGCTCCGAAAAGAACAGCGCGCCAAGACCCACCAGCATGAACGGCTGGGCGTTGTAGACCGCCGTCGCAATCGAGATCGACGCGTGCGAGAACGATGCAAAGATCAGCAGCCAGTTGAGCACCAGCGCTGCACCGCCCAATGCCGCCAGCGCGACGACGCGCAGCGTCAGCAAGCGCCTGCGAAGCAGCCCGAGCGCGGCGCAAACCGCGAGCAGCGTGGCGGCGCCGAAAGCGCAGCGCCAGAACAGCAAATCGACCAGCGGCTGGCCGGAGCGCACGACGAACCAACCGATGGTTCCGGAAATTACCATCGCCGCGCTCATTTCGAGCGCACCTCGCAGTTGTCTTTGCATGACCGAAGTTTGTGTGGAGCAAGCCTCAGGTTGCCACCGAATGCGCGCAAGGCCTATGATTTTCCGAAGGGAAAAATCTATTCGAGGCTTAAAAAACAAGGCGAAGCCGCCTTGCCTCCAAAGGATCTGAAATGCTGGATGAGGTCGAACAAAAGATTCTCGATGTGATGCAGCAGGACGCACGCATCTCGCTGAAAGACCTCGCGGCCCGGGTCGGCATGTCGTCGCCGAGTGTCTCCGAGCGCCTCCGGCGGCTCGAAGAGCGCCGCGTGATCCGCGGCTACACCGTCGATATCGACCCGAAGGCGCTGGGCTATCAGCTGCAGGCCATCGTTCGCATCCGTCCGTTGCCCGGCCACCTGCAGGCCGTCCAGGCACTGATCGAAAGCACGCCTGAATTCAGCGAGTGCGACAAGGTCACCGGCGAGGACTGCTACATCGCGCGCCTGTTCGTGCGCTCCATCGAGCAGCTCGACCAGGTGCTGGACCGCATCGCCGACAAGGCCGAGACGCACACGGCCATCGTCAAGTCACAGCCAATACGCCGGCGCATGCCGCCCCTGCGCATCGGCTAGCCCGGTTCAGCCCAGAACCACCGGCTTCGTCTTCCAGATTTCGTGCGCGTACTGCGCAATGGTGCGGTCCGAAGAGAACGCGCCCATGCCCGCCACGTTCAGGATGGCCATGCGCGTCCATGCGTCCGAGTCGCGGTACAGCGCATCGACCTCGGCCTGCTTCGCGACGTAGCTCGCGTAGTCGGCCAAGAGCAGGTAATGGTCGCCCCAGTTCACGAGCGCGTCATAGATGCCTTGGTAGCGCGCCGGCTCGCCGTGGGAGAACGCACCGTCGCGAATCGCATCGAGCACGCGCTTGAGCTCGGTGTTTTCTTCGTAGATGTCGCGCGGCTGATAGCCATGCGCGCGGATGTCCGCCACCTCGGGCGTGGTGTTCCCGAAGATGAAGATGTTCTCCGCGCCCACGTTGTCGCGCATTTCCACGTTGGCGCCGTCGAGCGTGCCGATGGTGAGCGCACCGTTGAGCGCGAACTTCATGTTGCCGGTGCCCGAGGCCTCGGTGCCCGCCGTCGAGATCTGCTCCGACAGGTCGGCCGCGGGCATGATCACTTCGGCCAGGCTCACGCTGTAGTTGGGCAGGAACACCACCTTGAGCAGCTTGCCCACGCGCGCATCGGCGTTGATGGTGCTCGCCACGTCGTTGATCAGCCGGATCACGAGCTTGGCCATGTGGTAAGCCGATGCGGCCTTTCCCGCGAACACCACCACGCGCGGCACGATGTCGAGGGTTTCGCCCGCGGCCTGCGCATCGAGGATGCGGTGGTAGCGCGTGATCACATGCAGCACGTTGAGCAGCTGCCGCTTGTATTCGTGGATGCGCTTCACCTGCACGTCGAACATCGCGTCGGTGTCGAGCACGATGCCCATGTGCTGCTCCACCCAATTGGCCAGGCGCAGCTTGTTCTCGCGCTTGGCGTGGCGGAAGGCGCGCGCGAAAATGGGCTGCACCGCCATCGGCCGCAGCGCATCGAGCTGCGACAGGTCGCGCCGCCAGCCCTTGCCCAGGCGCTGGTCGAGCAGGCTCGCGAGCGGCGGGTTGGCTTGTGCGAGCCAGCGCCGCGGCGTGACGCCGTTGGTCTTGTTGTTGAAGCGCTCGGGAAAGATCTTCGCGAAGTCGGCAAAGATCGATTGCTTCATGAGCTCCGAATGCAGGCCCGACACGCCGTTGATCGAATGGCTCGCGAGCACCGCCACGTAGGCCATGCGCACGCGGCGCTCGCCCGCTTCGTCGACCAGCGACAGCCGGCGCAGCAGCTCGACGTCGTTGCCCGCCTTCTGCGTCACGGCCGAGAGGAACTTCGCGTTCATGTCGTAGATGATCTGCAGGTGCCGCGGCAGGATGCGGCCGAGCATCTCGACCGGCCAGGTCTCCAGCGCCTCGTGCATCAGCGTGTGGTTGGTGTAGCTGAACACCTTCTGCGTATGGGCCCAGGCCACGTCCCACGCCAGGCCGTGCTCGTCGAGCAACAGGCGCATGAGCTCGGGCACCGCGAGCACCGGGTGCGTGTCGTTCAGGTGGATGCTGACCTTGTCGGCCAGCTGGTCGAAGGTCTTGTGGTTGCGCAGGTAGCGCCGCAGCAGGTCCTGCACGCTCGCGCTGCAGAAGAAATACTCCTGGTGCAGCCGCAGCTCGCGGCCCGAGGGCGTGGAGTCGTCGGGGTAGAGCACGCGCGACACGTTCTCGGAGTGATTCTTGCTCTCCACCGCCTGCATGTAGTTGCCGCGGTTGAAGGCCGAAAGATCGATTTCCTCGGTGGCGCGCGCCGACCACAGCCGCAGCGTGTTGGTGGCCTGCGTGCCGTAGCCCGGAATGATGGTGTCGTAGGCCACGGCCAGCACATCGTGCGTGTCGACCCAGTCGGCCGCGCCGTAGGGAGCGTTGGTGCCTTCGCGCCTTTGCACGTGGCCGCCGAAGCGCACACGGTAGTTGACCTCGGGCCGCTGGAACTCCCACGGGTTGCCGCGCGTGAGCCAGTAGTCGGGCGTTTCCACCTGCTGGCCGTCGACGATGCGCTGGCGGAACATGCCGTATTCATAGCGGATGCCGTAGCCCATGCCCGGCACGCCGAGCGTGGCCATCGAGTCGAGAAAACAGGCCGCGAGCCGGCCGAGGCCGCCGTTGCCGAGCGCCGCATCGGGCTCGCGCTCGGCCAGCGCCGCCATGTCCACGCCGAAGTCGGCCAGCGCATCGCGCACCGTGTCGTAGAGATCGACCGCCAGCAGCGCGTTGGTGAAGGTGCGCCCGATCAGGAACTCCATCGAGAGGTAGTACACGCGCTTCAGGTCTTGCGCATAGTTGGCGCGCGTGGTCGCCATCCAGCGCTCGACCAGCTGGTCGCGCACGGCCAGTGCGGTGGCGTTCAGCCAGTCGTCCTGGCTCGCGGCCACGGGGTCTTTGCCGACGGCGTAGATCAGCTTGTTGGCGACTGCGCGCTTGAAGGCGGCCACGTCGCGGTCGGGATGATCATAGGCGAAGTCTTTGATGGTCATGGGCTTCGGTGAAGAAGGGTTGTGGGGTTGTGCGCCGTGGCGCAATCAGGTGCCCGCAGGCTCGAGTGCCTGCCGGTAAACGTCGATGTACTGCGCGGCGGCCGTGCCCCAGTCGGCGGGTCGCCGCATGGCGTTGCCGCGCACGCGGCGCCAGTCGGGCGCGCGCTGGTAGAGAGCGAAGGCCCGCCGCAGCGCGCGGTTGTAATCGGCGGGATCGAAGCGGTCGAACACGAAGCCGGTCGCGTCGCCGCTGGCCAGGTCTTCGAGCGTGCTGTCGACCACCGTATCGGCCAGCCCGCCGACGCGCCGCACCAGCGGCAGGCTGCCGTATTTCAGGCCGTACATCTGCGTGAGGCCGCAGGGCTCGAACAGCGACGGCACCAGGGTCACGTCGCCGCCGCCGAAGAGCTGATGCGCCAATTCTTCGTTGTAGCCGATGGTGACGCTGACCGACTGCGGCGCCGCCGCGGCGCGCTGGCGAAAGGCTTCCTCGAGCCACGCTTCGCCGCTGCCCAGCAGCGCAAGCTGGCCGCCCTCGGCCAGCAGGGCATCGAGCCCGCCGAGCACGAGATGCAGGCCCTTCTGTTCGGTGAGCCGGCTCACGAGAATGAACAGCGGCGCGTCGGGGCGCTCGGCCAGGCCCAGCTGGTGCTGCAGCACCGCCTTGCAGCGCGCCTTGCCCGCCATGTGGCGGCCTTCGGGCGTGTGATAGCCCTGCACCAGCGCGGCGTCGATGGCCGGGTTCCAGACCTTGTCGTCGACCGCATTGAGGATGCCCGTGAGCACGTCGCCGCGCAGGCGCAGCAGGCCGTCGAGCCCGAAGCCCTGCTCGGGCGTCTGGATTTCACGCGCGTAGGTCGGGCTCACGGTGGTCAGCCGGTCCGCGAAATAGAGGCCGCCTTTCATGAACGACACCTGCCCGTGGTATTCGAGGCCGTTCATGTGGAACGCCGGCCCCGGCAAACCGAGGTCAGCAAAATTCCATGGCGCGGAGATGCCCTGGTAGGCCAGGTTGTGCACCGTGAACACGCTGCCCACGCGGGGCTCACCGGCCCGCCGCGCGAAATGCAGGTACGCCGGCGCGAGCCCCGCATGCCAGTCGTGGGCATGCACAACCTCCGGCTGCCAGCTTGGATCGAGCCCCTCCGCCAGCTGCGCCGCAGCCCAGCCCAGCAGCGCGAAGCGCCGGTGGTTGTCGCCATAGGGCTGGCGCGTCGTGTCTTCGTAAGGATTGCCGGGCCGGTCGTACAGCGCCGGCGCGTCGATCACGTAAGCGGGGATTGGCGCGTTGCCGTCGATCACGATGCGGCCTGCGCGCAAACTGAAGCGCTCGCCCCACGGCGCTGCGAACTCCGCCACCTGAACCAGGTCGCGCACGCCAGCCAGAATGGCCGGGAAGCCCGGCAGCAGCACCCGCGCGTCCTGTTCGGCCGCCATGAGGGCGATCGGCAGCGCGCCCGCCACGTCGGCGAGACCACCGGTCTTGAGCAGGGGAAAGAGTTCGGCGCTGACCTGGAGAATGCGCATCGCAACGAACGGGTCAGGCCGCGGGAGCCGTGAAGCGCTTGAGCATCTCGCGCGTGACCAGCACCACGCCGGTTTCCGTGCGCTCGAAGCGCGCGGCATCGGCCTCGGCGTCTTCGCCGATCACCATCTCGTCCGGAATGACGCAGCCACGGTCGATCACCACCCGGTTGAGCCTGCAGCCGCGGCCGACCTCCACGTCGGGCAGCAGCACGGCTTCGTTGATGTCGCAGAACGAATGGATGCGCACGCCCGAGAACAGCACCGAACTGCTGACCTTGGAGCCCGAGACGATGCAGCCGCCCGAGACGATGGTGTTGACGGTCATGCCATGCTTGCCATCGCGGTCGAGCACGAACTTGGCCGGCGGCAGCTGCCGCTGGTAGGTCCAGATGGGCCAGTCTGTGTCATAGATGTCGAGTTCGGGGGTGATCGAGGCCAGATCGAGGTTGGCTGCCCAGAATGCATCAATCGTGCCCACGTCGCGCCAGTAGGCCTTGGCGTCGGGGCCGCGAGAAGCCCGCGTGACGCACGACATGCCGAAGGGGTGCGCCAGCGCACGGCCCTGCGCCACGGCGCGCGGGATGATGTCCTTGCCGAAATCGTGGCTCGAATCGGGGTTGGCCGCGTCTTCCTCGAGCAGCTGGTAGAGGTACTCGGAGTCGAACACATAGATGCCCATGCTCGCGAGCGCCACGTCGGGGTGCCCCGGCATCGCGGGCGGATCGGCCGGCTTCTCGAGAAAGGCGGTGATCTGGCGGCCGTCGTCGATCGCCATCACGCCGAAGGCCGTGGCCTCCATGCGCGGCACCTCGATGCAGCCGACCGTGCAGCCCAGGCCGCGTTCGGCATGGTCCTTGACCATGATCGAGTAGTCCATCTTGTAGATGTGGTCGCCGGCCAGCACCACCACGTAGTCGTGCTTGGTGGAGCGCGTCTGGATGATGTCGAGGTTCTGGAACACCGCATCGGCCGTGCCGCGGTACCAGTGCTCGTCGCCTGTGCGCTGCTGCGCGGGCAGCACGTCGACCATTTCATTGAGCTCGGCGCGCAGGAAGCTCCAGCCGCGCTGCAGGTGGCGCATGAGCGAGTGCGACTTGTACTGCGTGACCACCGCCATGCGCCGGATCCCGGAGTTGAGGCAGTTCGACAGCGCGAAGTCGATGATGCGGAACTTGCCGCCGAAGTACACCGCCGGCTTGGCGCGCCGGTCGGTCAGCTGCTTGAGGCGCGAGCCGCGCCCGCCGGCCAGCACCAGGGCGATGGTGCGGCGGACCAGTTGATGCGCTTGCAAGGGCGCTTGCGGCGTGCTGTGGTTGTTCATCCTGAGTCTCCGTTCGTTGTCGGGTTCGTCGTCTCGTCGTCGTCATCAGCGTTTCTGCAGTCAGCGAGCACCCTGCCGAGCAGATGGCTCCTACGTTCTTGCAACCCAGAGGCTCGAACGAGGCACTTCGACCGTGCCGGCATAGGTCGCCTGCGGCCCGGCGCCGGTGTCCAGCGCGGGGTCGGTCGCGAGGCGGCAGCGCCAGGCGCCGGGAGGCAGATCGAACGAGACAGCCTCCGGCCCTGCGTTCACCAGCACCAGCCACGCGGCCGCATCGGGTGGGGCGGCGGCGTCGAAAGCGATTGCAAGGGCCGTGCCGTGGTTCCAGTCGGCCTCCTGCATGGGCGCTCCGTCCGGCCGCAGCCAGCGCACGCCCGGCGTTTCCGGTGGCGAATCGGCCGGCCACCAGCGCGTGCTGCGCAGCGCCGGCGCTTCGCGGCGCAGGGCGATGAGCCGCGCCACGAAGGCGCTCAGCCGGGCGGCGTCGCTCGCGGGTTCATGCGTGCCGATCCACGCGAGCCAGGTGGTTTCGTTGTCCTGGCAATAGGCGTTGTTGTTGCCTTGCTGGCTGTGGCCGAGCTCGTCGCCGGCCAGCAGCATGGGCGTGCCCTGCGAGAGCAGCAACGTGGCGAGCAGCGCGCGCTGCAGGCGGTTGCGCTCGGCCAGCACGGCCGCGTCGTCGCTTGGCCCTTCGACGCCGCAGTTGTTGCTCAGGTTGTGGCCATGGCCGTCGCGGTTGTTCTCGCCGTTGGCCAGGTTGTGCCGCTCCTCGTAGCAGAGCAGGTCGCGCAGCGTGAAGCCGTCGTGCGCGGTGATGAAGTTGACGCTGGCAGTGGGCGCGCGGCCGCGGTGGGCGAACTGCGCGCTCGATGCGGTGAATCGGTGCGCAAAATCGCCGAGGCCGGTGGCGCCTTCGCGCCCCTGTCGCAGCCAGAAGCCGCGCTGCGTGTCGCGGTAGCGGTCGTTCCACTCGAGCCAGCCCGGCGGGAATTCACCGAGCCGGTAACCGCCCGCGCCGACGTCCCAAGGCTCCGCGATCAGCAGCGTGCGCGAGAGCACCGGGTCTTGCGCCACGGCCGCGAAGAAGGGCGCGCGCGGATCGAAATTGCCATCGGTACCGCGCCCCAGCACCGGCGCGAGGTCGAAGCGGAAGCCGTCCACGCCGAGCTCGCAGACCCAGTGGCGCAGGCTGTCCATCACCAGCTGCAGCACGCGCGGCTCGGCGAGGTTCAGGCAGTTGCCGCAGCCGGTCCAGTTGGCGTAGAGCGCGCGGTCGTCGGGGCGCAGGTGGTAGTACAGCGCATTGTCGATGCCACGCAGCGAGAGCGTGGGGCCGAACTCGTCGGTTTCGGCGCTGTGGTTGTAGACCACGTCGATCACCAGCTCCATGCCGCGCGCATGCACCGCGTCGGCCATGGCGCGGAACTCGCTCGCCGGCGTGGTGCCGGCGCGGCCGCTCCAGTAGCGCGCCTCGGGCGAGAACCAGCCGATGGTGTTGTAGCCCCAGTAGTTGCTGAGCCCCATCGCGAGCAGCCGCTGCTCGTCGGCGCGATGCTGCACCGGCATCAGGCTCAGCGTGGTCACGCCGAGACCCTGCAAGTGGTCGAGCACCGCGGGTTCGGCCAGGCCGGCGTACGTGCCGCGCAACGCGGCGGGCACGGCGGGATGCAGCCGGGTCTGTCCCCGCACGTGCAGTTCGTAGAGCACGCGCTCGCTGGCCGGGATGCGGGCATGGCCCGGTGCGGCCGAACTGCTGCCGCCCGCCGCGACGCGGGCCTTGAGCGCCACGGTGCCGTTGTCGCGTGTGTTGCGCTGGTCCGGCTTTGCGGGATCGTGCCCGAGGAACAGGGCGCTGCCGTCGTAGGTGCCGACGATCTCGCGTGCGTACGGATCGAGCAGCAGCTTCGCGGGGTTGAAGCGATGCCCCTGGTGCGGCGCCCACGGGCCGTGCACACGGTAGCCGTAGACCAGCCCGGCGCGGCCGCTTGGCAGCAGGCCGTGCCAGATGCCGTCGGTGAAGGCGGGCAGGTGCAGGCGCTGTTGCTCGTGCTGGCCTGTGCTGTCGAAGAGGCAGAGTTCGACGGATTCGGCGTTTGGTGCGGCCAGGGCGAAGTTCACGCCGGTCTGTGAGAGCGTCGCACCCAGGGGGAAGGGCTTGCCTGGGCTCAGCATGTTGCTGGCTTCTTTGATGGGTTGTTTTTCGGGGCCGGGATTCCGCCCGGCGGCGGACTCACTTTCTTTTGCTTCGCCAAAAGAAAGTAAGCAAAGAAAAGGCGACCCCACTGTATGCGACCCCTGCGCTGCGCTACGGGGCAACCTGCGGTGCTCGGGTTTCGCGGGGTCTCGCAGAACTCGCTTCGCTCAAACAGCTGCGAGCCCTGATCCGCGAAACCCTGCGCTCCTCGGCGCATACAGAGGGGCTTGGAAACCGAACGGGCCTTTGCTTCGCTCGGCCACCAAGCCACCGCAGGCGCTGCGCGCCCGCGGTGGTTGGTATCGGGCTGTCGGTATTGGCTGCTGGTATCGTGTCTGGGCCGAGCGAAGCGATGGCCTGTCGGCTCCCACCCCTTCTGTATGCGCCGAGGAGCGCAGATGGAGGCGGGATCAGGGCCGCAGCTGTTTGAGCGAAGCGAGTTCTGCGGACCCCCGCCGGAGTCGAGCACCGCAGGTTGCCCGTAGCGCAGCGGAGGGACGCAGACAGTAGGGGTCGCCTTTCTTTGCTTACTTTCTTTGGCGAAGCAAAGAAAGTGAGTCGCCCGCCGGGGCGAGACCCGGCCCCGGCAAACAAACAAAGCCAAGGAAATCAAGCCAGCACCCACATCACGGTACCCAGCGGCGGCACGCTGATGACGATCGAATCGGCCTTGCCATGCCAGGGCACAGGCGCGCTCTGAACCACGCCATTGCCCACACCGCTGCCCCCATACACCGCGCCATCGGTATTGATGGCCTCGCGATACGCACCCGCCGCAGGCACGCCAAGGCGATAGCCATGGCGCGCCAGTGGCGTGAAGTTGCACACGGCCACCACGAACGAACCGTCTCGCGCCCTGCGCGCAAAGGCGAACACCGACTGGTCCGCATCGTCGTGCACGATCCACTCGAATCCGGCTCTCTCGGTGTCCAGCTCGTACAAGGCGGGGAAGTGCCGGTACACATTGTTCAGGTCGCGCACCAGCCGCCGAATCCCTTGGTGGCTCGCATATTCCAGCAGGTGCCAGTCCAGGCTGCGGTCGGCGTTCCACTCGGCCACCTGGGCGAACTCGCTGCCCATGAACAGCAGCTTCTTGCCCGGGTAGGCCCACAGATAGCCGTAGAGGTTGCGCAGCCCCGCGAACTTCTGCCACTCGTCGCCGGGCATGCGGCCGAACATCGAGCCCTTGCCGTGCACCACCTCGTCGTGCGAGAGCGGCAGCACGAAGTTCTCGCTGTGTGCGTACATCAACCCGAAGGTGATCTGCTGGTGATGGTGCTTGCGATGGACCGGGTCGGTGCCCGCATAGGCGAGCGTGTCGTTCATCCAGCCCATGTTCCATTTGTAGTGGAAGCCCAGCCCGCCGTCTTCGGGCGGCCGCGTCACGCCGGGGAAACTCGTCGACTCCTCGGCCAGCGTGACGGCGCCCGGGCGCTCCACGCCCACCACATGGTTCATGCGCCGCAGGAAGTCGATGGCCTCGAGGTTCTCGCGCCCGCCGTGGACGTTGGGCACCCACTCGCCGGGCTTGCGGCTGTAGTCGCGGTAGAGCATGGAGGCCACCGCATCGACACGCAGGCCGTCCACGCCGTAGCGCTCGAGCCAGTACAGCGCGTTGCCGACCAGGTAGTTGCGCACCTCCGTGCGACCGTAGTTGAAGATCAGCGTCTTCCAGTCGTTGTGGAAGCCCTCGCGCGGGTCGGCGTATTCGTAGAGCGCCGTGCCGTCGAAGCGGCCGAGGCCGTGCGCGTCGGTGGGGAAGTGCGCGGGCACCCAATCGAGGATCACGCCCAGCCCGGCGGCGTGCGCGGTTTCGACGAAATGGCGGAAGTCGCCGGGCGTGCCGAAGCGCGAGGTGGGCGCATACAGGCCGATGGGCTGGTAGCCCCACGAGCCGTCGAACGGGTGTTCGCTGACCGGCAGCAACTCGATGTGCGTGAAGCCCATGTCGCGTGCATAGGGCACCAGCGTGTCCGCCAGTTCGCGGTAGTCCAGCCATTCGTGCCCGTTCTTGCGGCGCCATGAGCCCAGGTGCACCTCGTAGATGCTCATCGGCGCGTGGCGGCCATTGGCGGCGGCCCGTTCGGGCGGCATGGCCACCGGCGCGGGCAGCGGCGCCACCACGCAGGCCGTGTCGGGCCGCAGTCGCGAAGAAAAGGCGAAGGGGTCGGCCTTGCGCAGCACTTCCCCATGCGCCGAGAGAATCTCGAACTCGTAGCTGTCGCCCGTGGCCACCTGCGGCGCGAAGATTTCCCACACGCCGCATTCGCGGCGCCGCCGCATCATGTGGCGCCGGCCGTCCCAGTTGTTGAAGTCGCCGACCACCGACACGCGCCGCGCGTTGGGCGCCCAGACTGCAAAGGCCACGCCTTTCACGCCGTCGACCTCGCGCAGGTGCGCACCCAGCCGCTCCCAGGGCCGCAGGTGCGTGCCCTCGGCCAGCAGCCACAGGTCGGTTTCGCCGAGCACGAACGGAAAGCGGTACGGGTCTTCGAGCCGCGAGGTGTGCGTGCCCCAGTCGACCTGGAACGAATAGCCCAAGAGCGCCTCCGCCGCCGGCACCAGGCCCGCGAAGATATCGGAGCCTTCCTGGCGGGCGAGCATCGCCAGCGGCCAGCCCGTGCGCGTGTGCATCACGGCCACGCTCTGGGCACCGGGCAACAGCGCGCGCACCTGCAAGCCGTCGCGCGTCTCGTGGGGCCCGAGCACGGCGAATGGATCGCCGTGTTCGGCGCGCATCAGCGCATGGACTTCGCGTTCGGACAGCGGCATCGCGGGCATGTGCTTCAAATCTGTTCCTCGCTGGCAGGTCGACCGAAAAAGACGCCGTAGGGCGCGAGCGTCAGCATGCGCTTGTCGCGGTCGACCTGCGCGCGGGCCTCGGCGGGCGGCGAATGCGGGTGACCCGTCAGCGGTTCGAGCGCCTCGCGCAGTGCCACCGACACACGCTCGCCGCCCAGGTTGAAGAGCGCCTGCATCGAGCGGTTCCCGTCGCGCCGTTCGAACCACAGCACCGGCTCCGGGGCGTCGAAGAAGGCGATGGCGCCCGTGCGCAGCAGCGGCTGGGTGCGGCGCCAGCGCAGCAGCGAGCGGGTGAATGCGAGCATCGAATCGCGGTCGCTGGCCTGCCGGTCGACGGCCAGCGGCAAGTGGCGGCCGTAGACCGGCAGCCACGGCCCGCCGGTGGTGAAACCGGCGTGGAGCTCGTCGGCTTTCCAGGGCATGGGCGTGCGGCAGCCGTCGCGGCCCTTGAACTCGGGCCAGAACGCGCGGCCGTACGGGTCTTGCAGCAGTTCGAACGGCACCTCGGCCTCGGGCAGGCCGAGTTCCTCGCCCTGGTAGATGCTGGCGCTGCCGCGCAGCGTGAGCAGCAGCGTGAGCCAGAGCCGGTCGCGCCGGGTGTCTTCCGGGGCGCCGTTGCTCCAGCGCGTGGCCACGCGCGGCACATCATGGTTGGACACGGCCCAGCAGCCCCAGCCGCCCGTGGGCGCGAGCGCTCGGTCGAGCGTTTCGACCTGGTGCCGCAGGTGGCCGGCGCTGTGCTCGGCCGTCAGCAGGCTGAAGCTGTAGGCCAGGTGCAGGCGCTTGCCCAGCTCGGTGTACTGCGCCATGACGGGCGGCGCGTTCTCGTCGCCGACTTCGCCGAGCGCGACCGCGCCATAGTCGTCGAGCAGCCCGCGCAGGTTCTCGAGGAAGCGCAGGTTCTCCATCTGGCTCTTGTCGTAGAGATGCTGCTGCATTGCATAGGGGTTGTCGGCCCGCACCGTGCTCACCTCGTCCAGCGACGCCACGCTGGCCGGCGGGTTGTCGCGCAGCAGCGCGTCGTGGAACTGGTGGTTGCAGGCGTCGAAGCGGAAGCCGTCCACGCCGCGCTCGCACCAGAAGCGCACTTCGCCCAGCAGCGCGTCCTGCACCTCGGCGCAATGGAAGTTCAGGTCGGGCTGTTCCTTGAGGAAGCTGTGCAGGTAGTACTGCCGGCGGCGCGAGTCCCATTGCCAGGCCGAACCGCCGAACACCGAGAGCCAGTTGGTGGGCGGCGTGCCGTCGGGCCGCGGGTCGGCCCACACGTACCAGTCGGCCTTGGGGTTGTCGCGGCTCGAGCGGCTTTCGGTGAACCAGGCGTGCTGGTCGGAGGTGTGCGACAGCACCTGGTCGATGATGATCTTCAGGCCCAACCCATGGGCGCGCGCCAGCATCTCGTCGAAATCGGCCAGCGTGCCGAAGATCGGATCGACCGCGCGGTAGTCGGCCACGTCGTAGCCGAAATCTTTCATCGGCGAGCGGAAGAAGGGCGACACCCAGATCGCATCGACCCCCAGCTCCGCCACGTGCGCGAGCCGCGACGTGATGCCGGGCAGGTCGCCGATGCCGTCGCCGTTGCTGTCCATGAAGCTGCGCGGGTAGATCTGGTAGATCACCGCGCCGCGCCACCATTCGCTGTTGCTGCCGTTGTTGCTGCGCATGCTGCCCCTGTGGTCTGAAAATCATTGTGGCATGCGAGATCCGGGCCCGGTCCATGCATGGGCTTGTCGGTCACATCTGAAAAGCTTTCTACACTGGGCAGGGGTTCCATGTGAACCCGTTCCCGTTCCGTACCGCAAGATGACATCCGACTCCGCTCCCCTCGCTCCCTCCACACCATCAGACGGCCTTGCCGCGCTCGAGCAGCGGCTCGCCAGGGATCTGGAATGCCTCGGCTGGCCCGCGCGCTCCTGGATGCCCGTTCGCGAACATGGCGGCGAGCCGGTGCTCGACGTGGCCATCATCGGCGGCGGGCAGGCGGGGCTCGCGGCTGCCGCGGCCCTGGCGCAGCAAGGCATCCGCGCGGTGGTGTTCGACCGCGCGCCGGCGGGGTTCGAGGGGCCGTGGGCGACCACGGCGCGCATGGAAACGCTGCGCTCGCCCAAGGAGCTCACCGGGCCCGCGCTGGGGCTGCCCTCGCTGACCTTTCGTGCCTGGTTCGAGGCCCAGTTCGGCGCCGAGGCCTGGGCCGCGATGGACAAGATCCCGCGCCTCCAGTGGATGGGCTACCTGCGCTGGTACCGGCGCGTGATGGACGTGGACGTGCGCAACGACATGGCCATCACCGGCATTCATCCGCTGGCCGATGGGCGCGCGGTACGCCTCGACCTGCGCACGCCGGCCGGAGCGCAGCGCGTGCTGGCACGGCGCGTCGTTCTTGCCACGGGCCGCGACGGCCTTGGCGGCCCTGCCGTTCCCGCTTTCGTCAACGCACTGCCGCGCGCGCAATGGGCGCACTCGTCGGACGAGATGGACTACGGCAAACTGGCCGGCCTGCGCGTCGGCGTGATCGGCGCGGGCTCGTCGGCCATGGACAGCGCGGCCACCGCGCTGGAGGCCGGCGCGCACAGCGTCGAGCTGCTGATCCGCCGGCCCGACCTGCCGCGCGTCAACAAGGGCAAGGGCGCCGGGGTGCCGGGCCTGACGCAGGGCCATTACGATCTGCCCGATGCGCTCAAGTGGCGCATCCGTCACTACATCAACGTGGCGAACGTGCCGCCGCCGCATGGCAGCACGCTGCGCGTGTCGCGCTTTCCGAATGCGTTCTTCAATTTCGGCTGCCCGGTTCTTTCGGTCGAGCCGCAGGGCACGTCGATGCGGGTGTCCACGCCCAGGGGCGATTTCGTGTTCGACTTTCTCATCGTGTCCACGGGCTTCAAGGTCGACTGGCGCAACCGTCCCGAGTTCGACGCCATCGCATCGCATGTGCGCACGTGGAAGGACCGCTTCGTGCCCGCGCCCGGCGACGAAGACCAGGAGCTGGCCGATTCGCCCGACCTCGGGCCGGTGTTCGAATTCCAGCCGCGCACGGCGGGCGAGTGCCCGGGGCTCGACCGCATCCATTGCTTCTGCTACCCGGCGGCCCTGTCGCACGGGACCGTGTCGGGCGACATTCCCGCGATCAGCGAAGGCGCCAGGCGGCTTGCGAGCGGCATGGCCAGCCTGTTCTACCGCGAAGATTTCGAGCACCATTTCGCGAACCTCGAGGCCTACGTCGAGCCCGAACTGTTCGGTGACGAATGGGTGCCCGCGCCACCGCCGGCCGAACGCACCTGAACCTGCAGACCCTCTTTCTTTTCATCGAAGCGCATGACAACTTCTTACGACTCATCTCCCGTCGTCGACGTGATCGACGCCGCGGTACCGCTGGCGCCGAATCAGGCCACCCGCATGCTGCGGCTGCAGCGCGACAAGGTCGTGGCGGCCACGCAAGGCAGCTATGACGCGATGTTCTCGCCCTCGGTGGAGGGCCTGTCGGTGGCCGAACGGCTGCTGGTCGCACTGCACGCCTGCAGTGTCTCGAAGGCGGCCACGCTTGCTGCGCATTACCGCGAGCGACTCCTGGCCGATGGCGCGGACCGCGAGCTCATTGCTGCCGTGGGAAGCGGCGCGCAGGTGGCGGATGCGCGCCTGCGCACGGTGCTGGCATTCACCGCCAGCCTGATCGAGCGCCCGATCGAGGGCGACCGCACCGCGGTGCGCGCGCTGGCGGACGCGGGCCTCTCGACGCCCGCTGTCGTCGCACTGGGCCAGCTGATCGCCTTTCTCTCCTACCAGGTGCGCGTGGTCGCGGGCCTGCAGGCGCTGGCCGCCGCGGAGCTGGCCTCGGAGCGACCGGCCGGGCCGGCCCCCGCAAGCCCGCACCCCGGTGCGAAGCACGAAGCGCTTCCAGCGAACACGCCGATCCGCATCAAGGGCTTCACCAACGAAGTGCTGGGCTGGAAGCCCTGGCTCGAACCCGTCGATGTCGCCGCGGCCACGCCGACGCAGCTGGCCGCGCTCGACGAGATGAGCCCGCAGGCGCGCACCTCGCCGTATTTCCTGGTGCTGGCGCACCAGCCCGAGATGCTGCTGCAGCGCTCCATCGCCTTCAACGCGATCATGTTCGCGCCGGGCGGCATGCCGCGCGCGGAGCGCGAGCTGGGCGCCACGGTGGAATCGCGCGTCAACGGCTGCGTGTACTGCGCCTCGGTGCACGCGCAGCGCTTCGAGCAGCTTGCCAAGCGCAACGACGTGATCTCGCAGGTGTTCGACGAGCCGGCTTCGGCCGGCACCACGCCGCGCGAGAAGGCGATTGTCGAGTTCTCGATCCGGCTCGGTGCCGAGCCCGGCAAGGTGTCGGCCGAGGACGTGCGAACGCTGAAAGAGGTGGGACTGGCCGAGCTCGAGGTTCTCGACCTGATTCATTCGGTGGCGCTTTTTGCCTGGGCCAACCGGCTGATGCTCAACCTGGGCGAGCCGGTGTTTCCCCAAGCCGTGTCATAAGCTTCACAGGCGGCCGAGCAGCCCGGCCACGGTTTCACGCGCCAGGCCGAGCGGTTCGAGCAGATCGTTTTCCCGCCGGTAATCGGCGCCGTTGACCAGCGACGCGGCATCCACGATGGTGCGCGTCGCGGGCGTGGGCACGCCGGCAATCCGGCCGAGTGCCTCCACGAAAGCCAGGCCGTAGGGCATGTCTTCGGTCAGGTAGCGGGTGTCGGTGCGCACCGGCCCCGGCGGGCCGCCGCGCTTGGCATGCAGCTCGGCCGCGATGTCTTCGAGCCGCGTCGATTCGGTGCCGAAGGAGCGCGCGAAGTGTTCCTCGATGGGACCGAGTTCGATGCCGAAGGCCTTGGCGACGGCGCGCCGCTCCAGGTCCAGCGCCTCGATGGCGCGGGCCACGCCGGGCGTCATACAGTGGTACTGCGGCCAGTTCTCGGCGCGCTCGATGCGGGTCCAGTTGAAGACGGCGAGCGGGCCGTGGGACTGCGGATTGACATTCGCGAGCGCGCTGGCGAGCGTGTTTTGCTGCGGGAAGAAGCCGTCGCCGAACAGGGCCGCGCACAGGTCGATGGCCTGCGAGAGGCTGGAGCTCGGCAGGGCGGACACGCCGACGGCCTTGCGCCGCGTCATGACCTTGACCTGCGTGGCGGATTCCCGCCGGGCGGTCAGCACCGTGGTGCCGAAGCTCGCGACCGTCACCTGTTTGCTCGCGCGCCTTGCGCTTTCATAGAGATAAAGCGACGACAGCGAGGCCATCGAGCTGACGATCACCGTCTGCCCGTCGCGCAGAAAGGGCAGCAGCGCGTCCATCACGTGCTTGTGGCCGTTGACCGGCAGCGCCAGCAGCAGCACGTCCGACACATGGCACAGCTGCGCCGCGTCGTTGGCGACTTCGACCGTCACCGTGCAGGGCTGCACGCCACCGGCTTCGAGCGGCTGCGTGCGCAGGGCCTCGGCGCCCTGGCCGCCCGGCGACCAGAGCGTGACGCCGTGGCCCGCCTGCCGCAGCCATGCCGCGCTGGCGAGTGCAATCGCGCCGGTGCCCGCAATGCCGACGCGATAGCGTCCTCCCGTGGCTTCAGTCAACCTTGATCCCGCCCTGCTTGATCACCGTCGCCCAGCGCTGGCTGTCCTCCGAAATGACCTTGCCCAGCGCCGCGCCGGCGCCGCAAGTGTTCACCGCGCCGAGCTGTGCGAAACGCTGTTTCGTTTCCGGCAGGTTGCACACCTCGACCAGTGCCGCGGAAAGCTTCTCGACGCTGGCCGCCGGCATGCGCGCAGGGGCCATCACGCCGACCCAGACCGGCACGTCCATGCCGGCGAGGCCCGTTGCTTCGGCCACCGTCGGCGGCGTGCCGAGGCTGGGGAGGGCCGCGCGGGAAAACGTGCCGAGCACGCGGGCTTTACCGCTTGCGACCATCGGCTCGATGGAGGCCGCGCTGGTCACGATCAACGCCACCTGTCCGCCGAGCAGGTCGGTCAGCGCCGGCGCCGCGCCGCGGTACGGCACATGCAGCAGGTTCACGCCGCCCGCCTGCGCCAGCAGCGCGCCCGTGAGGTGCGACACCGTGCCGTTGCCGGTCGAGGCGTAGGTCACCTGGCCGGGCTTGGCCTTGGCGTCGCGCAGCACGTCGGCCAGCGTCTTGTAGGGGCTTTCGGTGCGCACGGCCACGGTCATCGGCGTGTCGCCGACCAGCGCCACGGGCGCGAGGTCGTGTACCGGGTCGTAGGGCAGCTTGGCCTGCAGATGGGGCGCGATGGTGATGGCGCCGCCGGTGGCCAGCAGCACGGTGGCGCCGTCGGTCGCCTTGGCCACCGCGTCGGCCGCCAGGATGCCGCCCGCGCCCGCCTTGTTGTCGACGACCACGCTGCCGCCGAGCTTCTCGGTGAGCTTGGCGCCCAGGTAGCGGGCAATCACGTCCTGCGCGCCGCCGGGAGCGAAGGGCACGACGATGCGCAGCGGCTTGTCGTTGGCCGGCTGCGCATGAAGCGGCAGAACGGCGAGGCCGGCGGCGGCCGCGAGGCCCAAGGCGAGGTGTTTCAGCAGCAGTTTCATGGTGTTTTTCCGTCCGCATCATGCGATGGCAGTCGTGCATTTTTCGCGAAACACCGAGGAACCGGCTTTGCCGGGCCGCTGGTGTTGCCCCCGGTAGGGGGTGGGAGAAGCGACACGAAGTGCGCGAAGCCTGGGGGCGAGTCTAGTCCGGCGCGATAATCCGCCTTCCCCGGCCGCTCCGAGCCGGGCTCTGCCGAACCGTCATGAACCCCAGCTACAAACCCAGCGACGTCGAGTCCGCTGCCCAGGCGCAATGGAGCGCCGCCGATGCCTACCGCGTCACCGAGGACGCGGGCCGTAAAAAGTACTACGCCTGCTCGATGCTGCCGTACCCGAGCGGCAAGCTGCACATGGGCCATGTGCGCAACTACACGATCAACGACATGCTCACGCGCTACCTGCGCATGAGCGGCTACAACGTGCTGATGCCCATGGGCTGGGATGCGTTCGGCCTGCCGGCCGAGAACGCGGCGCTCAAGAACGGCGTGCCGCCGGCCAAGTGGACCTACGAGAACATCGACTACATGCGCGGCCAGCTCCAGGCCATGGGCTTGGCGATCGACTGGAGCCGCGAGATCGCCACCTGCGATCCGAGCTACTACAAGTGGAACCAGTGGCTGTTCCTGAAGATGCTCGAAAAGGGCATTGCCTACCGCAAGACCCAGGTCGTCAACTGGGACCCGGTCGACCAGACCGTGCTGGCCAATGAGCAGGTGATCGACGGCAAGGGCTGGCGCACCGGCGCCACGGTCGAGCGCCGTGAAATTCCGGGCTACTACCTGAAGATCAGCGACTACGCCGAAGAGCTGCTCGAGCACACCCAGCACAAGCTGCCGGGCTGGCCCGAGCGCGTCAAGCTGATGCAGGAGAACTGGATCGGCAAGAGCGAGGGCGTGCGCTTCGCCTTCACGCACGACATCCAGGACGCGAGCGGCCAACTGATCCAGGACGGCCGCATGTACGTGTTCACCACGCGCGCCGACACCATCATGGGCGTGACCTTCTGCGCCGTGGCGCCCGAGCATCCGCTCGCCGCGCATGCCGCCACGCTCGACCCCAAGGTCGCGGCCTTCATCGAGGAATGCAAGGCCGGCGGCACCACCGAGGCCGAGCTCGCCACGCAGGAGAAGAAGGGCGTGCCCACGGGCCTCACGGTCAAGCACCCGATCACCGACGAACAGGTGCCGGTGTGGGTCGGCAACTACGTGCTCATCAACTACGGCGACGGCGCCGTGATGGGCGTGCCCGCGCACGACGAGCGCGACTTCGCCTTCGCCAACAAGTACGGCATCGAGATCATCCAGGTGGTGCTGGTCGACGACGAGCCGCACTTCGACTATCACAAGTGGCAGGACTGGTACGCCGACAAGCAACGCGGCGTGACCATCAACTCCGACAACTTCAGCGGCATGACCCACAAGGAGGCCGTGGCCGCCGTGGCACACGCGCTGGCCCAGAAGGGCCTGGGCGAGATGCAGACCACCTGGCGCCTGCGCGACTGGGGCGTGAGCCGCCAGCGCTACTGGGGCACGCCGATCCCGATCATCCATTGCGACGAGCACGGCGCGGTGCCGGTCCCCGAGCAGGACCTGCCGGTGGTGCTGCCGACCGACTGCGTGCCCGACGGCTCGGGCAACCCGCTGGCCAAGCACGAAGGCTTCCACGCCGGCGTGGTCTGCCCCGTCTGCGGCAAGCCCGCGCGGCGCGAGACCGACACGATGGACACCTTCGTCGACAGCTCGTGGTACTTCATGCGCTACTGCGACCCGAAGAACGACCAGGCCATGGTCGCCGAGGGCGCGGACTACTGGATGCCGATGGACCAGTACATCGGCGGCATCGAGCATGCGATTCTTCACCTGCTGTACGCGCGCTTCTGGACCAAGGTGATGCGCGACCTCGGCCTGGTGAAAGTCGACGAGCCCTTCAGCAAGCTGCTCACGCAGGGCATGGTGCTGAACCACATCTACTACCACCGCGACGAGCGGGGTGGCAAGAACTACCACCCGCCGCTGGAAGTGACGCCCGTGCTCGACGCGCAGGGCCGCATCGTCGGCGGCACCACCGCGGACGGCAGCAAGGTCGAATACGGCGGTGTCGGCAAGATGGGCAAGAGCGAACGCAACGGCGTCGACCCGCAAGACCTGATCGAGAAGTACGGCGCCGACACCGCGCGCCTGTACACCATGTTCACCGCGCCGCCCGAAGCCACGCTCGAGTGGAACGACGCGGCCGTCGAAGGCAGCTACCGGTTCCTGCGCCGGGTCTGGAACTTCGGCGTGGCGCAGGCCGACGTGCAGCCCGTGGCGGCCGGCGGCCAGTCCTTCGGCAAGAACGCCCAGGCGCTGCGCCGTGAGGTGCACACCGTGCTGCGCCAGGTCGACTACGACTACCAGCGCATGCAATACAACACCGTGGTGTCGGGCGCGATGAAGCTGCTCAACGCGCTGGAGGGCTTCAAGCCCGACGGCAGCGCCGGCGACACCGCCGCGCTGCGCGAAGGCTTCGGCATTTTGCTGCGCTGCCTGTACCCCGCCACGCCGCACATCGCCTTCCAGCTCTGGCAACAGCTCGGCTACGACAAGGAACTCGGCGGCCTGCTCGATGCGCCTTGGCCGGTGGTCGACGTGGCCGCGCTCGAGCAGGACGAGATCGAGCTCATGCTCCAGGTCAACGGCAAGCTGCGCGGCGCGCTGCGCATCCCGGCCGGTGCTTCCAAGGCCGAGATCGAGCAACTCGCGCTCTCGTGCGACGACTTCGTCAAGTTCGCCGAAGGCGCGCCGGCCAAGCGCGTCATCGTGGTTCCCGGCCGGCTGGTCAACGTGGTCATTTGAACGAACGACAGAAGCATGAAGAACAACCATCGCATTGCCTCGCTGCCGCGCCGCGGCCTTCTTCTGGGTCTCGCCGCCGCGGGCGCGGGCCTGGGCCTGTCCGGCTGCGGGTTCGAGCTGCGCAAGGCACCCGTGTTCGCGTTCAAGACACTGTCGGTGTCGGGCAATTCGGAGCTGATCAACCGCCTGCGCCGCGAAATGCGCGCTGCGGGCACCGTGACGCTGGTGCCGGCCACCGAGGCCCAGACCGCCGACGCGATCCTCGAGATCCTTGGCGAAAACCGCGACCGCATCGTGATCTCGACCAATTCGGCCGGGCTGCTGCGCGAACTGCAACTGCAGCTGCGCGTGCGCTTCACGCTGCGCACGCCGGGCGGCAAGGCGCTGCTGCCGCCGACCGAGGTATCGCAGACGCGCGACCTGAGCTTCAACGAGACCAACGCGCTCGCGAAAGACGGCGAGGCCGAGCTGCTGTACCGCGACATGCAAGCCGACATCGCACAGCAGCTGATGCGCCGCCTGGCGGCCGTCAAGGAACTCTAGGCGCGGCCTGCGCCCTGCCGCGACTCATGCAACTTGCCAGCGCCCAACTCGGCTCCCATCTGCAGAAGGGGCTGAAGCCTCTCTACACGATCCACGGCGACGAGCCCTTGCTCGCGCAAGAGGCCGCGGACGCCATTCGCACCGCGGCCCGTGCGCAGGGCTACACGGAGCGCAGCTCGTACACCGCGGCCGGCGCGCACTTCGACTGGAGCGCGGTGCTCGCGGCCGGCGGCTCGCTCTCGCTGTTCGCCGACAAGCAGATCGTCGAGATCCGCATTCCTTCGGGCAAGCCCGGCAAGGACGGCAGCACCGCGCTGCAGCAGCTGGCCGAGGCGGCCCAAGGCAACGACAGCACGCTGACGCTGGTGATGCTTCCGCGGCTCGACAAGGCCACGCGCACCGGGGCCTGGTTCTCGGCGCTCGAGAACAACGGCGTGAGCCTGCAGGTCGACCCGATCGAACGCGCCGCGCTGCCGCAGTGGATCGCGCAGCGCCTGGGCCTGCAAGGCCAGCGCGTGATGCCGGGCGACGAAGGGCAGCGCACGCTGCAGTTCTTTGCCGACCGGGTCGAGGGCAACCTGCTTGCGGCGCACCAGGAAATCCAGAAGCTCGCCTTGCTGCATCCGGCGGGCGAGCTGAGCTGGGAGCAGGTCGAAGGCGCGGTCAACAACGTGGCGCGCTACGACGTCTTCAAGCTCTCCGAAGCGGTGCTCGCCGGCAACCCGCAGCGCGTGGCGCGCATGCTCGACGGCCTGCAGGCCGAGGGCGAGGCCGAAGTGCTGGTGCACTACACGATCGCCGAGGACATCCGCGCGCTCAAGCGCGTGAAAGACGCCATGGCTTCGGGCCGGCCGCTGCCCATGGCGCTGCGCGAAAACCGCATCTGGGGTCCGCGCGAGCGTGCCTTCGAACGCGTGCTGCCCCGACTCGACGACCGCATGCTGGCCCGGCTGCTGCGCGCCGCGCATGTGGTGGACGGCATCTGCAAGGGGTTGAAGCAGCCCGATTGGCCCGCGAGCGGATGGCAGGCGTTGCAGCGGCTGGCGCTGATGCTGTGCCGCGCCTGCAGCAGCGCTGCTCTTGCTCCCTCTCCCTCCGGGAGAGGGGTGGGGTGAGGGCCGGCGGCCTTCATTGCGTCGCGCGTTTTCGGGTG
The DNA here is from genome assembly GCF_030815855.1 of Variovorax paradoxus. Lineage (NCBI taxonomy): Bacteria > Pseudomonadati > Pseudomonadota > Betaproteobacteria > Burkholderiales > Comamonadaceae > Variovorax > Variovorax paradoxus. Next base: position 4,880,169 of record NZ_JAUSXG010000001.1, on the reverse strand, counting down.
CCGCAGCCCTCCCCCTGGCCCTCTCCCAGGGGGAGCGGGGACAAAGCCCAAGGGTGCAAAGCCCCGGGGTGATCCAAATGCAGGAAAATGCCGGCATGAACGCGTTCAACGTCAGCGAGCACATGCAGACCCTCGGCCTGCAAGCCAAATCCGCCGCATTCCTCATGGCCCGTGCGGATGCAGCTACCAAAAACAGAGCATTGAAGGGCCTGGCCAAGCGCCTGCGCGAAGCCGGGCACGGGTTGGCAGCCGCCAATGAGAAGGACCTGGCGCGCGCCACGGCCGCAGGCCTGTCGGCGCCGATGGTCGACCGCCTCAAGCTCACGCCCAAGGTCATCGAGACCGTGGCCCTGGGCTGCGAGCAGCTTGCCGGCATGGCCGACGTCATCGGCGAGATCATCGGCATGAAGCAGCAACCCAGCGGCATCCGCGTGGGCCAGATGCGCGTGCCGATCGGCGTGTTCGGCATGATCTACGAGAGCCGCCCCAACGTGACGATCGAGGCCGCGAGCCTCGCCATCAAGAGCGGCAACGCGGCCATCCTGCGCGGCGGCTCGGAAGCCATCGAGTCGAACAAGGCACTGGCGCTGCTGGTGTCCGAGGCGCTGGCCGAAGCCGGCCTGCCGGTGGATGCAGTGCAGCTGGTGCAGACCACCGACCGCGAGGCCGTGGGCCAGCTCATTGCGATGCCCGAGTTCGTGGACGTGATCATTCCGCGCGGCGGCAAGGGCCTGATCGAGCGCATCAGCCGCGACGCCAAGGTGCCGGTCATCAAGCACCTCGACGGCAACTGCCACGTCTACGTCGACGACACGGCCGAGTTCGAGATGGCGCTGCGCATCGTCGACAACGCCAAGACCCAGAAATACAGCCCCTGCAACGCGGCCGAAGGCCTGCTGGTGTCGGCGACGGTGGCGGAAGACTTCCTGCCCCGCATCGCGGCCATCTTCGCGGCCAAGGGCGTGGAAATGCGCTGCGACCCGGTCGCAGCCCGCATCCTGCGCGCGGACGATGCCGCCGGTTCCAACGCAAGAATCGTCGATGCGGTGGAGTCCGACTGGTCCGAGGAATACCTGGCCGCGGTGATCAGCATCAAGGTGGTCGAGGGCGTCGACGAGGCCATTGCCCACATCAACCGCTACTCGAGCCACCACACCGACGCGATCGTCACGCGCGACCATGTGCATGCGCAGCGTTTCCTGCGCGAGGTCGATTCGGCGAGCGTCATGGTCAATGCGAGCACACGCTTCGCGGACGGTTTCGAGTTCGGCCTGGGGGCCGAGATCGGCATCAGCACCGACAAATTCCATGCCCGCGGGCCGGTCGGCATCGAAGGGCTGACTTCGCTGAAGTACGTGGTGCTCGGGCAGGGCGAAGTCCGCAGCTGAGGCCCGGAAGGCGGACGGACTGAACCAAGTCCGTTGTACGTAGTCTTGTCATTGGGGCGGCCACCCCCAAATCCTACAATTCCGCTCTACCTTTCAAGTACAAAACCAACAAGGCCGCCGCATGGTTCCGCATCTCGTCACCGCCCTGACCGGCCCGATCAACGAACTGGAGCAGCGGGTACTCGACTCCACGCCCGCCATCGAGCGCTGGTTCCGGCTCGAATGGATGGAGCACACGCCGCCGTTCTACAGCGCGGTCGACATCCGCAACGCAGGCTTCAAGCTGGCGCCGGTCGACACCAATCTTTTCCCGGGCGGCTGGAACAATCTCACCAAGGAGATGCTGCCGCTGGCGGTGCAGGCCGCGCAGGCCGCCATCGAGAAGATCTGTCCGGAAGCGCGCAACCTGCTCGTCATTCCCGAGAACCACTCGAAGAACACCTTCTATCTCGCGAACGTCGCCCAACTGGTGCGCATCTTCCACATGGCGGGACTCAACGTGCGCGTCGGGTCGATCGATCCGGCCATCAAGTCGACCAAGAAGATCGCGTTGCCCAACGGGGACACCGTGACCCTGGAGCCCGTGGTGCGCAGCAAGCGCCGCCTCGGGCTCAAGAATTTCGACCCCTGCACCATCCTGCTCAACAACGAGCTCTCGGCCGGCACGCCGGGCATCCTGGAAGACCTGCACGAACAGTACCTGCTGCCGCCGCTGCATGCCGGCTGGTCGGTGCGGCGCAAGAGCAATCACCTGCACAGCTACGAAGAGCTGTCCAAGCGCTTCGGCAAGCTGCTGGGCATCGACCCCTGGCTGATCAACCCCATCTATGCGCGCGCCGAGGGCGTCGATTTTGCCGAGGACCGCGGCATCGACGTGCTGACCAGCCACGTCGATGCGGTGCTCACCAAGGTGCGCCGCAAGTACAAGGAATACGGCATCAACGAGAAGCCCTTCGTGATCGTCAAGGGCCATACCGGCAGCGACGGCCCGGGCGTGATCACGGTGCACGACGCCAAGGAAGTCGAAGGCCTCGTCGGCAAGTCGCGGGGCGCCGCGAGCAGCAAGGTCGCTGCGGGACGGGAACTGCGCGAGCCCGGCGAGGTGATCGTCCAGGAAGGCGTGCTGACCAACGAGCGGGTGCACAACGGCGTGGCCGAACCGGTGGTCTACATGATGGACCGCTATGTGGTGGGCGGCTTCTACCGCGTGCATGCCGAGCGCAACCCCGACGAGAACCTGAAGTCCCCGGGCGCGAGCTTCGTGCCGCTGGCTTTTTCCGAAAGCGCGCATCTGCCGCAGCCCGGCGCCAAGCCCGGCGCGAGCGCGCCCAACCGCTTCTACATGTACGGCGTGGTGGGCCGGCTGGCCATGGTGGCGGCCAGTTATGAGATGGAAGCCACGGATCCGGACGCCGAAATCTACGAATGATTTTCCGCGGCGGCTTGCGGCGGCGGCGGTCGGCGGCAAAATAGCGGCCCCACAGCAAAGGAAACAAAAGGGCGGAGGGATGCGCGCGGCGGCCGGAAATAATTCCACCGCGGCAGCATTTCGGTGCGTGTGACCTCCGGTTACGCGCTTGCAGCCTGCCTTTTTTCCCATCGACTTCGTGTCACCTCCCAAAGCCTCTTCTTCCGCCGCCCTGATCATCGGCGCCGTCGGTGTCGTCTACGGCGACATCGGCACCAGCGTGCTGTACGCCGTCAAGGAAGTGTTCGGCCACGGCCACCTGCCTTTCACCATCGAGAACGTCTACGGCATCCTGTCGATGTTCTTCTGGACGCTCACCGTCATCGTGTCGATCAAGTACGTGGTGCTGGTGCTGCGTGCCGACAACGAAGGCGAGGGCGGCCTGGTCGCCATGCTCGCGCTGGCGTCGCGCGCGGTGGCCGACAAGCCCAAGCTGCGCAACGTGCTGCTGCTGGTGGGCATCTTCGGCACGTCGCTCTTCTATGGCGATGGCGTCATCACGCCCGCCATTTCGGTGCTTTCCGCGGTCGAAGGCCTCGAAGTGGTGTCGCCCCACTTCAAGCACTATGTGATACCGGTCACCCTGGTGGTGCTGTTCTGCCTCTTCGTGGTGCAAAAGCGCGGCACGGCGGGCATCGGCAAGTTCTTCGGACCGATCACGCTGGTGTGGTTCCTGGCCATTGCGGTGCTCGGCGTGTCGCAGATCATTCACCACCCCGAAATCCTCAAGTCGCTGAACCCGTGGTTCGCGCTCAAGTTCATGTGGGACAACCCGGGCACGGCCTTCATCCTGCTGGGGGCCACGGTGCTGTGCGTGACAGGCGCCGAAGCGCTCTACGCCGACCTGGGCCACTTCGGCAAGCGGCCGATCCGCGTGGCGTGGTTCACGGTCGTGATGCCGGCATTGACGCTGAACTACTTCGGCCAGGGCGCACTGCTGCTCGAGAACCCCGAGGCCGTGAAGAACCCCTTCTTCATGATGGCGCCCGAGTGGGCGCTCATTCCTCTGGTGCTGCTGGCCACGGCGGCCACGGTCATCGCGTCCCAGGCGCTCATCACCGGCGCTTTCAGCGTCACGCGCCAGGTCATCCAGCTCGGCTACCTGCCGCGCCTGAACATCGAGCACACGAGCGTGCGCACGGCGGGGCAAATCTACATTCCGCTGGTCAACTGGGGCCTGTTCGCGGCCATCGTGCTCGCGGTCGTGATGTTCCGTTCGTCGAGCAGCCTGGCCGCGGCCTACGGCATCGCGGTGACCACCGACATGCTCATCACCACGGTGCTGACCTTCTTCGTGATCCGCTATGCATGGAAGCTGCCGCTGGCACTGTGCATCGCATCGACCGCGGTCTTCTTCGTGGTCGACTTCCTGTTCTTCGCGTCGAACCTGCTCAAGCTGTTCGAGGGCGGCTGGTTCCCGCTGGTGATCGGCGGCGCCGTGTTCACCTTGATGATCACGTGGAAGGAAGGCCGCCGCCTGATGGGCGAGGTGCAGCGCGCCGACGCGATCGAGCTGAAGGCCTTTCTGGACTCCGTGTTCGAAAGCCCGCCCGCGCGCGTGGAAGGCACGGCGGTGTTCCTTACCGCCGAGCCCGGCGTGGTGCCCAACGCGCTGCTGCACAACCTGAAGCACAACAAGGTGCTGCACGAACAGAACATGTTCGTCACGGTGCGCAACCACGAGGTGCCCTGGATCCCGATGGACAAGCGCATCGAGATCGATGCGCTCGGCCACCATTGCTGGCAGGTCATCGTGCACTACGGCTTCAAGAACGACGTCGACCTGCCGCGCGCGCTCGATCACGCGCGCCTGCGCGGTTGTCAACTCGAGCCGATGGCGACGAGCTATTTCCTCTCGCGCGACGTCGTCATTCCCACGCTGGGCAGCGGCATGGCGCCGTGGCGCGAGAAGCTGTTCGCGCAGCTGCACCACAACGCGAGCGGTGCCGCCGCGTTCCTGGGGCTGCCGAACAATGCGGTGGTGGAGCTGGGCTCGAAGATCGAGATCTGAGAAGACGTGAATGAACCTGCTGCGCGCCCCGATCTCGCATCTGCGGTCCTCACCGTACGCAAGTACGGTTCCGGTCCTCGACGCGAGCTCGGGGCGCTCGCGACGGTTCCTTCACGCCTTCTGAGGGTTCCGGCGGCGCTGCTCATGCGAAGTCCGCGGGGCGATCGGCGGCGAGTTGCTGCATGTGCGAAGCGATCGCGCCCGGGGTGGTGAACCAGATCTCCCCGCGGTCGCGTGCACGCGCCAGGTGCGCCAGCGCCGTTCGCAAATGGCGCAACCGGTATGGCTGACCCACGATGTACGGATGCAGCGCAAGCCCCATCACCAGCGGCTGTGCGCGCGACTGGCCGAGCATTTCGTCGAAGTTGTCGACGATCATCGCGCTGAAGTCCTTGGCATCCATCAAGCGGCCCACGATCATCGGAATGTCGTTGAGCTCCTGCGGATAGGGCACCGACCAGATCGAGCCGCCGCCGCGCGTGCGCATGCGCACCGGCTGGTCGTCGTGGCACCAGTTGAGCGTGTAGCCGTAGCCGGTTTCGGCCAGCAGATCGGGCGTCACGGCGCTTTCCGAAATCCACGGCGACAGCCATCCGGCGGGCGACTGGCCGCTCTCCCGCAGCATGCGCTCGCGGCAGCGCACCAGCAGCGCGCGCTCGTGCGCTTCGTCCCAGCCGCCCTGGCGTTCCGCGTTGCTGTGGCCGTGGCCGATGAGTTCGTCGCCGCGCGCCACGCAGGCTTGCACCAACTCCGGGCAATGGTCGTAGAGCGCCGTATTGATGAGCGCACCGGTGGGCAGCGCCAATGTGTCGAACAGTTCGAGGCAGCGCCACGCGCCCACGCGGTTGCCGTATTCGCGCCAGCCGTGATTCAGTACGTCGGGCTGCGGCGAGGCCGGGCCGATGCAGGCGCCCAGCCCGTCGCCGAACGCAAAGTGCTCGATGTTGAAGCCGAGGTACACGGCCAGCCGCGCCCCGTTCGGCCACGCGTAGCCGGGCCGCCGCGTGATCGGGCTGTAGCCGAAGCGGCCGTGCGAGGGCAGCAGTTCGGGCCAGCGTGCCGTCATATGCAGAGCCTCACAGTACCGCCAGCCCGGCGCGCACCAGCAGCCATTCGGCGCTGTCGTTCCACACGTCCATCTGCACGATGAGCCCGCGGCTCACCACGTAGCGGTCGACATAGCGGTTGCCTTCGAAGGCCGTGCCGTCGGGCCAGGCGCCGTAGAGCGTGCCGAGGCTGTAGACCACCGTTTCGACGGGCGTGCCGCCGGCCACGGTTTCGGTGTGTTCGATCTTCTTCTTCACCCAGGCATAGCGCTTCGCATTGAAGGCCGAGGTGTCGCCGGGTGCCTGCATGGCGCGGTTGCCGGTGAAGCGGATGCGGATGCCGGAGGCGGTGAAGCGAGACGCCGAATCCGGGTCCGGAATCATCACCAGGCGAAGGAATTCATCGACGATTTCGGCGGGTGTGGCAGGGCCAGGCGATGTGGGCGCGTCGGGCGAAGCAAGCAGGTCCATGGGGTTCTCCAGCAGGAGGCCATGCGGTGCATGGCGGGGGGATGACGATGTCGTAGCAATTCCTGCGCCGAATCGGCGGCGCTGGAACTCCGCGGCCCCGGCACAATCGCCCGATGCGTTTCTTCAAGGATCTGAGCCTTTCCGCCTTCACGGCGGGCTTCGTCGCGGTGCTCGTGGGCTTCACGAGTTCGGTGGCCATCGTGTTCCAGGCCGCGCAGGCTTTCGGCGCCACGCCCGAGATCGCGGCCTCGTGGATGTGGGCGCTGGGCATCGGGATGGGCCTGCCATCCATCGTGCTGTCTCTGTGGTGGCGCAAGCCGGTGATGATCGCCTGGAGCACGCCGGGCGCCGCCGTGCTGGCCGTGGCGGCCGGCACCTATGGCATGGGCGAGGCGGTAGGCGCCTTCATCGTCTGCGCCGCGCTGATCGTGCTCGCGGGGGCCACGGGGTGGTTCGAGCGTGTGATGAACAGGATTCCGATGGCCATCGCTTCGGCCCTGCTCGCGGGTGTGCTCGCGCGCTTCGGGCTCGATGCATTCAGCGCGGCGAAAACAGCGTTGCCGCTGGTGCTGCTGATGCTCGGCGTCTACCTGGTCGCGAAGCGGATGCTGCCGCGCTATGCGGTGCCTCTCACGCTGCTGGCCGCCGTGGCCTTCGTGGCGGCACGCGGTGAGCTGAGCGGGGCGGCGGTGCAGTTCTCGCTCACATGGCCGGTGTTCACCATGCCGGTGTTCAGCTGGCAGGCCATCGTGAGCCTGGCCCTGCCGCTTTTCATCGTCACCATGGCCTCGCAGAACCTGCCGGGCGTGGCGACGATCCGCGCGGCCGGCTACGGCGATCTGCCGGTCAGCAAGCTCATCACGATCACCGGGCTTGCGACGCTGGTGCTCGCGCCCTTCGGTGCCTTTGCGCTGAACCTGGGCGCGATCAGCGCCGCCATCTGCATGGGCCGCGAGGCGCATGAAGACCCGACTCGGCGCTACACGGCGGCCGCAAGCTGCGGCGCCATCTACGTGGTGATCGCGTTCTTCGGCGCGGCGGTCACCGGGCTGCTCACGGCGTTTCCGAAGGAGCTGGTGGCCGCCATTGCCGGCCTGGCACTGCTGGGCACCATCGGCAGCGGACTGGCTGGCGCGGTGCGCGACGAGCCGCACCGCGAGGCCGCGGTCATCACCTTCCTGGTCACGCTCTCGGGCGTGGCCATCCTCGGCATCGGCTCGGCCTTCTGGGGCGTGGTGGCCGGCGCGCTGGCACTCGCGGTGCAGCAGGCCGGGCGCACGAAGACAAAGGCCTCCACCGGCAAGGACATCGCCGCTTCCGGCAACATCGCGCCAGACAGCAGCAACATGGCGGCCGCACCCGGCGCCGGAAAGACTCCCTGATGAAAAACATCCTCTTCGTCGCCGACCCGCTCGATCATTTCAAGATCTACAAGGACACCACCTTCTCGATGATGCGCGAGGCGCAGCGCCGCGGCTATCGCATTGCAGCCTGCCTGCCGCAGGACATCCAGTGGGTGTCCGGCGGACGGGTCACGGCCAACGTGCAGCAGATCACGCTCACCGGAGACAGCAAGGCCTGGTACCGCGAGGACATCCGCGAATCGAAGGCGCTGAAGGACTTCGACGCGGTGCTGATGCGCAAGGACCCGCCGTTCGATGCCGAGTACATCTACGCCACGCACCTGCTCGAACAGGCCGAGCGCGAAGGCGCGCGCGTGGTGAACACGCCGCGCGCGCTGCGCGACCATCCCGAGAAGCTCGCGATCATGGAGTTTCCGCAGTTCGTCACGCCCACGCTGGTCACCCGCAGCGCGCAGGCCGTGCGCGACTTCCATGCCGAGCACGGCGACATCATCCTGAAGCCGCTCGACGGCATGGGCGGCATGGGCATCTTCCGCGTGAAGCAGGATGCGCTGAACCTCGGCTCCATCGTCGAGACGCTCAACAAGGACGGCGCCGAAACCATCATGGTGCAGCGCTTCGTGCCGGAGGTCGTGCAGGGCGACAAGCGCATCCTGATCATCGCAGGCGAACCGGCGCCCTTCGTGCTGGCGCGCATTCCGCAAGGCACCGAGGTGCGCGGCAACCTGGCGGCCGGCGGCAAGGGCGTGGCGCAGCCGCTCACACCGCGCAACCGCGAGATCGCCGAGGCCATCGGCCGCGTGCTCGCGCCGCGCGGGCTGCTCTTGATCGGGCTCGACGTGATCGGCGACTCCGTGACCGAGATCAACGTGACCAGCCCGACCTGCTTTCAGGAGATCACCGAGCAGACCGGTTTCGACGTGCCGGCGATGTTCGTCGATGCGCTCGAAGCGCACCTCGCAGCGCCGGCCCGCTGAGGCAGGCCGGCCCGGCATCGGCCGGCCGCGCCGTCAGAAATCGATCGTGCCGCTGACCACGAAGGTGCGCGGTGCGCCCTGCACGAGGTAGTTCGATCCCGGGAAGCCGCCCGCCGACGCCCAATACGATTTGTTGAACAGGTTGTCGATACGCCCGCGCAGCGTCAGCAGCCGCCCGTTGCCGATGTCGACCAGGTAGCGCGCGCCGATGTCGACACGGTTCCACGAGGGCACGACCTGCGTGTTGGCCGCGTTGGCGTATTGCTTCGAGGTGTGCATCAGGCGTGCATTGAGCGCCAGGCCGCGCACGCCCGGCACATCCCATTCGGCGCCGAGATTGAACTGCGTCTTCGGCACCCCGATCGCGTCGCGGCCGTCGGTCGCACCGCCCGGCGTGCGGCGCTGTTCGGCGTCGAGCAGCGTCAGGCCGCCGAGCAGGCGCAGGCCCTTCATGGGCTCGCCGTACACCGAGAACTCGAGGCCCCGGTTGCGCTGCTCGCCGTAGGTGCCGTAGGTCTGGTTCTGGACATAAGGCAGCGGCTGACCGGTGGTGAAGAACGCGATGCCGCCGCCGAGATTGCCGCCGTCGTACTTGATGCCGATTTCCTTCTGCTTCGACGCGTAGGGCGCGAGCACCTGGCCGGCGTTGACGACGCGCTGCCCGCCGGAGGTGGAGGTCGGCGCCACGTCGCCCTTGGTCAGCCCCTCGATGTAGTTCGCATAGAGCGAGAGGTTCGGCGTGGCCTTGAACACGATGCCGGCCACCGGCGTGGTCTTCGACTTGTCGTAGCGGCTGGTCTCGGCGCCGGTGTTGTAGTCGTAGCTGATCTGCTCGATCGACTGGCGCCGCGCGCCGAGGGTGACGAGCACGCGGTCCTCCGCAAAAGACAAGGTGTCCGCAATGGCGAAGCTGCCGGTCTTGACGTCGCCCACGCGAAGCGGGCTGTCCAGCCTGCCGCCCGTGAAGAGATTGGCCGGTGGCGCGAACGACGCGGTGGGCGCGTAAAGGTTGGAAGCAATCACGCTGCCCGACATGGCATAGGCGTTGCGCTCCTCGGCGTCGTAGCGCGCGGCCGAGGCGGTGAGCGTGTGCCGCACCGGCCCGGTCGCGAACTTTGCGCGCAGGCCGATCTCGCCGGTGGCGATCCGGTCCTTGCGCGCATTGTCGAAGCGCGAAGAGAGGCTGTTGCTGAAGGCGTCGCTCAGCGTCAGGGTGGCCAGCGCATTCGCCTCGCTGCTGCGGCGCATGCCGCCCGCCGCCCAGGCGGTCAGGTTGTCGGTGATGTCGACTTCGCCGCGCACGGTGGCGAAGGTGTCGCGTTCGTTCGAGTAGGTCCAGGGCTGTGCATAGTTGCGCTTGGCGTCGGGTGCGCGCGGAATCGGCAGGTCGCCGGCCGGCGTCACGTTCGGGCGGCCACCATCGAGCTGGTGGCCCTGGTAGCCGAGGTCGGCCGAGATCCGGACGTTGCGGTTGCGCCAGTCGAAGCCCAGGCCCAGCGCGCTCAGTTCGCGCTTCTCGTTGTCGATGCCGGTGCCGCCGTCGCGGCGCGCGGCATTGAGGCGGATGCCCGTGCTCTGGTCGGGGCCGAAGCGGCGTGCGATGTCGGCCGAGACGAAGCCCTGGCCGCCCGTTTGCACACCGAAGCCGACGCGCGTGAGCGGCTCGCCCGGCGCCCGCTTGGGCAGGAGGTTGATCGCGCCGCCGATGCCGCTTCCGCCCGGCGCCGCGCCGTTCAGGAAGGTGTTGGCGCCGCGGAAGACTTCCACGCGCTCGAAGAATTCCGAAGCGATGTACTGGCGCGGCAGCATGCCGTAGAGGCCGTTGTACGAGATGTCGTCCGAGTACACGGGGAAGCCTCGCACCATGTACAGCTCCTGGAAATTGCCGAAGCCGCGCGCCTGCCGCACCGAGGGGTCGTTGCGCAGCACGTCGGCCACGCTCTGCGCCTGCTGGTCCTGGATCAGTTCGTTGGTGTAGCTGGTGATCGAGAAGGGCGTGTCCATCACGTCCTGGTTGCCCAGAATGCCGGCCCGCCCGCCGCGCGCCACCTGGCCACCGGCATAAGGCTTGGTCAGGCCCTCGGCCGAGGCATCGGCGCTGGCCTCGACGGTCACGGTGGCCAGCGTGCCGCCAGAGGCGGCGGCCGGCGTGGCGGCAGCGGGTTCGGCCGCGGTGCTCTGGGCAAGGGCTGCTGCGGCGTGAAGGGCGAGCAGCGAGGCGGCCACGGTCGGGCGAAGGCGAAGAAACGGAGCAACGGACATGGGCGGTTCGATCTGAAATACAAATGAGAACCGTTATTATTCGATAGCAGGCCGCGCGGTTTCGGTACTTTCTTGCGCTGTTGTGGAAAAGTGTCGGAGGAAAGTTGTCAGCAGCCCAGGCCTGTCTCGCACCGCCGTAAAGAAGTGCCTGAATGCCGGCAACGCTGCGAATCGGTCATTCGCGCGCCCGGGCCCCCTACGTCAACGGCCGGCAGCAACGAAGATCCGTAATGACCGCCGCGGCTGCCCAATAACTCACAGGGGAGACAGCACCCAGGGGCTCTTTTCATCAGTCATGAGATCTTCGGCGATGCCGATAATTCCACCTAGCGTCATATTCTGACCTGCCCAACTGGCCCGCCCGATGATGTAGCTCTTTGCAAACTGCGGCCAAGAGGAAAAATGCGAGCCCAGTTCTCCGTCGACATGCGCAAGAATGCGGTTTAACTCATCCTGCCCAATGTATTTGCAGTCCAGTGACATCCTTGCAACAGTGACGAGGCGGCCGAGATCCCAGGCCAGTATTCCAGCGCTGTAATCCTTTGGGAGATACGAGCCATTGACTTTGTCTTCGAGAAGGCGAAACACGGATCGCAGATTCTCCAGCATCTCCATCGCGCTCTCCAGAGCCGAGAAAACGAGTTCCTTTTCCTCGCTCGGCTCCTGTGCGGCCACCTGCATGCGCACCGTTTCCGGGGAGCCGTATCGGCCGCTGGCTACCAATGCATCGAGAACCTCTTGGCGCCCCTCTCCTGAAGCACCATCGCTGTAAACCCGAAAAACAATGTCGTAAAAAAAGCGGTGGCCGTAGCGCCCGAGTGACTCCAGAGTTTCAGCAGCTTCCTGAGGCGAGCCTATACACCAGTTCGAGCCGAGCCCCTCGACGAGAGCATCATTGGACAGCCCGGTTGTGTAGCTGTCGCAGTACGCCATGATCTGCTCGGAGTTGATAAGCCCAGCTTTAAGTGCTCGCTGCGCGACCGGATCCAGCGCCGGCCCACTGGGGCAATTCCTGTATTTTTTTCCAGAAACTATCTGGAATAATTTCTTCAAAAATCCCATGGACTATATTTGTTTGAAGGCGGCGTTGACGGCGCGAAGCTTGAGTGCACTCACCAGCGTATCGAAGTCCGAGTCTTTCGCCATGTGAATGGCATCGAACTCATGCTTTTTGGTTCCCATCGACGGCGAACTGATTTCTATTGTCTTCTCTGCGCTCGAGGTTTGGGTTTCCGGAATATCCGTGACGGTGATTTTGTCGATCGCGTCATAATTCACAGTGGTCAATACGCCGGAAAATTTCTTGACGGTCGTGAAGGACATGCTCTTTTCATCGAGAACAATGCTCGCTCCCTGGCTATTGGCCGCGCGCTTCTTGAAAAGCATTGCAACCGTGAGATACGAGACATAAGCCCCCATCAAAATGAGCGCGCCATTGGCCACGCCTGTCGGCAGATGAAGATGCAGGGTTCCTATTTTCAGGTCGGCAATCGGATAAAAAATTGCAGCAATGATAATTGCCGGGCCAATAAGCCCGAAAACGCACTCGAGAATCGAGTATTCCATTTTATAATTGATGGCCTGCATGTAATATATTCCTTTAGTCTTGTTTTGGCCGGGCGGTTGGCCCGGTAGGGAGTCGGTGCTGCAAAAATCGCCCACCTGCGCGGGCATCGTAACAAAACGCGTCAGGATTCCGGCCGTACCTCCAACACGCCGAGCTTCGCGAGGAGGCGACCGGAGGACGTGCCCCAGCCCCCTTCGTTGAGCGGACATGCTCTGGGAGAGGCTTCCCCCGCCTCCAATGCCGCCCACGTCAAAGCCAGAGAATGGTTGAATTTTTCAGCTCTTTCCCGTTCAATGACAGCAAGACAATTCGTGCGCACTACGTGCATCGCGATAGCGGTGAGCTCAAGTCTGGCTGCGTGCGGCTCACGCAATTCCCAGCCGCCTGAGCCAATGCCACCCGCGCCTGCTGCCTACGCCACGGTGATACTGCCGCCGGTCGTGTACGGGTATTACCAAGGCCGCCAGATGTCTGAATCCGATGACGCGTGCGGCGTGCCGGACCTGTTGCGTCTGGCGCTTCAAGATCAGTTGAAAGCGCGGTATGAAGCTGTGCTCCCCGTACGGGACTCCGGCAGGAAGGCCGCCCCTTTGCTGAAGATCGAAATCATGGACACGGTGACCGCCAGCGCCGGCGGCCCCACGATCGTGGTCGCCCATGCGGTGCTTGAACGACCGGGACTGCCGGCTGCGCAATTCAAAGGCCTGCGCCAAGTTCACACCCGATACTCTGAGATCACTGCGGAGACCACCGAATGCAGCGCAATGGACGCAGTGATTCAGGGGTTGGGCGCGGACATTGCGAAATGGATGGGCGAGCCGGTGGACGGCGTGTCTCTGGTGAACGGAGAGTGAGCCCCGTGTGGAAGCTCTGGTGTCTGATCAGCGCTGCGGCGCTGTAGCGCTCGCCGATGGGCTTGATGAACCGCATCGCCGGTAGGTCTGGTGACCGAACGGTCTACTAACCGTTCAGTACGAGCGACCCCTGCGGATATTGCCCGCACATGAAATCGACGAACGCCCGAACCTTCGGCGCGGGAAGTCGCCTGGATGTATGCAGGACCCAGAGCGCGGGCTCCACGCCCGACACCAGGCCCCACTGAACCAGTTCTCCGCGCGTCAGCTGGTTCCATGCGATGGATTGCGGCATCAGCGCGACGCCGGCGCCGGCGACCGCAGCGTCGCGGATCATCAGGAACGAGGAAAGTCTCAGCCTCGGGATCGGCTCCAAAACCAGGCGTCCATCGTCGAGCGTCCAATTCGTGGGTTGGAAGTTTGTTGAAACGATGCCGGGAACTGGGCTGATCTTGCCTGGCGTTGGCATGGGCACAGAGGGCGCGGCCACGACCACCAGCCGGTCCTTGGCGAAGCACCGGCCCACGAGGCTGCTGTCCGGACTCGGATTGATCCGGATTGCGGCATCGAACTGCTCCTCGACGAGGTCGACCAGGCGATCGTCCGCCACCACCTCGCATGTGACCTCGGGGTAGGCCGCGCAGAACTCGGCCGAGATGCGGCCCATCGCCAGCTGGGAGAACAGCACCGGCGAGGCGATGCGCAAGCGTCCGCGCGGTACCGACAAGCCTTCGCGCGCGGATGTCATGGCGTCAGCCACCTCGTGCATCGGCCCTTCGGTGCGGTCCATCAGCAGCTGGCCGGCTTCCGTGAGCTTGAGCCCGCGGGCGCTGCGCTCGATGAGCCGCACGCCGAGCTGCTCTTCCAGCTCCGCGATGCGCCGCGACAAGGTGGCCTTCGATCTCCCGCTCGCGCGGCTTGCCTTTCCGAGCCCTCCGTGGGTGGCGACGAGCGCGAAGTCGGTCAATGCGTTCAGGTCCATGTGTTCCAAATTTGAGACAAGGTGTCTTCATTTTCGCGTCTTCGTTTTGTGTGTGCAACAACCTATCTTCTCCTCATCGCAACTTCGAATGAGGAAATTGAAATGACCACCACGCAACGCGCAGTGCTGATCCGCGCCTATGGCGGTGTTGCCGCCGCCGAGATCGCCGAAATCGCCAGGCCCGCAGCTGGACCGGGCCAGGTCCTGGTCCGCGTTCGGGCTGCCGGCGTGAACGGCATCGACTGGAAAGTTCGTGAAGGCTTCGTCCGAGACGCCTTCCCGCTTCAACTGCCCGCCGTGCTGGGCATCGAACTCGCGGGTGTCGTCGAGGCGGTCGGCCCGGGCGCCTCGCGCTTTCGCGTCGGCGATCGCGTCATGGGGCCGCTGGGCGGCCTGGGCGCCTATGCCGACTTCGTGGCAGTCGACGAGGCGAACCTGGTGCGCACGCCGCACGGCCTCGACGACGTGCACGCGGCCGGCGTGCCTGTGGCGGCCGTGGCAGGCTGGCAGAGCTTGCACCAGGCGGGTCCCATCGCCGCAGGCCAGCGAATCCTGATCCACGGCGCAGCGGGCGGGCTGGGCGGCTATGCCGTGCAGTACGCCAAGCAGGCAGGCGCCGAAGTCTTCGCCACGGCCTCGACCGCGCAGCTCGAATACGTTCGCAGCCTGGGTGCGGACCACGTCATCGACTACCGGACCGAACGCTTCGAATCGGTGGCGCGCGACATCGACCTGGTGCTCGACTACGTCGGCGGCGACGTGCTCGATCGCTCATGGCAGGTGCTGGCGAAGGACGGCGCAATCGTCGGCACGTCCTCGCCCGACATCCTGGCACGCACGCCCCCCGGCCGCCGCGGACTGTGGTTCGTGAACAAGCCGGACACCGCCCTGCTGGAGCAGGTGGCGGCGGAGATCGCCCAAGGCACGCTGATCTCGAAGCTCGGCGAAGTCATGGGCTTCGACGACATCCCCGCGGCCATCGAACGCAATCGCACCGGCCCCCGCATCGGCAAGGCCGTCGCGGACTTCTCGCGCTGACCGACCTCGCCACTCCTTGCCCCTTTCAACCCGTTTTCCCTCAACCCCCTGGAGATTTCCATGAGCATTCTCGTCACCGGTGCCACCGGCACCATCGGTTCCCTCGTCGTCCAAGGCCTGGCCGCGGCCGGTGCCCAAGTCAGCGCATTCGTTCGCACACCTGGAAAGCAGAGCTTTCCGGCCGGCGTCAAGGAGGTCGTCGGCGACCTGACCGACGTGCCCTCCATGCGCGCGGCGCTTTCGTCGGTACGCACGCTGTTTCTGCTGAATGCCGTCACGCCCGACGAAGTGACCCAAGCCCTTGTTGCGCTGAACCTGGCGCGCGAGGCCGGCATCGAGCGCGTGGTCTACCTGTCGGTCATCCATGCGGACAAGTTCACCGACGTGCCGCACTTCACTGGCAAGCACACGGTCGAACGGATGATCGAGAGCCTCGACATCCCGGCGACCATCCTGCGGCCGGCCTACTTCATGCAGAACGAGCGCATGGTCCAGCAGGTGATCCAGGGCTACGGCGTCTACCCGATGCCGATCGGCTCGGCGGGCGTCGCGATGATCGATGCGCGGGACATCGCGGGCACCGCCGCCTTCGAACTGCTGCGCCGCGATCGCGCGCCCGCGCCTTTGCCGCGCATCACGCTGGAGCTGGTCGGGCCCGAGCTGTTGACTGGCGAGTCGGTGGCCAAGACCTGGAGTGCCGCGCTCGGCCGCGAAGTGGCTTACGGCGGAGACGACGTGGCGGCCTTCGAAGCGCAGATGGCCACCTCGGCGCCGTCCTGGCTCGCGTACGACATGCGCCTGATGATGGCCGGGATTCAGAAGTTCGGCATGCGCGGTGCGGAGGGCACGGCCGATCGCCTGCAGGCCATTCTCGGGCGGCCGCTGCGGACATACGCCGACTTCGTCAAGGAAACCATTGCCGCGTCGTAGGCGGCCCGGTTTCAGCGCTGCGCCAGCTGCCCGTCCACGAACACATGCAGTTCGCCGGGCGCAAAAGGTGTCCACGTCTCGTTGGTGGTGAGCGGCGTGGTCACCACCACCGCCACGCGGTCGTTGGGCGTGGTGTGCTGCGCAAAGTCGATCTCGAGGTCCTCGTCCGACAGCTGCGCGGTCACGAAAGGGTGGCGGCGCTCCACGTACCAGAGGTTCGTCGAGGCGTGGGCCCAAAGCGCCTGGCCGTTCGAGAGCATGAAGTTGAAGGTGCCGTGGCCCGCGAGCTGCGGCGCCAGTTCTCGCAGCGTGAGCGTGAGCTCTTCGATGCTCGGCACGCCCGCATGCGACTTGGCCAGCTCCTGCATCAACCAGCAGAAGGCATGCTCGCTGTCGGTGTCGCCTACCGGGTGGAAGTTGCCATGCAGGCGCGGGCGAAAGTCCTTCAGGTCGCCGTTGTGGGCAAACACCCAGTAGCGGCCCCACAGCTCGCGCACGAAGGGGTGGCAGTTCTGCAGGTTGATGGCGCCCTGCGTCGCCTTGCGGATGTGCGCAATGACGTTGCGGCTCTGGATCGGGTAGCGCCGGATCAGCTCGGCCACCGGCGATTCGCTCGCCGGCATGTGATCGACGAAGTGCCGGAGCCCCCGGTCCTCGAAGAAAGCGATGCCCCAGCCGTCGGCATGGTGGTCGGTGCGGCCGCCGCGCTGGGCAAAGCCCGTAAAGCTGAAGGTCACGTCCGTGGGCGTGTTGCAGTTCATTCCGAGCAGTTGGCACATGGCGCTATTAAAGCGCGAGCGCCGGCTGCCCGGTGAACCCGGTCGCCCGTTCAGCGCACGAAGCGGCCTTCGGGCGTGACGCGCACCATTTCGATGAAGCGCGAACCGGTGGTGGCGCCGGTCGAAAAGTCGATGTCCATGCCGGCCAGGCGCAGCTTGAGTGCGCGCAGCGTGGCATGCAGGCGCGCGCGCGTCAGGTCGCGGCCGGTGCGCTTGAGCGCCTCGATCATCACCAGCCCGTTCAGGTAGCCCTCGAAGCTGCCGTAGCCCACCGGCACCTGCGCACGTTCGGCCAGCCGGCGATAGTCGCGCGTCACGACCTCCACCTCGCCCCAGGGATAGGGCGTGACCTGCGAAATGGCGAGCCCGCCGGCTTGCAGCGGAACCACCTTGGCCGTGACTTCGCCCGAGACGACCGACATGCCGTAGAACATCGGCTTGCTGCCGGCGGCATACATGGCCTTGATCACTTCGCCGGTCACCGTGCCGGCCAGGTACATCAGAACGGCCTGGGGCTGGCTGTCGGCAAGCGCCTTGCCGGCGGCGGCGGAGGTCGAGCCGTCGCCCTTCACCGCGACGATCGCGGTCGGCGTCTGCTTGTGGGTGGCCATGGCCGCCTCGATCAGCTTCACCGCCTCGGCGCCGCCGGGGTTGTCCAGGTGGGCGATCGCGATCTTGTTCACCCCAATGGTCGACAGGTGCTCGACCAGGGCTTGTGCTTCACGCGAATTGCTGGCCCGCACGAAATAGGCCGAACCCGCCACGCGTTCGCGCGCGCTGTCGCCGACGCCGTAGCCGCCCACGCTGGGCGCGCCGCTTTGCTGCAGCAGCTTGGCCGCGGCCGAGGTGGTGCCCGAACCCACGCAGCCGAAGAATGCGAACACGCGATGGTCGTTCAGCAGCTTGCCGTAGTTTTCGAGGGCTTTTTCGGGCTTCAGCTCGTCGTCGAGCGCCACCAGCTTGATCTTGCGCCCGCCCACGCCGCCCTGTTCGTTGACGGAATCGAAAGCCAGTGCGGCGCCGTTGTGCACGACCTTGATCTGCGAGCCGAGCGGCCCGCTCAGGACGGCCGAGCTGCCGAGCAGGATCTCGGTGTCCGTGACGCCCGCTTCGGCGGCCTGCGCGGACGAAAGACGGGCCAGGCCCGCGGCAAAGACCGCCGTCGAGGCGACAAAACTTCTGCGTTGCATAAAGACACCCATCCCGTTAGTTAACAAATACTAACAATTAAAAGCGATGGGTGCTTAAGTATTACTAAGTGCTTACCCTTGCTGCGGGGGTTGGCGCAACTGCCAAGCCGCGCAGATGGCAATCGCGCACAGCGCGGCCAGCATCAGGAACACGTCGTCGAAGGCCGCGAGCCGCGCGGGGCTGCTCGTAGCATTGGAAAGCGAATCGCCGTGCGCGGCCAGGCGCCACTCGAGCACGATGGCGCACAGGCTCACGCCGGCCGCCCCGCCCAGCATGCGCAGGAAGTTGATGGCGCTGGCGCCTTGCGGAATCAGCAGCTTGGCCAGTGGCCGCATCGAGCCCAGGTTGAGCGAGGGCAGGATGAAGCCCAGCCCGATGCGCCCGATGATGGCGAACGCCACCAGCAGCCACAGCGCGCTGTCGAGCCTCAGAACCATCATCAGCGCGAAGGAAGTCGCCAGCAGCGCCAGCCCGATGCTCACCAGCAGCCAGGTCGGCTGCCGGTCGGCCAGCCGGCCGACACCGGCAATGGTCACGGCCAGCACGATGCCCGCCGGCAGCAGGATGGTGCCCACATGCGAGGCCGACAGCTTCAGCCCCACTTGCATGTACACCGGCAGCAGGTAGGTGGAGCCGAACAGCGCCGTGCCATAAATGAAGGCGACCACGCTGCCCATGGCGAACTGCCGGTACTGGAACAGCGCGAGGTTCATCAGCGGCGTGCCGCCCGAGGCCGCGAACCGCCGCTGCCACCAGATGAAAGCCGTGAAGGCCGCCAGCGCGCCGGCCAGCAGCAGGACGGCTTCGACGGGCGAGTCGCCGCGCAGTTCGACCAGCCCGTTCAAGAGGCACAGCGTGCCGGCCGTGCCCAGCGCCAGGCCGCGCCAGTCGAGACCGCTGCCGCGCGTGGCCGCCACGCCGCCGGGCGCCGTGGTGGGCACGAACTTGTAGGCCAGCCAGAGCGAGGCCAGGCAGAACGGCACCACCATGAAGAAGATCGAGCGCCAGCCGAACAAGTCGACCAGCACGCCGCCGATGCTCGGGCCGATGGCCGGCGCCAGCACCACGCCCATGCCGAAGATGCCGCTGGCGCGCCCCTGCTCGTGGGGCTCGAAGGCCCGCAGGATGATGATGGCCGGAATGGGCTGCACCACGCCCGCCGCGAGCCCTTCGGCCACGCGCGCCAGCAGCACCAGCGTGAAGTTGTTCGCCAGCCCGCCCGCGACGCCGCCCGCGAGCAGCAGCGCCATGGTGCCGACGTAGGTGCGCCGGTAGCCGTAGCGCGACAGCAGCCAGGGCGTGGTCAGCATTGAAACGGTCATGGCCACCATGAAGCCCGAGCTCACCCATTGCGCGCGCTCCTGGCCCAGCGCGAAGTGATGGCTCATGCCGGGGATCGCCACGTTGACGATGGTCGAGGACATGATCGACGCCATCGTTCCCACCATCACCGAGAGCAGCAGGTACCAGCGGTAGCGCGGGCCATGGCGCTCGCGCATCGTGCCGAGGGAGGGCGGGGCGGGCGGTGCGGCTTCGGGCGGGGGAGTGGGCATCATGAGGCTGCGGCCCGGCGTTCGATGCGGGTCCGTCGTCCTACAAGCATATCGGTCTTTGCGCGAGGGGGCGCCGATGCGACGGCCGCACAATGCACGTGCTGTCCCGCACTGCTTTCGAGAAAACAAAAAACAACATGGCCCCCTTATCCGATCAACCTGCCGTGCATCCCGGCGATCAAAGCGGCGACTTGGCCGGTGCAGCCGATCCGCAGACCCCGCAGGCGGCCCCCAACCTTGCGGCCGAACTGGCCGCGCCCACCGTCAGCCGCGCCTATCGCTGCCAATGCGGCCGGCCGGTGTTCCTGCGCAACAGCCAGTGCCTGGCCTGCGGCACGCCGCTCGGGTACGTGATCGACCGCCTGGGCGTCGTGCCCCTGGCACCTGTCCAAGACCCGCCTGAAGGTGAAGCCGAGGGCGAGCGCGCCGAGCCCGACACCTTCACCGTGTTCGGCAACCCGGATGGCAAAAGGTACCGCCGCTGCGCCAACCTCATGACCGCCGCCAGCTGCAACTGGATGGTGCCGGCCCCGCGCGAGGGCGACGAGCCGTCGTTCAACACCGACGGCCTCGCGCCCGGCTACTGCCTGGCATGCAGCGTCAACCGCACCATTCCAGACCTTTCGGTGGAAAGCAACGGCGAGCTCTGGCGCAAGCTCGAGCATGCGAAGCGCCGGCTCATCTCGCAGCTGCTGGCGCTCGGGCTGCCGGTGGTGAGCCGCCACGCCGATCCGGCGCACGGCCTGGCGTTCGACTTTCTCAGCAACATGCCGGGCAGCCCGCATGTGATGACCGGCCATGAACACGGCGTGATCACTCTCAACGCGGAAGAGGCCGAAGACGCCGTGCGCGAGCGCATCCGTGCCGAGATGCGCGAGCCCTACCGGACGCTGCTCGGTCATTTCCGCCACGAGATCGGCCACTACTACTGGGACCTGCTGGTGCAGCCCACGCGGTGGCTCGACGAGTTCCGCGCGCTCTTCGGCGACGAGCGCGCCGACTACACCGCGGCGCTCCAGCGGCACTACGAACAAGGGCCGCCGCCCGACTGGTCGAACCGCTTCGTCAGCAGCTACGCGAGCATGCACCCATGGGAAGACTGGGCCGAGACCTGGGCGCACTACCTGCACATGGCCGACACCACCGACACGGCGATGAGCTTCGGCGTCGACGCCACCAACGTCGAGCTCGCGAGCGACTTGTTCGACACCGACGACCTGTGGCGGCCGGAGCATCCCGGCGCCGCCAAGTTCCTGGACTTTCTGAACGGCTGGGTGCTGCTGACCAACGTGCTCAACGAGCTCTCGCGCAGCATGGGGCAGCCCGACTACTACCCCTTCGTGCTGCCGCGCAGCGCCGTGGGCAAGCTGCAGTTCATCCATTGCGTGATCACCGAGCAGCGCGACCGGCCGTCGTCCACAGCGGCTGCGCCGGGTGTGCCGCTGCCGCCGGAGTCGCCGCCTCCCGCATCCGCGCCGGACGCCGGACCGGCGCAGTCACAGGCGCAAAGCCAGCAGCAGAACGCAGCGCAGTTCTAAAAGGCCAGCAAAGGCTTCTCAGGAATCGGCAGGCGTGCCTGCGGCGCAGCGGGCGCAAATGCAAGCCTTGCCCCGCATTTCTTGCGGCACTGCCGCCAACGGCGCCTTGCGAAAGTCCGCCGCCATGCACCAGCAAGGCGGTTGCGGCTCACCGGTTTCGCGTGCAACTTCGATGGCGCAGCGGTTCTGCTCGCCGCACACCGGGCAACGCGTTGCGTCGAGCGATTCGAGCACGGATGCCGTGGTCATCGGGCGAGCTCGAACGCCGGAAGCTTCTTTGCCACGGCGACATTGCGCAGCGTGGCGTACACCGGCAGGCCGTTGCGATACGCGGGATAGTCCTCGCCCTCGATCAGCGGCAGCAGGTAGAGCCTGCATTTGTCGGTAATGCCGTAGCCGTCGTCCGAAATGAAATCGCGCGGCATCGGCTTTTCGACATTCGCCACCGCCTCGAGCGGCGCGCTGCCGATGCGGTAGGTGTAGGGCGCATCGGAAGTGCGCTCGATGGTCGGCATCACCGCGTTGCGGCCTTCGAGCGCGAGTTCGACCGCGCGCTGCCCGAGTTCGTAGGCCTGCCGCACATCGGTGGCCGAGGCAATGTGCCGGGCCGCGCGCTGCAGGTAGTCGGCCACGGCCCAGTGGAACTTGTGGCCCAGCGCGTCCTTGACCATCTGCGCCACCACCGGCGCGGCGCCGCCGAGCTGCGCATGGCCGAAAGCGTCGCGCGTGCCTTGCTCGGCCAGGAAGGTGCCGTCCGGGTAGTGGCAGCCTTCGGACACCACCACCGAGCAGTAGCCGTGCTGCTTCACCAGCTCGTCGACCCGCGCGAGAAAGCGCGCCTTGTCGAACTCGATCTCGGGGAACAGCACCACCACCGGAATGCCGTGGTCCGCCGCCAGCCCGCCCGCCGCGGCAATCCAGCCCGCATGCCGGCCCATGACCTCGAGCACGAACACCTTGGTGGAAGTGGCCGCCATCGAACGCACGTCGAACGAGGCTTCCAGCGTCGACACCGCCACGTACTTGGCCACAGAGCCGAAGCCGGGGCAGCAATCGGTCAGTGGCAGGTCGTTGTCGATGGTCTTGGGCACATGGATGGCCTGCAGCGGATAGCCGAGCGACTGCGACAGCTGGCTCACCTTGAAGCAGGTATCGGCCGAATCGCCGCCGCCGTTGTAGAAGAAGTAGCCGATGCCGTGTGCCTTGAACACCTCGATGAGCCGCTCGTACTCGCGCCGGTTCTTCTCGAGCGACTTGAGCTTGTAGCGGCACGATCCGAAGGCGCCCGAGGGCGTGGTGCGCAGCGCCGCAATCGCTTCGGCCGGCTCGGCGCCGGTGTCGATCAGCTCTTCGGTCAGCGCGCCGATGATGCCGTTGCGCCCCGCGTAGAGCTTGCCGATGCGGTCCGGGTGTTTTCGTGCCGTCTCGATCACGCCGCAGGCCGACGCATTGATGACCGAGGTGACGCCGCCCGACTGGGCGTAGAAGGCGTTGAGGATGGGCATGCGGCCATTCTCCCGCAGCCTCAAGTCAGACGCCAGTGGCCGGTTTCAGCGCCCGCCGAGGCCCATCGCGCGCGTGATCACTTCCTTCATGATCTCGTTGGTGCCGCCATAGATGCGCTGCACCCGCGCATCGGCGTACGCGCGCGTGATCGGGTACTCCCACATGAAACCGTAGCCGCCGTGCAATTGCACGCATTCGTCCATCACCTTGCACTGCAGGTCGGTGGTCCAGTACTTGGCCATGCTGGCGGTGGCGGTATCGAGCTTCTCGGCCATCAGCAGTTCGATGCACTTGTCCACGAAGACCTGCGCCACCTGCACCTCGGTCTGCAGTTCGGCCAGCGTGTAGCGCGTGTTCTGGTAGTTGCCCACCGGCTGGCCGAACACCTTGCGGTCTTTCACATAGGCCACGGTCTGGTCGATGGCGGCCTGCGATGCGGCCACCGCGCTGATGGCGATCTGCAGCCGCTCCCAGGGCAACTGCTCCATCAGGCAGACGAAGCCGCGGTTCAGTTGCGCGGCATCGCCGAGCAGTGCGTCGGCCGGCAGCCGCACGTCGTTGAAGAACAGTTCGGAGGTGTCCTGCGCCTTCAGCCCCAGCTTCTTGAGCCGCTTGCCCTTTTCGAACCCCGGTATGCCGCGCTCGACGAGGAACAGGCTGGTGCCCTTCGCGCCCGCGGCCGGGTCGGTCTTGGCCACCACGATCACCAAGTCGGCGTGCCAGCCGTTGGTGATGAAGGTCTTGCTGCCGTTGAGCAGGTAGCTGCCGTCAGGCTGCCGGGTGGCGCTGGTCTTGACCGCCTGCAAGTCGCTGCCCGCGCCGGGCTCGCTCATCGCAATGGCGCCCACCATCTCGCCGCTCGCAAGCCTGGGCAGGTAGTGCTGCTTCTGCGCTTCGGTGCCGTAGCGCAGGATGTACGGCGCCACGATTTCGCTGTGCAGCCCGAAGCCAATGCCCGTGAAGCCGCGGGCCCAGAGCTCTTCGAACTGGATCACCGAATACAGCAGGTCGGCGCCCGCGCCGCCGTATGCCTCGGGCAACGCCATGCAGAGAAAACCGTTCTCGCCGGCCTTGGACCACACGGCGCGGTCCACGTAGCCTTGGTCTTCCCATGCCTCATGAAACGGCGCGATCTCCTTGTCCATGAAGCGGCGGAAGCTGTCGCGAAAGGCTTCGTGATCGGCGCTGAAAAGCGTGCGTTCGATCATGGCTGCCTCAACGCCCGGGGAACGTTGGAGCGCGCTTCTGCAGGAAGGCGCTCACGCCTTCGCGGAAGCTGGGGCGGTCGATCAGCTCGCGCTGGCGTTCGCTTTCGTAGTGCAGCTGTTCGGCCAGGGTGTGCCGCTCGGCGGCTTCGAAGGCCTCGCGCGCCTCGACCACCGCATGCGCAGGCAGGCGTGCGAGACGCTGCGCAACCACGCGTGCTTCCTCGAGCAGCTGTTCGTCGTCGGCGCAAGCCCAGATCAGGCCCCACTGCACCGCGCGTCCCGCGCTCAGGCGCTCGTCGAGCAGCGCCATGCCCATCGCGCGCGCCTTGCCGGCGCGCCGCGGAATGGCCCAGGTGCAGCCCAGGTCCGGCACGATGCCGAGCTTGGGCAAGAAGGGCAGGTAGAAGTAGGCACTGCGCGCCGCAATCGTCACGTCGGCCGCCAGCGCCAATCCCACACCCGCACCCGCCGCGGCGCCGTTGACCGCGGCCACCACCGGCACGGGCAGCGTACGCAGCGTTTCGATCAGCGGGTTGCTGAGCGATTGCATCCATTCGGCCGTCTGGTCGCCGAGCGACTTTCCCTCTTCGGCGGGTGTCATGGCACTGAGGTCGGCGCCCACGCAAAACGCCTTGCCGGCGCCGGTCAGGATCACGGCGCGCACCGCGCGGTCGTCGCGGATGCGCTCCAGCGTGTCGCGCAGTTCGATCTGCAGTTCGCGCGCGATCGGGTTCAGTTTGGCGGGCAGGTTCAGCGTGAGCGTGGCAATGCCGTCGGCCAACTCGTAGAGCACGTAGGGTTGCGGCGCGGTCATCCGAGCCTTTCCACGATGGTGACGTTGGCCATGCCACCGCCTTCGCACATCGTCTGTAGCCCGTAGCGCTTGCCACGCCGGCCGAGCGCATGAATCAGCGTGGTCATGAGCTTGGTGCCCGAGGCGCCCAGCGGATGGCCGAGCGCAATCGCGCCGCCGTTCACGTTGAGCCGTGCCGGGTCGGCGTCGAGCGCTTGCAGCCAGGCGATGGGGATGGGCGCGAAGGCCTCGTTCACTTCATAGAGGTCGATGTCCTGGATGCGCATGCCGGCCTTCTCCAATGCGCGCTGCGTCGCGGGCAGCGGGGCCTCCAGCATGATCACCGGGTCGTGCCCCATCACGCTCATGTGGTGGATGCGCGCGAGCGGTTTCACGCCCAGTGCCTTCAGGCCGCGTTCGTTCACCACCAGCACGCCGCTCGCGCCATCGCAGATCTGGCTCGCGGTGGCTGCGGTGCAGCGCCCGCCTTCGGCGATCAGCTTCACGCCCGCGATGCCCTCCAGCGTGGCGTCGAAGCGTATGCCTTCATCCACCGTGTGCCGTTCGCCGCTGCCCGTGCCGTCGGCCAGCAGGATCTCGATGGGCACGATTTCGTCGTTGAAGGCCCCCTCGCGGCTCGCGGCCATGGCGCGGCGATGGCTTTCGAGCGCATAGCGGTCGAGCTCTTCCTTCTCGATGCCGTAGTTCTTCGCGATCATCTCGGCGCCCGTGAACTGGCTGAACTCCACGCCCGGGTAGCGTTTCTTCATGGCGGGGCTCATGTAGGTGCCCAGGCCTGCCTTGGCCGGCAGCGCGTTGGGCGTGAACATCGGCACGCGCGTCATGCTCTCGACGCCTCCCGCAATCACCGCGTCCATGCTGCCCGACATCACGGCCTGCGCCGCGAAGTGCAGCGCCTGCTGCGACGAGCCGCACTGCCGGTCGACCGAGGTGCCCGGCACCGATTCGGGCAGCTTCGACGCCAGCACCGCGTTGCGCGCGATGTTGGTCGCCTGCTCGCCCACCTGGCTCACGCAGCCGAGGATCACGTCCTCCACCGCTGCTGGATCGATGCCGCTCCTGGCCACCAGTGCGTCGATCACCTGCGCCGCCAGGTCGGCCGGGTGCCAGCCCGCCAGCTTGCCGCCGCGCCGGCCGCCGGCCGTGCGTGCCGCGGCCACGATGTATGCCTCTGCCATGGTCATGTCCTTCTCGAAAAGAAAACAGTGGGAACCGGGTGCCCAACGCAAAAAAGCCGCCCGTCACGACGGCGGCGTTCAATGCCTGGAAGGTCCATGGCATCGAGGTTCGATGCCGGGGGCGCTCAGGTCAAGCCGGGGACAACCCGAGAGAAGGCAGTCGCCAAGGCGACCGGCGGCGCACCGGCGCCGGGAGCGGCATGGCGGCGGGCTGCGCGTCGGAGACGGTGATGCACGAAGCCTGCAGCGCCGAGACCAGCACGCGGCGGTGTTCGGTGCCTTCGAATCGCTCGCCCGGCGCGAGCACGATGTCGCGCGGGTCGTGGTCGAGCGTGACCCAGACCGAGCCGCTGCGGCATTCGATGCCCACGCCGGCGCCGTCGGGAACGGCAAAAATCGAACGGGTCGGCAGACTGACATGAAAGCGGGAAGAAAGGTGTGGGGTGCTCATGGCAAGCTCCATTGCATTCGTGATACGAATGAATATAGTGAGTTGATTCCGCTCTTGCACGCGGTAATTTGGAACTCGTTGCATGCATCCGGAGAATGCGAAAACCCTTAGTGCCGCTGGTGGCGAGCTCCCGCCGCTGGAACTGCTGCGCAGTTTCGAGGCCGCCGCGCGCCGGCTCAGCTTCACGCTGGCGGCCAGCGAGCTGCACCTCACGCAGTCGGCGGTCAGCCGCCAGATCCAGCAGCTCGAAGCCAGCCTGGGCGTGCTGCTGTTCGAGCGCCGGCACCGCGCGCTGGCGCTCACCGAGGCGGGCGGCGTGATGCAGCGCGCCGTGAACGACAGCCTGGAGCGCCTGCGTGATGCCACGGCGCGCGTGCGCGCGAACTCCGCGCCGCGGCAGGTGGCGATCACCAGCACGCCCGGCTTCGCATCGCTCTGGCTCATTCCGAAACTGGCGCGCTTCACTGGCAGCCATCCGCAGGTCGATGTGCGCGTGTCGGCCACACTCGAGGTGCTCGACCTGGAGAGCAGCCGCATCGACCTTGCTGTGCGCTTCGTGCCGATCGGCCGCGGCATCGGCCCGGCGCTGTTCGAGGAATCGGTGATCCCGCTGTGCTCGCCGCAGTTGGCCGCATCGCTGCGCGAGCCGTCGGATTTTTCGAAGCTCACGCTGCTGACGGTGGACTACCCCGACCACAGCGAGGCCCCCACGACCGATTGGGAACCCTGGCTCAAGGTCATGGGGCTCGACGAGCTGCGCATGAAGAGCACGCTGCGCTTCACGCAATATGCCGATGCGGTGGCTGCCGCGGTGGCGGGGCAGGGCGTGGTGATCGGCCGGCTGCCGTTGCTGCGCGAGCTGGTGCGTGACGGCCGGCTCGTGGCACCGCTCGGCGAAGGCGCCGCCTCGCACCGCGGCTACTTCATCGAAGCCTCTCGGCGCGCGGCGGGCAACCCCGACGCGCAGGAATTCGCGCAATGGCTGCGCGAAGAAGCAGAGGCGGCGCAGCGCACCTGAAGAGGCGCGCCGCGCACGCCTGCTGCGAGAAATCAACCCGGCAGCAGCACCTTGTCGACCACGTGGATGACGCCGTTCGACTGGTAGACGTTGGCAATGGTCACCGTTGCCGTGCCGCCCTTGGCGTCGCTCACCATCACATTGCTGCCGCTCATCGTGGCGGTCAGCGTGCCGCCGCTCGCGGTCTTCAGCGTGGCCTTGCCGCCGCCCGCCTTGATGGCGCTCATGAGCGCGGCGCCGTCCATCTTGCCGGGCACCACGTGGTAGGTCAGCACCTTCGTGAGCGTGGGCTTGTTCTCCGCCTTGAGCAGCGTGTCGACCGTGCCGGCCGGCAATGCCGAGAAGGCCGCGTTCGTCGGCGCGAACACGGTGAACGGGCCGGGGCTCTTGAGCGTGCCCACGAGGTCCGCGGCCTTTACCGCGGCGACCAGCGTGGTGTGGTCCTTCGAATTCACCGCGTTGTCGACGATGTCCTTCGTCGGGAACATCGCGGCACCGCCCACCATGGGGTTGGGCGTGGTGGCGCCGCTGCCGCTCATGCCCATGCCGCCCGCGCAAGCGCCGAGCAGGACCGAAACGCCGATGGCGATCACGAGTTTTTTCATTGAGGACTCCTGGTAAGAATGTTCTGGAAGACAGCTGTGGAAACCGCCGGCAGCTCGGAGGCGCGATGCGCTCCAGACCTATACGGGGCGGGGACGCGTTTGGATTCGCGTGTGCTTTGCGCCACATCGGCGCACGCATCACTTGCGCGCCGCACGCGGGCTCGCCAGAATCCGCCCTTCCTTTTTCAGCAACAGTTTTTTTATTCGCGCCCGGCGACGACCAACCTCCCGGGCGGCAACTCACTCAATGAACCGTTTCCTGAACCCCTGACCCGCACACCGACCGCCCCGGCCGGAGGTGCATCCATGCATCCGCCGAGGCCCATCGACAAAGGCCCCGCGCAGCCATTCGCCGGGGCTTTTTTGTTTTTGGAGTGTGCGCACATGAGTGCTCAACGAAAGGCCCGCGACGACGGCAAGCGTCTGGGCAGGTTCTATTTTTCGGTGCCGGGCGCGGCACCTCGCAATCCCGTGCTGGCTGCCATCGCGCGCGGCGAGGCGAACCAGAAGGCAGGCCGCCACTTGCGCACGCATCGCGCGGAGCGGCGTGCGCAGAAGGTCGCCTTGCAGAAGGCCGCGCGCAGCCTCGGGCGCGAGGAATGACGCACCGCAAGGATCAACGCGCCCGGGCTTGTGCGGTCGAAGTTTCGAACAGCGTGCTGGCCGGCCGCGTTTCCGGCAGCACGTAGATCACGGCCTTCGCAGTGCCGAACGATGGCTTCACATGCGCGTCGTAGAACGCGGCAGGCACGTTGATGCAGCCATAGGAGATGCGGTTGTCCGCCGGGGTTGGCGTGGCCAGGCGTTCCAGCCGGCGCTCGGCCTTGTTGGTCGCGCGAACCCGGTGCATCGACACGGCCGCGTCGTAGTCGACCCAGACGATGTCTTCACCCGAAAGGTTGCGGCCCGGCTCGCTCACGAACCGGCCCGCGGGCGTGGTGCGCTCGTCGTCGCGGATGTCGGCCATCTGCCGCTCGCCGATGCCGGGCACCGAGTGGTCGCCCTTCGCAAGGCCCAGCAGGATGGGCGAGGACGCCCGCCGCTTGCCGTCCGCATCGAAGATGTGGACCGTGGCGGCTTTCTTGTCGACGATCGCGAACGGCGTGCCCTGGTTGTCGCCGGTCGCGCGCACCCAGCCGGCCACGGTTTCTGTGTCGCGGGAAACCGCCGGCGACGAATGCGCCGGCGGCGCCACGATCAGCAGTGAAGCGAGCGCCGCGACAGCGATGCCGGAAGCGAAGCCGCGACTACGGCGCTCGGAGCCGACCGACATCGCGCGTTCAGTTACGGTCGGCACGCGCCACGCGAGTCGAACGCTGGGTATCGCCCTGCGCGCTCATGTCCTGGCTGGTGCTGGGCGACGTTGTGGCCTGGTTCGTCGTGGTGCCGCCGGTCGAGCCCGACATCGTGCCTTGATTGGTGGCGGGCGTGCCTGTGGTGCCCATCGGGGTGTTCTGCTGCGTCTGCTGGCCGGCAGCGGTGGCCGGATTCGGTGAGCTGGTGGTCGGCGGATTGCCCTGTGCAATGGCGAAACCTGCGGCGCTGGTGAGGGCAATGGCGGCCATGGCCATCTTGATCGAACGGGTCATGTTTATCTCCTTGGATGGAATGAGTGAATCGATCGCTCGATGGAGCAACCGATGCCCAAACTAGCCTTGGTACACGCCCGCGTGGTCGGTGGGCCGCGCGGCCGGCTGTAGGACGACCGGCGAGGCGCGCCGGCGTGATTGACTTGCACGGCCGAAGTCTTGGGCCGACGCGGCCACGGGGCCGCGCCGCCGAAAAAGCGCAGGCGCCTCAGGCCCCCGCCTTCACCTTCAGGCGCCACGCATGCAGCAGCGGCTCGGTATAGCCGCTCGGCTGCTCGATGCCCTTGAATACCAGGTCTTGCGCAGCCTTGTAGGCGGCCGAGGTCGCGAAGTTGCCGGCCATCGGCTGGTACACGGGGTCGCCCGCGTTCTGTTCGTCGACCACCTTGGCCATGCGCTGGAAGGCCTCGTCGACCTGCGCCTTGGTCACCACGCCGTGCAGCAGCCAGTTGGCGATGTGCTGGCTCGAGATGCGCAGCGTCGCGCGGTCTTCCATCAGGCCCACGTTGTGGATGTCGGGCACCTTGGAACAGCCCACGCCCTGGTCGATCCAGCGCACCACGTAGCCGAGGATGCCCTGCACGTTGTTGTCGATTTCCTGCTGCTTCTCGGCATCGGTCCAGTTGGCAGCGGCCGCGATCGGCACTTGCAGCAGCGCGTTCAGGATGTTGTCGCGCTCTGCGTCGGCATCGACCTTCTCGAGCTCCTGCTGCACGGCCGTGACGCTCACCTGGTGGTAGTGCAGCGCATGCAGCGTGGCGGCGGTGGGCGAGGGCACCCAGGCGGTGTTGGCGCCGGCCTTGGGGTGCGCAATTTTCTGCTCGAGCATGGCGGCCATCAGGTCGGGCATGGCCCACATGCCCTTGCCGATCTGCGCCTTGCCGCGCAGGCCGCACGAGAGGCCGACCAGCACGTTGTTCTTTTCGTAGGCGCCGATCCAGGCGCTGGCCTTCATGTCGCCCTTGCGGATCATCGGGCCGCCGTGCATGGCGGTGTGCATCTCGTCGCCGGTGCGGTCGAGAAAACCGGTGTTGATGAAGGCCACGCGCGCGGCGGCTTCGGCGATGCAGGCCTTGAGGTTCACGCTGGTGCGGCGCTCCTCGTCCATGATGCCGAGCTTCACCGTGTTGGCGGGGAGCCCGAGCAATTGCTCGACGCGGCCGAACAGCTCGCTGGCAAAGGCCACTTCGGCCGGGCCGTGCATCTTCGGCTTGACGATGTAGATGCTGCCGGTGCGCGAGTTGCCCTTGCGCTTCAGGTCGGTCATGGCGATGGTGGTGGTCACCACGGCATCGAGGATGCCTTCGGGAATTTCCTTGCCGTCCGCGTAGAGCACGGCCGGGTTGGTCATCAGGTGGCCGACGTTGCGCAAGAACATGAGCGAGCGGCCATGCAGCTTCACGGGCTGGCCGTCGGCGCCGGTGTATTCGCGGTCGGGGTTGAGGCCGCGCGTGAAGGTCTTGCCGCCCTTGGCGACTTCTTCGGTGAGCGTGCCTTGCACGATGCCGAGCCAGTTCGCATACGCGAGCACCTTGTCGGCCGCATCGACCACGGCCACCGAGTCTTCGAGGTCGAGAATGGTCGAGAGCGCGGCTTCGAGCACGAGGTCGCTCACGCCGGCCGCGTCGCTCTTGCCGATGGGCGTGCTGCGGTCGATGCGGATGTCCAGGTGAATGCCGTTGTGCTTCAGCAGCACCGACGAGGGCGACGCTGCATCGCCCTGGTAGCCGACGAAGGCAGCAGGGTCGCGCAGCGTGGTGCTGCTGCTTTGCAGTGCGATGTGCAACTGCCCGCCCTTCACGCTGTAGCCGGTCGCCATCTTGTGCGAACCGTTTTCGAGCGGCACGGCCTGGTCGAGCACTTCGCGCGCGAACGCGATCACCTTGGCACCGCGCACCGGGTTGTAGCCCTTGCCCTTTTCTGCGCCATCGGTTTCGGGAATGGCATCGGTGCCGTAGAGCGCGTCGTACAGCGAACCCCAGCGCGCATTGGCTGCGTTGAGTGCGTAGCGCGCGTTCAGGATGGGCACCACCAGCTGCGGGCCGGCCTGCAGTGCGAGCTCGGAATCGACGTTGGCCGTGGTGGCCTTCGCGCCCTTGGGCTGCGG
The DNA here is from genome assembly GCF_030815855.1 of Variovorax paradoxus. Taxonomy (NCBI): domain Bacteria; kingdom Pseudomonadati; phylum Pseudomonadota; class Betaproteobacteria; order Burkholderiales; family Comamonadaceae; genus Variovorax; species Variovorax paradoxus. Next base: position 4,848,274 of record NZ_JAUSXG010000001.1, on the reverse strand, counting down.
CAGCAGGTAGCCGATCTTCTCGAGGAATGCGCGGTAGGCCGGCATGTCGGCGATGGGACCGGGGTTCTTCTTGTGCCAGGCGTCGAGCTCGGCCTGCAGGCGGTCGCGTTCGGCCAGGAGCGCAATGTTCTTCGGAGCGAGGTCGCTCACGATGGCGTCGAAGCCCTTCCAGAAGACGTCGCTGGCCACGCCGCTGGCGGGCAGGACCTTGTCTTCGATGAAACGGTGAAGTTCGGTCGCAACCTGGAGTCCGTGGGCGGTGGTGCGGGCAGTCATGTTTTTTCTCCTGGAGAACGATTCAATGTGGGCGGAACAGAAGGCGGTGTCTGTCAGAACAGCGCTGCGCCGTGGTTCCATGCAGGGACTTTATTCGATACTTTGCTGGCCTGTAAGAGCCGAAAGCGTGATTTATCAGTGACAAAAATGAGGGTAATCGTGAGCCCTCTGCGCCTGATCCGTCGCGTTTTCAGATCATTCCGCTGAGTTGGCGCGCGGAGGCGCACACCGGCTCGATGTGGCGCTCTTCGTAGCGGTGCGCTGGCATGGTCAGCGTCACCGCCGCGGCCAGGCTGCCGTCGGCATGGAACACCGGCGCCGAAATGCCGGCCAGCTCGGCCGTGCGGTCGCCCACCAGCGCGCAGTAGCCCTGGGCGCGAATGGTGTCGTACAGCTTGCGCTCCTTGGCACTGCGCGGGCGCTCGGCTTCCGGGCCGAAGGCGATCAGCACGCGCGCACCGGCGCCTCGGTCGTTCGGCAGCAGATCGCCCGCGCGCACATGGTCGCGCACCACATGCGACGAATCGACGCGGAACTGGCACAGCCGCACCCAGCTGTCGCCCTGCGCCTGCCGCACGTGGTACGCCGCGCTCTCGCCGGTGGCCGCGGCCAGCGTGCGCAGCACCGGCGGCACGATGCGGTCGAGGGAGAGCGACGCCGCATAGAGGCCGTGCAGCCGCGCGATCTCCGCGCCCAATGCATAGCGTCCGTCGTCCTGCCGGCGGATCAGCCGCGCATGTTCGAGCGAAGCCAGAAGCCGCAGCACCGTGCTCTTGTAGAGCTGCGTGCGCTCGGCGAACTGCGCCAGCGACAGCGCCTCGTCGCCGGGCTGGAAGGCCGAGAGCAGGCTCAGCGCGCGGTCGACCGCGGCGGCGCCGCCGGGGGCGGCATTGAGGTCGGAAACCGATTCGGTCTGGGCTTTGCGGGGCATGGGGGCAACTTGACAGTGAAAGTCGATTGGCGGTCTAATTCTGTTTAATGGAATTTAGTTCTGTGAGATAGAACTGTCAAGTGACCGATTACCCACACCCGATTGCCTGATCGCTACAAGGAGACGAAACCCATGACACCCCCCGACGTCCTCATCAGCGAGGTCGGCCCGCGCGACGGCCTGCAGTCGGTCAAGGCGACCATGCCCACGGCCGACAAGCTGCGCTGGATCGATGCGCTTTACGCCGCCGGCGTGCGCGAGATCGAGGTCGCCTCCTTCGTGCCCGCGAAGCTGCTGCCGCAAATGGCCGACGCCGCCGAGGTGGTGCGCCATGCCGTCACGCTGCCGGGCCTCGTCGTGATGGCGCTGGTGCCCAACCGGACGGGCGCAGAGGCCGCGCTCGAGGCCGGCGTGCACAAGCTCACGATGCCGGTCTCGGCCAGCGTGGCGCATTCGCTCGCCAACGTGCGCAAGACGCCGACCGAGATGGTCGAAGAGGTGCGCGCCATCTCCGAGCTGCGCCGCGCCATCGCGCCGCAGGTGAGGCTCGAAGCCGGCATCTCCACCGCCTTCGGCTGCACACTGCAGGGCCTGGTGCCGGAAGACGACGTGATCCGCCTCGCCGTGCAATGCATCGAAGCCGGCGCTGAAGAGGCCGGCCTGTCCGACACCGTGGGCTATGCCAACCCCGCGCAGGTGCGCCGCCTCTTCAAGCGGCTGCGCGCCGAACTCGGCCAGCACGCCGGCGCCGCCCACATGCACAACACGCGCGGCCTCGGCATTGCGAACTGCCTGGCCGCGTGGGACGAGGGCGTGCGCACCTTCGACGCCTCGCTCGGCGGTCTCGGCGGCTGCCCCTACGCGCCCGGCGCCTCGGGCAATGCGGTCACCGAAGACTTGGTCTTCATGTTCGAGGCGATGGGCATTCGTACCGGCATCGACATTCAAAAACTCATTGCGGCGCGCGCGCCGCTCATGGCCGGCCTGCCCGGCGAACCGGTCTACGGCATGACGCCCGAGGCCGGCCTGCCCAAGGGCTTCGTCCAAAAGGAAACCACCGCACATGGCTGAATCCCAAGCTTTGCCAAGTCCTCTGCCGTATGCCGGCATCCGTGTCGTCGAGTTCACGCACATGGTGATGGGCCCGACCTGCGGCCTGCTGCTGGCGGACCTCGGTGCCGAGGTGATCAAGGTCGAGCCCATCGAGGGCGACAGCACGCGCCGCCTGCTGGGCTCCGGCTCGGGCTTCTTCCCGACCTTCAACCGCAACAAGAAGAGCATCGCGCTCGACCTCAAGACACGAGAGGGCGTGGAGGCCGCGCTGCGCCTCGTCGCCACGGCCGACATCGTGAGCGAGAACTTCAAGCCCGGCACCATGAAGAAGCTGGGGCTCGACTACGGCGGCCTGAAGCAGCTCAACCCGCGCCTCATCTACGTGAGCCACAAGGGCTTCCTGCCCGGCCCCTACGACCACCGCACCGCGCTCGACGAGGTGGTGCAGATGATGGGCGGCCTGGCCTACATGACGGGCCGTGCGGGCGACCCGCTGCGCGCGGGCACCAGTGTGAACGACATCATGGGCGGCATGTTCGGCGCCATCGGCGCGATGGCCGCGCTGCGCCAGCGCGAGCTCACGGGCAAGGGCTGCGAGGTGCAGTCGGCGCTGTTCGAGAACAACGTGTTCCTGGTCGCGCAGCACATGATGCAGTTCGCCGCCACCGGCAAGGCGGCCGACCCGATGCCCAGCCGCATCTCGGCCTGGGCCGTGTACGACGTGTTCACCGTGAAGGACGGCGAGCAGATCTTCCTCGCGGCCGTGAGCGACAAGCAGTGGGCCATCTTCTGCAAGGCCTTCGGCCTGGAAGAAATGCTGGCCGATCCGCGCCTGAAGACCAACAACGACCGGGTGCTGGCGCGCGACTGGATGATGCCGATCCTGCGCTCGCATCTGGCTGGCTATAGCGCGGCCGAGCTCAGCGCGGTGTTCGAGCAGAACGAGCTGCCCTTCGCGCCCATCACCAAGCCGCAGGACCTGTTCGACGATCCGCACCTGAACGCCACCGGCGGCCTCGCGCCGGTGCGCATGAACGACGGCCACATGGCCAAGGTGCCGCTGATGCCCTTCACGCTCGACGGCGAGCGCCCCGGCATCCGCCTGCAGCCGCCGCGCATCGGCGAGCACACCGGCGAGCTGCTGCGGGAGGTGGGCTACAGCGAAGAAGAGATCGCCGCGTTCAAGACACACAACATCACCCTCGGAGATTGATTCATGCCTTCCATGTCGCGGCGTGCCTTGCCCGTTTTGTTCCTCTGCGCCGCGACCGCGGCCTGCCTCCCTGCCCTGGCGGCAGACACTGCATGGCCTGCCAAGCCGGTGCGCCTGGTGGTCCCCTATGCTCCCGGCGGCACCACCGACTACGCTGCCCGCCAGATCGCGCAGAAACTCACCGAGCAGACCGGCATCTCGTTCTATGTGGAGAACAAGGCCGGCGCGAGCGGCACGATCGGTTCCAGCCTCGTGGCCAAGTCCGCGCCCGACGGCGGCACTTTCCTGATCAACGACACCACCTACGCGATGCTGCCGCACCTCTTCAGGAAGCTGCCGTGGGAGCCTGCCGATCTGGTCCCGGTGACGACGATCGTCGATGCGCCGCTCGTGCTGGTGGTGGGGGCGAATTCGCCGTACAGATCCCTGGATGCATTGATTGGCGCTGCCCGCAAGAACCCCGACAAACTGACCTTCGGCTCGGGCGGCGTCGGCAGTTCCACCCACCTGGGTGGCGAACTGCTCAAGCAGAACGGCAAGCTGGCGCTGACCCATGTCCCCTACAAGGGCGCGGGTGAAGCGATGCTGGGGGTGGTGTCGGGGCAGGTCGACGTGCTGGTCACTGCCGCACCCACGGCCATTCCGCAAGTCAAGGGCGGCAGGGTGCGAGCCTTGCTCGTGACGTCGCCGCGGCGCCTCGCCGCGCTGCCCGACGCACCTACCAGCGCGGAGGCGGGCTTGAAGGAGTTCACCGCCACCAACTGGTTCGGCATCGCTGCGCCCAAGGGCACGCCGCAGCCGATCGTCGACAAACTGCAGGCCGAAGTGAAGAAGGCGCTGGCCTCGCCGGACCTCGTGCAGCGGTTTGCAGAGCAGGGTGCCAGCCCCGGCGGGCTGCCGTCAGCCGACTTCGGCAAGCTCGTGCACAGCCAGACGCAGACCTGGGGGCAGGTGATCAAGGCCGCAGGCGTGCAGCCCGAGTGACCTCACCGGAGACCGCCCAGCCATGTGGAACCTGAGTTTCCAACCCCCCGAGGTCATCGAAGCGCGCGTGCTCACGCGCCTGCCCGATGCGTTTCGCACGCCGCGCCGCACCGATTGGGTCGATGCCAACAAGCCTGGCCACATGATGGACAGTTTTCTCGAGGGGCCGGTGTTCGATCGGGCCGGAAACCTGTACGTCACCGACATCCCGTACGGACGCATCTTCAGGATCGCGCCCGCGTCGCTCGAATGGGAGCTGGTGACCGCGTATGACGGCTGGCCCAACGGCCTCGCGATCCACGCCGACGGCGGCCTCTGGATCGCGGACTACCGGCGCGGCATCTTGCGGCTCGATCCGGCCGATGGGAGCATCGAGACCGTGCTCGGCCATCGCAACAGCGAGTCCTTCAAGGGGGTGAACGACCTGGGCTTCGACCTCGGCGGGAGGCTCTATTTCACCGACCAGGGCCAGACCGGCCTGCACGATCCGACGGGCCGCGTCTACCGCTGGCATGCCAGCGACGACCGCCTCGACCTGCTGCTGGCCAATGCGCCCAGCCCCAATGGCGTGGCGACGAGTGCCGACGGCAAGGTGCTGCTTGTTGCCGTCACCCGCGGCAACCAAGTCTGGCGCGCGCCGCTGCTGCCCGACGGCAGCCTTTCCAAGGTGGGCGCGCTGCAGACCTTCTTCGGCACCAGCGGCCCCGACGGGCTGGCGGCCACGGCCGACGGCGGACTGGTCGTGGCCCATGCCAGCCTGGGCGGGGCCTTTGTGCTGAACGCGCGCGGCGAGGTCACGCACGTGGTCCGCGGCCCGGCGGGATGCAACACGGTGACCAACGTCGCCTTCCGGCCCGGCACGCGGCAGCTCGTGCTCACCGATTCGGCGACGGGCAGCGTGCTGGAAGCCGACCTGCCGATGGACGGGGCGCAACTCTATTCGCATTCCGCGGATTCGCGGCGCTAGGCGGCGTTCGCGGCATCGCGGGCTATAGTTCCGCCGCCATGGACCGCCTGAAGCAACTCGAATCTTTCGTCTCGGTGGCGACCCGCGGCGGTCTCACGGCCGCGGCCAAGGCCGAGGGCGTGGCGCCCGCGATCATGGGGCGGCGCCTCGATGCGCTCGAGGCGCGGCTGGGCGTCAAGCTGCTGGTGCGGACCACACGGCGCATCACGCTCACGCACGAGGGCAGCGCCTTCCTCGAAGACTGCCAGCGCCTGCTGACGGAGTTCGCCAACGCCGAGGCCAGCGTGAGCGCCGGCGGCATCAAGGCCAGCGGCCACTTGCGCGTCACGGCGCCGGCGGGCTTCGGCCGCCGCCACGTGGCGCCGCTGGTGCCGCGTTTTCATGCGCTGCATCCGGAGGTCACCATCTCGCTCAACCTGAGCGACCGCGTGGTCGACGTGCGCGGCGAAAGCTTCGACTGCGCGGTGCGCGTGGGCGACATGCCCGACTCGTCCCTGGTGAGCGTGCGGCTGGCCGACAACCGCCGCCGCTGCGTCGCCACGCCGGAATTCGTGCGCCGCCACGGCATGCCGAAGCACCCGGGCGAGTTGTCGCGTTTCGCCTGCCTCACGCTGTCGAGCGATGCCTCTCAGACCCGCGGCTGGGCGTTCCACGTTCCGCGCACCCTGACGGGCGCGGGCCTTCCCGCCGAAGAGGGTGAGGGCGGCGAAGAATTGATCTACCTGCGGCCCGAAGGCCCGCTCGATTGTTCCGACGGCCAGGTGCTGCACGACTGGTGCCTGGCCGGCCACGGCATCGCGTGGCGCAGCACCTGGGAGGTCGAGGCCGAGATCGACGCCGGCCTGCTGGTGCCGCTGCTCGACGAATTCGCCGCGCCGCCCAACGGCATCTATGCGGTGTTCACGGGCACCAAGCACCTGCCGCTGCGGGTGCGGCTGTGGCTTGATTTCCTCAAGGAGCAATACGGACGCCCCGAATTCTGGGGCGGAAGGGGCTAAAGCACGCGAGCGGCGGCACAATGCGCAAGCATTTGACTCCCTTGAAGAAGAAAGCCATTCGATGACCCTGGAAGCCATCCTCGCCTACCTGCACCTGCTCGCCATCCTCACGATGGTCGTGTTCATTTCGAGCGAAGCGGCGCTGTGCCGCGTGCAGTGGCTCAATGCCGCCGTCGTCGAGCGGCTCGCCAAGGTCGACCTGGTCTACGGCATGGCCGCCATTGCCGTGCTGGCCACCGGCATCGCACGCACGGTGTGGGGCATCAAAGGCACGGCCTGGTACTGGACCAATCCGCTCTTGCACGTGAAGCTCGGGCTGTTCATCATCGTCGGCGTGCTCTCGATCTTCCCGACGCTGACCTACTTTCGCTGGCGCAAGGCGCTGCGCGCCAACGGCACACTGCCGGCCGAGGCCGACATCCGCAAGACGCGCAAGCTGGTGATGGTGCAGGCGCACCTGATCGCGCTGATTCCGCTGGTCGCCGTGTTCCTGGCGCGCGGCTTCGGCAAGTAGGGCCGGCATGGAGCGCGCCGGCATCCAGCTCCTGTTTGCCGGCACCATCTTCAGCAGCGCGTTCCTGCTGTTTCTCGTCCAGCCGCTGATCGCCAAGCAGATCCTGCCCTGGTTCGGCGGCTCGGCCGCCGTGTGGTCGATCTGCATGGTGTTCTTCCAGGTCGTGCTGCTCGCGGGCTATGCGTATTCCGACTGGGTGACGCGCCATCTTCGCGTGCGGGTGCAGGCGGCATTGCATGTGGGCCTTCTGCTCGCGAGCCTGGCGTTCCTGCCGCTCGTGGTTGCGGCGCGCTGGAAACCCACGGGCGCTGAAGACCCGACATGGCTGATCCTGGGCCTGCTGCTCGCGACCATCGGCCTTCCTTACTTTCTGCTGTCGACCACCGGGCCACTGGTGCAGTCGTGGGTGGCGCGCACGCCCTGGAGCGCGCGGGTGTACCGGTACTTCTCGCTGTCGAACCTGGCCTCGCTGCTGTCGCTCCTGAGTTATCCGGTGCTGATCGAGCCGCGCAGCTCGCTGCTGCGGCAGGCGCAGGGATGGTCGTGGGGCTATGGCGCGTTCGCGGTGCTTTGCGCGGGCACGACCTTGCTCGTGGCGTACCGCTGGCCGGAGGCAGTGTCGCCATCGCAAGCCGCCTCGGACCGGGCCATCGACCACGCGAAACCGCCGCGATGGTCCGACGGCCTGCTTTGGCTCCTGTTGCCGGCCCTGGCGTCGTGGTTGTTGCTCGCCGTGACCAACCACATCACCCAGAACGTTGCCGCGGTTCCGTTTCTCTGGATCTTGCCGCTGTCGCTGTACCTGTTCACTTTCGTGCTGTGCTTCGAAAGCGACCGCTGGTACCGGCGCGGCGTCTTCCTGCCGTTGGCGGCGGCTGTGCTGGTGCTGTGCGCCTTCGGCCTGCAGCACCACGTCGGCTCGGCTGTACGCACGGGGCTGCCCCTCTACGTCGGCGGCTTGTTCGTGCTGTGCATGTTCCTGCACGGGGAAACCGCCAGGCTGCGTCCGGCGCCGCGCTATCTCACGCGCTTCTACCTGATGCTTTCGCTCGGTGGTGCCATCGGCGGTGCCATGGTCGGGCTGGTTGCGCCGCACGTGCTGCCGGCGTATTACGAGCTGGGCATCGGGCTGATCCTGACGGCGCTCGCGGCGGTGGCCGTTCTGCGCCACCGGCTTTGGCTGCGGGTTTCCAGCGTGGCACTGGCGGCCTGTTGCGTCTTTTTCCTGGTGGCGCAGATCCGCAGCGACAGGGCCGACGCACGCCATCTGATGCGCAACTTCTACGGCGCGCTGATCACCTTCGACGTGCGGCGCGCCAACCCTGCAAACAACGCGCGTCTGCTGTCACACGGTTCCATCAAGCATGGCGAGCAGTTCCTCGATCCACGGCGCCGAAGCGAACCCACGACCTACTACGGCGCCACCGCGGGCATCGGCCGGGCCATCGCCGCTGCGCCGGACGGGCCGCGTCGGGTCGGGCTGATCGGCCTCGGCGCCGGCACGCTCGCAAGCTATGGCCGCAGCGGCGACATCTATCGCATCTACGAGATCAATCCGCAGGTCTTCGAGTTGGCGGACAGCGAATTCACCTTTCTGCGCGACAGCCCCGCGCGCATCGAGCGCGTGCTCGGCGATGCGCGGTTGGCGCTGGAGCGCGAGCCGCCGCAGGGCTTCGACCTGCTCGCGGTCGACGCGTTCTCGGGCGACGCGGTACCGGTGCACCTGCTCACGGCCGAGGCGATGGACGTCTACCTGCGCCACATGAAACCGGGCGGCGTCGTGGCCTTTCACGTGACAAACCGCTATCTCGAGCTGGCACCGGTGGTGGCGCGGATCGCCGAGGCGAAAGGCTTGCACGCTGTGTTGGTAAGCGACGACGCGAAAGATTCGAAGTGGCTCGACCCGACCGACTGGGTGCTGGTGGCGCGCGATCCGGCTGTGCTGGCGCGCGAACCCCTGCGCGCCGCGGCTTCGCCCATTGCGCTTCCGGCAAACACCCGCCCCTGGACCGACGATTTCAACAACCTGCTGGGTGTGCTGAAGTAGTGAAGCGCCCATGAAAAAGCCCCGCCGGCGCGACGCGCCTGCGGGGCTTGTTCAAAAAAGGAGGGTCAGGCCTTCGCGCTGAGGCATTCCTTCATGAAGGCCTTGCGGGCGTCGCCCTTCAGGGTCTTGGCCTTGTCGTCGGCATTGCAGGTCTTCATCTTTTCCTGCTGGGTCTGTTTGGCGGTCATGGCGGGCTTGGCGCTCAGGCAGCTCTTCATGAAGGCCTTGCGCTCGTCGCCCTTCTTGTCGCCGGCGTCCTTGTTGCAGGTCGTCATCTTGCTTTGCTGGGCCGTGGGGGCCTTGGCCGCCGGCATGGCGGGGGTGGCCGGCGTCGCGGGCGTGGCCGCCGGAGCGACGACCACAGGCGCCGGCGCCTTGTCTTGTGCCTGTGCGGCGCCAAAGGAAAGACAGGCGCCCAGGGCGACCAGGGAAAGGAGCTTCTTCATGGTGATATGTCCTTGCAAGGTTGAGGTGTGACAGGGTGCCCCGCCCCGGGGCCGACCATCCTAACGGCCGAAGACACCCATCCGATGACCATCGCCGTCGCCGCCCGGGTTTGCCCCCGGTAAAATCCGCAGATGCTATTGGTCAAACAGGAGCTGCTCGCGGCGCTCGCGAACACGCTCGAATCCCTCTCGCCCGGCGCCGGCTCCAAAGCCGCGTTCGAGTCGCCCAAGGTGGCTGCCCATGGCGATTTCGCCAGCACGGCCGCCATGCAGCTCGCCAAACCGCTCGGCCGCAAGCCCCGCGAACTGGCCGAAGAGCTCAGCGCCGCGCTGCTCGCCACCCCCGTTTTCGGCCAGTGGGTCGAAGCCATCGAGATCGCCGGCCCCGGTTTTCTCAATATCCGCCTCAAGACGTCCGCCAAGCAGCAGATCGTGCGCGAGGTGCTGGATGCGGCCGACGCTTTCGGCCGGCAGCCCGCCACCGGTGAAAAGGTGCTGGTCGAGTTCGTCTCCGCCAACCCGACCGGTCCGCTGCACGTCGGCCACGGCCGCCAGGCCGCGCTCGGCGACGCCATCTGCAACCTGCGCGCCTCGCAGGGCGACACCGTCTGGCGCGAGTTCTATTACAACGACGCCGGCGTGCAGATCCAGACGCTGGCCAACAGCACGCAACTGCGCGCCCGCGGCTTCAAGCCCGGCGATCCCGAATGGCCGAGCGGCGAAAAGGCGCCCGCCTACAACGGCGACTACATCGCCGACATCGCCGAAGACTTCAAGCAGAAGAAAACCGTCAAGTCTCATGAGCGCGAATACACCGCGAGCGGCGACATCGACGACCTCGATTCCATTCGCGAGTTCGCCGTGGCTTATCTGCGCCGCGAGCAAGACCTCGACCTGCAGGCCTTTCGCGTGCGCTTCGACAACTACTACCTCGAGTCCAGCCTCTACACCAGCGGCCGGGTCGAGGCCGCGGTGCAGAGGCTCGTGGCGGCCGGCAAGACCTACGAGCAGGACGGCGCCCTGTGGCTCCGGTCGACCGACTACGGCGACGACAAGGACCGCGTGATGAAGAAGCAGGACGGTACGTACACGTACTTCGTGCCCGACGTCGCGTATCACATCGCCAAGTGGGAGCGCGGCTTCCACAAGGTGGTCAACATCCAGGGCACCGACCACCACGGCACCATCGCGCGCGTGCGCGCCGGCCTGCAGGCCGCGGGCGTCGGCATTCCCGAGGGCTACCCCGACTACGTGCTCCACACCATGGTGCGCGTGATGAAGGGCGGCGAAGAGGTCAAGATCAGCAAGCGCGCGGGCAGCTACGTCACCTTGCGCGACCTGATCGAATGGACCAGCACCGATGCCGTGCGCTTCTTCCTTTTGAGCCGCAAGCCCGACACCGAATACACCTTCGACGTCGACCTGGCCGTGACCAAGAACAACGACAACCCGGTGTACTACGTGCAATACGCCCACGCGCGCATCTGCTCGGTGCTGGCCGGCTGGGGCGGCGACGCCGCCACGCTCAAGAACGTCGACCTGTCGCCGCTCGAAAGCCCGGCCGCGCAGGCGCTGATGCTGCTGCTCGCCAAGTACCCCGCCATGCTGACGGCCGCCGCGAAGGATTTCGCGCCGCACGACGTGACTTTCTATTTGCGCGAACTCGCCGCCAGCTATCACAGCTACTACGACGCCGAGCGGATTCTGGTCGATGACGAGCCGGTCAAGCTCGCGCGGCTCGCGCTCGTCGCCGCCACTGCGCAGGTGCTGCACAATGGCCTCGCGATTCTCGGCGTCAGTGCGCCGAGCAAGATGTGAAATCACCATGAAGAAGACAACCAGACAACGCGGCAACATCGTCATCGGCCTCATCATCGGCCTGGTGCTGGGGTTGGGGGTCGCGCTGGGCATCGCGGTCTACGTGACCAAGGTGCCGATTCCGTTCGTGACCAAGACCCAGCGCGGCGGCGCCGAGCAGGACGAGGCGGAGGCCCGCAAGAACCGCGACTGGGACCCGAATGCACCGCTCGCGGGCAAGGCCGGCGCGCCTGCCAAGCCGCCTGCGGCCGCATCGGGCCCGGTGGCTCCGGCCGGCGGCGACACCACGGCCGTGGCGCCGGGCACACCACCGCCGGCGCCGCCGGTCCCGGTGGTCGTGGCTCCGCCCAAGCCCCCGCGCGCGGCGCCGGTGCCGGCCGAAGCCAACTCCCTGCCGCCGTCGAACGATCCGCTGGGCGATCTCGCCCGTGCGCGTGCCGGCGGCAACAGCGGCAGCACCACCACGGCTTCGGCCGCGCCGAGCAGCGGCAACAACAGCGCGGCGCCTTCGGGTCCCGATCCGTTCATGTACTTCGTGCAGGCCGGCGCCTTCCGCACCACCGACGACGCCGAGGCCCAGCGCGCCAAGCTGTCGCTCATGGGCGTCGAAGCCCGGGTCACCGAGCGCGAGCAGGCGGGCCGCACGGTCTACCGGGTGCGCGCCGGTCCGTTCAACAAGAAGGACGACGCCGACCGCCTGAAAGAGCGGCTCGACGGCGGCGGCCTCGAATCGGCGCTGGTTCGCGTCCAGCGCTGAAATAATCTTTAAGCTTCGGCGCGTGGCATGGGCCGCCGTCAAGATGGCCTTGGTCATGCCGCATGCGGGAACTCCGCGCGGCGCGCCGGCTCTGTCTGCCGTACCCAACAGGAGAACTCTTTCAATGAAACGTCGTGACTTTTCGCTGGCCGCCACCTCGCTCGGTCTGATTTCGCTGGCCGGCAATACGGCGCACGCCCAGGCGCGCGCGCCCAAGGCCGGCACCGAGTACCTGGTGCTCGACAAGCGCGTGCCGGTCGACGCAACCGGCGGCAAGGTCGAGGTGATCGAGTTCTTCTCGTACAACTGCCCGCATTGCAACGATTTCGAGCCCCAGCTCGAAGCCTGGCTCAAGACGGCGCCGAAGGAAGTGGCTTTCCGCCGCGTGCCGGTGCCGTTCGTGGGCAACGACGTCGAAGCCAAGCAGCGCCTGTACTACGCGCTTGAAGCCATGGGCAAGGTCGACGAGTTCCAGCCGAAGGTTTTCAACGCCATTCACAAGCAGCGCCAGAACGTCAACGGCGATGCCAACATCATTGCCTGGGCAACCGCCAACGGCCTCGACGGCGCCAAGTTCAAGGAAGTTTTCACCTCCTTCAGCGTGGCCAGCAAGGCGAAGCGCGCCACGCAGCTGACCGAAGCCTACAAGGTGGCCGGCGTCCCGGCACTGGCCGTGGCCGGCCGCTGGTATGTGGACGGCGAACTCGCCGGTAACATGACGAAGGCGCTTCAGGTCACCAACTACCTGATCGGCGAAGCCAAGAAGGGCTGACCCGCGCCCACCCCGTTGAGGGGGCAAAACCAACGGCCCGGCGCAGCCGGTTCCGCGGTGTTCCCGGATGGGATGTCAAGCCCGCTTTTGGCGGGCTTTTTCGTCTGTGCGTGCGGGGCTGACGCGATCCGCCGCATACAATGCAGAGCAAGTTTCGTGCCTCTATGACATTGCACTCCTATACCCACACCACCCCCCTTCTTCGTCGCATCGGCCGGTTGGCCATCGGCGCGCTGTTGCTGGCCGGCCTCGCCTCGGGTGCTCTGGCCGAAACCGCCGACCGCAGCAAGCCGATGAACATCGAGTCGGACGCCATGCGCTACGACGACCTGAAGCAGACCAGCGTGTTCACCGGGAACGTGCTGGTCACGAAGGGCACCATCATCATCCGCGGTGCACGCATCGACGTGCGCCAGGACGCCGAGGGCTACCAGTACGGCGTGGTCACGGCGGCGCCGGGCAAGCGGGCCTATTACAAGCAGAAGCGCAATGCGCCCGACGAGTGGATCGAGGGCGAGTCGGAAGTCATCGAGTACGACAGCCGCGCCGACAACGTCAAGTTCATCCGCAACGCCGTCATGCGCCGCCTGCTCGGTGCCACCCCGAACGACGAAAGCAGCGGCGCGCTCATCGTCTACGACCAGAGCAACGACACCTACACGGTCAACGGTTCCACCGTGCCGCCGAACACCGGGGTGAATGCGCCTTCGGGCGGACGCGTCAGGACCATCCTCACGCCCAAATCCGCAACGGCGCCCGTGCCCGGCGCTCCCGCACCTGCCGCCGGCGCACGGCCCGCGCCGGCAGCGCCCCAGCCGGCGCCCGGAGCCGGCCTGCGCCCGAGCACCACACTCAGCGACAGCGAAGGGGAAGGGCGCAAGTGATCGAAACCGCCGGAACCCAGAACGCCGACGGCACGCCGGGCAGCCGCCTGGTGGTGCGCGGCCTGCAAAAAAGCTACGGCAGCCGCAAGGTCGTCAAGGATGTCTCGCTCAACGTGCAGAAGGGCGAGGTGGTCGGGTTGCTCGGCCCCAACGGCGCCGGCAAGACCACGTCGTTCTACATGATCGTGGGCCTGGTGCGGGCCGATGCGGGCGAGATCACCATCGACGGCGAACCCATTGCGCACATGCCGATTCACCGGCGCGCCCGCATGGGCCTGAGCTACCTGCCGCAGGAAGCCTCGATCTTCCGCAAGCTCACGGTGGAAGAAAACGTGCGCGCCGTGCTCGAGCTCCAGCGCGAGCCCGACGGCAACGGCAAGCCCGCGCCGCTGACCAAGCAGCGCATCGAGGAGCGCCTGTCCGGGCTGCTGGCCGACCTGCGGGTGGACCACCTTCGCGATTCCCCCGCGCTCGCGCTTTCGGGCGGCGAACGGCGCCGGGTCGAAATTGCCCGCGCGCTCGCCACGCAGCCGCGCTTCATCCTGCTGGACGAGCCCTTTGCCGGTATCGACCCCATCGCGGTGATCGAAATCCAGCGGATCATCAGCTTTCTGAAGGAACGCGGCATCGGCGTGCTCATTACCGATCACAACGTGCGTGAAACGCTGGGCATCTGCGATCACGCGTTCATCATCAGCGACGGGCATGTGCTGGCACAAGGCACGCCCTCGGAGATCGTCGACAACGCCGAGGTACGCAGGGTGTACCTGGGCGAGCACTTCCGGATGTAAGGGAGGAGTCGGTCTCCATGAAGCAAGGGCTGTCCCTTCGCGTTTCGCAGCATCTGGCGCTCACGCCCCAGCTGCAGCAGTCGATCCGGCTGCTGCAGCTTTCCACGCTCGAACTGAGCCAGGAGGTCGAGCAGATGCTCGACGAGAACCCGTTTCTCGAACGCACCGCGGAAGAAGCGGCGCGTGAGGAATTCGGGCTTGACGCCGTCGATACGCCGGTACCGCGCGACGAGGCCGGTGAGGCGGCCGAGGGCGAGTTCGCCTCGGCCCCCCTCAGCAGCGCGACGACCGCTTCCAGCGAAACCTCCTCCACGGCCGAGGCCGACGTTCCGGCGGCCGATGCCGCCGAGCGCGAGCCCGACTGGGAAGGCGACGGCACCGTCGACATGGCGCCCGACGACAGCGAATGGGGCAGCGATGCCCCGGCGCGGCAAAACAACCTGGGCGACGACGAACGCGCCGACGCCACCGAGCTCGCGCGCAGCCAGGAGTCGCTGCAGTCCTTTCTGCACCGACAGGCCCTGAGCCTGCGCCTGAACGAAAACGACTGCGCCGCGCTGCGCTTCCTGATCGAATCGCTCAACGACGACGGCTACCTCGAAGATTCGCTGCCGGCGCTGGCCTCGGGCCTCGCGGGCGACGACAACGACCAGTTCGACGAACTGGTGCATCACTTCCAGGTGGCACTCGGCCTGTTGCAGAGCCTGGAGCCGGCCGGCGTCGGCGCGCGCGACCTCGGCGAATGCCTGAGCATTCAGCTGCGCGCGCTGGCCAGCGACAGCGAGACCGAGGAACAGGCCCTCGTCCGCAAGACCGCCATTGCCATCTGCAAGCAGCCGATGGAACTGCTCGCGCGGCGCGACTTCAAGCGCCTGGCCACGCTCACGCGCACCAACGAAGACCTGGTGCGCTCGGCGCTGCAGGTCATCTCGCGCCTCGAGCCCAAGCCGGGCCGCCGTTTCGTCGATGTCGAGCGCAACATCGTGATTCCCGACGTCATCGTCACCAAGATCGGCCGCGGCACCAACGTCAAGTTCCGCGTCATGCTCAACCCCGAGGTGATGCCGCGCCTGCGCGTGCACGACATCTACGCCGGTGCGCTCAAGTCGCACAAGGGCGAGGGCAGCCAGGCGCTGTCGCAGCGGCTGCAGGAGGCGCGCTGGTTCATCAAGAACATCCAGCAGCGCTTCGACACCATCCTGCGCGTGAGCAATGCCATCGTCGAGCGGCAGAAGAGCTACTTCGTGCACGGCGAGCTCGCGATGCGCCCGCTGGTGCTGCGCGAAATTGCCGACGAACTCGGGCTGCACGAATCGACCATCTCGCGCGTGACCACGGCCAAGTACATGTCCACGCCGTTCGGCACGGTCGAGCTCAAGTATTTCTTCGGCTCGGCGCTCGGCACCGAAACCGGCGGCAACGCCTCGAGCACCGCGGTGCGCGCGCTGATCAAGCAGTTCGTGAGCTCCGAGAGCATCAAGAAGCCGCTGTCGGACAGCCAGATTTCCGAGATGCTGAAAGAGCAGGGCATCGAGTGCGCGCGGCGCACCGTGGCCAAGTACCGCGAGGCGCTGCGCATCGCACCGGCGAACCTGCGCAAGGCCTTGTAGGCCGAACCTTATAAGCCGGACGGTGCCCCTCAGCCGCCCCGCACGCCCGACAGCAGCTTGATGCCCAGCAGCACCATCACGCCGCCCGCCGCGCGGTCGATCCAGGCCTTGTAGCGCAGGTAGGCCGACCGCGGCGCCGCCGACGAGAGCGCCAGCGCGACGATCGAATACCAGCCCGTCTCGATGCAGAAGATCACGGCCGGCACCGCAAGCGCCAGCGCCAGCGGCACATCGCGCGGCATGAACGCCGCGAAGATGCTGGCGTACACGACGGCGGTTTTGGGGTTGCTGACCTGCGTGCCCATGCCCAGCAGAAACGCGCGCCATCCGTTGCCGCGGCTGCCGGCCGGGCCCTGTTCCTGCGCGACGGGCAGCGGCTCGCGCGCGCCGCGCCAGATGCGGATGCCCAGGTGGACGAGGTAGGCGCCGCCGAGCAGCTTCACAGCGAGGTACAGCGCGGGAACCGCGAGGAACGCCGCTTGCAACCCCACGAGCGCGGCGATTGCAAACACGAGGCCACCGGCGCCCATGCCCAGTGCCGCGGCCAGCCCGTCGCCGCGCGACGAGGAGACGGCGGTGCGCGCGACCATGACGAAGCTCGGGCCGGGGCTCATGGCGCCGACGATCATCGCGCCCGCAATGCCCAGGAGTGGAACCGTGATGTCGTTCATGAATTCGATGGCTGTAGGTTGATTCGGTCCACTATATAGAGCCGCGCGGCGAGGGCGGCGACAATGGCAACCCCAGCCGGCCGATGATGATGGCGAACCCCTTGTGAACGATCTTTCTCTTTTTCTGCCTTGCGCCGCCGGCGTCGAGGAACTCCTTGCGCAGGAAGTCCATGCGCTGACGGGCCGCGTCGGGCAAGACCTGCTCACGCTGCGTGGCGGCGTGCGGGTGCGCGCCGAATGGCGCGATGCGCTCAAGCTCAACCTGCACAGCCGGCTCGCGCAGCGCGTGCTGGTCGAGGTGGCCCATGCGCCCTACCGCAGCGAAAACGACCTGTACGCCATCGCGAACGGCGTGGCCTGGGAGATCTGGTTCACGCCGAAGCAGACCTTCAAGATCGAGACCACGGCGCAGCACAGCCCGCTGCAGAGCCTGAATTTCGCCACGCTGCGCATCAAGGATGCCATTGCCGACCGCTTTCGCGCCAAGGCCAACGGCGTGCGCCCGAGCATCGAAACGCAGTGGCCCGACTGCCGCGTGTTTGCGCACCTGACCACCGACCACTGCACGCTGTACATCGATACCTCGGGCGAACCGCTCTTCAAGCGCGGCTGGCGGCAGGACAAGGGCGATGCGCCGCTGAAGGAAACCCTGGCCGCCGCGATGCTGGCCGCCAGCGGCTGGTGGAACCCCGAAACCGGCGCGGTGGCCGACGAGCCGCTGTACGACCCGTGCTGCGGCAGCGGCACCATCGCCATCGAGGCGGCGCAGATTGCGCGCGGCATCCCGGCCGGATGGCTGCGGCGCTTCGGCTTCGAGAAGCTGCTGCCGTTCCAGGCGCATGTCTGGGACGCCATCAGGAAAGAAGCCGAGTCCGCGGCAACTGCGCGAGACGTCGCCATCTTCGGCTCCGACGTTTCGCACCGCATGGTCGACTTTGCCGAACGCAACGCGGAGCGCGCCGGCGTCGCCGACGCCATCGAATTCCGCGGCGGCGATGCACTGCAGCGCATGCCGCCGGCCGAGGGCGGCGTCATCATGCTCAACCCGCCGTACGGCGAGCGGATCGAAGTAGGCGGTGTCGCACGCTTCGGCGCCCGCGAGGCCGCGCAGACGCCCGGCAACGGGGAGCCGCGCGGCGAAGGCAGTGAGAACGGCGAAAGCGGCGACGGTGGCGAGTTCTTTCCGCAGCTCGCCACGCACTGGAAGAAGAACTACGCGGGCTGGACCGCCTGGGTGCTCACGCCCGACCTGAAGCTGCCCAAGCAGATGCGGCTCAAGGAATCGCGCCGCGTGCCGATGTGGAACGGGCCCATCGAATGCCGGCTGTTCCGCTTCGACATGGTGGCCGGCTCGGCCAGGAAGTAGCGCTTCGCGGCTTCGGCTCTTCAGCGGCTACTTGGTGCTGGTGCCGACGCTGCACGCAGCGTTCACCGTTCTGGCCGCCAGGTCGCCCGGCGCGCCGGCGAAGTTCATCGGCCGGACATCGGCTTCCTCGAACGCCCGCACCGCGATGGGCTCGCCGACGAAATTCGGCTGCTCGAAGTAGGTGGCACTCACGTAGCGCGCGCTGCGGGCTTCGCAATCGACACTCGCCTGCGCGATGAACGAGCGGAACTTGATTCCGTCGCGGCTGGTGCGGGCCTCCGCGAGGCTGAGGCGCACCGCCATGAGCCGCTTGGTTCCGTTCACCACCACGCTGGTCGGATCAACCTGCACGTAGCTGTTGGCCGCTTCGCCGGGCGAGCCTGTCAGCGTGAGCCACTCGGCCCGGGCCAGCGGACCGGCGAGCAAGGCGAGGAACAGCAGTGAAATTCGTTTCATCGGAGATTTCGAAGGGGACTGCGCACGAACCTGATGTAGCCGATTGTGACGGCGCCGCGATGCTTTCAGCGCGAGCCGAGTCCGCATGGTGCAACATCGGGGTATTCCAAACGCACAAATTTCCTTTCAAGAAGCGGCCAGCGCCGCGTCCGGCGCTTTCGTCGTCATCGACACCAACGTCGCGCTCGACTTGCTGGTGTTCGACAACCCCGATTGCCTGCCGCTGGCCGCCGCCCTTGCCGCCAGCGAGCTGCGCTGGCTCGCGACCGCCTCCATGCGCGACGAACTGGCGCGGGTGCTCGGCTACCCGCTCATCGCGGCCCGCCTGGCGCGCAGGAACCTGGCGCCGCAAAGTGTGCTGGCGGCCTTCGACGACCGCGTGCACCTGGTCGCCGAAACGCCGCCGCGCGCCCCGTGCGTCTGCAAGGACCCGGACGACCAGGTCTTCATCGACCTGGCGGTCGCCCGGCGCGCACGGCTGCTCAGCAAGGACCAGGCGGTGCTGACGATGCGCAAGCGGCTCGCCGCGCAGGGCGTGGTGGTGCAGGCGGTGCTGGCGCTCTAGCGACGGGCGGAAGAAGCCGCCCCGGCACCGTGCCACCGCCCCAGGAGCCGCGCCACCGCGCGCACGCGCTGCGTGTCGCGGCCCCAGCGCCGGCTGGCCGGCAGGCGCTGCGCCCAGGTCATGCGCCGGGCCGCCTCGGCGATGCGCGCGCGAACTTCCGCGCTGACCTCGGCCAGCGCGGCGTGCCAATGCACACCGGCAGTTTCCGGCGCGGCCGCTTCCAGCATCATGGCCGTGGAGTGCAGGTAGCTGAGCCAGTCGCGCGCCTGGCACTCGGCCAGCGTCATGACTTCGGCGGGGTCGTCCTCGAAGTCGATGTAGCCGATGACCCCGTCGGGGCACTGCACCAGGTTGCGGTCGAAGGCCTGGCTCAGGTGCTGGCCGTGCACGTGCACTTTGGCAATCGCGGCCAGCCCGTCTCGCCAGACGGCCAGCAGCGCGGCCGGCCCGGCCGCGGCGGCCTGGTCGAGTTTTTCTTGCAGCACGACCGTGTGGCGGCCGCTTTGGCCCAGGTCGGAAATCAGCAGCCCGTCGGGCTGTTGCGCCAGCACCGCGGGCACGCGCAGGCCGGCGGCCGCCAGTTGCCGGAGGCGCCGGGCCTCCGTAGCGATGGCGGCCTCGCCGCCCGGATTGGGCACCGGCTTGATGATGTCCAGCCGCGCCATGCGCGCGACCGCCGCCATCACGCGGTAGCCCCACTTGCCATGGCGCGGACCGGCTTTCTTGAGCCAGACGCGCTCGCTGCCCAGGCGATGGCTGGCCACGTTCTTCTGCTGCTTCGGCAAGGTGGTGCGCAGGAATTCGGCGTAGTCGCCCGGCGCCGGCACGAACGGCTGCGCGTCCAGGGGCGCGGGCGCGGAGGCCGCACCCTTGGCGCTCTGGAGCCGCGCCGAAGCGCCGCGTCGCAAGGGGTTCATGCGGCGAGCGCGAGACTCGACACCAGGCCGTGCGGACCCTGTGTCACGGGCTGGAAGCTCTCGGCGCTGGCCAGCGGCCAGTAGGTTCGGAACACGTTGTGCTGCTTGTCGAGCGGGCCGAGAAGGGCGCCCGGCTGCACCTGCATCACCAGGTTGCTCAAGAGGCGCACCTCGGTGTCGGAAATGCGCCGCACGATGTGGTGCGCGGTGATCTGCTGCGGATGGTCGAGCCCGGCGGCCTGCACCAGCTCCTGCAGCGCATGCAGGGTGCTGCGGTGGAAGTTGCGCACGCGGTCGGCCTTGGTCGGCACCACCAGCGCCTGCTGGCGCACCGGGTCCTGCGTGGTCACGCCCGTGGGGCAATGGCCGGTGTGGCAGCTTTGCGCCTGGATGCAGCCCAGCGCCATCATGAAGCCGCGCGCCGCGTTGCACCAGTCGGCGCCCAGGGCCATCATGCGCGCCACGTCGAACGCCGTGATCACCTTGCCGGCGCAGCCCAGCTTGATGCGGTGGCGCAGGTTCACGCCGATGAGCGTGTTGTGCACCAGCAGCAGGCCTTCCTGCAGCGGCGCGCCCACGTGGTCGCTGAACTCGACCGGCGCGGCGCCCGTGCCGCCCTCGGCACCGTCGACCACGATGAAGTCGGGCGTGATGCCGGTCGCCTGCATGGCCTTGACGATGGCGAACCACTCCCACGGATGGCCGAGGCAGAACTTGAAGCCGGTCGGCTTGCCGCCCGAAAGCTCGCGCAGCCTGGCGATGAAATGCATCATCTCGATCGGCGTTCCGAACGCGCTGTGCGACGAGGGCGACACGCAGTCCACGCCCACCCGCACGCCGCGCGCGGCCGCGATCTCGGGCGTGACTTTGGGCGCGGGCAGCACGCCGCCGTGCCCGGGCTTGGCGCCCTGGCTCAGCTTGATCTCGATCATCTTGACCTGCGGATCACGCGCGTTGGCGCTGAAGCGCTCGGCGTTGAAGCTGCCGTCGTCGTTGCGGCAGCCGAAATAGCCCGAGCCGATTTCCCAGATCAGGTCGCCGCCGTGCACACGGTGGTGCTGCGAAATCGAGCCCTCGCCGGTGTCATGCGCAAAGCCGCCCATCTTCGCGCCCTGGTTGAGCGCAAGGATCGCGTTGGCCGAGAGCGCGCCGAAGCTCATGGCCGAGATGTTGAACACGCTCGCGCTGTACGGCTGGGTACAGACCTGCGCCGGGTTGGCCTCCGCCGGCTGCGGCGTGCCGCCGATCACGATCCGGAAATCGTGGTTCTCAAGCTTGGTCGGCTGCATCGAGTGGTTGATCCACTCGTAGCCCGCAATGGTCACATTGAGCTGCGTGCCGAAAGGGCGGTTGTCGGGTTCGCCCTTGGCGCGCTGGTACACCAGCGAGCGCTGCGCGCGCGAGAAAGGCGCCGCCTCGGAATCGCTCTCGATGAAGTACTGGCGCATTTCCGGCCGGATGAACTCCAGCAGAAAGCGCAAATGTCCGATGACCGGGTAGTTGCGCAGGATGGCGTGGCGCGTCTGCCGCAAGTCGTGCACGCCGGTTGCGCTGAGCGCCGCAAAAACCGCCAGCGCCACCCAGGCGGCCCACAGGTGCGGGGACACCAGCACGGCAGCCAGGCTGGCCGCCAGGCCCGCCACGCACAGCGCAAAGGCGCTGTAACGCGCCGGAAACGGAATAATCGTGGACATGGAAATGAAGTGACTCCGGAGCCTGCTGCATCATAGAGGGCTGCCCCGAACTTGCCATGATGACCACCAACGACACCCCCCAGGCCGCAGCGGCCGCTTCCGCCCCCCTCGGCCCCGACGATTTCGACGCGCTCGACCAGGCGCTCGACGCCATGCGCGAGCACGACGAGGAAATTCCCCAGTGGGAGTTCTGCGAAGGCTTCATGGCCGCGCTGATCTGCACCCGCCGGCCCATCGAGCCTGCCGAATACTGGCCCGTGCTGCTGGGCGAGAGCTTCGTGCCGGCCCAGCACATGGAATTCGTCTGGAACTGGAAGCGCCGCTGGCTCGAAATCGAAGAAGGCCTGGACGCCGACGTGCAGTCGCTCGAAGACGAGCGCAGCTGGCAGCCTGAAGTGCTCGACACCCGAGGCGCCATTGCCTCGCTGCCCGAAGAAGAGCGCGCCGAGATCGAGGGCGAGGAAATCCCTTCGTTCGCGCAGGTCTGGGCGCTGGGCTTCATGTACGCGGTCGAGAACTGGCCCGAAGACTGGGCCGCGCCGCGCGACAAGGAAGCCGCACAGATGCTCGACGACGCGCTCGACAACATCGTGGCGCTCACCGAAGACGACAAGGCCAAGCCCACGCTCTCGATGTTCAGCGACGACGCCCCGCCGAGCGTCAGCCAGCAGCGGCTGGACGATTTCGGCGCCGCCATCTGGGCCGTGTACGACCTGCGCCAGCTCTGGAAGAGCCTGGGCCCGAAGGTCGAGACGATCCGCAAGGAAGCGACGCCTGGCCGCAACGATCCGTGTCCCTGCGGCAGCGGAAAGAAATACAAGAAGTGCCACGGTGCCTAGCAGCGGCTGCGCCCCCGCACCGCTGACGCCACGCGCCGCGTGGGTCATGGTGCTGGCGCTTTGCGCCGGGGTGGCGTTGAGCCAGGCGTTCCGAACGGTGGGCGCCATCATGGCGAGCCCGCTGCAGACCGATTTCAGGCTGTCGGCCCAGGCGCTCGGCATTTTCTCGGGCGCTTTCCATTTCGCCTTCGGCGCGATGCAGCTCTTCATGGGCATCGGCATCGACCTGCACGGCGTGCGGCGCACGGTGCTCGTCGCGTTTCCGGTCGCCATTGCGGGTGCGCTGCTCTCGGCGGTGTCGCCGACCTATGGGGTCCTCGTGGCAGGGCAGGCGCTGATCGGCATCGGCTGCGCGCCGGCCTTCCTGGTGTGCACCGTGTTCATCGCGCGGCACTTCCCTGCGGCGCGCTTTGCCACGGTTTCAGGCCTGGTGCTCGCCATCGGCGGGTTCGGCATGCTGGCCACCGGCACCCCGCTCGCATGGCTGGTGCAAGCGTATTCATGGCGCGCGGGTTTTCTGGTGCTGGCCGCGGCCTCGGCGCTGGCGTGGCTCGCCATCTGGCGCTGGGTGCACGAGCCCGTGTCGGCCGTGCCGAAGGCGAATGAATCCATTCCCGAGGCCATCCGCCAGTTCGGCGCGCTGCTCGCCATGCCGCACACGCTCGGCATCGTCGTGCTTGGCGCGGTGACGTATGCCGCTTTCATTTCGCTGCGCGGGCTCTGGCTCGGGCCACTCATGATGGAACGCCACGGCTATTCACTGGTGCAGAGCGGCAATGTCGCGCTGGCGGTGTCGGTGATCTCGCTGTTCGGTGCGCCGCTGTTCGGCCGCCTCGACCGCGACGGCGCCGCGCGGCGCCGCTGGATCGTGATCTGCGCGCTGGGCTATGCCGGCCTGTTCGCGCTCATCGCCTTCACGCACTCGGCCTGGCTGGACATCGGCGGCATGGTGCTGATCGGCATGCTCTCGGGCTTCATCGTCTGGCAATACGCCGACGTGCGCGTGGCCTACCCGGTCACGCTCACGGGCCGCGCCATGGCGGTCTTCACCATGGCGATGTTCCTCGGCGTCGCGCTCATGCAGTGGGGCACCGGCGTCGCGGCATCGGTGGCCGCGGCGCATGGCGGCGATCCGCTCACCGCTGTGCTGGGTACCATCGCCGCGCTGCTGGTGCTGGGCGTCGCGGCCTTCGCGTGGTTGCCCGCGCCGAAGGCCGGCACCCTCAGATCTTGAACGCGCGCTGAATATCGGGCCGGACCAGGTCCGCGTATTCGCGGTGCTTGCGGATGTAGCCCGCAATGAACTGGCACACCGGGATCACGTGCAGCCCGCGGGCGCGCGCATCGTCGAGCACGTGCCTGGCGAGCGCCGAGCCGATGCCCTTGCCTTCGTTTTCGGGCAGCACCTCGGTGTGCGTGAACATGATCGCGTCGGTCAGCAGGTTGTATTCGGCAAAGCCGGCCAGCCGTCCGTCCGTCGCCGCTTCATAGCGGTGCTGCGCTTCGTTGTTGGTGAGGTTGATGTCGCTCATGGTTGGCGGGCAAGAAAGTTGGCGAGATTGGTGGCGGCGGTTTTGCGCACCTTGTTGCGCAGTATCGGTGTCCAGCCGAGCAGCAGGCCCGGCGTACCGAGCGCCTGGCGTGCCCAGGTCCAGAAGGAGAAGCTGTCGCGGTGCGTCTTGATCAGGCCCTCGGGCGTGAAGGCGAAGCGCGCCTCGACGCTGTTGTCCACGATGCGGCCGGTGGCGCTGAAGCGGTAGTGCGCATCCCAATGCGCCTGGCCGGCGGTGGCGTCGGCCTGCACGTCGCTGCAGGCGAGCTTCCAGACGTCGGCGCCCTTGCCGCGCGTGGCGGTGCAGAGCATCTTCCACATGCCGCCCACCTCGCGCTGCCCGCGCAGGGAGAAGACCTCGTCGTCGAAGACCGCATCGGGCGCATAGCAGGCCGCCATGGTGTCGGCGTCGAGCCGGGCGAAGGCGTCGTAGAAGCGCTGGATGGTTTCGGTGTTGGTGTTTTTGTTCATTCGTTTTCCTGGCGGGGAGTATGCGGCGGCCGACGTCAGGCTTGCAGCAAATGCGCCAGTGTCTGCAGCGCGTAGTGCACTGTCGCCGCGCGCACCGCGGCGCGGTCGCCGTCGAAGCGCCGACGCTCGGTGCGGATCTGTCCGTCGATTGACCAGCCGAACCAGACAGTGCCGACCGGCTTCTCGGGGCTACCGCCCGTGGGGCCGGCCACGCCGGTCACTGCCACGGCGACGCGGGCCGCCGAGTGCGCGATGGCCCCCGCGGCCATGGCGCGCGCCACGGCCTCGCTGACCGCGCCGTGGGTTTCGATCAGCGCCGCGTCGACACCCAGCAGTTCGGTCTTGGCCGCGTTCGAGTAGGTGACGAAGCCGCGCTCGAACCAGGCACTCGAGCCGGCCAGTTCGGTGCACGCGCCGGCAATGAGCCCGCCGGTGCAGCTTTCGGCCGTGGCGAGCATCCAGCCTTTTTTCAGCAGCAGTCCGGCCGTGGCCGCGACAAGGCCGGACGTGCCCGGGTCCGCAAGAAGGTTCGACGATGGGATCGAAGGTTCCATGAGGTTCACCATGCGCGCCACAGCGCAATGACCAGCAGCGTGCAGAACGCCGCCACGAGGTCGTCGAGGATGATGCCGAAGCCTGCGCGCCACCAACGAACCTCGGCGGCATCGCGTGGCTTGAACAGCGCGTCCGCCCAGCCCACCGGCCCCGGCTTGGCGGCATCGAAGAAGCGGAACAGCCCGAATGCCACCGCCTGTGCGAGCAGGCCGGCCGGCGTGACCAGCCAGAGCACGATCCAGAAGGCGACCACTTCGTCCCACACGATGCTCCCCGGGTCGGCCACGCCCATGTGGCGCGCCGTCACGCTGCAGGCCCACCAGCCGATGGGCAGCGAGGCCAGGATCACCCAGCCGATGGTGGCGGGCGTGAACCACAGCTGCATGACCGCAAAGGCAGCCCAGGCCCAGAGCGTGCCGACCGTGCCGGGCGCCACGCGCGGCAGCCCCGAACCGAAGCCCAGGGCAATGAAATGCGCCGGGTGCGACAGCAGGAAGGCCTTGGTGGGCCGGCGCGGCGCGCCCTGCGGAGCAGGGCCGGCGGACGATGAAGAAGGAGAAGAAGAAGGAGGCGGAGGAACGGCTTGCATCAGGCAGCAGTGTCGCGCATCCGCGGCCATGCCGATGCCCCTATTTATCAAAGTGTTGTCTTGTTTAATTCACGAGTGCGGCCTAGGATCCGGCCTTGCTTCGACATTTCCTGCTTCCTCCGGACACCTACCCATGCCTGCCGCACCTACCTCCACCGCCGATTCCGGTTCGCCAATTTCCAACCCATCCACTGCGGCCTGGAGCGATCTGTTCCGCGGCCGCAACGGCTGGCGCGCGCTGGCGCTGACCGGGGGCGTCGCGCTCCACGCGGTCAATGTGCACATCGTGACCACCGTGCTGCCCTCGGTGGTGAATGAAATCGGCGGGCTCGGCTGGTACGCGTGGAGCACCACGTTGTTCGTGGTGGGGTCGATCGTCGGCGCCACGCTCTCGGTGCGTTCGCTCGCCGGGCTGGGGCCGCGCGGTGCATGCCTGGCGGCGCTGGCGGCATTCACCGCGGGCTCGATCGCGTGCGCCTTGGCACCGGCCATGCCCTGGCTGCTCGCGGGCCGCACGGTGCAGGGGGTGGGCGGCGGCCTGCTCGCGGCGCTGAGCTATGCGCTGATCCAGCGGGTGTTCGCGCCGCGGCTGTGGCCGCGTGGGGTGGCCATGGTGTCGGGCATGTGGGGCGTGGCCACGCTCTGCGGGCCGGCGGTGGGCGGCCTGTTCGCGCAGGCGGGGCATTGGCGCTGGGCCTTCTGGTCGCTGCTGCCGCTGGCGGCGCTGCAGGCGCTGCTGGTGGCCGTGCAGCTGCGGCCCGCCGCCGGCGTGCGGCATGTGCGCCCTGCCAGCATGCCGCGCATTCCCGCGGCGCAGATCGGCCTCTTGGCGGCCTCGGTGCTGATGATCGCGGCGAGCGAATTCGGGCCCACGCTGGCCTGGCAGGCGGTGGGCGTCGCGCTGGGGCTGGGGCTCGGCGTGGCGGCCACCCGGATCGACGGACGCGCCGCGGTGCGGTTGCTGCCGACCGGCGCCTACACGGTGAGCGCGCCGATGGGCGCCATCTATGCCGGCGTGGTGCTGATGATGATCGGCACCACCACCGAAATCTTCGTGCCGTACTTCCTGCAGCTGCTGCACGGCCATTCGCCGTTGTCGGCAGGCTACCTCACGGCGGCCATGGCCGGCGGCTGGAGCGCGGGTTCGCTGCTGTCGTCCGGGCGCAGCGGCGCGGGCGCCGACCGCATGCTGCGCGCCGGGCCGGTGGCCTGCACGCTGGGGCTGGTGGCGCTGGCCGTGCTGTTGCCGGGGCATGGCGGGTTTGCCGCCGGCGTCGAAACGCCGCTGGTCGCCATCGCGCTGGGAGCGGTCGGCCTGGGCGTGGGGATCGGCTGGCCGCACCTCGTCACGCGCGTGATGTCGCTCGCGCCTCCGGGGCAAGAAGGGCTGGCGTCGGCCTCGATCACGACCGTGCAGCTCTACGGCCTGGCCGTGGGCGCGGCAGTGGCGGGGCTGGTCGCCAACGCAGCCGGGCTCGCTGCACCTGGCGGCGCGGCCGGCGCGCGCTCTGCCGCCGCCTGGCTGTTCGCGAGCTTTGCGCTCGCGCCGGCATTGGCGGCATGGCTGATCGCCCGCTTCGCGGCCGCGCGGCATCGGTGAAATCGGTGAAGAAGGCGGGCACGATGCGCCCGAGCCCGGTTCGGGCCATCGCGCCGCTCCCCTGCGCCACCCCTACGCCATCACGCCTTCCCATCTCAGCAGCCGCCTGCGGCCCTGCAGATGCCGCCGCTCGCCGCGCAGCTGCGCCACCAGCTCGTACGCATCGGGCGGCACATAGGCGCCGCGCCAGGCCACGTGCTGGTCGGCGCGGCACAGCACCAGGCGGTGCATGTACGCGGGCGGGACTTCCGCCGCGTCGATGTCGACCACGGCGAGCGGCATGTCGTAGGCGCGCGCCGCGCGCTCGAGCGCCGAGACATCCGCGCTGCGGTCGAAGCGCAGCAGCGTGTAGCCCGGTCCGAAAGCGTCGTAGAGCGAACGGCCGTCGGTCAGCCAGAAATGCGGCGCGCGGCAGCCCGGGACGGTCGAAGGCGTGAAGCCGCCCATCGAATAGGCCGGCGGCGTGTGCTCGCCATCGGCAACGATGATCGGCGAGCCGGTATAGAAGTAGCCGAAGTTCAGGCCCGCGCAGCAGAACTGCTGCACGTTGAGGTCGTAGGCCTCGCGTCCGATCTCCGCGCGCAGCGCATCACCCTCGGGGCCGGGCGCCTCGAGGTCCTGCGGCACGGCGCGTCGCGCGCGGATCATCTTCTGCGCATGGTCCATCGCGAAGTTCGACACCTGCTCGGTGATCGGCAGGCGCTCGGCTTCGTACGCATCGAGAATGCCGTCGTCGCCCCATCCCTGCACGCAGGCCGCGAGCAGCCACGAGAGATTGAGCGCATCGGCAATGCCCGCGTTCATGCCGTATCCCGCATAGGGCACCCACAGGTGCGCCGCGTCGCCCGCGAGGAACACGCGGCCTTCGCGAAAGCGGTTGGCCACGAGGCGGCGCCCCACCCAGTCTTCCTTGCTGATGATCTCGTAAGAAAAATCGGGACCGACGCCGAGGATTTCACGCAATGACCGGTCGCGGTCGACAGAATCGAACTCGGGCTCTTCGGCGTTGAGGTGGTTGTGCACCAGCCAGGTTTCCTGCCCGTCGATGGCAAACATCGTGCCGCAGCGGCGCGGGTTCATCGCGTAGTACGACCACGCGGGCTTGCCCGGGATCAGCGCGCGCAGTTCTGGCGCGCGAATGAAGGTCGACTGCACGCGCTGGATCACGGCCGTGCCCTCGAGCGTTGCGCCGATCTGCTTGCGCACCATGGAGCTGCCGCCGTCGCAGCCGACCATGTAGCGGCAGCGGATGTGGCGCGTCGCGTGGCTGTCGAGATCGGTGGCGGTAGCGGACACGCCGTCGCAGTCCTGCGTGAACGCGGTGACCTGGCTTCGGTTGAGCAACTGCACGCCGGGAAGCGCCGCCGTGTGCCTGAGCAGAATCGGCTCCAGGTAGATCTGGTTGATGCGGTGCGGCGGCTCGGGCGTGGGCCACCACGCGTCGGGCCCCTCGGTTTCGGTGTAGCGGTCGCGCCGGCACGGAATCGGAATGCGCGCGAGCTCCATGCCCGTTGCGCTGGTGCGGAACACCACGTCGTTGGGATGGTCGGCGGGCAGCCCCGCGTCGCGCAGCTTCTCTGCCACGCCGAGACGGCGGAACTGCTCCATGGTGCGCGAGGACACGTGGTTGCACTTCACGCTCGGCGGCTCGGCGAAGCGGCGGGTTTCGCAAAGGATCACCGAGACGCCGTGCGAGGCCAGGTCCATCGCCAGCGTGAGGCCCACCGGGCCGGCACCGACGATCAGCACGTCGGCGGCAAGGGTCTTGTCTGTCATGGCTTCTCGAAACTTTTTTTTCAGTCGAGCTTGATGCGGGCGTCCTGGATCACCTGGGCCCACTTCTTCGTTTCGCTGCGGATGTAGGCATCGAAGCCCTCCGGCGTGCCCGGCGCGGGTTCCACGCCGAGGTTGCGCATCGCCGTCAGGTTCTGCTCGTCCGCCAATGCGGCGTTGATCTCGGCGTTGAGCCGTGCCACCACGGCCGCCGGCGTGCCCGCGGGCGCCACCACGCCGAACCACCCGGTCGAGTCGTAGCCGGGCAGCCCGGCCTCGGCCACCGTGGGCACGTCGGGCAGCGTGGCAAGCCGCTGCGGGCTGGTCACCGCGAAGGCGACCAGCTTGCCGGCCTTGATCTGCTGCAGCGACGAAGGCAGGTCGACCACCGCGAGCGGGACCTGGCCCGCCAATGCGTCGAGCGCCGCCGGCCCCGAGCCGCGGTAGGGCACTTCCACCAGCTTGATGCCGGCCATCTGCGAGAACAGCGCCGCCGAGAGGTGCATGGCCGTGCCGTTGCCGCCATGGCCGATGGAGAGTGAACCCGGCTTTGCCTTGGCAAGTGCAATCAGTTCGCGCTGCGTCTTTGCGGCCACAGAAGGGTGGCCGACGATCACGAACGGAATGGCCGCGAGCATGCCCACCGGCTTGAAGTCTTTCAGCGGATCGAAGGGCATCTGCGGATACAGGCTGGTGTTGGCCGACAGCGCGCCAGCTGCGCCCACGCCCAGCGTGTAGCCGTCGCCGGGCGCCTTCGCCACCAGCGAAAGGCCCACGTTGCCGCCGGCCCCGGGCCGGTTGTCCACCACCACCTGCTGGCCGAGCTTCTCGTTCATTCGCGGCACCAGCATGCGCACCACGCCGTCGGCGCTGCCGCCGGGCGGAAAGGTCACCACCATGCGGATCGGTTTGTTCGGGAAGTCGGCGGCCCGGGCCTGCGTTTGTGCGTGGGCGGTGCCGGCCAGAAGTGCGCAAGCCGCGGTCAGCAGCAGCGCCAGCAGCCGGCGAAATGCGATCGCCCGGTGGGCCATCGTTGCAGTCATCGAATCGCTCCTTGAATATGGTTTTTGTTTGATGCGAATTGGACGATGCCAGCATTTATCCGTAAATCAAGGAATTCCGAATCAAATATCATGTTTTCTAATGAATGCGAACTTCAGTCCTACGCTCCGCCAACTGCGTGCATTTCTCGCGGTGTACCAACTGCGCCAGCTCAGTGCGGCCGCGCAAAGGCTGTTCGTGACGCAGTCGGCGGTGAGCATGCTGATCCGTCAGTTGGAAGAGGGACTGGGCACGCGTTTGTTCGACCGCACCACGCGCTCGCTCAAGCCCACCGCCGCGGCGGAAGAAATGCTCGCCACGGTCGAGCGCGTGCTGCGCGATGTCGATTCGCTCTCGGCCGACTTCCGTGAACTGGCGACGCTCGAGCGCGGCCGCGTGACGCTGGCCATCACGCCGACGCTCGCCTCGCTGCTGCTGCCCGATGCCATGCGCGTGTTCGCCGAGCAGCACCCCAAGGTGCGCGTGCTGGTGAACGACTGCGCGCCGGACCAGTTCATTTCGCGCATCCTCGGCGAACACGTGGACTTCGGCATCGGCACGCCCGAGCGTCCCGGCGCCGAGGTCGAGACGCAGCGCCTGATGCGCGACCATCTCGCGCTGGTATGCCGCGCCGACCATCCGCTGGCCAAGGCCCGCGTGGTCCGCTGGACCGATCTCGGGCGCCACCCCGTCATCACCATTCGGCCGGGCTACGGCGTGCGGCCGCTCATCGACGGCACCGCGGCCGAGGCCGGTGTGGTGCTCGACGTGGTCAACGAGGTGTCGTTCCTTTCAACGGCGCTGTGGATGACCGCCGCCGGCATGGGCCCGTCGATCATGCCCTCGGCCTTCGCGCGAGCCGCGAACGATCCGTCGCTGGTGATCAAGCTGCTCAGCGCGCCGCGCGTGGCGCGCGACATCTCGGTGGTCACCAAGCGCGGGCATTCGCTGTCGGCGGCGGCGCGCAGCTTCATCGACGTGCTGAAGAAATCGCTGTAGGCCTTTTGCATGCCCCGCCAGCTGGTTGGGCCATCGTATGCTTGGCGGCCCATTCAAGCGCGAAAGCCTGTTCATCATGAAGAAAAACCTGGTTCGTTTCAACGCGTTGTGCCTGTGCCTCGCATTCGGTGTCCTGCTCGCGGCCTGCGGCAACAAGGAGGCCGAGCAGCGCACCGCGTTCATCGGCTTCCTGCAGACCCGCGTGCTCGACAAGCCGGGCCTGCGCGTGCCCACGCCCACGGCCGACGAGAAAGCCTCGTTCGGCGACTATGCGCAGCACTATGCGGTGATTGCCGACTTCAACGAGGGTATGAACAAGTCCGTCAGCCAGCCGATGGGCCAGGTGATGGCCAAGGGCGCGCTGCGCTCCATTGCCGACCTCGCATCGCGGCGCGACGACCTCAAGGCCGCGAAAGAGGGCCTTGGCGGTTTGCGCACCGCGCTCGACCAGGAGCTGGCCAAGGCCGACGCGGCGCATGCCAAGCTCAAGCAGCCCGACGACCTGAAGCAGGTCTACGACAAGGCCTATGAAAAGACCGTGTCGGCACCGGCGGCCACCTTCAAGGAGGTGTTCCCCGCGCTCGACACGGTGTTCGTCGGCGCGCTCGCGGTGGGCGACTACATCGAGCAGAACAAGTCGAAGATCCAGGTCTCGGGCTCGACCGTGACCGTGACCGACCCGGCGGTGCAGGCGCAGCTCAACAAGATGCTGCAGGACCTCAACGGCCATTCGCAGGCCATCAATGCCGCCCAGGCAAAGATGCAGACAATGATCCGCGGATCCTGATCAGACGAAGTGGTCGAACGAGCCGAATTGCTGCGCAACCGGTGAGCCGCTCGCGTCCACGATGCGCAGGCCCGCTTCGGCATCGATGCGGCCGATGCGCGTCACGCGCGTGGCACTCACCTTGCCGGCTTGCTCGACCGCGGCGCGCGCTGAGGGCGCCGCGGTAAAAACCAGTTCGTAGTCGTCGCCGCCCGAGAGCGCGCAGGTGCGCAGCGTTTCGGTGCCCAGGCCGGGCGTGCCCGCCGCGGCCACCACGCTTGTCGCCGCGTCCACGTCGAGCGTGGCACCCACCCGGCTCGATGCCAGGATGTGGCCCAGGTCGCCGACGAGGCCGTCGCTCACATCCACGGCCGCCGAGGCGGTGCCGCGCAGCGCCTGGCCCAGCGCCATGCGCGGCGTGGGTTGCTCCATGCGCAGCCGTGCCTGCTCGAACACATCGGCGGGCAATGCGAGCGTGCCGCGAAACACCTCGAGCGCCAGCCGTGCGTCGCCCAGCGTGCCGCTGACCCAGACGTCGTCGCCGGGGCGTGCGCCCGAGCGCAGCAGCGCCGCGCCGGCCGGCACTTCGCCGAACACGGTGATGCAGATGTTGAGCGGGCCGCGCGTGGTGTCGCCGCCCACGAGCTCGCAGCCGTGTTCGTCGGCCAGCGCGAAGAGGCCGCGCGAAAAGCCTTCGAGCCACGGCTCGTCGACGCCGGGCAGCGCGAGCGCGAGCGTGAAGGCCAGCGGCCTGGCGCCGCATGCGGCGAGATCGCTGAGGTTCACCGCCAGCGCCTTGTGGCCGAGCCGCGCCGCATCGACCGTCGAGAGAAAGTGCCGGCCTTCGACCAGCATGTCGGACGACACGGCGAGCTGCATGCCCGGTGCGGGCGCGAGCAAGGCGCAGTCGTCGCCCACGCCGAGCGGAGAGCGCCTGGCGGGGCGTTTGAAGTAGCGTGCGATCAGGTCGAATTCACCCATGGGGCGAGCATAAGCGCTGCGGCATCAAAAGGCGGCTTGCCCGAGCTCGCGTGCTCCGGCTAGAGTCGAGCAAAAGAGGGGGGTCATTCATGTCTCTGACGTTCGGCTCATTCGTGCTGCTTTCCGGTCTCGCACTCGCGTTTGCAGCGCAAGTCGGCATCGCTCTGCACGCTTTCACGGGAAACCCGGTCAAAGGGCTTCTTTGTTTGTTCGTGCCGCTCTATATCTACGTTTATGCAAGACGGCACAAGGTGGGCGTCTGGATGATGCGGTTTTGGTATCTGGGCATTGCGATCTTCCTGGTCGGCGCCACGCTCGTCTCGTGAACGGGTCGAGCCACCAAACCTGTGATCAATGGGAGACAGTCCGCTCATCAGCAGGAGTCGACGTGGTTTGTCTCGGTCACCGTGCGCATCGCACGGCGGTGCTCACCCCCGCGCGCGGCGGTTCGACATCAGCACGTTGTCCTTCTCGATCGCCTGGCCGGCCTGCAGGGCGGCAATCCATGCGTCGGTGCTCGTCACGGCTGCGAAATTGCTGTGGAACACGACGCTGAAGACGCGGTGGATTTCCTCGGCGCTGACATGGCCGGCCGCGTTCGAATACGGCAGCGCCCCGGTCGCGTCCGAAAGAAATTCCACGTTCAGCCCGCGGTGCATGGCCTCGAACACGGTCGACGCATCGCAGTTCTGGGTCATGTAGCCGGCCACGCTCAGCGTATCGATCTCATGGCGCGCGAGCCAGTCGGCGAAGTCGGTGCCGGTGAAGACGCTGGGAAACGCCTTGGTGATCAGGTGGTCGCGCGGACGCTTGGCAATTTCGGGATGCAGCTCGCCGTTGTGCGTGTCGGCCTGGAACACCGGCGCTCCCTTGGGCGCGTGATGGCGAACCACCACCACGGGCGTGCCGGCCGCGCGGGCTGCGTCCATGGCCTTGGCGATGTTCGGCAGCGATTGTTCGACGGGCGGATATTCGATCGGCAGGCCGCCGCCTTCGAAATACTCGTTCTGCACGTCGATCACGACGAGGGCGCGGCGCGGTGCGGGGTTGCTCATGATTTGTTGGCTCCGTGGATGCAAGTGGTTTCGATGGCCTGATTCTTCTCGTTCTCGATCTCGGGAGAAAGTGGCCCGAAAGCCATTCATCGATAAAATCGGGCCATGGCCAGAAAACCCGCGGAAACCATTGCAGTCGTCGCCTTCGACGGCATCAGTCCCTTTCACCTGTCGGTGCCGTGCATGGTCTTCGGCGAAGACCGCACGGAGGCTGGCGATTCGCGTTTTCGCTTGCTGGTGTGCGGCGTCGAACCGGGCCCGCTGCAAACCAATGCCGGCTTCACGCTGACCGTGCCGCATGGCCTCGAAGCCATCCGCCGGGCGCAGATCGTGGTCGTTCCCTCATGGCGCGACGACAGGCGGCCCGCGCCGCCCGTGCTGATCCGCGCGTTGCAGGCGGCCCATCGGCGCGGCGCCATCGTGGTCGGGCTGTGCCTGGGCGCGTTCGTGCTGGCCGAAGCGGGCCTGCTCGACGGCCGGCCCGCCACCACGCACTGGAACCTGGCCGAAGCCTTCGCTCGGCAATATCCGAAAGTGACGCTGAAGCCCGAGGTGCTGTATGTCGACGGCGGCGACGTGCTCACCTCCGCCGGCACGGCCGCGGGCATCGACTGCTGCCTGCATCTGCTGCGGGTGCGCTACGGCGCCGAAGCGGCGAACCGGGCGGCGCGGCGCATGGTCGTTGCGCCGCACCGCGAAGGCGGGCAGGCGCAATACATCGAGCGGCCGGTGCCGGCAGCCGCCGAGAGCGACCGCCTCGCGCCGCTGCTCGAATGGCTGGGCCGCCACCTGCACAGTCCGCACGAGCTGGACAGCCTGGCCCAACGCGCGCTGATGAGCCGGCGCACCTTCACGCGGCGCTTTCGCGAAGCCACGGGCACCACGGTCGGCCAATGGCTGCAGAACCAGCGCCTGGCGCTCGCCCAGCGGCTGCTGGAGACCACGGGCCGGCCGGTCGAGCGGGTGGCCACCGACGCGGGCTTCGGCTCGGCGGTATCGCTGCGCAAGCACTTCGTCGCGGCGTTCAAGACCTCGCCCACGGCCTACCGCAGGCAGTTTTCGCAGAAGGCCGTGGCCGCCTGAGCGGCCGCGGAAGGGCTCAGGCCGCGCCGCGGAAGCGCAACGCCGCCTGCCGCACCACCTCGGCCAGCAGGCGCTCCTTGCCCTGCTTCTCGCGCAGCCAGCGCGCGTCGTTGCGGTTGGCCTCCACGCTGGTGCGCAGCTCGCCGAGCGCCTGCGTGGCGTTGAGCGCCTCGCTGTGCCATTCGAGTTGCGTCATCGTCATGAGGATGTGGTCGCGCAGCGGCATGTGCTGGCCGCTGGCCGGGTCCACGTACACCGCGTCGAGGCCGAAGCGGCAGGCCTGGAAGCGGTTGTAGGTGTAGACGAGGTAGTCGTCTTCGGTAGGCTCGAAGGGCTGCTCCTGCAGGAACCATGCGGCAAGCGACTGCACGTAGCCCGCGAGGGCCGCCGCGCGCTCCACCGTGAGCGGCGTGTCGAACACGCGGATCTCGATGGTGCCGAACTCGGGCTTGGGCCGGATGTCCCAGTAGAAGTCTTTCATGCTGCGCACGACGCCGGTGCGGGTCATGCGCTCGAAATACGCCTCGAACTCCTTCCAGCTCAAGGTGAAAGGCGCGCGGCCCGAGAGCGGAAACGCGAACACCGAGTTGAGCCGTGCCGAGTCGAACTGCGTGTCCTGCCCCTGCACGAACGGCGACGAGGCCGACAGCGCGATGAAGTGCGGGATGTAGCGCGACATGCGGTGCAGCATCAGCAAGGCCGCATCGGCATCGGGGCAGCCGATGTGCACGTGCTGGCCGAAGATGGTGAACTGCTTGCTCAGGTAGCCGTACAGCTCCGACAGTTCGCGAAAGCGCGGCTTGTCGTAGATGCGCCGCTCGTGCCATTGCTGGAACGCATGCGTGCCGCCGCCGACCACCGCGATGTTGAGCTTGTCGGCATTCTTGATCAGCGCCTCGCGAATCGGCGAGAGCTGCGTGATCACGTCCTGCGCTGAGTGGCAGATGTCGGTCGATATCTCGATCATGCTCGAGGTCATCTCGGGCACCACGCTGCCGGGCAGCGGGGTTTGCGCCATCAGCCGCAGCATGTCCTCGGCATAGGGCGCCAGGTCGTAGTCGTGCGTGTTGACGAGCTGCAGCTCCAGCTCCACGCCGAGCGACAGCGCTTCGGAGCGGTTGAAGGGCTCGAGCTTGACCACGCGGCTCGCGGGGTCGGCGGGAAGCGCCGCGGAGCGGAAGTCGTCGCTGTCCGTTGTGTTCGGAACCAGGGGGGTGCTGGCGCTGTCGGGAAAGCCCATGGACGCGGTCATCGCTGCGTGTCCTCCGTGGTGCTGAAAGCCTGGGGCGCCCACGGCACCGAGCTTTCGCCCACCGCGTGAATGGCCACGGTGGCGAGCACGGCACCCATCACCTCCATCAGGAGAATCGAGGGCAGGGCCACCTGCGTGATCATGGTGCCGAGCAGCGGCGACGCGGTGGTGAAATTCGATGCGATCAACAGCGCGATCGCCGACAGCGGCGACATCGCGCAGCCGACCCAGAAGGCCTGCTTCCAGCTGGCGCCGCTGCCCGGATTGGCAATGGCCACGCCGGCAATCTTGGCGAACAGGCGAACCACGATCACGGCCAGCACCACGCTGGCGACCGGCAGGGTCCAGTCGGCCTGCGCCGCCACGATGGACACCAGAACGAACATCAGCATGGTGAGCAGCGACGCCGCCGTGCCGAGCTGCCGCTGCCAGGCCCAGGGTTTCGGGTTGAGGGTCTTGAGCAGCACCCCGCCGATCAGCGCGGCCAGCGGCGCGGAGCCGCCGACGTGGGCCGTGAGCGCGGCGCCGGCCGCGATCAGCGCGAGCAGCAGGATCGAGGTGCTCTCGCTGGTCGGGCTCATGAACCGCAGGGCGGTGCGCAGCGCCAGTGCGAGGATGGCGCCGATCACGAACGAGAGACCGAGCACCACCGCCACCGGATAGAGCTTCTGCAGCAGCGTTTGCGGCGCCCGCTCGATCAGGCCGGCCTGCGCATAGCCGAGCGCCAGCGCATAGAAGGTGTTGAGCGTGGCCAGCGTCATGGCGCGCTCGGTCACCGGGCCCGAGGCGCGCGTGTCCATGATCACGCGGCTCAGCACCGCCGGGGAGGCGACGATGGCCATCAGCGCGATGGGGTTGGCCACCGGGTCGGGCAGCCCCAGCAGCTGCAGCACCCAGAGCACGCCGAAGTAGGTGAGCGTGGCTTCGAGCAGGCTTTGCACCAGCACCATCGGGTTGTGGCGGAACCAGCGCAGCGGCAGCCGGCCGCCGGCTTCGAACAGCACCACGGCAGCGCCCAGCTCCAGCAGGAACAGGCTGATGCCGCGCAGCGGCCAGATCGCGCCTTCGAAGCCGGCAAAGCCGACCACCGCGCCGACGATCGAATAGCCGACCACCTTGGGCAGGCCCAGATAGCGTTGCACCAGGTGGCCGGAGGCCGCCGACGCGGCCAGCAGGAGCGACCACATCACCGTGGGCAGGCCGGCCGAAGGGCGCAGCCACTCGGACCAGAAGCCCAGCAGATCGTTGATGAGACTCGTCAAATTCATGCAGGTAGAAAAAAGCTGATGGGCCGGCTGCGCCAGCGCGCCCAGATGGCGCTGCGGATGCGTGCGCGGTCGTCCAGGCTGACGCTGTGCGCGCGCAGCGCCAGACGGAATGCGAAATAAAAGCTCACGCTCACATTGAGGGCGCCGATCACCGGGATGGCCGCCACCGCCCACCACAGCGCCGGCTGCTGGAGCACCGGCATGCCCGTGGAAGCTGCGGCCGCCGCAATCTGCCCGGCCGACAGTGTCACGTGGCGCACGTCCAGGCCGAGCCCGAAGAAACCCGCAAATGCGGGCAACAGGCCAAGCATGAGTCCGAGCGAAATGTTGGAAGCGAAGCCCGAGATGTGTGTGCGCATGAAGGTGGCCCAGCGGCGGGCGCGGGCGGCGCCCAGAAAAGCGCCGATGCGAGGGTTGTAACGCATGGCGGAGTCCAGCCGATGCAGGACAAAGGCGTTTTCTGTCCAGCCCGCCACGATGCTGGCCGCGAACAGCAGCACGCCGGTCAGCGCGGCGTAGAGCGCGGTGGGGCCCACGAGTGAGAGCGATTGCAGTGTGGCCGCGGCATGCGCTGCGTCGAGCAACGGGCGGCCGAGGGCGAGCTGAACCAGAAGCGCGAGCCCCAGCATCGCGGGCACCACCACCCCCACGTTGCCCAGCACGGCCGCCACCTGCGAACGCACCAGATTGGCCACCTCGTCGACGAAATCGGCCACCGCGGCATCGGTCTTGATGTCGCCGAGGCGCGCCGCCATGGCGGGCGCCGTCATCGCCGGCTGCTTGGTGGCGAGCGTCAGGTGCAGCAGCTGGATCGCCACGAAGCTGGCGGCATACATCAGGCCCGACCAGAAGCCGCTCCAGAAGGCCGAGAGGCCGATGGCGTAGATGCTGAACTTGAGCAGCACCGTGAGCGAGGTGAGCGCGCCGCCGCCCGCGGCCTTGCGCACCATCTGAAGGTAGCTCGCGCGGTCGCGCGTGATGTAGTGCTCGCCGGTTTCGGCGCTGCGCTCGGTCACCCGGGCCGCGAGCATCGACGAGTTCGACGCAATCAGCGCGCGGATGCTGTTGCGCTCGCCGCCCGCCAGAACCAGCCGGCCGACCAGCCGCGCCACGTTCGGCGCGGGCGCGGCCGGCATCAGGCAATCGAGCAGTTCACGGATGCGCAGCACGCGCTCGCGCAGCTGGCGCAACCGGAACACCAGGCCGACCGATATGCCGTTGTCTTCCAGGTGCGTGTAGACCGACGAGGCGCTGGCGCGGCAGGCGTCGAGCCGGTCGCGAAAGGCCACGAAGGCGGCTTGCAGCGCCGCATCGCCTTCTTCGCCCGCAGGCTGTTCGAACATCTGCTCGCGCAGTTCGTCCAGGTCGGCCATGAGGGCGTGAAAAGGCCGGGCCTCGTGGTGCTCCACGCTGGTGCGCAGGCGAAGCTCGGGCGAGAAGCCGGCCGCCACCACTTGGCTGCTGCAGTAGGTGACCGCGTCCATCACGGTGTGGCGCCAGCGCGGGGCCCCGTCGTCGTCCAAGGCCGCGTCGGCCAGCAGGTGGCCGATGCGCGCAAGCTGCGGTTCATCGAGCAGTGCGATCCAGCCCGCGTCGAACACGCCGGGCAGCACCATGCGAAAGAGGTCCGAAGCATCGGTGGTCTCGGGCGTGCCGGGCAGGATTTTCCGGCGCAGGCGCTCGGAGAATTCGCTCAGGAATGCGGTGCGCGGCGCAAAGCCGTAGTCCGCCAGCAGCGTGGTCAGGTCGACCGTCTGCGTGAAAGCGCGCCACCACGCGCGCAGGCGCTCACGCAGCTCAGGCCGCGCCTCGATGGCGTCGAGCAGCAGCGCCACGCGCCCCACCGAAGCCTGCGGCGACGCGCGATCGCCGCGCAGCCAGTCGAAAACGTCGATCAGCCAGATGTGGCGATGCGCCACGTCCGCGGTCGGATCGAGCCGGGCCAGCAGGCCCTGCAGGTCAAGCGATGCAGCAGCCATAAAAAGGATAAGAGGAAGGAAGGAATCAAATGCCGGAGACGCCGCGGATCGGCTTTGCCGGGCCTCTGGTGTTGCCCCCGGTAGGGGGTTGGCGAAGCGACACGAAGTGCGCGAAGACTGGGGGCGAGCTAATGAAGTACGCGCGAAACGGGGGCCCCGCCGATGTCCGCCTCCAGCACGAACATCGGAATCGGCGCTTCGAAGCGCTCGCCGTCCTCGGTCACCATGAAATAGCTGCCGTGCATGGTGCCGCTCGGCGCATGCAGGCGGCAGCCGCTGGTGTAGCGGAACGATTCACCCGGTGCCAGGAGCGGCTGCTGGCCGATCACGCCGAGGCCCTTGACCTCCTGGGCATGGCCCGAGGCGTCGTTGATGAGCCAGTGGCGGGCAATCAGCTGCGCGCTGGTTTCGCCCACGTTGGTCACGGTCACGGTGTAGGCGAAGGTATAGATCTTGTCCTTCGGCGAGGACTGGTCCGCCAGGTAGCGGGGCTCGACGTGGACATTGATGGGGCTGTGTGACATGCGCGCGATGGTAACTGGAGCCCTCTTTTGCACTGCTTTCCGGGTTTTGCGCCGGCTGCGACAATCGGCGCATGAGCACGCCGTTCCGCATCGCCCCCTCCATTCTTTCCGCCGATTTCGCCCATCTGGGCGACGAATTGGCCAAGGTCATCGCCGCCGGCGCCGACTGGATCCATTTCGACGTGATGGACAACCACTACGTGCCGAACCTGACCTTCGGCCCGATGATCTGCAAGGCCCTGAAGCCCTACGCCAAGACGGCGGACGGCGAGCCGGTGCCGGTCGACGTGCACCTGATGATCCAGCCGGTCGACGCGCTGGCCGCCTCTTTCGCGGAAGCGGGCGCCGACTACATCAGCTTTCACCCGGACGCATCGCCGCATGTGAACCGCAGCATCCAGGCCATCAAGGCTGCGGGGTGCAAGGCGGGGCTGGTGTTCAACCCCGGGCTCGGCCTGGAGGCGCTCGACTGGGCCATCGACGACATCGACCTGATCCTGATCATGTCCGTGAACCCCGGCTTCGGCGGGCAGAGCTTCATCGACTCGGCGCTGCGCAAGATCGAACTCGCGCGCAAGCGCATCGAGCAGAGCGGCCGCGACATCCGCCTGGAGGTGGACGGCGGCATCAAGGCCGACAACATCGCGCGCGTGGCCTCCGCGGGCGCCGACACCTTCGTGGCCGGCAGCGCGATTTTCAACGCCAAGGACTACGGGGCGGTGATCTCGTCGATGCGCGAGCAGCTCGCGGGCGTGGGCGCCGCCAAGTAGTCCCGCTCAGCGCTTGACCTGGTCGTTGTAGACGCGGTCGGCCTCCGGCCCGCGGTCGGTGTCGACCACCCCGCGCTCGATGTCGTCATGGCCCTTTCGGCCCACTTCGGAGGGTTGCCCGCGCGGCCTTTGCTGGCTGTCGGAAGACTCGTCGCGCTCGTGCGGCAGGCGCGGCGCCGAGTCGCCGCCCTGCTCGATCTTGGTGTCGCCGCCGCCGGCGTCCCGCACCGGGTCGTCCGGAGCGCCCGAATCCTTCGGGCCGGGCTTGCTGCTGCTCATGGCACTGTTCCTTCGCGGTATCTGCCTGTGGGTGATTCGGCTCCTAGCTTGCGCGGTGCCCGGGGCACGGCCGGTAGGACAGGCGAGGCACGCCCTGTAGGCACGCCGCGCCGGGGCGTATGAGCGGCATGCCTTCGCCCGCGCTCGGTGCGCTGCTATGAAACGAGTAGCGTCTTTGCGGACAGGGGAAGGCCTCCGCAATAATCGCCCGGATGTCTTCCGATCCTTTGTCTTCCGATCCTTTCGCACCCGCCGCCACCGACAGCCTGCGCATCCACACCTTCGCCTCGCTGAATCCGGGGCCCCGGCTGCTCGTGATGGGCGGAATCCATGGCGACGAAACCTGCGGCACCGTGGGCATCGAGCGCGTGCTGGCCGAGCTCGACGGCGGCACGCTCCGGTTGCTGCGCGGGCAGCTCAGCCTGGTGCCCATTGCCAATCCGCTCGCGCGTCGGCGCCTGCAGCGCGAGGGCGAGCGCAACCTCAACCGCCTGTTCAAGCCGAGCGAGGCGCCCGCGGACTACGAAGGCCGGGTCACCAACGTGCTGTGCCCGCTCATCGAGCGGCACGATGTGCTGCTCGACCTGCATTCCTTCCAGAGCGAGGGCGAAGCCTTCGCAATGATCGGCCCGCGCGACAACACCGGCCCGTTGGAGCCCTTCGCCCGCGCCCGCGAGGAAGGGCTGCTGGCCTTGCACCTGGGCACGTCCGTCGTGGTGGAAGGCTGGCTCGACATCTATGCCGCCGGGCTCGCGCAGCGTTCGTCGCCAGGCGCCGCGGTCGACGAGAGCGCGTTGGACTTCGGCCGCGGCACCAACGAATACATCCGCAATTGCGGCGGCTACGGCGTCACGCTCGAATGCGGCCAGCACCAGGATCCGCAGGCGCCCGAGGTGGCGTGGCGCGCCATTCGGCGCGCGCTTGCGCTGCTCGGCATGGCGGCGCTGCCGCAAGGCATGCCGGCCGCGCCGCCCAGCCCGCCCCAGCTGCTGCGCCTGGCGGGCGTGACGGACCGGCTGCATGAAGAAGACAGCTTCGTGCGCGACTGGGCCACCTTCGATGCGGTGCAGCGCGGCGAGCCCATCGGCATGCGCCACGACGGCACGCTGGTCAGCGCGCCCGACGACGGATTCATCGTCTTTCCCAATGCGCTGGCGCTGCCCGGCGCCGAGTGGTTCTACTTCGCGCGTCCGAGCGAGCGCGTGCTCGGGCCCGTGGCGAACGCACCATCGGCCTGAAGCATTGGCTCCTTCCCCCTTTGGGGGAAGGCTGGGATGGGGGCGCGCAGAGCGTTCAGTGGACACGCCGCCTGCCCCCACCCCTGCCCTCCCCCAGAGGGGAGGAAAAAACGCCGGCCCGAGCCTTACGGCAGGCGCCGCAGCACTCCTACATCGGCGGGCGGCATGAGGCGCAAAGTCTCGAGCCTGAAGGAGTGTGTCCATGGCAGTCTCTAAAAAAGCACCCGCGCCGCGCGTCCTGTGGAAGGGCGCGATCAGCTTCGGCCTCGTCCACATCCCGGTGGCGCTCTACTCGGCCACCACCAGCCAGGGCATCGACTTCGACTGGCTCGACAAGCGCTCGATGGACCCGGTGGGCTACAAGCGCATCAACAAGAAGACCGGCAAGGAGATCGCGCGCGAGAACATCGTCAAGGGCATCGAGTACGAAGACGGCGAGTACGTGGTGCTGAGCGACAAGGAAATTGCCGACGCGTACCCCAAGACCACGCAGACCATCGAGATCGAGAGCTTCGTGCCCGCCAACGGCATTCCGTTCGTCTATCTCGAGCGGCCCTATTACGTGGCGCCCATCAATCGCGGCGCCAAGGTGTATGCGCTGCTGCGCGAAACGCTGCAGCGCAGCGGGCGCATTGGCGTGGCGCGCGTGGTGATCCAGACCAAGCAGCACCTGGCCGCGCTGGTGCCGGTCGGGCCCGCGCTGGTGCTGAACCTGCTGCGCTGGGGCGCCGACATCCGGCCCTGGACCGAGCTGCCGCTGCCCTCCGAGGATGCCAAGAAGGCGGGCCTGCACGAACGCGAGATCAAGATGGCTGAACAGCTGGTGGAAGACATGAGCGCCGAGTGGGACCCGGACGCGTTCAAGGACGAATTCAAGGACGAGATCCTGCGGCTCGTCGACCGCAAGGTGGCTGCGGGCCAGACCGAGACCGTGACGCAGCCCGAGCCCGAAGAGGGCCAGGCCGCCGAAAGCCGCGGCGCGAAGATCATCGACCTGACCGAGCTGCTGCAGCGCAGCCTGCGCAAGGGTGGCGGCAAGACGGCTGCACCCGCGAAGTCCAGCGACTCGGCGGAAGAAGACGGCGAAGACGAGGATGAGCCCGCCGGGGCGTCCGCCAAGAGCAAGGCCAAACCGAAGGCCAAGGCGCACGCCAAGACCACCGCAAAAAGCAGCGCCGCGCGCAAGCGCACCGCGGCCAAGAGCGCCCCTGCGCGGCGCCGCGCGGCATGAACGGCCGAACGGGGGTTCCGAAGGCACCGCGCATCACCCATGCGGAGCGCCTGATCGATGCCGCCAGCGGCGTCACCAAGGGCGATCTCGCGGCCTACTACGCCACCGTGGCGCCGCTGATCCTGCCGCACCTCAAGGGCCGGCCCGTGGCGCTGGTGCGCGCGCCGGAAGGCGTGGGCGGCGAGCTGTTCTTCCAGAAGCACGCGCAGCACAGCGACATCGCCGGCATCAAGCTGCTCGACCCGGCCCTGGACCCGGGGCACGATCCGCTGCTGCAGATCGACACCGCCCAGGCGCTGGTTGGCGCAGCGCAGTACAACACCATCGAGCTGCACACCTGGAACGCCACCTCGCGCGCCATCGGCAAGCCCGACCGCATGACCTTCGACCTCGACCCCGGCGAGGGCGTCGATTGGCAGCAGATCCAGGAAGCGGCGCTGCTGGTGCATGTGCTGCTCGACGAACTCGGCCTGCCGTCGTTCCTGAAGACCAGCGGCGGCAAGGGCCTGCACGTGGTGGTGCCGCTTCGGCGCCAGCTCGGCTGGGACGAGGTGCGGGGCTTTTCGCGGGCCATCGTCGACCACCTCGCGCGCATCGTTCCGGATCGTTTCGTGGCCAAGAGCGGGCCGCGCAACCGCGTGGGCAAGATCTTCGCGGACTACCTGCGCAACGGTTTCGGCGCCACCACGGCCAGTGCCTGGTCGGCGCGCGCCCGCCCGGGCATGGGCGTTTCGGTGCCGCTGGCGTGGGGGGAATTGCCGGATCTGGGCAGCGCCGCCCACTGGACGGTGGCCAACATTGCCGACCGCGTCAGCGTAGGCAACACGCCGTGGGACGCCATGGAGGCCAGTCGCACCGGTCTTCGCGGCGCGATGGAGATGCTGGGCTATCTGCCTTCGTGAAGCCTGAGGCCGGCGTGCTTGCCGGACTGCTCTACTGCAGCACCTCGGCGGTCGTCACTTCGAAGCGCTGGAGCGAATTGGCGCCGAACACCATGGTGATCGGCACGTCGGCCGCGTCGCGCCCGCGTGCAATCACGATGCGGCCGATGCGTGGCATGTTGTGGCGCGCATC
This sequence comes from Variovorax paradoxus, assembly GCF_030815855.1. Classification (NCBI taxonomy): domain Bacteria; kingdom Pseudomonadati; phylum Pseudomonadota; class Betaproteobacteria; order Burkholderiales; family Comamonadaceae; genus Variovorax; species Variovorax paradoxus. Next base: position 4,803,625 of record NZ_JAUSXG010000001.1, on the reverse strand, counting down.
GAAAGTGTGCCAGCGGTCGCCCAGGTACACCTCGAACCAGGCGCTGAAGTCCATCGGGTAAGGCACGGGCGGAATGCCGATGTCGCCCAGATACCCGGTGGCATACCGCGCCGGAATGTTCATGCAGCGGCACAGCGTGATGGCCAGGTGCGCGAAGTCCCGGCACACGCCCGTGCGCTCGCGAAAGCCCTCGAGCGCCGTGCGCGTGGCGCGGGCGCTCTGGTAGTCGAAGCGCAGGTGCTCGTGCACGAAATCGCAAATGGCCTGCACGCGGTGCCAGCCCGGCGTCACGCGGGAGAAGTTGTTCCAGGCGAACTGCAGCAGTTCGCTGTCGACCTCGCAATAGCGGCTCGGCAGCACGAACGGCAGCGTCGACACCGGAAGGTCGGCGGCCGCGTGCTCCATGGCGCTGTAGTCCACCGGGTCGGACCAGCCGGGGTCGAACACCACGGCATGGTTGCGCAGCCGCACGCTCGTCACGCCCGCGGGTATCCGCACCCGCGCGCAGTGGTTGTCGAAGCTGTCCAAGTAGTAGTCGGTGTGCAGCGGTGGGCTGATGGTGATGTGCTCGCCGTTCTGCAGGTCCGCTGCGCGCGACGGGTGGACTTGCAGCATGTAGATCAGTGCCGTGGGTGCCGTGACGGCGAGTTCAATGTCGAAACCGATCTCTATCTGCATGTGGTTCTTCCCTGTGGGCCAAGTATGTGTTCTGTCCGGATGCGCAAGCAGGCTTCGTGCCTCCTTTGTTGATGCTATCGGGGGCTCCGTGCCGGGGCACGCGGGCAGAGGCGCAAAGCCGCGTAGGTGCCGGCCCGGTTCTGTCGGCGCGCTCCTACCTCGCACACCTCACCTCTCCCACAAGCGAGGGCGAGCCGCCACTACGGGTAACAGTCTGCGGCAAACATAACCTTTGGATTCGCTCGCAACGCCCTCGAATCGGCTCTCATCGCCCTTACCGGCTGCAGCGCAAGCACTGTCTTGTCCAATCTGTTCTGCTGGAGCGAATCATGAATGTCTCTGCGTTGTTCGATTCACTCACCGGTACCTGGGGGGATGAGATCCTGTTCTGGGTGGTGGCCGCCGTGGCGGGCTTCATCTGCCTGATTGCGTTGGTGAACGTGCTGGACCTTTTTCTCGACAACGAAGCTGACCCGCCCATGAAAGATCCTCGATGACGCCACAGAACAAGGCCGCCGCCGGACGCCGGTCGAAGGCCGCGGACGGCGGCAATGCCAAGCAGCAGCAACTCGAAGGCTTCGCGACCGATCATGCGCCCAATCTGACGACCAACCAGGGTCTGCAGATTCCCGACAACCACAACTCGCTCAAGGCGGGCCTGCGCGGGCCTACGCTGCTCGAAGACTTCATCCTGCGCGAGAAGATCACGCACTTCGACCACGAGCGCATTCCCGAGCGTGCGGTGCACGCCCGCGGTTCGGCGGCGCACGGCTTCTTCCAGGTCTACAAGTCGATGTCGCAGTTCACCTCGGCCGACTTCCTGCAGGACCCGGACGCGAAGACGCCCGTTTTCGTGCGTTTCTCCACCGTGGCCGGCTCGCGCGGCTCGGCCGATACGGTGCGCGACGTGCGCGGCTTTGCCGTCAAGTTCTACACGCGCGAGGGCAACTACGACCTCGTGGGCAACAACATTCCGGTGTTCTTCATCCAGGACGCGATGAAGTTCCCCGACCTCATTCATGCCGTGAAGCCCGAGCCGCACCACGAGATGCCGCAGGCCGCGAGCGCGCACGACACCTTCTGGGACTTCGCCTCGCTGATGCCCGAGAGCACCCACATGCTGATGTGGGCGATGTCGGACCGCGCCATTCCGCGCAGCTTCCGGATGATGGAAGGCTTCGGCGTTCACACCTTCCGCTTCGTCAACCACCGCGGCGAGAGCCATTTCGTGAAGTTTCACTGGAAGCCCAAGCTCGGCATTCACGGCCTCGCGTGGGACGAAGCGCAGAAGATCGCGGGCAAGGACCCCGACTTCCACCGGCGCGACCTGTGGGAATCCATCGAGCACGGCGACTTTCCCGAGTGGGAGCTCGGCGTGCAGCTCATCGCGCAGGACAAGGCGAATTCGCTCGGCTTCGACCTGCTCGACCCGACCAAGCTGATTCCCGAAGAAATGGTGCCCGTGCAGCGCATCGGCCGGCTGGTGCTGAACCGCAACCCCGACAACTTCTTTGCCGAAACCGAGCAGGTGGCCTTCCACCCGGGGCACGTGGTGCCCGGCATCGACTTCAGCAACGACCCGCTGCTGCAAGGGCGCCTGTTCTCCTACACCGACACCCAGATCTCGCGGCTCGGGGGCGCCAACTTTCACGAGCTCCCCATCAACAAGAGCGTGTGCCCGTTCCATAACTTCCAGCGCGACGGCATGCACCGCCAGACCATCGCGCGCGGCCAGGTGGCCTACGAGCCCAACTCGCTGGGCGACGGCAAGGAGTTCCGCGTCGACGGCGGCAGCGTCGGCTTCCAGTCGTATCCCGACGAGCTGGAGTCGCCCAAGGTGCGCCGGCGCAGCCCGTCGTTCGACGACCACTTCACGCAGGCGCGCCTGTTCTTCAACAGCCAGAGCGCGGCCGAGAAGGAGCACATCGTCGCGGGCTTCCGCTTCGAACTCTCCAAGGTGGATGTGCCGGCGATTCGCCAGCGCATGGTCGACAACCTCGCGCACGTCGACGAGAAGCTCGCACGCCGCGTGGCGGAGCCGCTCGGCATCGGTGCGCCCGACGCCAAGGCGGCTGCGGGCCGCGCGGGCTATCGCGAACACCGCATGACGCTGCCGATCGAGGAGTCCCCGGCGCTCAGCATGGCCGACACCGGCGACGGCTCGATCCGCACGCGCAAGATCGCGATCCTCGTGGCCGACGGCATCGACTCGGCCTCGCTCAAGCCGATTCGCGATGCGCTCGAGCAGGCCGGCGGGCGCTGCAAGGTGGTCGGCCCGCGCCTGGGCACCATCGCCAGCGCTTCCAAGCGGCAGATCGACATCGACATGACCTTCACCAACGCGCCGTCGGTGATGTTCGACGCCGTGCTCGTGCCCGGCGGCAGCCTGGGCGCGGCGGCGCTCGCAGGCACGGGCGATGCCGTGCACTTCGTGCTCGAGGCCTACAAGCACTGCAAGGCCATTTGCACGGTGGGCGAGGGCGCGCAGCTGCTGTCGAAACTCGGCATCGCCGCGGACGCCCAACCTGGCGACCTGCCGCCCGGCGTGGTGGTGGCGGCCACACCGGTGACCAACCTCGGCGACACCACGGCGGCCACCCAGATCGCGCAGGACTTCATTGCCGCCATTGCCAAGCACCGCCATTGGGAGCGGACCGACATCGATTCGGTCCCCGCTTGACGTAGTCCGTTTGCGCTAGGCCTTCTTGCGAATGGCGGTGGCAGGAGGGCGCTTCTAGACTTTCCCCACGAGGCCTGAACGGCGCGCACTTCCGCGGCGTCGACCCCCGCATCCGCGGGCACACGGGCCGCGCGCGGGGGTCCAATGACGTGGTTTTCGAGAACGGGATGGGAGCGCTCGGCACGTCGTGCAGGGGTCGCGGGTGCTCTCGGGCTGGCTGGCATGCTTTTGCTGGGCCACGCGCCAGTGGCGTCGGCGCAGCAGCAGGCGCCCAACGCCGAAGCCGCGGCCAGCAAGGCCGAGCAGGCCCGGCTGGCCGACACCGACACCTTGCTGGCATTGACCAGCGAGGGCGCGGTGCTTTACGGGCAGGACGCGGTCAAGCTCTCCGGCTACCAGTACTGCAGCCAGGCGGTGGCCTTGGCCGAGGCCGGCGAATTCCGCCAGAGCGTGCGTGCCGCCAGCAAGGCGCTGCACCTGGCCAATGCCACGCGCGATCCGAACCTGATGGCCATGGCCAACCGCGACCTGGCCATCGTCTACAGCTATTCGGGCCAGCTCGAGAAGGCCGAGGAATTCGCACGCGAGGCGCTCAAGCATCCGGCGCGCGACCCGAAGCTCGTGGTCGGCCCGGTGCAGAAGGTGATCGGCGACGTGCGCACCCGCCGCGGCGACTACGCCGGCGCCGTGATCAGCTATGACGAGGCGCTGGCCAACAGCTCGGCGCGTTATGCCCCGCTGGTGCAGGCCTCGCTGGTCAACGCGCTGATCGAGTCGGGTGACGCGGCCAGGGCGCGCGACGTGCTCGGCAGCATGCCGGCGCCCAAGGACGCACCGCTCACGGCGCAGCTCGACCGCACCCGCGCGCGGCTGCTGCTGGCCGAGAACAAGCCGGCGGAGGCGCGCGACCTGTACCGCGCGCTCACGGCGCGGCAAGTGGGCACCGACACCGAGTACTACCGCCTCTGGGCCTGGGACGGCGTGGCACGCAGCGAACTCGCGCTGGGCCAGAAGCAGGCCGCGGCCGAAGCCGTGGCGCGCGCGCTCGGCGGCATCGACCAGGTGCGCGCGAAGTTCCGCAGCGAAGAATTCAAGATGGGCCTGTTCTCGGACCTGCAGTCGGTGTTCGAGCGCGGCGTGTCGATCTACAGCGATGCCGGCGATGCGCGCCAGGCCTTCGAAGTGAGCGAGCGCAGCCGCTCGCGCGCGCTGCTCGACGCGGTGCGTGGCCGCGCGAGGATCAACGAGCGCGCGGGCGAACACCGTCGACCTCGCCACGCTGCAAGGCACGCTGGCGCCCGACGAGCGCGTGGTGCAGTTCCATGCGCTGCCCGACCGGCTGCTGGTGTGGGTCGTGAGCCCGGCCGGCATCGAAGCCAGGACCGTGGCCGTGCGCCGCGAAGAGCTCACCGAGCTGGTCGAGGTGTTCCGCAACTCCATCGTGCGCGGCCGCCGCGCGGCCATTGCCAATGCCGACAAGCTGGGCGCGGCCCTGCTCGGTCCGCTGGCGCTGGCGCCCGGACAGCGGCTGATCGTCGTGCCCCACGGCCCGCTGCACTACCTGCCGTTCCAGGCGCTGCGCCTCAACGGGCGCTACGTGATCGAGTCGCATCCGGTGGCGGTCGCGCCTTCGATCAGCATTGCCGTGCAGCTGGCGCAGCGCACGCCACGCGTGAGCGCATCGCTCACCGCGTTCGGCAATCCGCGCATCGAGGACAAGTACGACCTGCCGGGCGCCGAAGTCGAGGTGAAGCAGCTCGCGCAACTGTTTCCGCGCAACGCCGTCTACATGGGCACGGCGGCCACCAAGACGCAGTTCCGCGACGTGGCCGCGCGCTCGCCGCTGATGCATGTGGCGGCGCATGCCGAGGCCGACGCGGTCGATCCGCTGTACTCGCGCATCCTGCTGGCCAATGAAGGCGGCAAGCAGAACTTTCTGGAGGCGCACGAGATCCTCGGCCTGCCGATGGACGGCACGGCACTCGTCACGCTCTCGGCCTGCGAGTCGGGGCTCGGGCGCATCGCGCAGGGCGACGAAGTGCTGGGTTTCACGCGCTCCTTTCTTTCCGCCGGCAGCTCCAGCCTGATTGCGTCGCTGTGGCCCGTATCAGACGACGCAACCGCCGTGCTCATGGGCACGCTGTACGGCGAGCTCGCCAAGGGCCGCGATATCCAGAAGGCCATGCAGGCCGGACAGCTGGCCGTGCTGAAGGACCCCAAGATGTCCCACCCCTTCTTCTGGGCGCCGTTCAACCTGATCGGCAACTGGCGCCTTACGGTGGGGAGCTGACATGAGCGTTTGGAACACAACCAACCCACGGTGGAGCACTGAGATGCGCGCCAGTCAACGCTCTACGCCAATTGCTCTTGCTGTCTTCGCATTGATGGGTGCCACGTTGCTTGTAGCAGCCCAGCGAATCCACGCAGCAGAGGCAGACACCAACACGCTGCTTCCCACCAAAGACCCCTGCGGCACCTGCGACCGGCCGCTCGCCCAGGCCACTGGCACCGTTGCGCCGCAGAACCTGCCCGCCGCGCCCCAACCACCCGCCGCTTCGTTCAGGCTCAACGACCTGCGCCTGAACGGCGTCAAGGCGCTGAGCAACGAAGAACTGCAGGACATCACCGCACCCTACATCGGGCGCAATGTGACGCTCGGCGACCTCGAAAGCCTGGCGCAGGCCATCACCGCGCGCTACAAGGAGCGCGGCTACTTTCTCGCGCAGGCCGTGGTGCCCGTGCAGACCGTGCGCGACGGCGTCGTGGAAATCAGCGTCATCGAAGGCCGGCTCGGCAAGGTCGATGTGACGGTCGCGCCCGATGCGCCCATCAGCGAAGCGCGCGTGCGCGGCTTTCTTGCGCCCCTGCAGCCCGGAGAAGCCGTGAACGCGCCGGCCTACGAGCGCGCGATGCTGCTGCTGTCGGACCAGCCGGGCATCCGCGTCTCGTCGGGGCTGCAGGAAGGCACGCAGAGCGGCACCACCGACCTGTCGGTCGAAGTCGCCGCGGGGCCGCGCTGGGCCTTCACGGCCGAGGCCGACAACCATGGCACCAAGGAATCGGGGCGCTTTCGCATCGGCGGCACGACGCGCTATCTCAGCCCGTTCGGCATCGGCGACAACCTCGACATGCGGCTGATGGTTTCCAACAACAACGCGCTGCAGTTCGGCCGCGTGGCCTACGAGGCGCCGATCGGAACCAGCGGCCTGCGCGCCGGCGTGGGACTCGCGCGCGTCAACTACGAGCTTGGCGGCGAGTTCGCCGAACTCGGGGCGCAAGGCCGGGCCGACGTGCTCGATTTCTCGCTCAACTACCCGTTGATCCGCCAGCGCCAGCAGAACCTCTTCCTGCGCCTGGGTGCCGAGGTGAAGAACCTGACCGACGAGATGAATGCGGTCGATTTCACCTCGAAGAAGCGCGTGCATGGCCTTGGCCTCGGCTGGGCCTGGGAGCGGCGCGACGAGGTGTTCGGCGGCGGCTACTGGGCCAGCTCGGGCACGCTCTACCACGGCGACCTTTCGATCAACGACGCGCAGAGCCGGGCGTTCGACCAGAGCATCGCGGGCCACCGCACCGAGGGCGGCTACACCAAGCTGAGCTTCCAGCTCTCGCGGCTGCAGGCCATCGCGGCGAACCATTCGCTCTATGTGGCGCTCGGCGGCCAATGGGCCAGCAAGAACCTCGATGCGTCCGAGAAGCTCTCGCTCGGCGGTGCGCGCGCGGTGCGCGCCTACCCGTCCGGCGAACTGCTGGTGGACGAGGGCGCGATCGGCACCGTCGAATGGCGCTGGTCCGTCAACTCGGAGCTCACGCCCTTCGCGTTCTATGACGCCGCGCGCGGAAAGATCGTGCGCGACCCCTCGCCGTTCGACACCGGTGCCAACCGCCACAGCCTGCGCGGCTTCGGCATCGGCATTTCGTGGGCGCGGCCCGGCAACTTTGCGATCAACGCGACGCTCGCCTGGCGCGACGGCACCCGGCCGGCGCAGACCGATGGCGGCGGCCGCAACCCGCGCTTGTACGTGCAGGTGCAAAAGGTGTTCTGACATGGCAATGCACAACCGTTCCTCACGATTCCAGCCGCGCCTGCAACTGCGTCCGGTCGCGCTCGCACTGGTGTGCCTGGGCCTGGCGCCCGCGCTGGCCCAGACCCTGCCTACCGGGTTGTTGCCCATTGCCGGAGGCGTGACCGCCGCGACGCCGAACGCCGCGACGATGAACATCACGCAGACCACGGCGCGGGCGATTGCCCAGTGGAATACCTTCTCGATCGGAGCGGACGCGACGCTCAATATCGCGCAGCCGAGCACGAGCAGCGTGCTGCTGAACCGCCTCGTGGGCGGCGCTCCGGCCTCGGTCATCGCGGGCAAGATGAATGCAAACGGCCACGTCTACCTGATCAACCCGGCCGGGGTGACGTTCTCCAAGGGCTCGTCGGTCAGCGTCGGCGGGTTGATCGCTTCGACGCTGAGTATGTCCACCAGCGACGAGGCCTTCATGGGCGGTGCGACCCGGCTCGAGTTCGCGCGGCCCAGCGGCGCCTTCGGCTCAGTGGAGAACGAGGGCAGCATTGTGGTCGGCAACGGCGGCACCGCCGCATTGATCGGTTCGCTGGTGGCCAATCGCGGCAGCATCGTTGCGAACGGCGGCACCGCCGCCATGGCTTCCGGCGAGACTGTCACGATCGACTTCGCGGGCGACGGACTGACCACGCTGCGCGTGACGCCGGGGCTCTACAGCGGCGTCGCGAACAGCGGCACCATGCAGGCCAACGGCGGGCGCGTGGCGCTGATCGCGACGACCGGGTTCGAGGTGTCGAACGGCGTGGTCAATTCACGCGGCGTGCTGCGGGCCGACTCGATGGCGTCGCGCAACGGCGAAATCATCCTCGACAGCGGCCTTGCACCCGAGGGCGTGCGCATGACCGGCGGGCTGGTCTCGGCGGCCGGCAACGGCGCCGGCCTCACGGGCGGCACGATCGACATCACGGGCCGCGTGATCGGGCTCGAGCCCTTCGTCCCCCCGCTTTCGTCCGTTCCACCACCGCCGCCGCCCGGGTCCGACGACCGCGGCGTTCTCGATGCGAGCGGCAGCGCGGGCGGCGGGCGCATCCGCCTTTATGCGAACGCGGTGACCGAAATCGGCGACACCGGCGCCATCGCTTTCGGTGCCGGTTCGATCATGCGCGCGGACGCCACCGTGTCCGGCAACGGCGGCGACGTTCGCCTGCTGGCCGAACGCAGCCTGCGTGCCTTCGGCAGCATCTCGGCGCGCGGCGGCGCGAGCGGCGGCAACGGCGGCTTCATCGAAACCTCCGGAGGCTTCGCCGCGCCCGACGACGGGCTCGGCGGCGGCTTCAGCCTCAACGGGCTGCGCGTGGACGCCGCCGCGCCCGCGGGCACCGCGGGCACCTGGCTCGTCGATCCGTTCAATGTCGACATCGTCCCCGGTGCCGCGGCCGGCACGCTGCCGGCCAACCCCTTCGAACCGATCGCTGCCAGCACGATCCAGGACAGCGACATCAACGATGCCCTCAACGGCGGCACCAGCGTGCGCATCACGACCGGCGCCCCGGGCGCGGGTTCGCCCACGGACGGCGACATCCGGATGTTCAACGGCGTGCGCATCAACTACAGCGCCGCCAACGGTCCGCTGACCTTCCAGCTCGATGCCCACCGCAGCGTGCGCGGCGACGCCAACGTGGTGATCGAGTCCTCGGGTGCCGGCGGGCCGCTCAACGTGGTGTTCAACACCGACGTCAACGGCGGCGGCGCCGCGACCGGCGGCGGACAGGTGAGCTACAGCGGCGACATCTACACCAACGGCGGCAATGTCGTGATGAACGGCGCCTGGTCGGCCGCAGGAGCGGGCCCGAGCGTGAGCCTCGACGGCAACGTCATCGACACGCGCGTCGGCCGCACCGATGCCGGTGCGGGCGGCTCCGTGACGATCTTCGGCAACACCAGCGGCCCTTCAGGCGGCGGCTTCACGGAAGCGGCGGTCAGCATCGACGGCGTGCAGATCGCGACCTCGACCGGCAATGTCGACATCACGGGCATCGGCGCGAACACCAGCGGCGTGCGGCTCGGCTCGCGCTTCACGGTCACGGGCTCGCCGAACCGGCAGACCGACATCTCGACCACCAGCGGCAACATCACGGTGCGCGGGGTCGGCAACTTCACCGGCAACAGCAACGAGATTCCGGGCCATGGCGTGGTGCTCAACGATGCGGTGCTGCGCTCGGTCGACGGCAACATCGCGGTGCGCGGCCTGCGCCAGGCCGACACAGGCGAAGCGGGCGACGGGGTGCTGCTGCGCAACGGCTCGCGGATTGTCACCACCGGCACCGGCAGCATCGAACTCACGGGCCAGACCGGGGGCAACGGCGCCGGCGTGCGCCTCGGGCCCGCGGCGCCCGTGCCGGGCGTGTTCCCTGTGGTGCTCGCGGGCGTTTCCGTGTCCTCGGCCGGCGGCAACGTCGTGCTGCGCGCCAGCAACGACGGCAGCACCGACGCGCTGGTCATCGACGGCACCGTGAGCGCGGGCAACGTCGTCAACCTGCGTCCCGGCGGCGTGGCTGCGGACGGCACGGCCTTCGACCAGGTCGCGATACCGATCACGCTCGGCGGCACCGCGAACACGGGCTTCGCGGTGTCGGCCGACGAGTTCTCGCGCATCTCGGCGGGCAACGCGATCGTGGCCGGCAGCAATGCGCATGCGGCCGACATTGCCGTCGTCGGGCCGCTCGCGCTGGCTTCGGGGCTCACGCTGCAGAACGGAGGCGGCGGCAACATCAACCTGGGCGGCGCGATCTCGACCCCGCGGCTCGGCCTGCTCAGCGCGGGCAACATCACGCAGACCGCGGCCGCGCCGATCACGGCCGGCACGCTGCTGGCCCGTTCCACCGGCGGCAATGTGCTGCTCGACCAGGCGGCCAACAACGTGAGCGCGAACACGCTCGGCGGCGGCGCTGCCGGCGCGTTCCGCTACCAGGACGTGGACGAGCTGCGCATCGGCCCCGTGTCGGTCGTCGGCTACGACGCGGCCGGCAACGCGCCGCAGGTGGTGTCCGCCGGCTCGATGGCCGCGGACACGGTGTTCGTGCGCACGCTGAGCGGCGACCTGCAACTGGGCACCGCGGTGAGCAGCACTTCCGGCACCGACCTGGTGGCCGCGGGGCGGTTCCAGAACGTCGGTGGTGCCAGCCTGAGCGGCGCGCCGTGGCGCGTGTGGGCCGACACCTGGGTCGGCGAAACGCGCGGCGGCGTGGCCGGCTCGGGCCTGTTGCCGAACCTCTACAACTGCGCCTACCTGGGCCTGTGCGGCGTGAGCGCGTCGCCGGGCGACAACCACTTCATCTATGCACAGCGGCCGACCGCGACGGTCGTGATCGGCAATGCCGCGCGGCCCGCGGGCTTCGACAACCCGTTCTTCACCTGGAGCATCACGGGCCTGATCCTCGGCGACCGCGGCGCCGGCTTCAGTGGTGCGGTGGGTAGCGCGGCCAACCGGTCGAGCCCGCCCGGCGCCTACGCGATCAACGGCAGCTTCACCTCGGCCGAGGGCTATCTGGTCAACGTGGTGCCGGGAACGCTCACGGTGGGCGGCTTTCCGCAGATTCCGAAGGCCGATGTGATCCGCGAACTGCCGACCACCTGGCTCTACGACCGCAACATGGGGCCGCCGCCGATCTGCTTTGCGACCGGGCCGCTCGAAGGCGACCGCGCCTCGCAGGGCAACGACGTGCTGGCACGCGAATGGTCGCGCGTGCGCTCGCGGCCGAATCTCACGAGTTGCGTCGACAGCGAGAAGCGCAACGGCTGCGCCGACTTCTAGCGGCTGGCGGTTCGCGGCGGCGCCGCGGCGTCCTGCGCCGCGAGCGCGGCGCCGAAGTGGCCGGTGTAGGTGCGCAGGCCCTGGTGCGCCAGATCGGACTGCGCATCGATGTGGACCTTGCCGCCCAGCGCCTGCCAGCGCCGGCAGAACGCGTAGTCTTCGCTCAGGTAGCGGCCGTTGCCGGTCTCGGCCAGCAGGTCGAAAAAACGGTAGTGCGGCCACGCCTGCGCCGCGGCATCGCGCGACGGGTCGGGCGTGTAGCGCAGGTCGGGCCGGGCCTCGGCGAGGCGCTCGAACACCGGGCGCGCAATCAGCATGAAGCCGGTGGGCGCGTCGAGCACTTCGACGAAGCCATCGGCATCGACCGTGCGTTCTCCGGCCCATGCGTTGGCCGGAAAGCGCGCATGCCGCGCCTCGAAGTCGGCGCGTGTGCTGCCCGCGGGCAAGGCCTCGCGCAGCCCGTCGGCGGGCCAGCCGTCTTCCTTCAGCGGATAGACGCCGGCCACCACGTCGCGGCCGGCCAGCAGCAACCGCAGGGCCGCCGCGGGATCGAAGCCGATGTCGGCATCGATCCAGAACAGATGCGTCCAGCGCGTGTCGGCCATGAACTCGGCCACCAGCCGGTTGCGTGCGCGCGGAATCAGGCTGTCGCCGTCGAGGAAGCGCGTCTGCATCGAAAAGCCATGGGTCCAGGCGAGGTTCACGAGGCCGAGCAGGCTGCGCACGTAGATCGAGGCCAGCGCGCCGCCGTAGCTCGGCGTCGCGACGAAGGGACGGATGTCTTTCAGGGCGGCAATGTCGAGCATCGGAGTGGGTCCTGTCTGTCTGTTTGTCCGTCACGCCGCGGCCGCTGCATGCCGCCGCGTGGAAAGCAGCGCGCGCAGCTTGGCCGGCGCGACCGGCTTCGTCAACAGCATCACGCCGCCATGGCGCAGGCGCTGCAGCACTTCGGGGCCGGTGGCGCCGGACACGAGCACGGCGAGCGCGTCGGGTTGCAGCCGCTTGGCGGCGGCGATCACGTCCATGCCGTCGTCGGCGCCGGCCAGCTGCAGGTCGCACAGCACCGCGTCGAAGCGCAGGTCGCCGGTGCCCAGCCGCGCGATGGCCTCGGCGCCGGTGGCGATGCATTCCACCCGGCAGCCCCATTGCTCCAGCAGGGCGCGGCTGCCGTCGAGGATGGCGGGATCGTCGTCGACCACCATGCAATGCAGGCCCGCCAGCGGTGCCAGTGCCATGGGTGCGGGGCGGGGCGTCGTGGCTTCTGCGGCATGGGCTGCGGGCAAGGTGAGCGCAAAGGTGCTGCCCGCCTGCAGTGCCGAGCGCACGGTGATGCGCGTGCCGAGCAGCGTGGCAATGCGCGCGCAGATGGCAAGGCCGAGCCCGAAGCCGCGCCGGCGGTCGCGCTCGGTATTGGCCACCTGGTAGAACTCTTCGAAGATCCGGCCCTGGTGAATGGGTGCAATGCCCACGCCGTTGTCGCGCACTTCGATGCGCACGTGGTCCCCGTCCGCGCGGCTGCGGCGTGCCGCCACCAGCACGGTGCCGCCGGCGGGCGCATGGCGCAGCGCGTTGGCCACCAGGTTGCCGACGATGCGCTGCAGCAGCGCCGCGTCGCTGCGCACCGCCAGTCCGCGGTCGCTCCAGCGCAGCCGCACATGGGTTTCGGCCGCGGTGGGCGCGTGTTGCGCGTCGAGGTGGTCGAACAGCGCGGCCAGTGGCACCTTGGTGATCGCCGGTGTCAGCACCTGGGCGTCGAGCCGGGAGATTTCCAGCAGGTCGTCGAGCAGCACGCCCATGAACTCGGTGCTCTCCTGCAAGCGCAGCACGGCCGGGCGCTGCGCTTCGGTGGCGCTCGGCAGCAGGCCGTCGATGAACAGCCCCATGGCATGCAGCGGCTGGCGCAGGTCATGGCTGGCCGCGGCCAGGAAGCGTGCGCGAGACAGGGCCGCCTGCTCGGCCTCGGCCATGCGCTGCAGCGCCACGGCGGTCGCCTCGCGCACGCGCTCCTCGCTGATCTGGCGGTTGCGCTGCAGCCGCTCGGCGAGGCGGTCGATGTCGTGCGCGAGCACGGCCAGTTCGTGCGTGTGGCCTGTGCCGGACGATGCCGCCGGCGCGCTGCGCGATCCGCCTTCGATCACGTCGCAGCGCGCTTCGAAGTGTCCGGCCTCCAATGCCGCCACTGTGCGAGACACGCGCCGCAGCGGCCGCGCCACCGTGCGCGCCATGTGGCGCACCGAGGCCCAGGCCGCGAGCAGGGCGACCAGCGCAATGCCGATGCCCGCCATCAGCGAGCGGCTGCGCTCGCGCGCGTAGGCCGTGGTGTCGCGAAAGGTCTGTACCAGGCCGATGGGCGTTTCTCCCGCGGCGGTGGAGCCCGCGGGTGCAAAGGCGCTGGCGCGCGAGGCTTCGCGCAGCGTGACCGGCGAGGTGAACATGCGCAGCTGCGCCAGCGACGATGCCTTGGGGCCGGCCGTCACGAACACGCCGGCGCTGTTGCTGATCTCGACGCGCATCACCTGCCCGCCGCGCAGCGCGGCATTGGCCACGTTCTGCAGCGCCGGCAGGTCGCCGGCATACAGGCTCAGGTCGGACATGGCCGCCACCTGCCGCGCCACGGCCTGGCCTTCGGCGTCGAAAGCCGCTTCGAGCGTCTGCAGCCGGTTGTGCGTGAACCAGCCGGTGAGCGCCAGCGCCACCGCGGCGCACGGGACCACGCCGAGCCGGAACAGGTCGCGCTGCAGGTTGCCGCGAACCATCAGCGTGGGGGTGGACTGTGGCGGCGGCGATGTGGTGTCGGCGCGCGTGCCTTCGGACGACGGCCGCTTGTCGCTCATCGCGTGACGGTGAGCCGCTCGGCCAGTTCCCGCTCCTCAGGCAAGCGCAGGCCCAGTCCGCGCGCCACGGTGGCGTTGACGCGCACGGCGGCGGGCGTGGCCGATTCCACCAGCGGGCCGCCGCCGGTGTTGCCGGCACTCGCGAGTTTCTGTCCGAGCAGCCGCGCCTGCTGCGCCAGCTGTGCCGGCGTCGACACCGCCGCGGCAAGCCCGCCCGAACGCACCAGGCCTTCGCTGGCGCCGAAAACCGGCAAGCCCGCTCCGGCGCCGGCGCGCAGCACCGAAAGCGTGGCGGCCTGGCTGTCGCCGATCAGGTCGGGCAGCACCATCAGCGCATCGCTGCGCGGCACCACCGAACGCAGGGCGGCGGCCAGCGATGTGGCGTCGGGCGCGTACTCCACCTGCACGTCCCACGGCGGGTTGCCGCCCTGCGCCGCGCGCTGCAGCTCGCGCACCAGCGGTTCCGACTCGGGCGTGGCGACCACGCCGATGCGGTATTTCTGCGGCAGCACCGCGGCCACGAGCGCAAGCTGGTCGGCCATGGCCGGATCGCGCAGCAGCACGCCCACGCGGCGGTCGCCGCGCCGCAGTGCGGGGCTGCTGGCGCGCAGGTTCTCGTAGTCGAGCCGGCTCAGCATCGCGAGCACCAGCGGCTGCTGGCCCGGCCGTTCGAGCGCGGCGCGCGCGGCCGGCACGCCGACCGCCATGGTCAGGCTGGCATCCACCGGCGCTGCACGCAGGCTGCGCGTACGCACGCCGGCGTTGGCGCCGCGGTCGGGTTCTGCGGCGGCCGTCTCCGTGATCTGCGAGGTCTCCGCGCCGCCGCCCGGCGAAAGCCGGACCAGTTCGAAGCGGCCGCCCGGCTCCTGGCCCGTGCGCAGGTGCTGCACGAACTCGGAGTGCGCGGCGAGGTCGTCGCCCATGAGCACCGTGAGGCCGCTCGCCGATGCATTGGCGCCGAGTTGCGCCAGGCCGAAGAGCAGCGCCAACGCGGCGCGCGTGCCGCGGTGCAGCCGTTGGAGGAGGAGCGGAATGAGAGGTTTCACGGCAACGAACTTGGGACTGCTTCCGCAGCAAAAAGCAGTACCCAATGTAAGGAAGCCCTCCGCTTCGCGCGATAAGGCAGAGGGCTTATGTCGGCGCCCGCCAGCGCGTGCCCGCGTGACGAAGTGCACAGCCCGGCGGCTGCTTGGCCTATGCCCGATGGACTAGGGCCTGTGAACGGGCCTAAACGCCCGCGTTGAGCAATGCCGCCGCGCGCTGCGTCTGGATGGCCTGGCGCAGCACGCGCGGCGAAACCGGCTTGTAGAGCACCGCGATGCCCGCACTGGCCACTTCGCGCAGGCGGTCGGGCTTGGTCTCGCCGGTCACCAGCAGGCGTGCCGTGCCGGGGCCGATGCCGCGTGGATGGCGCTCGAGCGCGGCGATCACGTCGAGCCCGTTGTCGCCGCCTTGCAGAAGCAGGTCGCTCACCACCACGTCGGGCGGCTGCTCCCAGGCGTCGGCCAGGGCCAGCGCTTCGGCGCGGGTCTGCGCCGCCTGCACCTCGGCGCCCCAGTTGGTGAGCACCACGGACAGGCCTTCGAGAATGGTGCGCTCGTCGTCGATCACCAGGATGCGCAGGCGCTCGAGGTTGGGTTCCTCCTCGACGGCGCCGAGGGCCGGGGTCACGTCCAGCGCCGGCAGCGCGGCCGGCGCCGAACGCACCAGCACACGCACGCAGGTGCCCTTGTGCGGCCTGGACGTGAGCTCGACGCGCGTGTTGAGCAACTCGGCCAAGCGCTGCACCGTGGCAAGCCCCAGGCCCATGCCGCGTTGGCCGCGGGGCGCCTGGCGGCCGGTGGCTTCGACCTGGTAGAACTCTTCGAACACACGCGCCTGATGCTGCACGTCGATGCCCACGCCGGTGTCGACCACGTCGATGCGAACGCCCTTGCCGCGCCGCCGCGCGCCGATCAGCACTCCGCCTTCGAGGGTGTGGCGCAGCGAGTTCGACACCAGGTTGTTGAGAATGCGCGAGAGCATCACGTAGTCGCAGCGCACCCAGAGGTCGGTCTTGCGCGCCACCAGCCGCAGGCCCTGCTGCTCGGCCACGGGACGGAAGTTGCGGCTGATCTCGTCGAACAGCTGGTCGAGCGGAAAGTCCGCCCACTGCGGCTGCAGCACGCCGGCATCGAGCTGCGACAGGTTGAGCAGTTCCGAGAACAGCCGGTCGAGCGAGTCGACGCACTCGCGGATATGGCCGATGCGTTGCAGCCGCACCGGGTCGGTCTCGCCGTTGGCCAGGCCATCGGAGAACAGCGTGAGCGCGTGCAGCGGCTGGCGCAGGTCGTGGCTGGCCGCGGCCAGCAGGCGGGTCTTGGCCTGGCTTGCGACTTCGAGCTGCTGGTTCTTGCGCGCCAGCTCGGCCGTGGCCTCGCTGATGCGGCTTTGCAGCAGCCGGTGGCTTTCGGCCAGCGCGCGCGCCGCCTGGTTGAAGCCGTGCTGCAGATGCCGTACTTCGGAGGTGCCTTCGATCGTCACGCTCGCGGCCTCGCCCGCGCCTAGGCGGTCGACGGCCTTGCCCAGCGCGCGGATCGGCTCGCTGATGCGCCGCGCCGCCCACCAGCCCGCCAGCCCCACGCCGACCAGGCTGATCGCCAGCACCAGCACCACGTTGAGCCACACCGAACGCCGCGCCTCCTGCACGGCGTCGAGGCTCATCTCGACCATGACCTTGCCGCTGTGCCTGCCCTCGTCGCTCACGATCGGCACCACCACCTGCAGGCCCTGTCCGCGCGCGCGGTCGACGGTTTCGGAATTCGCCACGATCTCGCCGTCTTCCGACCAGATCTGAACCTGCTGCACATGCGGCTGGTAAGTGCCCGATTGGGCCGTGCGCTGCAGGATGCGGCGGTCCATGCGCACCAGCGGAGCTTGTGCCGCGGTGGCCACTTGCATCGCCACCGTCTGTGCATTGGCGCGCATCAGCTCGGTCAGGTTGTCCAGGTGCTGGCGCGTCAGCACGGCGATGGCCGCCAGCGTGGCCGCGGTCGCAGGCACCAGCGCAAGCAGGATCAGCTGCTGCGCGAACGTGAGGCGCGCAAGCCCCCGGAGGACGCGAAAGTTCCAGTTCATGGGGGCATGTGGCGCATGAAGGTCGAGCTTATGGGGCCGGGCTACGAAGCGAAAGATGGGAAAACATCACGAAAATAACTTGTATTTGATATCTAATTGCGTCCGCGTTGTCCATGTTAGACCCGCTGGTCCGCAGCGGCCCCATGTCTCCGTGCTCAAAAATGCAGGCTTCCCTACGCCGCGTCCGGAAGGCTTCCGGCGCTCCTGATGCCTTTCGCGCCCCCCGCCGTTGCCCGCGGCTCAGGCGTGCGGCCGCCGTGGTGCGCCGGGGTGCCCTGATATTGACGCTGCTCGCCGGCCTGCCGCTCATGGCCGCTGCCCAGCCCGCGCTGCAGCCGAATGCGCCGGTGCGCTTCGGCATCCTGCCGCTCGGAGGCGCCTTCGAATCGCGCAGCGACTGGGACCCCCTGCTGGCCGAATTGAGCCGCGCCATCGACCGGCCCGTGAGCGTGCTCTCGGTCAACTCGTACGAAGCGCTCGACCAGGCCATTCAGCGCGGCGAGGTCGACATGGCGTTCTTGTCCGGAAAGATGGCGCTCGATGCCGTCACGCAGCGCCGCATGAAGGTCGTGGCCCAGGTGGTGCGGCACGACGGGCTGCCCGGCTACCGCGCGCTGCTGCTGACCCGCAAGGCACCGCCGTTCAACACGAAGAAGAGCCTGCTGGGCGAACCGGAGCGCTGGCGCCTCGCGCGCGGCGAGCGGCAGTCGCTGTCGGGCTTCATCGTGCCGCAGCTGCAGTTCTTTTTGCCGAACCACATCGTGATGGAGACGCGCTTCCTGAGCGAGATCGTGGGCACCCACCAGGCGACCGCGCTGGCCGTGGCCAACAACGAAGCCGACGTGGCCACCAACAACACGGCCGATTTCGAGCGCTTCAAGCTGCGTTTCCCCGCCGAGGCACAGCGGTTGCAGGTGCTGTGGGAATCCGAGCTCATTCCGCATGCGCAGATCGTGGTGCGGCGTGAGTATTCGCCCGAGCTGCGCAGCCGCGTGCAGGCCTTCCTGGTCGGCTACGGGCGCGCCAAGGGCCCGCGCGGCGATGCCGAACGCGCCGTGCTCAAGTCCCTGCACGACCTGGCCGGCTTCGTGGCGACGGACAACAGCTCGCTGCTGCCGGCGGCCAAGCTCGCCTACCAGTTGGCCAAGCAAAACGCCATGACCGCGCAATGGGTCAACGATGCGGCGCGGCAGACCCGCCTGGAGCGCATCGAAAGCGGATACGCCGAGCAGACCGCCGCATTGCGTGACCTGTCGCCCTGAGATGCCGGCTCGCGGGCTTCATCGCGGTGTCAGTTGGCTTGCCGCGGCGCTGTCGTTCTTCGCCGTTGCCGCGTGCTTGCTGCTGCTGGCGCAGGGCAGCGCAGGTGCGGCCGAAAAAGCTGGCGCCCCCGTCAAGGCGGTGCGCTTCGGCGTGCTCCCGTTGGGAGGCGCCGTCGAATCGCGCGCCTTGTGGATGCCGCTGCTGGCCGACATGAGCCAGGCCATCGGCGTGCCCGTGAGCGCCTATTCGGTGGCGTCGTACGAAGAGCTCGACCGCGCCATCAAGCGCGACGAAGTCGACATGGCGTTTCTCTCGGCCAAGATCGCGCTCGACGCCGTGACGCAGCGGCGCATGAAAGTGGTCGCCCAGATCGCGCGGCGGCCCGGCATGCCGGCGCACCGAGCGGTGCTGCTGACGCGCAAGACCGGTGCACCCAATACGCTGGAAGCGGTGCTCGCCGAACCCGAACGCTGGCGGCTCGCGCGCGGCGACAGCCGCTCGGTGACCGGGTTCCTCATGCCGCAGAGCCAGCTTTTCCTGCCGCGCAACATCGAGATGGAAACGCGGTTTCGCAGCGAGGTCGTGGGCAACCACCAAGCCACCGCGCTCGCCGTGGCCAACGGCGATGCCGACGTGGCCACCAACAACACCACCGACTTCGAGCGCTTCGGAGAGCAGTTTCCCGTCGAGGCCGCGCGGCTCCACATCGTCTGGCAGTCCGAGCCGCCCCCCGGCGCACAGATGGTGGTGCGGCGCGACTATCCACCCGAATTCCAGGCCCGGCTGCAAGCGTTTCTGGTCGGCTATGGCCAGGGCAAGGGCCCGCGCGCGGATGCCGAGCGCGAGGTGCTGAAGACGCTGCGCGCGGCCTACGGCTACGCAACCGCCGACGACAGCGCACTGCTGCCCGAGGCCATGCTCGAATACCAGCTCGGCAAACAACGCGCCATGGCCGCCGCATGGGTCAACGACGCGGCGCGCGAACAGCGGCTGCGGCGCATCGAGCAGGCGTACAAGGAACAGGTCGAGATGTTGCGCGGGGCGTCCGGCGCGGCACGCTGAGCGGGCGCCGCCCCCGCATCTAGTCCCTTCGCCGTAGCTCCAAATCCCTCCGCCTAGGCCGTTAGGCGGATTTGCCGCCGGCCTTGCGCGCCGGAAACTCCGTGCTTCTTTCGGGCAGCCCTTGCCTTTGACGGAGTGCGGATGAGTTGGCGAACAAAAGTGGTCTGGAGCGAGGGGATGCTGCTGCAGCCCCAGCACCTGCAGCAGAGCGAGCGTCATGGCGACCATGCGCGGCATGTGCTTTTGCGTTCCACCACGCCCTATGCCTGGGGTTTCGCGGAGATCGAGATCGACCAGGCGGCGCTCACGCTGGGCAAGCTTGCGCTGGTGCGCGCGGTGGGCATCTTCGGCGACGGCACGGTGTTCGACATGCCGGCGGTCGATCCGCTGCCCGAACCCATCGACATTCCCCCCACGATGCGCGACGAGGCCGTGATGCTCGCACTGCCGGTGCGCCGTGCCGGTGCGCGCGAGGCCGATGCCGAAGAGTACGAAGAGCTGGTGCGCCACCGCGTGCTCGAGTCCGAAGTGCCCGACTCCAACACCGCCGGCGAGCGCACCGCCATGCTGCAACTGGGCCAGCTTCATACGCGCCTGATGCGCGCCAGCGAAGCGACCGATGCCTGGACCACCATGGGCGTGGCCCGCGTGGTCGAGCGCCGCGTCGACAACCAGGTGCAGCTCGACCGCGCGATGCTGCCGCCGCTGCTCGACGTGGCGGGCCATGCGGTGATCCGCTCCTGGCTCGACGAACTGCTGGGCCTCATGCGCCAGCGCGGCGAGGCGCTGGCCGGCCGCATGACGCAGGGCGGCACCGGTGGCGTTGCAGAGATTGCGGACTTCATGCTGCTGCAGACCGTCAATCGCAACGAGGCCGTCTTCGCGCACCTGGCCAAGAGCGCCATGCTGCACCCGCAGCATTTCTTCGAGCATGCGCTCGGGTTGGCGGGCGACCTCGCGAGCTTTCGCGATTCGCGCCGCGTGACGCGCTTCAGCCCCTACATCCACGACGACCTGGCGCTGAGCTTCCGCCCGGTGATGGACGACCTGCGGCGCAGCCTTTCGATGGTGCTGGAGCAGTCCGCCATCCGCATCGAACTGCACGACCGCAAGCACGGCGTGCGCGTGGCGGTGGTCACCGACGTGGAACTGCAGCGCAAGGCGACCTTCGTGCTTGCGGTGAACGCCAGCATGCCGAGCGAAGCGCTGCGCGCGCGCTTCCCCACGCAGGTCAAGATCGGCCCGGTCGAACGCATCCGCGACCTGGTCAACCTGGCGCTGCCGGGCGTCACGCTCACGCCGATGCCGGTGGCGCCGCGCCAGATTCCCTTTCATACCGGCGCCAACTACTTCGAGCTCGAAACGCGCAACAGCGACCTGTGGCGCCAGCTGGAGCAATCGGGCGGCATCGCAATGCACATCGCAGGCGACTTTCCCGGCCTCGACCTCGCGTTCTGGGCCATTCGTTCCTAGCCGCATCCGGCTGACGGAAACGGACCACCATCATGACCACACCAGACCCCTTCGCCGCTTTCGAGTCGGAGCGCACGGTCATCAAGCCCAAGCCGCGCACGCCGGCCGGTACGCCGCCGCCTGCTGCAGCGCCCGCGCCGTTCTTCGGCGGTGCCGACCCGACGCCCGTGGCCGATGTCGGCGACATCGGCCTGCTCAATCCGCTGGTCTCTGCCGCGGGCAAGCTGCTGGTGCTCATCGGCAAGCTGCGCAACCTCGTGCAGCCGCCCAATGTGCCGGCCCTGCGCGCTTCCACCGCCGACGCGGTGAACCAGTTCGATGCCGCCGCGCGCCGCGCCGGCATCCCCAATGAGACGGTGCTTGCAGCGCGCTACGTTCTCTGCACTTCTCTCGACGAAGCCGTGGCCAACACGCCCTGGGGCGTGCAGGCCGGCTGGAACAAGCAGAGCCTCTTGGTGCAGTTCCACAACGAGACCTGGGGCGGCGAAAAAGTGTTCCAGCTGCTCGCCAAGCTCGCACAGGACGTGCCCACGCACCGCCAGCTGCTGGAGCTCATCTACAGCGTGCTCGCGCTCGGCTTCGAAGGCCGCTACCGCGTGGTCGACAACGGCCGCGCGCAGCTCGACTCGGTGCGCCAGCGCCTCGCCGACCTCATTGCCAAGGACCGCCCGCCGCTCGAGGCCGAGCTGTCGCCGCATTGGCGCGGCCAGGGCGCGGGCACGGTGCGGCTGCGCGAATCGCTGCCGCTGTGGGTGTTCGCGGCAGGCTTTGCGCTGCTGCTCGCGCTGGCCTGGTTCGGCCTGCGGCTCACGCTCAACTATCGCTCCGACACCACCTATGCCGCCGTATCGGGCCTGCGCGTGCCCAACCTCCAGATCGCGCCGCCCGCCGCACCGGCCAAGACGCCGCGGCTCGCGCGCTTTCTGGAGCCCGAGATCAAGCAGGGCCTGGTCACGGTGACCGACGAGGCCGACCGCAGTGTGGTGCGGCTGCGCGGCGATTCCTTCTTCGGCTCGGGCAGCGCCGAGCCGATGGCCGCCTCGCTGCCGGTGCTGCACCGCATCGGCCAGGCGCTCGCCGAGGTGAAGGGCGAGGTGCTGATCACCGGCCACTCCGACAACCAGCCGATCCGCTCGCTGCGCTATCCCTCCAACTGGCACCTCTCGGCCGCGCGCGCCGATGCGGTGAAGGGCTCGCTCACCACGCTGGTCGAGCCGGCCCGCATGCGCTCCGACGGCAAGGCCGACGCCGAGCCCGTGGCCGCCAACGACACGCCGGCCAACCGCGCGCGCAACCGGCGCGTCGACATCGTGCTGCTGTCCGAGCCGGACAGGGTCGCTTCGGCAGGAGTGACGAAATGATCAAGAAAATCTTCGGCTTCCTGTTCAGCCCGCTGCTGCTGACCATCCTCGCGCTGGTCATCGTCGCGTTGCTGATCTGGTGGATCGGCCCGCTGGTGAAGATCGGTGCCTGGGTGCCGCTCGAAAGCGAGCTGGCACGCGCGCTGCTGATCGGCGCCATCGTGCTCATCGTGGTGCTGCGTGCGCTCTACCGCCGGTGGCGCGCGCGCCGTGCGAGCCAGCACCTGACCGACGGCTTGATGAAGGCGCCGGCCGCGAAGACCGACGCGCCGGTCAACGGCGAACAGAAGATCCTCGACACGCGCTTCAGCGAAGCGGTCGCCACGCTCAAGCAGATGCGGCTGCACGCCGCGGGCAAGAAGCCCGGCTGGCGCGACTGGCTCTCCATCTCCGGCGGCAGCTATCTGTACGACCTGCCGTGGTACGTGTTCATCGGCGCGCCCGGTGCGGGCAAGACCACGGCGCTGGTCAACTCGGGCCTTTCGTTTCCGCTGGCCGAGAAGTTCGGCCCCGGCGCCATCCGCGGCGTGGGCGGAACGCGCAACTGCGACTGGTGGTTCACCGACGAGGCCGTGCTCATCGACACCGCCGGCCGATACACCACGCAGGACAGCCACCAGTCGGAAGACAAGAGTGCCTGGGAAGGCTTTTTGGGCCTGCTCAAGAAGGCGCGCCCGCGCCGTCCGCTCAACGGCGTGTTCCTGACCGTGAGCGTGGCCGATCTGCTGAGCCAGGGCCCCGAGCAGCGCACGCAGCTGGCCGCATCCATTCGCGCGCGGCTGCTCGAACTCGATGCGAAGCTCACCACGCGGCTGCCGGTGTACGTGCTCGTCACCAAGAGCGATTTGCTCTACGGCTTTACCGACTACTTCGACGATCTTGGAAAGGAGCAGCGCGCACAGGTGTTCGGCTTCACGCTGGCGGCCGACGAGAACGTGCAGGCGGACGAGAAGGGCCTTTCCACCGCCTTCAACCGCGAATTCGCGCTGCTGCACAACCGCGTCAACGACGGCCTGATCGCGCGCATGCAGCGCGAGACCGACGGCACGCGCCGCGCGGCGATCTTCGGCTTTCCGGCGCAGTTCGGCTCCATCGGCTCGATGCTGTCCGACCTGCTCGACCAGGTGTTCACCGGCTCGCGCTTCGCGCAGCCGCCGTGGGTGCGCGGCGTGTATTTCACCAGCGGCACGCAGGAAGGCAGCCCCATCGACCGCGTGATGGGCAGCCTGGCGCGCAGCTTCGGCATCGAGCGCGCCATGCTCGCGCCGCAGAAGTCGAGCGGCCGCAGCTACTTTCTCACCGCGCTGCTGCGCGAGGTGGTGTTCCCCGAGCAGCGCCTGGCCGGTGCCAACGTGAAGCTGGAGCGCCGGCGCCACGCGCTGCGCGTGGCGGGTGTGGCGGCGATGACGCTGGTCACGCTCGCGCTGCTCGCGGGCTGGGGCTACAGCACGCTGCAGAACGTCAACTACCTGAAGTCGGTCGAAGCACGTGTCGAGCCCGCGCGCCAGACGCTCGCGGCCCTGCCTTCGCGGGTGCAGAACCTGGTCGAGGTGGCGCCGGTGCTGCAAGGCCTGCGCGACATCTGGAAGACGCCCGACAACCGCCGGGGCGACGAGCCGCTGTCGATGACGCTCGGCCTCTACCAGGGCGACAAGCTCGACGCAGCCGCCATGCTCACGCACCAGCGCGCGCTCAACGACGCCTTCCTGCCGCAGATCGCCAAGCGCATCGAAGACCAGCTGCGCACCGCGCAGAAGGACAACCTCGAATACACGTACGAGGCGCTCAAGAGCTATTTGATGCTCTACCAGCCCGAGCATTTCGATGCCGAGGCGCTCAAGGCCTGGATCACGCTCGACTGGGCGCGCAGCCTGGACCGCGGCATTCCCGAAGACCAGCGCCAGGCCCTCGAAGACCAGCTCGACGTGCTCATTGCCCAAGGCCCGCCGCGCTCGCCGCTCAAGATGGACGAGAACCTGGTGCGCAGCGTGCGCGCCGTGCTCGCGAGCTATCCGCTGGAGCAGCGCGTGTTCAGCCGCCTGAAGCGCCAGCGCGCCACCAAGGACATTCCGGCCTTCAGCATTGCCACGGCCGCGGGCCCTTCGGCGCCGCTGGTGTTCGAGCGCATCAGCGGCAAGCCGCTGACCGAAGGCGTGCCGGGCATGTTCACCTACGACGGCTATCACAAGCGCTTCCAGAACGAAGTGACGGTGCTCACCGGCCTGCTCGCGCAGGAAGACCCGTGGGTGCTGGGGCAAGACCGCAGCGCCGCCGACCGCATGCGCGACGTGGCCGCCCTCGGCGCGCTGACCGATCGCGTGCGCCGGCTCTACCTGGCCGAATATGTCAAGGTGTGGGAGACGCTGCTGGCCGACGTGCGGCTGATCCGCGCCAGCGGGCTCGAGAAGAACATCGAGGCCGCGCGCATTCTCTCGGGCGTGGGTTCGCCGCTGGCAAACTTCCTGCGCGCGGTGGTCAAGGAAACCACGTTGATTCCCGCCGACCAGCCCAAGGACGTGGTGAGTAAGGCGACCGCCACGGTCGCCAACACGCGCAAGGGACTCGAAGATTTGTTCGGCGGCGACCCGAACAAGCCGGTGGCCAGCGGAAAGCGCATCGAGAGCATCGTCGACGACCGCTTCGAGCCGCTGCGCCGCCTCGTCACTGCCGCCGGTCCGAACCAGCCCGCGCCCATCGACGATGCGCTCAAGCTTTTCAACGAGGTGTATGTGTACCTCAACGCCGTCGACACCGCCGTGAAGGGCCGCACTTCGCCGCCGCCCGGCGACGTGGCCGGCAAGCTCAAGTCCGACGCGGGCCGCCTGCCAGAGCCGGTGCGCACGATGGTCGAGAACCTGAGCCAGTCGGGCGCGGCCCAGGCCCAGGTGGCCGAGCGCGGCAACCTGAGCCAGGACCTGCGTCCCGTGACCGAGTTCTGCAACCGCGCCATTGCGGGCCGCTATCCCTTCGTGGGCAGCAGCAAGCGCGATGTGCTGCCCGAAGACTTCGGCCAGATGTTCGGCGCCGGCGGGATGATGGACGAGTTCTTCCAGAAGCGGCTGGCCGCGCTGGTCGACACCAGCACCAAGCCCTGGCGCTACAAGCCCGTGGCCGAGCGCGGCGCCGTCACCACGCAGGCGCTGGCGCAGTTCGAGCGCGCCGCGCGCATCAAGGACATCTTCTTCCGCGGCGGCGGCCGCGGCCCTTCGATGCGGCTCGACTTCAAGCCGGTGGAGATGGACGCCGGCATCACCCAATTCATTCTGGATGTCGATGGCCAGCTCGTGAAATACGCGCACGGCCCCGTGGTGCCGATGGCCGTGCAATGGCCCGGCCCGAAGGGCAGCAACCAGGTGCGCATCCAGGTGAGCCCGCCTTCGACCACCGGCAGCTCCGGCTCCGCGGTCGACGGGCCGTGGGCGCTGTTCCGCGCACTCGACGACGGCCAGCTCGAAGCCGGCGATGCGCCCGAAAAGTTTTTTATCACCTTCCAGGTCGGCCCGCGCAAGACGCGCTTCGAGGTAACGACGAACAGCGTGCAGCATCCGATCCGCTTGAAGGAACTGCGCGAGTTTTCTTGTCCGGAGGGGTTGTGAGCGACGCGCTTGCTTTTCCTCCTTCTGCTGCTGCTTCCTCTTTCTCTGCATTGCCCGGGTGGTTCGGCAAGTTGCCGGGCATGGGGGACTTTGCGCATCGGCGTTTGCCCGAGTCGTTCCGTTCTGTGTGGGACCAATGGCTGCAGCGCGGACTGGCGCGGTTGAAGGACCGGCATGCGGACTGGATGTCGCACTACCTGCAGGCGCCGGTCTGGTGCTTTGCGCTGGGGCCGGGCGTGGCGGGCGAAGGCGCGTGGATCGGCGTGATGATGCCTTCGGTCGATGGGGTCGGGCGGTACTTTCCGATCACGCTCGCGGTCGAGTTCGATGCTTCTGTGGGCGAGACGTTGCGGGACGATGCGCTGCGGGGGGTGCTGCTGTGGTGGGAGCGGGGGACGCAGGCTGCGCTGGAGGGGCTCGAGGGGGATATGGATGCGCTGGGGTTCGATGCGATGCTGCAGCGGGTCTTTGTTGCGGCGGATGACCGCGAGGTGAGGGAGGGGGGGGTGGCGTTGCTGGCCCTGCCGGGCCCAGGAGGGTCTTTGTGGCTTGCTGATCCTGGCGCCGATGAGGGGGTTCGGATGGTCGTTGCGGGACTGCCTTTGGATGCGCAGTTCGAGGCTTTGTTTCTTGGGGGTGGGGAATGATCGGCGTTGGTCGTTTTCTTTCCCGAGGCCGGGATATCCGCCCGGCGGCGGACTCACTTTCTTTTGCTTCGCCAAAAGAAAGTAAGCAAAGAAAAGGCGACCCTACTGTCTGCGTCCCTCCGCTGCGCTGCGGGCAACCTGCGGTGCTCGACTCCGGCGGGGGTCCGCAGAACTCGCTTCGCTCAAACAGCTGCGGCCCTGATCCCGCCTCCATCTGCGCTCCTCGGCGCATACAGAAGGGGTGGGGGCCGGCAGGCCATCGCTTCGCTCGGCCCAGACACGACACCAGCAGCCAACGCCGACAGCCCGATACCAACCACCGCGGGCGCGCAGCGCCTGCGGTGGCTTGGTGGCCGAGCGAAGCAAAGGCCCGTTCGGTTTCCAAGCCCCTCTGTGTGCGCCGAGGAGCGCAGCGTTTCGCGGATCAGGGCCGCAGCTGTTTGAGCGAAGCGAGTTCTGCGGACCCCGCGAAACGCGAGCACCGCAGGTTGCCCCGTAGCGAAGCGCAGGGGTCGCAGACAGTGGGGTCGCCTTTCTTTTGCCTACGTTTCTTTGGCGAAGCAAAGATAAAGTAGGTCGCCCGCCGGGGCGAGACCCGGCCTCGGAAGACAAGCCCCCGTCCACGTTCAAACGGGAGCCAGCCAATGACCGATACACCAACCGGCAACACACCTCCAGAAGACGACCGAACCCAAGTCATGTCGAGGCCAGCCCAACAACAAGACACCTCAGTCACGGTCATCACAGCCAGCCCCACAAGCCTCTCCAACGTCCCGGTCACCAGCCCCGCCACGGAAGCCAACGAAGCCGGCCTCCTCCCCGTAGGCGCCCGCCTCGCAGAATTCGAAATCACCCGAGTCGTAGGCCAGGGCGGCTTCGGCGTCGTCTACGAAGCCTGGGACCACGCCCTCGAACGCGTCGTCGCCATCAAGGAATACCTTCCGACCTCGCTGTCGACAAGACAGCACGACGGAGCCGTGGTCCCCCTGTCGGAGCGGCACCGCGAAACCTTCGACCTCGGCATGCGCAGCTTCATCAACGAAGCCCGCCTGCTCGCGCAGTTCGACCATCCCTCGCTGCTGAAGGTCTACCGCTTCTGGCAGGAGCGCGGCACCACCTACATGGTGATGCCGTTCTACCGCGGCGACACGCTGCGCCAGGCGCTGGTGTCCATTCCCGCCGGCGTGGACGAGGCGTGGCTGATCCGCATCATGGACGGCGTCACGCAGGCGCTGGGGGTGATGCACGGCGCCAACTGCTACCACCGCGACATCGCGCCCGACAACATCATCCTGCTCGAAGGCTCGGGCCGGCCCGTGGTGCTCGACTTCGGCGCCGCGCGCCGCGTGATCACCGACAAGACGCAGGCGATCACCGTCATCCTCAAGCCCGGCTACGCACCCATCGAGCAGTACGCCGAGATGCCCGACATGTCGCAGGGCGCGTGGACCGATGTCTATGCACTCGCGGCCGTGATGCACGTGGCGGTGTGCGGGCGCGCGCCGCCGCCTTCGGTAGCGCGGCTGCTGTCCGACAGCTATGTGCCGCTGGCGGGCAACGAGATCCTGCGCCAGCGCTACAGCCTGCGGCTGCTGCAGGCGATTGACGCCGGGCTGGGCGTGCGGCCCGAGTCACGACCGCAGTCGATGGCCGAGTTCCGCGCCGCGCTCGATCTGGAAGTGGGCCACAGCATCGCGCCGGTGTCGCGCACCTCGCCGCCAGCTTCCCCTGGCGCACGCAAGACCGGCAGCAACGCCGACGCGCCGACGGTCATCGGCCGCGGCAAGACCTCCGCGCCGGGGCCCGATGGCGGCGGCTTTGGAAAAAAAAGCAAGGCCGTGCCTGCCATCGCATCTCTGGCGGTGGCCGCCGTGGTGGCGGGCGGCGGTTGGTGGTGGTACCAGGGCCGCACTCCGGGCGCGGAGGGCGACGGCGGTGCAAAGCAGGCGATCGTGACGCCTCCGCCGCCGCCCGAAAACCGCGGGACCGAGACGCCTCCGCCACCACCACCGCCTCCTCCATCGCTGCCCCGCACGCCGCTCGACTCGCTGCAGTCGCTTGCCGCGGGCGCCGCGCCGGGCTTCGATGTGACGGCCACGCCGAAGAAGCCCGAGGTGTCGATCGGCAAGGACAAGCTGGCCTTCGAGGTCCGCAGCAAGCGCGAAGGTTTTGTCTACGTGTTCTTGCTGTCGAGCGGCGGCGAGATGTTCTTGCTGTTCCCGAACCTGCTCGACAAGTACAACAAGATCACCGCCGGCAGCCCGCTCTCGCTGCCGCGCGCCTCCTGGCCGATGGATGCGGGCGGCCCGGCCGGCACCAACCAGTTCGCGGTGCTCGTGAGCGAGCACGAGCGCGACTTCAGCGCCTCGGGCGTCAAGAACGACGGCGTGTTTCCGCAG
Source organism: Variovorax paradoxus (assembly GCF_030815855.1). Taxonomy (NCBI): domain Bacteria; kingdom Pseudomonadati; phylum Pseudomonadota; class Betaproteobacteria; order Burkholderiales; family Comamonadaceae; genus Variovorax; species Variovorax paradoxus. The sequence continues at coordinate 4,774,679 of NZ_JAUSXG010000001.1, read as the reverse complement.
TTTCCGCTGCCCGTGCTGGCGGCGCTCGAAGCCACGCGCGGCACGGGGCCGTCGCCTTTGCTGGGCCAGCCGGTGTGCGCGCCCAACACCCCATGCAACGACGTCTACGGCGTCGCGAATTTCAAAATCGTCGAGAAGTAATCGTCTGTAGAGCGGTGGCCCGATGGGCCGTCTTTTTCGGACAAGGAGGCTTTCATGTACACGCAGTCGCCGATCTTCATTTTTTCCGCCCTTCGCTGGGCGGCGGTCACCGCGGCGGTGCTCGCAGCGGGTTGCGCCAACACGCCGCCCGCAGCGAGCTCCGGCGCCGGTTCCACCACCGCCTCCGACACCGGGACAGCGACCGCGGCGGGTACGTCGCGCCCGGCCTCCACCGGCGCGAGCGTGGCCGGCCAGGCGCGCACCTTCTCGACCCAGCTGGCCACCTACACCTCGGTCAGCTTCGATGCCGTGCCGGGCTGGGCGCGCGACGATTTCTCCGACAGTTGGCCGGCGTTTCTCGGCAGCTGCAAGGTGCTCACTGGCCGCGGCGCCGAGTGGAAGGACGTGTGTGCGCGCGCCCTCAGGGTCGACAGCAAGAACAGCACCGCCATCCGCGGCTTCTTCGAGCAGGAGTTCTCGGCCTACCAGATCCGCGACGACGACCGCAAGCCCGACGGCGTGGTCACCGGCTACTTCGAGCCCGAGATCGCCGGCAGCCGCCAATACGCGGCGCCTTTCATCTACCCGGTGTACGGCCAGCCCGAAGACATGCTGTTCGCCGATGCGCGCAAGCTGCCGGCCGGCAGCGGCACCGTGGCGGCGCGGGTCGAAGGCCGCAACGTGGTGGTGCAGACCGGGCTCAGCACGCGCGACATGGGCGCGCCGGGCCTCTATGCGCTCGACCTCTCAGGCATCACGCGCGACACGCTCGACCGCAAGGTGCGCCTGCGCATCGAGGGCAAGCAGCTGCTGCCGTACTACACGCGCGAAGAAATCGAGACCAAGGGCGCGCCCAACGCCAAGGTGCTGGCCTTCGTGAGCAGCGCCACCGCGCTCTACGAAATGCAGATCCAGGGCTCGGGCCGCATCAAGCTGGCCAACGGCGACACCATCCGCGTGGCCTACGCCGAGCAGAACGGCCAGCCCTTCCGCCCCACGCTGGCACAGGCGGCCAACGGCAAGCCGCGCACCCCGGTGAAGGTGCGCGGCTCGTCCATCGAACTGGAGCTCGACGACGGCGACGAGGACGACGACGTGGGCGGCACCAACACCATCCGCACGCGTGGCTTCACGCTCGCGCGGCCTACCGCCAGCGGCGCCGTCGTGGTGCCGGGGCGGCGCGCGGCCGGTCCGGTCATCGGTTCGGGCATCAAGGACCCGAGCTACGTGTTCTTCAAGGAATCGACATCGCCGGCGGGTGGGCCGGTGGGTGCGTTCGGCGTGCCGCTGTCGGCGGGGCGCTCGATTGCGGTGGATCCGCGCAGCACGCCGCTCGGCTATCCGGTGTTCGTGTCGACGCGCGCGCCCGGCACCGGTGCACCGATGCAGCGCCTGACCATTGCGCAGGACACCGGCGGTGCCATCCGCGGCGCGGTGCGCGCCGACTATTTCTTCGGCAACGGCCAGCAGGCCGCGACCAACGCGCGCCGCATGAAGGAGCGCGGCCAGCTCTGGATCCTGCTGCCGCGCGGCCTGGCCGTGGCCTCGGCGGCGGTGTCTTCGGCGATTCGCACGCGCGGCGGCCCGGTGGGCGCCGGCTTGCCGCAGTGTTTGGTGCCGACCGAAGGCGTTTGCGTGGACGACTAAGTCCGGCTGTCCTCCGAATCCTTGTCGCTCCATGCATGAAACGCTGTCGTCCGCGGAAAGCACCGAGCTCGTCCGCCTCTGGCGGCGCCGGCAGACGCTGTCCTCGAACGACATGGGCACCATGTACCGCATCGTCGGCGACGCGCTCGTGGCCTGCAATCCGCCCGAGCTCCAGGTGCTCGGCGAAGGCCGTCAGGAGCTGGTGGCGCAGTTCATCTATGTGAAGGTGCTGCGGCTCGACGCCGACCCCGACGAGGCCGACGAGCGCGCGAGCCACAGCGCGCCGTCCAGCGCCTTTGCACTGTGCGCTTATTTCAGGCGCTACCTGATCGACTGCACGCGCGCGAGCGCGTTCCGGCGCAAGCTCTCGATCGGCGACCAGGTCACCGAGGCGCAGCTCGAAGACGTGATCGGCGCGGACGAAGACCTCGACGGCTGCCTGGCGGAGCACGGCCTGAGCGCGGGGGCGGTGCAGCTGGCCGCGCGCGCCTTCATCGCCGAGCTGCCCGAGCCCGAGCGCATCCTGCTGTGCGAAGGTTTCGGCAAGGAGGCCGAAGGCGGCTTGTCGGGCATTGCCTCGCGTCACGCCATTGCCTCCTACCACTACCGGGCGGGCCGGCTGGGCCTGGTGCACAAGCGCGAGGGGCTCACCGCCGACTACACCAAGACCCGCCTGGGCGGCTGGATCCAGCAGACGCTGGGCATTGCCATCGAGCCCGACAACATGGCGGCGATCCTGCAGGTTTTCAAAATCCTCGGTGCTGAAGCGTCTTATGCCTGAAGACATAGCCATTCAGGAACAGACCGCCATGAACACCGAACTCTGGCCCCCCCTCAGCGTGATCCGAAGTGCGTTCCAGGCCGGGGGCGCCACGCCCGCGATGCCCGATGCGCCGGCGCACGAAGCCGGCACGGCCACCGTGGCCATGCCCGGCGCAGCACCCCGCGCCGCGCCAGGTGCCTCGGCCGCGCCGCCGCGTGCCGTGCTCGACCTTCTGCTTCCGCTGAACGAATTGGCCCGGCGCCGCGAGGCTGTTGCCCAGCGTGCCTTCACGGCGCGCTGGGCGCCGGGCCGCCTTCTGAGCGTGGTGCACGAAGGTCGCCTGCTCGGCGTGCTGCTCGACCGCTGCATCGACGGCAATCTCTGGCAGGGCTGGATGGCCGCGGGCGAGGCGGACTGGGCTGGCGCGTACGACGTGCTGCTGGAGCCCGATGACGAGCCCTTCGAGCCCGCCTTCGGGTTGGTGCAAGCGTGGAACGTGCTCACCCTCGAACCCAGCCCGCAGCTGTGCGCGCGCGTGCTCGGCGAAGTCTCCGCCACGCGGCTGGCCGCGATTCGCGCGGTGCACGACGAGTGGGCCGCGCAAGCGCCGCTGGCCATCGCGCCCGAGCCGGGGCACATCGCATTGCGCACCGTGGGTGGCGTGTTCTCGGTGCTCTCTGGAACGCCGCTGGGTGCACAAGATCCGCGTGCCGACTACCAGGCGCTTTATCGCGATGCCGCATCGCAGCTGAGCAGCGCATCGGTTGCAGCACGCACGGCCCGCGCCACGCCGCAGCTGAAGCCCGGGGGCGGCTGGTGGGGCAGCATCAGCCGCTGGTTCAGTGCCGAAGGCTGGATGCGCCCTGCGTTCGCGGTGCTCGCGCTGGTGGTCGTGGTGCAGAACGTGGGTCTCTTGAGCCAACGCGCCGAAGACGATGAGGTGCGGTTCCGTTCCGTACCGCCCGCTGCCGCCGCGCGCGCTGATCTGGTGGTGCGTTGGAAGCCCGAAGCGCGCGTCGAAGACACGGCCCGCCTGCTGCAATCGATGTCGGCCGAAGTGGTGGGCGGCCCGGGTGCGGACGGCAGCTGGCGCCTGCGCGTGGCCGACCCCGTGCAGGGGCTGGCCGCATTGGCGGCGTCGCCTCTGGTGGCCTCGGCCGGTCCGGCACCGGAGCGGCCATGAGGTGGGCCGCGCATCGGTCTTCTTTCTCCCTCCCCTTCCGGGGGAGGGCAGGGGTGGGGGCACGCGGCGTATCCATCGAGCGCTCTGCCTTCCCCCATCCCAGCCTTCCCCCGGAGGGGGAAGGAGCAATGCGGGCGCTCTGTTTGCGAATCGCATTGGCTCTGGCGCTGCTGGCATGCGGCAACGCCGCCTTCGCCACCCAACGCGCCTTGCTCGTCGGCGTTTCCGAACTCGTGAACCAACCGCAGGCCCTGTGGCTCCAGGCACCGCGCAACGACGTGGTGCTGATGCGCCAGACCCTGATGAAACAGGGCTTCGCGCCCGCCGATGTCACGGTGTTGGCCGATGGCGTTGCGGGCGCTTCGCTGCCAGAGGCGGAGCGCATCAACGAGGCATTGGCGCGGCTGCTCGAGCAGTCCCGCTCGGGCGACTTCGTGATGCTCTATTTTTCGGGCCACGGCACGCGGGTGCGCGACAGCACCAAGCGCTACCAGGAGCCCGATGGCCTGGCGGAAAACTTTCTGGCGCGCGACGCCCGCGGCATGGATGCCTCGGGCGGCAGCTTGCCTGGCGGGCTGCGCGATGTCGACTTCGACCGCTGGATCCGCGCCTTTCTGGGCAAGAACGTGTTCGTGTGGTCGGTGTTCGACACCTGCTCCGCGGCCTCGATGACGCGCAGCGCGGCAGCACAGCCGCCGGAAGATGTGGGCCCCGCGGACGATGAAGTGCGCTTTCGCGGCGTGCGTGCCGGCCAGCTTGCCGCGAGCGGGCCCGCTGCGGCACAGCCGCTGGTGCAGGCGCCACCCGAGACCGCAGCCGGCGTGCCCCGCGCGCGCTATGTGGCGTTCTTCGCATCGGAGAGCCACCAGGTCACGCCCGAGCTGCGCCTGCCGCGCAAGGCCCGCAACGCGCGCCCGCAGGGCCTGCTGACCTGGGCCGTGGCCGAGGCCCTGCAACAGAAGCCCGCGACCTGGCGCGACCTGTTCAACGGCGTGCTGGACCTCTATCCCCCCGTGATCGAAGAACTCGAATCGCGCTTTCCCGCGCGCGAGTTGCCGTCGCCGGTGGCGGAGGGCAACCTCGACCTGCCGATCTTCGCCAATGCCTCGGCGCCTCTTTCGACGCGCCCCGTGTGGCGTGCCGAACGTGCGGGCGGCAGCCTCACGCTCAAGGCCGGCCTGCTCGACGGCCTGGAGCCAGGGCAGGACCTCCGCATCGTCGCCACGCTGGCCGACGGCATCCAGCGCACGGCGCAGGGCAGGCTGGTGCAGGCCGAACTCGGCAGTGCGCGGCTGGCGGTTCCGCCGGCGCTGGCCGAACTGGCGCAGGCCACGTCATGGAGCGTGACGCCCGTGGCCGAGCCGGCCTCGGCGGCGCTGCGGGTCCGCAGCGATTCCGCGCTGCCCGGCGGACTCAGCCTCGACTACCCCGCATCCATCCGCGCGGCCGGCGAGGCGCAGGCCGATGTGCGCTGGATCGACCTGGGCGCGGCGGGCGGGCGGCTGGAGCTGCTGTCTCGCGCGCTCGCTGCGGCTGCGGAGGCGGAGGCGGGCGTTGCACCGGCCGGCATCGTGGTGCGCGACGTCGCCGAAGCCCGCGTGCGGCTCCAGGCGCTGGCGCAACTCAAGTGGATGTCGCGCCTCGCCGACCTGGCAAAAGACGGACGGCTCGACGGTTTCGACGCCGTGCTCGAAGTGCGCGACGACAGCCGCGTGCTGCGCAGCGCCAACGTGCGCGAGGCAGCCGGTGGAGCCTTGCAGCTGCGGCCGGGGGAGCGCGCCGAGCTCATGGTTCGCAACGGCAGCGGCCAGTCGATCGATCTGGTGGTGGTCGGTGTCGATGCAGAGGGCGTCGTGCGATCCGTCTATCCCGAAGACCTGGGCGAAACCAATCGCTTCGAACGCGGCACGCGCGAGTCGCCGGCCTCCAAGCGCTTTGCGCTGCCGTGGCTCACGCCCGGCCGCACGGCGCGGTTGCTGGTGCTGGCGACGCCGGCGCAAGCCCGCAGCGCGCCACGGCTCTTCGGCGCCGGTGCCGCCGAAGCGGCAACCCACACCGCGGAGCTGCGCGTGCGCGGTCAGCTCACACCCGAGCGCGAGCGCCAGGTGTACGGCGCCATGCTGCGCTGGACGAGCCCTGCCGCGCCTTGACCCGACCCATCCGCACGCATCCACCGAATCACACCCACCGAATCACATCTACCGAGAAGGAGAAGCACATGTCCATGACTTCCAACGGAGTTCCCGATCCCGACGACGCGCTGCGCATGCTCGATCTCGCACTGGGCGGAGCGAGCGGCTGCGATCTCGTGATGCTGATCGAGCACTCGGGCACCCCCATCGAGGGCGAACTGGCGCGCCAGTTCGACGACGGCAAGCCGCGCATGGAAATCGCCGGCTATTTCTGGGGCGGGCATCAGAACTCGCAGTCCGGCCGCGCCGCGGCGGCGCGCGCCTTGTCGAACTTCATCGTCGTGCGCCGGACGGATGCAGCCACGGCCTCCATCGCGAGCCTGCTGCGGGTCAATGCCGAAGCCGGCAAGGTGATCGTGAGCGTCTACAAGTCGGGCGGCGACATCAAGTCGACCGAGGCCCAGGCCATGCTGGAGTTCACCATGGAGAAGGTGAGGGTGACCAGCCACATGTTGCTCACCAACAGCGTGTTGAGCGCACCGACGGAAATCATCAGCTTCGCATTCAGGCGCTTCAGCATCCGCTCGGCGCCGCAAAAAGAGGCAGGCGCGCGCGGCGCGGTGCGCGAGTGCGTCTTCGAGTCCGCCGAGTGATCGAAACCAACCTGGGCACCCCACCATGACCGCATCCGAACTGCTGAAGGCCGCCGATCCGGTGGCCGCGCTCCAGGCACTGAGCGACGAAGTGCGTGCGAAGCCGTCCGACAGCAAGCACCGCGTCTTCCTGGCGCAGCTGCTGTGCGTGCTCGGCCAGTGGGAGCGAGCGCTCAACCAGCTCACCGTGGCGGCCGAGCTCGACGCACTGGCCGTGCCGATGAAGCAGGTGTATGGCGACGCCGTGCGCTGCGAGGGCCTGCGCGCCGAAGTGTTCGCGGGCAAGCGCACGCCCATGGTGTTCGGGCAGCCCGATGAATGGCTCGCGCTCCTGATCGAGTCGCTGCTGCGCCAGGGCCGCGGTGAAGACGGCATGGCCGAAGACCTGCGCCGGCGCGCCTTCGAGGCCGCACCGGCCATCGGCGGCACCATCGACGGCGCACCCTTCGAGTGGCTGGCCGATGCCGACATGCGCCTCGGCCCGGTGCTCGAAGCCTTCGTCAACGGCAAGTACTACTGGATTCCCTACGCGCGGCTTGCGCACATCAAGATCGAGCCGCCCGAAGACCTGCGCGATTGCGTCTGGATGCCCGCGCACCTGCAGTTCGAGAACGGCGGCGAGACGCTCGCGCTGATTCCCACGCGCTACGAGGGCAGCGAGAACAGCGCGGACGGCGAACTGCAGCTCGCGCGCAAGACCGAGTGGCGCGAACTGCGGCCCGAGGTCTGGATCGGCAGCGGCCAGCGCGTGCTGGGCAGCGACGCCGGCGAGTACGCATTGATGGACGTGCGCGAGATCCTGTTCACGCCGGGCACCAGCGCCGCCACTGCGGAAGCCGGCACGCCATCGGAGGACGGTGCCGATGGCTGAACTCACCGCGCAGGAGCGGCTGCAGCCGTCGCTGCTCGACCGGCTCGTCGACTATGCGCCGGACGAGAAGCGCGAGAGCGACGACAAGCGCACGCTCACCAAGCAGGCGCTGCGCCAGGCCGTGCTGCGCGACCTCGGCTGGCTTTTCAACGCCACCAGCTACGGCCTCGCGATGGACGACAAGCGCTTTCCGAATGCGGCGCGTTCCGTCATCAATTACGGATTGCCTATGCTGTCTGGCCAGTACACCTCGTCGGTGCAGCGTGTCAGCATGGAGCAGGCTTTGAAGAACGCAATCCTGCAGTTCGAGCCACGCATCCTGTCCCGCACTCTCGAAGTTGAACTCGTCATGGAAGGCTCGGCATTGGACTCCCACAACAGCATCGGTCTGCAGATTCGCGGCATGCTGTGGGCGCAGCCCGTGCCGCTCGAGTTCCTGATGCGCAGCCGCGTCGATCTGGAAGAAGGCCGCATAGAGATCGTGGACATGGCGCAAGCCCAGAGATAAGTCCGCCGCCATGGACCCCCGGTTGCTGAGCCTGTATGAACAGGAACTGCGCTACTTCCGCGAAAGCTCTTCGGAGTTCGCGCGCGCCTTTCCGAAAATTGCGCATCGCCTGGGCATCGAAGGCCAGGAGGTCGCCGACCCCTACGTCGAGCGGCTGATCGAGGCCACCGCATTCCTCTCGGCCCGCGTGGGGCTGAAGCTCGATGCCGAATACCCGCGCTTCACGGGACACCTGCTCGACATCGTCTATCCGCATTTCCTGGCGCCCACGCCGGCCATGGCGATCGTGTCGGTGGTGCCGGATGCCGACGACGCCAAGCTCGCCACCGGCCCGACGCTGCCGCGCGGCAGCGGGCTGCGCGCGCGGCAGGCGGTGGGGCAGAACACGCATTGCGAATTCCGCACCGCCAGCGCGCTGCGCGTCTGGCCGGTCGAAGTTCTGCGCGCCCAGTATTTCACCTACGCGCCGGACCTGCCGTTGAATGCGCACCCGCAGTCGCGTGCGATTCGCGGTGGCCTCCGCATTGCGCTGCGCGCGACGGCGGGGCTCAATTTCAGCCAGATCGCCATGGACGAACTCGTGCTGCACTTCGGCGGCGCCGAAGACGTGGCGTGGCAACTGCACGAATGCGCGCTCGGGCAGCCCGTGGGCGTGCTGGTGCGGCCGATGGCGCCCGGCGGCGCGATGCAGGGCGCGATGAAGACGCTGCCCGGCAGCGCCATCCAGCCGGTGGGCTTCGAGGAAGACGAGGCGCTGCTGCCGGTCACGGCCACCGGCTTCTCGGGCTTCAGGCTGCTGCAGGAGTACTTCGCGTTTCCGCAGCGCTTTCAGTTCGCCCGCATCGGCGGCCTGCAGCCGCTGCTGGCGGACATGGCCGTGACGGAGGTCGAGGTCGTGCTGCTGTTCTCGCGCGGCGATGCGGCGCTCGAAAAGCTGGTGAGCGCCGACAACGTGCAGCTGCATTGCGTGCCCGTGGCCAACCTCTTCAGCAAGCGGCTCGACCGCGTGCCCGTGTCGGAGGGCGTGAGCCAGTTCCACCTGGTGCCCGACCGCACGCGCCCGCAGGACTTCGAGGTGCACACCGTGACCGAGGTGACCGGACACGGCGCACCCGGCGCCGCGGACACGGCCGCCGAGCAGTCGTTTCGTCCGTTCTATTCGGCCTTTCATGGCAGCCGCCACGCGCACCCGGCCTACTACACGACCACGCGCGAGCCGCGCATGCTCTCGGTACGCCAGCGCACCGAAGGACACCGCAGCAGCCATATCGGCTCCGAGGTCTACATGCAGATCGTCGATCCGCAGCAGGCCCCGTACTCGACCGCGCTGCGCCAGCTCGCGGTGACGGCGCTGTGCACCAACCGCGACTTGCCGCTCCTGATGCCGCTGGGCCGCGACAACGACTTCGATTGCATCGACTCTTTTCCGGCGCAGCGCGTGCGCATGGTGCGCGGGCCTTCGCGGCCGGTGTCGCCGGTGGTCAGCCAAGGCCTGGGTTGGCGCGTGGTCGACCACCTGGCGCTCAACTACCTGTCGCTTTCGGACAGCACGCCCGAGCAGGGCGCCGCCGCATTGCGCGAGACCTTGATGCTCTACGCCGTGCATGCGGACGAAATGCGCCAGGGGCAGGTGCGCGGCCTGCTTTCCGTCAAGAGCAAGCCCGTGGCGCGCCGGTTGCCGCTGCCCGGCCCGATCGCGTTCGGCCGCGGGCTCGAAGTGACGCTCGAAGTCGACAAGGATGCGTTCCACGGCCACAGCGTTTTTCTTTTTGGCGCCGTGATGGCGCGCTACCTGGCGCGCCACGTGGAGGTCAACCACTTTGTCGAGGCCGTGCTGCGCATTGCGGGCAAGGGCGAAATCATGCGCTGGAGGCCGCTGTGCGGGACACGCCAGATCCTGTGAGCACCGCCGCAGGCGGGCCAGTCAGCACGCGCGTGGACAACGCGCTGCGCGAGTGGTCGGCCGAGCCCTGGACGTTCGACTACTTTGCGGTGCTGCGCCGGCTGGAGTCGATTGCCGGAACCACGCCGCGCTGGGGCCGCGCGCTGTTGCCGAATGCGGAGCCGGTGCGCGTGGGGCAGGAGCCTTCGCTTTCGTTCGCGCCGGCCAGCTTCAGCCGCTTCGAACCCGCGACCGCCTATTCGCCGCCGCGCCTGCGCCAGCATTTCTTCAGCTACATCGGCCCCAACGGTCCGCTGCCGGTGCACCTGAGCGACTTCATTCGCGAGCGCAGCATCAACCAGGGCGATCCGACGTGGCTGGCTTTCCTGGACAGCTTTTCGCACCGCTTCTCGTTGCACTTCTACCGGGCCTGGGCGCAGTCGCGGCCGGCGGTGGCCCTCGACCGGCCCGATGAGGACAGGTTCAGGCTGCAGATCGGCGCGCTGGTCGGCATCGGCGCACCAGGGCGCATCGGGCGCGACGAGGTGCACGACGACGCGCGCCTGCATTTCTCCGGCTGGCTGGCACGCCGCGTGCACAACGTCGAAGGCGTTCAGGCGGTGCTGTGCAGCTACTTCGGCGTGCCGTTCAAGCTGGAGCGCTGGGTCGGCCACTGGATGAGCCTGCCCGCCGGCGAACTCACCCGGCTGGGGCAGGGCGAGACCTCGCGTTCGATGGGCATGGGCGCCATGCTCGGCACGCGCGCGTGGGACCGGCAGCATCGCGTGCGGCTGCATGTGGGTCCGCTCACGCTCGACCAGTACCGCATGTTCCTTCCCATCGGCGATGCGCAGCCCGTGCTGCAGCGCTGGATGCAGCAGCTGCTCGGTGACGAGCTCGAGTGGGATGCGCAGCTTGCACTGCAAGGCGCGCAGGTGCCGCCCACGCGTCTCGGCCAGGCGAAAGGCAACGCGCCGCGCCTCGGATGGATCGCCTGGCTCGGGCAACGGCCGCGCGCGCGAGACGCGGCCGACGTGCGCATCGCAAGCCAGCCGGCCGGCGCGAAGCCGCGGCCGCACGCGCCTCCAATTCAATAAACCCATCTTCATTCGTCTTGAAGAGATACGGAGTCCTCCATGAGTGAAATCAGCCGCACCGCCCTTTTCGGCAAGCTCAATTCGCTGGCCTACAAAGCCATCGAAGGCGCCACGGTGTTCTGCAAGATGCGGGGCAATCCGTATGTGGAACTTGAGCACTGGTTCGCTCAGCTGCTGCAGGCACAAGACTCCGACCTGCACCGCGTGATCCAGCACTACGGGCTCGACGTGTCGGTGATTGCCAAGGACATGACCGCCGCGCTCGACCGGCTGCCGCGCGGCGCCACCGCCATCAGCGACTTTTCTCCGCACATCGAGAACGCCATCGAACGCGCCTGGACCTACGCCACGCTGCAGTTCGGCGAGGCGCAGGTGCGCACCGGCTACATCCTGGTGGGCATGCTCAAGACGCAGAGCCTGCGCAATCCGCTGTTCGGCTTGTCGAAGCAGTTCGAGAAGATCAAGGTCGAGGATCTGGCCGACAACTTCGTGAAGGTCTGCGATGCCTCGCCGGAAGCGCAGATGCGCGCGCAAGACGGCACCGGCATGGGCAGCGGCGCGCCGGGCGAAGACTCGGGTGCGATGGCGCCGGCGGCCATGGGCAAGGGCGATGCACTGAAGAAGTTCGCGGTCGACCTGACCGAGAAGGCCAAGAAGGGCGAGATGGACCCGATCACCGGGCGCGACGAAGAAATCCGCCAGATCGTCGACATCCTGATGCGCCGCCGCCAGAACAATCCGCTGCTGACCGGCGAGGCGGGCGTCGGCAAGACGGCGGTGGTCGAAGGCTTCGCGCAGCGCCTTGCGCGCGGCGACGTGCCGCCGCAGCTGAAAGACGTGAAGCTGCTCACGCTCGACATCGGCCTGTTGCAGGCCGGCGCAAGCATGAAGGGCGAGTTCGAGCAGCGCCTGCGACAGGTGATCGACGAGGTGCAGAGCTCACCGACACCCATCATTCTTTTCATCGACGAGATCCACACGCTCGTGGGTGCGGGCGGCGCGGCCGGCACCGGCGATGCGGCCAACCTGTTGAAGCCGGCGCTGGCGCGCGGCAACCTGCGCACCATCGGCGCGACGACCTGGGCCGAGTACAAGAAATACATCGAGAAGGACCCGGCGCTCACGCGGCGCTTCCAGGTGGTGCAGGTGCCCGAGCCCGACGAGGTGAAGGCGATTCTGATGCTGCGCGGCGTGGCCAGCGTGCTCGAAAAGCACCACCGCGTGCAGCTGCTCGACGAGGCCATCGAGGCGGCTGTGAAGCTGTCGCATCGCTACATTCCCGCGCGCCAGTTGCCCGACAAGGCTGTGAGCCTGCTCGACACGGCCTGCGCCCGCGTGGCCGTGTCGCAGCACGCGACGCCACCCGAGGTGGAAGACTGCATGCGCCGTATCGAGGGGCTCACGGTCGAGCAGGAGATCATCGGTCGCGAGGAAGCCATCGGCATCGACGTGACCAAGCGCTCGGCGCAGGTGGAGGCGCTGCTGGCCGAATCGAAGCTGCAGCTCGAAGGACTGAATGCGCGCTGGCAGGAAGAGAAGGGGCTGGTCGATCGGCTGCTGGAGTTGCGCGCGAAGCTGCGGGCGGGGAACAAGCCGGTGGATGCAGCGTTCGCGGAGGGCAATGCCAAGGCCGACGTGCCCCCACCCCAGCCCTCCCCCAGCGGGGGCGGGAGCGAAGACCGGGCTGTGCTGCTTGAAGAGCTGCACGCGCTGCAAGCCAAGATCCATGCGGTACAGGGCGAGTCGCCGCTCATCCTGCCCTCTGTCGACGAGCAGGCCGTGGCCTCGGTGGTGGCCGACTGGACCGGCATTCCCGTCGGCCGCATGGTCAAGAACGAAGTCGAGGCGGTGCTCAAGCTGGCCGACACACTGAACATGCGCGTCATCGGCCAGAAGCACGGCTTGGAAATGATCGCGCGCCGCATTCAAACGTCGCGCGCGCGGCTCGACAACCCGCAGAAACCGATCGGCGTGTTCATGCTCTGCGGCACCTCCGGCGTCGGCAAGACCGAGACCGCATTGGCACTGGCCGAGGCGCTCTACGGCGGCGAGCAAAACATCATCACCATCAACATGAGCGAGTTCCAGGAGGCGCACACCGTCTCCACGCTCAAGGGCGCGCCGCCCGGGTACGTGGGCTACGGCGAGGGCGGCATCCTGACCGAGGCCGTGCGCCGCCGGCCCTACAGCGTGGTGCTGCTCGACGAGGTGGAAAAGGCTCACCCCGACGTGCACGAGATCTTCTTTCAGGTCTTCGACAAGGGCTGGATGGAAGACGGCGAAGGCCGCATGATCGACTTCAAGAACACGATCATCCTCCTCACCACCAACGCCGGCAGCGAGCTCGTGATGAGCATGTGCCGCGACCCCGAGCTGCTGCCCGATTCCAACGCGCTGGCCGATGCGCTCAAGGCGCCGCTCATGAAGGTGTTCCCGCCCGCGCTGCTGGGCCGCATCGTCACCATTCCCTACTACCCACTGTCGCCCGACATGATGAAGAAGATCGTGCGGCTGCAGCTGGGCCGCATCAAGAAGCGCGTGGAGACCAACCACGGCGTGCCCTTCGAATACAGCGACGCGGTGGTCGACCAGGTGGTGGCGCGCTGCCAGGACCCGGAGTCCGGCGGCCGCGTGATCGACGCGATCTTGACCAACACCGTGCTGCCGACGATTTCGGTCGAGTACCTGCAACGCCTGGCATCGGGCGGCGAGATCCGCCGCGTGGCGCTGGATGTGAAGGACGCTGATTTCACCTACGCCTTCGACTAGCGCCCAGCGCTGCCCGACGCCACGCCTGAAGAGAACACAACACATGTCGCATGACTTCCGCATCGAGAGCGAGTCGCCCGCCAAGGACGACCTCATGTTCTGGTCCATTGCAGGCCACGAGGCCCTGGCAAGGGCCTCGACCTACGAGCTCACGGTGCTGTCGGAGAACGCCTTCATCGACGCCAAGGACATCCTTGGCCACGCCTTCGATGTAGTGATCGACTTCTCCGATGCCGACGGGGCGACGCACGAGCGCCACTGCCAGGGGCATGCGGTGCGTTTTACCCGTGGGCAGCAGCTGGGGCGCTACTTTCGCTACCAGATACGGCTGCGTTCGTGGTTCTGGCTGCTGACCAAGCGCGCCAACTCGCGCATCCTGCAGGACAAGCCGGTGCTCGGCATCCTGGATGCGGTGTTCGAGGACAGCCCAATCAAGCGCTTCAAGAAGACGCGCACCGACAACGTGGTGGGCACGCATCCGGCCCGGCGCTATTGCGTGCAGTTCCAGGAGAGCGACTACAACTACCTCTCGCGCCTCCTGGAGGCCGAAGGCATCTACTACTGGTTCGATGCCCACGACGCGCCCGGCACCATGCACCTGTCCGACGCCAGCGGCATCGCCCACGAGAAGCTTGCGGTAGAGGCCAAGCTGCGCTTTGCATCCCCGGACGTCAGCGAGGCGCGCTTCAACGAGATCAGCGAATGGATCGATGTCCGCCGCTTCGACAGCGGCAAGTACGCCACGCGGGACGTCGACTACAAGGCGATCAAGAAGCCGCTGAGCGTGGACGTGGACGTGCAGGAAAAGCACGAGCTCTCGGATATCGAGGTGTTCGAATACCCGGGCAACTATTTCACCGGGGAAGAGGTGGACGCCGCCGTCAAGGTGCACCTCGAGGAGTTCGACGGACGCCGCGAGCGGCACTGGGGCCTGACCTCCTGGCCCGACGTTGCGGCAGGGCGCAGCTTCGACTTCGAGGGCGACCGGGGCGGCCTGCGCGACGGCGAGTACGTCATCGGCGGCTGCGTGTTCGTGGTCAGCCATCGGGGCTACGAAGGCGCCAGCGACGACGGAGACTCGCAATCAGCCGCGGCGCTGCTGTCCGAGGCGATCCTCGACGACGCCGTCAATGCGGACGTGATGACCGCCTTCACGGAGCTCCTGGAGCGGCAACCGTCGCTGCGCACCGGGGCGCGGGGCGCCAGCGCCTTCCTGATTACCGCGTTGCCGATCGAGCGCACGTTCCGTCCGCCCCGGCTGACGCCGCGCGTGGCGATGCCCGGCCCGCAGAGCGCCATCGTCTGCGGCCCCGAAGGCGAAGAGCTCCATGTGGACGAAGGCCGCGTGATGGTCCACTTCCATTGGGACCGCTACAACGATGGAGACGGCAAGGCCACCTGCTGGATACGCTGTTCGCAGCCCTGGGCCGGCAAAGGCTGGGGCGGCTACTTCACACCGCGCATCGGACAGGAGGTGATCGTCGAGTTCATGAACGGCGACCCGGACCGGCCTGTCATTACCGGCCGCGTCTACAACGACGACCAGCCCATTCCGTACAAGTCGCCCACGCAGAGCGGCTTCAAGACGCGCTCCACGCCGGGCGGCGGTCCCGCGAACTACAACGAGATCATGTTCGAGGACAAGAAGGGGCACGAGCTCCTCAACATCCACGCCGAAAAGAACATGGCCACCACGGTGGAGAACGATGACTCCGGCCACGTGATGCGCGACCAGAGCCTGACCGTCGACCGCCACCGCACGATCATGGTGAAAGGCAAGGAAGAGCACACGGTCATGAAGACGCAGATGAACCACGTGGTTCAGGCGCAGACCAACAAGTTCGATGCCGACACCTTCACCACCACGCTGGGCAACCAGACCGTCGGCACCAAGGGCAAGCAGGACATGGTGGTGAACGGCGCCGTTACCTCGCACACCAACAGCACCTACACCCTGACCACCGTGGGCGCGTTCTCGCAGACCTCGGCGTCGATGACGGTCAATTCGGTGGGAGCGGTTGCGTTGACCTCGGGCGCGAACATCGCAATAAGTTCAGTCGGCGAGCTGAAGCTGGCCACCAACGCAGACCGCGTGGACGCGAGTGTCGGCGCGCACAGCATCTTTGCCAACTCGATCAAGGCGGTGTCGAACTCGAACCTCGAGATGTTCGCCGTGGGCAACATCAACGCCACGTCGAACGGCTCCAACACCACCGTGCTGGGCCCCAACTCCAGCGGCTACATCGGCGTCAACAGCGAAGCCAACATGGGCATGGCGCGCTCGACCTTCATGGGGCTGTCGATCGACACGATGATGGGCCTGAGCATGGCTTCGTGCCTGGCGCTGCAAATGGAGACGGCGGCGGCGCTGAAGCTCGGCTTTGCGGGTGTGGACCTGAGCATCTCGCCTGTCGACGTGGAGCAGCGGGCGGCCAAAGTCATCATGCCCGGCGGCGGTGCGGGCGCGGGGGCCGGCGGGGCGCTTGCCCTGGGCGCGTCCATTGGCGCTGCAATCGGTGCGGTCGCCTATTCGATCGCGGCCGCCTACACCGACATCCGGGCCACCAACCAGCAGTACACGGACGCAGCGGCTGCGCTGCAAGAAGCCGCGACGCAGGCGAAGAACCTCGGGCTGCACGGCATGGCATCGCGCCTGGCCGCCGCCCAGGGGATTGCCGAAGCCCGCAGGGACAACGGCTGGGCCAACCCCGACAACATTCGCCTGCATTCGGCGCCCGCCGACAAGGCCGCGCAATACACGAACGACAAGCAGCTGGGAGCACCGCCCGATGCCGTTGCGGACAACGGCTCGAAGGTGGCCGCGGGCGCATCGAAGATGCCAACCTCCGCTCCCCAGCCGGCCGCCTCGAAGGGGCTGCCCGTACCGCCGACGGCGACCGACTGAGCTGGCGCTCCGCACAACCGCGCGCAGGACAACACTGGTTCTTCATGCAGATACTCAAGCCCCATGTCGCCGCACTGAGCTTTCGGCCGATCGAATACCGGTCCAAGGCCGGCCTGTGCGTCAGCACGATCCTCTTCGCGCCGATGTCGTCTGACGAGGGCGGCCTGCTGCGCGAGCAATCGATGTGGAACTGCATCTCCAAGCTCATGGCGATGCCGCTGGTCGATGAAGGCATTGCCAAGCTCACGCCCGAATACCTGGTGGTCGGCCGCGTGCATGCGGGCGAGACTGGTTCGCGCGGCGCCGTGGCGCGCGTGCGGCTGGGCAATGCCGGCAAGGCCGTGATGGCCTTCTCGCCGCGCCACTGGGACGGCGCGCGCGTGGTGCAGTCGGAGGTCTATCAGCCGGTGCCGCTGGATTGGGCCAATGCGTACGGCGGCCCGACCGTGGCCAACAACCCGCTGGGCATGGGCGCCGCGGCGGGGGGCGGCGTGCATTGGTTGCCGCCGCTGGAGTTGCCCGGCTCGCGCATCACGGCGCCGGGCGACGTGGTGCAGCCCGCCGGATTCGGCGCGCTCGATGTGATGCACCCGCAGCGCGCCGCATTGCGCGGCACCTACGACGAAAACTACCTCAAGCAGCATGCGCCGGGTTTTCCGCCCGACGTGGATTGGCGCCACTTCAACATGGCGCCGAAAGACCAATGGCTGGATGCTCCCCTGCGCGGCGACGAGGCTTTTGCACTCGAGCACCTGCACCCCACCAAGCCGCTGCTGCAAGGCAACCTGCCGGGGCTGCGTGCGCGCGTGTTCGCCAACTACCGGCTGCCGCCCGAGCAGGTGGCGCCGGGTGGCGATTCGCACAAGTTCAAGGAAGTGCCGATGCGGCTCACCACCGTGTGGTTCTTTCCTGAAGTGGAGCGCATGCTGCTGATCTGGCATGGCCTGGCCGAAGTGGCGGAGTACGACGGCAGCGACATCGACCACCTGATGACGGCCGTCGAGCGCCTGGACCAGCCACGCGGCGACGCCCACTATGCCGACGTGCTGGCCCGGCGCACAGACCCGGTGCAAGGCGGTATCGAAAGCCTGAACGACGCCGACCTGGTGTCCGATGACATCGACACCGCCGACCCCGACTTCGAAAAGACGTCCGAGATCTACAAGATGGACGGCCTCCAGGCCGATGCGCAGTTCAGGCGCGCAGAGATCGATGTGGCCCTTGCGCGCGAGAAGGCCGTGGCCTTGGGCAAGGACCCCGATGCGCTCGGCCTGAAGCCACCGGTGCGCGAGAAGCCGCCGACCTTGGCCGAACTGCCGGCCTACGTCAAGGCCAGCCAGAAGGAGGCGGAGGCGCAGCAGCTCGCGGTTGCGCAAGACATGCTGGACCAGCTCGAGAAGCTGCTCGCACTGAGCGGTGAAGACAGAAAACGCATGACCGAGCTGGCGCACCGCGGCCCGCCGCTCTACACCGCCGAGAAGCACTTGGCCGAGCTCAAGGCCCAATTCGGCAAGCTGCCGATGCCCGAGGAGCAACTGCTGCAGAAGCTGCGCGACCGCCAAGGCGCGGAACGGCTGGGCTATTTGCAGTCGGCCCACATACAGCCGCCGGCCTTCGCGCTGAAAGGAGAAGAGGGAGCCAGGCGCCGGCAAGAGGTGCAATGGCTGGCCGAGCAAGGCCACCGCACGCTGCCATGGATCGACCTTACCGGCGCCGACCTGTCGGGCCTCGACCTGCATGGCTTCGATTTTTCGGGCGCGTGGCTCGAGAGCGCGGACCTTCGCAAGGCCAACATATCGGGCTGCAAGTTTGCCGGCGCGGTGCTCGCGCATGCGGACATGCAGGGCTGCATGGCCATAGAGGCCGACTTCACAGGCGCCAACCTGGGCCGCGCGCGCCTCGCCGGTGCGGTGTTCGACCGCTCCGACCTTGGCGGCGCCATGCTGATGCACACGCCGCTTGCCGGCACGCAGATGCGGCGCACCAACCTGGTCGGCGCGAACCTGCTCGAAACAGAGTGGGGCGTTGCCGACTGGAGCGGCGCGCAGCTTGCGGGCAATGTGTTTTACAAGCTCGCGCTGCAGGGCCTCGACCTGCGCGAGGCCGACCTTAGCGGCGCAAACTTCATCGAGTGCGACCTGCGCGGTGTCGATCTTTCAGGCGCATTGCTGCAGTCGACCACCTTCGTCACCTGCCAGCTGCAGGGCGCACGCATGGTTGCCGCTCGTGCCAAGGGTGTGGTGTTCGTGAAGAACACCGTGCTCGACGGCGTGGATGCGAGCGGCGCCGACCTGTCGAACGCGAACCTCGGCGAATGCAGCGCCATCGGCCTGCGCGCGACCAAGGCGCTGTTCGACGGCGCGAACCTCGGCATGGCCGATTTGCAAGGTGCCGACCTGCGGCTGGCTTCGGCCAAGGGCGCGCTCTTTCGCAAGACCCGCTTCAGCCGCGCACGGTTGGCCGGCGCCAATTTTCACGACGCGATCTTCAGCTACGCCAACCTGATCGGCGCCGACTTCAGGCGCGCCAACCTCTTCGGCACCGATCTCACGCGCGTGGCGCTGAGCGCCGACACGCAGTTCGACGGCGCATTGCTCACACGCAGCCGCACCTGGCCGCGGCTGAACGCCGAGCAGCAGGCCGTTGCCGCGGCGCGCGATGCCCCAAGCAATTCCGAAGGAGGTGCGGCATGAAGGTAAGCGCGGAACTCCTTTCGCTGGGCGCCGGCCTGGGCGAGGCCTTCGAGGGGCAGGACTTCGGCGGCGGCTACTACGCCAAGACCTTCCTGGGCGGCGGCATCTTCACGCAGTGCCGTTGGGCCGGCGCCGACCTGCGCGAGGCCGACGTTCGCGAGGCGGTGTTCGACCAGTGCGACATGGGCGGCGTGCTGTTCGCGGCCGCCAACCTGCGCCATGCGGTGTTCAACCGATGCAAGCTCGACCACGCGGATTTCCGCGGCGCCAACCTGCACACCACCACGTTCAACGAGTGCGACCTCACGCATGCGCAGTTCGGCGAGGCATCGATGGCCATGGCCAGGTTTCATGCCTGCGCGCTCGACCACGCCGGCATGCAGGGCGCGAACCTCGAGTCCGCGGTTTTCTCGCAGTCGAAGCTGATCGACGTCAACGCCGACCATTCCCGGTGGATGCATACGGTGGTGACCGGCTGCGACCTCAGCCTCATGACGTGGGTGGGCGCGCCGATGACCCGCGTGGTGTTCTCGAAATTGAGCCTGCAGAACATGCGCTTCGATGGCGGCAACTACGAATCGTGCCAATTTGCCGATGCAGACCTGAGCGGCAGCAGTTTTACAGGCGCAAAGCTGCGGCAATGCAACTTCCAGGGCAGCACCTTGAACGGCTGCGACTTCAGCAGCTCACAGGCGCCGCAAGCCATTTTCTGCGCCACCAAGGGCGAGGGGGCGCGCTTCACCAAGGCGCAATTGCGCCAGGCGCTTTTCACCGAGGCCGCGTTGCCGGGTGCCCACTTCGGCGCCGCGCAACTGCACCAGTGTCATTTCGCGCAGGCCAAGCTGGCACGCGCAGTGTTCGCGGGCGCCGATTGCACCTATGCCGATTTCCGGCATGCCGACCTGCAGGGCGCCGACCTGCGCGAGGCCGAACTCTTCCGCGCCATCTTCCATCGCGCGCAGCTGCAGGACGTGCAAGCCACCGACAGAAGCCGCGCCCTAGGCACGGACCCCGATCTGGCACGCGCGGAGCAGTGGGCAGTCGCCTGAAGCACCGCGCGAAAACGCCATTCATCCATGAGGCCATCATGACCGCCACTGTTACCGAGCGCCGCACCAAGGCACTTCACAAGCCGAACAAGCAAGCCGACGCGCCGGCACCGGCGCAAGCCGGCTGGCATCGTGCCACTGCGCTTTCAGACCCCGGGTCCGCGCAAGGGCTGCGCCTGCGCCTCGACGGCGAGGGCGTGCACGAGATCAGCGCGTGCCAGGCCTTCAGCTGCCTGGTGGCGGTCCAGGCGGGCGACATCGTCGCGGCCCTGCTGGACGACCGACGCCAATGCTGGGTGATGGCGGTGCTCGAGCGCAGCGGCGCGCAGGACGTGGTGCTGCAAAGCCAGGGCCGGCTCGAACTGAACGCGCCCACCATCAGCGCCAACGCGCAGGAGCTGCTGCACATGGCCGCGCCCCAGGTGCGCCTGAGTTGCGAGCAGGCCGACGTCATGGGCGAGCGCCTGAACCTGGTGGGCGGCACGATCAAGGCAATCGGGGCCGCGCTGTCGACGCTGTTCGACCGGGTTCATCACCACAGCAAGCAATACATGCGCAGCACCGACGGACTGGACCGCACCCTGGCCGGGCACATGGAGCTGCAGGCGCGCCAGCTGTTGCAGATCCATGGCGAGCACACGCTCGTCGAGGGCGAGCAGCTGGTCAAGGCGCGGGGCGCGCAGATTCACTTCGGCTAGGGGCCCCCATGTTCGCCAACTGCCAGATGATGGGCACCGACATGGGCTTTCCCGACGTGTGCCTGACGCCCACGCCTGCGGGGCCGGTGCCCATTCCATACCCCAACATCGCCATGGGGCCGATGGCCATTCCGAACTGCCCGACGATCCTTTTCATGTGCATGCCCGCGCACAACCTGGGAACCACCATTCCCATGACCAACGGCGACAACTCGGGCGTGAACATGGGCGTGGCGTCGGGCACCGTCATGGGGCCGTCGCGGCATGTGACCGGCGCGTTCACCGTGCTGCTCAACGGCATGCCGGCCACGCGCATGACCAGCGTGTCGCTGCAAAACAGCACCAACTGCCCCGGAGTGCGGCTCGTGCCGAGCCAGGCGCTGGTGCTGCTGCTGTCGCCGTAGGCGGCGGCCCGCCGGAACCACGGCGCGGAGTTTCGGGAGGGGGAACGTAGAAAGAGGATGGGAAGCATGACCGAGCACACGTTCAGCATCCAGGGCGACTCGCCCGTCGTCGACAAGCTCATGTTCTGGCGCATCGTGGGCCATGAGGTCCTGGCGCGCCCCTCGACCTATGAACTCACCGTGCTGACCGACAACGAAAGCATCGAGCCCGCGGACGTGCTGGGCCGTTCTTTCGATGTGGCGATCGAGTTCGAAGATGCCGATGGCGGCACGCACAAGCGGCATTGCCACGGCCATGCCGTGCGCTTCACGCGCGCCGGGCGCAGCGGGCGTTTCATCGAATACCGCATCAGCCTGCGCTCGTGGTTCTGGCTGCTGAGCAAGCGCGTCAATGCGCGAATCCTGCAGAACAAGCCGGTGCTGGATGTGATCGACGCCGTGCTGGACGACAGCCCCGTCGGGAGCCTGAAGAAGATCAAGTCGGCCGGCGTGGTCGGCCCCCATGCACCGCACGGCTACTGCGTGCAATACCGGGAGAGCGACTACCAGTTCCTGTCGCGCCTTCTGGAAGAAGAGGGCATCTATTACTGGTTCGACGCGCACGACGCGCCCGGCACGCTGCACCTGTCGGACACCAGCACGCTGGCTCACGAGAAGCTGCCCGCCGCCGATACGCTGCACCATGTGGAGCGCGACGCATCGGAAGGGCGCGCCAACGAGATCACGCGGTGGATCAGCTCGCGGCAGTTCGAATCGGGCAAGTTCGCATCGCGCGACCGGGACTTCAAGGTCATCAGCAAGCAGCTGTTTGCGGACAAGGGCGACCCCGACACGCACGAGCTTTCGGACCTGGAGGTGTTCGAGTTTCCGGGCGGCTATGCCTCGGGCGACGACACCGACAACCTGGCGCAGTTGCGGCTCGACGAGCTGATCGGCCGGCGGCAACGCCACTGGGCGTTGACCGGCTGGCCCGACGTGACCGCCGGGCGCAGCTTTGCATTCAAGGGCGACCCCGAAGGCAAGCACGACGGCGACTACCTGATTGCGGCCTGCACCTTCGTTGCAAGCCACCCGGGCTACGAAGGCGCGGACATTGCCGAGAATCCGCGCCCGATCGACGCCGTGCTGCATGAGGCACTGGCTGACGACCCTGTGAACACCGGGCTGGGCGAACTGGTGGGCGACCTGATTGCCGAGACACCGGCATTGCGCAGCGGCCAGCGCGCGAGCAGCAGCTTTCTGCTCACGGTGGTTCCGCTGAACACCCCGTGGCGTCCGCCACGCCTGACGCCGCGCGTCACCATGCCCGGTCCCCAGAGTGCCATCGTCACGGGCCGCAGCGGCGAGCAGATCTGGACCGAGGAGCACGGCCGCGTGAAGGTGCAGTTCCACTGGGACCGCTACGGCAAGAACGACGAGAACAGTTCGTGCTGGGTGCGCGTGTCGCACCCGTGGGCGGGCAAGGGCTGGGGCGCCGTCAGCATTCCGCGCATCGGCCAGGAAGTGGTCGTCGACTTTCTGGACGGCGACCCCGACCAGCCCATCATCGTCGGCCGCTTCTACAACGGCGAATCGATGGCGCCCTTCGGCCTGCCGGCCGGCGCCGTGGTGAGCGGCATCAAGTCGAACACGCACAAGGGCAAGGGCTACAACGAGCTGTCGATGGACGACACCGCGGGCAAGGAGAAGGTGACCATCCACGGCCAGTACGACATGAACACCACGGTGGAGCACGATCAGACCACCACCGTGCACAACAACCGCACCGATGCGGTCGACGTTGACGACACGGAAACGGTGGGCAGCAACCAGAAGCAGAGCATCGGCGCCAACCAGAGCATTTCAATCGGATCGAACCGCGAAGAAAAGGTGGGCGGCACCGAAACCATCACCATCGGCGGCCACCGGACCGAAACCGTGAACGGCGGCGAAACCGTCACCATCAACGGCGGACGCAGCCATACCGTGAACGGGATGCAGACCACCACCATCTCGGTGGCCGAGGCGCACACGGTAGGGGCGGGGCGCATGCACAGCGTAGGCGCAGGCGAGGCCATCAACGTGGGCGGCGTGCAGGCCATCACGGTGGGCGGCGCGCAGATCGTGAGCGTGGGCGGCCTGCAGAAGGTGAGCGTGGGGGCGCTGCAGTCCATCACCGTGGGCGGGCCGCACAAGCTGTCGGCCGCGGTGATCTCCGAGACATCGAAGGGGCCGATCAAGATCAAGGCGGGCGCCATCTGCATGGTCGAGGCGCCCACCATCATGCTCAAGGCGGGCGGCAGCAAGATCGTCATGAACGCCAGCGGCATCACCATCAAGGGCGCCAAGATCACCATCAAAGCCGACGGCACCGCATCGTTCAAGGCCGGCGGCTCGATCAAGATCAAGGGCTCCAACCTGGGGGAGGACTGAGCCGTGGAAGACCACACCGATCTCCAGAGCGCGCGCAGCGTGCTGCGCAGCGTGGCCGCCTGGTCGAAGCTGTCGGGCCAGGGCGTGGCGGTGGCCGCCTTTGCCGGCTTCGATGCGGAGGGGCGCTTTCTCGTCACGCTGGGCGAAGGCATGGCGCCGGTGCAGGCGCTATCGACTGTCGGGCTCGCGCCCGGCGATGCCGGCGCGGCCGTGGTCGTGGCCTTCGAGAAGGGCGAGGCGCGGCACCCCGTCATCGTCGGGCGCCTGCAGCCGCCACATGCCAAGGTACTGCCGGCGGCCGAAGCTGTGCGTATGGAAGCCAGCGTCGACGGCGAGCGCGTGCTGCTGCAGGCCCGCGAGCGCATCGAGCTGCGCTGCGGCGACGCCAGCATCGTGCTCACGCGCGCGGGCAAGGTGCTGATCAACGGCAACTACGTGCTCTCGCGCTCGCGCGGCGCCAACCGGGTGAAGGGTGCCTACGTGGGCATCAACTGACCAGGCACACGCCATGTGGCAGCTCGACAACCGCACGCCCTATGCCGCCGAACGCACCTGGGTGCGCGACCGCGACGGTGCGGAGATCTGGCTGGTCGCGGTGAAGTGCAGCTTCGACATTTCGCCCGATGGCGAGACCAGCGTCGCGGCCGAACAGCCGCCTGTCGCGCAGGCGCCCGTCTTCGTCGACGAGGCCGCGCCCCGGCCGAGCCTGCGCTACGAGATGGACCTGGTGCGCACCAAGCTGACCACCGACGTGCTTCTGATCGGCCACGCGCATGCGCCCGGCGGCGTACCCGTGACGCAGCTCGACCTGGGCCTGCGCGTCGGCCCCATCGCCAAGCGGCTGCGGGTGACCGGCGACCGCGTGTGGCTCGGCGGCGCGCCGTCGGAGCCAGAGCCCTTCACCGCCATGCCGCTGGTGTGGGAGCGCGCATACGGCGGTGTCGATCCGTGGACGCGCGATGCGCCACTGCCGCAGTTCGATGTGCGCAATCCCGTGGGCACCGGCTTTGTGACGGAGGCTGCGCATGCAGAGGGCCTGCGGCTGCCGAACATCGAGTATCCGGAACAGTGCGTGCGGACGCCGAGCGACCGGCCTGAGCCTGCAGGCTTCGGGCCGCTGTGCAACCACTGGCAGCCGCGCGTGGGGTTTGCTGGGACGTACGACGAGGCGTGGCAGCGGGATCGGTTGCCGTTGCTGCCGGTGGACTTTGATGAACGGCACTACCAGTGCGCGCCTGTGGATCAGCAGACGCCGCAGTTTCTCGTGGGCGACGAGCCGGTGTTGATGGTGCATCTGGCGCCGCAGCCCGAGATCCGATTCACGCTGCCGCGCGTGCTGCTGGGCCTCGAAACCTTTTTCTCCGACGGCACGCAGGTGCTGCATGAGCGACCGCAGTTGCACACGGTGATCCTCGAGCCGGCAGCGATGCGTGTTTCGCTGGTCTGGCACAGCGCGCTGCCCTGCCATCCCAAGGTTCACAAGCTGCTGAAGACGCGCATTGTCGAGAAACGGCTGCTGCGCTTGGGCGAGACCGCGTCCGAGCAGGCGGTGGAGGCCTGAGCATGGCCGGCAACGCATTGCAGATCCTCGGGCTCGGCGCCAGCACGCCAATAGGACGCAACGTGTGGGCCAGCGCCGCGGCGGCGCGGGCTGGCGTGTGCGGCTTCTCCGAGCATCCGTACATGGTCGACACGGCCGGCGAGCCGATGCGTATTGCACGGGCACCCTGGCTCGACGTGGGTCTCGACGGTGCCGAGCGCCTGAGCGCGCTGCTGCTGCCGGCCATCGAGGAGGCGTTGGCACCGTTGGCGGAGCTTGGCGGAAACGTGTCGCCGCGCATTGGCCTTGCACTGGCGCTGCCGCCGCCGCGCCCCGGGCAGCCTGATGCCTTGGCCGATGACCTGCTGCTGGCCATCCGGGAGCGCATGGGGGACCGATTCGTCCGCATCGCGCGCTTCGAAGCGGGCCACGCAGCGGGCCACATGGCCGTGGCCGCCGCCGAGGTTGGTTGCGCGCGTGATGCCTTCGATGCGTGCGTGGTGGCGGGCACCGATTCGTACCTCGCACCCGAGACGCTCGAATGGGTCGAAGCCTGCGATCAACTCCACGGCGGCGGCCCGCTCAACAATGCCTGGGGCTTCATCCCCGGCGAGGCCGCCGGCGCGGTGCTATTCGGCACGCCCCGTTTGGCGCAGCTGTGCGGCATGGCGCCGCTGGGTGAACTGGTGTCGGTCGGCATCGGCATGGAGTCCAGGCTCATCAAGACCGACGAGGTGTGCGTGGGCGAGGGCCTGACCCAGGCTTTCCGCGCGGCCTTGAAGGTCCTTGCGCCTGGCGAGCAGGTGCACAACGTGTTCTGCGATCTCAACGGCGAGCCCTACCGCGCCGACGAGTTCGGCTTTGCCACGCTGCGCACTGGGGAGCACTTTCGTGCAGCGTCGGACTTTGTCGCGCCCGCCGACTGCTGGGGCGACGTGGGTGCGGCAGGCTCGCTGCTGCATGTCGCGCTGGCGGTCATCGCAAGTCGCAAGCGCTACGCCAAGGGGCCGCTGTCGATGGCGTGGGGCAGTTCCGAGTCGGGCGAACGCGGGGCGGTGCTGGTGCGCTGCGCTGAATCGATGGGAGGCTGAGCCGTGCCAGTCACCATCAGGGTCAACGGCACCAGTCTCACGTTGGTCCACAAGTTCAGCATCGGCATCAGCACGGCGACCATTCCCGACGTGTGCAAGACGCCGAGCCCCGGTGGGCCCGTGCCGGTCCCCTATCCGAACATCGCCAACTCGATCACGCTGTCGAGCGGCACCAGCACCGTCAAGGGCGACAAGGCGATGGCCGCGAACAAGGGTTCGAAGTTCGCCATCTCCAACGGCGACAACGCAGGTGTGGCGGGAGGTGTGAAGTCCAGCACCTTCATGAAGGAGGCCACCTGGATCCTTTACTCCTTCGACGTGAAGATGGACGGGAAGAGCGCGGCCCGGCTCACGGACAAGATGTTCCATAACTCGGAGAACGCGGCCAATCTGGGCGGGGAGGCGCAGCAGCCGCTGATCGACGCCTTGGGGGACGCCATGGCGAAAGAGCTGTGCGAAGCCGCGTGCCAGGCCCTGAAAGACAAGGAGGCGGCTGACGCCAAACTACCGCCAGGGAAGGCGTCGACCGACCAATACCAGCGCCGCATGCGCAACATCGTCGATCCCAAGCCGCGTGGCAGCAAACCAGGCCTGCTCACGGAGGTTTCGCAGGATTTGAAGAGTGGGAAACTCATTGGCAAACATGGCATGGATGTCAACAGTGGCTTGGGATATGCCAGGTGGGACATCCTGCTGGTCGATGCGGCGAAAGCCGTTGGAAAAAAAGCGCTGACGCTTGCCGACGTAGACCGTATCGTCGAGGTGAAGTTTCCCAATGACTCGCCTACGGACAATCAGGACATGCTGCGAAAAACCAACCCGGCCACGGACAAGAAGCTGACGGAGATGAAGGTCAGGAAAAAAGGGGCAAAGGACGCCAAAGGGGCCGACTGCCTGTGTACCTGAAGGAAAAATATATGGATGAGTCCCTGTTCACCCTGACGGACGATGGCGAGAGCGTGGCGACGCCCTGCATCGAGATCGTCGCATTTGCCTACGGGCTGCCCGAGAACACTGGAGCGGGCCTGGCGCGATTTCTGCGCGCGTACATGGACGCCTTTGGCAATCAGCAGCGTTTCTATCGCACTGGCGACATGAAGCGCTTTCGCGTCAGCGATGCCAAGGCGATCGAGGGACCGAATCATTGGTTCTCGGACCCGGACATACTCGCAACCAAACTACTGAGCTACCGGGCGCATTCGGGCAAGAAAGCCGGCCTGATCCGGTCGCCCGCGATACGGATGTCGTTGGCGGGGCCTTTGGATCCGCCGCGCTTTGTGCTGCGGATGGCACTGCCCGTCGAGTGGGGCGACCAACCCGATGAGGTGATCGCACTGGCCCGGGATGCGCTCGCAGAATTCCCGCTCAGCAGTGGATATGCCGGCTACTCTTTGCTCTGGGAGGACGCGGATTCGTTGGTGGATCGGGACGTTCTCCAATGGTCGGTCCCGCTGATGCTGCGGTATCCGGGCCTCAGCTACGGCGACGCTTTGCGCATGTCGAACGGGGCAGTGCATGGTGTCGCGGCCGTCAATTGGTTGACCTTCCTCGGGGCCGAAGCGGCGGCGGTGCTGGGCGGTCTGGCAGCCCTTGAGCGAAGTGCGCCCGTGGGGGTGTCCGCGCTTGCGCTCGGCAAGGCCGGCGTGATCTTGCGCGCCGGCGATGGGCCGCAGATCGGTGACGTGAATCGGCAAGAGACCGTGCCGATCTATGGCGCCGTGGGCAAGCTGATCGCGCAGGTGCTGGCGTCCGACGAGGCGCTGGACCAGATATTCATCAAAGGCATGTCCGAGGAGGCGGCGCATGACTGGCTTCGACGCTTCTTCGTCTGAGCGCTACAGCGGCCCGGTTCTGCTTCAGGCCACGCTGGAGCACGGCCCCGAGGGAGTGGTCGCGCTCGTGGAGCGGCGCATTCGCGTCTTTCTTGACGCGGTCGACGCGGGGTTCTTCTTTCCAGGGAACCGGC
Organism: Variovorax paradoxus; assembly: GCF_030815855.1. Classification (NCBI taxonomy): domain Bacteria; kingdom Pseudomonadati; phylum Pseudomonadota; class Betaproteobacteria; order Burkholderiales; family Comamonadaceae; genus Variovorax; species Variovorax paradoxus. Next base: position 4,746,275 of record NZ_JAUSXG010000001.1, on the reverse strand, counting down.
TTCCCTCGGCGCCGGTCGAGCTTCGCGCCGCCGGCACGTCGGTGCAGGCGCGGCTGCAAGTCGAGGATCTTCCTGTCGCGGCCCTGGATGTGCTGGGCGGCATGCTGGCGGATTGCCGTCAACACGACGTTCTTTTCCACGCGGCGCGTGCCGTGCTGGGCCAACGCGAGTTCGACTTGCTGAGCGAGAGGGGCGTGCGTCCGGCCGCGCCGAAAGAGCCGCCTTTCGAAGTCGAGTTTCCCGAGGACATGGGGGGCAATGACGCTTTGTTGGTCGAGATCGAATTCGCACAGCCGGTGCAGTCCGAACTCCAGCAGGGCCTGCTCGAAACCCTTGCGCTGTGGGACGCGTTGACGCTTGCGTATCCGAACGATCCCGACGAGGCGGTGGAAGTCAGCGGCGCGCAGGCCATGTTCAACGATCCGCGCACGATCCACTATCACGAATGGATCTGGGACAACGCGGACGCCGAGGCGTGGGACCTTATCGTCAACCTCTGCTGCGCCTGGCACGAGAAGCTGCCCATCGTGCGGTTGCATTTCGAGTAGGGGCCTGTCCCATGGAATCCGACACGCTGCTTCCCGTTGTCGCCGAACACGCCGACGAAGCCTCCTTCCTCTGGCTCCAGCGCGCCAGCGCGGTCCACGCGCCCAACTACTCGCCCCAGCAATTCGCCGACCTCGACGAACGGCTAGCCGCCCACATCGACGGCCTGCGCGTCGCCGGCGATGAAGGCTGGCGGCATGCACTCGCACTAACGGACAACGAAGGCCCCGAAGACTTCTTCGTCGCCGCAGTGCTCGCCATCGAAGCAGTCGATGGCCGCTTCGACGACCTGGTCGAGCGCGCCAAGGACCTGCCCGAGGTTGTGTCCGGCTTGATCTCCGCCATCGGCTGGACGGAGCCGGATCGTCTCGGCGGGCGCGTGAAGACTCTGCTCGAGGACGCCTCGCCGCTGCGGCGAAAGCTTGGCGTCGCGGCCTGTGCGCTGCATCGGCGCGATCCGGGGACATTGCTCGGGCAACTGCTCGCGGATGCGCCCGACAGCGTGCGCATCCGCGCGCTGCGCGCGGCCGGCGAGCTGGGCCGTACCGACCTGTTGCCGCAGGTGCAGTCGCTGCTCGGCGAGGCCAAGCCCGAGTTGCGTTTCTGGGCCGCATGGGCGGCAGTGCTGCTCGGCGACCGGGCACAGGCGCTCGATGCGCTCGCGGCTTTCGCGATGAAGAGCGGGCCGCGCCAGCCGCGCGCCTTCCAGCTGGCGCTGCAGGCGGTCGAGGTCGTGCCAGGCCACGCGCTCCTGCTCGATAGCGGCGGACTGCCCGAGGTGCAGCGCCTGCGCATCATCGGTTCGGGGTTCATCGGCGACGCTCGCTACGTGCCCTGGCTCATCGAGCAAATGGCGCAGCCGGCCACGGCGCGCATTGCGGCCGAGGCGTTCGTCACCATCACCGGCGTGGATTTCAACCTGGAGCAGATGGAAACGATGCCGCCCGACGGTTTCGAAGACGGCCCGACCGACGACCCCGACGACGAGAACGTCGAGCTCCCCGAAGACATTGCCCTGCCCTGGCCGGACATCGACAAGATTCGCGCATGGTGGGCGAAGAATGGCGCGCGCTTCGCACCCGGGGTGCGGCTCTTCATGGGGCAGCCGGTCTCCCTCGAGGGCTGCACGAACGTGCTGCGCGAGGGTTTCCAGCGGCAGCGCGTGGCGGCCGCGCTGCACCTGTGCCTGCTGGATCCGCGCGCGCCGTTGTTCGCCACCAGCGCGCCCGCTTGGCGGCAGCGGCGCTGGCTCGACAGCGTGGCGTGAAACGCCGCTGCAACGAAGGCATACCTCTTAAGGCGAGATTGCCAAGCAGCCCCCCGGAATGAATACTCCTTCTGAGTTTTTGGGCTCGTGTATGCGCGGGCCATGTTCGGGCGCAGCCCCGGGGGCCGATTCATGATTCATATCGCTGTCATCACCCGGCAAGACGCCCCGGCGGGGCAGGCCATTGCCGCCGATTTCGGCCCCAACGGGGGCACCATCGGACGTGCGGACACCAATACGCTGGTGCTCGACGACCCGGACCGCACGGTGTCGCGCGTGCATGCGCAGGTGCTGTGCCGCGACGGCCGGTATTTCGTGATCGACCGGGGCAGCAATCCGATGCAGTGCAACGGCGTGCCGCTCGGATCGGGCAAGGAAGCCCCGCTCACCGACGGCACACAACTCGTGGTGGGCAGCTTCGAGCTTCGTGTGCGCGCGGTGGCCGGCGCGGCTGCTCCTTCGCTGGCCGTGCCCAACACGGTCATGAAAGCGCCCATGGCCGCATCGGCGGCGGCGGCATCATCGAGCGACGATCCGTTTGCCGACTTGCTGGCGGGCCTTGCGCCGCCGCCGCCGCCGGCACCGGTCGCCGCCGCCAGGGGATCGCCGCCCGCTGCTGCGGAGCCCGCCGATTCGTTGTTGTTTGCCGATCCGATGCAGAACGGATCGCGCAATGCCCAGGCTGCGCAGATCGATCCGTTCGCCAATCTGCTGGGAGCTGCGCCTTCGTCGGCGCCTGCCGCCGGCCTCGGCGCACTCGACGATTTTTCCGACCTGGGCGCGCCGCCCGCGCACGGCAAGGCGGCGGGCATCGACGAGCTGTTCGGCGGCATGGGCGGTGGGGGTGGCATTGGCGGCGATCCGCTCGCGCTTTCTCCGCTGGCGGACCCGCTGCTGCAGCCCAACACGGCGTCCGATGCCGATCCGATGGCGGCGCTGCAGCGCGCCGCGCCGGCCACGCCGGTACCGCGCGCCGACCATTTGCCCATCGATCAGTTCGGCTTCAACCCGCCGCGGGCGATCGACGTGCCACGGCCGCAGCTGCTGCCGCAGTTCGACGACATCACAGGCCAGCCGATCCGCATCAGCGGGCCGGAGGTGTCTCTCGGCGGATCGAGTGAACCGCCCGGGCTGCTGGCGCCGCCTCCGCCGCCCTTGGCGCGGCCCCAGCCGCAGATTGCGCAAGCGCCGGTCGCCAGGGCGGCGCCCGCATTGCAGCGCACCGCCTCCGACGACGAACTGCTTGCCGCCTTTCTGCGGGGCCTCGGCAGCACGCACCAGGCGCCCGAGATGCTCACGCCGGGCCTCATGGAGCGCATTGGCACCATCCTTCGCAGCGCCACCGAGGGCACGCTGCAGCTGCTGCTCACGCGCCAGGAGTTCAAGCGCGAGGTGCGCGCCGAGGTCACGATGATCGCGTCGCAGGCCAACAACCCGCTCAAGTTCTCGCCCACCGCCGATGTCGCGCTGGCCCACCTGCTGGGCCCCGGTGTCCGCGGTTTCATGCCGCCCGAAGCCGCCATGCGCGATGCCTTCAACGACCTGCGTGCGCACCAGTTCGGCGTGATGGTGGGCATGCGTGCGGCGCTGGCGCATGTCATTGGGCGCTTCGAGCCCGACGAGCTCGAGAAGAAGATCAGTGCGAAGTCGGCGCTCGATGCGCTCTTCAGTGCCAATCGCAAGGCCAAGCTATGGGACCAGTTCGTGGCGCTCTATGGCGGCATCGCGAGCGAGGCGGAAGACGATTTCCACAACCTCTTCGGCAAGGCCTTTCTCGAGGCCTACGAAGAACAGATGGCGCGCCTGAAGTCCGACGCCTGAACGTCGTTCTCAAGCACAACGACAACAGCATCAGCAAACGCGAGGCATCCGCTTGGAAATCGAAATCGTCACGCTGTCCAGACAGGGCGGCCGCAGCTACAACGAGGACGTGCACGGCCACTGGCATGACGAGCGCTATGTTGCCTGCCTGGTGGCCGATGGCGCCGGCGGGCACGGCGGCGGCGACGTGGCGGCGGCCATCGTGCGCAGCAGCGCGCTGGGCGGCTTCTCGGCTGCGCCTAGCCTGGACGAAGCGAGCCTGCGCGCGCTGGTCGAGCAGGCCAACCGCGACGTGGTGGCGCGCCAGGCGGAGGGGGGCAAGCTCGCGGGCATGCGCTCGACCATCGTGTTCGCGGCCATCGACCTCGAGAGCGAGGCGCTGGCCTGGGTGCACAGCGGCGACAGCCGGGCCTACCTGTTTCGCGGCGGAGCCATCGTGGCGCGAACCACCGACCACAGCCTCGTGCAGCAGATGGTGGCCGGCGGCATGCTCGACGAAGAGGGCGCGCGCCTGCATCCGCAGCGCAACATGCTGCTGTCCGCGCTCGGTTCGATCGAAGAGGCGCCGGACATCGCGGTGTCCGACCGCATGCGCCTGTTGCCCGGCGACGTGCTGCTGCTGTGCAGCGACGGCGTCTGGGAGCCGCTGGGCGACGAGTGCCTGATCGATACGCTGCATGCCTCGCGCACCCCCAGCCAGTGGACAGAGCTGATCGACGCGAAGGTGAGGGCCAACGCCAAGCAGGGCCACGACAACTACACGGCACTCACGCTGTGGGTGATCGGGGACGAGGACGACGACGTGACGCGGCTGCTGCCAGAAACCGTTGCGCCGACGGACTCGTGATCGGGTTCAAACAAAAGACCGGGGCCTGAAGCGCCGTCCAGGCGACGGACGCTTCAGGCCCCGGTCGCCGCCAGAACGGCAGCAGAAGGAAGCTCAGATGCCGCCCGTGACGGGAACCCTCGCAGCGCCCCCGGAGGCGTACTTGCTGGCCGTCTTCTTGACTCGCTTCAACGCGTTGCGCAGCAGCGCCGGCATGTCCTCGCGGTTGGGCAGGTTGGTGTAGTTGTCGACGCCCTGCTCCTTGCAGAAGTTGGCGCAGCCGTTGTTGAGCAGGTCGAGCGCATAGCGGCTCTTGCTGATCGTGCTCGAATCGCCGGGCTCCCGGAACGGATCGAAGATGCCGTCCGGCAGGACCTTGTATCCGAGTGCGATCGACTGCGTCTGGAAGTGCGTGATGTGCTTCTGCGTGACCGGCCCGTAGTAGCCGTCCACGGTGATCGCCTCGGTCTGGCCCGGGGGCGGGTCCAGGTCGTGGTTGAAGCCGAGCATCTCGTAGTAGAAGATCTTGAACAGCGCCTGCACCAGCATCACGTCTTCACGTGTGTTGGAACCGATCCGGCCGGCCGACCAGTCGATGTTGTAGGCGGTGAGCAGCGCGCCGCTGCGGCCGATGAGTGGGGTGCTGAATGCCATTGGATTGCTCCGGTGAGGACGCGTGGAAACCGCATCGGGCACTGGCGCGCCCGATGCCGTGCCCTGCGGGTCCGTCGTCCGTCAGCGGGTTTCGGTGGTTGCGACGTTCCAGCCGAACTTGACTTCGCCGCCGCCCGCGCCCTTGTCGTCCTGGGCCTTGTAGGCGAACTCGATGTCCTTGAACGAGCAGGACACCTGTTCCTGCACGTCGCCGCCCTGGGCGCCGCCGGGGCCCACCAGCGAGACGAAGACTTCCTTGAGCGTGACCTTGAGGTACTCCTGCTGGCCTTCGCCCGCCTTGCGGCAGGTCAGGATCATGTCCTTGAAGTGCTTGCCGCTCACGCAATTCTTGGCCAGCACCGGGGAGGCCTTGTCGTAGGTGTGCGTGAAGTGGAACTCGCCCGGCGTGGCCTTGCCCTTGCCCGAACCGCCGCCGGAGCCCGCGCCCGACGCGTTGCTCACGTTCCAGGTCCACGACGAGATCTCGATCTCGTCCTTGTGGTCCTTGTGGGACGACTCGCCCTTGACGCCGTCGAGCTTGATGTGAAAGTCAGAAGACATGTTCCTACTCCTTGGAGCCCGATTTGCGCTCGGGCGGTTGATGATCGAGATGAAGACAAGGGCTGCCGGCAAGTTGCCTTTGGGAGCGATGCGCGGCAGCTACTGAGAGAACGAAACGGAACCGGGAATTTCAAGAAAAACCGAAGGACTTTTCAGCCGGCGCCCTTGGCCGTCGGCAGCTTGGAGACCAGCCGCAGCGAGACCGTGAGACCTTCGAGCTGGTAGTGCGGGCGCAGGAAGAACTTGGAGGTGTAGTAGCCCGGGTTGCCTTCGACCTCTTCCACCACCACCTCGGCAGCCGCCAGCGGCTTCTGCGACTTCGTGATCTCCGACGAATTGGCCGGATCGCCGTCGACGTAGTTCATGATCCATTTGTTGAGCCAGCGCTGCATGTCCTCGCGCTCCTTGAAGCTGCCGACCTTGTCGCGCACGATGCACTTGAGGTAGTGCGCAAAGCGGTTGCAGGCAAAGAGATAGGGCAGGCGTGCCGCCAGGTTGGCATTGGCCGTGGCGTCGGGGTCGTCGTATTCCGCCGGCTTGTTCAGCGACTGCGCGCCGATGAAGGCCGCGAAGTCGGAGTTCTTGCGGTGGATCATCGACAGCAGCCCGGCCTTGGAGAGCTCGGCCTCGCGCCGGTCGCTGATGGCGATTTCGGTGGGGCACTTCTGGTCCACGCCGCCGTCGTCGCTCGGGAAGGTGTGCAGCGGCAGGTTCTCCACCGCGCCGCCCGACTCGATGCCGCGGATGCGCGAACCCCAGCCGTAGAGCTTGTACGAGCGGTTGATGTTGGTCGCCATCGCATAGGCCGCATTCGCCCAGGCGTACTTGCTGTGGTCGGCTCCGGCGGTGTCTTCCTCGAAGTCGAACTCCTCCACCGGATTGGTGTTGGCGCCATAGGGCGTGCGCGCGAGGAAGCGCGGCATGCACAGCCCCAGGTACTTGGAGTCGTCCGACTCGCGCAGGCTGCGCCAGCCGGCGTATTCGGGCGTGAGAAAGATCTTGGTCAGGTCGCGCGGGTTGGCGAGTTCCTGCCACGATTCCATCTGCATCAGGTTCGGGCTGGCGCCGGTGATAAAGGGCGCATGCGCGGAGGCGGCGAGCTTGGCCATCTCGCCGAGCAGTTCCACATCCGGCGGGCTCTGGTCGAAGTGGTAGTCGCCGACGATGGCGCCGAAGGGCTCGCCGCCGAACTGACCGTACTCCTGTTCGTAGATCTTCTTGAACATCGGGCTCTGGTCCCATGCCGCGCCCTTGAACTTCTTCAGGTTCTTGGCCAACTCCTGCTTGGAGATGTCCATCACGCGGATCTTGAGGTTCTCGTCGGTCTCGGTGTTGTTCACCATGTAGTGCAGGCCGCGCCATGCGCTCTCGAGCTTCTGGTACTCGGGGTGGTGAATGACCTTGTTGACCTGCTCGGTGAGCTTGGCGTCGATCGCGGCAATCATGGCCTGGATCGACTTGGTCACGTCCTTGCCGATCACGGTGCTGTTGCTCAGCGCCTGCTGCGCGAGCGTGAGCACCGCGGCTTCGACGGCGCTCTTGGCTTCGTCGCTGCGCGGCTTGAATTCCTTTTGCAGCAGCGACGAGAAGTCGCTCCCCGCATAGGCAACGTCTTTCAGTGCGCTCTGTTGTTCGAGTGCGTCGGCCATGGTGTTTCTCCTCGGAATCCGGTGGGTCTGTCGAAAGGGATCAGGCGGCGGGCGCGCTGTCGTCGGGCTTCTTGCTGGCGGCCAGCGTCTGCAGCAGCGCGGGGTCCTCGAGCACCTTGGCGAGCAGCTCTTCCGCGCCGCCCTTGCCGTCCATGTAGGTCACGAGGTTCGACAGCTGCGTGCGCGCTTCGAGGAGCTTGTTGAGTGCACCGACTTTGCGGGCCACGGCGGCCGGGGAGAAGTCCTCCATGTTCTCGAAAGTGAGCTCGACTTTCAGATCGCCTTCGCCGGTCAGCGAGTTCTCCACCGCGAAGGCGGCGCGCGGCTTCATGGCCTTCATGCGCGAATCGAAGTTGTCGACGTCGAACTCCAGGAACTTGCGATCGGCCACCGAGGCGAGCGGATCGGCCGGCTTGCCCGACAGGTCGGCCAGCACGCCCATCACGAACGGCAGCTGGATCTTCTTCTCGGCACCGTAGAGTTCCACGTCGTATTCGATCTGCACGCGTGGCGCCCGGTTGCGGGCGATGAATTTCTGACTGCTCTTGGACATGGCGATGCTCCTTGCGGGGATGAATGGGAGGTTCTGTGAACTGAAAGGGACGGAAAGGCCTTATTCGGACGGGCGCTTGCCCGTCACGTTTTCGATCGTGTCCATCGCGTTGGGCGCGAGGTTGGCCATGATCTCGAGGAAGCTCACGCCGATGAGCTTCTTGGCGCGGTCGATCAGGAGCGGCGCAGGATTGCCGGGCTCCGCTTGCTCCAGGTAGCGGATCACGCGGTCGAGCATCTGCAGCGCTTCCTGGCGGCTCTGAATCTCACCGCGCAGGGCCGCCGGGCGGGCCGCACCGGCGCCGCCAGCCTGCAATGCCGTGCCTTCGTCCGCCGCCGCCGTTTCTCCCGCCCCGGCCACGCCGGAGGCGGCGCCGCAGGCCTTGGCGAGCACGCGGCCGATGGTGCGCAATACGCCGAGGTTGATGGCGTCGGAGCGACCGGTGCGATCGAGCAGCAGCGCCTGCAGCTTGTCGACCAGCGCAGCCACTTCCATGGCGGCCTGCAATCGCTCGGGTTGGTGCGCCTGCATCGCCTCGAGGCCGCCCTGGACCTGCGACATCGAATAGGCGGCTTCGCCGCCCACGGCGTTGAGCGCACCGTGCGCAATGGCGATGTCGCGCACGCGGATCTGTCCCACGCCGGGCGCCACGCCCACCTGCGCGTCGTACAGGTCGCGCAGCACCATGTTCTCGTCCCACAGCGGTGCCAGTGCATTGAGCCGCATGGTCGGGTCGTTGTCGTCGTCGGCATCGAGCGTTGGATGTATGCCGTCCCAGAAGCGGTCGAAGAGGCCTGTCAGCAATTGAAGGCCCGCAACGAAGCCGGGCACGCCCTGCAGCCGCGTGGCAGCGCGCAGCAGCAGAACGGCGGCGCGCACGTCCTTGCTGCGGCGCAGGATGGCATCGGCCTGTTCGGCCACGTCGCGCCACTCCGGTTCCACCGCGGGAATGACGGTGTCGCCGAACTGCTGCTCGGCCTTGCGCTGCGAAGCCGCCGCCAGTGCGGTGAAGGCGGCGTCGTACTCCAGATCGTCGCCGCACGGCGATGCCTCGCCGATGGGCGTGAGCAGGGCTTCGACAAGTTCGTTGGTCAGCATGTTGCCTGTTCGAGTTGGCTGGTGATAATCAAAGATGCAGCCGAACCGGTCAATGCAACGAAGGGAATAGCATGCGCACGCTGGGTACACGCCATTCGTCCTATGGACGCTCTCTTGCTGCGGTCTCGCGGCGCCTTGCACTGGCCTCGGGCCTGGTGTTGACCGGTGTGCTGCTGGCAGGCTGTGCACCCAAGCCCGTGGTCACGACGGTGTCGGTCACGCTGGTTGCGGGTGCCGATGCCAATCCCGATGCGCGCGGCCGCGCTTCGCCGCTCACGGTGCGCGTGTATGCATTGAAGTCGCCAGGCCCGTTCGAAGGCGCGGACTTCTTCTCGCTGTTCGAGAAAGACCAGGCCACGCTGGGCGCAGAGCTCGTGCAGCGCGAAGAAATGCTGCTGCGCCCCGGCGAGACCCGCAAGCTCGACCTCACGCTGCCACCCGATGCCAAGGCCATCGGCGTGATGGCGGCGTTCCGCGATCTGGACCGTGCGCGCTGGCGCGAAGTGCGCCCGGTGCAAACCGGCAAGGCCCAGGCGATGACGGTGACCTTCGGCGCCCGCCAGATCCGCGTCGAGAGCAACTAGCCTGTTCATGGCGGCGGCGCGCTCGCGTTCGGTGGACGGCCCGGCCGCGCGAGCGGCTGGTCGGCAGGCAGGAAGCGCCCGAACAGGTCGGCCGTGAATGCGCCGCCGGCTGCGTCCGAGGCTGCGGCCGCGAAATAGAGGCCACGCCACCGCGGGCCACGCGAACCGCGTCCATGGCTCTCGAACAAGGCATCGGCCACCTGGTGGAGCGCGGGTTGCAGCGCACGCATTGCCTCGACGAACTCATGGATGGCGAGCCGGCCCGATGCGCTCGGCTGCTCTCGCAGCAGCGCCATGCGCAGCGCATGCAGCTGCTGCGCCATGGGGTCGAACAAGGCATCCAGCCGTGCGGCGGCCGTGTCGTTGGCGGCGAGCGGCTCGGCCAGGCGGTGGCCGACGGCTTGCGCCAGCACCTCGGGCGGCAATGCGCCGCGCAGGGTGGCATAGCCCGCCAATCGTTCGAGCCCGGTGACGACGAGGTAGACGGGCAACTGCAGGCGCAAGGTGTCGCCGGCTTCTTCGAGCAGCCGGCGCATCCTGGCTGCCAGCGGCTTGATATGTGCGGTGTCCGTGCGCAGCAGATCGCCCGCTGCAACGCACACCACCATGCCGTTGAGCGGCAAGCGCTCGCGCCGTTCGGCCAGCGCCAGCAGCGACTGGAGCCAGAGGCCGCGCGTGTGCGGCTCGTTGGCCTTGTCGCTCACGGCGGCCGGATGGAGCTCGATGGCGGTCAGCGAACCCGTCAGCCACCAGCGCCAGTAGGGTTCGCCGAAGGGCTCGCTGTCTTGCGGCGCAAGGCGTTCGGCGCCAGCGGCCGCCAGCAGCCCCGGCAGGTTGGCCGCCGCGTCACCCACGAAGAGAAACCACGGCACCGGCGCGTCGCGTTGCTGGGGCGACTGGCGACGGGCCTGCTGGGCCTGGGACATGGCTTCCTTGATGGCCGGAACGGCGGCTTCGTCGGCTTCGGCGGCCCAGGGACCGAGCGCGTCGATGCGCCGCTGCAGCGTGCGCCGGCGCGCACCGCGGCCCGCATCGCGAACCATGCCGTACAGCAGCGCGAAGCCCGCCAGGCACAGCACAAGCAGGAGCCAGAAGAGATGCACGGGCGAAAGAACGGCGGTCATGGGGATGGCGTCTCGGTTCTTCTTCGCGGTTCAGCGCGAGACGGTTTCCAGGAACACGAAGTCGGCCACCAGCCGTTCGCTTCCCTTGCCGGCCGCGAGCGCTTCGCGCAGCCGCAGCAGATAGGCCGACGCGAGCTCGAAGGGCGGCCGGTCGGCGAGTGCGGCGAGCGGCATGGGCGACGAGACCGCCGTGACCAGGACGCGCCCGAACGGCGGCCCCACGAGCCAGCTGGAGGGAATGTCGCGGCCCAGCTCGAGCCGTTCGCCGGCGCGCAGCCGCGTGGCCGCCTGGCCGGCGTTGAGGTGCATGACGGAGCCGTCGGCGGTGTAGTAGTCGATCCACAGGTGGCTGTCGTGGCCCGGTGCCCACACCTGCACGCGCACGTTCTCGCCTTCGCGCAGCCTGCCGTTGATGGCGGTGGGGACATCGACGGCCAGCCCCTGGGCCTTCTCGTGGTTGCGCAGCTGGTAGGGCTTGAGGATGGCGAAGACTTCGCAATGCGGCCATACGCGCAGTTCGACATCGAACGTGGGCGACCCTGCGCCGGGTATCGCAGCCACCTCGCGCTCGACCCGGTCCAGGTCCGCGGGCAGCGAGACGAAGCCGCTCACGCGCAGGCTCCCGTCCTTGCCGGCGGTGGCGGCGAGGTCGGCGCATGCATAGCTTTGCAGATGCTGCTCGATGCGCCCTGCCAGGGGCGGCTCGTCGGTGGGCGGACCGGCGAGCCATTGCCACCACAGCAGATAGAGCAGCGGCAGCAGCAGCGTGAGCGAAGCCGCGGCGCGCAGCAGCGCCCGGTCGCGGCGCCGCGCATCGTAGGGTCCCGGCGGGTCGGCCACGCGGTAGGGCTGCGGCGTGATGTGGTCCTGCACCAGGCTGCCGAGCGTCAGCGGCTGGAGCCGCAATTGCCGGCTGTGCAGCTCCTTCAGCTTGCCGAGCTCGCCCTGGTCGCCGGTCTCGAAGTAGTACTGGCCCTTGAAGCCGTGCACCAGCGCGTGCCAGTAGACCTCGCGCACCTCGTCGTCCTGCGCGGTCAGCGCCGACAGGTGATGGAAGAACTCGCTGGCGGCGTTGTTCGAGTTGAAGAGCTGCACCTGGAGCGGCGCGGCGCCGGTCCCGGCGCCGGGATGGCGCGCCAGGATTTCGTCGATCCAGGCCACCATGGCAAAGGCCGCGGATTCGACTTGCCCCGCGGACGTGCCCGACGCGCCGGCGGCGGCTCGCGCGGCGTCGAGCAGGCGGCGGGCCTGTTGCTGCGCAGCATCGTGCGAAAGCGTGGCGCGGCCGCCGGCTGCCGATGCAGCAATCGATGCATCCAGGGCAAGGCCGAACGAGACGAAGGCCGAAAAACTGTCGAGCAGGCGGGCCATGAACCGGGCCCGCTCACTGCGCTTGCGTGGTGAAGGATGCCTTGCACCGGCGTCTGCAGCAATGGCGCATGCCTATGTCCCCGGTTCCTTCGAGTGGGCGTTCATTCTTCCAAACGCAGCGCGGCGGGCGCCATATCGCTTGGGGTCTATGCCGTTCGTGGGTAGATGCGGTATTGCTGCGTGGGGCAATCGCCGGTATCGTCGGCTTCCGCTGAATTCAACGCCCGCTGGGACACTGGGACACGCCATGAAAATTCTGATCGCCGACGACCACCGGCTCGTCATCGAGGCGGTCAAGGCCAAGTTGTCGGAGCTCGAGCCCGGCATTGAATTCGTCCTGGCCATGAGCGTCGACGAATTGCTTGCCGCCGCCAACGACGAGCTCGACCTGGCCCTGATCGATCTCAACATGCCCGGTGCCGACGGCCAGGCGCACATCGACGAAATCCGCCGCCGCCATCCGGCCGTGCCGGTCATCGTGCTCTCGGGCTACGAAGACCCGGCCATCATGCGCAGCGCGCTCGAACGCGGCGTGCTCGGCTTCATTCCCAAGGCCTATTCGCCCGAGGTGATGCTGTCGGCCGTGCGGCTGGTGCTGGCCGGCGGCGTGTATGTACCGCCGATGATGCTGACGGCGCTGCCGCCCGGCATCGTGGCCGGCGTGGCGCCCACGCAGAACGGCGACGCACGCGCCGCGGGCGCATCGTCGGCCACGCTGGAGCATCTGCGCAGCGTGCTCACCGAGCGCCAGGTCGAGGTGCTGCAGCTGCTGTCGCAAGGCAAGCCCAACAAGCTCATCGGCCGCAGCCTGGGCATCAGCGAAGGCACCGTCAAGATCCACCTGGCGGCAATCTTCCGCGCGCTCAATGTGCGCAACCGCACCGAAGCGGTGGTGGCCGCGCAGGCGCTGACCGAGGCGCAAGCCTGAGGCTTGTTAAACCGGGCGTGACGACCTCAATGCCCGCAACGGCCGCGCTCAGGAGCAGCTGAGCTTCATCGCCTCGATTCTTCCGCCAAAGCCCAGCTTGCGCATGAGGCCGCCTTCGCGGCTATTGGCGGGGAAGTTGACGGTGCGGTCCCTGAACATCGCGTGCTCATACACCTGCAGCGTCGCGCGCGGACCGACGCTCACGCTGTCGATGTCGCGCTTGAGCTGCTTGGCGGTGCCCCGGTCCATGCTCTGGACTTCGGCGGGGCCCACCAGCGTGAGCATGTCGCCCTGGAAGTTGCGCCCGGTATAGAACTGGGCCCAGCAGCCTGAAGCCAGCGCGGGGTCTTCGATGCGCACCGGCACCAGCAGGATGGTCGGGTCGGGCCGGTTCTCGGCGGAAGCGGTCGAAGGAGGCGTCGAGGTGTTGGCGCAGGCACCGAGCGCAACGACGCCGGCGATCATCAGGTAGCGAAGGTTCTTCATGGGATGGGATGGACTTTCAGGTGAAAAGCGAGAAAGGCAGGCTACCTGCCCCGCCCGGCCCTCGCGTAGGAGCAGGCGCCAATCTCCCGTCGCCCGGCCTCCGAGCCTCGATGGACCCGGGTACCCACGCTGGATGAGCAATCTCCGTGAATGACTGCGCCCCGGACGCGCGCATTTCCTACGCGCAGGCGCGCCGCGGCTGTCCAGTCTGAAATGTGCGGGGGGCGGCCCCTCATTCATCAACGTTTTTCATGAAGTGAAGAAAGCCATGGCCACGAGCAGCATCCTGGGAGGCGACTATCCGCCGGCGGAACCGAAGGGAACGGACGTCGACAGCCTTGGCCCCAGCGACACGAGCGACAGCGGAAGCGACGTGCGCACCTCGCGCGAGCGCTCCGCCATTCCCGAAGATGATGCCGCCGAAGGCGCCGTTCCGGTGGCGCATGAAAGCAGCAGCGACGCCGAAGGCACCGGCGAGCGTGCATCGGCCGATGCGCCGCCGGTAGAGCCCGACGCGGACATCTTGCCGGACCGCGTGGGCATTGTTCCCGGCAGCGCGGCCGACGTGGCCGCGTCCAGGGACCCGGAGGATGCCGGCATGCCGGACGAACTGGCCGATGAGGCGGGCGAGCCGGAGGACGACGAAGACGGCGAAGACAGAGCCGCCTGACGCCGGTTGGGTTGGACATGCGGAGAGGGTCATGACCATGCACCGCCAACTCGATGGCGCGCTCCAGGGCCTCCAGCAGCTCGCCTACGCCCGCATTGCGCGCGAGTTCGCCCGCGCCTGGCACGCACGGGCGAATGCTTCCGAGGAGTCAGAAGCGATCTTGGGCGAGGCCCACCGCCGCGTGCTGCACTGCGAGCAGGCCCTGGCGCAGCTGCGCGTCGTACTGGACGACCCGCGTCAGATCGCCGAGCTCAAGGTTTCGCGGGCGCTGTACCTGCGCATGCTGCTGGAAAGCGCTCCCACGCGGCTGCAATCGTGGAGCGATTGCGAGACCCTCGACGACATGCCGAAGTCCCACCTGTTCGAATGGATTTCCTACGATTTCGAGCAGCTCGAACTGGCGGAACTGGAAGGCTCCATGACCGACGAAGAAGCCGTTTCGTACGCACGCGCGATCAACACGGCGGCCAGGGTGCGCGATTGAGCGGGGGTGCTCATCCCCGGCCCAGCACGATCGCACCGTCCTCGATGTAGCGGTCGAACTCGATCTTCGGTATGGCCGCCGTCAACGATTGGCCGTTCTCGCTCCAGGTGAGGACGACGCTGTCGTCCGCCATCAGGATCTGGCAGTTGCCCTCCGGAATCTTCAGTTGCGGACCGTCACCTGCGCGGAATTCGACAGGGCCGGCGATGCGTGCGTCGATCTGGGTGGTGGAAGTCATGGGAGGCTCGCTGTTCATCTATTGGGGCGCGGGCCGCGCATGCCGCTTGTCGCTGCCGCGCTGCTCCTTGGAAGGATCGCCGTCGCGAGAAGGCGCAATGCCCCCGGGCGTGGCGGTCGAAGGTGGACGCGAAGTTTGCGTGCGCGCGCTGGCGGGCCCCTTGTCCGAGCCCAGCGGGCCCTGGTCGATGGCGCCGCGGGGCTGCTCTGCCGGGCGGGCGCCCTGCGGCTCGGCTGAATCGCTGATCGGGGGCGCACGCGTTCCCTTGGGGTTGCCGGTGGGCTGCGCGCCCGCAGCCGCCACCGAGAGCAGCAATGCGGCAGCGAGACCGTACGTGCGCAAAGGGCGAGGCGCGGAGCGCGATACGTCATTGGCCATGAATTGAATCCTCGAAGACTGAAGCCTCTTTTCTCTCGCGCAACACCACGCCGTGCGTGTAGGCAGGGACACCGTCCTTGCGCCGGTTGCGTGCCTGCCCGCCCGATCCCCGATGGCCCGCCCCGTTGCCGTGCGCTTGCGCCGAAGACGCGACGCTTTCCTACGCACGGCTGCGCCGCTGCGGCGCACGGTGAAATTTTCGAAAGGACACAGCGTGACCAGATCCACGACCACGGCCCGGCCCACCGCGCCGGACGGAGCGGCGAATTCGGCGGCGTACCGCAAGCCGACACCCGCCGAGAAAAGCATGAAGCGCGAAGCGAGAACGCCCGCGGAGAACGGCGATCCCGTGGGGCCCAACAACGGCCCCGCAATCACCGAGGAACGCAAGCCGCCAACGCCGGGTGATGCCGGCGTGGGCGAAACCGGGAACCACGGCAGCTCGCCCTACAGCCAGCCCGGGCGGGCTGAAAAGCCGTTCCGGGAGGAGTGAGCCGGAGCGGCAAGACGCGCCCGAAGAACGCTGACAGCGGACGTCGGGCGAAGCCGACACGGATCCAGATCCGCGCGAACACCATTGGTCTTGGGACCTGCGCAATGCGGCCGCTGTCGGGCACGCATGCGCGGCAATTTTCAACCCGCCTCTTCACGAGGCACACGAAGGAGTCATTCATGGCCAACTACACGAACACCGCCGACACCGCGACCAGCGAAGACGTGGTCGAGGTGCTGAACGATCTGCTCGAGAACACGCGCGACGGTGAATACGGTTTCCGCGCCTGCGCCGAGGAAGTCGAATCGCCGCAACTCAAGCAAGTCTTCCAGAACCGCTCGGCGGAATGCGCCAGGGCGGCCGGGGAACTGGTCCAACTCGTGAGGCGCTTCGGCGGATCGCCGGACGACGGCGGCACGGTCACCGGTGCCATGCATCGCGGCTGGGTGCACGTGAAGGGTTCCGTCGGCGCCGACAGCGCACTCTCCATGCTGGAGGAGTGCGAGCGCGGTGAAGACGCTGCCGTGGCGCGTTATCGCAAGGCGCTGAAGGCGAACTTGCCTGCCGACGTGCGCGCGATCATCCAGCAGCAAGCCGACGGTGCGCAACGCAACCACGACCAGATCAAGCAGTTGCGCGACCAGATGCGCGCCAGCAAGTAAAAGAAGCCGCCTGCGCCTAGCGGCGTGCGGGTCGACCGGGCGGGGCAAAATGAACCTCGTTGTTTCACTCCGGCCGTCCGTTCTTGACCTCTCTCGATTTCGACCTCACCCGCTTCGACGCCGCCATCGTCGATCTCGATGGCACCATGGTCGATACGCTCGGCGACTTCGCGGTGTCGCTGAACCACATGCTCGCCGACCTTTCGCTGCCGCCGGTACCGCCGGCCGCCGTCGAAAAAATGGTGGGCAAGGGTTCGGAGCATCTGATTCTTTCGGCACTCGCGCATGTGATGGCGTCAGGCGGCGGCGGCGCCGCCTCGCCCGGCGGTGCGGAAGCGCTGCACGCTCGGGCGCAAGCGCTTTTCGACCGGGCCTGGGAGCGCTATCAGCATCACTACCTCGCCATCAACGGACAGCACTCGCAGGTGTATCCCGGCGTGGTCGACGGCCTGAAGGCGCTGCGCGCGCGCGGCCTCCGCTTGGCGTGCCTCACCAACAAACCCACCTCGTTCGCCAAGCCGTTGCTCGCGGCGAAGGGGCTCGATGGCTTCTTCGAATTCGCGTTCGGCGGCGATGCCTTCACGCGCAAGAAGCCGGACCCTCTGCCGCTTTTGAAGACCTGCGAGGCGCTGGGCACCGATCCCGCGCGCACACTGATGATCGGAGACTCGAGCAACGACGCCAAGGCCGCACGTTCCGCCGGCTGCCCGGTGCTGCTCGTGACCTACGGCTACAACCACGGCGAGCCGGTGCGCGGCGTCGATGCCGACGGTTTCCTGGATTCGCTGGCCGAACTCGATCGCGCGGCGGCCTGAGCGGGACGAGCCGGGGCGCTACTTTCCGAGCAGCGCGTCCTTGAGTTTCCAGTCGGCGGGCGTGGGGCCGAGCCAGATGCGCAGCAGCGCGTTGAAGAACGCCTGCTCCTTGATGGGATCGGGCTGCGGCACGCCGCGCACCGTGACGAGCGTGCCGGTACCGGGCAGCCAGTCGATGGTGAAGGTGTCGCCGGTCTTGAGCTGCTTCTGGTCGGCGAACATCTGGCCCATGCGCAGCAGCCCGGGAATGAGGTTGACCATTTCGCTCTTGGGCGAGTTTTCTTCCACGCCCTTGGTGAAGAGCTTGCCGAGTTCGTTGGCCTCGATGTCGCGCAGCATCGTGATGGACACGCGCTTGGGACCGGGTGCCGCCAGCGCCTCCTCCGGCGTGGAGACTTTCTTTTCCACGTAGAAGCCGGCCGTGTACACCTTGAAGACGGCCTTGTAGCGCACCCCCGCGCCGTTGAGCTGCAGGGTGCTGCCGCGCAGTTCGAGGGTGTCGTTCAGCTTGACGCCGGCAACGTCGACCTGTGCGGCCGATGCGCCGAGCGCAGCGGCGGCGCAGGCCAGCACGGCAATGCGGGAGAGCAGGGGTGGGAGCGAAAGAGCGGGCAAGCGGATCTCCTCGGATTTGCGAACGATCGTTCGAATGTATCTTTTCGTTTTACTCCCGGCCCTCGGGGGAACCCTGAAGCCGTACGTTGCACGCGGCGGCGTTTTCGTGGGCTAAACTCCGTGCTCCATGTTCGTTCATCACATCATTCAAACAGGTCAAGGCAGCCGGGGAGCCTGGCCCTGGCGTAGCCATACATCGCTGACTGTTTGATTGCACGGCGCACGCCGTGCGCCCGCGGTACCGGATCGCTGCAGACTCCGGGCCACCCGTGAATGACCTTGCCACCGGCCGAGAAGCGCCGCGAGGCAACTGGAGAACGATCCGTGATCACCGAACTTGAATTCAAGAGCCTCAGCGCACAGGGCTACAACCGCATTCCGCTGATGGCCGAGGCCTTTGCCGACCTCGAGACGCCTCTTTCGCTTTATCTCAAGCTGGCCCATTCGCAAGGCGGCGGCAAGCACAGCTTCCTGCTCGAATCGGTGGTCGGCGGCGAGCGCTTCGGGCGCTACAGCTTCATCGGGCTGCCAGCCCGCACGCTGCTTCGCGCCACCGGCTTCGGCGCCGATGCGAAGACCGAGGTGGTGACGGACGGCCAGGTGGTCGAGACGGCCGCCGGCAACCCGTTGGACTTCGTCGCCGAGTACCAGAAGCGTTTCAAGGTGGCGCTGCGGCCCGGCCTGCCGCGCTTTTGCGGCGGCCTTGCGGGCTACTTCGGCTACGACACGGTGCGCCACATCGAGCGCAAGCTCGAAAAAAGCTGCCCGCCCGATGCGCTGGGCTGTCCCGACATCCTGCTGCTGCAGTGCGAGGAACTGGCAGTCATCGACAACCTCTCGGGCAAGCTGTATTTGATCGTCTACGCCGATCCCAAGCAGCCCGAGGCCTACGCGGCGGGCAAGCGCCGCCTGCGCGAGCTGAAGGAAAAGCTCAAGTACTCGGTGAGCGCGCCCGTCGTGAAGCCCACGCAGCCGCATCCGCCGGAGCGCAGCTTCGCCAAGGCCGACTATCTCGCGGCGGTGGAGCGTGCCAAGGACATGATCGCCGCGGGCGACTTCATGCAGGTACAGGTGGGCCAGCGCATCAGCAAGCGCTACACCGAGTCGCCGCTGTCGCTCTACCGTGCGCTGCGTTCGCTCAATCCGTCGCCCTACATGTACTACTACCACCTGGGCGATTTCCACGTGGTGGGTGCGTCGCCCGAGATCCTGGTGCGCCAGGAGAACACGGGCGAGGGCGAGCAGAAGATCACGATCCGCCCGCTGGCCGGCACGCGCCCGCGCGGCGCTTCGCTGGAGCTCGACAAGGCGGCCGAGGAAGAACTCATCAACGACCCGAAGGAGCGCGCCGAGCATGTGATGCTGATCGACCTCGCGCGCAACGACATCGGCCGCATCGCGAAGACGGGCACCGTGAAGGTGACCGAGGCCTTTGCCGTCGAGCGGTACAGCCACGTGATGCACATCGTGAGCAACGTCGAAGGCACGCTGAAAGACGGCATGACCGCCATCGACGTGCTCAAGGCCACCTTCCCGGCCGGCACGCTGACGGGCGCGCCCAAGGTGCATGCGATGGAACTCATCGACCAGCTGGAGCCCACCAAGCGCGGCATCTACGGCGGCGCCTGCGGCTACATCAGCTATGCGGGCGACATGGACGTGGCCATCGCCATCCGCACCGGCATCGTGAAAGACCAGATGCTGCACGTGCAGGCCGCAGCCGGGGTGGTGGCCGATTCGGTGCCCGAGCTGGAGTGGAAAGAAACGGAAGCCAAGGCGCGCGCACTGCTGCGTGCGGCGGAACTGGTCGAGGAGGGGCTGGAATGAGCGCCGCGCCGGGCCGCCCCAAGCAAGCTCGCACCGCAGTGCGCAGCACGGAGGTTACACAGTGAGCAACGCAGACATTCAAAACGACTTCTCGCACGAGATCATCGGCGCCGCCGTCGAAGTGCAGCGCGTGCTCGGCACCGGCCTCAGCGAAGACGCCTACGCCGCCGCACTGGCCATCGAACTCGCCGAGCGCGAGATCGGCTTCACGCAGGGCGTGGCGCTGTCGGCCACCTACAAGGGCCGCTCGCTCGGCGAGGTGTACCGCGCGGGTTTCGTGATCGAGCAATCGGTCATCGTGGAGCTCAAGGCTGTCGACGTGCTGACCGATCTGCACCGCGCGCAAGTGCTTGCCGCGCTGCGCCTGTCGGGTCTCAAGCTGGGCCTTCTGATCAACTTCAATGTGTTCCCCGTCGTCAAGGGCGTGCACCGGATTGTGAGCAAGCCATGAAACTGCTGATGATCGACAACTACGATTCGTTCACCTACAACATCGTCCAGTACCTCGGCGAGCTGGGTGTGGACGTGCAGGTGCACCGCAACGACGAGATCACCGTGGCGCAGATCGGGGAGCTGATTGCTTCCGGCGTGACCCGGCTCGTGGTGTCGCCAGGGCCTTGCTCGCCGGCGGAAGCGGGCGTGTCGGTGGCGGCCATCGAGGCCTTTGCCGGCAAGCTGCCGATTCTCGGCGTGTGCCTGGGCCATCAGGCCATCGGCGCGGCCTTCGGCGGCAAGATCATTCGCGCGCAGCAGCTGATGCACGGCAAGACCAGCGAGATCACGACAACTCAGGAAGGTGTCTTCGCAGGGCTGCCCGAGAAGTTCATCGTCAACCGGTACCACTCGCTTTCCATCGAGCGCGAGAGCTGCCCGAAGGCGCTGGCGATTACCGCATGGACGGACGACGGCGAGATCATGGGCGTGCGGCACACCGGGTTTGCGCATGACGTGCGCATCGAGGGCGTGCAGTTCCACCCCGAATCGATCCTCACCGAGCACGGCCACGCCATGCTCAAGAACTTCCTGGACTGATGCCATGACCGACCGCTCCTTGCTCGTCGACCTGCGCAGCGACACCGTCACGCAACCCACCCCGGCGATGCGCGAGGCCATGATGGCGGCGCCGCTCGGCGACGACGTCTTCGGCACCGACCCGAGCGTGAACGCGCTGCAGGAAAAGATCGCCGCGCTGCTGGGCTTCGAGGCGGCGCTCTTCGTGCCGACCGGCACGCAGAGCAACCTGTGCGCAATTCTTTCGCACTGCGGCCGTGGCGATGAATACGTCGTCGGCCAG
Source organism: Variovorax paradoxus (assembly GCF_030815855.1). Classification (NCBI taxonomy): domain Bacteria; kingdom Pseudomonadati; phylum Pseudomonadota; class Betaproteobacteria; order Burkholderiales; family Comamonadaceae; genus Variovorax; species Variovorax paradoxus. Next base: position 4,725,331 of record NZ_JAUSXG010000001.1, on the reverse strand, counting down.
CAGGCGCACTGCTACCGTTGGGAGGGCGGCGGCGCCGCGGTGTTCGGCAGCGTGCAGCCGCAGCCGCTCGACCATGCACCCGACGGCACGCTGCCGCTCGCGCAGATCGAAGCCGCCATCAAGCCCGATGATGCGCACTTCGCGCGCACGCGGCTGCTGGCGCTGGAGAACACGTTGGGCGGCAAGCTGCTGCCCTTCGAATACGTTCAGGCCGCGACGGACTTGGCCAAGGGCAGGGGCCTGCAACGGCATCTGGACGGAGCGCGCCTCTTCAACGCCGCAACCACCCAGGCTGCGTCGAACAAGCGCAGCGACACCCGCGCCGAGGCGCGCCGCATCGCGCAGTGCTTCGACAGCGTGTCGGTCTGCTTCAGCAAGGGCCTGGGCGCACCGGTCGGCTCGGCGCTGGTCGGTTCGCGCGAACTCATCGCGCGGGCGCACCGCATCCGCAAGATGGCGGGTGGCGGCATGCGGCAGGCGGGGCTGCTCGCGGCGGCGGCTTCGCATGCGCTCGATCACCACATCGACCGGCTGGCTGAAGACCACGCGCTGGCGCAGCGCCTCGCGCAGGGGCTCGAGGGCATCGAAGGCCTGAAGGTCGAGGCGCCGCACACGAACATCGTGTTCGTCGACCTGACCGGCGCGGCGCAGGCGCGTTCTTCGGAACTGCTGGCGCACCTGAACCAGCAGGGCATTCTTGCGACGGGGCTCTATCGGCTGCGCTTCGTGACCCATCTCGATGTGGATGCGGCGGGCGTGGACCGCGCCGTCGCCGCCATCCGCGCTTTCTTCAACGCCTGACGCACAGGACACGCGATGCCCGATCTTCCGCATCTGCTTGCTTTCATCGCCGCCGGCTGGCTGCTGAACCTGACACCCGGGCCCGACGTGCTCTACATCGTGACGAATTCGCTGCGTTCGGGCGTGCGCGCCGGCATCGTGGGCGGGTTCGGCGTTCTCACTGGCTGCTTCGTCCACATCTTTGCGGCGGCCGTCGGCGTCGGCACGCTGCTGGCCACCTCGGCGGCGGCCTTCACAGTGCTCAAGTACGTGGGAGCGGCTTATCTGCTGTACCTTGGCGTTCGCATGGTGCTGTCGCGCGCCAAGCCGCCGTCCGATTTGCCGCAAGCTGCGGCGGCGACCGGCCAGCGCGGGCTCAAGGAGATCTTTCTCGGCGGCTTCTGGACCAATGTGCTGAACCCCAAGGTGGCGTTGTTCTTCCTGGCCTTCGTGCCCCAGTTCATCGCGCCGGACACCGACAACAAGAGCCTGTACTTCGTTCTGCTGGGCGTGCTGTTCAACCTCAACTCCATTCCCATCGTCGTGGGATGGGCCGCGTTCGCGGGCTGGATGGCGCGCAGAAGCGCCGTGCAGAAGGGCATGCACTGGCTCGATCGCGCGGCCGGCGTGCTGTTCATCGGCTTCGGCCTCAAGCTTGCATTCACGGACGCGCCAGTCGGCCGCGCCGGCCCCTGAAAACACCGAGGAGACTTCCCATGATCACCCCCCAGGAAGCGCTGCAGCGCACCATCGAGCACCGCGAGGTGTTCCACGACGAGATGCTGCACATCGTGCGGCTCATCATGAGCGGCGAGTGCTCGCCGGTGATGATGGCGGCGCTGATTACCGGGCTGCGCGTCAAGAAGGAAACCATCGGCGAGATCACCGCGGCCGCGCAGGTGATGCGCGAGGTGTCGACCAAGGTGCCGGTGAAGGACACCACGCACCTCGTCGACATCGTCGGCACCGGCGGCGACGGCTCGCACACCTTCAACATCTCGACCTGTTCGATGTTCGTCGCGGCCGCGGCCGGCGCCAAGGTGAGCAAGCATGGCGGGCGCAGCGTGTCGAGCAAGTCGGGCAGCGCCGACGTGCTGGAGTCGCTGGGCGTCAACATCAACCTGCAGCCGGAGCAGATCGCGCGCTCCATCGAGCAGGTGGGCATCGGCTTCATGTTCGCGCCCAACCACCATCCGGCCATGAAGAACGTGGCGCCGGTGCGCAAGGAGCTCGGCATCAAGACGATCTTCAACATCCTCGGTCCGTTGACCAACCCGGCGGGCGCGCCGAACATCCTGATGGGCGTGTTCCACCCCGACCTGGTCGGCATTCAGGTGCGCGCCCTGCAGCGGCTGGGCACCGAACACGCCCTCGTGGTGTATGGCCGCGACGGCATGGACGAAATCTCGCTCGGCGCCGCCACCATGGTGGGCGAGCTCAAGGACGGCGAAATCCGCGAATACGAGCTGCATCCTGAAGACTTCGGCTTTGCCATGTCGAGCAACCGCGCGCTGCGCGTGGAAACGCCCGAGCAGTCGAAGGCCATGCTGTTGGGGGTGCTGGACAATCAGGCCGGCCCGGCGCTCGACATCGTGCTGCTCAACGCGGGTGCGGCGCTGTATGCCGCGAATGTGGTCGATTCGGTGGCTGCAGGCATCGAGCGCTCGCGCGAAGCCATTGCATCGGGTGCCGCGCGAGCCAAGCTGGCCGAGCTGGTCAAGGCCTCCACGGCGATTTGAATCGGTAGAAAAAGGGAGCCCAGAACATGTCCGACATCCTCGACAAGATCGTTGCCGTCAAGCGCGAAGAAATTGCCGCGGCGCAGAAAAGAAGCCCGCTCGCAAGCGTGCGCTTCGATGCCGAAAGCCGCGTGCTGACGCGCGATTTCGAAGGCGCCCTGCGCGCCAAGATCGCTGCCGGCCATGCCGCGGTGATCGCCGAAGTCAAGAAGGCCAGCCCGAGCAAAGGGGTGCTGCGCGAAGACTTCATTCCGGCCGACATCGCGCAAAGCTATGCCGAAGGCGACGGCGAAATCAGCGCCGCCTGTCTTTCGGTGCTCACCGACAGGCAGTTCTTCCAGGGCGGTATCGATTACCTCAAGCAGGCGCGCGCCTCGTGCGACCTGCCTGTGCTGCGCAAGGATTTCATCGTCGACGCCTACCAGGTGTACGAATCGCGTGCGATGGGCGCCGATGCAATCCTGTTGATCGCCGCCGTGCTCGACGATGCGCAGATGAAGGACTACGAAGCCATTGCGCGCGGGCTGGGCATGGCGGTGCTGGTCGAAGTGCACGACGCGGCCGAGCTCGACCGCGCGCTCAGGCTCAAGACACCGCTCGTGGGGGTGAACAACCGCAATCTGCGCAATTTCGAGGTGTCGATCCAGGCCACCATCGATCTGCTGCCCAGGCTTCCGGCCGACCGGCTGGCGGTGACCGAGTCGGGCATTGCCACGCGCGAAGACGTGGCCACCCTCCGCGCCGCGGGCGTCCATGCCTTCCTGGTCGGCGAGGCCTTCATGCGCGCCAAGGAGCCCGGCGAGGCGCTCGCTGCATTGTTCAAATGAATCGGCCCGATCAGCTGTCCGGCAGCGATCCCGCCGACTGGCCGGTGGCGCCGGGCTGGCAACCGCTGGTCGACGGGTTCTTCGGCAGCATCGTGGGGCAGAAGCTATTGAGTTTCTTGCGCGAGCGCCTTGACGCCGGCGCCGTGATCTTTCCGCCGCAACCGCTGCGGGCGCTGGAGCTGACGCCGCCCGAAGACGTGCGGGTGGTGATCCTGGGCCAGGACCCGTACCACGGGCGCGGCCAGGCGGAAGGACTCGCTTTTTCCGTCGCCCCGGGCGTGGCGCTTCCGCCGTCGCTGCGCAACATCTTCAAGGAGCTTCAGCGCGACCTTGGAACGCCTCCGCCCCCGTTTCCGAGCCCGGGCGGCAGCCTGGTGAAATGGGCGACCCACGGGGTGCTGCTGCTCAACACCTGCCTCACGGTGGAGGAGGGTCAGCCAGCCAGCCACGCGGGCCGCGGTTGGGAGGTGCTGACCGACGCGGTCATCCGTCATGTATCCGGCAGTGCAAAACCTGTTGTTTTTATGCTGTGGGGCTCGCATGCGCAAAGCAAGCGCGCGTTGATCGACGTCGGGCGCCACAAGGTGCTGACGTCGAATCACCCGTCGCCGCTTTCCGCCTTGCGCCCGCCCGCGCCTTTTATCGGCTGCGGGCACTTCGGCGAGGCGCGTGCCTGGCGGGAGGCGCACCAGGCCGGCGACTGAATTCGCGGATAATGCCGGGGTTCCCGCCTCGTGCAGTTCCCGCGTCTTCTTGGTGCTGGAGGTTCTGTGAAGTCACAAAACCGTGCTATATTTCGAGGTTCGCCGGAGAGGTGGCCGAGTGGTTAATGGCAGCAGACTGTAAATCTGCCCTCTTACGAGTACGCTGGTTCGAATCCAGCCCTCTCCACCAGCGATGAATTTGGTTTCTAAGAGCGATTGGATCTAGCGCTTTGGGTGCCTTGAGTGCCCCCGATGCGGGAGTAGTTCAATGGTAGAACCCCAGCCTTCCAAGCTGATGACGCGGGTTCGATTCCCGTCTCCCGCTCCAGAGACCCGGTTCGACGCCGGAAGCGATTGGTTAGACAAAAAGCCCTTTTGGCTCAGTGGTAGAGCACTCCCTTGGTAAGGGAGAGGTCGCGGGTCCGATTCCCGCAAAGGGCACCAGTTTCTAGGGGGTTGCAACAGCAGGTTTGCAACCCATCTGCATACGTTGAAATCGTTTTTTTCGGAGTCGAAAAATGGCAAAAGGTAAATTCACCCGCACCAAGCCGCACGTGAACGTGGGCACGATCGGTCACGTCGACCACGGCAAGACCACGCTGACGGCTGCGATCGCCACGGTGCTGTCGGCCAAGTTCGGCGGCGAAGCCAAGGCCTACGACCAGATCGACGCGGCGCCCGAAGAAAAGGCCCGCGGCATCACCATCAACACCGCCCACGTCGAGTACGAAACGGCCAACCGCCACTACGCACACGTCGACTGCCCCGGCCACGCCGACTACGTCAAGAACATGATCACCGGTGCCGCCCAGATGGACGGCGCCATTCTCGTGTGCTCGGCCGCCGACGGCCCGATGCCCCAGACCCGTGAACACATCCTGCTGGCTCGCCAGGTCGGTGTGGGCTACATCATCGTCTTCCTGAACAAGTGCGACATGGTCGACGACGCCGAACTGCTCGAGCTCGTCGAAATGGAAGTGCGCGAGCTCCTCGACAAGTACGAGTTCCCTGGCGACGACACCCCCATCATCCACGGCTCGGCCAAGCTCGCCCTCGAAGGCGACAAGGGCAAGCTCGGTGAAGAAGCCATCATGAAGCTGGCCGAAGCCCTCGACACCTACATCCCGACGCCCGAGCGCGCCGTGGACGGCACCTTCCTGATGCCCGTCGAAGACGTGTTCTCGATCTCCGGCCGCGGCACCGTCGTGACCGGCGCCGTCGAGCGCGGCGTCATCAAGGTCGGCGAGGAAATCGAGATCGTGGGTATCCGCCCGACCGTCAAGACCACCTGCACCGGCGTGGAAATGTTCCGCAAGCTGCTGGACCAGGGTCAGGCTGGCGACAACGTCGGCGTGCTGCTGCGCGGCACCAAGCGCGAAGAAGTCGAGCGCGGCCAAGTGCTGTGCAAGCCCGGCTCCATCAAGCCGCACGTGCACTTCACCGCCGAGGTGTACGTGCTGTCCAAGGACGAAGGTGGCCGTCACACGCCGTTCTTCAACAACTACCGTCCGCAGTTCTACTTCCGCACGACGGACGTGACCGGCGCGATCGAGCTGCCCAAGGACAAGGAAATGGTCATGCCTGGCGACAACGTCAGCATCACCGTGAAGCTGATCAACCCGATCGCGATGGAAGAAGGCCTGCGCTTCGCCATCCGCGAAGGCGGCCGCACCGTGGGTTCGGGCGTCGTGGCAAAGATCCTCGACATCTAAGCCGAGCGCAAAGAGTACCGGAGGGGTATAGCTCAATTGGCAGAGCGTCGGTCTCCAAAACCGAAGGTTGTAGGTTCGATTCCTACTGCCCCTGCCACCTAGGTGGCACCCCGAAAAGCCCGTCGTTGATCCGGCGGGAGGCTAAAAAAGCCCATCGTGACCCGATGGGCTTCGGCGTCTCAAGAGGCGCATTGAATTGAAGGTCGAAAGACCACAGGAAATCAGCCGAACATGGCCACTTCTCAAATCGAAACCGTGAGCACGGGTGCCGACAAGGCCAAATTGGCCATGTCGGTGGTGCTGGCAGTGGGCGCCATCGTGGCGTTCTATCTGCTCGCGCGCCAAGGCTCGCTGGTGCAATGGGCTGCGCTGCTGGTCGGCCTGGCTGCGGCCGTGGGCGCCTTCGGCAGTTCGGAGAATGGCCGTCAGTTGTGGGCCTTCGGCCGCGACTCGTGGCGCGAGGTCAAGAAGGTCGTCTGGCCTGCCCGCAAGGAAGCAATGCAGATGACGGCCTACGTGTTTGCCTTCGTGGCGATCATGTCCGTCTTCCTCTGGCTCACCGACAAGACGCTCGAATGGGTGTTTTTCGACCTCATTCTGGGCTGGAGAAAATAAATGACCGACGACGCTGTTGAAACCACGCCGAGCACGCCGGAGGAAGAAAACACCTCCGTGCTGGCTCCCGCCGCCAACCCTGATCTGCGTTGGTACGTGGTGCATGCCTATTCGGGCATGGAAAAGGCCGTCGAACGCAACATCACCGAGCGCATCACCCGCGCCGGCATGCAAGACAAGTTCGGCCGCATCCTGGTCCCGACCGAAGAAGTGGTCGAGATCAAGAACGGCCAGAAGCGCACCACCGAGCGTCGTTTCTTCCCCGGTTACGTGCTGGTCGAAATGATCATGGACGACGAGAGCTGGCACCTGGTGAAGCACACCAACAAGGTGACGGGTTTCGTCGGCGGCGCCAAGAACCGTCCGGCCCCGATCTCGCAGAAAGAGGTCGAGGACATCGTCAGCCAGATGCAGCAGGGCACCGAGAAGCCGCGCCACAAGGTCGAGTTCACCGTCGGCGAATTCGTGCGTGTCAAGGAAGGCCCGTTCACCGACTTCAATGGCACGGTGGAAGACGTCAACTACGAGAAGAGCAAGGTCAGCGTGTCGGTCATGATTTTCGGCCGCGCAACGCCTGTGGAGCTCGAATTCAGCCAGGTCGAAAAGACCTGAGCCTCGGGCCGAAAGGCCCGAACCCATTCCGGCTGCGCGTTGTCCGACTCGGCGCGCGGCCTTGATCGAAGAGTCGTTCAACCCCGGGGAGCTGCGGCGAGAGCCAAGGCGATATCACCCGCAAGGAGCAAAGCATGGCGAAAAAAATCGTCGGCTTCATCAAGCTGCAAGTACCAGCTGGTAAGGCCAACCCGTCACCACCCATCGGTCCCGCACTGGGCCAGCGTGGTTTGAACATCATGGAGTTCTGCAAGGCGTTCAACGCGCAGACCCAGAGCGTCGAGCCTGGTCTGCCGCTGCCGGTGGTCATCACCGCGTTCGCTGACAAGAGCTTCACCTTCATCATCAAGACGCCCCCGGCGATCACCTTGATCAAGAAGGCCATCAAGCTGGACAAGGGCTCGGCCCGTCCGCACACCGACAAGGTCGGCAAGATCACGCGCGCACAGCTCGAAGAGATCGCCAAGGCCAAGATGAAGGACCTGACTGCCGCCGACCTGGACGCAGCAGTTCGCACCATCGCCGGCTCTGCCCGTTCGATGGGCGTGAATGTGGAGGGCGTGTAAATGGCCAAGATCACCAAGAAGCAAAAAGCGTCCGCAGGCAAGGTCGACAGCAACAAGCTGTACGCCCTCGTTGAAGCCATCGGCCTCGTGAAAGACGCCGCCACCGCCAAGTTCGACGAATCGATCGACGTGGCCGTGCAGCTCGGCATCGACGCGAAGAAGTCTGACCAGGTCGTGCGTGGCGCCGTCGTGTTGCCCAACGGCACCGGCAAGACCAAGCGCGTGGCTGTGTTCGCCCAAGGCGCCAAGGCGGAAGAAGCCAAGGCCGCCGGCGCCGACATCGTCGGCATGGACGACCTCGCCGCGATGGTCAAGGCTGGCGACATGCCTTTCGACGTCGTGATTGCCGCTCCTGATGCGATGCGCGTGGTCGGTACGCTCGGCCAGATCCTCGGCCCGCGCGGCCTGATGCCCAACCCCAAGGTTGGCACGGTGACCCCGGACGTCGCCACGGCCGTGAAGAACGCCAAGGCTGGCCAGGTCCAGTTCCGCGTCGACAAGGCCGGCATCGTGCACGGCACGATCGGCCGTCGCTCGTTCGACACCGACAAGCTGCAAGGCAACCTCGCTGCGCTGATCGACGCTCTGGTCAAGGCCAAGCCGGCGACCAGCAAGGGCGTGTACCTGCGCAAAGTGGCTGTGTCGTCGACCATGGGTCTGGGTGTCCGCGTGGACACGCAAACCATCTCGGCGAGCTAAAGAGATTGGCCCGGCTCTGAAAAGAGCGGGGCGAATGTGGTGGGTCGCGGCAGCTTCGGTTGCCGTGGGCCATCCAAGACCGCTGGTGTGCAGGGCGCTGCACTTAATCGCCGGATCGATCCTTCCGGTATCCAGCGCAGATGGCGATCCCGCTGCAAGGAATTTATTTTTGTTCCGAAACAGTTGGTCGCTGCATGAAGCGCGATCCGAGGCCCCGGCCGAAGGTCGCATTAAAAGGAGTAGACCTTGAGTCTGAATCGCAGTGAGAAAGAAGCGGTCATCAGTGATGTGACCAGCCTCGCCGCTAAAGCTCAAACGCTCGTGATGGCGGAATACCGTGGCATCACGGTGGCCGATATGACCAAACTGCGCAGCGAAGCTCGCAGCAAGGGTGTGACCCTCAGCGTGTTGAAGAACACGCTGGCACGCCGTGCTGTGGCTGGTAGCGCATTTGAAGTCGTCGGCGACCAGATGACCGGTCCGCTGATCTACGGCTTTTCCGAGGACGCAGTGGCCGCCGCCAAGGTGGTGGCCGACTTCGCGAAGACCAACGACAAGTTGGTGATTCGCGGCGGCGCGTTTGGCGGCAAGGCCCTGGACGTCAACGGCGTGAAGCAACTGGCCAACATCCCTTCGAAGGAAGTGCTGTTGTCGCAATTGCTGGGCTTGATGCAATCCCCGATCTCTCGTACCGCCCGCGTGCTCGCGGCGCTGGCCGAGAAGCGCGGTGGTGGCGAAGCTGCACCCGCCGATGCACCGGCAGAAGCGCAGGCCGCTTGAGCCTTGCGTTTGAAATATTCAACCCAATTGTTAGGAAACAAAAATGGCATTCGATAAAGACGCATTTCTGACCGCGCTCGACAGCATGACGGTCCTGGAACTCAACGACCTGGTGAAAGCCATCGAAGAGAAGTTCGGCGTGAGCGCCGCTGCAATGGCCGCTCCGGCCGGCGCTGGTGGCGGTGCCGCTGCTGCTGCAGTGGAAGAGCAGACCGAATTCAACGTCGTGCTGACGGACGTCGGCGCGAACAAGGTTTCGGTCATCAAGGCCGTGCGCGAAATCACCGGCCTGGGCCTCAAGGAAGCCAAGGACCTGGTGGAAGCCGCTCCCAAGGCTGTCAAGGAAGCCCTGTCCAAGGCTGACGCTGAAGCCGCCAAGAAGAAGCTGGAAGAAGCCGGCGCCAAGGTGGAACTGAAGTAATTCAGTCCCCCTCGAGGGCTGGAGGTGCCTGAAAAGGCCCTCCAGCCTTTGCCGCTTTCAGAGCGCACCCAAAAGCCGGCTCGTTGCCGGTTTTCCCGGAGACCCGAAGGGTTCCGGAAAAGCCAAAACGAGTCGGGATTTTTGAGTGTCTTCTGACCCCGACTGCAGAAGATCCCTTGGTTCGGGCGATGTGCAACGCATCGCTGTCCGCCAACGGCTGGTAGTGGCCAGCCGCCAAGCAGCAGTGCCTCGGCATTGCTGACAAGTCGCTGAAGATCTCAAGCTCCGGAGCTCTCATGGCCCAATCGTCCGCGTACAGTTACACCGAACGCAAGCGCATCCGAAAAAGTTTCGGCAATCGCGACAGCGTCGTAGAAATCCCTTACCTGCTGCAGATGCAGAAAGACGCGTACACCGCGTTCCTGCAAGCCGGCATTCCGCCCAAACAACGCACCGTCGAAGGCCTGCAGGCCGCATTCGACGCAGCCTTCCCGATCGTCTCGCACAACGGTTTTGTCGAGATGAAGTTCCTCGAGTACAACCTCGCGAAGCCCGCCTTCGACGTGCGCGAATGCCAGACCCGCGGTCTGACCTTCGCCTCGGCCGTGCGCGCCAAGGTCCAGCTCATCATCTATGACCGCGAGTCGTCGACGTCGCAGTCGAAGGTGGTCAAGGAAGTGAAGGAACAAGAGGTCTACATGGGCGAAGTGCCGCTCATGACCGAAAAGGGTTCGTTCATCATCAACGGCACCGAGCGCGTGATCGTCTCGCAGCTGCACCGTTCGCCGGGCGTGTTCTTCGAGCACGACAAGGGCAAGACGCACAGCTCGGGCAAGCTCCTGTTCTCGGCCCGCGTGATTCCCTACCGCGGTTCGTGGCTCGACTTCGAGTTCGACCCGAAGGACATGCTGTACTTCCGCGTGGACCGTCGCCGCAAGATGCCGGTCACGATCCTGCTGAAGGCCATCGGCCTGAACCCGGAATCGATCCTCGCGAACTTCTTCGTGAACGACAACTTCCGCCTGATGGACAGCGGCGCGCAGATGGAATTCGTTCCCGAGCGCCTGCGCGGCGAAGTCGCGCGCTTCGACATCACCGACAAGTCGGGCAAGGTCGTGGTCGCCAAGGACAAGCGCGTGACCGCGCGCCACACGCGTGAACTCGAGCAGTCGGGCACCACGCACATCAGCGTGCCGGAAGACTTCCTGGTCGGCCGCGTCATTGCGCGCAACATCGTCGACGCCGACTCCGGCGAAATCCTGGCCAAGGCCAACGACGAGCTGACCGAAGCGCTGCTGAAGAAGCTGCGCACGGCCGGCGTGCAGGACATCCAGGTCATCTACACGAACGAACTGGACCAGGGCGCCTACATTTCGCAGACGCTGCGCATCGACGAAACCGTCGACGAGTTCGCCGCACGCGTGGCCATCTACCGCATGATGCGTCCCGGCGAGCCGCCGACGGAAGACGCGGTGCAGGCCCTGTTCCAGCGCCTGTTCTACAACCCGGACACGTACGACCTGTCGCGCGTCGGCCGCATGAAGTTCAACGCCAAGGTCGGCCGCGACGAATCGACCGGCCCGATGGTGCTGACCAACGAAGACATCCTGGCCGTGGTCAAGATTCTCGTGGACTTGCGCAACGGCAACGGCGAAGTCGACGACATCGACCACCTGGGCAACCGCCGCGTGCGTTGCGTCGGCGAACTGGCCGAGAACCAGTACCGCACCGGCCTGGCCCGTATCGAGAAGGCCGTGAAGGAACGCCTGGGCCAAGCGGAGCAAGAGCCGCTGATGCCGCACGACCTGATCAACAGCAAGCCGATCTCGGCCGCGCTGAAGGAATTCTTCGGTGCCTCGCAGCTGTCGCAGTTCATGGACCAGACGAACCCGCTGTCCGAAATCACCCACAAGCGCCGCGTGTCGGCCCTTGGCCCGGGTGGTCTGACGCGTGAACGTGCAGGCTTCGAAGTGCGCGACGTGCACGTGACCCATTACGGCCGCGTCTGCCCGATCGAAACGCCTGAAGGCCCGAACATCGGCCTGATCAACTCGCTGGCCCTGTACGCCCGCCTGAACGAATACGGCTTCATCGAGACGCCGTACCGCCGCGTGGTCGACAGCAAGGTCACGATGGACATCGACTACCTGTCGGCCATCGAAGAAGGCAAGTACGTCATTGCCCAGGCCAATGCGGTCCTGGACAAGGAAGGCAAGCTGACCGGCGACCTGGTCTCCGCGCGTGAAGCCGGCGAATCGATCCTGGTGGGCGCAGAGCGCGTCCAGTACATGGACGTGTCGCCTGCGCAGATCGTGTCGGTGGCCGCTTCGCTCGTGCCGTTCCTCGAGCACGACGATGCGAACCGCGCGCTGATGGGCGCCAACATGCAGCGCCAGGCCGTGCCTGTGCTGCGCCCCGAAAAGCCGATCGTCGGTACCGGCATCGAGCGCGTTTCCGCGGTCGACTCGGGCACCGTGGTCACGGCCACCCGTGGCGGTATCGTCGACTACGTCGATGCGACCCGCATCGTGGTGCGCGTGAACGACGCCGAAGCGGCTGCCGGTGAAGTCGGTGTGGACATCTACAACCTGATCAAGTATCAGCGTTCGAACCAGAACACCAACATCCACCAGCGCCCGATCGTCAAGCGCGGCGACAAGATCGCCAAGGGCGACGTGGTGGCCGACGGCGCATCGACCGACCTCGGCGAACTGGCCCTCGGCCAGAACATGCTGATCGCGTTCATGCCGTGGAACGGCTACAACTTCGAAGACTCGATCCTGATCTCGGAACGCGTCGTCGCGGAAGACCGCTACACCTCGATCCACATCGAGGAACTGGTGGTGATGGCTCGCGACACCAAGCTCGGTGCCGAAGAAATCACGCGCGACATTCCGAACCTGGCCGAGCAGCAGCTCAACCGCCTCGACGAATCCGGCATCATCTATGTCGGCGCCGAAGTGCAGCCGGGCGACACGCTGGTGGGCAAGGTCACGCCGAAGGGCGAGACCACGCTCACGCCTGAAGAGAAGCTGCTTCGCGCCATCTTCGGCGAGAAGGCTTCCGACGTGAAGGACACCTCGCTGCGTGTGGACCAAGGCTCGCAAGGCACCGTGATCGACGTGCAGGTGTTCACCCGCGAAGGCATCACGCGCGACAAGCGCGCCCAGCAGATCATCGACGACGAGCTCAAGCGCTTCCGCCTCGACCTGAATGACCAGCTTCGCATCGTCGAAGCCGACGCGTTCGACCGTATCGAGAAGCTCCTGACCGGCAAGGTCGCCAACGGCGGCCCGAACAAGCTGGCCAAGGGCACCAAGCTCGACAAGGCCTACCTGGCGTCGGTCGAGAAGTTCCATTGGTTCGACATCCGCCCGGCGGACGACGAAGTGGCCACCCAGCTCGAATCGATCAAGAACTCGCTCGAGCAGACGCGCCACAGCTTCGACCTCGCGTTCGAAGAAAAGCGCAAGAAGCTCACGCAGGGCGACGAGCTGCCCGCGGGCGTGCTCAAGATGGTCAAGGTCTACCTGGCCGTCAAGCGCCGCCTGCAACCCGGCGACAAGATGGCCGGCCGCCACGGCAACAAGGGTGTGGTGTCGAAGATCGTTCCGGTCGAAGACATGCCCCACATGGCTGACGGCACGCCGTGCGACATCTGCCTGAACCCGCTGGGCGTGCCTTCGCGGATGAACGTGGGCCAGGTGCTCGAAGTGCACCTGGGCTGGGCCGGCAAGGGCATCGGCCAGCGCATCGGCGACCTGCTGCAGCAAGAGGCCAAGGTGGCCGAGCTGCGCAAGTTCATGGAGCAGCTGTACAACGGCTCGGGCCGCAAGGAAGACCTCAGCAAGCTGAGCGACACCGACGTGCTCGAGATGGCCGCCAACCTGCAGACCGGCGCAACCTTTGCGACCCCGGTGTTCGACGGCGCCTCGGAAGAAGAAATCCGCGGCATGCTGAAGCTCGCCTATCCGGACGACATCGCCAAGCTCAAGGGCCTGACCGATACGCGCACGCAGGCGTACCTGTACGACGGCCGCACCGGCGACCAGTTCGAGCGTCCGGTCACCGTGGGCTACATGCACTTCTTGAAGCTGCACCACTTGGTGGACGACAAGATGCATGCCCGTTCGACCGGCCCGTACTCGCTCGTCACGCAGCAACCGCTGGGCGGCAAGGCGCAATTCGGCGGCCAGCGTTTCGGTGAAATGGAAGTGTGGGCGCTGGAAGCTTATGGCGCCGCCTACGTCCTGCAGGAAATGCTGACCGTGAAGTCCGACGACGTGCAAGGCCGTACCAAGGTGTACGAAAGCATCGTCAAGGGCGAGCACACGATCGAAGCCGGCATGCCGGAATCGTTCAACGTGCTGGTCAAGGAAATTCGTTCGCTGGGGCTCGACATCGAGCTCGAGCGTTCTTAATTTGAAAAGGGAAAGAGTCTTATGAAATCGCTACTCGACCTGTTCAAGCAATTCACGCCCGATGAGCATTTCGATGCCATCAAGATCGGCATGGCTTCGCCCGAGAAGATCCGTTCGTGGTCTTTCGGCGAGGTGAAGAAGCCAGAGACGATCAACTACCGCACGTTCAAGCCCGAGCGCGACGGTCTCTTCTGCGCCAAGATCTTCGGCCCCATCAAGGACTACGAGTGCCTGTGCGGCAAGTACAAGCGCCTGAAGCACCGCGGCGTGATCTGCGAGAAGTGCGGCGTTGAAGTCACGCAGACCAAGGTGCGCCGCGAGCGCATGGGCCACATCGACCTGGCCGCGCCCTGCGCGCACATCTGGTTCCTGAAGTCGCTGCCGTCGCGCCTGGGCCTCGTGCTCGACATGACGCTGCGCGACATCGAACGCGTGCTGTACTTCGAAGCCTACGTGATCACCGATCCCGGCATGACCCCGCTGAAGAAGTTCGGCATCATGTCCGAGGACGACTATGACGCGAAGCGCAAGGAATTCGGCGACGAGTTCGTCGCCAAGATGGGCGCCGAAGGCATCAAGGACCTGCTCGAAGGCATCGAACTCGACAGCGAGATCGAACGCCTGCGCGGCGACCTGACCGGCTCCGAAGTCAAGGTCAAGAAGAACTCCAAGCGCCTCAAGGTGCTGGAAGCCTTCCGCAAGTCGGGCATCAAGCCCCAGTGGATGGTGCTCGAAGTGCTGCCCGTGCTGCCGCCGGACCTGCGTCCGCTGGTGCCGCTGGACGGCGGCCGCTTTGCGACCTCCGACCTGAACGACCTGTACCGCCGCGTCATCAACCGCAACTCGCGCCTGCGCCGCCTGCTGGAGCTGAAGGCTCCGGAAATCATCGCGCGCAACGAGAAGCGGATGCTGCAGGAAGCTGTCGACTCGCTGCTGGACAACGGCCGCCGCGGCAAGGCCATGACGGGCGCCAACAAGCGCGCGCTCAAGTCGCTGGCCGACATGATCAAGGGCAAGAGCGGCCGCTTCCGCCAGAATCTGCTGGGCAAGCGCGTCGACTACTCGGGCCGTTCGGTCATCGTGGTGGGCCCGACGCTCAAGCTGCACCAGTGCGGTCTGCCGAAGCTGATGGCGCTCGAGCTGTTCAAGCCCTTTATCTTCTCGCGCCTCGAAGCCATGGGCATCGCGACCACGATCAAGGCTGCCAAGAAGGAAGTCGAATCCGGCACGCCGGTGGTCTGGGACATCCTGGAAGAAGTGATCAAGGAACACCCGGTCATGCTGAACCGTGCGCCTACGCTGCACCGTTTGGGCATCCAGGCGTTCGAGCCGATCCTGATCGAAGGCAAGGCGATCCAGCTGCACCCGCTGGTTTGCGCGGCCTTCAACGCCGACTTCGACGGCGACCAGATGGCCGTTCACGTGCCGCTGTCGGTGGAAGCGCAGATGGAAGCCCGCACGCTGATGCTGGCCTCCAACAACGTGCTGTTCCCGGCGTCGGGCGAACCGTCGATCGTTCCTTCACAGGACGTGGTGCTGGGTCTGTACTACACGACCCGCGACCGCATCAACGGCAAGGGCGAGGGCCTGATCTTCTCCGACATCGGTGAAGTGCAGCGCGCGCTCGACGCCAACGAAGTCGAGCTGACCGCCAAGGTCGCCGTGCGCATCACGGAGTACACCAAGGACAAGGAAACGGGTGAGTTCACGCCGTCCACGTCGCTGGTGGACACCACCGTGGGCCGTGCACTGCTGTCCGAGATCCTGCCGAAGGGCCTGCCGTTCTCGAACATCAACAAGGCGCTGAAGAAGAAGGAAATTTCCAAGCTCATCAACGTCTCGTTCCGCAAGTGCGGCCTGAAAGAGACCGTCGTGTTCGCCGACAAGCTGCTGCAAAACGGCTTCCGCCTGGCGACCAAGGCCGGTATCTCGATCGCGATCGACGACATGCTGGTGCCCGCCGAGAAGCACGGCATCATCGAGCGTTCGGCCAAGGAAGTGAAGGAGATCGAACAGCAGTACGTCTCCGGTCTCGTGACCTCCGGTGAGCGCTACAACAAGGTGGTGGACATCTGGGGCAAGGCCGGCGACGAAGTGTCGAAGGTCATGATGGCCAAGCTGTCCAAGCAGAAGGTCATCGACCGCCACGGCAAGGAAGTCGAGCAGGAGTCGTTCAACTCCATCTACATGATGGCCGACTCCGGCGCCCGCGGTTCCGCAGCGCAGATTCGCCAGGTGGCCGGTATGCGGGGCCTGATGGCCAAGCCGGACGGCTCGATCATCGAGACGCCCATCACCGCGAACTTCCGCGAAGGCCTGAACGTGCTGGAGTACTTCATCTCCACCCACGGCGCCCGTAAGGGTCTGGCCGACACGGCGCTGAAGACCGCGAACTCGGGTTACCTGACCCGTCGTCTGGTCGACGTGACGCAAGACCTGGTCGTGACCGAGCAGGACTGCGGTACGCACGGCGGCTACCTGATGCGCGCCATCGTCGAAGGCGGTGAAGTGATCGAATCGCTGCGCGACCGTATCCTCGGCCGCTCGGCTGCGGACGACGTGCTGCACCCCGAGAACCGTTCGGTGCTGCTCAAGGCCGGCGAGATGTTCGACGAAGACAACATCGAACAGCTCGAAGCCGAGGGCGTCGACGAAGTCAAGGTCCGCACCGCGCTGACCTGCGAAACCCGCTTCGGCATCTGCGCCACCTGCTACGGCCGCGACCTGGGCCGTGGCGGCCTGATCAACATCGGCGAAGCGGTCGGCGTGATCGCAGCGCAGTCGATCGGCGAACCGGGCACGCAGCTCACGATGCGTACGTTCCACATCGGTGGCGCGGCATCGCGTGCGGCAGTGGCCTCGAGCGTCGAAGCCAAGTCCAACGGAACGATCGGCTTCAACGCCACGATGCGCTACGTGACCAACAGCAAGAACGAACTGGTGGTGATTGCACGTTCGGGCGAGATCGTCATTCATGACGAACACGGCCGCGAGCGCGAGCGCCACAAGGTGCCGTACGGTGCGATCCTGGCGGTCAAGGCCGACCAGCAGATCAAGGCCGGCCACGTGCTTGCCAACTGGGATCCGCTGACGCGCCCCATCATCACCGAGTTCGCCGGCAAGACGCAGTTCGAAAACGTCGAGGAAGGCCTCACGGTTGCGAAGCAGGTGGACGAAGTGACCGGTCTGTCGACCCTGGTCGTGATCGACCCGAAGCGCCGCGGCGCCGCCAAGGTCGTGCGTCCGCAGGTGAAGCTCATCGACGCCTCCGGCGCCGAAGTGAAGATCCCGGGCACCGACCACTCGGTGACGATCGGTTTCCCGATCGGCTCGCTGGTGCAGATCCGCGACGGCCAGGACGTGGGCCCCGGCGAAGTGCTGGCGCGTATTCCGGTCGAAGGCCAGAAGACCCGCGACATCACCGGCGGTCTGCCGCGCGTGGCCGAGCTGTTCGAAGCCCGTTCGCCGAAGGACAAGGGCATGCTGGCCGAAATGACCGGTACCGTGTCGTTCGGTAAAGAGACGAAGGGCAAGATTCGCCTGCAGATCACCGATCCGGAAGGCGGCGTCTACGAAGACCTCGTGCCGAAGGAAAAGAACATCCTGGTGCACGAAGGCCAGGTGGTGAACAAGGGCGAAAGCGTGGTCGACGGTCCGGCGGACCCGCAGGACATCCTGCGCCTGCTCGGTTCGGAAGAACTCGCGCGCTACATCGTGGACGAAGTGCAGGACGTGTACCGCTTGCAAGGTGTGAAGATCAACGACAAGCACATCGAGGTGATCGTTCGCCAGATGCTGCGCCGCGTCGTGGTCGACAACATCGGCGAGACGAACTACATCTCCGGTGAACAGGTCGAACGCAGCGAAATGCTCAACACCAACGACGCCCTGCGCGCCGAAGGCAAGATCCCCGCGACGTTCACCAACCTGCTGCTGGGTATCACGAAGGCATCGCTCTCGACCGACTCGTTCATCTCGGCGGCTTCGTTCCAGGAAACGACGCGCGTGCTGACCGAAGCCGCGATCATGGGCAAGCGCGACGAGCTGCGCGGCCTGAAGGAAAACGTCATCGTCGGCCGCCTGATTCCCGCGGGCACCGGCATGGCGTACCACCAGGCGCGCAAGGTCAAGGACCAGATGGACGAGGCCGAGCGCCGCGCCATCGCCGAATCGGAAGCTGCAGAGCTGGCCGGTTCGACCAGCGATGTCGACAGCACGGCCGACGCCAGCGAAGGCGCCGCGTCCGAATAACTGGTTAGCATCACCGGTCATGACCGGTATCCAGACGCCCCCCGACCGCCCCCGGTTGGGGGGCGTTTTTCTTTGTGTTTTTACGAGGCCTTTTCGTCGATGAGCGTATTGCCCGATTCGCTGGCCGGCTGGATCGTCGTCGCGGTGCTGTTGTTCTGGTTCGTGGGGGCCTACAACAGGCTCGTGCGCTCGCGCGCGGCCGTGCTCCAGGCTTACGCCACGCTCGATGCGGCGCTGCGCAAGCAACTCGACTTCGTTCAGGCCAGCATCACCGCCGCGCCGCCGCAGAAGGATGCACCGTCACCCAGCCTGTCTTCGTCCGTGGCGCCGCTGCAGGCTGCCACCACCCAGCTCGCCACCGTGCTCGGCGCGACGCGGCTGCATCCGCTCGATCCGGGCGCCATGGCGGCGCTGGCCACCGCGCTGCAGGTGCTGGTCAACGCGTGGCAGCGGCAGCATCCGGATGCGGTCACGGTCTTCGATGCGGACGGTACGCTCTCGCGGCCCGTGCCGCTTCAGTCGACCGGGTCCGGCTCCGGTGCCGATGCGGCATTGCCCGGCGCGTTCGAACCCATGGCGTGGCCCGAACCTTCGGCCTCGGCGGAAATTGCGCGCAGCCAGTTCAATGCGGCGGTAGGGCAGTACAACGCCGCGATCGTCCAGTTCCCGGCGCTGCTGGTGGCATGGTTGGTGCGTTTGCGTCCCGCCGCGCCCCTGCTCTGAGTGCTTGGCGTCCAAAGTCGCATCTTTTTCTTCATCTTGTGCGGCGCTGCGCGTCATGCCGGCCCATTACCATCGTCTCAACTTGCCAGAACTAACTTCCGATCCCGCAGGCGGCACCGCTCCGCATCTGCAACCCCCTCTGTGGCGCCAACTGCAACTGACTGCGGCGGCGCTCGCGTCCATTCGCGCCGGCAGCTCGGGCACCGTCGCGTTCGAATCCGTGGAGCCCGCCATGCGCCCCGGCGTGCAGGCGCTCGGCTTTCAGGTGCTGCGCTGGCTCGGCCGGGCAGAGGCGCTGCGCCGCCACCTGGCCAAGCGCACGCCGCCGCCGCTGCCCGATGCCTTGCTGTGCACCGCGCTCGCGCTGGCCTGGGATGCGGAGCACGCGCCCTACGAGCCCTTCACGCTGGTCGACCAGACCGTCGAGGCTGCGAAGCGCAATCCGGCCACGCGCGCGCAGGCCAGCTTCATCAACGCCTGCCTGCGGCGATTTCTGCGCGAGCGCGACGAGCTCGTGGCCGCGACCGACCATGAGCCGGTGGCGCAGTGGAATCATCCGCGGTGGTGGATCGAGCGTCTCAAGCGCGATCATCCACGCGATTGGCAGCGCGTGCTCGCCGCGGACAACGCACAGCCGCCGATGACGCTGCGCGTCAATCTTCAAAAGACCACCGTGCCTTCTTACCAGCTGGCGCTCGAGGCCGCAGGCCTGGAGGCGGTTCGCGTGGGGGCTTCCGGGTTGCAGCTGACGCGCGCGCGTCCGGTGCAGCAGCTGCCCGGCTTTGCCGACGGCGAGTGCTCGGTGCAGGATGCCGCCGCGCAGCTGGCGGCGCCGCTGCTGCTCGACGGCCTGCTCCCCACGGACGGCGCCGCGCCGCTGCGCGTGCTCGATGCCTGCGCAGCCCCCGGCGGCAAGACCGCCCACCTGTTGGAAATGGCCAAGCCCGGAGCCATCGATGTGACGGCCCTGGAAGTCGACGCCGTTCGCAGCCGCCGCATCGATGAGACCCTGGCCCGGCTCGGGCTGACCGCTAAAGTAGTAGTGGCCGATGCCGCGCGCCCCTCCGCGTGGTGGGACGGCACGCCCTTCGATGCCATCCTGCTCGATGCGCCCTGCACGGCCTCGGGCATTGTCCGGCGCCACCCCGACGTACGCTGGCTGCGGCGCGAGAGCGACACGGCCCAGCTCGCAGTGCAACAGGCGGCGCTGCTGGCGGCGCTCTGGCCGCTGGTCCGGCCCGGTGGCCGCATGCTCTATTGCACCTGTTCGGTGTTCCGCGAAGAGGGCGCGCAACAAATCGATGCGTTTCTTGCGCACAACACCAACGCCCGATTGAAGGCGTCGCCAGGCCATTTGCTTCCCCAAAGCGGGGCGAATGCCCGCGCCGTCCCGGACAATCCCTCAGGTGATCACGACGGCTTCTTCTACGCGCTGCTTGAAAAACGTCCCCGCTAGATCTTCGGGATGGCGCGGCTTGGCGCCCTTGGCCGCACTGCTGCTCGCCTGCGTGCTGTTGCTGAGCTGGCTGCCCCTCGGCGCGGCAGCGCAAGGGCGTACCGGCCCCTCGGTCACCCAGATGCGCCTGGAGCAGGGCGACGACGGCGTCTATCTCACTGCGGCCGTGCAGTTCGAACTGCCGTCGCTGGTCGAGGAGGTGCTCGACAAGGGCATTGCCATCTACTTCGTGGCCGAGGCCGAGGTGTTTCAGGAGCGCTGGTACTGGACCGATCGCAAGGTGGCGCAGGTCACGCGCCACATGCGGCTTGCCTACCAGCCCCTGACGCGGCGGTGGCGGCTCAACGTTTCCCCCGTGCCGATCACCGGCGCCGCCGGCTTTGGCGTTTCGCTGAATCAGAACTTCGACAGCCTGTCTGACGCGATGGAGGCCGTCAAGCGCATCGGCCGGCTGCGGCTGGGCGACGCGGCCGACATCGGCGACGAGTCGCAGCACCAA
This sequence comes from Variovorax paradoxus, assembly GCF_030815855.1. Taxonomy (NCBI): domain Bacteria; kingdom Pseudomonadati; phylum Pseudomonadota; class Betaproteobacteria; order Burkholderiales; family Comamonadaceae; genus Variovorax; species Variovorax paradoxus. The sequence continues at coordinate 4,704,526 of NZ_JAUSXG010000001.1, read as the reverse complement.
GTCATCTTCCGCTTCCGGCTCGACACCTCGCAACTGCCGCGCCCGTTCCAGATCGGCGTGGTCGGGCAGGCCGACTGGAACATCGTCGCCGAGCGCAGCGCCAAGCTGCCGCTGGAGAAACAGCGGTGAGCAACAAACCGCGCAGCGGCGCAGCGGCCACACCCGCCGCTCGCCGCTCGCGCGCGGTCCGCTGGGCCGTGAGCGTCGGCGCCGCGCTGGTCACCGCCATCGGCCTGGTGCTGATGTTCCTGCTGGCCCAAGCCACCAACAACCGCGCGCTGTACGAACGCTACTACGTGCGGCTTTTCGGCATCAACGTGGTCGTGGCGGTGCTGCTGGTGCTGGTCATCGGCTGGGTCGCCTTCCGCCTGCTGCGGCGGCTGCGCCAGGGCAAGTTCGGCAGCCGCCTGCTCATCAAGCTGGCCGCCATCTTCGCGCTCGTGGGCGTGGTGCCGGGCGCGCTCGTCTACGTGGTGTCCTACCAGTTCGTCGCGCGTTCGATCGAGAGCTGGTTCGACGTCAAGGTCGAGGGCGCGCTCGATGCCGGCCTGAACCTGGGCCGCGCCACGCTCGACTCGCTGTCGGACGACCTCGCCGCCAAGACGCGCGCGGCCAGCGCCCAGCTGGCCCAGGTGCCCGATGCGAGCGCGGGCCTTGCCCTCGAGCGCATTCGCGAGCAGCTCCAGGCCAGCGACGTGGTGCTTTGGACCGGTACCGGCCAGCTCATCGCAGGCGCGGGCGCCTCGCGCTTTCAGCTCAACCCCGAGCGGCCGACGATCCAGCAGCTGCGGCAGGTGCGCGCCGACCGCGCCATCGCCCACATCGAAGGCCTCGACGAAACAGCGGCGCCGGGTGCCAGCCTGCCGCCCGCCACGGTGCGCGCCATCGCCATGGTGCAGCGCCCGGGCTTCGACTTCGACACCGCGCCGCGGTTTCTCCAGGTCACGCAGCCGCTGCCGCCCGCCGTGGTTGCCAATGCGCTCGCCGTGCAAGAAGCCAACCGCGAGTACCAGGAGCGCGCCTTGGCCCGCGAGGGCTTGCGGCGGATGTACATCGGCACCCTGACGCTGAGCCTCTTCCTTGCCGTGTTCGGCGCCGTGCTGCTGGCGGTGCTGTTCGGCAACCAGCTGGCGCGGCCGCTGCTCGTGCTGGCGGAGGGCGTGCGCCAGGTGGCCGCAGGCGACCTGCGGCCGACTGCCGTGCTGCAAGGCAAGGACGAGCTCGGCGGCCTGACCCGCTCCTTTGCCGTCATGACCCAGCAGTTGGCAGATGCCCGCGGCGCGGTCGAAAAAACCATGGGCCAGCTCGATGCCGCCCGTGCCAATCTGCAGACCATTCTGGACAACCTGACCTCGGGCGTGATCGTGCTCGACGCCAAGGGCACCATTCTTTCCACCAACCCCGGCGCCACGCGTGTGCTGCGTGCGCCCCTGGCCGCCTACGAGGGGCAGCCGCTCGCACTGGTGCCCGGCCTGGCCGACTTCGGCAATAACGTGCAGCAGCAGTTCGACGAGTTCCAGGTCGAGCGCGTGCAGCATGGCCTCGACCACTGGCAGCATGCCTTCGAACTGCACGCCACCGGCAACGACCTGCCGCACCAGGGCAGTGCCATCAACATCGTCGCGCGCGGCGCGGAGCTGCCGGGCGCCGCGCGGCTGCTGGTGTTCGACGACATCTCCGAAATCGTGTCGGCCCAGCGAGCACAGGCCTGGGGCGAGGTCGCGCGCCGCCTGGCCCACGAAATCAAGAATCCGCTGACCCCGATCCAGCTCTCGGCCGAGCGGCTCGAGATGAAACTCTCCGGCAAGGTCGCGCCGCCAGAGCAGGCCGTGCTCGTCAAGTCGGTCAAGACCATCGTCGACCAGGTCGATGCGATGAAGCGGCTGGTCAATGAATTCCGCGACTACGCCCGCCTGCCCGCGGCCGACCTCAAGCCCGTCGACCTCAATGCGCTGCTGACCGACGTGCTCCAGCTCTACAGCGCCGAGAGCGCGCCCATCGCGCTGCGCTCGGAACTGGACGAGCGCTGCCCGCCGATTCGCGGCGATGCGCAGCAGATCCGGCAGGTCATCCACAACCTGCTGCAGAACGCCCAGGATGCCGCCGAGGCCGCCGCCACCAGCACCGGCCGCGCCGGCGAGGTGGTCATCCGCACCCGCCTCGGCGATTCGGGCCAGCGCGTGCGCCTGACCGTGCAGGACAGTGGCCCGGGCTTTGCCGAGAACATCCTCAAGCGAGCCTTCGAGCCCTACGTCACCACGAAAACAAAAGGTACCGGTTTGGGGCTCGCCGTCGTCAAGAAGATCGCCGACGAACACGGCGCGCGCATCGAGCTTTCCAACCGCGTTGTCGATGGGGCTGTAGCCGGCGCGCAAGTCTCGCTATCATTCGCGCTGGCAGGCGAATCGCAAACAGCGGTCGCTCACACCGAAGATCCGAAGTCTTCCGCCGCCTGAGCGCGAAAGAAACCCATCGCGTGCAGACGATGGGGCGGCTGGCGGACCCCCTACACACCATTGCAGATACCGGCGCATACAACAAGCAGCACTCATGGCAAACATTCTCGTGGTCGATGACGAGCTGGGCATTAGGGACCTGCTCTTCGAAATTCTCAATGACGAAGGCCACAACGTGGAGCTCGCGGAAAACGCCGCCGAAGCACGCGCAGCCCGGCAACGCGCACGTCCCGACCTCGTGCTGCTCGACATCTGGATGCCCGACACCGATGGCGTCACGCTGCTCAAGGAATGGTCCACCGCCGGCCTGCTCAGCATGCCCGTCATCATGATGAGCGGCCACGCCACCATCGACACCGCCGTCGACGCCACCCGCATCGGCGCCTTTGCGTTCCTCGAAAAGCCCATCACGCTGCAGAAGCTGCTCAAGGCCGTGGAGCAGGGCCTCGCCCGCGAAAGCGCCAGGCGGGCGGCCGCGGGCGTCGTGCCTCCGGCCACGGGCGTCAACCCGGCGGCCGCCATCACCACCACCGGCGACAGCCTGCTGCTGGCCTCGCTGGCTTCCGTGCCGGTGCCCGATGCCGGCCCGCAATCGACCCAGAGCTTCGACCTGGACCGCCCACTGCGCGACGCGCGCGACGGCTTCGAGAAGGCCTACTTCGAGTTCCATCTCGCCATGGAAAACGGTTCGATGACCCGTGTGGCCGAGAAAACCGGGCTGGAGCGGACCCATCTTTATCGCAAGCTCAAACAACTTGGCGTCGACCTTTCGAGAGGCCGCAGAAGCGCTGTATAATTTGAGGCTGCACACCAAGGCCCGGTAGCTCAGTTGGTAGAGCAGCGGATTGAAAATCCGCGTGTCGGTGGTTCGATTCCGCCCCAGGCCACCATTTTTCTTTCTCGGTAGATCCCAAGACAGCTCAAAAGCCCTTGTACATCAAGGACTTAGCCTCAAAAAGGCGGCTCAGGCGGCATCACCGAATCCCACAAAGTCCCGTTCTTGCGCGTACCCCACGGTGTACCCCAGACTGCTTTTCAATCGCAGTCGATTTTGGGTACACCATGGGGCAACTCAACGAGCTTCAGATCAAGGCGGCAGTGCCGCGGGACAAGGAATATTTGCTGGCGGACGGTGACGGTCTGTACCTTCGCGTGCGCCCGACCGGCAAGGCGTGGGTTTATCGCTACAAGCGGCATGGCAAGGAGGCCAAGCTCAGCATCGGGCACTACCCGGTCGTGACGCTTGCCGCCGCGCGCAGGAAGGCGCGCGCCGAAGCCGAGAAGCGCGCCGAGGGCGTCGATCCACGGGAGGCGCGGCGGGTGGAGGAAGAACGCGATCGCGTTGCGCGCCTCAATACCTTTGAACGGACCGCCCGCGCATGGCATGCGCAGGCGCGGAAGGATCGCGAATGGTCCGCCGGCTATGCCGAGAAGGTGATGCGTCACCTGGAGCTGCACATCTTCCCGTGGATCGGTGCGCTGGCCATGGAGGCCATCTTGCCGACCGAGGTGGTCCGATGCCTTCACCGCATCAAGGAGCGCGGCAACCTGGAGACGGCGCAGCGCGTGCGTGAGGCGGTGCAGCACGTGTTCCAGTACGCCGTCGATGTGGGCGCGCTGGAGCCGGCCAGGAACTTCGTGAACAGCCGCACGGCCGGTCTGCCGCCACCTCGCACGCGCCACTATGCAGCCATCACGGACCCGCAGAAGCTCGGCCAGTTGCTTCGAGACATGCGTGCCTACAACGGCAACGTGATCACACGGGCGGCCTTGCAGCTCTCGCCCTTGCTGTTCCAGCGGCCAGGTCAGTTGCGGTTGGCGCACTGGGAAGATGTGGATCTCGATCAGGCGCTGTGGCGTTGCCCACCCGAGAAGATGAAGCTGCGGGAGTGGAAGAAGCGCGACGTACGCACGCCGGCTCACCTCGTGCCGCTGCCGAAGCAGGCGGTTGAGATCCTGCGTGACATCCTTCCGTTGACCGGTCCCAGTGGGCCGATCTTCCGCAGCATGTCGAAGCGTTCCGAGAAGACGCGCTACATGAGCGACAACACCATCAACAGTGCGTTGCGCACGCTGGGCTATGACACGAAGGAACAGATCACAGGCCACGGGTTCCGCGCCACCGCCCGGACCCTGATTCGCGAGCTGCTGGGGGCGGATCGTGAGGTGATCGAGCGGCATCTGGCACATGGCTCCGATGAGGAACTGGGTAGCGCCTATGACCGCGCCACTTTCCTACATCAGCGGCGCAAGATGATCCAGTTGTGGGCGGATCTGCTGGATGACCTGGCCGCGAACAAGGCGTTGGCGATGCCTTCTTGCACGGGGTTCGCGACAGCAACGAGGAGCGGGATGAGCGTGGAGGCTGGCCCTCTTGCCGGCGCGTTGCCCATCTTGATGTCCGATTCTGAGAGCAGTGTTGACGCCTTGCAATGGCACAACCTCGCCGAATCTCGATCGGAGGGCATCAAGTCATGAGGGGAGCGGCTCCTTCTTCCAAGGCAAGCGCTGCGACCTTGCCGAGCGGGTATGCCGATGTCCATGGGGCATCGTCGAGTTGCTCGATGCTGCAAGGCACGCAGCTGCTCGGAGCGTCAATTCTTTGTGGCGGCAAGCTACAGGGAGGTCGGTCGTCGCATCGTCGAGTCCGAGTAGAAAGGCAGGCGGCGAGGGGCTATGGCGAGCAACTCATCGTTCGGCTTTCATTGGACCTGACGGGACAATTTGGTCGAGGGTTCAGCCGTCAGAACTTGCAGCAGATGCGCTCGTTCTTCCTTGCTTGGCCGATTCGCCAGACAGCGTCTGGCGAATCGAAGTTTCGTGCCCGAGCGGGATCGAACCCACACCGGCATACGCCAGTCGATGCCTTCCAACAGCAATCGAGAGTTGGGCCCGCGTGAGCGAGACGCTGCCGGACCTGGCCTGCGGCCAGACGAAGCGGCTGTGCTCGAGGCGCTTGGCCAGCGGCATCAGTCGCTGGCCGTCGAACCACAGCACCCTTAGGATGTCGCCGCGCTTGCCGCGGAAGACATGGCCGCAGAACGGATTGGCCGCGAGCGTCGTCTGGGCCATGGCAGCCAAACCGCCGAAGCCCTTCCTCATGTCGGTGTGGCCGGCCACGATCCACACACGCGCGTTCGACAGGAATCGCGGGCATGTCAAAAATCCGCATGGATATTGGATTCTTTGGGCTGGAAGAAAAAAGATACCGCCATAAGTACCGATAAATTTCAATGCACGGCTTGGATCCATCGTGCCCCAGCCGCGATCCCTCCGCATAGAGCGGCCATAGCAAAGAGTTCTGCGACGAACTCCGCCCGAGCCTGCTCCGACTGCTCCAGTTGTTTTGGGTTTTCTTAAGCCCATGTGCTGTAGCTGGCGCTGGATGCGGCGGAGTCGCTCCTTCGCTGACAAACACGGCGCCTTTGACGCCCTTCCTCAGAGGGTCCAAGTAGGACTCGACACCTTCAAAGAGTTTTCGTGTTGCGGCTGAAGTGCGGGTCAGATAGTCAATACCGGAGTTCATGACGGGCGTTCGCCGAAAATAGCTAAATCAATACTGAGCGAAGGCGGGCGCTATCTCATGAGTCATCCCGGCGATTCAATGCCGTCGAGACGCGGGCGTTAGCCCATAGAACCTTACGGACCGCCGTGGTTACGGATTGCCAGTCGATGTACAGGCCTGTCTGATCAGATAGCGCCGATGCGCCCATCGAGTAACGCCCGTCACCGCTAGGGGCGCTTCTGATACGCGAGAGCATCAAAATTTTTTTCAATACCGATCCCTTGGTAGAAAAAGCTCAGACTCCGTCTAAGAGCATCTCACCTAACCAGCGCTTGCGATTTGCTTGTTGAGCAAGCCCATTGAAAAAAGGAAGCCATAGCCGGGTCTGAGCCATATGAATGATTTGTTGATACTCAGGTTCGCTACGAAGCTTGTTCAAAAGCAAACCATCGTGTTGCCCGATCGTGAAGTCTAGCGCTAATATTGGACAGAACGGAGGAAAAGGAACTCGAGGCCCGGGTGATTGAAATAAAGATGCCCAAATTCCGTCTTTGAGCGCCGGCAAGTTGATACCGGGCAAAAAGTTAGGTCCGCTTGCAAATGAGTCCTGCGCATGACCACCTCTTTGAAAATGAACAAGTGCATGAGGTTCGTTGGGAGGCGGACCGCCCGTATGGATATGCGTGTCTACCCGCCAATGATCTTCGAGTTCAACGAGGGCGGCATCATACTCTGCGTGGCCAATTACTTTAACCTGAAAATCGGATTGCTCTGGGATGAGCACATTCTCAATGTTATTTCCTAGCACAAAGATAAATTTCAGTTCTGCATCCGTAACCGTGCAGCCATGTGGATGCAGTGCCTTGTTTCTCGGCGGCGGTATTGGGAAGGAAATGTTACTTGTGAGCAGTCGCTGATTCATCCAATCAAAAGAGAAGGCCTGCTCCATCCCGAGCAAAGCAATACCAGTCCGCTCTGTTTCTGCATGCCGGAGAAGCACTCGAGCAAGGTCACAGAGCTCCTTCGGAAATGCGTCCCACATTTTATTTATGCTTGCGTGACAGCCGGGTCAAGTCGGTCTGGTTCAGACGAAAATCCTTCCCTTGCTGCAATGCAGGACCTAACGCAGCATAGAGTGGATCCACCCACGGAGGGAGGTCCGTCCGCGGCATCAAGCGTACGCTCTCCAAAGGATCGATCGCCATCGTTTCTTTTGGCTCCCGCTCGCCCATCAACGAGCAAAGCCGCCATGGCCGAGATCCGGCGCTGCCGATTGGCATTTGTAACGGGACGAGGCCCTTCACGGCACATATTTGATTTAAGCGCTCCACTCTTTCGGGTGGAGTGAGGTTGCTCAGCGGCCTTGATTCACGAGTTGCCTCGAGCCACCACGCTTCTAGGCCTCGGGCCCACCATCTAACAAACCTCTTTCCGCCAATGCCTGAGTAAAAAAACGGGAGCTTTGCTTTGACCTCATCCCAAGACGTCCCCGAGGCCGAAACATCCACACCAAGGCGGACAGCGAGAAGATCTTCAGTGATCAAAAGCCCAGCTGGCAGCAGGAAGTCGCGCATTAATGTGCCAGCGGCCACGTGAGGAGCGGACTGAATAGCCGATAGGAGTCTTGATTCAAAACCGAGATGACCAAGTAGCTCCCAGTCTTCAAGACTCAGCCCGACGAGCATCGGAAGTGTTTGAACATCTTCCGTTTTTGCTTCTTTTAGTCCACGGTAAATTTCGAGAAGTCCGTGTAGCTGGGCCACGACTTCTTCTGTATCTTTTAGTAGTGATTCTTTTTGGATTTTTAAATCAAAAAGATCATCGCTTGCCGGATCACCTTTGATATTTCTTTCCACCGGCCCGATCGCTGCAAAGCGAATAACTGGGAACTCTTGAATATCTCTGGATTTTTGCTTAATTCGAATATCTTGAGCAATCCCAGGACCGGTCCCTGTTTCCCCGACAGCTGCAGAGAGGTCTACGTCCATTAGGACACCATCCGGTGCATCTTGTCCTGTTAGTATTTTCGCCTTGGCTTCTGCGGGGGCGAAAACAACAACATCTAATCCGGTTTCATTCGACAATCTACTTGCAAAGGCGTTTGCGGCATCGGCTTGATCGTCCACGAAGATCCAGCGGGGTATAGTCATAAATCCGGTTCAGAGGGAAATCTCAGATCGAAACAGGTGGAAAAATTATCTGCTGGGCTTGATGCAAAAATCCGACCCGAGGAGTTTTCGACAATTTGATGAACAATCCACAGGCCTAGCCCAGTGCCCTTTGCGTGCTCGACGTCTGAGCTACCCGCCGGTGCTGATGTTCGAGTGGTGAAAAATGCATCAAAGACACGGTCCAAATTCGAGTCCAGGATCCCATCGCCGGAATCAAAAAACTGGATTCGGACTGCTGTCTCGTCGGAAATTCGGTCTGCTTTAACTAGAATTTTTCTCTCACCGTTTGCGCGTTTTATCGCCTTAACCGCGTTGGTGTATAAATTTAGAAGGATCGAAGCTATTTCCGCCTCGTGCATAGGAGTCGTGAACAAGGGATCGTAGGGCGGTATTTCAACAATCAGCTCGACTCCCTGGGCGCGTGCTTGCGATACCACGCCAAGATGAAACTCATGTAATGCTCGAGCCAGACTAATCGGACGCATGCCGCGCGCCGTTCGAGCTGCGGCAAGCGTATTCAGATAAGACGTCAGCGTATCTAGCCTTGCAAGCATGCTACTTGCTCGCTCCGACTGCGCCAGCAATTGAGCGTCACCATGGGACGCTAGCTTGGCCATCTCGAAGACGGCCTGAAAATCCAGACGAAAGGCGTCAAACGTCATCCCGGTTTCATGACTGAACTCCGCGGTGGTCATGCCAAGGGTCGCCAAGAATCGCAACATGGCTGCCTCGTCAGCGAGCCGAGCCTCTGCTGTAGCGATTTCTTCCTTTTTTTCCTCGAGAATCCGGGTGGCTTCGCGGACTTGAGCGACTACGGCCTCAGCTGCGTCATGGCCGGCCCCATTTGCGGCGGCTTTGATCGCCGCGTCTTGTGTCGCTTTTAAGGCGGCATCGAGATCGTGAAGAGCGTCGGCACTGGGCGCTCGTTCGAGGCGTGGTCGACTGGCGCCAGCACGAGTTTTACGACCTCGATCCTCAGCAATCCTGGTAGCTGCTGAGACCAAGACGGCCGATGCAAGGCTTCGAAGCTCGATGAACGCGGGCGTCTCGATGAGTCCTTCGCGCGAGGTGTGTTCTTCAAACAGCCTACCCTCGACATCAGTCACCTCTATTACGCCGAAAAAGTTACGATTCGCGATTGGCGCCAATATCGCACGCTTTGAATAGATCTCATCAAGCCGCAACCAATCATTGCCAGCATCACCGTACGGCACTACTCTAAATCCATTTCGATAGAGACGAACGCCGCCTTGATCTGCTAGAACATCTCTCACCCTCGCATAGACAAGACTGGGTAACAGATCCGGCGACAAGATCACATAATGTGTCTTCATCGCCGCGCTTTTTAGATGCTTATACGGAGGCGGGGTAGAAGAGTCCAAGTGATCGTGATGCACTTTCATCCACGGCCGCGACTCCCCAAATCTGTTTGCCGAAATTCTCCATTTAGCAAAGCCGTCGTCGGAAACGCTTAGCTCGATGACCGCGTGCAGGTGGTCTAGAATCTCTGTTTTAAAGTCGGCGACTGTGTTTTCATCACCGAAGAATTCATCTGCCCGTCTAAATTCGACAGAAAATCCGGGGTCAACCGCCGGGTTGGATTCTATTTTTGCAACGGGGAATGGTTGTTGGAGCGCCAACACGCCTCGCCAGCATCGACGTATCTGTGCATCTGTCCATTCGTCGCTCAGTTCTTCGATGCGTAACGTGGTTCCTTGAGTCTCGCTATCAATGGGTGACAGCGTAACATCGACGCTGCCTAGGTCTCGACCTGAAGTAAACTTTGTCCAGTCAACGGTGAGCATCAGTCCAGCCGAACTGCCCTCTGGCGTCGTACGCAGCACGAGCACATCGCCGAGGCGTTGAGTGGCAAACCGTCCAATGCCCTTTCGTCCGGCTCTGCGGCGTTTGAAGTGTGGAGAGAAAGGCGATTGAACTTTAAAATCGCTTGCAAGCCTCAAGAAACTGTCGATCAAAACTGCGCGCGACATTCCAACGCCGTTGTCTTCAATTTCCAGAGCTCCATCCTCCGTAAATCGAACAGTCACATGAGTTGCGTCTGCATCGAATGAGTTTTTGACCAACTCTATCAAGGCTGTCTCCTGCCTTGCTACCAGCTCTCGCCCGAGCCTGCTGATTATTGCGGCATCTGTGGCGAAATAAAGAGTCTCATTCATGAAGGAAAAATAAAGCTGCTATGAAGCTTTTGTTAGCGAGCCACCGGGCCTGAGTTCATAGAAGTCGGGGTTTCTTTGAGCAACTAGTGCGAGCAAGTCGTTCAGAATATCGTCCAGCGCAACGATCACATCTGGTTTGCCGACCGCGTATGCGGTAATCGACACCTCGGACGGATCAGCTCCGAGTAACAACAAATAAAACCGTTCAAATTGCTCCTCTCGCCCGGCCGGGTCATTTCGACCTGTGAATAATTGGAGCCGCGAATGGGCATTCTCAAGCGTCGAACGTCGACGGTCCGTTCCGTCTTCAGCGGCACCTTTGTCCAGAAAAAACAGTCCGGCCAAGACGGAGTAAGGAAATCTCCGGTGCAAGGTCACGGCTTCCATTAACATGTCGCCGCGACGATTGATCAGGTTCTTCTGATAATTTCCTGTTCTGGTATCTTTGAAGTTTATTGTTTTTACCGAAATCGCGAGAAGAAGGCCAGACTCCTCAGTGGCCCAAGTGACATCAACTTTTTTCGCTCCAAGGCCGCCTGCCATCCGTCGTTCGGCACCCGAATCACCTAGCTCGCCCATGCCTGCAGGACGTGCCTCCCGAAGTCCTCGAAGCCTCAGTTCTTCAGCTAGTGACAGCGCGATGCACTGAGAGATCTGTTCGCTGTAGCGTTTCTTTTCAGCTTGACTGGCGGTTGGTAACGGTTTAACTGGAAGCAATCGAAGTGCTTCTCTGAGAAGATCGTCAATTCTCGCCACTATGCTTTTCGCCTCGTCATTCTTCTATCTAAAAGGACTTGTCTCGCTTTCCGCAACGATTTAATCTTCTGGTCGCTGAATTTCAGATGATCTTTCAAGATCACACGGTCCACGATCTCTACTGCTGGTGTGATGTCATTGGATCTAAGAAGGGCAGAAATTTGCGGCGAAAGCAACTTGAGCCGAGCGGAGACGCTGCTGAGCACTTCGAACGATGGAATTGGCAAGGCACCTACCTCCGTGGGCTCGTGCTTTAGCATGCCGCCACCGTAGGCACGTCCAACAACTTCTGCGCCAAGGAGCGTCATGCTATTGAGCGAGGCGACAGCGAGTGTTTCATTTCCGACGTCTCGTCGTTTAGCATGCAATCTAATGCCATATAGACTATTGAGCAGCTGAACTCCTGCGCCGTTGCGAACCAGCCGGGGCCGGTCGTGGCTCATATAAGCAAACAGGAAGTCCGGACGCGGCGTCACAGGAACCCGCCACCATGGCTCTCGGACTTTGCACTTGTACGCATCCTGCACTCCTAGGCGCTGTCCATGCGCTATGTATTTTCGAGCTTCCTCCGAAGGCTCGGCTTCCGGTGCAAATAGATAGCAACGTCCACCTTCGTCTGCCAATTTTGTCCAAGCGTGTTCGGAGAAGGTGAGTCCTCGAAGATGTCTAGATCCGGGAGGCGATATGCGCATGAGTTCTGGCGCGCGAAGCTTTCGCTCGGCCACATCAGCCTTCGTCAGCGTGAAGAACTCATTATTCCCCGTCACGGCGCCAAGGTAAGTCTCGCCCCAGTCTGCCATCACTTCGTAGCCGTGGCTCTCAAACACCTCATCGTAGAGCGAAACAGCCTCAGCAGGGAGTAGTGCGTTGGTCCACTTCTCCGAGCCCTTAGGGGTGAACCCCACCCAATTTGCCGGAGCAAGTGACTTTAGGTCCTTTGCGTCTTTCGCTTGGTAGACCTCAAAATGTGAAGCTGAGCCTTGTCCCTCCGCAAGCAAGAGGATCACGTCTTCTTGCACGCCAGGAAAAACAAGATGATCGAAGAGCACCAAACGGACCTTGGCAAACCTGCGCAGCAGAAACTCTCTGATCTGAGCCGCGTACTTTACTGATAGCAACTCCGCAGGAAGCACAAGTCCCAGCCGGCCTCCTGGCTTCAAGAAGGCAGTTGCGTGCACCGTGAAAGCAGCCCAAGAGCTTGCGAGTTGGGTTAAGCGAACGCCCTGTCGCAGAGCCGCCTCGAGAGCTGCTGTCCTGGATGCACCTGCGAAGTTTTGGTATCGCACGTACGGAGGGTTGCCAATCACCACATCAAACAATGAATCTTGCTTGGGTAGTGTTTCGAAAAAGTCACCCACGCCAATCGTTGCGCCTATGCCGTTTTCGGCCAGAATCGCTTTTGCCGTGGTCGCCGATGCAGCATGAATTTCGTATCCATGTAGCTGTCTCGCCAAATCGTCGGTTTGTCCTGCGCGGAGTAGGGTGGACCCCGCCGCGCTGAGAAACGCCGCTTCTCCACACGAAGGCTCCAGCACGCGGTCGCCAACCCCTCGGATACCCCATTCGGCGATGAACTCGGTTATCTCGGAGGGAGTGAAGAAGGCGCCGCGAGCCTTTCGGAGTAATGCGGTGTCTTGAAGAACTACTTGCACTAGGGGGTCTCGGGGGAGATTTTGAAGCCTAGAACTGTACACCCGCACAGTAGTTCTGCGGCAGCGAACTTTTGCATATTCCGGTGCGCCAAAGCGCCGACGCCCAGCATCGCGTTGATGAAACCGCTGACGATCGATCCTCGCCGAGCCGTGGTAACGCCCGAAGCAGGGCTCCCCTCAGCCGTAGTAGTCCGCTCGAGGCCGTTGTTGACGGCTGGACCGTCTCGGGCGTGAGGTCTGTGACGTGTTGAAGCAGAGCGAACGCCACGCGCCATGCGCGGCCGTCGCAGTGGACGGTGGCCGTGCGCTGGTTGATCCGAACGATTTCTCCGACGTGACGCTTGAGGCTTTGGTCGGAGAAGCTCACTCGTTGGCCGACGCGGAAGTCCTGCCGGCGATGGATCTCCGGCGGCGGCTTCAGCGGCGCTGCGGGCGCCGGTGACGATGACGTGGCTGCATGCTGCTCATCGGCAGGCACAACGGCCGCATACAGCACGCTGAAGCGCTGTTTGCTTTGCTCATCGAGCAGCGTGACCTGTCGGTCTTTCATCGCCGCTTTGCGAGCCTCGCGCAGCTTGCCGGTCCCCCAGTCCCAGTACTTTCACCGTTGGCCCATGTGCAGCTCCGAGCGCGCCTGCACGATGCGCCTGGGGGCGGCCATGTGTTGCTCGATGACCCAGCTGATGCCCGGCGTCAACTACTTTGAGCGACTCAAGATAATTGTCGTCCGCCAAGCTGAACTGGTACAGCTCAGCGCTTGTGGCCATGCGGAGATCTTCGATCTGTTTGACGCGCATGCCCAAATTTCTTATTTGGTGCTGCGAGTCTTGCCTCTTGGCAGTGAGTTCGGCGAGAACGCCGTCAACCCAAGGCTCGCGATTTCTCCTGCCACCAGTTCTTGGAGTTTGCCGATTTCTTCGGGCGAAGGCGAACTTGCGTAGGCGAGCGTGAGCACAGTCAACGGGTGCAGGCCCAGAACCCGAACCAGAGCATCGATCTTCGTGAGCGTAGGGACGTTCACGCCTCTTTCGAGAATGCTGACATAAGTCCGAGATGAGACTGTGTCGAAGGCCTCCTGCGGGATGCCTACCGCCACCCGCACAGTCCGAAAGGCACGCGGAAAGTTGGGTAGCGGAATAGGAGGAGCACGGCGGCTTGGCACCGCTCAATTGCCCCATATAGAATGGCATAGAGCTACAAAGTATATGACGAGTTATTGTGCGTCGCACTCGTTCTCGGATGCTTTGCACAAGGTGCTAACTGACCATTCTCATGTGCGAGATTCAAGATGGCCGATAGAGAGCTTGCTTCGCCTCTGCCAACGGCTCGCCCGTTGCGCCTGCCAGCGTCGGTGACGCGTGTCCGGCCGCGGCAGCCGGCACCTGTCGTGCGCAGTTTGTCCGCGGCTCGCATTGGTGCGCAGGTGAGGGCGCTGCGCATGGCGGCCGAGGTGTCTGGCGGCGAACTGGCCAAGACCTCGGGGATTTCTGCCTCGATGCTTTCTCGCATCGAGCACGGTCTGGTGTCGCCATCGGTCGAGACCTTGGAGCGCCTCGCGCAGGGCCTGCATGTGCCGACCTCGCGCTTCTTCAGTGATCAGGCGCGGCGCACTGACTTTTGCCATGTGCGTGCAGGACATGGTGTCTTGGTCGATCGGATCGGCGCGGTGGCGGACTACCGCTACGAGCTGCTGGGCCACCTGCTGTCGGGCAACCTGTTCGTCGAGCCCTATCTGGTCACGCTGCTGCCCGGTGCAGATCCCTACGTGACCTTCCAGCACCCGGGCCTCAAGTTCCTGTACTTCCTGTCCGGGGCGGTCAGCTACCGTTATGGCGGCAGGACTGCGGAGGTGAGGGCAGGGGACTCGCTGCTGTTCGATGCGACCGCACTCCATGGGATCGAGGCCATTCAGACCCAGCCGGTCTCTTACCTGTCAGTGGTGTTCACGCTGCGAGAGTAGGCTGTTCTTGGCGGCACTGCCGCGCGGCGGGGCGACGCGGATGCCTATTCGATGGTTCCCCTGCGAGTTCGCTAGCCGATTCCACTCCCATCCGAACACCGCTGCCGTTTGCTTGGCAAGACGCGCCGACCTCGGCCGTGTAGCACCCTTCTGAGAGGAGTCACTACCGCGGCCTCTTGTCCGGCGCCTTCCTCCTGGCTGCCTTGCTGCTGCAGCGGCTCAGCGAAGCCTTGAGCATCTCGGTCAGCTCGATCACCTCCCCGCCGGTCGGTCCCGTGGGTGATCGACAGCCACAATCTCACGGCTTTCAATCTTGGCGTCGATGGCGGCGAGGATTCGCTGCTTCGCCTCGTCCTCGAACAGATCAGGCTGGTAGTGGTCCTCGGAGATCTGCTCGATCAGCTGCAGCGCCAACTTGAGCTCCGCGGCGCTGGTTGTCGTGTGCTCGATGTCCAATTCGGCCATCGAGCGAACCTCATCGGCATAGAGCAGCTGCTGCAACACCAGGCCTTCATCGCGAGCGCGTAGACTGCTGCGTTCAGCAAAATGTGGCTGCTGCCACACCAGGATGAAGTTTCCGCCATGAGCGAACGCATCGAGAAAAGTCCGCACGAGTTTTGGAAGAGGACGTGCGGCATCAATACCTATGCACACGGCAAAGAGCTAGCGCGCAAATACACGCCTTGGAACGGCTTCACCGCAGACGATACGACGCTGGTGAGCACGCTGTGGGAGGACCAGATTGTGAGCGTGTTCGACCCTGTAGCGGGGAAGGAAAGAAGGTTCATCCGCCTGGGTGGCACGCGGACCTCTTGGAAGAGTCTGGGGAAGTACCACGGTAAGGAGGCCCAGGCGAACTACGCCAGGGCCTTCGAACTCAAGCGTTCATATCTGGGGTACGAGGCGGAAGTCGATGAAGCAAGCTTTGCCAAGGGCCAGCGTGCGGTGAAGCACTTCTATCTCGATAGGGCTTGGAAGCTCGAGCGTCATGGTGGAGGAAGAGACCTCGACCTGATACAGCGACTGAACCTCGACGCGGAGTTCAGGAAGACTCCAAAAGGTGATGTCAACGACTATCAGCAGCCCTATATGTTGTTTGAGCTGTTGGAACGAGTTGAGAAAGCCCCGTACGACGATTTAGGCGAGGGCACTCTTGAGGCTGAAGGAGAAGTTCCAAGCATCACCGAGCAGCACGCGGGCTTGGCACTGCCCGTCCTCGTCGAGCATGTGCTGAAGCAACGAGACGGTGTCATGAACAGGCTCACGTATGAGGAAGTGGCCGCGAGGATTGGACGGCTCAACAAGCATGGCAAGCCGGCGGCTTTGGGAATGGGGGGCGTACTCGGGAAAGTGACGGAGCGTCTTGACCGACTTAAAAATCCTTGGCCTGAGGCTATTCCCTATCTCACCACTGTCGTGGTTGACGGCACCGGACCAAACAAGGGTTTGCCAGGTGTTGGAATAGCCGGAAAGTGGAAAGGCTACGACTCGCTCACGAGAAGCGAGAAGGAGTCCATGGTCATGGGTGAGTACGACCGAATTTTGGATTTCGGCAGTCGGTGGCTCGACGTTCTTGCGCTGCTGGGCGTAGAAGACCCAGTGGGCCCTGAGCTTCCGCCGGTGGGCGGCAGGGGTGGTCGATATGGAGGTGGCGAGTCTCCGCAGCACAAGGCCTTGAAGCTCTATGTTCTGGCGAATCCCCACCTCGTGGGCGCCAGCGCAGACTCGGTTGGTCAGGACGAGGCGGATTTGCTCTCTGGTGACGTCATCGATGTCCTCTTCAAGTCTGAGACCCAATGGGTGGGCGTCGAAGTGAAGTCCCGCATCTCAGACAAGAACGAATTGGACTACCGCCGCGGCATCTTCCAGGTCGTCAAGTACCAGGCTGTCCTGGAAGCTCAGGCGAAGTATGAGCGGCCGAATGATGACGTCGACGTAAAGGTCTACCTCGTACTAGAGACTGACATGCCAAGGGTATTCTTGGAACTGGTCGCAGAGCACGGGGTGAACTTGAAGTCTCGAGTTGTGCCTCCAGAAGTCACCATCGGTGCTGTGGTGGTCACCGCTTAGCCCGCGCGGCGCTCCTGGTATCGGCGCAGTTCGCCGAAGGTCGTCGACCGACCTCCGGCGAACTGCCTTATCCGTAGAAGCTCCGCCCCCAATCCCTGGGGTCTGCCGAACTGAGTGCGCTATTCCCCTTGCCTTCCTAAAGGCATCCAAGCCTCTGGTGGCTTCCAGTACAACTTGGAAAGTTTGTGCCCGCAACTCTACCTATAGTGGTTGCGCTAGCTATAGTGCGGCATCGATGGCGCTGGCCGCACATCAAATCCATCTTGAGCGCCGTAAGGAATAGCCGCACGTGTCCCTCTCTGCGTACCATCTCCCTGCGCCGGCCGATTGGCAGGCTTTTGAGCGGTTTACTCGAGACCTGTTCAGCGCGGTCTGGGACGACTCCCGTGCGCAGATGAATGGGCGCACAGGCCAGGCCCAAGCCGGGGTAGATGTATTCGGCACGAATGCACGTACAGGGTTGCTGGAGGGCGTGCAATGCAAAGGGAAAGACGCCCGCTACGGCCACAGCGTGACAGTAGATGAACTGCAAGACGAGGTGAAGAAGGCCCTCACGTTCACCCCCTCGCTGTCACACTACTACCTGGTCACGAGCGGCGTCGCCGACGTGAAGGTCCAGGAAGAGGCACGACGCATAAGCGAGTCGAACAAGAATTCTGGGCTTTTCGGCGTCGACGTCTACAGCTGGGACCAGCTGTTAGCGCTTCTGCAGGAGCACCGGAAGGTGGCGCGCAAGCACTTCAGGGCGCTGCAAGTCGCATTGACCGAGATTGACGCGCCAGCGGAGCTGATTGCCATCTGCCATCAGTCCTTTCAGAACGCAAACGCACAATTTCATACGGTGGACGCGGTAGCCGCGGCCGAAGGCTTCTATCCGGTGCAGATGGACGCTTCGATGCACTACGACGCGGGCGTGCTGGACGCCCGGGCGGCCCTTGCTGGCCAGCGCAACCTGTTTCGCGACATCTCCGGTCAGCTGAGGGCGCACCAGAATGCAATCGTCGCTTACTTTGGCATTGCGCACATCCCTCTGGTCATGCACGCAGGCACTGCGGCTTCGACCAAGCAAGCTATTCAGCTCTACGAGCTCGACGCCGCTTCGGGGGAGTGGGAGCCGCTCCAAGACGGCCTCGGGCCGGACTTGGGGGTCGAACTCGTGGACATGGGTGGCCCCGTCGGTGGCGGCGATGCGGTCATCCAGGTAGAAGTCAGCGCACGGGTCGCAAAGGCCGACATTGACCAAACCATCACGCAGCCTTATCGGCACTTCGTCGTGCGAGTTGCGGAGCCCAAGCGCGGCGTCATAACCCATCATGAGCAGGCACGAGCTATAGCCAACGCGTTCCGCGAGGCGCTTGACCGCGTCCACAACGAGAACCCGGCGACTACGCAGCACGTATTCGCAGCGTCGCCGGTCTCGGTCTCGTTCCGCCTGGGACAAATGGTCAGCCAAACCATACACCGCTCGGTGCTGGCCTATAACTATTCACAACGGAGCAATCCACCCTACCACTGGGCGGTAGATTTGCTTGCTGCTGACGGTGCTCCCAGTCAGCTTTGGATTTCGGAGGGAAAGCCTCGTGTTTGACGCATCGAAAGAATTGAACGCCTTCTACGAGGGCCATGTCCGCCTCGGTACGACGTTGCGAAACGACCTCGCTGGCTACCGTGACCTGAATCTGGGACGCATCACCGACGGGCTGAAGCTTCTCGGGGAAAAGCACAACACGACCTACCGGACATGGGTCGATTACAAGAACCAAGGCAGCTATGCGATGCACACACTGAATCAGTGTGAGCATATCGACTACGACATCGACGTAGCGGTCATCTTCGAGAAGGACGACTTGCCGGCAAATGCGGCTAGCGCTCGCATGCATATCCGCGATGCCCTTCAGGAGAAGATGAACGGCACGAACTTCAGCAAGGACCCCGACGCTCGAAAGAACGCTGTCACCGTCTGGTACTCGGACGGATACCACATTGACTTCGCGGTCTACCGGCGTCGCACAAATTTTTCGGGCAATACGGTCATCGAACACGCTGGCGGAGATGAATGGACGGAGCGTGACCCGATGGCTTACACCAACTGGTTCACGGGCCAGGTCGACTCAAAGAGCCCGCCCACCGCACTGCAGTCAGCGCTCGGATTGAAGGTCTCGGTACCGAAGGGGCAGTTGCGACGCGTCGTGCGCTTCGTGAAAGCCTTCGCCCGTTCTCGTTCTGCTTGGGCGCTTCCGGGCGGCATCATCATCACCAGCCTGATTTGCGAGGTGTACAAGCCGAACACGGACAGAGATGACATTGCTCTGGCAGACACCCTCAAGGCCCTACTGGTTCGATTGAAAGGGTCGGTGCACGTCGAGAACCCTGTACAGCCCGGCCTCTACTTCACTTCTTCGGACCGTCGGCGCCGCGAGGTAGAGCGCCTTCGTGACGAACTGGATGCGAAGCTGCCGAGCTTGGACGTTCTGTATCGAGCGGATTGCACCTTCAAGCAGGCCATGGGAGCCTGGGACGCAATCTTCTGGCATAACTTCTGGTCTGATGCAAAGAAGGATACGACCCGGTCCGCAGTGGTCACGTCTGGGCTCGCCATTGAATGCTGGCTTGCGAAGAAGAAAGAGGGCCCTGTGTACAAGCAGCACAAGAGCGACTCGGCCGCGCTTCCAAAAGGAGTCCACCTGCGCTTCAAGGCGGTGCCTCAGAACGTCATGCCGCCCTATAGCGTACGTTGGGCGGTCCGCAATGAAGGGCACGAAGCAAAAGAAGATGGGTCGCTCGAACATGACACCATCAAGGATGCCGACCAGCCCTACTGGACATCTACCGCCTACAAAGGTCGGCACACGATGATTTGCGAAATCATCAAGAACGGCACGACCGTCCAGCGTGGTGAGCACTTGGTGCGAATCGGCCCAGGTCGCCGACTTTTTTGATGCCCGATAGTTCGCCGCCAGCTGTGGCGCCCGTCCGGCTGGACGATGTAGCAGCGCTACCCGCGGCTATCGCCTTTCGCTTGAAGGCGGTCGACTCCGCATTCCTGGAGCACGATTTCATCGAGTTGGTGGCAGACGACCCAAGGGTTCGACCCCTGGCAGATGAGCTTGAAGTACACCTGCGCCAGTCACCGGTGCTGGGCTTGCTTCGCGAGCGGAATGAAGATTCGGTTTCGGCAGCCTGGACCCAGCGGTCGCAGGACGACGTCGAAACTTCGGGGGCAAAGTCTTTGTGCGGCTACGAGGGCGGAAACGTTCCGTCCCCCTCCGCAATGTTCGGCATGCCGAACACGATCGTGGTCTTCGAACGGTTGATCCACGGCAACGCTCCGGAGCCGCGAAACTGCGAGGTGAGCTCGACACTGGAATTCCGAGGACCACAGTCCTTGTGCGGCTACGAGCGTGGGATCGTCCCGTCCACCTCCGCAATGTTCGGCATGCCGAACATCGATGGAGGGCTCCGAACTGCCGATCGACCGCAACGCTCCGGAGCCGCGAAACGGCGAGGGGAGCTCTACGCTGGAATTCCGAGGGCGAAGTCCTTGTGCGGCCATGAGGGCAGGATAGACTGACGTCAGACATTGTTTGCTGCAACGGCGTTGCAATGACCAAGACCTTTCGATCGAGCCGCGTGATAGCTACTCGGGTGCCGTCCGATACGAAGGCGCACTTCGCCGCGCTGGCGGCGCGGCATCATCTCAATGCGTCGACTCTGCTTGCGAAGATGGTCGACGAGGTCCTCAGGACCAACGGTGAGATCTCGCTGGGCTCGGATGGACGGCGCTCCCTGCGCGAAACGGAAAGCGGCATTCGCGAGGCGGATCGGATCACGCTGCGGCTTCGCAAGGGCGATCGAGCGCTGGCGACCGGACGAGCCCGTGCCCGTGGAATGAAGACAGGCAGCTACCTGGCCCTGCTGATCCACAACCATGTGCGTGAAGAGGCCGTGCTGCCGCCGAACGAACTGGACCAGATCAAAGCGACCGGAGCTCGATTGGCCGCGCTGGGACGGCAGCTTCGAATGTTCGGCATGCCGAACACTCTGCCGGAGCCGGTGGCACCGGACCTCGGCGAAGCGATCGCGCTGGTCCGGCGTGAAGTCGAGGAGGCACGCGAAGTCACGGCCGCCATCGTGCGCCGCAACCTCATCAGTTGGGAGACCGGCGAAGGGAGCCGCCATGCCTGAACAGACGGTGCGCTTGGGCCGAAGCCGCCGCGGCTTTACCGATGCGCCGCGCGACGTCACGCTGGACATCGTGAGCTACGGTCGGCGAGGGCCAGGTGGCACGCTGCGCTTCGGCGCCGACCAGATCGCGCAAATCCAGCGCACGGTGGGCCGCACGCCCGAGGTGATGGTGAAGGTCTCCGGCGGCGGACGGGACATCGGTGGCGTCGAAGCCCATCTGCGCTACATCGGCCGGCATGGCAAGCTGGAGTTGGAAACCGACGAGGGGCTGGCGCAGCAGGGCCGGGGTGCAGCCAAGGAGATCACGGCCGACTGGCAGCTTGAGCTTTGTAGAAGCCAGTACAAGCCGAGACCCGCTCAGGGGCAGAAAGACATGCGTGCGAAGTTGGTCCACAACATCGTCTTGTCCATGCCCGCAGGCACGCCGCCGGAAAAGGTACTGGCGGCCGCCCGCGTCTTCGCACGCGAGAACTTCGCGCTGCAATATCGCTACGCCATGGTGCTGCACACAGACCAGCCGCACCCGCATGTGCACCTGGTGGTCAAGTGCGAACACGAGTTCGAACCGGGCAAGCGCCTCTACATCCGCAAGGAAACACTGCGCCAATGGCGCGAGCAGTTTGCCGCGCTGATGCGTGAGCAGGGCGTGGCGGCCAATGCCACACCGCGCCAAGTGCGAGGGCAGATGCGCAAGCCCTACAGGGATGCGATCCATCATCGGCTGCGCGCGCTTCGGGCATTCGACCAGCTGCCCCTGAGCGACCGGACCGGGCATCGGCCGCCGAAGACCTCGACCTTCATGCGCGCCAAGCTGGAGAGCGTGCTCCAGGCCTTACAGACAAAGCGAGGCACCCTGGATGCCGGCAAAGAGACCATGCAGCGCACGCGGCAGGAGGTGGTAGCGGGCTGGCACGCAATTGCGGATGCGCTTCGAAGTCAGGGCCAGGCCGAGTTGGCCGACCGGGTGGAGCGCTTCGTCGCGCGCATGCCGGCTGTGCAGACAGATGCGCAGCGAATGGCGGATCGGTGGAAGGACACAGAGAGAAGTCGGGCGCCGGAGCGCGCCCATGCCAACTCGTCTGGGCC
Source organism: Variovorax paradoxus (assembly GCF_030815855.1). Lineage (NCBI taxonomy): Bacteria > Pseudomonadati > Pseudomonadota > Betaproteobacteria > Burkholderiales > Comamonadaceae > Variovorax > Variovorax paradoxus. Next base: position 4,682,508 of record NZ_JAUSXG010000001.1, on the reverse strand, counting down.
ACGTGTCCGATGATGGTGGAATCGTCCTCGTTTCAGTGACCTTCTGCAGGGTTGCCCGCATTGATACCGTGATGGTGTGGTCGTCTGAGCCTGGTAGTGAATGTGCCCGGGCCAGGGCGTTGCCTCCTGTCAAAACTGCCAGTTGTCAGAAGCTGTGAGTCGTCGCACGCTCGGCGCAGGTCCATGCGGAAGACGAGTCTATGGGGCGCTGGGCTAGGCTGCAATTACCGGGGCGATTCCGGATGGCAACGCTGCTCTGGTTCCGGTGCCGGTTCTGCTTTTGCCGGGGGTCTTCAAGTTAGAAATTCACCGTCGGTACGCAAGCCGCTACTTGAAGGCTCGACCCAACTTCAAGGAGTTGTCATGCAATTCGAACCCCATTTCAATCACCGCCATGTTGATCTGTTGACCGCGACAGGCCCCGCGTTTTTTCGCATGGCCGACGTGATACGCATCACCGCACTGAGCCGCGCCACCTTGTATCGCAGGATTGCTGGAGGCAAGTTTCCTCCTCCTGTGCATTTGGGCGGACGCGCCTGTGGATGGCCGCGTGGGGCTCTTCAGCGCTGGATCGATGATCCGGAGGGGTACTCGGACGATTCCCGAATCAGCTGATTTCAATATTGGAACCTGGCCGCGTCTTGGCTGGTTGACTTTTACCGGGCGATCGGAGATCCAGTGGCTACGACCGGACTAGACTGTTTGTAGTCAGTCGGCGCCGCCCGCTGAATGACTGCAGTGCGCCGCGATCGAGCCATCAGGCAGTGGATCGATCCGCCTCACTGCCGTAGCAAGGCGGACGGATCCGCGCCGCTCAATCCAGCAGTTCTTGCGCCGACGGCGGCGTCATCGCGGGCCGATCCGACCCGAGACCCGACGGCGCGAAGAGTACGGCGTTCGGCATGTGTGGGCTTCCTGCGATCTCGTGGCGTGTGCGCGCAAGCCATCGCAAGTTCAACCCCGATCGAAGATCTCGCGGCCGCTTTCGCCCGTCACTTGCGCGAGCAGCAAGGCCTGGCATCACCGACGATCGAGCGCTACACGATCGTGGCGCGGCAGTTCCTTGAGAACCACTTCAGCGCGGGCGAGATCGACATGCGTGCTGTCGTCGCCATCGACAGTCGGCAAAAAGCGGAAGTTCAGAAGGGCATTAGAAAGGGCCAGAGCGATGGTGAGCAGCAGGTCCATCTTTTGGTTTTCTCAGCTCGACAGGTGATCGGCGGTTAGAGCGTCTTTCTCGATAGCCTGCTCACGTGCATATTGCGTCGGCGTGCGGCCAACATGCCGCGCGAACGCCACGCTGAACGTGCTCGCTGAGCTGTAGCCAACACGCTCGGCGACGTGGGCGATGCCCATGTCGCCGCTACGCAGCAGGTCTTTGGCCAATGCCATGCGCCAGGCGAGCAGGTATTCCATCGGCGGTACGCCCACAGTACGGCCAAAACGCTCGAAGAACGCCGAGCGCGACAGCGCGGCCTGCTTCGCCAATGCCAGGACCGTCCACGGGCGCGCGGGGTACTCGTGCATGGCACGGATGGCGGCTGAGATGCGCGCGTCGGCCAACCCGCGCGCAAGGCCCGGCGACGCTGTCGTGCTGGCTGTGGCCCGCAGCGCTTCGATCAGCAGCACCTCCAACAGTCGCGCGAGCACGACCTCACGCGCCGGCCGTTTTTCGCGCGACTCTTCGCTCACCAGCGCCACGAGCGTCGCGAGCCGTTGCTCGCCGCGCACGTGAACGTACTGCGGCAGCAGCGAGACCAGCAGCGTCTTGTCCGGTGAGCCGAAACTGCAATGCCCGGCCTGAATACGCAGGTCAATCGGGCCCTCTGCGGTGCCGATCCTGAACAGCCCCGGGCCCAGCGAGGCCGGCACGGTGTCGGCCGCCTCGTTCAGCGGCTCGAGGCTGGACATGGCGACGCCGAAGGCCGCAGGCACAAGGATGAAATCGCCCGCCTGCAGCACGATCGGCTCGCACCCGTCGAGCGCCAGACGGCAGCTGCCCTCAAGAACAGCGCAATAGAAGGGTTGCCCGGCGTCCGAGCGCCGGATGCGCCACCGACCTGCACCGACGACCTGCTTGGAGAACCGCGCGGCCGGCTGCAGCAGCATGACCACCTCCGCCAAGGGATCCACCATGACTGGACTCTCTCCAATGAACAAAGGACTCCGAATGGTAGCGAGTACGGCTGCGGCCATCTATCGTCCAGCATCCTTCACTTTCGAAAGAGCCTCCTTGAAAACCATCATGATCACCGGTTGCTCCTCCGGCTTCGGCCTGGAAACCGCACGCTACTTTCTCGAACGCGACTGGCGGGTGCTTGCCACGATGCGCATGCCGCGCGAGGACTTGTTCCCGCGTTCCGAGCGTCTGCGCGTGCTGCAGCTGGACGTCACGGACGCGCAGAGCATCCGTAACGCCATCGAAGCGGCAGGCCCGATCGATGTCCTCGTCAACAACGCCGGCTTCGGGGCGCCGGCGCCATTCGAGCTGATGGACATGGAGACCGTGCGCGCGCTGTTCGACACGAATACCTTCGGGACGATGGCGCTCACACAGGCGGTCTTGCCGCAGATGCGTGCACGCCGGTCCGGCGTCGTGGTGAACATCACGTCCAGCGTCACGTACAAGCCACTGCCACTGGTTGGCGTCTACCGTGCGGCCAAGGCCGCCGTCAACGCCTTCAGCGAGTCACTCGCAAGCGAGGTCCAGCAGTTCGGCGTTCGTATTCATGTCGTGCTGCCCGGATCATCTGGTGAAACACGCTTTCGGGACACTGCTCGTGCCCACCTTCGCGGGATGGAAGACGAGGTGTACGCAGACTTCATGCGGAAGACCATTGCTCGCATGAGCGAGTCCACCGGTGCGGGGACTCGAATGCAGGATGTGGCCGAAGCGGTGTGGCGAGTTGCTGCGGACGCGTCATCGCCGCTGCACATCCCTGCCGGCGCGGATGCTGTGCAATGGGCGGCGCAAGCGGGTTGAAGCGGCGTGCGGACGCTGTGGCTCGTCAAGCGCAGCGAAACTCCGGGAAACCGGTGGCAGCGAAGTCCGTCTTCGACTTAGCAAAAAGGTGACCGCCTTGCAGACGTCCAGCGACGTTTGCCAGCACCTTACCAGCCGACCACACCGAGGTAGGTGAGGTTTTCGGACGGTCTGCAGCATGTTCAGTCAGTGCATCCCTAGGGCCGTCGGAGGAAAATTTTGCCGTTGAAGATTACATCGCAGACATACGTCTAGCCGGACAATGGGAACTTTCATACACGACCCTGGCGATAGACAGCCCCCTCTTGCTTCCCTCGATGGCAAGTCGAAGACTTCGCGTGTACAGCAACTTGTTTCAATCCTTGGTTTACAACCCCATCCGGAAGGTGGCTGGTACCGTGAAGTCTTTCGCTCTCCCGCGACCGTGTCACCTCGCGACGGCCGAACCTCTAGGTCCGCACTGACGAGCATCTATTTCTTGCTTGACGCCGGTTCTAGGTCGCGGTGGCATAAGGTGAGCTCCGACGAGGTATGGGTACACCTGGAGGGAGCGCCGCTTCTGCTCTGGACGTCATCCATGACGCTGCGCGAAGCCCCCGCGTGCACGCGACTTGGACCGGTCGATTCTGAAGAGACGCGGCCGCAGCACACCGTACCTGGCGGGACGTGGCAGGCTGCACAGCCAATGGTTGTGCATGCCGGTCCCGAGCACGTGCTGACGGCATGCATGGTTGGGCCGGGATTTGATTTCTCAGACTTTTGTCTCATGACGGAGGATGGCAACGAAGCAGGCCTAGTGCGGCAACACTGGCCCGACCTCAGCCGCTTTATCTGAGCGGAACAGCAAATGCTGGGCCGACACACAAGTCTGCGACTGGGTAGTCGGCCTTGCTCGCAGAAGCTTTTGCCCGCCAGCTCGTCCCTCCCCAAGAGGATCCACGCTCACTTTTCCATCTACATTGCGATCAATCAACGCATCGGCTAGCATCTCATCATGGTCAACAAAGCGTCAGCAACCTCTGTGTCGATGAAGATGTCGCGCTCCCCACCGGAAGCGGACATTTGCAGCGCGTGACCTGATCACTACCAACGCCAAAGCCGCTTCCACCTGGGGCGGCTTTTCTCATTGGGAAACCGCCTCACCACCTTTGAGGAGTTTCGCATGCCCACTGAGAGTGTTGCCCCCGGCGCGGGCGCCTGCCGCTACATCACCACCGCGATTCCATATGTCAACGGTGCCCCACACATCGGGTTCGCGCTCGAAGCTGTGCAGGCAGACGCGCTTGCACGCCTGTATCGTCAGCAAGGATTTCAGGTCCGACTTCAAGCCGGCACCGATGAAAATAGCATCAAGAATGTTCGTGCGGCGGATGCCGCCGGCATCCACGTCACGGAGCTGGTGGCTCAGAACGCAGGCCGTTTTGCAGAGCTTGGAACGACGCTCAATCTAACCTACGACGATTTCATCCGCACCAGCGCCGACCCGCGGCATCGGCCGGCCGTGGAAGCCTTGTGGAAGAAATGCTGTGACAGAGGTGATATTTACAAGCGGGTGTACGCAGGGCTCTACTGCAGCGGTTGCGAACAGTTCTACAAGGATGCTGATCTTGTGGGCGGCCTTTGTCCCGAGCACGGCACGCGACCGGATTGGATCGAAGAGGAAAACTGGTTCTTCAGGCTTTCGCGTTATGAAAGCCAACTGCGCAAGGCCTACGCACACGGCGAGATCGACATTGTCCCCGCGTCCCGCCTCAATGAAGTGCTTTCGTGGCTTGACGAAGGCCTTGAGGATTTCAGCATATCGCGTAGTGCCGCCCGCGCCCGCGGCTGGGGCATCCCGGTACCAGGAGACCCTAGCCAAGTGATCTACGTGTGGTTCGATGCCCTTGTGAACTACATTTCTGCCCTTGGCTTTGGAGCTGGAGGAGACACATCTTCTCAGTGGTGGGATCTCGCCATTTCACGCGAGCACGTTGTCGGCAAGGGCATCACTCGCTTTCACGCTATCTACTGGCCGGCGATGTTGCTGTCTGCGAGGTTGCCCTTGCCCACAAGGATCCTTGTCCATGGCTACGTCACCGCGGAAGGACGCAAGATAGGCAAATCGACGGGCAATGCGGTTGATCCAACGCCATTGGCAAAAGCGCTTGGATCGGATGCCCTGCGCTACTTTCTCCTGCGCCATATTCGATCGACAAGTGACGGTGACTTCTCGCATACAAGATTCCAGCAAGCCTACGAGTCCGAACTGGCAGGCCAACTGGGCAACCTAGTACACCGGGTTTTGAGCATGGTCGCTCAGTATCTCGCGGGCATTGGGCCGTGGCCTTCGGTCGCCCACAGTAAGAGCGACTGGTTGCTCCAGAATGCCAAGCGGCTGCCGCCATCTGTACAGGCCCATTCAGAGGCCTTTGCCTTCGATCGCGCGCTCGATCAGGTCTGGGGCTTCGTGGCGGACTGCAACCGCTACGTTGCCGAGCGCGCGCCATGGGTCTTGGCCAAAGGCTCTCGATCGGCCGACCCCGCAGCCGCCACCAAGGACACAGCGGAACTTGCCGAAGTTCTCTCCTGCCTGATGTTCGCGTTGTGGACGATCGCGAGGTGCCTCGTGCCCTTGCTGCCGGATACGAGTTCGAAGATCTTCAAAAAGCTTGGAATCTCTGACACGGACAGCGTCGACAGTCCGAGGCACCTTCGCGTCGAGGTCGGTTTGCCGATCTTCCCGAGAAGGTAGCTCGATACCCGGAAAGGCGCAGACTGGCGCTTGTGGACTCTGTGGAACCTCCCGTCCGCGCCACGGGTTCTCAACTTTGCTGCGATCACGCAAACGGCAATGATATAGGCGATAGGATGCCGGTACACCTTTAGGTTATTTAGGTACCAGATCAATTCGCCTGGTTTGATCGACGCTTTAGCCCTCCGCTGGCATCTCACTCGCTGTCGGACAAAACTGTGATCGTCCGTGGCATGCACTTCGCTGTGTTTAAGGCGGTCGTGTCATCAATCGGCCGCCGCCTCGTTTCAGCTGAAGCAGGCGCATTCAACCCTGCATAACTTCAAAGGAGTCGACATGAAGCGCACACACATTTTTTCGCCGTGAACCTGTGGCGCGTTCGCTCAACCGCAGCGCTCGAGACCCGTGGTGTCGACATCGGCGCCGTGACTAGGGCGACGCGGCCGATGCCATTGAGACGCGACCAACGAAGACGCTTCGGGAAGCTCGCACGTTCGAAGACCCGGTCGAGTTTGCCGCGCCGGAGGAGCGCGATGGCGTCGTGGTCGACTACGCGACCGTGGGCCTGAGCCTTGCCGCCATCCAGTGGCCCTGGTTCGCCCTCAGCTCGCGAAGTGGCGCATCAGGACCGCAGAGCAACTGCGGCGCTCGGCCAAGGGCCGCCAGGTGGTGCGCGCGAGCGGGATCGTCACTCACCGGCAGCGGCCGAGCACCGCGAACAGCGGGGTGTTCGCGACGCTCGAGGACGAGACCGGTATCCACGCCCGCAAGTTCGCCGAACTAAGTAAGTTGCTCAACAAGCACCAGACACTCAGATTTCGGTCTCTGACCCGTCCGGGTTGGCCTTGATGTGGTATTGCCCGCTTTCACGGAAGCTGCGGACCGTGGCGAAGGTGTCTTCCATGAATTGAACGTAAGAAAGCTTGCCGCCACTTCCCCGCGCCAAAACCGCAAACGGCGAGGTAACGGTCTTGCCCAGGGTGGTTGACGTATAGGTGAAGGTACCGAAGATCGCGGCGCCGTCCTCATTCTCAAAGCTGTCCTGGATCTGGAAGTTGTCGACCTTCCAATAGCGATGCACATCGATAAACGTCTGAACCAGACCTTTGACGCCTTTGGTCGTCCCAGCCCAAGGCAGAGCCTGCTTGACTTCCGGTTTCCCATAATTCAGCGAGACATAGATGAAGTCATCGGTGGTGTACTGTTTGACGAAGTCCAGATTGGTCGGGCTAGACAAGATCGTCTGCAGTACGGCCAATGGCGAAACGTTCGAAACTGGCTTGGTTGTGGAAAAGACCTGCGCATCGGCAGTGCCGACAGTTGAGGTCTCCGCCGCCGCTGCGGCGGGATTGCGATGCGTGTGTGCGATGCTGGACATGAAGTGGTGCTTTCCTAGTTTTCAAGAAGGGTTGACCCCCGCAACTTCGAATTTGATCGACTTCATTGTCATGAAGCGCCAACCAATTTCCGACGACCAGGGCTACGAAGGAGCAGTTTTTTGGCGGCAGAGAGGTACTACATAGGCAACTTCCTTCCTTCCAAGCGCGGCCCTGCGAGTGAGATTACTGATACGCCGTTCCCCAGACCGGCTTTGAGCGTAGAGGCGCTTGCTCCGAGCCAACTCCGTTCGCCACGGAAGGAGCTGCCACGCGAAAGCTGGCCGACGAAGCTGAACATGACTTGACGCTCGGGCACGCGAGGAATGGCACTGGCGCTAGTGCCAGCAAGCCCCGCTCGTGCGCTATCACCACAGCTTCTGTGCGATTACTTGCGCCTAGCTTTTCCAAGATCCCGCGCATGTGGCATTTGATGGTCCCGAGTTCGACCTGCAGCCGCGCAGCGATCACCTTATTGGCAAGGCCTTGTGCAGCGAGGCGCAAGACGTCAGTTTCGCGCGGGGTGAGTTGTTCATTGAGAACATTGTCCAAGAGGCTTAGGGCCAGTGATCCACTGACATGACGGATGCCCATCTGCACGTTCAACACTGCATCCATGACCTCGTTAGCCGCACTAGTGCTGGTCAGATAACCAGCAACGCCCTGCTTTAGCGCAGTACGGATCTCGGACTGGGTCGCGCGGCTTGTGACCACCATCACGTTCGGCCCTAGCGCGCCAGAGGGCACCTTTGTTCGTTGCAGCGCAGCGGCCAGTGACAACCCACGGTCGTAATCGGCAATTACAACGTCTACTCGCTGCGCATACAGCCAATGCAAGAGCGTCTCAAGTCCTTCTGCGGTGCAGGCTTCGAGAAGTTCGATGTAGCTATGGCGCGATAGTGTGACTGTAAGCCCGGCATTGACCAGGTGCTCGCCGTGCATCACGACGATGCGAGTTCTAGTAAGAGTTGTCATAGTGAATCTCAGGAGCGAAGTTCCAATGGAAATGCTTGTAGTGCTGCTTCGCGATAGGCAGGGGCGCCTATGCCGATAGCGCATGCCGTTGCTCTTCATTGAGGATGTTGAACCGGTCGTGCACATGTGGTCGAGGTCATCTGCTTGCTCTCCATTTCGTGATCTCGGAGGGAGTTGCTATGTCTGTTGCATGCGCCGTGCCAGATAAGTGCGGTCTCGATCGCACAAGGGTAATTCCCCAGCAAACACCGCCTCCGGGGTGTTGGACGACCGCTTGGAGCTGGCTCAGAGCGTTTTTGGAGGGCTGAAATTCGACCGCACTTCGACGCAGCGTTATCAAAGCGTCAAGTAGCCTGCATTGGCTTCATCATTTGATGAAGGCTGTCTGCTGGCGCCAACGGCCACTTGCGATTAGGGTTGAGGCACGTCGCCGCTGCGGAGGCGCTGCACGCGATAGCTCAGTTGCGGCCGGGTTAGGCCCAGCGCGCGTGCTGCCGCCGCGAGGTTGCCGCCGGAGCGAGCGACAGCTTCCTTAATCAGCAGCTGCTCCATCGCGTCGAGCGTCAGGCCTCGCCGTGATACTTCATCAAAGAGAGAATCGGACGCGGCCACGGACGGCGGCTCCAGTGTGCCCACTGCCGTTACTGTCAGGGCCCCGGTGTCCGGCAACCCCGGGAAAAGCGCGTCCACATCGATTGGCTCGCCGTCACTGACAAGAATTACGCCGCGTTCGATAAGGTTCTCAAGTTCGCGCACGTTGCCGGGCCAAGCGTGGCGGCGCATCGCGTCGAGCGCGCGGTCGGAGAAGCCGGCCACTTGCTTGCTATGGAGCGCCGCAAAGCGCTGCAGCAAGTGCATCGCGAGCGGCTCGATGTCGTCGCTGCGCTCGCGCAGCGGCGGAACGCGAATCGGGTAAACGTTCAGACGGTACAGAAGGTCGCGCCGGAAGCGACCCGAAGCGACTGCGACCTCAAGGTCGACATTGGTCGCAGCGACCACTCTCACGTTGATCTTGCGCGACTGGGTGCCGCCTAAGCGATCGAGCTCGCCAAGCTGCAGCACGCGCAACAGCTTGGCCTGCGCGGATAGTGGTAGTTCACCTAGCTCGTCGAGCATTAATGTGCCGCCATCAGCCCGCTCGAAGCGACCAACGCGTGGGGCGCTTGCACCTGTGTAGGCGCCTTTTTCGGCGCCGAATAGCTCGCTCTCGATCAGCTCAGCCGGTAAGGCAGCGCAGTTGATCGCCACGAATGGCTTGTCCTTACGGGGGCTCATCGCGTGCAACGCGCGGGCGAAGCGCTCTTTGCCGACGCCTGTCTCGCCTGTCAGTAGAACCGTTACCTGCGTGGCTGCTGCCTTGCGCAGCAGCGCGAGTGCCGAGTCAAAGGCGTTGGACTTGCCGACCAGCGGACCCAAGTCATCCGAGGCCTCCAGAGTGGAGCGCAGGCTCTCTATTTGAGACTGCAAATCTTCCAGCCGGATCAACATCGAATCGGGCTCATAGTCGCCCGCCATTGCTTCGGCTTCCGGCCAAGCGGCCGCCGCTTTGCCGACGATGCGACACGACGGAGCACCGCAGGCGCTGCACTCCGTTTCCTTGAAGAGGATTGGACGGCCGAAGAATTCGCTCGTGTAGCCCGAAGCATAGCCAAGCAGCATCCAGCACACAGGCTCAGTCTGCGGGCCGAAATCACGGATGTGGGTTTCCACCTCCCATGAATGGTCCCAGCGGAAGACACCGTCGAAGTGACCGCGTTCAATATCGACATCGAAGCGCTCGGGGGTGACCTGCACGGCGCCCTGCAGCATGTGCAGTTGTGGACCCACCAAGAACATCTCAAGCAGTGCTGCCTCACCGCGCACCTGACGAGCTAGCACTGCATCGCGCCGGCCGGACGCATGGCCAGCACGCATGAGAACACGGCGAGACTGCTCTCGGCCAAAGCTCAGAAGCAGTTCCCGGCGAAGCGAGCCTAGTGCCGACAGATGCAGCAAGACCATGCGCCGACCGCCCATCCAGATGCGGCCATCCGCCGCTGAGAACTGTATGAGCTGGCGCAGGTCCATGTCGTTCGGTAGAGATGGCATGTCAATCCTGCGACTGCGATGGTTGTCCAAGTACGGAGGCTTGTAGGCGCTCCCTCGACTAGGCCCAAGGTATGAGCGACCGCCGAGCGTCAAAGACCGGTCGTTGTCGGGGGCGGGAGCGAAGGATGGCATCCATTGCGAAGCGATCTCTCGGTGCGGCAGCGCGAAGGGTCGTCGGAGGTCGAAACAAATTTCCGTTCATAGTCTCGGGGCGTGGCGCCGATTGGCACGGCTCCCGGGTTCTAGAAGTCTTTGATGTCTCTTCGTCGCTATGGTGAACCCAAGGGACGCCGAGTGCTGCCTCCTAGGACAGCCATAAGTTTCAGCAAAGAACATACATATGCTTTTCCGGTTTCGACGGCTGTCGTAGTGCCGAAGCCAGTGGAGCTGGCCCGGTATTGCCTCTACCTTTGCGGCAGATCCTCCTGGTCTAAATTACCCGGCAGTTTCGGAGAAAGCGTGGGAGAACGCTGCGGCGAGAATCATCTGCCATTCGGTCTTGAGCCAGCATGGGGTCAGTATGCCCGCAGAGGTGGATGCAAGCACTGTTTAAGATTGCGGCAAACAGACTAAAAACGCCCACTGAACGCTGGCCCGAAGTCGTTCAGAAGCCGACCGGCTTGAGCGGAACCGAGCACGACTTTCACCTCGGTGCCGCTCATGCCCGCAGGAGCGATGCATCAAGCGCGTCAGGCGCATCAAGTGACGGCGCCGACGAACGAACAAGTCTTGCGCATCTTGCGCTTCAACTACATCAGTTCTGGAGCCCAGACTCTCTTCGGCGCTGACGAAGTCCGCGGCCTCTTGCGTCAACACTCGGCGTTCCATGTCGAGACCGCCGCTCCTATCCCAGATGCATGAGAGAGCGTTGTGGCTTGTCAGTCTGACTTAGTGTGCGCTTGCAGCATTGACACCTCCCGGGCAAACGTTGACCATCTCAGCCATTTGATCCGGCCGCACTTGGCAATATCCGCCCATCCTGATGAATAGGTTCTGGCCCATGCATTTCGTCGACGAACTGCAGGCTGGGCGTGTCCGCCTTGTCTACGGCCATGCACAGGCTTTCGCGGATTCTCCTGCTAGGGCATCGGGCGACCTGCAGACGGCCCGCTTGCCTAGCGGTGCTCGTAGAGGCTGGCGAACAGCTTGAGCGCGCCCTCGGCAAGGGTGCTGCTGATGTGGTTGGCCCACAGCTCGTGGAACTTGCGCCGTGGTCATCGCAGATCAGCGTACCTTGCCAGCCGCCGCTGCCGTTTCTTCGGCAACGCCAAGGAAGCGCCGTCCGTTGTGCCCGGCGCGGCTCACCGCGAAGTCGCTCTGGCGCCTCCGGAGTCTGATTCTCTCCACCGGACTTGGCTGGCGCTTCAGCCGCTCGAGCACCGCCATTTCGTGCGCCATCTTCCCATGTGAACTCCAGTGAGTCGTTTGAATGCGATCCCAGTGCCGCAAGACGCCGCCTGGATCAGTCCACGCTGTGCAAAAACGACACAACTGAGAAGGGTAAATCTCGCGTGCTTTGCTGCTTTGCTGCTTTGCTGCTTGGATGTCGGATACCCCTTTGAAGGAGTATCTGAGAACGCGTTCTTTGATTCTTTAGGCGAGAGCGCCGGCGTCAGCGAGCAGGGTCGCGCCGGTGATCAAGCTTGCGGCAGAGCTTGCAAGGAAGACCACAGCGTTAGCGACCTCTTTGGGCTCGCCAAAGCGTCCAAGTGCGGTCAGTGCCTTTTGGAAGTCAGCCGCCGGGCCGTTTGCGGGGTTCGAATCGGTATCAGTCGAGCCTGGGTGCACGCAGTTTACGGTGATTCCCTTTGGGCCCAGCTCACGTGACAGTCCCCGTGTAAACGACACGAGTGCTGACTTCGTCATCGCGTATGCCGTAACACCAGGGAAAGGCACACGCTCCGCCAACCCGGAGCCAATCGAAACAATGCGCCCCCCTTCCTTAAGGTACGGAATGACAGCTTTTGAAAATAAAACGGGCGCCCGCACGTTGGTATCCATGAGTACTTGATACTCCTTCAACTCCAGATCGGCAATCATGCCGCTGTGGCCGATCGCGGCGCTGTTGACGAGAATGTCAATGCCGCCGAGCGATGCTCCCGCCTCTTTTACTGCGCGCACGATTGCTTCCGGATCAGTACTGTCGGCCCGGATAGCGAAAGCACGGCGACCCAGGCTCTCGATTTGCTTAACGACAGATAGAGCTTTCTCTGGGGCATTGCGATACGTGAAGGCAACGTCAGCGCCATTTTCGGCTAACGTTGTGGCGATGGCTGCACCAATGCCTCGCGATCCGCCAGTAACCAGCGCCAGTTTCCCGTTTAAATCAATCATAGAAGTTCCTTGGTTTGCGAATTTATGGCACTGCGTTGGACGGCCAGCGGCGCCCGCATCGAATCGCCGAAACACATGTTCGTAGCCCTGCGCAGCGTTATTCTTAGTTGCTCAAAGTGGACACCGATTTCGTCGAAGACTCCTTCGACAATTTGCTCTAGAGCGAGCGGATTGGTGTTTAACTGTTGGTGAGGACGAAATTTCCATCCATGTCTCTGAGGATGGTGATGATTAAGTGCTCTCAACTTAATGTTCCAGACTCGTGTTGGATGGGGCATTACCGATGACGGGTGCCTGATGTGCAGAGTCCTTCGAATCGGCCGCCGCAGTATCTAACGAGACCTCGTGGAAAGCACTGTTCAATATTGCTTCAATCCGGCGAAAGTTGACCGTTAGGTTGCGTCTCAGGACGTCGCTCTGTCTTTAGGACTAGTCCGGGCAAGCATTTTTAGATAGTGCATGGCACTGGAATGGTTGGCACTATCGGGATCGGGCGCCGGCGGCTGCGATGCTTGCCGGACGGAATGCAGACTCGGCTTACTAATGAGCTAAGTTTGCGCCAGCTGCCCTAATCCATTGCATCGCGCACGCCTGACCAGGAGTTTCGAATGATTAAAGCCGGCCTTCCCGCACTTCTCCGTCCCGAAGACAGCATAGTTGTTCTTATTGATCATCAGCCTTTCCAATTCACAAATCTTCACAGTCATGACCCAACGATGATTGCGAATAATGTGATTGCTTTGGCCAAAGGTGCCAAGGCATTCAATGTCCCAACGATTCTTACAACCGTGCTTGAGGAGCGAGGGGGTTACCTCTTGAAGGGCTTGCAAGATGTTTTTCCGGAACAGAAGCCAATAAATCGGACATTTATCAACACTTGGGAGGACCCCGCCGTCACAGACATCGTAAAAAAGTCTGGTCGTAAACAGCTCGTCCTAGCGGCGCTTTGGAGCGAAGTGTGCCTTGCTATGCCGGCAATTCAAGCCGTTGGTGAGGGATATGACGTGTTCGTCGTCACAGATGCATCTGGGGGCGTATCCGCTGAAGCACATGACATGGCTGTGCGACGACTAGTGCAAACTGGCGTGGTTCCCATAACATGGCTAGCCGTGCTTGCTGAGTGGCAGCGTGACTGGGCACGAGAGGAAACGGCCAAGGGGCTGTCTCAAGTGTTGCTGGAGCATGGCGGCGGCAGTGGCATCGCGTTGGCCTGGGAGATTCAGCTCCTAGCCTCGGCGGGGCAGACGGCTTCGAAGGGCGTTTGACCTAACCCTCTGTGCAATATCGCCCTCCAATTAATCGCTGTTGTTCCGGTAACAAAGGCTGTGTACGTGTAGGCAGTTGAAGCTGTTTGAAAGTGCCTCTTCAACGTCCTCGTCCACGCCTGAGTGAGCCGACGGGTGCGCAGTTTAGATTGGTTGGCACCTATAGCCCGACCAATGTCCGAATGCTGCGCCACCTTCAGTTATGCCCGCGCGACATGCAACAACACCTGCGCTGCGCGGGCGAGTCAGCATTCTCTAAATGTGCTGGATCCTCCCTGCTGAAGCTTGCACTTGCGGGCAGCTGGAACCTCCGGTGAGCACGCTTTGCTGCGGAGCCAAGGTCAACGCTTGATCGGGCTCCCTCATGACCGTGATCGGGCGCGCCGCGTCAAGCCGCAGCGCGCTTTTTGATAAGGCCTGCAAGTTTGCGAAATGCGTTGCACCCGAAGTGTACTTGGCGCTTTTCGAGCGTTGGGTCGGCATACCCGCCCGAGTTTCATCACTTTACGTGCGCGTCGAGAAACGCCCGGATAACCGCTCCAATCTCGGCGCCATGGGTCTCAAGTGCCAAGTGTCCAGTGTCGTAAAACCGGATGTCAGCTCCAGGGATGTCGCGCTTCCATGCAGCGGCACCCGCTGGGAGGAAGAAGGGGTCGTTCTTCCCCCAAACAGCCAACAGCGGTGGCTGATGCTCGCGGAAGTAGGCTTGGAACTCAGGATACTTCGCGACGTTGGTCCTGTAGTCGAGCAGCAGATCTAACTGCACGTCCGCGTTACCGGCACGCGACACCAGATAGCTTTCGAGGGCGATGGCATCGGGCGGCACGAGGCTCGGATCAGGCACACCTTCCAGGTACTGCCACTTGATCGAAGACGGCGTTGGGAATTCGTGCAAGGATTCGCGGTTTTCCCGCGTAGGTTCCTTCCAGTACTTCTGAATCGGAGCCCAGCCATTACCAAGCCCTTCCGCATAAGCATTGCCGTTCTGAGAAATGATCGCTGTAATACGTGACGGGTGGGCTACAGCGAGCCTCCATCCGACCGGGGCGCCGTAGTCAAACACTTGCATGGCATAGCGATCAAGCTTCAGTTGCTCGGTGAATTGATTAATGGTTTTTGCGAGCTGGTCAAAGGTATATGAGTACGAGCCACGGGCAGGTGCCTCTGTGAACCCGAAGCCGGGAAGGTCAGGGGCGATCACGTGATACTTGTCTGCAAGTAGCGGAATCAGCCCGCGGTACATGAACGATGAGGCTGCGTAGCCGTGCAGAAGAAGGATCTTTGGCGAGCTCGGGTCCCCTGCCTCTCGGTAGAACACCCTCACGTCACCCACTTCTTCGAAGCGGTGGCGGACTTGGAGATCGCGAGCATTGACAGTACCGGATGAGACAGCAGCAGCTAGCTCCCCAGTTGTCACCACGGAAGAGTCGGAGGACATGAGTAGTACCTTGTAACCTAGATAATTAATTTCAAAGGTTACACTGGGAGTCGTAACTTGTCAATGGCGTGTTTAGAGGTTACATTCCATCAATGCACAGTACTTTGCAGTCGGACGAACCCCCGCTTATCGGCGATCACCTTGCACTTAACTTCCTCAACACCCGCTATGGGACGGGCTCAGCGAAACGTGAATGCTTTGTGGACGATGCGAGTGTAGTGCGATGGCTGAAGCAGGTTGGCGAGCTTCCAAATGACTTCGGCGAAGTGCCACCTGGGTTACTGAGTCTTACGCTGGTCCTCCGCGAAAGCGCGAGAGCGCTAGTTTCTGCGGCGAAGGCCAGGGAATACGGCGACACGCGAGTTGTGAACCATGTGCTCGAGAGGGGGAGTGGTTTGCACGAACTGGCATGGAACAGCAAAAGGGAGACTTTTGAGGTGCTGTCAAAACGTCGAGACAACGGGGCTGCCGGTCTGCTGTACCCGATCGCACAGGCCATAGTCGACCTACTTGTTAGTTCTTCTTTAGACCGAGTAAAGCAGTGCCAGGCTCCTGACTGCACGCTCATCTTTCATGACCAAACAAAGTCGCACCGCCGTCGTTGGTGCAGCATGGCCCTCTGCGGAAATCGGATGAAGGTTGCAGCCTTCCGTGAAAGGAAGAAATTGGGAGAGTAGAACGCCCACGATTCGCTTTGAGAAGCTTGACCGAATAAACATTGAATTTGGAACATGAACATGAACATGAACATGAGCAAGCCTGAGTTTTTTGTCGCGCCCGGCGCTGGTGAATTTTTCCGTACGGAGCTCCACTTTTCTAGCGCGGTCAAGATCGACAATCGAGTTGAGACGTCCGGGCAAGGTGGCTGGAATGACTCACTCCAAATTCCGGAACAGATCGAGGATGAAATTGCTGCAGCGTTCCGGAATGTTGAGCTCGTGCTACGAACGGCAGGTGCAACTTGGTCGCACGTCGTCCACGTGAACACGTATCACGTCGGCGGTTTTCCACCGATCGTGAACGAAACGATAGTGAAGCTATACCGGCAGTACATGCCGAACCATGCACCGATATGGACCCAAGTGGGCGTCGCTGCACTTGGGCTTCCGACGATGCGCTTCGAAATTCGCGTCACTGCAATAGTTCATTGATCTATTCCGAGGGTGTCTGCGCGATGTCCATGGCCGAGGAGCGTTGCGGTGGCTATAAGCAGGCGTACCGTCTAGCTTAGAGAAACTTTGAACGCATCGTCGACTTCATCTAATCTTATAGAGGAATATGGCGCTGCTCCCTTTGCTGGGGAGTGGACGCTATATCCAAGAATGAGCATTCAGCAATGCAAACCTCTGTCGACTTGCCGGAGAACGTGCTCAACCTAAATAGCTCGACACGCGTATGGTCGGGCGTGACGGTCATCCACGCACAGTTTACCTGTGCTGGTCGGGTAATGTATGAAGTTCCATTCGAGGACGAATCCCGTATTGGGTTAATACTAGAAGAGGTCGGAGCATATCGATCAGAACCACGATTGAATCGAGATATCCCATGTCGCGTTCACTACAAGCCGCGGCAGGTGAATTTTGTCCCAGCAGGAATGACAATCTGGGGATATAGCGGCGACATTCGGTACGCACGAGACGTTAGGATGTGCTTCAATTCCGCAACGCTACGTGAAGCATGCCACCTGGAGAAAGTGCGAAATACTGGAGACGTTCCTCTTTTGCGGTTCTCTGATGACCATATTGCTACGATGATGAAGCTACTCGCGGACGTCGTTGACGATCCGGATCCTTCCGTTCAGTTGTACGGCGACGCACTCATAGCAGCATTGGCAATTCGGATGTTCGGGCGAGCAGATCTCGAGACAAAGCGAACACCGAGACTGTCACCAATGCAGCTCAGGAACGCAGTGAGTTTTCTTGAGGCTAATCTGCCGCTTCGCGTTGACCTGAACACGCTAGCATCGCTTGCGGGACTTTCGCCCTCTTACTACAACCGCGCATTCAAGGCAGCAACTGGTTTAGCGCCCTACCAATGGCAGTTGCAAGCGCGAATCGAGCGAGCGCAAGCGCTCCTGCTATCAGCCAACATATCCCTCGATGATGTAGCGGAAGCAACCGGTTTCGCAGACGCCGTGCACTTCGGGCGCACCTTCAGAAAGCTTACAGGGGCAACCCCATCTGCATGGCGTAAGGCCCGCGTTTCATAAAGACCCTGCTTTAGGGAAGGTCTGAACAAGTCCACCGATCATCCCCTGAGACGTTGATTCGTTCAAAGGAACAGCAGTGATGAGCCAGATCAGCTTCTCGGACGCGGAGTACGCGGGCAAGCGCAAGAAGACGCGGCGCGAGGTCTTCCTCGAAGAGATGGAGCAGGTGGTGCCCTGGAAGGCGCTGCTGAAGGTCATCGAGCCGCACTACCCAGTGGCCGGCCGAGGCCGCAGGCCGTACCCGCTGGAGGCGATGCTGCGCGTGCACCTGATGCAGAACTGGTTTGCGCTGTCCGACCCGGCGATGGAAGAAGCGCTGTATGAGATTGCCTCGCTTCGCAACTTCGCCGGATTGACTCTGGGCGAGCCGATCCCCGACGAGACGACGATCCTGAACTTCCGCCACATGCTCGAGGAGTCGGACTTGGCCGAGGACATCTTCAAGCAGGTCAATGCGCACTTGTCGCGCAAGGGGCTGCTGCTCAAGCGAGGCAGCATCGTCGACGCGACGATCATCGCGGCACCCAGTTCCACGAAGAACACCGAGGGCGAGCGCGACCCGGAGATGCACCAGACCAAGAAGGGCAACCAGTGGCACTTCGGCATGAAGGCGCACATCGGCGTGGACGCCGACAGCGGCCTGGTCCACTCGGTGGCGACCACATCGGCCAATGAAGCAGATGTCGAACAGGTTGCCGATCTCCTTCACGGCAAGGAAGAACAGGTCTGGGCCGACTCCGGCTACCGGGGCGCGCAAACGCGTGTGCAGCGCGACAACTTGCAGTGGCACATCGCTGCCCGGCCGAGCGACATCGCCAAGTTGCCCGAGGGGCGTGCGAAGGCGCGATTGCAGAAGCACGAGCATCGCAAGGCCAGCGTGCGCGCGAAGGTGGAGCACCCGTTTCGCGTGATCAAGCGCCAGTTCGGCTTGATGAAGGTGCGTTTTCGTGGCCTGCAAAAGAACACCGCGCATCTGTTGACCCTGTTCGCGCTGTCCAACCTGTGGATGGCGCGACGACAACTCATGGGAGCAGTCCGTCCGAAGGTGGCCTGAGGGCCGCAAACACGGCCGAGACCTCACGCTGACGCGCCTTCGATCATGGATCCGGTGAACGATCTCAAATCGAACGACCTCAGACGGCTGCCGTTTCTGCGTTGTTCAGACCTTCCTTAGGAACCACCTTGCCTGTTTCCTAAGCGAATCAAGAGAAACGCGAAGGCCTCCCGATTGGCGCAGCAGCAAACGCGAGACTTAGCAACTAAGGCACTAGACCCAAGTGGCCAAGCCTCCACCACTCGCACGGCCACAAGGTAAGTGACTTACCTTGCTGTCGTGAGGCGCGATTAGTGCACATAGCTCAATGTTTTAAGTTTTTAAGCCATGCGGCGCAGTTTCTCAGTCTTCGCGGGGGCCGTCGACAGGGCTGCGTCCGCGCACCTTGAGGCCACCGTTCGGCTGGGACCATGGGCGAGGAGTGCGTCAGGTTGCCGCAGTCGCCCGCTGTGTGGTGGCGCCAGGGTCGCCGAAACGCCGAAATGAAATTCCGCAGCCAGGCCGTACGGCTCCACGTGATGCAGAGCACATTGCAACTGGATTTACCGGTTAGCGCTCCGACGACGTCGGTGGGCCTAGCCTGCAACACGTTGTCGGCGACCGCGGGAGCCTTGCAAGCCGCCGCTGTTCCGAGACCGTTCAGCAGCCCCATGCTATAGGCGCTTCTGCAGGGTCACTGCCGCGAGCCGCGAGCCGCGAGACGAACCGCCGGGCGCTGCCCACAGCGCGCAGAGTGCAGAAACCATGAACAGCGCCGCTCATTGACCGGCGGGGCATCGTCCGGAGAACGATCCTGAGGCTGGAGTGGCGCTCCCAGTTGCTCATACCGATGTTCCAGTTTGCCCCGGCCGGCCTCGTCGTACGGCCGAGCGTGGCTAGCGTGCTCGCGCATCTGTCGGACGTGTTCGACGACTGGGAGCTGGCGTTCTGGTTTGCTCAACCGAATGACTGGCTCCAAGGTGCCTTGCCGTTCGACATCGTTGGCCGGGACGGTGGTGCCGTCTACGAAGCGGCCTTGGCGGACCGCTTCGTCGCAGCCGGGTGACGGCTCCGGCGCCAGGCAGGAATCCTCGATCCGAACCAACGGCGAATCTTCGGTCATTAAGCTCGGGCGCCATCGAGGTGTGCAGACCCAGGGGACGGCTTCCCGGAACGTGACTGCATCGATCAGCAGCGTTCTAGCTGCCCTCATTGCCGCCACGCTGTGCTTAGACCGCCAGCTGTTCCTGGCCCGACACCCTCAACGCCGCCGTTGTCCAGACCGGCAATCGGTGTACGGACATGGCCTGCGTCGGCTTGGTGTACGGCTCGGGCTGGCGTGGCATACGTCGCGACCTCTAGGGCGAGCTGATCGCGTCGACGCCGCTTGCTGTCGGGCGCCGATGCCCTTGATCTTGAAGGGGCCTCGCCCGCTCACCCTACGCCGAGCACCACAGCTAGCACGAGTTCGGAGCCTAGCGGTGGCGCCCGCCAAAGGAAGTTGGTGAGAACAGGCGTGGTCTAGACCCGAAGACCAGCAACGAGGTCGTCCCAAGGGGTGATGCGTCACACGGCCGTGCGATGGACATTTGTCATCACATGCCCCTGCCTCAATCCGGGGCTGCGCATCCAATGATTACGAGGAGAGTGACTTGCCTTACACCTTGCGCGTTAACGGAAACGTCCACCAATTCGATATCGACGCCGACACGCCGCTTTTGTGGGTCTTGCGCGATCAACTTCGGTTGACCGGGACGAAGTACGGGTGCGGGGTGGCGCAATGCGGCGCTTGCACCGTGCTCGTTGGCGACAGGGCAGTGCGCTCATGCACCGTGCAAGTTTCCAATGTCGGCGACAAGGCCGTGACGACGATCGAGCAGCTCGAAGGACCCGAAGCGGCCGCGGTGCGGCGGGCGTGGATCAACCACAACGTGCCGCAGTGCGGCTATTGCCAGAGCGGGCAGGTTGTAAGCGCCGTGACTCTACTCAAGGAGAACAGGCGGCCGACCGACCGAGACATCGACCTGGCGATGGCCGGCAACATCTGCCGCTGCGCGACCTACACCCGCATCCGCGCCGCGATGCATGACGCCGCGCGGACACTGCAAAGCAAGAGGAGAAGTGCATGATGCTCGATGACACGGATGTCCTCCGCAACAATGATGCGCGGCGCATCGGTAAGCTTTCGCGTCGCGACATGTTGGCCCTTATGGGCCTGTTCGTCGGGGCCTTCGCGCTCGCCGCGCCTCGCCGCGCCTGGGCCGCAGCGGCGGCCACCGCCCGTACGGGTTCTACCGGCATCGCGCCGACAGCGCTCACTGCAAAGGGGTTTACGCCCAATGCGTTCGTAAGCATCGGCCGAGACGGCCTGGTGCACGTGGTATGCAAACACCTCGAGATGGGGCAAGGAGTGGCCACCGGCCTGGCAACCCTGGTCGCCGAAGAGCTCGACGCCGATTGGCAGCAGGTCAGAGTCTGGCTCGCGCCGGCTGACATCGAGCATTTCAGCAATCCGATGTTGTCTTCACCGGAATCGCCGCTGCAGGCCACCGGCGGCTCAA
Source organism: Variovorax paradoxus (assembly GCF_030815855.1). Classification (NCBI taxonomy): domain Bacteria; kingdom Pseudomonadati; phylum Pseudomonadota; class Betaproteobacteria; order Burkholderiales; family Comamonadaceae; genus Variovorax; species Variovorax paradoxus. The sequence goes on along the minus strand of NZ_JAUSXG010000001.1, from coordinate 4,661,512 downwards.
GCTCGATCGCCAATAGCTTCGTGCTGATGCGCGAAGCCGGGGCCAAGGCCCGCGCAGTTTTGCTACAAGCGGCTGCGACGGCGTGGGCGGTGCCAGCCCAAGCGTTGCGCACCGAGCGTGGCCAAATAGTGCACGCGGCCAGCGGCAGGCGCAGCGGGTTCGGCGAGTTCGTCGATGCCGCTGCCAAGCTTGCTCCGCCATCCACCGTGATGCTGAAGTCTCCATCGCAGTTTCGGCTGATCGGTGTCGAAGGCGCTACGCCTCGTCTGGATATCGACGACAAGACCAGCGGCCGCGCCATATTCAGCCTAGACATCGACGAAGGCGAGCCGCTGGTCGCTGTGCTCCTGCGCTCGCCGCGCTTCGGCGGCAAGCTGAAATCCTTCGACGCCGCAAAGGCCAGGGAGGTACGCGACGTCGTCGAGGTGAAGGAAGTGCCCGGCGGCGTTGTGGTCTACGCCAAGAGCACCTATCCCGCAATCAAGGCACGCCGGCTGGTGCAAGCCACGTGGGACGACAGCGAGGCGGAGTCGCGGGGCAACGAAGAGCTCTACGCGGAATTCGTCGGGGCGCTGGACGATGTAGGCTTGGATGTAGGCAGACGCGGTGACCCGTCACGGGTTGCCGGCCCGGGCCAACGCGTGCAAGCGCAAGTCCTATTTCCGTACTTGGCGCATGCGCCTATGGAGCCGCTCAACGGCTGGATGCTATGGGACGGCCATTCGGTGCGCTGCCGCTTCGCCGCTCAGCAACCGACAACGGATCTGATCGAGATCGGCAAGGTCTTCGGCGTTCCGCCATCGGCCGTCAGTCAAACGGTGGTGATGGCCGGCGGCAGCTTCGGCCGCCGTATCGACACCGGGGGCGACATGGTGGGCGAGCTGGCGCAGGTATGCAAGGCGATGGGCCCGGGTAGGCCTATCAAGCTGGTGTGGACGCGCGAAGACGACATCCAGGGTGGCTTCTACCGCCCGATGGTCGCGCACCGTTGGCAAGCCGTGATCGAGAACCGCAAGATCGTGGCGCTCGAAGCGCATGTGTCGACGCAGATGCCGCTGCCGTTGCCGATCACCGATCCTGGCGGCAAGGTGACTCCCGTGGCAGTGGAGTTGATGGCCGCAGGAATGGAGGATCTGCCCTACGACGTGCCCAACGTGCGCTGCGTGCTGCATCCGATCACAAATAGGATTCCGGTCGCCACGCTTCGATCGGTGGCGAACATGCACACGGGCTACGTGACAGAGACGTTCTTCGACCACTGCTTCGAGCTGATCGGCGATGACCCCGTTGCCGCGCGGCTGAAGCTGTTCGCCGGCAAAGACGCACCGCGTCTGCGCCAGGTGACGCAATTGGTCGCGGAGATGGCCGACTGGCGTGGCGGCCAGCCCCGGCAAGGCCGCGCGATGGGTGTGGCCGTGGTCAAGAGTTTCGGCACCTACGTCGCGCAGATCGCCGAGGTTTCTCTGGGCAAGGGAGGCGAGCCGGTCGTGCACCGGGTCTGGTGCACGGTGGACTGCGGCCAGGTCGTCAATCCGGACATCGTCCGTCAGCAGATGGAAGGCAGCATCGGCTTCGGGCTGGGCGTGGCGATGTACGGCGAGATCAAATTCAACAAGGGTGTCCGCATCTCGCGCAACTTCTTCGACTACCGGTCCCTGCGCATTCACGAAATGCCCGCAGTGAGCGTGCGCCTAGTCAGGTCTGACGCACCGCCCAGCGGAGTAGGTGAGCCTGGCGTGCCGCCGATCGCCCCCGCGGTGGCCAATGCGCTGGCACGGCTGGGGAAGCCGCGCCCGTTACGACTGCCTTTCGTACAAGGAGTGTGACCATGGCTGTGTGTCGTTTGTTGACGGCTGGCCGCGCTGCCTGCACAGTGGCCACATTGTCCGGATTGCTGCTGGCCCAGGCCGCCTCGGGACCGCCGCAGTCGAGCAAGGCGGCCGAATCGCCATCGGGGGTACCTTTGAAGGCAGTTTCGGAATTCGATGCCATTCAAGATCCCCGAGCGCGCTCGGCGGCCCTCTTCATTGAGGCCGGCAAGGTGCTTCAGCACCCGAGATGCTTGAACTGCCATCCCAATGGCGACTCCCCGACGCAGCGGGATGAGATGACGTTGCATCGTCCGCTGGTAGTACGCGGCGCGCGTGGCTGGGGTGCCGGCAACGCGATGACTTGCGTCGCTTGCCACTCGTCGGTAAGTGGACCTACGGGTGGCAGTTTCGACGACATTCGCTGGCGTGTGGCTCCGGCCAAAATGGCGTGGCAAGGGCTGACCCTGCCGCAGATATGCGCGCAGCTCAAGGATAGACGCGGCAAGTCCGATACGGACAAGATGCTTAAGCATAGCGTCGAAGACAAAGTGATCGGCATGGGCTGGAACTTTGGGCCTGCATCACCGCCGGGCACGCAGAAGGAGTTCGGTGAACTGATGAAGGCCTGGGTTGCAACTGGTGGGCACTGCCCGAACACAGGCGAGGCACGCGGTAAGCATTGAGCGGAGACTCGTGCGGCGACGGAAAGCGAATCTTCGAAGCTCCTAAAGGCTCTCGTCGCGACGGAGCGCTACGTCCGTGTACGGCAGAAGGGTGAACCGCAGGACTTGCCGGGCGGCGATCTCCTTGCGCACGTCTTTCGTAGACCGTGATCGTGAGCGTCTGGAGCGTCGGAGCAGCATCCGCAATTCGGGCGCAACTGGTCTGGCTTCGCTGGCGGGCGCGGAGTCACGGGCGTGCGAAGGCCACTACGCGGTTGTAGGAGCCCTGGTAGCCGAGCGCGACCAGATCGGCTTGCATCTGCACAGCAGCTCGTCTTGGTCCATGTTGTGACCGTATGCGGCGGTGCGCAATGCTCGCCCACACCTGCTCCTCCGACCACCGTGCACCGCGCGCCAGTGATCGGTGTGCCGCGCGCTCTTACCTTGGCGACTGTCGGCGCGATGCCGCTCGAATTCCGCGTAGAGCGCGCGAGGTTGACTCTTCGGCGCGCTCACCCGTCACTACGAGAGTGCGCTGGTTGCGGAACTTCGGGTCGTCGCGGAGGTACGAAACGCCCACTTCGACCTTGTTCGAACTTGAGCACCATGGTAAGCGCGGCCTCAAGGCCCTCTTGACGCCGACCGGGTGAGGAGGCCGACGATGCTCAGACGTCAAGCACATGGCGGACGAGGGGTTCGACGTCGTGTATGAGACCGTGGGCGGTGCCACGCTCGATATGTCGTTTCTGGCCTGCGTCGGTATACAGGCCATGTCGTGAGCGCGCTGGGTTGGGGCACCCACGCATTGGCACCGCTGTCTTTTCGCGGCGCCACTTATTCCGGTGTCTTTACGATGATGCCGATGATGTGAAAAGTGCGGCGCAACGGCCTGGTTCGACCAAGCGCAAATTGATGCCGTGCCCCCTCGCGTGAGCTATCGCTTCGTGAATCGGTAGCGTCTCTCTTAAGGAGGATAAGGCATCTGCTTTCAGAACGTTGCCGGCAAAGCGCTGCTGACCAATGATTGGAAGCCTCTCAGACCTGGTCTTCACAGGTCATGGGGGCATCCTCCTTCTTCCACCCCCAGTTAGTACCAATCATGAAATCAATCGCCAATGTGTCGGTCATCGGAGTTGCGTTCCTAGGATTCTCTTTGAGCTGTTTGGCTGAGATCAAGCCTCAAGCGGCGCAGGTTCACGAGCAGCGAAAAGTCGAGGCGGCGGAGGCTGCTCGTGAGTTCAAACCTGGTGAAGGTGATCCAGTTCCTGAAAGTCGCCCCAAGGTGCCGCGCTCAGACCGGGTAAAAGCGCGTGAAGTCCGCAAGACCGCGGGAGGCGAAGCGGCACGCGCCTTCGCGCCGGGGGAAGGTAATCCCAAACCAAGTAGTGCGGTCTCGCGACCCCCAAAGGCCGAACGGAGGGCCGAGCGCACCGCCAAACGAGCGGAACTGAAGGCAGAAAACAAGGCGGGTGCTCTTCCGAACTATGGCGACTCCTACGGCAACAGGCAGCGCTAGAGCCGTCCGCCGTTTGGAATTGTCGGTTAGCCCTGCCGGACGCTATCCGATCAAGCTGACAACTCAACGTACGTTCCGAAGCTAACCATGTTCAAGTTCATCTCGCGCATTCTTGCAGTCAATATCCTCGCATCCGTTGCCTTCGAGGGCGGCGCTACCGAAGCCAAGCCGACGATCGTCTTGGTTCACGGTGCGTTCGCTGACTCGTCCAGCTGGAACGGAGTGGTCTCGCTACTGACCGGCAGCGGATTCACGGTAGTCGCCGCCGCCAACCCGTTGCGAGGGGTCGCCAGCGATGCGGAATACTTGGCGTCGCTCGCACGATCGATTGCCGGACCGGTCGTCCTTGTCGGTCACTCATACGGTGGCGCGGTCATTTCGGCCGCAGCCAACGGCCTAGGTAACGTGAAGGCGCTCGTATTCGTCGCAGCCTTTGCTCCGGACCAGGGCGAGTCCGCGCTGGCCCTGGCAGGAAAGTTTCCTGGATCGACGCTGGGAGCGGCTTTGGCTGCGCCTGTGGAGCTGCCTGACGGTGGCAAAGACCTGTACGTCCAGCAGGCCAAGTTCCCGCAACAGTTCGCTGCGGACGTTCCGCTCCCACAAGCGAAGGCCATGGCGGCCACTCAACGGCCGATCAGAGCAGCCGCCTTGGAGGAAGCATTGCATGCCCCTGCTTGGAAGGCCATTCCCAACTGGGCCATCTACGGAACGGCAGACCTGAATATCCCGCCTCAGGCAATGAGTTTTATGGCGGAGCGTGCGAAGGCAAGAAAGATCATTGTGATCAAGGGTGGCTCACACGCATTAATGGTGTCCCATCCGGCGAATGTGGCAGCGCTCATCCGGGAGGCTGCAGGCAACTGACAGCCTGGCCGTAATGAAGCTTCGTCCGAGCAGTGCGGGCGTCGCGTGTGTGATGTCGAAGTTCAAGATCGGTCGTGATCTCGCGCGTTTGGGCGCACGTCAAAGAGGCCGTATAAGTTGGCGCACTCCATCGCAGAAGCGTTTGAGCACGTCACTTTGTCCCAAACCACGTTTGCGGCGCGATGGCACAGGCAACTGCCTTTTCGACCTCAAGCTGGTCGAAGCTATTGGAGTTCAAAGCAGGCAAGTCGAGTTCAAAAATCTGCCTGCTACTCTACCGTGCATGAAGAAATAGAGTTCGAAAACATCCGACAGCCTCGATGGTGCGGCCACGCCAATGCCCTGCTCGCGATCGGCCGAAAAGGCGCACAGCGCAGCGCTGCGCCCCATCGCACGACCTGGCCCCGGTACGTCAGAATCCGGCCCAGAAGCGGACCTTCGTCGCTCCTGATAACGAAGGGGATGCGCTAGCTGTGTGCACAGCGAGCATGTGATGGTGGATCGCGACCCCCTGCTCCGGCTATCCAACTGCGGCAGCCCCGGCGCCGAATAATCGGCGAAGCACGCTTCATTAAAGGACAGCGAGGGCCTGGATCTCAACGAGCAGTTCGGGCAATCCGAGCCTTGAGACCTGGACCAGCGTCTCTGCCGGCCGAACTCCGGCGAACTCCTCGGCCAGCACGTGCAGGTAGTTGCGATGATGAGCGATGTCCCTCAGATACACCGTCAAGCTGGCAACGTTCTTCAGCGTGCCGCCCGCCGCCTCAACCGCTACCCGAAGGTTGGCGAAGACTTGCTTGAGTTGGGCATCAATGTCGCCCACACCGATCAGCGTGCCGTCGGCAGCTAGCGCGACCTGGCCAGCGATGAAGACCAACCCTCGGGGGGAATCTGCTCGGACGACTTGGCTAAACAGGTATGGCGACGAGTCCCACAAGTTCGCAGGCTGGATGGATTGCAACGGCATTTCGAGGTTCTCTTCCAGGGTCGGTTCAGTCATGTTCGCGATGGGATGCAGCGGCCCTGTGCGAGCGCAGCGAACTGAGGGAACGGCTTCAACGGCACCATCTGCACGTGCAACACGTTCTCAGCCTCAAGCGGCAAAGCGTCGACATAGTCACGGGCTTGTTCCGCGGAACTGGTTTCCAGCTCCAGCGCAGCTCCGGGACCGTCGGCCAGCCCGTGCACAGCGCGCACGATCCCAGCAGCCATGCCCCGCCACACAGCCCGGGTTTCCAGTTCGCCCAGTCGCTCGGAATCGTCGGTGCCAGCGTCCTGGCGACGGGTCAGGATGGCCAGCGTTTTCACGTGGTAGTCCCCACCATGTCATCGTTCGTTCTCGATGTGTGCCATGAGGCCGGTTTGACCTGGCGCGATCTCCGGCTTGAGTTCGTTGTGGTTGGTGTAATCGCCACTGTTCTGGGCCCGGAACGAAATAGGCGCATCAGTGAACAGGCCATCCAGGCGCAGCCGCCATACGGCCTCGGCGCGGGCTACGTGGTCGGCGTCCATCCGGCCGGCGCCGTAGACGGTAAAGGTGGGCAGCACGTCAAAGCCCGGAAAGTGCAGCGAGCCGTGGGTGACCGGGAACAGCAGTTGCTCGATCGGCCCATTGATTCCGCGCTGCCCGTAGTCGGTCTCGGGGCCACCTGTGGACACCGCGAGCAGGGCGCGCTTGCCCTGGAAAGCGCCCGCGCCGTACCGGTATGCGTTACCCGCGTTCTTATACTGGTGGGCGAGGCCAGCGGCCCACACGCGGTCGATCCAGCCCTTCATGATTGCCGGCATGCCGAACCACCAGAGCGGGAACTGAAAAATCACGGCGTCAGCCCTCAGAACCTTCCTCTGCTCGGCCGCCACGTCGGCCGTCTGCTGACCCGTGGCATAGGCGTGGCCCGATTCGGCGCCGAAAGATAGGCGCTCGGGATCGGACCGCTGCGGGAAGTCATCGGCGTCGAACACCGCCTTCCAGCGCATCGCATACAGGTCGGACTCCAGCACCGTGTGACCTTGGGCTTGAAGGCTTTGACGCGATACGCCCACCAGGTGCCGGGTGAGCGAGGTCGGCTCGGGCTGGGCATGGATGATCAGAACAGTCTTGGACATGAGAGATGGTGCTCAGGGGGTTGGACCGCCCCCAGAGATGGAGAGGCAGCGCTGCAGTTTGGCCAACTTGGTCTTATTAGTGAAATCGAGAAACGAGATGGCTATCATCCAAGCCATGGATGGCAGAAAACGCCTGGATCTGAACCTGCTAGTCACTCTGGAGGCGCTGCTGGCCGAGCAGAACGTCACCCGCGCAGCGTCCCGCCTGCACTTGAGCCAGCCTGCCGTCAGCGCACAGCTGGCGCGGTTGCGTCAGATGTTCGACGACCCCCTGCTGATACCGGTTCAGCGTGGCATGACGCCGACCGCCAAGGCGCTGGATCTACTTGCGCCTTTGCGCCAAGCACTGGATCAGGTGCGAGCCACCGTTGCCACGCACCAGCATTTCGACCCGGCCAGGGCAGAGCTGGTCGTGCATATTGCATGTACCGACTACCTCCAGGCGGCGGCCGTGCAGCCACTAGCGCTTCGGCTGCGCCGCGATGCGCCTGGCGTGCGCTTGGGTGTACGCAACCTCGACGTGCCGCAGTTGGAGAATCAAATGATGCGGGGGGAGGTCGATCTGGCACTGATGACTGCCCACACCGCGCCACCCGGCTTGCGAACCCGCCCTTTGTTTCGCGAACGGTACCTGCTGGCCGGCCGCCAGGGACACCCAGTGCTGCGGGAAGGACTGAGCGTCGAGGAGTTCGCGTTGCTTGAGCACGTGGTGGTGTCACTGCGCGGAGGCAACTTTGTCACGGCGGTTGACCATGCCTTGGAAGCGATGGGGTCCGGCCGGAGGGTGGTGCTGTCGGCAGCATCTTTCCTTACAGTGCCGGACATCTTGAAGGAGTCTGACTTTGTCGCCCTGGTGCCTTCGCGGCTGCTGAAAGGCCGCCGCAGTGCAGGACTGGTTTGCATCTCGCCGCCGTTCCCGGTAGAAGGCTTCGACGTGAATATGGTCTGGCATGAGCGCAGCCACGGCCACGCTGCTCAGCGCTGGGTCCGCGACGCAGTGGTGCAGCTACTAGCGGAAGAGCTGCTGGCGCAATGACCAGATCGCTTTTGTTACTGGCCAGCCTCGCACTTTGTGCGCAGCTCTCGACAAACGACAGCCCGCCATGGAGAGCATGCGCGCCTGCTGAAGACCTTGAAGAGCGCCTGATCGCGGGGCCGTTGTGCCGGTCTTGGTCACGGCAAAAAGCGATCAATGGCCGAAACCGCCGCCGAGTGTGTTGAAAAACTCGCCCGAATCGCAGTAGCTGGCTCGCCGTTTGCATGCCCGCGAGACGGGGCAAAGACACCGGAGTACAGCCAGTCGCGCAGGGATCGCAAGAAGGTGGAGATGCTGTTCGCTCGCCTCAAGCGCATCATGAAACTGGATTGGCTCCGGCTTCGCGGACTCAGTGGTGCGCACGACGACTTCCTGCTGACGGCATCAGTTCGATAGTGGCGCACTGCAGCCGAGAGCTTGCGCCGGTTCCGCGCGGCGAGAAGCCAATGATGTCGACCTCGTCCAGAAGTCAAAGCTGGAGTTTGCCCTGGACGTTGTTGGGATTGCTTCCCCCAAAGGCATCGACAAGCACAAATGTCAGGCTTAGCCCGTCCATTCCCGGGCCACCCGGGTTGAAGAAAATTGCACCGCGCCGCTGGGACGGCTTGGCAGCGTCACACGCAGCATGGCCACTGAGGCATCGCCTCGCGCAGTGTTCTCGTAGTCCAGCGGGACACGCACATTCGTACAGCGAACTCGGTCGCCTAGCGCCATCTGGCGCGGGTGACCTCATCGTCGATTCCGGGGATGCTGATGTCACAAGCCTCCCATTTCATAGTCTGTTCTCGATAGGTCGCGAGCGAGTCCGGCGGTGCTGGAGCTGGCTGAGTGTCGCCATCGCCACCCCCACCACAGGCGGAAAGCAAGACCGCGAAGACACCGGGCATCACATCCGCGAAATAGCTCGAATCCGACGAAAGGCGCGAGAGCCAGAGCATGCCACGGCGCCGACCAGCAGATCGGGGACCACGACGAAGCGGGGAGCGAGTTTCGCCACGAGCTTGGAGCTGAGGCCAGCCCCGAAAACGATGCCCACGGCGAAGGGAAGAGCGGCGACACCTGCTCGTGCCGGACCGAGTCAAGATAACGCTCGTCTGTTGTCCCTCAGACGAATGATGATTTCAAACTGGCCACAGCAAAATCTGACAGTGACGGGCAACGTTGGCCTCGGCAACATCTCTGGGTGTGCTGACGATGGCGTGCGTCACGGTTAAAAGCGTCCGGCGGGACGGCGTAATGTGCATGTCTCTTCGTGGGAACACGCAGAACCACACCAGAGCGGGAAGGACGCAATGATTGATCTGACGGGGAAACGGGCTTTGGTCACTGGAGAATCGCGAGGTATCGGCGCTGCAATCGCACTGGCGCTGGCAGATAACGGCGCCGACGTCGCTATCACCTACCGGCAATCGATTGTGAAGGCTGAATCAGCTGCAAGAGCGATCGCCGGCGCCATGTTGGCTGCGGATGAAGGATCAATCGCCTGAGAGACCTTGGTATGCGCCACTCACATGGCTTCCGCTTTAGCGCGCTCATCTCACCAGTTCGGTGCGATGTCTTTGCTACCTGTTTGGCCATCCTTGGACATGGTCGAACAGCACGCCTTGCTGGCGTCGCCGTACTAGCGCTTGGACTCGTTGCTTGCGCTACTCTTCCCGAAGAGGATCCTCGCCTTTCGACCACTGCAATTGCAGTTCAGGAGCCTCTCACCCGCCTGGACAGCATTGCACGGTCCTCGATCAGTGAAGCGCCGCCCGAGGCAAGCGGCTTTCGAATGATGCTTGGCCCAGGCGGCCTCGACGCAAGGCTGGAGCTCATGCGTGGCGCACAGCGTTCGCTTGACCTCCAGTACTACCACCTACACGACGACGCAACCGGGCGCTTGGTGCTACGTGAACTGCGCAACGCCGCACTGCGTGGTGTTCGCGTGAGGCTGTTGCTGGACGACCTGTACACCGAGGATCTGGAAACGTTGCTCAACGGTCTTGGCGCATTTCCAAACGTTGAAGTTCGCCTCTTCAATCCTTTCCCGACGCGCGGCGCCATCGCAAGCCGTTTTGCGGCTGCACTGCTGGACTTCGCGCGACTCAACCGACGAATGCACAACAAAATGTTCGTCGCTGACGGCGTCCTGGCTATTACGGGAGGGCGAAATCTTGGAGACCAGTACTTCATGCGAAGCACTCAATCCAACTTCTTCGATTTTGACGTACTCGTTGCGGGCCCGGTGGTTCCACAGATGTCCAGCCTTTTTGACGAGTACTGGAACTCGACTCAGGTGAGGACGGCACCATCAGTGTTGAAGCCAGTTGCACCAGTTGAGACTTTGCGGCGTGCCTTCGACCAGCGCGTGAACGGAATAGACACACCTAATCCGTCGCCGTATCGCGGCCTGGACCGAATGGGTCGCTTGCCAGTAGTGGACGAAATCAATGCCGGGTCGGTACGGATGGTATATGGCGCTGCCCAAGCTTTTGCCGACTCGCCTGCAAAGGCCCGGGGCGAGCAGCAAAGCTATCGTTTGCCAAGCGGAGCACTGTTGGACAACAGTCATCAATTGCTGGCGACTGAGTTTCGTGGCGCACAAAGTGAGATCTGGCTCTCCTCCCCTTATCTAGTTCCCGGAACAGAGGCTCTGGAGCACGCGCGCGTTAGTCGCAGAGACGGTGTCCGGATTAGCCTGCTGACCAACTCATTGGCGGCCACTGACGAGCCCGTGGTGCACACCGGCTACCGTCGTTACCGGGACAATATGCTTCGTGCTGGGATAGAAATATACGAGTTGCATCCACAACTTGGCCAGCGATTGCTGCTTCCCGGTGAGATTGCCAACGCACCCTTGCGTCTGCATTCCAAAGCTGCGGTCATCGATCGCAAGCAGATGTTCATCGGATCTGTAAATTTCGATCCTCGCTCACAAGGGCTAAACACCGAATTCGGACTTCTCATACGCAGCCCTAGTCTGGCTGCGGAGGCGCTTAGCCTAATGGATCTGCTTAAGAAAAATGCCTCCTACCAAGTTCGGTTGAAGCAAGGATCTGAGCGCGATTTGGAGTGGTTGTTTGTCGACAGTAACAGTCAAAAGACGACGATTGATTCCGAGCCCGGCTCGGATGTCTGGACCCGTCTAAAACTTTACATGCAATCGTTGCTGATTCCAGAGTCGTTCCTTTAGAGCGCGTTAACGTTGTTGCCGCAGACTGTTGATTGCCACCGAAAATTGACCCGGCTGATGAGCAACCGCTGCGCCTTTGCCGATGTCCTGATTGAGCTTCCTTCGGGTTGGGTTAACGTCGGCGACGACCTGCCCGAAGGCACCCCGCCCACGCTCGCACGAATGGATGGTGCAGAGGCACTGCAGTTCTCCGTCGCTCGGTTTCAATCCGGGCCCAACCCGGACATCCATGCGGATGACCTCGACGTGCTGCTAAACGAGTTCGCCAGGACTACAACGAGGTCAGGCCGCACAGCAGTTGCCACCGAATGCCTCCGTCGAAGTTCGCCGAGCTGCATCGCCAGCGCGCTGGCGATGCAGCTCGATCCACTTCAACAACCACCGAGATCAATTAATCTTGCAACCCCGGACTTCCTCGTTATGAATGGCACGGCAGGAGGGGGCAGGTCAATGGATGGAGACGCTGAAATGCCCGAAGATCACAAGACAATCCTCGCGACCGCCAACGCCGCCATCATGGACGGCGACTTCGAAGGGTTCTTGAAGTTCTGCACTGAAGACACCGTCTGGAACTTCGTGGGTGACACGATCCTGCGAGGCAAGCAGTCCGTTCGAGAGTGGATGGCCGTCGCGTATAAAGAGCCGCCCCGTTTCCGGGTTCACCACATGATCGGCGATGGCGACTTCGTTGCCGCAATCGGTGAGATCACGTCAACGGACGAGGATGGGAACACACGGCCTTATGCGTACTGCGACGTCTGGCGATTCCGTGATGGCAAGATGGCCGAACTGCAGGCTTTCGTCGTCCTTGCATCGTAAAGACGGCGCGCCCAAATCGATACGCTCGATGTTCCTTTTTTAAAGCCGTGGTCAGACGCGACAGAGCGCAGCCACTCAGACGGTTCGGTTGACGTGCGCCCAAACGCGCGAGATCACGACCGATCTTGAACTTCGACATCACACACGCGACGCCCGCACTGCTCGGACGAAGCTTCATTACGGCCAGGCTGTCAGTTGCCTGCAGCCTCCCGGATGAGCGCTGCCACATTCGCCGGATGGGACACCATTAATGCGTGTGAGCCACCCTTGATCACAATGATCTTTCTTGCCTTCGCACGCTCCGCCATAAAACTCATTGCCTGAGGCGGGATATTCAGGTCTGCCGTTCCGTAGATGGCCCAGTTGGGAATGGCCTTCCAAGCAGGGGCATGCAATGCTTCCTCCAAGGCGGCTGCTCTGATCGGCCGTTGAGTGGCCGCCATGGCCTTCGCTTGTGGGAGCGGAACGTCCGCAGCGAACTGTTGCGGGAACTTGGCCTGCTGGACGTACAGGTCTTTGCCACCGTCAGGCAGCTCCACAGGCGCAGCCAAAGCCGCTCCCAGCGTCGATCCAGGAAACTTTCCTGCCAGGGCCAGCGCGGACTCGCCCTGGTCCGGAGCAAAGGCTGCGACGAATACGAGCGCCTTCACGTTACCTAGGCCGTTGGCTGCGGCCGAAATGACCGCGCCACCGTATGAGTGACCGACAAGGACGACCGGTCCGGCAATCGATCGTGCGAGCGACGCCAAGTATTCCGCATCGCTGGCGACCCCTCGCAACGGGTTGGCGGCGGCGACTACCGTGAATCCGCTGCCGGTCAGTAGCGAGACCACTCCGTTCCAGCTGGACGAGTCAGCGAACGCACCGTGAACCAAGACGATCGTCGGCTTGGCTTCGGTAGCGCCGCCCTCGAAGGCAACGGATGCGAGGATATTGACTGCAAGAATGCGCGAGATGAACTTGAACATGGTTAGCTTCGGAACGTACGTTGAGTTGTCAGCTTGATTGGATAGGACAGGACGTTCGCGCGGGCTGAGCGCCGTGCGTCGGGCTGGGCCACAGACTGATGCTCAGTCCTTGAAGACCGGGACCGTGCCGCTGGCGTTTCGTCGATCGCCCGCGGCGATCAGGCGCCGCCGCAGGCGTTCGATGTTGGCCTCACCCTTCGCCAGTGAGTCTGCGGAGGTGTGGACGGAATAGCTCCCGAGATGCAAATCATGGCGATGCGGTGTTGCGGAGCCGATCACGAAGATTGCATCGCCACTTAAGCTGGCCTTCAGCTCGATGCGCTGGTGTGCCTGCTCAAAAATGACCATCTCGCCGGCATCGGCTGGCGTGTCCCCGATCAAATGACCGCTTGAGACCGCCAGCCAGGCGAGCGGCTCTGTCGGAGGTGGCATGAACGTCCATTCGGTGCCAGCGGCCAGCCTCACCAGGAGGTAAGTCACGCCCTCAGGTGCGCGAGCTGGGCTGTGGACGCCTTCATAGCTGCCGAGAATCACATGCGCGGGTCCGACAGTCGGCACGTGCTCGGCTTCAACATACTGGCTGTCTACGGCCGCGTGCTCAAGGTCGGGACGCAACGCAATCCAGAGCTGAAATCCCTTTGCTTTCGGAGTCGTCCCGCCGGACAGCTCTTTCCCGTGCCACACGCCGTTGCCCGCGCGCATCCACTCGAAGCCGCCGAAACCGATGTGACCTGTTCCGTCTGCCGGGTCGTCGAATCGCAGGTCGCCGTCGGTGATGACGGTGATCGTTGCAAGTCCCGAGTGCGGATGAATGGAGAAGCCTGCTCGCGGGTCGTGAAGGTCGACGTCAAACAGGTCGAGAAAGACATAAGGCTTGAGGACGTGACCAAGGTCCGAGGGGCTCATCAATCGGGTGACCGGACCGTGCGTATGGCCCCGCGTCCTGAAGGTGACGCGGCGGAAGTTGGCGTTGACAGAAATCGGCAGGTCGTTGGGTGAGTTCATGGCTTTCTCCATTCAGGCTGTCGCTGCCGTTTCGGCGCAAGGCAAAGCCCGAGACTCCCGGGATTTGTAGACATGCGTGGGCGGACTCAGTCGCAGGCAAGCTCGCATTGCTCTTCACATGCCCAGCGTGGCCGCCTTTCCCGCAGACGCGAGGAGCTGCACTTCCCACGCATATGCGATGCCACTGGCGCCGCCGTGCTCGGCCATCACGCCTGCCAACTCGACCGCGGTTTGTTCTCGGGCCCAATCGCGCTGCCACTCGCTGACGACGGCCATCCAGGTGATGGGGACCGCACCGGCCTGGACGAGTCGGCGGACGGCCATATCGTGCGATTCGGCCGAGACTCCACCCGATGCGTCGGTCACGACAAAGACTTCATAACCTTCGCCTAGCGCCTGAATCGCCGGCTGCGCCAGGCAGACCTCCGTCCACAGCGCCGCCAAGACGAGCTGCTTCCGGCCGCTCTTCTTCACGATGTCCGTGACATGCGGATCCTGCCAGGTGTTGATCCATGTGCGGTTGATCGGCTTCTGGTCGGGGTATACATCCTGCAGCTGCTTGATGATGTAGCCACCGCGCTCTTCAATCACAGTCGTGAGAATGGTCGGCACATTGAAGACCTTTGCTCCCTTGGCCAGCCCGACGACGTTGTTGACGATCGTTGTTGTGTCGTGGCTGTTCAAGTTGGTGAATTGATACGGCTGATGGTCGATGAGAACGACGATGCTGTCTTCAGGGCGAAGCAATGCGTTGAGACCTGTTTTGGACATGGGGAAACTCCTTGAAGTACTTGACGCCTTCGCATCGTTGAGGAATTGAAGGGCTCGGAGAGAGGATGCTGCCAAGGCCGACGTGGGCCGTCACTGTCGGAACATGCGGCCGACAGTTCGAAATCGCTCATTTGGCGGCCGGCCGGCCGAGTCCGGCCCGAGCACAGGCAGCAGTGCCCCGGGATCGAAGGGGTGCGTCAGCCAGACCCGTTTGCCGCTGCGGCGACCTAACGTCTGACGAGGGCCGCAGCGGAGATCGAAGCGCTGTCCATGAGCGAATCGTGCTACCGCCGTCAAGAACGATCAGTGACTGTGCGGAAGCAAGACGGCAGCATCCTCCTCCTCGACGCACACCGCGGCGAAGTTCAACCCGTTGATCGACATTGGCGCGTCGCGGTGTTCTTTCAAATTCATCGATGAGGAATGGCAGTGAAGTTGATACTCGTGATCGGATTAATAGTGGCGAATGGCTTGACCAACGCCCATGCACAAGCCAGACAGGATGCCCCCGGCGCGGACTTGATCGTGCATAACGCTAAGATCTTCACCGGCAATCCAGCACAACCCGCGGCGTCCGCCGTGGCCGTAAAAAGCGGCCGCATCTACTCGGTCGGCACGGACGCCGAGGTGCTGGCTTTGAAGAACTCAAACACCCGGCTCATTGATTCCGGCGGCCGTCGGCTCATCCCAGGCATCATCGATGCCCACACCCATGTGCTCAACGAGGGCGGCTACAACTACACCCTGCGATGGGAAGGCGTTCCAACGCTGCGCCGGGCCCTGTCGATGCTCAGTGAGCAAGCCAGACGAACGCCGGAAGGCCACTGGGTCAAGGTGATTGGCGGCTGGTCTCCCTACCAGTTCGAAGAGAAACGCTTTCCCACCATGGACGAACTCCGCAAGGCCGTCCCCAATCGCCCGTTGATCGTGCAGTACGCCTACAACCGTGCCTTCATGAACCAGCAGGCAATGGATGCCCTCGGCGCGGGCACCGAGAAGTTCCCCCGGCTGCCAGGCACCGAGCTGGAAAAGGACGCGCAGGGCAGGTACACCGGCGTAGTCCATGGCTACACGTTCACGTTCATCGCCATGGAGACGATGGTCCCCCAGCTCTCCTTCGATGAGGAGGTGAGTTCCCTGGTGCAGACGATTCATAGTCTCAACCGCGTCGGCGTCACGTCCATCGTCGATGCGGGTACGGGATTCCGCGGCTACCCCAAGGCCGCGCCCACCGTGGATGCTCTTGCCCGCGACAATCGCCTCAACATCCGCATGCCCTTCGTGGACATCCAATTTGGAGAAGGCGCCAACTTCAACGTGGTGGACGCGCAGATCACGGCAATTACGAAGACGGCGCCGATCAGTCCCGGGCACAACCTGCACCCGCACCTCGCCCATGGCCACGCCTACCAGGGCGCTGGCGAGTTGCTTTCGGTGGAGGTGCACGACCACGAGAACTTTGACCGTCCGGCGGTCATCATCGAGCCGCACAAGATGCGAGAACTGGTGGAGCGGGACATTTCCAAGCTGGTCCAACGGCGCATTCCTTTCCGCGAGCACATCACCTATGACGAGAACATCACGCCTTTCCTCGATGCGCTCGAGAAGCTCAACGAGAAGATGCCGCTCGATGGTCTGCGGTGGAGCATCGAACACGCCGAGACCATCAGTCCCACGAATATCGCCAGGGTCAAGGCGCTGGGCGGCGGCATCGCTCTGGACACCAAGATGGCGCTGCACGGCGACGCCTTCATCAAGACCCACGGCCGTGACAAGGCATTGCTGACCCCGCGCCTGCGCCAGCTCGTCGACAGCGGCATCCCCGTGGCAATGACCACGGACGCCTTCCGCGCGGCCTCGTTCAATCCCTGGGTCGGCATCAGCTGGATGGTGACGGGGAAGTCGGTCTCCGGGGCCGAAGTGCTGGCCAAGGACAACCGTCTGTCGCGCGCCGAAGCGCTGAGGCTGTTCACGCGCAATGCGGCGTGGTTCCTGAACGCCGAATCTGAGATGGGCATGATCGCCCCCGGCCACCTCGCCGACTTCGCGCTGCTGGACAGGGACTACTTTGCGATTGCGGAATCCCAGATCAAATCCATTTCCTCGGTCTTGACGGTCATGGATGGCCGGGTGGTCTACGGCGCTCAGGGCTACCAGTCGCTTTCCCCGGCATTGCCCGAGATCCTGCCCGCTTGGTCACCAATCAAACACTTTGGCGGCTATCACCAAGCTCAGTGAGGTCACCAGACCAGGCAAGCCCGGACCGCTGAGTCGCTTGCCGTGCCGATGTGCCACATCGTATGAAGCACATCGCGGCACGTCGTGAGCGCTCTTCGCGGGCCGCATGTTCCTGTTCCTTACCGAGACACTGAAAGGATACTGATATGAAAGCGATCGTTCTGAAGAAGTTTGGCGGGCCTGACAGCTTCGAGCTGCAGGAGGTGGCAGTTCCTGAAGTCGGGGCAGGCGAATTGTTGGTGCGTGTGCTCGCCACAGCCATCAACCCGCTCGACTACCAAATCCGCCGGGGCGACTATCCGGCATATGTCCCCCTTCCCGCCGTCATCGGCCACGACGTCTCCGGCGTCGTGGAAAAGGTGGGACCTGGCGCCGCCGACTTCGCCGTGGGGGACGAGGTGTTCTACACGCCGCAGATCTTTGGTCCGAAAGGAGGCTCCTACGCTCAGTACAACGTCGTGGCTGAGGCGCTGGTGACCCGAAAGCCTGCCAACTTGACGCACGAAGAAGCGGCCTCCACAACCCTCGTCGGAGGGACGGCCTGGGAGGCCCTTGTCACGCGAGCCAGATTGCAGCCGGCCGAATCTGTGTTGATCCATGGCGGAGCCGGCGGTGTTGGCTCCATCGCGATTCAACTCGCCAAGGCGATGGGCGCAACTGTGTTCACGACTTGCAAGACCGGAGATCTGGCGTTCGTTCGCGAGCTGGGTGCAGACCACGCCATCGACTTCACCAGCCAGGACTACGTCCAGGAGATCGCCAACCTGACGGGGAAGAAGGGCGTGAACGTGGTGTTCGACACGATCGGCGGGACGACTTTGAGCCAGTCGCCTCATGTGCTCAGCGATGCGGGCCGTGTCGTGTCGATCGTCGACCTGGCCACACCCCAAAACCTTGTCGCGGCATGGGGCGTGAACGCCGAATACCACTTTGTTTTCACTCGCCAGAATCGGGGCAAACTGCTCGCGCTCAAGACGCTGCTGGAGAGCGGCCGCATCCGCCCGATCATCGGGGCGACCTTCTCGCTCGACCAGATTCCGCAGGCGCACACGGTCCTCGAGCGCCGTGAAGTCGACGGCAAGCCATTCCACGGAAAAGTGGTGATCTCCGTTGCTTGATCGGCGCACGCACCTGCGGGACGGGCACATTCGATCTGCCAGCCGCGGGCAAGGAGTCGCTTGGTGCTGACGACCGAAGAAGTTCTTGCGAGCCACGAGGCTGCGCTCCGTGAGCAGAACCCCGCTAAGATCTCGTCCCACTACGCGAAGGCCGCCGTGGCGATCATCAATGGCGCCACGTACCGTGGCCCAAAAGAGATCGCGCATTTCTATGCGACGTTGATCAATGATCTCCCCGACGCTATATGGAGGACCGATCTCGCCGTGATTCACCAAGACTTGGCGTATGTGGAATGGGCATGTGAATCTGCGGCTTCAAGCGTCGAATTCGGAACCGACACCTTCGTGGTGACGAACGGCTTTGTCACGCGACAGACGGCGAGATTCTCAATCATCTTGGACAGCAATAGAGCGTAAGCGTCCGGCGAACGCACCCTTGAAGCAGCGCGCGTTAGTTCGTTGACAGCGCCATGCTAGCCCGAGTGAAGAGATGCTCTCCTTCCTGCAGAGTGGGAGGTGGTCAGCGTACCTGGCTACCGTGGAGTCTTCCAGGGTGTCCACTTAATCGGACACCATCCCTGCTGCAACGACGGCCGCATCCATGAAGGGATAGCTATCCGCTGGCTAGGTAACGGGGGCTTTATGGTCGAAGTCTGGAAACAGCCTGAAGTAGTCCGTCAGCATCTCCGTCAGCACCCTGATCTTCCGCGCGGGATGCTGACCTGGCGGGCGCACGACGTAGGCGCCTGCTGGCCTGGTTGGATGTTTCGGCATGATCACCACCAGCGCGCCGGAGGCCAGATGGGGGCGTGTGAGTCCAAGAGGCAAGTAACCAATGCCTAATCCCGCCACGGCCGCGGCGACGAGAGCAATTCCGTTGTCAGCCTTGAAGCGGCCCTGCGGCCGAACGGATACGACCTCGTTTCCATCCATCAACTGCCAGGTTTCCGTGCCCTGCATCAGCGCTTCGTGGTCGAGGAGTTCGTCTAGCGTTTGAGGTGCGCCATGCGCGTTGATGTAGGCAGGGCTTGCGACCAGACTCCCGTTCACAGGTCCAACATAGCGAGCGACAAGGCTGGAATCCGGAAGATGGCCCACGCGAATGGCGCAGTCGTACCCTTCGGCCACCAGGTCGACGAACCGGTCGGTGTAGCAGGTCTGGATATGAAGCTGAGGATGACGATTGGCCATCTCGGCGAGTACTGGTGCGAAGTGGGTTGGACCGAAGGACAGCGGCGCCGCGATGCGTAGTCGTCCGCGAAGCTCCCCGGCGGGCAGCATCGTCTCTTGGGCAATATCTATCTCCGCACACACCCTGGCTGCATGGTCACGAAACGCCGCACCAGCCTCGGTGAGGGACGTGCCTCGCGTTGTACGAGCGAGCAACTGGACGCCCAGCTCCGCCTCAAGCCGAATAAGCCGTCGGCTGACGATGGACTTAGCGACGCCGAGCCGGGCGGCGGCCGCTGTGATGCCTCCCGCGTCGGCAACTTCTACAAAGGTTCTTAGTTCTTCGATATCCACCAGCGTTCCTGGTTCTGCGACATTGATGCGCAGATTATGGGTCTACCGAGCCACGCAATGGCATGCGAACATGGTCACCACAGGCTTCGGCGGTGTCGGATCTCAAGATACAAAAGATCAGGTCGTCACTAGGCCCAGACGATTTGCGCATCGCTGACGAAGTAGTTGCCACTCTTTCTGACGCAGTGAGTGGCTAGTTGAGCACTGTTCGGCGTTCTATCGGCCGAACCAGGTAAACAAGACGCGCCTCGGCGTATGTTGAAAGCAGTGTCATACGTATGTTGAACGAATTTGAACTTCCTGAGAACGTGGCCATGGTGAAGCTGTCCACTCGTTGCTGGAATGGCATGCATGTCAGTCTGACTGAATACAACTGCACGGGCAGCGTCTTGTTTCATCTCAAAAAAAATCAAGACTCCACCCGAATTGGCGCTGAACTCGAATACGTCGGGCGGCACCGCGCTGAGCTCAGGTCGGCACCCAACAAACCCAATCCAATTGCTTACAGGCCTCATCCCATCTATTTCGCGCCGGCGGAGATGGAACTGTGGGGGCATTCGGGAGATGCCTGCTATCTCAAGTGCGGCGGGATCACCTTCGACGTGGACGCGCTCCAGGAACGTCTGGGAATGCCTGACTCAACGGAATCGATCGATGCTCCTCGGCTCCGCTTCTCTGATGACCGGTTGTGGACGTTGATCAAGTTGCTTACAGAAGCGATTGATGACTCTGATCCCACCGCTCAGCTGTATGGCGACTCGCTAACTACAGCGATTGCAGCCAGGCTTTTTGAACATCCCAAAGAGGTCAAAGGAAGCGAGCGCGGGCTGTCAGCGATTCAGCTCAAAGATGCCATGAGCTACCTCGAGGCGAAGATGCCGGCGAGAGTGGACCTTGCAACACTTGCCAAACTGGCCGGTTTGTCACTGTCGCATTACAGCCGCGCCTTCAAGGCGTCGACTGGTTTGGCACCGTATCAATGGCAGCTGCGGGCTCGTGTAGAGCGAGCCCAGGAGCTGCTGGTGAACACCAATTGGTGCCTACAGGATATTGCTGACGCCACCGGCTTTGCGGACGCGGTTCACTTTGGTCGGACATTCCGAAAAATGACGGGCGCCACCCCGGCTGCATGGCGGATGGACCGGCTCGCTTAAGGAGACTGAAGGCACCCCTTGGCGCCCGACAGGGCTCAACGCCTACCCGCCTCACTGGACGATTGCTGTGACACGGATCTCAAGCGCGCACATAGGCAACAGCGCGCCATGTTGGCTTCGACCGGCTCACGACCTCGCGTAACGAGTGCCCGCTTTCGAGAATATCGGACGACGGCTCAGAGTCCGAGGACTAAACCGCTCGCGCGGTAGCCCGCCGCACAGTCTGTGATTTAACAAATATCGCGCCCCTGTCTATGTTGGGAACCGAGGCAATCGGCCTCGTTCTTCGACAGGAGCACGATCATGATCCCTTCCACACCGGCTGTTTCTGCGCTGCGCCAGCGCTTGCTCGACGACATGCGCATGCGCAAGCTCGGCCCCAAGACGCAATCGGCCTATGTCCGCGCCGTGCGCTACCTCGCGAGCTTCCTCCAACGCTCCCCCGACACAGCCACCGCGGAGGATTTGCGACGCTTCCAGCTGCACCTGGTCGACCGGGGCGTCTCGCCGATCACGCTCAACGCCACCATCACCGGCTTGAAGTTCTTCTTCGACGTCACACTCAATCGCGGCGAGCTGGTGGACAGGATGAGCTACGTACATGTGCCGCAGAAGTTGCCGGTGGTGCTGAGCCGCGAGGAGGCCGCGCGCCTGTCCAAGGCCCTGTGCGTGGACCTCACGCAGATCAACAGGAAGGTCACACTGCTGGATGGGATCTGTCCCGAGGCCGTCGAGCTGCTGAAAGATCGCCGATTTTCCCCGGACATCACGCTGTCGATTCGGAAAATGAAGCCGACGCGCCAGGTCGAGGCGGTCGAGTTGATGATCTCCGCGAACAGCATGACGGTCTCATACGCGCGAGCCTTGGTGATGGCGACGGCTGCAGAAATGTTGGTGAAGGGGAAGCGCCTGCGCAAAGGCAGAGGCGTCAGTCAGGAACAAGTCGACCGGATGGAGCGCGAGATGTCCGGCCTCCAAGACCAGTACAAGATGATCGAGCAGACCTTTGGCGAGGACATGCTCAACCTTGTGCTGGCCAGAGGCTATGTCTCCAAGCTGGTCGACAACAAATCGGTATTCCGGTACCTGGAGCGCAACCATGGGGCGGTGCTCGAGCAGTTGATGGGTTTGGTTCACGCAACCTCGGTAGATGTTTGAGACACCGTCTCTCGGTAGCTCTGCGTCCGCCTTTGCCAGAGGCAGAAGGACCGACCCGTCGAAATCCTGGTCGCCCCGTGTCGCATCGTCGCGTGACCGCCGCAGAACCTCGAACGCAGGCATTCCGCGGTGCGCATGTCCACCCGCCTGCGCTGTTGCCGAGGCCGTGCTGCTCGCACGGCGTATGCGACCATCAGTTCGCTGCTTTCCCGACCGGCTTCTCTTCACCGGCATCGATGGTCGGGTCTCCCGGTCCAAACGAAAGAGGATAGGTCTGCTGATTCAGACCGCGCAAGCCGAGCGTCATGCCGAACTTGGGATCCTTGCCTCGATGGCTGACTTGCGCCGTCACCCGGTCGATCACATAGAGATGACGCGGCAGCATGTTTGCCACTGAAACGGATCGGAGGTCACATCGTTGTTCGATGGATCCGCCCATCAGGCGATGTGTGCAATGGCGAACGCGGAAGACGTGATCACCGGGAAGCACACGCACCCAGACCGGGTAGCCGACCTCATGCGATGGAAGCTCTTTGCCATCCACATGAGTCAACTGCGCCAACGTATCGCCGCGCGCCTTGGACGACTCGATTGCCATCACGCTCGTGTCGCCCAAGGGATGAGCTTTGTTCTCGTACGCGATGTATGGCTGGCGATGAAAAGTGCAGCCAGCCAGGATCGAAACCACGAGGACCGAAAACAGCAGTCGACGGCACCTCGTCCAGTTGCAGCATTGTATAAAAGGGCCTTCAACCCTATTGAGCATCTTCATGCTCCCGCCCAGAGCGTTCAGCGGCACATCTTCGAAAGCCAAGGGCCCGCCCGATTTAGAGATTCTCATCTACTTGATCCTGTGAATGCGCGACTGTAGCCGCACGTCGGGGCGAAGTCCGATCAATTTAACGGTGATACAACAAGGGTGGGGCGTGAAGCTCAACTTCTGACGTTCCGCTGAGCTACAGTTCTCATTGCGCGGCCGATTGGTCGGCCGGGCGATTGCGTTGCCGCTGCGCAATCCATGCGGCGGCATCAACCAAACCATCGATCTCGGGAGTGAGAAAGTGACCTCGACAAAAAAGCTGCTGCTCGGCGCAGCGATCTTCGCGGGATGCATGGGGCTGGCATCGGCCCAGGACGCGGACCCGACGAACCTGGTCCGCGGCGGCCTGCAGGTGATCCAGATGGTGGACCAGGGCCAGGTCGGCGAGCTTTGGGATGGCGCCACACCCGCCGCCAAGAAGCGAGTGACCCGTTCCGATTTCATTCGGCAGGTGGGGCAATCGCGTTCGCCGCTCGGCGCCGCGCAGCAACGCACCTGGGTTGCGATCAGCAGGCAGACGGTGGCCAATGAAGATGCCGACTTGGCAGGGCAGTACGTCAACGTCGAATACGAAACTCGTTTCGCCAATGCAACCAACCGGGTCGTGCGCGAGATGACGAGCTTTCGTCAAGATCGCGACGGGAGTTGGCGTTTGAGCGGCTACGTGCTGCGCTGAACCGGTTCTTTCGCGCACCGGGCTTCGGAGCGCGTCGACACGCCTCTCGCACGGGCTGCGCTGCGTTCGGCAGTAGAGCGGCGACCACAGCACAACTGCCGGGGTGCATATGGCCGGCAGCACACCGCGTTTTCGTACAGCTTCGGCCGATTCTTGCCGCACCGGTGCACAACGATCATCGATCAAATACGCGCCGCCAGTGTGTTGAGCATCTTGGCGAGGCCGGTATCCGCTGAACTATAGGGATGATCGAAGTGTTCAATTTCCAGCCACTGTGCTTCCTGGCCCGGATGGACGTACTTCTCAAAATCGTCGACGAGCAACACTTGGTGTGGACGTACGCCGGGGACAAATTGAAGGTCTTTGGTCTTGCCGTGCCAAGCGATGTACTCCATCTCCGCAAACCAGGAAGGCGCAATTCTCTCCTCCACCAGTAGGCGCGCGATCTTCCTGAATCGTTCTTCCTTGACAGTGGTGAACATGACGATGCGGGGAAAGAGTTCAGCGCAACGATTCAGGAACTCAGCCAAGCCCGGCCGCGGTATCTGGCTCATCGCGTTTGAGATCAAGGTGCCTTCAAGATCGAGAGCAAGGACGTAGCTGTTCATGAATGGACGTTTGATTGGCCGCGAAGGTCCGGTCTTGGCCGCATTTTGCCCTCGACTGGCACCCATCAAGCAGGGCGCCAAGAACCCGTCAGGCTTCCGTCTGCTCAGCCATCTCCGATGCGTCCTCGACCTCGATTCCGAGGCAGCGAACTGTGCTCTCGAGCTTGGTGTGGCCGAACAGGGAGCTGCACCACGCGAAGGTTCTTCGTTCGGCGGTAGACCAAGGACGCCTTGGTCCAGCGCATTGAGGGGGTGCCGTACTCGGCCGAGTCCAGTCCGATCTCCTCCACCCAGCTCACCTTAAGCCCGACCATCCATCGATGTACTTCTGAGCGTCAAGGTTTGCTGGTCCATCGCAGAGGTTCTTCGGGGCCGATGCCGCTTTCTCTGCGGCGCTGCCCGCAGTCGCTGTTCCATTCTTCGGGAAACGTGGGCCAGTAGCACAGTCTCTCGGCCAGACTGTGTAGAGGCGCCCATAGAAAGTTCATCGCGTAGTTACTGTAGGTTGCACCCGAAGTTCCCTTGCCCACGATGTCGTCACGTATGTGCGAGCCATGCACGACGGTTTCTTCCAGGTGTTCGCCGGGGCCGCTGAAGCCCTTGCGCAGCCACTCGTGCCCGGAGGGTTTCGGCACAGCGTCCATTCCATCTTCCATGAAGGTCCGGATGTACTGCCATAACGATTCGCCGCTGCCGCTGGGCCCGACCCACAGCACATCTTCGCCCTTGCGTTCCGGGTCGTTGAGGTCCAGTGGGGGCCAGTACAGCAGCAAGTTGCTGTCCCGCCCCGCCGAGCGCAGACGCTCTTCACGCGCAGCTTCGCTCGCTACAAGTTGCTCGGCCGTCCAGGATTTTGGCGGCGCCCACCGGACGTGCGCCTGCGCGCGATCCCAGTCGAGCACCACATTGCCGCCGTACCTCTTTGGCCGTAGCGCGTAGACCTTACGGTTGGTTCTGTTGAAGCGGTAACGTGCGCGCAGGCTGGTGAAGAAAGCCGGGGCGAGCAGGTGAGGCCACACCAGGAAATAGATCAACGCAGAAGCGGCCAGCAGCATGGCTCCGCCAATAGCGAAGTTGATGACCCAGTTACGAGAGAAGATTGGGTCATCCGGGAGCGACAAGGTCAACCCAAATAGAGGTACGCAAAACATGAGACCAAAAAGCAGAAGCAGCATGAAATTAAGCGAACGCTTTTCCTCTTCTGCGTTGCTCAACTCAATGAAGTGCTCATTGAAGTCGAACAACGTGCGCATTCCATAGAGACCAGGCCGTGCAAGTTTCTGCTGCTCGATCTTTTCTTTTCTCGTAGGCTTTGGCTCACTCTCCCGGGGGGGCGCTATGCCTTCACGAACCCCGTACAGCCGCGTGTATTGATTGATGTCCGCAAAATACCTCAGCGCTTGAGCTGTACCTCCGCTGCGTTGCTCATGTCGATAGCCACTCTCTGAAAGAAACATGTGGTTGCCGTTCGTCAGTCCATATCTGCAATCGCATTGGCGAGCTGCTCGAGCATGAATTGCTCGCTGCTATGCGGAATTTTCTTGCTATCAGTTTTCCGAAAAGGTTCGGCCTTGAGCCAGTCAACCCACTCCTTTTCCTTCATCTTCTCGATGGCATAGCTGAGCGCCAAGGTAGCGGCTCCCGTCACGAGGTTGACGCGTGTGCACCAAAGAACGACTTTCGCATTCTTGAGGTTATAAGCGCCTAAAAGCGCCGAGCCGATTGTTGCAGTTCCAGCTCCTGCTCGACCCAAATAAGCCCACATGAGTAGGTTGTTTCTTTCCTTGTTCGCCGTGACACCATCAATCGCATCCCAGACCACCCCTACTACCGCAGCAGACGCCACCCAATGCGCCGCGCCGATCTTCAGCATGCGCAGTTCATTGTCCAATGCCGTCACCAGAGTTGCCCGCGCGGCCAGCGGTGCTTGGGCCTTTATCGCTTCGTAGACGTTCTTTTCGTAGTAGTCGGCGCGCCAGCTCTTCCAGGTTCCCATCGCGGCGGCGAGAGCCCCTGCGCTCTGGCTGCCCGCCCTCGGGTCATCGCCACGCTCGCTCGCGCGACCGAAGGTCGGGATCAGGCTCATGATCTCCAGGCCCCCCACCACTGACGGAATTCGCATGTTCTTCACTGCATTGTCCGCGCCAAGCGCCAACGCCCGATCCACCCGGGCCTGCATCTTCTCGCCCTTGTGGTCGTAGTGTCGTCGCCATGCGCGCCCGTCCGGTGCCGGATGGCGCTTGTTGCTGTAGTTCACCGACTGCCCGCTGGCGTGCAGTTCCTTGTCCAGCGCACGCTGTTCCTGGCGCACGAACTCAATGGCCTTGTCGCCCAGGCCGTGCGAGAGCAACACGATCTGCCCTTTGGCGAGGTTCAGCTCCATCGCCGAAGCACCCAACTTCTGGGCCGCCCGCACCACCGCAATACCCCACACCGAATGAACATTCTTCGCGGCCGTCTCGGCGATTTTCTGTAGCGACTGAACTCTCGCCAGCGTGCTCGATCCGCGGTCGCCAAGCTTCTTGGCCTCTTTGATCAGCGTCTGGCTGCCCTCGAGGGTCTTCGGGATCTTCTCCAGCGCCGCCGCCATCGCGGCCCATGCCCTTTGCTGGCGCGCGCTCTCTTCGGCCGTTTCCGGATCCGCCACCTCGGTGGCCGGCGGCAGCGTGTCCTTCAGGGTGTCCAGCACGCGCAGCAACTCCTGCGAGATCGCCTCGTTGTTCAGGGTCGCCATGCGCCACACGAGGTTCTTCGGGTCGTCCTTGAACAACTGGAGATCGGCATACCACTTGCGCCCGCGCGGGCTGCTGTCCATGGTTTCCAGAATGGCGCACAACTGGCCCGCGCAGCGGGCACCATCGCGGGTTTCGATGCCGCTGGGCTTGCGGTCGTATCGCCCGAGTGTCTTGACCAGGAACGCGTCGCACTGGAGCCAGGCGATCAGGTCCTCGCTGAGCTTGTCCAAGCACTTGTCGCGCTCCTTGATCTGCGCCATGTGATCGGCGTCGAACTTCGTGAGCCGGGCTTCATCGACATGCGCAAGCGTCGTCTTGAGGGCGGCTTCGGATTCCGCATCGCTGATGAGCCGCCGGTCCGATTCGCGCGCGGCAATCTCACCCTCCAGCGCCTCTCGGCGCTGCGCCCGCATCGCCTCGACGGACATCTCGGCATAGGTCCCATCCTTTTGCCGAACCATCGTCGTGCTCACGGGGTAGGCGCGCCGCTGGCCTAGCACGTCGTGCACGCTCTTCAGGCGGTCCGTTTCGGCGTCGTACATGCCCATGGCTTTCTTGTAGAGGGCTCCGCGCACCGTCTTGATGCTCTCGCTGGCGGCGTGCTTCCACGCGTTCGTCACGGTCGCATTGCCGGGATCCGACGAATCGACCTCCTTGAGCCATTGCACATACGGCATGGCCGCAGTGAGATGGTGGAGGCTGAGTTCCTGGGCAATGCCGATGGGGTCGTCGCATGCGCACGACGGCGCCCTTGTGCTGCGTCAGGAACTCGGCCATCTTTCGCAGTCGGGGACCATGCGCGTCCTTGTAGAGCGGTCCGGTGATGCGTGCGATGTAGGGCCCTACCGCCATGCCGGTCACGGGGCCCGTGTCGGTGACGGCCACGCTGCCGTCGGCGCGGCGCGTCTCGTTGCGGACCTTTTCGAAATGCCGGCCGGTGCGTGCCTCCTCGTAAGTGCCCCACTCGCGCTCAGCGCCGTGTACGCCCATGAGCCCGTAGTGCTGTTCGCTGCCCACAGTCTGTACGGCTGGATCCTTGAGTGCCGAGAACTCCATCACCTGGCTGTTGAGCTGGCCTGGTTGGCAGGTGTCCTTCTGGCTCATGTTGCCGCCCAGCCATCCTGCGACGTCGAATTTCTGCATGTAGATGTCGCGCTGGGGTTCGATGTGCTCGAACAGGTGCTTGGGCACGATCGGGTCCGGGTGGAACATGTAATGCAGTTCGGTGACGTTCTTGGCGTCCGCCACCCACACCATGGACGCATTGGCGCCGCGCACTTCCATTTCGCAGGCGGGGTTCGACTTGGTAGCCTCGGGAAACCCGACGTCGAACTGCGCCAGATAGCCGTGGGGATGCACGATGTAGCCGAGCCACTCGGGATGGGCCTTGCACATGTTCTGGATCCGCACGTAGAGGTAGCCTGGCCGCAGCATGCGCACGCCGTAGAGAGCCGTGCGCAAGGCCACGCCGCCGGGCTGGGCCTGGAAATTCCCCGTGGGCTGCAACTGCTTGAGCGCAGCGAGACCCTGCTCCTGCGCGCTGAAGGCGGCGGAATAGCGAGTGAACAGGATCGGGAGGCCCTTGCGATCGCAGTTTCGACAGGGTGTGGCGCAAGGCATGGCTTCAGCTTCTTCGCAGAAATTTCGGGTGGTGCGAGCTTGAGAGGGCTTGCTCGGCTTCATACAGCGCACTGGCAAAGCCAATTGAAGCAACACGGCTGTTGTCCGGCTGACTTGAGGCTGCGGGTGTCGGATGCATCAGGGAAAGCGCCTGCCGCAGCACGGCCGCATCCCGAGGCGCCGACCAATCACGAGGGATGAGCCGCTCATCGTAGTGATGTGCCTGCCATGAGGCGTCGACGAATTCCGATAGATCCGATTCCTGGATCAAACCCAGTTCTGCTCCCAGGCGAAGGAGTCGCGTCATCGTCTCTCCATCGGGCTGCCGTTGGATGGGGATTCGTCGCGAAGCCATGCTCAGCCACAGCCGCGTGCCCGTCGTTGCGCCATGTGTCGCGTGCCATTGATCCAAACGCAGAAGGTGGCGCATGGTTTCGCGCTGTGGTTCCCGAGCCGCAGCCCGGGACAACACTGGCCGGGTGGCAACGAACCACTCGGACGCATCTTCGCCACTGCTGGCAGGTATTTCTCCACCCGTAGCGAATGCTTCGGCGAAGGACCAAGGCCGCCAGGGTTGGCTCAACGCCCACCACTCTGTCACTGGTCCGAGCCACTGCACGCGCTGCTCCTCATCGAGCAACGGCCACGCGCGCTGCATGACGCGCGCATCCTGGTAGCGGAACAACTTGTCTTTCCCGTCAACTGGCGAGGTCTGAAAGCCCAGGCGGGTCCAGTGCATCGCGATGCTCGCGGGTGTAACGGGACTGAAGACGACGGCGCACAACATCTGATCCACCATGCGGCGCTCGCTCTGCAGCCGTGCCGCGGCAAGCGCGAGGGACACCGTGTGCAGGACGGCCTGGGTGCTGGCACCCGGCGCATCGACCGCCCAGTCTTCGGGCAGGGGCACGAGGGCGGGCGCGGCTTCGGGGCGTCCGCGGTAAATCTCGTCGGGCACGTCGACTCGCTCGTCGGCCAACAGCGGATGGTGCTCCTGCAGATGCTCGGCGAGCGGGTTGTCTCGCCAGCGATCTAGCACCAGGAAGGCCGACAGGGGACCGGCGACCGATGCCTGCGCAGGCAACGCCCGCGTGCGCGACCTGGCGAAGCCCTTTTGCAGACTGCGCAGCAGAAGCGAGGCATCCGGGGGAACGGGCAACAGGCTATCCATCAGCGCGAGGCCGACGCGCTACCCGCTGCGCCGCTGTCCTGCAGTTCGCACTTGGCCTCGTAGCCATTGGACGGTGGCAGGCTCTTCGGTCCGAGAAGGCTGTGCGAAGCGGCGTGCTCGCGCCAAAGGCCGTTGGTGCCGTGCTCGATGCCATCCGCATTCCACCGGGTGTAGCTGGAGCCGCCGTTGACCAGCACCTCTTCCTTGGCCGTGATCGTGATGCGGTTGGCTTCCAGCTTGATGTTGAGCTTGGCGAGAACGTCGATGCTGGCCTTCAATGCTCTGATGTCGACGTCATCCTTCGCGGCGGTCATGCGGATGCCGGCCTTGGAGGCAAACAGGCGTACGGCGTCCTTTGCAGACACGAGGAAACTCTTCCCAGCGCTCACGCTGGTGTGGCCGCCACTGGTGATGGCGGTGTGCTCGCCGCTCACGACATGGCTCGAACCCTGCGCCGTGCTTTGAATGCCAACCGGACTGGCCAGCGTGAGATGCGGATCCTGGAATTCCGGGAAGATTCCGTGCTCCCTGTTCCCGCCGTTGCCTTTGATCGCGTCGGTCTGTGCCTTCAGGGCTTTGGCCACCTCGTCCTGGTCGCCCGATTCGTGAGCCTCGGCTCGCTGGGCGGCATCGGACAGGCCCTCATGCAGGTTTCCTCCCTGCGCAAGGCGAGCGATGGTCTCGCCTATGTCGGTGGTGTGTGCCTGCGCGTTTAGGCGTGACTCGGACGTCACCAGCAATCCCTTGGCGGCGCGCACGGCACCGTGCCCATCCGTACGCAGCTCGAAGCCCTGGCCGCGCAGGTCCTTGCGACCGGCCGTGTCTTCGATGCGTGCGATATGACCCAGGCTCAGGCTGGAGCTCTGGTGATCGCTCTTGAGCTGCGCCTGGATCTTTCCCTCCGAGTCATCGAGCACCAGGTGGTTGCTGCGCCCGCCATCCAGCTCCCGGCTGCGAATCCCCGAGAGGTGCTTCTGGTCGGGCAGCTGCCACGCGGGCATCTGGTCGGCGTTGTGCACGCGACCGGTGACGATCGGGTGATCGGGGTCGCCGTTGAGGAAGTCGACGATGACCTCTTGGCCGATGCGGGGCAAGGCCGCGCCGCCGAACGTGGCGCCCGCCCATGCCGTGGACACGCGCACCCAGCAGCTGGAGTGCTCGTCGTGCTCACCCACACGGTCCCAGTGGAATTGCACCTTCACGCGGCCGTACTGATCGGTCCAGATCTCCTCGCCGGCCGGGCCAACCACGACCGCGGTCTGCGGACCATGCGTGCGCGGTTTCGGTGTGGCGCGGGCGGGGCGCCACGCAAGGCTGGTGGGCTGCACCTCGAAGGCGAAGTGCTGCACCGAGCCTTCGGTGCGCCCGACGCCCTCGCTGGCTTCGACGTTCTCCCGCAGGTGGTAGCTCACGCCGAGCAGCAGGTATTGCTGGTTCTGGTCGTGCCGCGGATGATGGGCCAGCCGCATCGTGTAGCCCGGCGCCAGCTCCCGCAGGTTGGAACGCCCTCTGGCGCGGCTGCGCTCGCTCAGCTGCTCTTCATTGCGGATGCGTGCGTAGACCTCGCCGTCCTCGTGCCGGGTGTAGTCGCCGGGCCACTCGTACTGCTCGTAGGCATCATGGTCATGGCCAGGTGGCATCTGCCGCAGGCTGGAGAGGTCGGCCCGCGGGTGCTCGAAGTCGAAATGGTCGCGGTAGTGATGGCCCGAACGGATCTCGTCGGCCTGCTCCCACTCGGTGATGCGCTCACTCGGGTCGAGGCCGCCGGTCATGCCGGCCTTCTCGTGCGGGTGGTAGCGCACGGTCTCGCCGCCGGGCAAGGGGCCATGCGAGCTTGCGACGTCGTCGGCAAAGACCAGCACGTGCTGCTCGGCCTCGTGCCGGAAGAAGAAATAGATGCCCTCGTGTTCGCACAGACGCGAGACAAACGCAAAGTCGTCTTCGCCGTACTGGACGCAGTAGTTCCAGGCCCGGTAGCCGCGGCTGAGCTTCAGCTCGAGCGGATGGCCGTAGCGGCCGAGGACCGCCTCCAGGATCTCGGGAACGGTCTGGTCCTGGAAGATGCGGAAGTCACTGCGCCGGGTGGCGAGCCACAGCCAGGGGCGCAGGCGCATCTTGTAGAAGGACTGGCGGGCATCTTCCTGCGCCAGACCGAATCGGGTGACCAGCCCGCAGAGGTGCCGGATGCCAGATTCGGTTTGCATCGTGACCGTGGCGGACTTGCCGAGCAGCACCTTTGGATCGAGAGAGTTACTGTTGCTCAGCAGGTCGATGTCGAACGCATAGGCTTGGCTGAGCGCTTCGCGCCCCATCAGGCGTTGGAACTTCAGCGCGTCGCCCAGCGGAGTCTGGATCGTGACGCGCCGCTTCATTGCAGCAATTGATGCGCGCGCGCAGGCGCGCGCATACCGGTAAGAATGGACATGAGGCTCCCTGAAGAGGCTGGCCGCTCGGATTGAGGGCAGGCTTTTGCGGGGATTATGTAAGCTCTTGTACCGCCACCGTAAGTACACGAAAGTTGCAGCGCCGGGAATTATTTCGCATTCACACTGGCGAAGAGGGCCGGAGCAGCAGAGAGTCCACGGAGCCTAGGTGGACGCGAATGACGGTTCTGCGGATTGCCGACGCAAAAAATTTACTGCCGATACTTCTTCGGGATAGGGCGTGTCCTGCAGTCAAACGGTCCGTCCCCGCCACTTCCGCGAATGCGGACTTCGAAGAACTGCCGCTTCGAACTGGCCCTTTGGAGGCCCTGCACAGTCGCGGCGTCGATTTCGCAGTAGTGATAGTAGGCCGTCTTGAGCCGAATTACCATGTACCGCTCTGCCTTGTCGTAGCAAATGCGCGAAACGTCACCGCTCTCTTTAACGTCCTCGCACGCGAAGGCGTCAAGTGAAACGATACCGTGATATTTGACTTGGACGGTTTCCGCCGTGGCGACCTGGCATATCAAGACCAGCGCCGAAAGGATGATGAATCTCAACATGACCTCCAATGGCAGTGACTCGGTCCGGACTGCTCCGAACGAGGCTAGGTAAGTGTCTCGTTGAATGGTTCAGCCGCGACTTGAAATTCGTCCTCGTAGACAACATAGCCAGGTCGGTCGCTACGCAGGATTTCAACCATCACATCGTGCGCTTCCAGCACCCTAACCAGACCACGCATCATGCCGATGTGCTGTGTTGCAGTGTCCTTGAACCAACTGAGCGCCACCTTCTTCGCGTGCGGTTTGGATGAGCGAGTGAAGCTCACGGGCTTGCGAAGATTTTTTCGGAACCAGTCACGAAGTTCGTAATAGCGCTCAACTTCGTGCTCCAGGAGCAATCCTTGTGTCTCGAGTTCTCCAAGGGCCTGAAACAACCCCTGCCTTCGTCCGGAGTCGATGTCGTTGCTGTGGATTACAAAGCGAATGAACATTTCGATGAAAGAGTGCCCGCGCCGAACGACCGGTCCTGGCCGATTGTGTTGAAAAACTCGAAGGTTGCTAGACAGTCTGAGACCATTGAAAAATCGACCTCACAGAACGGCCTAGGATCGACGATCTCACTCAAGGCAAGGGGTGAAGTACCCCGAAAACGTGCCCAAGACTTGCCCGACCGAGTTTTTCAACACAATCGGCCGTCAGGAGTCTCCGGCTATAGACGCGCGTATCAACCGTTGCAAGCCCAGCCGTTCAAAGCCGGCCGAGCGGGCGGCGTGAGTTGCCGCGTCGATGTCTTGGTCTTGCCTTTGATGCGCGTCGTTGAGATGTACTGACCGGTCAGGCGGTTGGTGCTGCAGCGCTCCTGTTCGCCCGTCTCGTAGTCCTCGGAGCGAGTGTCTTCGCCAGTGAGCTGAAGGTCGTGGATCTCCGCGGTGTAGCGGAAGCGCATGGTCGCGCTGCCCCATCGATGCGCATCCGCCGTCTCGACCATCTCAACAAGCAGAGATCCGCGCTGGACGACCATGCTGTAGAACTTGCTCGGATGCCCAAATAGCTAGTGCGGATTCAGCCGGCCGCGTCGCCCTTCCGAGCTTCGCCGCATTGAGCAACAGGGTTACCTACCTTGAGAGCACGAAGAGCGAGGCCCCGAAGGGCAGCGCAAACGGCGGGACAGCCATCGGGCTCAATGCGCCGGAATCGGCATCGATATTGAAGCCAAGGACGGTTGCGCCTGAGGCGTTCTGAACATAGGCGAATCGGCCAGATGGGTCCAGGGCGATGTATTGGGGGTTGATCCCCGCGGCTACGCTCGATACAGGGGCCGAACTGAGTGCTCCCGACGTGGCATCGATTGCATAGATCAACACCTGTCCGCCGACGTAATCCGCAGCATAGGCAAACCGTCCCGATGGAGCCACCGTGAGGAGGCCGACCGGATTCGGTGTGTTGATCCCTGGGATGGCCAGCGGGGTCAGCGCACCGCTCGTGGCATCGATGGAGAACATTGCGATGGTGCTGCTGGAAGGGTCTGGCACATAGGCAAATCTGCCGGTGGGATCCACGGCAATACCCAGCGCGCTGCTTGCTGCTGTGGCCGGCGTTCCGTTTGCAGTCAGATCGCCAGTAGTCTGATTGATGGCAAAGGACAATACCTCGTTGGTGCCGGCACTGATCGCGTACACAAAGCGCCCCGTCGGGTCAGCCGTCATCAGTTGTGGACCGAGCGGCGATGCCAGCGCTACAGGCGTTCCGGTGGCGCTCAAGGCACCTGTCGTTTGATCAATGGTATAGCTAGAGATGCCCGTTGTTGTGATCACATAGGCGAAGCGACCTGTTGGTTCCACCGCCATGGCGACTGGAAACGGGGGAGTTGAGGTCACAGGAACGGTCATCGGGCCGAGGGCGCCAGACGTGCCGTCGATCGTGAAGCTGGAGATGCTGTCGCCGCTCACGTTCAACACGTAGGCGAATCGACCCGAAGGGTGCAGAACCGTGAAGATTGGCGTGTTCCCTGTTGCCACAGGCGGCGCGGACATGGCACTCAATGCTCCCGAAGAGGGATCGATGATGTAACCAGTGAGCTCGTTGGTAGCGGTGGAAGCAACGTAGGCAAAGCGAGCAGGGGGAGAAGTGCACTTCACGGCCACGTTGGTGACAGCGGCATTCGCAATCGTCCCAGTGCCATCGGTTACGGTGCATACGCGCGTGAGGATCTTCGATTGGCTCTTCACCGTGACAGCGTAGTTCGCGCCCGTGGCGAGCTGTGTCGAAAAGATGAAGGTGCCGTCGGCTGCAACGGGCAAGTCATCGGTGCCATTGTTCTGAAGGACAAGTCCGCTTCCGATCAATCCGGTGACGGATCCCCCGACTGTGTAAGCTTGCGGCGGGGCCTCAGGCGGCGTTTCGGGCGGCGTTTCGGGCGGCGTGGCGGGCGGCGTCTCAGGCGGCGCGACGGGCGTCACGGGAATGATCGGCAAGAAGCCACCTCCACCACCACCGCCGCCGCCGCAGGCGGTGAGCACGGCGACCAGGCAAAGCAAGATGACGTGCTTTACTCGAGACGAACTACGGCGCTGAGTGTGGTTCATTGGAACTTTTGAACTAGAGGTTTGGCGGCGAATGAAAGCAGCGCCGTCGCCCTCAAACGCATCGCGCGTTTGAACGGGGCAGCGGAGGATACAAACGCATTGATGGAAATGCAACCGCGCGTTACCTGTGACGTAGTGGTTGCTGGAAGCAGGCTGCTGGCTCAGCGCAACGTCCAGAGAACGTACCGCGCGGAATGATCTCCGCGTTGCCCTTTTTGCTCACTCTCGCGGAGGACCGCCATCTCGCATTTCCACACCTGATAGAACCAGCGTTCTCCGATCTTCTCGGCACCCGCGAAGATCGACCCGGCGTATGTAGCGTTCACGAGTCCGTGTCCGGCCCCTGATGACCTGGCAGAGCCTGCGCCCCAAAAGGAGTTGGAGGCGTGACCCGCGCTGTGGATCGACGCCTGAGGGACATGCCCTTGCCCACCATGCACTTGTTGAACGCGTAACGAGCAGGCATCTCGCCTTGATAGC
The DNA here is from genome assembly GCF_030815855.1 of Variovorax paradoxus. Taxonomy (NCBI): domain Bacteria; kingdom Pseudomonadati; phylum Pseudomonadota; class Betaproteobacteria; order Burkholderiales; family Comamonadaceae; genus Variovorax; species Variovorax paradoxus. The sequence continues at coordinate 4,625,966 of NZ_JAUSXG010000001.1, read as the reverse complement.
GCACGTTGTTTTGCACGCGGCCAGAAATGGGGTTGTTGTGGGCATCGAAGCCTTTGGTCATCGAGCCATCTGAATATTGTGGGGGTACGGCTCGGCCGACCTGCACACAAGCTTCAATGGCAGCTTTCAGGGTGGCGATTTCCTGGCCCGACGCTGTTGGTGACGGCGGCACGCTCGGCGCTTTTGTCGCTTGCGTTGCCTGCATTGTTTCAACGGCAGCAACGCGGTCGTACATGCCCGTTGCTGCCGTCGCTCCCGCAAATCGACGATCACTCTGTGTCGCCGCCGACTTCCGCGGCCTGATATCGGCCGTCGGGCGAGGTGAATGCGTAGCCCGCCACTTGCCCGGACAGATGTGCGATCAGTGCAACGGACGGGCGAGGCCTGGTCATGAAGAAGAGCCGAGGAAGGCGTGAGCATGACATGCGCTGCCGTCTGATAAGCTGCCGGCGCTCCTCCCCCCGACAGTTCCTTCCACCCGTCCTTGCGAACGCATTGCGCATGTCGTCCGAAGAAACCCTGCGCCGCTGGCGCCTGATCCTCGGCCGCTATGCGGCGCAACCCCTGTCGCAAACGCAGTTCTCGGCGGGCGACTGGAGGCTCGACCAGGCCCTCGAATATCTCTACGGCCGTGAATACGAAGGCCGCGGCCTGGCCAAGCCCAATGGCGGGCCGGGTTCGCTCGACCCGAGCCAGTTGCGCGCGGTCGACTGGCTCAACCGTTCGCGCAGTCTCTTTCCACAAGAGGTGTTCGAGCGCATGCAGACGCAGGCGATCGATCGCTACCAGCTGACCGACCTGCTCTCCGACCCGGCAGTGCTGCGCTCGCTCGACGCCACGCCAGGCCTCGCCAAGGCGCTGCTGGGCATGCGCGGGCGGCTGTCGGGCCAGATGCGCGACGCGGTGCGCGAGGTGATCCAGAAAACCGTCGACGAGATCACGCGCAAGCTCAAGAACGACTTTGTCAACGCGCTCGTCGGCCGGCGCAACCGCATGCGGCGCTCGCACATCAAGAGCGCGCAGAACTTCGATGCGCGCGCCACCATCGCGGCCAATCTGAAGCACTACGACGTGGAGCGCAAGCAACTCGTCATCGAGCATCCGCGCTTCAATGCGCGCGTGAAGCGCAACCTGCCCTGGGACGTGGTGCTTTGCGTCGACCAGAGCGGCTCGATGATGGATTCGGTGATCTACAGCGCCGTCATTGCCGGCATCATGAGCTCGCTGCCCGCAGTGCGCGTGAAGCTGGTGGTGTTCGACACCAGCGTGGTCGATCTCACGCACCTCGTGCACGATCCGGTCGAGGTGCTGCTCACGGTGCAGCTCGGCGGCGGCACAGATATCGGCCGCGCGGTGGCGTATTGCGAGTCGCTGGTGGGCAACCCGCAGCGCACCGTGTTCGCGCTCATCAGCGACTTCATGGAAGGCGCCGCGCCCGGGCCGCTCCTGGCTGCGGTGCAACGCATGGCACAGGCGCGCGTCAAGCTGCTCGGGCTGGCCGCGCTCGACGAATCGGCCAACCCCGTGTACGACCGGCAAATGGCGCAGCGCCTCGCAGACAAGGGCATGCATGTGGCCGCCCTCACGCCCACGCATTTCGCGCAGTGGCTCGCGGAAGTGATGAACTGATGGCCTGGTACGACGGCTACCGCGCCTACGACGACGACACCCTGGCCACGCTCGCCAACCCCGGCCTGCTTCGGCGCGCCGCAAAGGACGTGGAGGCGGGCAAGGTCGCATGGGCGGAGCAGGGCGCGGAGGGCGGCGTGGTGGCGGCCGATGGCCAGCGCGTGCAGCTCGATGCGCGCGGCCCGCAGCAGGCGCGCTGCGACTGCCCGGCGCCGGGCATCTGCAAGCACATACTCGGCGCGGCGCTGTGGCTGCGCGCGTTGGAGCCGGCCGTGTCGGCGAGTGCCGCCGGCGCATCTTCAGGCGAGCAGGAAGAAAGAAAGGCACCGCCCGCTGCCGACCCGCTCGCGGAAATCCTCGCGCTCGATGCCGCGGCGCTTTTCAAGGCCGCGGGCGTGGCTGCCGTGCGCCGCGCAGCGGCCGCCGCCAGCAGCGTCGTCGACTGGCGGGTGCAGGGCGGCGCGCTCGTCATGGACTTGCCCGAGCTCGGCGCCTCGTGCCGCTGGGTGGCGGGCGCGGGCTATGCGGGCATGGTGTCCGAGGTGCCTGCCGCTGAGCGCAAGGCAGTGCACCTGATCGCAATTGCCGCGCTGCGCACCGCGCACGCGCAGCCCTTCGCATGGCCCGAGAGCGCGCGGCCTGCGCCGGTCGAAGACACCGCGCGCCTCGGCGAACGAGAGCGCGCGTTCCTGCTGCAGGTGGAGTCGATGCTGGAAGAGCTGCTGACAGGCGGCCTCTCGCACGTGAGCGAGTTGACGTCGGCGCGCCTCCTGGCACTCAACATGTCCGCGCGCGGCGAGGGCTTGCCGCGCCTGGCCGCCTTGCTGCGCAACCTTGGCGGCACGGTCGACCTGCTGGTGCGGCGCGACCACCGCGCCGAGGAGCGCGACGCCTTTGCGCTCATGGCGCGCACCCATGCGCTGTGCGCTGCGCTCGCGCGGGCCGAGGGCGAACTCGCCGTGGCACTGCGCGGCCGGCTCAAGCGCGACTTCGACGAATCGGCTGCCCTCGACCTGCTGCCGCTCGGTGCGCACTGGTGGCAGACGCGCGGCGGCGCGCGCGGGCTCACCGTGGCGTTCTGGGACCTGGCGGGTGCGCGCGTGCTGCAGGCCTCGCTCGCACGGCCCGACGGAAGCGACACCGCCTTCACGCGCAGCGGCGCATGGTCCGCCAGCGCGCTGTGGTCCGGCACGGGCGCCGCGCAGAGCGTGTGCGAAGCCACCCTGCGCCTCGAACAACCCCGCCTTGCCGAAGACGGCCGGCTGGCGCTCGGCGGCGCCACCCGTGCCCAGCCCCTGCCTGCGTGGGCGGCCGACGACCCGCGCCTGAAGTCGATCGGCTGCGGCAACTGGTCCGAACTCGGCGAGCGCCTGCGCGGCGCCACCGGCCTTGTGGCCGAGCCTTTCGATGCGGTGCTGCTGCGGCCTTCGGACACGCGCCCGCCGGTGCTCGACGAAGCACAGCAGCGCCTCGACTGGCTGGTGCAGGACGACGCGGGCCAATGGCTGCGGCTTGGCATTCCCGTTGGCCCGGAGCACCGGCAGCGCGTCGGCAACCTCGACCGCCTTGCTGCGCGCCGCGCGCCGGTGCATGCAGTGCTGGTGCGCATCGAGCGCTCCGCCGCGAGCACCGAACTCATGCCCATCGCCGTGCTGAGCAGCAATGCGAAGAAGGCGCTGCAAGCGGTGTCGCTCGACTTTGCCGACGAGGCCACGCGCACCACGTCGCTCGCGAACCGCATCCTGCGCATGCTCGAGGCACGGCAGCAGCAGCGGCAGGCGGCGCCCGTGGGTGCGCCCACGCTGGCGGCGCGCCTGCTCGCGCCCGTGACCGAGGTGGCCGAGACGCAGGCCGCCACCGGGCGCATGGCACTGACCGCGGCGCAGCGGCAGCGCCTGCACGATGCACTCGACCGCGCAGGCTCTGTCGGCCTGGAGGTGCTGTCGAGTGCGCTGCGTGCGCACCTCGCTGCGCCGGCCGCGGTACCGTTGCTGAAGCTGGGCTTTCTGTGCCAGCTGCTTGGCGAGCTCGACGGCTTGCCGGAGCAAACGAAAGCGCAGTCGGCTTAGAACCTTTGGTTGCGGTTGTTCTGCAGGCCGCGAATTGGCCAAAGCGTAACGCCCACCTGCCAAAATGAGCGCGCAGGAGAACGAGGAGAACGCATGGGATTTCTGGACAAGATCTTGGGCGCCGTCACGGGCAGCGCCGGCACCGCAGCGGCCAACGGCTTGACGCGCGAGCAGGCGCAGTTGTTGAAGCAAGCCTTCGAGCCGCTCGAAAAAGCAGGCAAGGAGCTGCCCCAGAAGGGCGCCGCGTTCCTGGTCGACGGCACGCAGGAAACCGTGCTGCTCGACCTGCAGGCTGCCAGGTCCTTCGAGCCAGGGCAACTGCTCGGAGCCCCCGGCCGCCTGCGTTGGGGTTTCAGCAACCACCAGAACAAGGCGATGGAGAAGATCGGCAACCAGAGCCTCGAACAGCGCGGCCGCTTCTACGCCAGCGTGGATGCCAGTGCTCCTCCGCTCGACGTGCTGGTGCGACTGGGCAAGCTGCTTGCTGCAGCCGACGGCGGACAGTCGCTCGAGCATCCCGGCGCCCCCGTGCCCGACTGGCTCCAGTACCTCGTCAACGACGCGGTGTTCGCGAGCTTCAACAAGAGCAGCTCCAGCAACGCTGCCGAGCGCGATCTTGCCAAGCACCGGCCCGCGTGGAACGTTCATCTCATTGCAGCCTTGCTCGCGCACGAGGGGCTCGATCCGCACATCGCCCTGCAAGAGGTCTTCGAGCGCAAGGGCCTGGACAGCTGGTACCACGACCGGCTCGACGGCCTGGTCGATGCTCCTGCCGTGGCCGACTGCATGCGCAGCCAGCGCGATGCCGCCGAGGCGTTGCCCGCAAAGCTGTCGGCCGCGGGCCGCGTTCTGCTGGCCAGGCGCATCGGCAAGGACAAGGCGCTCTTGAACGACTTTGCGCCGCTGTTCCTGCGCCTGGCCATCGACGGCAGCAAGACGGTGCGCACCGAGGCGACGCCCCACCTCGAGGGCATTGCCGAGGCGCAGCGGCTCGAACTTCTGGGGCAGCTGCTGAAAGACGGCGACACCACCCAGCGCACGCAGGCCGCCGAACTGCTTGCGCGCCTGCCGGGCGACGCCGCGCGTGCGCTGCTCGGCGCAGCGGCCGGCACCGAGGCCAGCAAGGCCGTGCAGCAGGCCATCCGCTCGGCCCTGTCGCGGCTCGATGCCGCGGGCGACGCGGGCGAGCTCGAATTGCCCGAGCCGCCGGCCTGGCAGCCCTTCGAGGACATTCCGCTCGGCGAAGACGCGGTGCAACTGCTGATTGCCAACCGCATCGAGCTGCTCGAGAAGAACCGCATTGCGGCCGAGGCCGAGATCGAGGAGAACAAGGCCTCCAAGCAGACCTACAGGTACAAGTGGCGCCAGGACAACTACGCCGCCCACAAGAAGCTCACCGACGAGGACATGCGCGTGGCCGTGCGCGTGCTCAACGGGCAGGGCGGCAAGAACGACCGGAACCGCGTCAAGAACGGCCAGCTGCAACAAGTGGTGGGTTTCGGCAATCGCCTGCAGTCGATGCCCGGGTTCGGCATGCCGCACCTGATCCGCTGGCTGGCCGTGTCGCGCCACTGGACCAGCTTCTGGTTCGACGACGGCTTTCACAAGTGGCTCGGCCGCCAGCCCGTGGGATCGGTCGACCTGCGCGCGCTGGCCGAGTTGCTCAAGCGCTCCGGCATGCCGATCGACGATGTGGCGCACACCGCGCTCTACCAGTATTGGAACCGGGCCACAGCGGTCGAGGTGTTGCCGGCCGACCGCGTGTGGCCCTTCTTCGCGGAGCACCCCGAGTACATCGACGAAGGCCTGGGCCTCATTGCGCCGCCAAAGCGCGAAGGCCGCCAGACCCAGCTCGACCTGAACGCCACGCTGCGCACCCTGGCCGTCTTCCCGACCGTGCAGGCGCGCTGGCTGCCGCGCGTGATGGAGCTGGCGCTCGGCGAAGGCAAGACGCATCGCGCAGCCGCTCAGAAGGCGCTGTCGATGCTGCCCGACATCGGCCGGCGCGTGGTCGAGTCGCTCGGCTCCACCAAGAGCGAGGTGCGCATCGAGGCCGCCAACTGGCTGGCCGAGCTCAAGTACGCCGATGCCGTGCCCGCCATTACCAAGGCGCTCGAGAAGGAAACCCGCGAGACCGTGCGCGCGGCCTATCTCACCGCGCTCGAGGCGCTGGGCGACGACATTTCCGCGCGCCTTGCGCCGGCCATCCTTCTGGCAGAAGCAAAGAAGGGCCTGAAGGCCAGGCCCCCGGCGGGCCTTGCGTGGTTCTCTCTCGACGCGCTGCCCGCCTGCAAATGGCTGGACGGCAGCCCGGTAGAACCCGAGATCGTGCGCTGGTGGGTGGTGCTCGCCTGCAAGCTCAAGGAGCCGGGCGGCAACGCGCTGCTCACGCGCTACCTCGGCCTGCTCGACGCAGCCAGCCGCCAGGCCGTCGGCAGCCTGGTGCTGCGCCAGTTCATCGCGCAGGACACGCGCCACCCCACGCTCGACGAAGGCATTGCGCATGCCAACGCCCATGCACCGCAGCGCTACCAGGGCAACCAGCAGCGCTACCAGAACGCGAAGGCCGAGCACAAGCAGTACTACGAAGCCGACTTCCAGAAGACGCAGGAGCAGGTCTTCGAGGAGTGCAAGCGCGAGAAGATGAGCGAATACCTCGGCAGCGCGATCGGCGAAAAAGGCATTCTGGCCCTGACGGCCCACACGCCGGGGCACGAGGTCGTCACGCTGCTGCAGCAGTACATGCGCGACCATTACCAGCGCCGCTCGCAGATCGAAGCCATGCTCGAAGGTGTGGCACCGGGCAACGACCCGGTCGTGATCCAGCTGCTGCTGGGCATTTCGCGCCGCTACCGCACCGCCTCGGTCCAGGAGAAGGCGCGCGCCCTGGTGCAGCAGATTGCCGACCGCAACGGCTGGACGCAGGACCAGCTCGCCGACCGCACCATTCCCACCGCGGGCCTGGACGATACCGGCAAGCTCGAACTTGCCTATGGCGACCGCATCTTCACCGTGGTGCTCGACGCCGCGATGAAGCCCGAGCTGCGCAATCCCGAGGGCAAGATCGTCAAGACCCTGCCCGAGCCGCGCCAGAACGACGACCCGGCGCTCATCAAGGACGCGAAGGCCCAGTTCTCGACCAGCAAGAAAGAACTCAAACAGGTCATCGACCTGCAGACCGCGCGCCTGTTCGAAGCCATGTGCACCGGCCGTGTCTGGCCGCAGGCCGAGTGGCGCGAATACCTGCACCGGCACCCGATTGCCGGGCGGCTGATACAGCGGCTCGTGTGGCTCGAACTGGACGCGGAAGGCGCGGTGCGCGGCAGCTTCCGCCCCACCGAGGACGGCAGCCTGATCGACACGCAGGACGACGAGGTCGAGCTTGCGGCCGACAGCCAGCTGCGCCTGGGCCACGCCTCGCTGGTCGACGAAGGCACAGCCGCCGCGTGGAACGAGCACTTCAAAGACTACAAGGTGGCGCCCCTCTTCGCGCAGATGACGCGCAAGCCGCCCGCGGTTGCGTTTACCGACGACAAGGGCCAGCCGGTGAGCGAAATCAACGACCGGCTGGGCTGGGTCAGCGACACCTTCACGCTGCGCGGCAGCTTTGCCAAGCTCGGCTACCAGCGCGCGCAAGCCGAGGACGGCGGCTTCTTCTATCAGTACACCAAGGAGTTTTCGTCGGCCGGCGTGCGCGTGGCCATCGAGTTCTCGGGCAACACCTTGCCGGAAGAGAACGTGCCCGCGGCGCTCAAGACGCTGGGCTTCGAGGACATGAAGACCCGCGGCTACAGCGACCGGGCGCTGCCGCTGTCGAGCGTGCCGCCAGTGCTCCTGGCAGAGGCCTATGCCGACTACCTGGCCATTGCCCAGGCCTGCGCCGGGTTCGACGCGGGCTGGGAAAAGAAGATGCCGTGGTAAGCCCGCCGCGCCTACACACAGAAAAACCAGCAGCAACATCATCATGAGCACCGGCACATCACCGTCTTCTTCTCCCGCGACCCAGGCCGTGCGCCTTGCCCCCGAGGCGCGCTATGCGGACGAGCTCGCGCGGCTGCATGCGGCCGACACCGATGCGCGGCCCACCGGATGGAAGCTCTCGCCGCGCGCGGTGCGGCGCTTCATCCTCGGCGACGAGAAGCTGCAGGTGAGCCGCAAGTTCTACGGTGACGATCCGCTGGTCGACCGCGCCATCGTGACGCTCATGGGCCACCAGGGCCTGATGCTCGTGGGCGAGCCGGGCACTGCGAAGTCGCTGCTTTCGGAGCTGCTCGCGGCTGCCATCAGCGGTGATTCGGGGCTTACGGTGCAGGGCACGGCCGGCACCACCGAAGACCACATCAAGTACAGCTGGAACTACGCGCTGCTGCTGGCCGAAGGGCCGAGCCAGCGCGCGCTGGTGCCTTCTCCGCTCTACCAGGCCATGCGTGCGGGAAAGCTGGTGCGCTTCGAGGAAATCACGCGCTGCCCGCCCGAGATCCAGGACGTGCTGATTTCGCTCATGAGCGACAAGCAGCTCATGATTCCGGAGCTGGGCGACGATGCCCGGCTCTATGCACAGCGCGGCTTCAACATCATTGCCACGGCCAACCTGCGCGACCGCGGCGTGCACGAGATGTCGTCCGCGCTCAAGCGCCGCTTCAACTTCGAAACGGTCAAGCCTATCCGTGACCATTCGTTCGAGGTCGAACTGGTGATGGCGCAGCTGAAGCGCGAGCTCGACAGCGGCGGTGAATCGCCGGTCGATGTGCCGCGCGACGTGGTGGCGCTGCTGGTCACCACCTTCCAGGAGCTGCGCGCGGGCCAGACGCAGGACGGCACCGCCATCAAGGGCCTCGATGCCGTGATGTCCACCGCCGAGGCCGTGAACGTGGCTTATGCGGCGGCCCTGCAGGCGCGCCATTTCAACGGCGGCCAGCTCACCGTGCGCGAGATCGCGGGCCAGCTGCAAGGCGTGGTTCTGAAGGACAGCACCGACGATGTGAAGCGCGTGCGCCATTACTTCGACACGGTGGTGCGCGAACGCGGCAAGCGCGACGCGCAGTGGAAGACCTTTCACGACGCGGCGCGCGCGCTGTGGCAGTAGCTGCGGAAGCCGGCAGCGTTCTGCCTGCGGCGCTGGAGGCCGCGCGCGGCCGGCTGTTCGGCGAGGATGGCGAGGGCGTGTTCTTCGTGCCCGTGAGGCACCACAGCCCGGCCTGCGCATTCGCCTTGAGGGCGCTGCTGCGCGAGATCAAACCGGCGGCCGTGCTGGTCGAAGGACCGGACGACCTGAACGCGCTGCTGCCGCTGCTGCAGCATGCGCAAACCACCGCTCCCGTTGCATGGCTGTGCCAGAGCACCCGGCAGGTTCCGGTCGACGACCCCGACTCGGAGGAGAAGACGCGCACGGAATCGCGCACGTCGTTCTTTCCGTTCTGCGACTACAGCCCTGAGTGGATTGCGGTGCGCGAAGGCGCGGCGCTCGGCGCGCGCCTGGGGCTGATCGATCTTCCCTGGAGCGACAAGGCCTGGCATCGCGACGAAGGCGAGGAAGGCGACCAGGGTGAGGGCGACGAAGGCGATGCACGCGACGCAGCGCGCAGCCTGATGGAAGAGCGCCATTTCGCGCACAGCCGCTACCTGAACGCCATGGCCGCCCAGCTCGGCTGCGTCGATCACCAGGAGCTGTGGGACCGGCTGTTCGAACTGCGCACGTCGGCCGCTCTCGGCCACTGGCGCGCCTTCTTCTCGGACGTGTTCAGCTGGTGCGCGATGGCGCGGCTCGACTACGAGCCCGAGGTGCTCGAGGCCGAGCTGAGCCTGCCGCGGGAGCGCCACATGGCGGCACACATCCGGCGCTGGCGCAACGAGGTCGAGGGGCCGATCGTGGTCGTCACCGGCGGCTTCCACACGCTCGAACTGGTCAACCAGTGGCAGAAGGCCAAGCCCTCGAAGGCGCCCGCCGGCAAGGACGCTCCAGACAACGCATGGTTGATCCGCTACAGCTTCGAGCGGCTCGACGCGCTCAACGGCTATGCCTCGGGCATGCCATCCCCCGGCTACTACCAGCAGGTGTGGGAGCGCCTCGAGGCCGGCGATGCCGACCCCTTCACCGCAGTGGCGCTCGACAGCCTGACCCGCTTTGCGCGCCAGACCCGCGCGCAGGACCATGCCGATGCGGTGTCCACCGCGCTCGTGCAGGCCGCCGCCGCGCAGGCCATGCGGCTTGCGGCGCTGCGCGGCAATGCCGGTCCCGGCCGGCAGGACCTGCTCGATGCGATCCGCTCCTGCTTCATCAAGGGCGCCATCGACGAAGGCACGCGCGGCTTTACCGCCGACCTGCGCGCCTTTCTGAGCGGCACGCGCATCGGCGACGTGCCGCCTTCGGCAGGCTCGCCGCCGCTGATCGAGGACGCGCGCAGGCTCGCCCGCCTGGCCGGCGTGCGGCTGGACGACAGCACCGCGCGCATAGCGCGGCTGGATCTTTATCGCAAGCCTTCGCACCGCGAGCGCAGCCGCTTCTTCCATGCCATGGCGTACCTCGACACGGGGCTCGGCACCTGGCTCGCGGGCCCGGATTTTCTCGGCAACAGCCGTTTGCATTTGCTGTTCGAAGAATGGCGCGCCGCCTGGTCGCCGCTGGTGGAGGCGCGACTGATTGAACTGGCGGCCGATGGCGCAAGCGTGGAGGCCGTCTGCATGGCCAAGCTGCGGAAGGAAGAAGCCGCGCTGTCCGACCAGGGCCGGGGACGCAGCGCGAGCGCGGCCGTGGCGCTGTTGCTGCGCGCCTGCCTGGTCGGGCTGCAGTCGCGCCTTCCCCAGCTGCTCTCGATGCTGTCCACGCACCTCGACGAAGATGCCTCGCTCGGCTCGGTGGTCGAGTGCGGGCACCGGCTCGTCACGCTCTGGCGTGCGCGGGAGCCGCTGGGCGTGCAGCAGGATCCACAGCTGCGCAGCCTGCTGGAGCGGGTGTGGCCCGCGGCGCTGTTCCTGCTGCCCGATGTGGGCGGGTGCCCCGAAGAGGGCGAGGCAGGCGCGGTGAAGCAACTGCTTTCACTGCGCGAACTTGGGCGCCTGCTGGCCTCGCTGCAAGCCGAACTGGGGGAAGCCGGCGACGGCGCCATCGACCTCGATCTGCTGCGTGCGCAACTCGAACGATTCGCGACCGGTGCATCGGCCGCACCCGCCGTGGCGGGCGCCGCTTCGGCCCTGCTGTACCTTGACGGGCACTGGGACGAGAACGCGCTCGACACCGTGGTGCGCCAGCGCTTCGGCGCGGGCGCAGAGCCGCGCGAGGCGGTACGTTTTCTCAGCGGGGTGATGGCCGCGGCGCCTGAACTGCTGCTGCGCCTGCCCGCGCTGCTCGAAGGCCTCGACGGCCTGGTCCAGGGCTGGGACGCCGAGGCTTTCGTGGCGCATCTGCCCGATCTGCGGCAGGCCTTCACGCGCCTCAAGCCGCAAGAGACGTCCGACCTGGCCGGCCGTATTGCCGCGCTGCATGGCATGGGCGAAACAGAGGGCCAGGCGCTCTACCAGATGCACTACGAAACCACCGAACAAGACCTGCACGAAGGCGCGCAACTGCAGCTCGCGCTGGCCGAGTGCATGCGCCGCGACGGGCTTGCCGCGTGGCTGGCGGCCCCAGAGCACAAGAAGAACAACATCGAAAGCGCGCCATGACCATCGATCTCCAGACGCTCAAGTGCGGCGAATGCGGCAGCAGCGCGCTCAACGCACCGGCCTGAACCAGTACGCCTGCCAGCACTGAGGCTTGGTGACGCTGATGGAGGACAACGTTTCTGCCACCTGCCACAAATACGGCTGGAAGGTCGGCAGCGTTGTCCAGCGCTGGAAATCGCCTGCCTTAGTGCGCTCTCTCGGGGGCATGGCCACGAGGCCGGTGGCCGCAGGATCCGGCGGTTGATTGAGGGCACCAGCTGACAAGAGCGCCATCTTCCTTCCCACGCCTGTCAATTGCGAATATTGCGTTTAGTGCGTATATTTCGCTTGAGGCGTCGGCGTAACGCCAGCTATGAAAGGACCAGCATGAACCAGATACTCGACCCAGCCAGCGAAATGGAAGCGGAAATGGCCGGCGCGGCGACGGCGTGCCTGGTTGCGGCCCTGGATCACTCCAACGCAAAAGCCGTCAAGGTGACCATCGAAGTGGAGGGGGACAGCAGGGGTGAAGCCCCGGTGCTGCTCCTGCCTCCGCGTGCGTTGCACTTCTTTGCCGACGTGCTGCGCCAGATGGCCAAGCGCGAGCCGATGATGCTTGTCCCGCAGAAGCTGGAACTCACGACGCAGCAAGCTGCGGCGCTTCTGAATGTGTCGCGCCCCTTCGTGATCAAGGAGATCGAGGCTGGCCGGCTGAAGTGCCGGCTGATCAACCGGCACCGCCGCATCGAGTTCGAAGAACTCATGCGCTACAAGGACGAGCAGAAGCAGCGGTCGGCCGGCGCCCTCAAACAATTGAATGACCTCTCCCAGGAGATGGGCGAGGAGCTGTGAGTGGCGGGAAGCGCCCGGTACACAGCGGTGCTCGATGCCAACGTCCTGTATCCGGCGTTGCTGCGCGACGTGCTGCTCAGCTTGGCCGACGCGGACTTCTATAGCGCGAAGTGGTCCGTCCACATCCGTGATGAGTGGACGCGCCGCGCCAAGCGCCAGGGAAATGACAAAATTCTGGGATCCAAGTCCTAAAATGCACGAAATCTTGTAACACTTAGGAAAAGCATGGCCTACGTGGGGTACGAATACGTGCGGTCAAGCTTGGACCTGCCCATCTTCGAAGTGAGCCGACCCGCTCTGGTCAAACCGGTCACGCGCATCATGTCATCGGCGGAGGCACTTGGCGTGCCGGCCGCCATGGCGCCGGCCGACGGCGACCTGGTAGCGCACTTGCTTTTCGCCCTCAAGCACGAGGGAGTGAACCTGCAGGTGCTTGCAGGCGCATCCAAGCACCTCGCAGGCGCCGACCTTGCCGCGGCGCTTGCCGCGACTCCGAATGGACAATACGTGCGAATGCTCTGCAGCACGTGGGAACACTTCACTGGCAACCAAGTGGTGGCCCAGCCGGTCGTCACCGCGGGCTATGTTGACTTGTTCGACGAGGGTCGTTACTACACAGGCGGCACCGACCGCGACTCTCGATGGCGAGTCAACTTCAACGGCCTCGGAACCTGGGACTACTGCGTCACAGTGGAGCGCACGGCGGCGATAAAGGACGCGCTGGACTTTGATGTGCTGGGGGCCACTCGTGAATTCGTCACCTCGCTCAACCGCGAACTCCTTGATCGCACGTTGACCTGGGCTTATCTGCACGAGACCCAAGACAGCTACGCGATAGAGAAAGAGGCGCCGTCGGAAGACAAGGCGCGCACATTCATTCGCCTGCTGCGTCAGGCGCACGAGCCACGCTCCCTTGACGAGTCATATCTGGTGGAGTTGCAGGCCTCGATCGTCTCCAATCCTTACAACCAAGCGGTTCAATACCGGACAGAGCAAAACTGGCTGAGCGACGGCGGCCGCGGCGCGCTGGGCGTGACCTTCGTGCCTCCGCGGCCTGATGATCTGCCGGAGCTGATGGATGCGTGGTCACGTTTCGCTAACGACACCGCGAAGCTTCTGGATCCACTGATGGCCGCCAGCATTGCCTCGTTCGGTTTTGTTTACTTGCACCCGTTCATGGATGGCAACGGACGTCTTTCCCGCTTTCTCTTTCACAAGGTCCTATGCCAGTCCGGTCAATTGCCCGACGGCATGCTCCTCCCGGTTTCCATAGCCATGAAGCGCCACGAGGCACAGTATCTGAGCGTCCTACAGGACTTCTCCCGTCCGGCGCGCGCGTTGGTCAATGCCAGAGCGGCCGGCGAGGGCGACTTTGAATTCACCTTCAAGTGTGACGACACGATCTTTCGGTTCTGGGATGCCACGCGCTGTGTGGAATTCGGCTTGAGCATGGCGCGCGAAGCACTGGAGGTGGAGTTGCGCAACGAGACGAACTTCATCGTTCATTTCGACGCGGTGCGCAAACAGATTGACGACCAGTACGACCTGCGTGGTTCGACGCTGGCAACGCTGGTGTCGATTGCGCTGAACAACGACGGTACGATCTCCAATAAAAAGCGAAAGCGCTACGCCGATGAGGTCGCGCCTGAGATCTTCGATGCGATCGAGGACAAGGCCCGAGAAGTTCTCACTGATGCCCTTGACGAATCTGATGGCGCGGCAAACAACACCGACCGTGACAGCGTGCCCCGCTAAACGCTGACGCTGCCGGCGCTTCCAAAGGTCGCGGCGGTCGGCCTTTTCTCGGCCAAGAGCAAACATCGTGGGCCGCTCTAACGCATCCCTCGATTGAGGAAGTTCGACTGAGAAGGTGCGTGCACGCTAACCGCGCGTGTCAACAATTGGCCGAGGCTGTCTGAAAAGACGTTCGCGGCTGGTCGCCCCATCTTGACGACTTGGTGGCTCTGGAAGCCGCGGGCTAGACTTCAGCTGTCGGCCGCAACCGGGCCTTCCGGCGCCGCCGCCCTTGTGAATATCATCAGGCCATGGCGATATTCGCGATTGCAGTCAAAGTGCCCTCGGCCGAGTCGTTCGTTGGCGACCTTCGGCAGAGCTTCGACGCAATGACGAAGCTGGCGGTGCCAGCCGCACATCACTGTGCGTGATTCGCCGCTCGCGTGCATCTAGCGCCGGGTAGAAACAATGCGCGAGTCGCAGCGACTAGCGATTCTCATCAGTCACGCAAGGTGCTAATGGCAGGATTCGACGAAAGAATTGTTAACGGCACTAGCGTTCTCGCGGCGATCATCGACAGCGGTACGTTTGCGGCGGCGGCCGACATCCTGCAGATGTCGCAGTCGGGCGTCAGCCGTGCCATCGCACGTCTCGAAGGCCGGCTGGGCATTCGCCTGCTCGAACGCACGACGCGGTCGGTCGCCCTCACGGATGAAGGCCGACGCTTCTATGAGCAGGTGGCGCCGTTGCTGGCCGGGCTCGAGGAAGCAGCGACATCCGCAGCGCAAGGAACGACCACCATTCGCGGCGTTCTGCGGGTCAACATCGACCCGTACTTTTCTCGGTTGATCTTGGGGCCGCGCCTTGGCGCGTTTCTCGAGGCGTACCCGCAATTGAAGCTCGAACTGATCACCCGCGACGAGTTGGGTGACCTTGTTGCCGATGGTTTCGACTTGGCAGTGCGTTTCGGCCATCCGCGGCCGTCGACGCTGATCGGGCGCAAGTTGCTCGACACACGGATGCTGACAGTGGCCTCGCCTGACTACTTGAAGCGCTATGGACACCCTAAGGATCCACGCGAATTGACGCTGGGCGGTCATGTCTGCATCCTGTTCCGGGACTCTGCAACCGGCCGGCCATTTCCATGGGAATTTCACAAGCGTCGCAAGAAGCTGGTGTTCCACATGGACGGAGCGTTGACGGTCAACGATGCCGGTACGCTCTACAGCGTCTGTCTCGCCGGCCATGGCCTCGCCCAGGTGATGGATCTGGGCGCTGAGCCGATGCTGGCCGATGGGCGACTGGTCAATGTCTTCCCCGATTGGCCCGACGAGCGGTTTCCGCTGTACGCGTTTCACCCTTCGCGTCAGCATCTGCCAGCGAAGACGCGCGCCTTCCTGGACTTCATCGCCGGTCTTTTGCAGTAGCGCTTGCGCGCGGCATTAATGCTTAATAAGCATGAATGAAATGACATTCATGTCATTGAGAAATGGATGGTCGAAGCTCAAACTTCTTGCACCAAGGCAATTTCTGCTGAGAAAAAGGAGTTCGGATGTTTGCCATCACGGGAATCACAGGGCAGGTCGGCGGCGCCGTTGCGCGCGCGCTCATGGAAGCGGGCAAGGATATTCGCGCCGTCGTACGCGACGCCGGCAAGGGCGCCGCATGGAAGCAGCGCGGCTGCGAAGTTGCCATTGCCTCGCTGGACGATGCCGAAGCACTCAAGAAGGCTTTCGCCGGTGTTGAGGGCGTATTCTTCGTCTTGCCGCCGGTGTTCGACCCCTCACCCGACTTTGATGAGGCCCGCCGCGTCATCGCGGCGGTGCGAGAGGCGCTCGAGTACACGTTGCCCGGCAAGCTCGTCTCTCTGTCGACGATTGGTGCTCAGTCACCACGGCCCAACCTGTTGCAGCAGCACTCATTGCAGGAGACCAGCCTGGGCACACTGCCCTTGCCCGTGACTTTCCTGCGCGCCGCCTGGTTCATGGAAAACGCGGCCTGGGACGTGGAGCCTGCGCGCACGACGGGAGTCATTCCGAGCTTCCTATGTCCGCTCGACAAGCCGGTGCCCATGGTTGCCACCGCGGATGTCGGACACCTCGCCGCTGAGTTGCTTCAGGAAAGCTGGCAGGGCAAGCGCATTGTCGAACTTGAAGGCGAGCGCTTGACGCCCAACGAGCTTGCTCTGGGGTTTGCTCGCGTTCTGGGCCACGACGTACGCACGGAGGTGGTGCCGCGCGCCAATTGGGAGGCGCTTTTCAGAGCACAAGGCTTGCGCAACCCCTTTCCGCGCATTCAGATGCTGGACGGTTTCAACGAAGGGTGGATCGAGTTCGAGAACCCGGACAAGGTCCGCAAGGGAACGGTTCCTTTGGGCGATGTACTGCGGGAACTCGTCGCGCGTCCATTGAGTTGAGCTGCGTAGCCGGCTGCTGAACAGACCGCCCTGAGCATTCGCACACGTCGTCGTGGCCTATAGAGCCACAAAACTCGTTCCCAGCGAGAAGCCAAAGTAGGCGGTTGCCGGGCCGAGCCAGAGGCAATGGAAGTCTGCTTTGGAGCAAAGCGTACTGCCGGTATGGGCCCACTGCAGTCATACGCCGCGCTCCGAAGCGGTCACTCAGAGGTAGGTAGCTCACTCGTGCTGGATGGGAGCAGAGACTCGAGTTGTTTGATGGCGCGTGCGTGCCAAGCTTCAAGCGGTGCCCACCCAACCGGCGGCTTGCCCCACCAACTCATGAACCCAGATTTTCCAAAGCCGCCAACCTCTACTCCGTAGGAGGTTCCATCGATTCCGATAGTTGAAGCCAAAGCAAAAGGCGAGAGTTGCATTGTCCGAAGCTCGGATAACAGGCCGCTGAAGCTCTCTTCGACCACGGGTGATTCCGCACCGAAAGTGATTGGCTGAGAATCAACAGTCGGGACTTGGTCCCATACGACCCGACGGACGAAGAAGCTTTTACCGCTTTCGAGGATGGACCATGCGGCGCATGGCCTAAACGAGGGATACACCCAAACGCGCAGTAGCGCGATCCCCTTTCTCGGCGCTAGACCGGGGTATTTCTCGGGTGCTTCAAGCAGGGCCAATGCCCGCTCATATTGAATCGCGCTCATCTAAACCTTATTGACTGGGCTCTTCACTTGTTGGTGGTGATCGCGAGAGGCCGCTCCTGGCCGACTGTAGCCGGCCGCGCTGCCGCGGCGACGAACCCGTTCGCCGACCTGTGCCCAGCGCAAGAGCAACAGTCGTTCGGAACGTCAGCGTAGCCGTTCCGCATTACACCAGGCACAGAAACTTGCAGCCGGCGTGCGAAGCGGTTTACCGCATTCATGGCACGGTGGGCCGTAGAGACTCATCCGGTGATGGAGAAGAGCATTGGGATTCGTCTCCCTGAAACCGGTGATTCGCTCATACGCGGCCAACGACAGATAGCCAAGACCAGCTTTCTGCGCCTCCGCCAGTGTGCATCCCGTCTCTTCTCGATATCTCTTGACCTGCTCGATGTAGCTGATCGGGTTGACTGTTTGCCATTCTTCCTCGGTCAGCATGGGCATGTCAGCCTTGCAGCGCCAACAGTACATCGTGATCGCCATTGAATCGCTCCTTACTAACCGTTTCGAACGTCTGCTTATGAGCAATTGAGGCGCGTCAGCGACCGGTCGGTTCTGGCCGTGAGGCGGCGTCCTGGTGATTGTCGTCCTCATGCCGCGAGCTCAGCAGTGCTGAACGAATGTTGTGAAGGCGCCCTTCGCCGGGTCATGGAAGACATACACCGCCGCCTCGTCATGAAAGTAGCCGGCGACAGGAAACTGCCCCAGGAAGACCAAAGGGCCAGCATCTCCGATGGGCCACGCTGGAGACTGCAACCAGCGCGGGGGCTGCTTGGCGTACTTGAACAGTTCCAGGATTCTCTGACGCAGCCATGCCTTTCTCTGTTTGGGAGGTAGACACGGCGCGGCATCGAGCAACGAGGCAATGAACTTGACGTCCGCGTCGAGCCAGCGCGGCTGGGCATCGAGCAGCAGCGCATATTCCGCGGTTGCGGCCGCGGGAAGCGCCGCCTTCACTCCGTGCTTCTGAAGCAACGAGACCAACACGTCCTTTGCGCTGAGCACGTCGCCTGGGTCGCTGAGGTCGAGTCCAATCAGGTAGTGGAATAGCGTAATCCCCGTTTGGCAAAATCGAGGAGCGCTCTCCTCCGAGAGCAACGTTTCAATGTCCGGATCGTGGTAGAGCTGTTGCTCGAACTCAGGCACCGGGGTTTTGCCAGAGACGAAGTCGCTCAGCCGTTGCAGGGCTTCAGTTGATGGGGGCATTCTCGAAGGCTTCTAGGTTGGCATCCGCCGCGAACGACCGGTGCTGGCCGTCAGGTGCCAAAGTGGCTCTTTGCATAGGCCCAAGCCTGATCGCCTTGGATACGCGCTTGCGCATCGGTCAACTTGAACACGTATGGCTCAAACGTCGGCCCCGTGCGCCCGTCGAAATAATCGACAAGAAGTCCTGCGACCTGATGATTGGCCTCGTTGAGCTGCCGAACCCCTTCGACGTTTTTGTCATAGCAAAGCACTCGCTGTCCTATCGTCAGACCGTGCGCAAGCAGCGCCATGAATCGGATGCGATCGTTGCCTGAAAGGGCTGCAAGCCAAAGCGTTTCTGAGTTGTCTGCTGAGTTCATGTGATTAGACGCCTCAATGACCGCCTCTGGCCGATTCTGCCGCAGCCGCGAAGGACTGCGCCTGGCCGCGTTTTGCCGCTGGCGGTTTAGGCGCCCTCGACCAGATGTGCAACGCCATCGCTTGGGGAGAAGCCTCCCTCTGCAACGAGGCGCCCAAGGCAGAGAATTAGATGGTAGGAGATGTTGCTGTTCATCGTCTCCCCATCGAGAGGCAGGCGAAGCAGTCCCTCAAAGATGCTCGCGACCGGCAGGAGTGAGCCGATGGGGGCGAGGGAAAGGTAGTACGCGGCCTCCATGCGAGGGTCGTTCGAATAGTCGTCGAACGGCTCACAGACCTCGGCCAAGTCGCGAACAAATGCATGGTCCCCGAGCCGGCCGCTGATTCTTGACGCGGCGGTTTGGTCGGAATGCAGCGAAGCAATCAGGTCGTCACGGAGGCTGTTGAGGCTGTTGCTCATGGATTCGAGGATGAACTGGACGACGTTGCGGAATGTCTGGTCTTGGCCGATAGTACCCATTCGTACGTGCTCTGCAGATGTCGGCAATCGCTGCACAGCTGAGTCGAGATACCTGCCTCGGGTGATGCGCGCCGTTCAAAAGTCGTCCCCTGGCAACAGCGATCTCCGCGGATTGCGTACTTTTATTTTCATCCCGTCGAAGGTGTTCCCCACGCGCTCGATTTGTCGTTGTTCGTCTGTAGCCTTTCGGCTAGTCTGAAACAAGTTGTACAGAGCGCATTGAGGGTAGGTGCGCATGGCCCGGAGGAGCGGGCGGCTGTTCAAGAATGTGCAGGCCTTGGATCAAAACGGGATCAAGAGCCCTTACCTGACTTACACCAGAAAACGGGCGGGAGGAGTTTCGTGCCACAAATTGGATTGCTGAAGCTGAAGAGCTTCAAGGGGCTTGTGTTCGCTTGCGTGCTGCTGCTACTTGCAGGCGCGCTCAGCTCATCGTTCGCAGCCCACCCGGATGCCACTTGGAGCTACCCGACTCAGGCTGAGGCAGAGGCAGCTTGCTTTGGGACCGCAAATGCGCCGAATCAAAATTGGGATTCGGCGACTTGTACGCTCTCGTCGGGCTTCTATGTGGGCTACTACAACTGGTACACCCTCATCATCATCAGGAACGGAGCAGTTGCAATTGAACGCTGGGATCTATTCCCAGGCATTAACCCCAAACCCTGCTCGACTTGTGAACAGAGTGCGAAAACGGAAGCAGCGCTTGGGGCGTACCCGAAGTGCTCCAGAGAAGATGGTCTGACCACGTCCAATCCCATCGATCTGGTCACTGCGGAAAAGTATCGCAACGAGAACGACTGGACTGATTCCGGACCATCGCCGCTCAGCTTTTCGCGCATCTACCGCAGTAACTGGGGTTTCGACCCAAACCGCACCAATGCTGGCCTGGGTCAAAGCTGGACGCATAGTCACGCCTTTCGGTTGGTGGCGACCCCGAGTGAAAATCCAACCGACGTAGCTATCGTGTCGCCGGAGGGCCACGTTCAGCTGTTCAGCAAACCCACGGGCTCATCCAACTGGGCAGCGACCGGCAGCGCAGATGCCCTGGCGCAGATTGCCTCGGGCGCGTGGGTGTACCGCAGCGCGAATGACGATGTCACTTTGGGCTTCAGCGCAGAAGGCAAGCTCGTAGGCCATGTGGCCCGCAACGGTTGGATTACAGCCTATGCCTATGATGGCGCCGGTCGGCTTGCCACGGTCGCCAACAGCTTTGGTCGTAGCATCAGTCTCGCTTACAACTCGGCGGGTCAGCTGGCTTCAATCACGACTCCAAACGCTCGGGTCGTCAGCTATGCCTACGACGCGCTGGGCCGCCTGTCTTCTGTGGCGTATCCTGACAACACAGCGCGTACCTTCCTCTACGAGAACGCGGCGTTCCCGCAAGCGCTGACGGGCATCAACAGCGAAACCGGTGCTCGCTGGGGAACGTTCGCATACGATGCGAAAGGTCGCTCGGTAGGTAGCGAGCTGGCCGGTGGTGTCGAGCGCTATCAAGTCGCTTATCCGGCGAACGGCAACCCTGGTTCGACCGTAACGGATCCGCTTGGCACCGGCCGAACTTATTGGTACACCATCCGGGAACGCAACCCGGTCGTGAGCAATGGTTCATTGCCTTCGGCCACCGGCGCTGCTGATGCTCAAAGCCGGACGCAAGATGCCAACGGCCTCGTGACTTCACAGACCGACTTCAAAGGAGTGGTCACCACCACGACCTGGGACGTCACCCGGCGCCTGCCCACCTCCGTCACACGCGCCTCCGGCACCGCCGAAGCCCAGACCGTCACCACCCAGTGGCACCCGACCTTCTCGCTGCCTGCCCTCGTGACCGAGTCCGGCCGCACCACCGCGTACACCTACGACGCTCTCGGCAATGTCCTGACGAAGACCGTCACCGACACGGTGACCAACCAGGCCCAGCTCTGGCAATGGACCTACAACGCCCAGCAACTCGTGGCCATCGCCACCGAGCCCAACGGCGCCGCCACCAGCTATACCTACGACCCTCGCGGCAATGTTCTGACCTCGACCAACGCCCTGGGCCACGTCACCGGCTACACCTACGACAACGCCAACCGCGTCGTGAACGCGGCGGCCCCCAACGGCCTGGCCACTACCTACACCTACGATGCCCGCGACCGCCTGCTGACCCAGACCGTCGCCGGCCAGACCACCGCGTTGACCTACAAGCCCTACGGTACGGTCGAGACGGTGTCCCTGCCCACCGGCCTGGTCTTCACCTACAGCTACGACGCCGCCCACCGCCTCAGCGGCTGGAGCAACAACCGCGGCGATTCCGGTATCTACACCCTGGACGGCATGGGCAACCGCACCGCCGAGCAGATCAAGGACAGCGCCGGCAATGTCGCCTGGAGCGTGGTTCGCGCGATCAATAGCATCAACCGACTGTCGAGCAAGACCGAGGGCACGAACCAGACTGAATCTTTTGAGTACGACGGCAACGGTGATTTGAGTCGAGCAAAAAATGCGTTGAACCAATACACGCAGTACGGCTTAGACAGATTGCGTCGTCTGAAGGATCTCACCAATGCCGAAGGAAGGACCGCGTCCTTCAAGTACAACGCCCTCGATGCCGTCACCGAAGCCAAGGACTTCAAGGGCGTGGCCACCACCTACGCGCGCGACGCCCAAGGCAACCCGACGGCGGAGAGCAGCGCCGACACCGGCGGCGCCAGCACCCAGTACGACGCCCTGGGCCTGCCCAGCCAGATCACCGACGCCCTCGGCCAGGCCACCACCATCACCCGGGATGCCCTGGGCCGTCCCACCGGCCTGGTCTTCGCCGACGGCAAGACCACCACCCTGCGCTACGACCTGAGCGCGAACAGCAGGGGCTACCTCTCGGAGATCGTTGACCGCAGCGGCACCACCGAGTACACGCGAGACGGCTTAGGCCGCGTCACCCTGAAGAAGCAGACCCTCGCCAACGGCAGCGTGCAGCAGGTCAGCTACAGCTACAACGCGAACGGCACCTTGGCGAGCATCGGCTACCCCAACAATGGCGGCCTGCTCACGCACAGCTATGACGCCACCGGCCGCCTCACGGGCCTGAGCCTGAACGGCACCCCGCTGGTCACCGGCATCGCCTGGAACCCGCTCGGCCAGCCCACCGCCTGGACCTGGGCCTTCGCGAGCCCGAGCTTGGCCGCCAGCCGCAGCTACGACCCCGCCGGGCGGATGACCGCCACCGAGTTCAGCAGCTACGTCTACGACGCGGCCGGGCGTATCACCAGCCTGACGCAGAACCTCTACCGGCCCGCCGACACCGATCCCAGCCACAGCACCATCGGCGCGAGCGACATCACCTGGACCGTGGGCTACAACACCGTGGGCCGCATCACCGGCTTCAACGCCACCGGCAGCACCGCCGGCTTCGGCTACGACGCCAACGGCAACCGATCGAGCAGCACGCGGGTGCTCGGCACCCAGAGCACCAGCCGCACGTACGCCGTGGGCGCCACCAGCAACCAGCTCACCGGCTTCACCCAGAGCATCAACGGTGCCAGCAGCACCAGCGTCACCTACGGCTACAACGCCAACGGCGACCTCGTGAGCGATGGGCTTCGCAGCTACACCTACGACGCCGAGGGGCGCCTGGCGGCGGCCACCACCGGCGCCACCGACGTGAGCCCGACCACGCGCTACGCGCACAACGCGCTGGGTCAGCGCGTGTTCAAGACCGAGCCGCTGTACCCGCCCGGCCAGGGCGATGAGGCGGACCCGGGCTTCATGCAGAGCCTGATCGCGTTCTTCACGAAGCTGTGGAACCCGACAGCCAACCAGGCCGAGCAGCTGGGGTACGCCTATGTCTACGACGAGAACGGCAGCTTGATCTTCGAGGCTGGAAGCGGCGGGGCCAACAGTGCGGGCCAGGCCAGCTACATCTACCTGCCGACGGCCAACGGGCCGATGCCGATCGCGGCGGTGATCAATGGCGCGACCTATGCGGTGCACAGCGACCATCTGAACACGCCGCGCAAGCTCAGCAATGCGGACGGCCAACCCGCCTGGCAGTGGAGCTACAGCGCGTTCGGGGAGGACAAGCCGACCATTGCGAAGAACCGGTTCGCGAACCTGGACACCACACCCAACCCGGGCACCACCAGCATCTCCGAGGTGAAGTTCAACCTGAGGTATCCGGGGCAGTATGCGGATGAGGAGAGCGGGCTGTTCTACAACTACTTCAGGAGCTACGACGCGAGGACCGGGCGATATAGCCAGCCGGATCCGATCGGGCTCGAGGGTGGGTGGAACCGGTTCGGGTATGTTGGTGGAAATCCGCTGGGATACATCGATCCACTGGGTTTGCAGGCAGAGGAGTGGGGTCGCCCAAGCGGGCCATACTCGATTCCCAATCCGACTGGAGACGCGCAACGCGAACTGGCGCGTCGATTGACGCGTGGACTCAATCGATTCATAGACTGGTGTACAAGCAAGGTAGACGAAGAGGACAAGGCGGTGTGTGACAAGGAATACGAGAACGACCTCGATGACTGCCACGACAAATTCGCGTCAGGACTTCGTGGTTCAGGGTTTTCGTCGGCCTGGAACGCTTGTCTTCGGAATGCTGAGCGCAGGCGTGATGCATGCTACCGTGGTGAACCTGATCCCGGAGCGTTCAATGGAAATGGATGGCAAGGAGGAAAAAACCGATGACAGTCACGAAAGAATTGCGAGCCCAAATTCGAGCTCAACGTGAGCCGTTCACGGATGTGGATGGCAGGCTAGTGCCCGGCAGTATTCCCTTTTTGAGAGGGCTTATTGAGGCCGAAAAAGACCCGCTAGATCGCGATAGTTTGCTAGGGGAGCTTTCCGGTGAATATTTGCGAGCAGATTTGTACGACGAACATTTACTTGTTCAACGAGAGCGAGTGGCCAATCACCCAGAAGCTGCAGTTATGTGGCTCGGGTTGGCCCACTCGTTGGGCATGAAAAGAGATCGTGCCGATGAAGCGAAACAAGCGGTAGCCAAGGGCTTGGAAATCTCGCGTCACACCGGCACGTTAATTCGCTACTCGCTCACCTGCCAAGCAGCAGTTGCGCGTCAAACCAACGATCCTGCACTGTTTGAAAGTTCTCTTCGAGAGCTGATCGAGGATGCGGAAAACTGTCGAGAAGAAGATAGCGGCTTGGATGCCCACATATTGATCGACCTTCCGATCGGATTCTGCCCTCCCGACTTGGAAGCGAAGTATCGAAACCTTCTTGAGCAGGAAGATCGTAGTTCGTGACGCTGCGAGAACGAGATGAGGTCAACACGCCTTGATGGCTTGATTCTGTTGGTTTCCACCGATCTCTGACCCGAGTGCGTTAGCCGGTCAATTTTCGGTGGCAATCACGTCATTTAAGTACACACCCAGGCCAACCAAGCAATGATGCCCGCCATAAGTATCCAGTTTTCGTTCTAGCGGATTTGGTCTAGTTACCGTGCTATCGACCTTCACTTAACCCCCCTAGTGGCATCAGTGAACAGTCCGAGATCGCGGTTCGAATTACCCGTAACGACCACCTCTGCGGAAGGACCCGTGCCGTTGCGAGGCCACCGGCATTGAAGCCCGCCCTCACGCGCATACGGTCTCGCCAGCTTTCTCGGCGGCACGCCTGACCCGTGCGGTGAACGCGACGTAGTTCTCGCCTTGCCCCACCGAGAAGGCCGCTTCGTCCCATGCACTGAGGCCGAGGGCATGCGCCTTCGCGTCGATGCCGCTGCGTGTCTGATCCCACGCGGCGGCAGGCAGACCCGGGCTCTCGCCGATCTCCTCCGCCTCCCGCACCAGGCGCGTCACGATGTTGAGCAGGTATGCCATCCCCTTCGGTGGACTCGCCTTGGCGCACACCTCCGCAGCCTGTTCGAAGACCTCCACGTCGACACCCTTGTCGGTCCTCGGCCTTGCTCGCCGCCTCGAGCAGATAGGCCCAGATGGCGATCACCTCCGCCATGGACACGCCGGCCTTCTTGGCGATCAACCCGAGCTTCGGGTCGGTCACGGTTCCGTGATGCCATCTGAACCAATGCATATCCGCCATGACGCGTCAGACCTCCGATGCTCGCGTCTCGTGGAGCTTGGGGGACCGCACACTCGCGCCGTTCGCCGAGTCGACCTGCTCGACGATCCAGGCGTCGATGGACGACTTCAGCCACACGGTGCATCGCCGGCCCAAGGAGATGCTGCGCGGGAACGCGCCGGCGGACATGCGCGCATAGATCGCGCTCTTCTTCAGACACACGCGGCGCTCGACCTCCTGGATGCGGAGGAAGCGATCGCCTGGCGCTGCTTTGAGGACGGGTGGGGCTTCCATACGGACAGATTCGGAATTGAACATGGAGCGAGGATCGCGCGACAAAGCTGACATCCGTAAGGCACGCGATGTCACGTGGACACCATCTCCAGATCGGCCGCGCAACGGCCTTCAGGCCCTCTCGCTTCGCGTTCGACCGCATCCTTGACGCGCCGGAAATACGCCGGCCAGTGCTCGCGATCGGCGCCAAGGTCGAACTCCCGCCACCGCCCGAGGCCAAGCTCCTCGGCTTTCGCCTCGATGCTGGCCCGGCTTTGGTCCCAGGCGGCCTGCGGCATCCCCGGTCGCTCGCCGATGTCCACCGCCTCCCGCAACTGGCGCTCCACAATGCCAAGCAGGTATCCCATGCCCTTGGCGGGGTGCGCCCTGGTGCAAATCTCGGCGGCCTGCTCGAAGGTCTCCACGCCGATGCCTTTGTCGATCAGCGCGCGCAGCTTCGGATGCGACGGGCTCACATCGGTCACCCCCTTGGCCCTGATCGCCTTGCAGACGGTTCCCGCTTTCGTGGAAGTTTTCGATTGGTTGCCCCCCACTTCCCCCGCTTGCGGGGGGTAGGGGGGTGTTCTCTTATCTCTTCTCCTCTCCTCTCCTCTGGGCGTGACTTGGCGGGACGTGGCGTGACATGGCGTGACACTGATGGATTCGGTGTGACTTGGCGGGGCAGCCACCGTCACGCCTGCCGCTTCGCGTTCACGCTGGCGGCGTTTTCGTTCGGCGCCGGTGTCGTCATCGCGTTCGCGTTTGGGCTGCCGCTTTTCCCAAGCGGCAAGGCGCCCTGTGTCGCTGTCGATCAGGGCCCGGTCCCGCATGAGCCCGTGGATGCGCTGCGTGGTGCCTTCCTGCACCCCGAGGGCGAAGTCGAGGGCCTCGAAGTCAAGCGCCCCCGGATGACCACGATCCTCGCAAGCGCTGGCCGCCTCGAGCAGGCAGGCCCATACCGCGATGACCTCGGCCATCGAGCTGCCCGCCTTCTTGGCAATCAAGCCCAACTTCGGATCGGTCACCAGCCCGTGGTGCCATCGGAACCAATGCATATCGGCCATGGCGGTCAGGCTCCGTTTTCCTGAGGTCTCGGGCATTCAGGGCGGCGGACCCCGTCCAGCGCATCGCATTGGCGCTCGATCTGAGCGCTGAGCAGTCCCAGCGAAACAGTCATGAGCCGTTCCAGCGCACCGCGGTGGCAGGCGTTGAAGAAGGGTGCAGGGCTGGCGTCGGAACAGGCGGCTTCGCGTCGGTCTTCGTCCCAGGACAGCAGTTGGGCGAGCATGTGCGTGCCTTGCACCACGTCGCGCGCATCGTTGAGAAATTCGGCGAGCCGCTGCTGCGGAGGGCTCAGCCCTTCCCCTCGAACCCATTCGAAGGGCTTGAATTGAGCGGTGGGGCGATAGCTCGCGAACGAGCAGCCGGCATCGGCGCCAGCGTTAGAAGAATCGGCCATGGGCCTCCAAGGATTGCGGTTTGCTACAACCGCCGTCCTCTCTTCCAAAAGAGGGCGGCAGCTCGAACGGGTTGGAAGACCGGGCAATCCTTGCGGAAACCGGCAGGGCTCGCGCCCTCCCATTCGAGCCGCCAAAACTGGGACGCGAACGAAAAAGCCGCAGACCATGTGCGGTGACTGCGGCTTTCGTCGCAGGATTGCAGCGGGCTTCCAAACCCGACCTCGCTCCTCACGAGGCGAGAGAACTTTAAGCGCTCTCGGCCGTTCCCGTCAAGCTGCGCGCAGCGTCACCACGTCGGCGCCATGGCGCAATTCATCGAGGTAATCGGCCCACTTCTGCATCATCGAGAAACGTTCCACGCGAAACTCTGTGCGGTTGTAGGCGCGGCCGAGGCTGTCTTTCACAGCATGCGCGAGCTGCGCCTCGATCACCGATTCGTCGACGCCCAGGCGCTCCGCGAGGATGGTGCGTGCGGTCGCGCGGAACCCGTGGGCGGTCACTTCGTCTTTGCCGAATCCCATTGCGCGCAATGCGGCATTGATCGCCGCGTCGCTCATCGGGCGTTCGTGGCTGCGCTCGCCGGTGAACACGTAGGCGCTTCGGCCCGTGAGCGGGTGCAGGTCGCGCAAAGCCTCGACCGCTTGCTTCGCCAGTGGCACCAGGTGCGGTGCGCCATGCAGCTTGCCGACCTTCTTGCGCTTCATGCGCGCCGCGGGAACGGTCCACAGCGCAGCATCGAGGTCGATCTCTTCCCACTTCGCATGCCGCAGCTCGCCCGGACGCAGCAAGACCATGGGCGCCAGCTTCAGCGCGGTGCGCACGACATGCGTGCCCTTGTAGCCATCGCACGCGCGCAGCAGCTCGCCCAGGCGCTTGGGGTCGGTGATGGCCGGGAAGTGCTGCACGAGCGGTTTGCGCAAGGCATCCTTCAGGTCGCGGGCCGGATTGCTCGTCGCGCGGCCGGTGGCGACGGCGAAGCGGAAGACCTGGCCACAGTTCTCCAGCGCGCGGTGGGCGGTCTCGACCACGCCGCGAGACTCGATGCGGCGGATGACCGTCAGCAGCTCGGGCGGGTCGATCTGCGCGATGGGGCGCTTGCCGATGTAGGGGAACACGTCGTTCTCCAGCCGGCCGATGATCTTGACGCCGTAGCTCTCGGCCCAGTCAGCGCGGCGCACCTCGTACCACTCGCGGGCGACGTGCTCGAAGCTGTCGAGCACAGGCAGGCCGGCCTCGGCGCGCGCGGCCGCTTCACGGGCTTGGACATGCGCCGCGCGGACGGCCTTTCTGGCCTCGCTGGGATCGATGCCTTGGGCGACCTTCCGGCGCGCGTCCTCGGCGCGCTCGCGAGCAAGGGCGATGCCGATGGTGGGGTAGGTGCCGAGCGAGAGCGTTTTGCGCTTGCCGGCGATGCTGTAGTCGAAGCGCCATCGTGGGCGCCGCCGTTCACAAAGAGCAGGATGTAGAGGCCGTCGCCGTCGGAAATGCGCCTGCGCGGATCGCCGGGCTTGATGGATCGAAGGGCGGTGTCGGAACCGATTAGATTGCGTGGCATGATTGATTTTTGGGTGCAGTAACTGATGCAGGAACTCAAGTTCACACCCGGACAGAATTCTAGGACTGGCGCGCCTTCCAAGGCGTCTTGCGGTAGAGCCCCAGGCCACCAAATTTACTTTTGCGGTTCTCCGCTTAAGTCCAAAAGCCCTAAGTAAATCAACTGCTTAGGGCTTTTGTCATTGCACTTGCTTCCGCTGCCCGCCTGTTTGAACGCTCGCGCCGGATGATCGAATCCGTGCATCATCGTCCGCCGGCCGCCATGCCTCAGATCGTCGCCGTCCGGCGCGAGAGCACTTCCAGCAGGTTCCTTGCCGCAGCGACGCCCATGTTCACGTAAGCATCGCTGGTCACGCCGCCGATGTGCGGACTGAGCACGATGTTTTTCTCGCCCTGGAACGGATGGCCTGGCGTCATCGGCTCGACCGCGAAGCTGTCCAGTCCGGCCATGGCGACTTGGCCCGAACGCACCGCGGCCAGCAGCGCCGCTTCGTCGATCAGCCCGCCGCGCGCCGTGTTGATGACGATCACACCGCGCTTGCATTGCGCCAGGGTGCGGGCATTGAGCAGCCCGCGGTTGTCGTCGGTGAGCGGACAGTGCAGCGACACGGCGTCGGACTCGGCCCAGAGGGTTGCCAGGTCGGCGGGCTGCACACAGTCCGGAAGGTTCTTGGCGTAAGGGTCGTGGCCAAGCACACGCATGCCCAGCGCGTCGGCCATGCGCGCAAAGCGCAGGCCGATGGCGCCGAGCCCGACGACGCCGATGGTGCGCCCCCCCAGTTCAAGACTCTTGTGCGTCGCCTTGTCCCAATGGCCGGCGTGCATGCGCGCATCGAGCGCCACGACCGACTTGGCGCAAGCCAGCAGCAAGGCGAGCGCCTGCTCGGCCACTGCGGCCGCATTCGCGCCCACGGCCGCTACGACCTCGATGCCACGCGCCTGCGCCGCCGCCTTGTCGATGGTGTCGGTGCCGCTGCCGTGCTTGGAGATCACCTTCAGCGACGGTGCCGCGTCCATCACGGCGGCGCCCACCTTGCCATAGCGCACGATGATGGCCACAGGGTCGTGCGCGAGGCACAGGGCGACCAGGTTGTCCTCGGTCGGCGTCTTGCCGGCGTAGACGATGTCATGGCCTTCGAGCATCGCGAGTGCCTGCGGCGCCAGGTCGGCACCGGTGACGAGGATGGAATTCCCGGGGATGGCAGTCACAGCGTCTCGCCTTCCTTCAGCACCCCGGCCGTGCGCAGCGCCGTGTTCAGCCATTTGGCAGTGGTGTCGCCTTCCTTGATCGCGGCGATGCGCGCGGCCTCGTCACGGACCTTCCTGGCGGCCAGCGGCAGCACAGATTCGATCTTCTCGCGCTCGACCACAACCACGCCGTCGCCGTCGCCGATCACGAAGTCGCCGGAGCGCACTGTCACGCCGCCGACGGACACCGGGTGCCCGATGCGGCCGCCGATGTTCTTCGTCGGCCCGTTCGGGTTGGTGCCAACGCTGAAGACGGGAAAGTCCATCTCGTCGATCTCGAGGCTGTCGCGGCATGCCCCGTCCATCACCACACCGGCGATGCCGAGCTTCTTGCAGGCCGTCATCATGATGGTGCCCATGAGGGCGGAGCCCTGGTCGCCCTTGCCGTCGATCACGAGCACGTCGCCGCGCTTCGCCATGGCGATGGCCGCGTGAATCATCAGGTTGTCGCCAGGGCGCACTTCCACCGTGATGGCGGTGCCGGCCAGCTTCATGCGGGGGCGCAGGGCCTTGATGCGCCCGTCCAGCGCGCCGCGCCGGCCGGCCACGTCAGCGAGGATGGCTGGCTGAAACTCGGCGGCCTGCGCCACGATGTTCGCGGGCACGCGCTCGAAGTCGCGAATGATGTCGGGAAGGGGGCCGGAAAGGGTCGAAGACATGGGGTTGCTTCCAGGAACGGAGATGAGGGGAATGGGTTCAGTGGGGCGCGACCATGCCGGGTCAGTCCATCTTGACGCCGGACGACTTCACGATTGCGCCCCAGCGCACGCCATCGGTGCGGATCAGCGATGCGAACTTCTCCGGCGGGCCGGTCATCACTTCCGCGCCTTGCGCGGCGAGCTTCTTCTGCACGTCAGCCGACGCCAAGGCCTTGTTGAGCGCCGCATTCAATTTCACGACGGCGTCTTTCGGCATGGCGGCGGGACCGGCAACGCCGAACCACGTCACGGCCTCGAAGTCCTTGTAGCCCGACTCGGCCATGGTGGGCACGTCGGGCAAGTCGCGGTTGCGTTGCAGCGAGGTCACTGCCAGCGCGCGCAACTGGCCGCTCTTGATCTGTGCGATCAGTGTCGGCACCGACGAGATGTACATCTGGATCTGCCCGCCGACAAGGTCCGTGAGGCCTTGCGAGGCGCCCTTGTAGGGAACGTGTGTGAACTGCACGCCCGCGGCTTTCTGGAACTGCTCGGTGGCGAGGTGGGCCACGGTGCCGTTGCCCGAGCTCGCGTAGTTGAGTGCGGTCGGCTTGGCCTTGGCCGCGGCGACCACGTCGGAGAGTTTCTTGTAGGGCGACGTGGCGGATACCACCACCACCAGCGGCGCGGAGGCGACCAAGCCGACCGGGGCGAGGTCTTTGACCGGATCGTACGGAAGCTTCGCATAGAGCGACGGGTTGATGGCCAGGTTGCTGGTCTGGCCCAGCACCAAGGTGTAGCCGTCCGGGTTGGCCTTCACCGCAGCATCGACGCCGATGTTCCCGCCGGAGCCCGGCTTGTTGTCGATGACGATGGTCCAGCCTTCGGAGGTCGCAACCTTGTTGGCCACCTCGCGGGCAATGATGTCCGTGCCGCCGCCCGGAGGAAACGGCACCACGAGGCGGATGGGGCGCGAGGGATAGGTCTGCGCCAGTGCCAGCCCGCACGTGAACAGGAGGGCGGCGCCGAGCGCGGCGCGGCGGGAAATGGAGCTGTCGCTCGAGGTACGCATGGGTGTCTCCGAATCGTTCGATGAGTGCCTGGCAGCCTTGCTCCAGGGCATGCAGCGACTTTAGTTTTGCGTTCCGCTCCATACAATGGTGGTCCATCAGACGCAACACGGGCCAGTCCGTGAAACGAAAATGCCCATCGCAAAAAGCGTCAAAACAGTGAAGCCCAAGCGGTCGGCCGAGATCGTCGAGGCACCGCGCGAAGCCGACCTCGAGACCGCCGGTGGCGTTACGGCGGTGACCCGCGCCCTGCAGCTGCTCGATACCTTCGGAATGCAGGACGAGCGGCTTTCGCTGGCCGAACTGACACGGCGCAGCGGCATGCACAAGACCACCATCCTGCGGTTGCTTCGCACGCTGGCGCTGGCGGGTTATGTGGTGCAGCGCGACGACGGCGAATGGCGGCTCGGCCCCGCGGCCGGCTGGCTCGGCGCGCGCTACCAGGCCAGCTTCGACGCCAACAACGTGGTGGAGCCGATGCTGCTCGCGCTATCGCAGGCCACGGGAGAGAGCGCGGCGTTCTATGTGCGCGAAGGCCATTCGCGCACGTGCCTTGCGCGTGTGGAAGGGCCGCAACCCATTCGCCATCACGCGCGCATGGGCGCAATGCTTCCCCTGGAACTCGGGTCGCCCGGGCGGGTGATCCTTGCGTTCTCGGGCGAACCCGGAAAGCTCTACGAGGACATCCGCAAGAAGGGCTTTCACTTCTCCATCGGCGAGCGCGAGAAGAACGTGGCAACGGTGTCGGCGCCGGTGTTCGGCTTGCGCTGGGCCCTGCTCGGCTCCGTGTGCATTTCCGGTCCGGCGGATCGTCTGCCCAAGGCCAAGCTCCTCGGTCATGCCAAGACGATCATGAAAGCCGCCAACGAGCTTTCGTACGCACTCGCCGGCCGCCCTACGGCGCAGACGCCGGCAGTGGTTTCTACGTGGCATCCGTAGACGAATCGACGCGGTAGCGTAGGAGCGGCCGGTTGAGTCCGCCCATGAGGGCGAACTTTGTCATTGCAACGACAGACAAGCGCCTCGCATGGTGGGACATTGGCGAAACAACCAATGAAGGCATGTCCCTCGAGCGAGGGCCGCCTCTCCAGGAGACTTTCGATGTCCAGCTCGATGTTCGCCCAAGGCCTGGGCAGCGGTGCGGCAAATCACGCGCCGTTGACGCCAATCGCCTTTCTCAACCGAACGGCCGAGGTATTTCCCGATCGATTGGCGATCGTGCACGGCGAGTTCCGGCAAACCTGGTCCGAGACGCGCGCGCGCTGCTTCAAGCTCGCCAGCGCGCTCGTCCGGCGCGGCGTGCAGCCGCTGGACGTGGTTGCGGTTCTGGCGCCCAACACACCCGCGATGCTGGAAGCGCACCTTGGCATTCCTTTGGCAGGCGCCGTGATCAACGCGATCAATGTCCGACTGGACGCCGATGCCGTGGCCTTCATCCTGCGGCACGGCGAAGCCAAGGTCCTGCTGGTCGATCGCGAGTTCGCGCCGCTGGCTGCCATCGCCCTCGAACAGCTTGCGGACAAGCCGTTGGTGGTCGATATCTGCGATGCATTGGCTCCCGCAGCGCCGGCCATCGGGCCACTCGACTACGAAGCCCTGCTGGCCGAAGGCGCCGAAGATTTCGAGGGGCATTGGCCCGACGACGAACAATCGCCCATCGCGTTGAACTACACCTCCGGTACGACGGGAGACCCCAAAGGCGTGGTCGCCAGCCACCGCGGAACCTTCATGATGAGCGTTCTGCAGATGACGAGCTGGCCGCTGCCCCGCCATCCCGTCTACCTCTGGG
Source organism: Variovorax paradoxus (assembly GCF_030815855.1). Lineage (NCBI taxonomy): Bacteria > Pseudomonadati > Pseudomonadota > Betaproteobacteria > Burkholderiales > Comamonadaceae > Variovorax > Variovorax paradoxus. The sequence continues at coordinate 4,592,794 of NZ_JAUSXG010000001.1, read as the reverse complement.
TGCTTCCGATGTTCCACGCGAACGGGTGGTGCTTCACCTGGGCCATCACGGCTGCTGCAGGCACCCATGTCTGTCTGCGCAGGGTCGGGCCCGCGCCGATCGCGGAAGCTCTCGAACGGCATGGCGTGGATCACTTCTGCGCCGCACCGGTGGTCTTGGGCGCGCTGGCGGCAGGGGGCGTGCGTGCACCGCAGGGACGGACAGTTCGGGTTCTCACCGCGGGTTCGCCGCCGCCGGCCGCGGTGCTGCAGGCGGTCACCGAACTCGGCTTTGCGGTGGATCACGTTTACGGCATCACCGAGGCACTCGGCACGCCGGTGAGCTGTTTGCCGCAGATCGGCTGGGCGGAACTCGATGCGAACGCCCGCGCGCGCGTGCAGGCTCGCCAGGGTGCTCGTGCGGCGCTGCTCGAGGGGCTGCAAGTGGCGGACCCTGAAACCTGCGTGCCCGTGCCTCGCGACGGCCGTACGCCGGGCGAGCTGATGCTGCGAGGCAACGCCATCATGAAGGGCTACCTCAAGAACTCCGAAGCGACGGCGCGCGCCTTCGAAGGGGGATGGTTTCGCACCGGGGACGTCGCCGTCATGCACCCGGACGGCTACGTGCAGATCGTCGACCGCTCCAAGGACGTGATCATCTCGGGTGGAGAGAACATCTCTTCGGTCGAAGTGGAGGATCTGCTGCACGGCCATCCCGCGGTGTTGCATGCGGCAGTGGTTGCAATGCCTGACGAGCGGTGGGGCGAAGTGCCGTGCGCGTTCATCGAACTGCGCGCGGGTGCGCACGCCACCGAAGAAGAGATCGTCGCCTTCGCCCGGCAGCGCATGGCGCACTTCAAGTGCCCGCGCAAAGTGGTGTTCACGGAGTTGCCGAAAACCGGCACCGGCAAGATCCAGAAGTTCAAGCTCCGGGAACTGGCGGGTAGCCAGGCTGCCATCACGCGTCTCGCGCAAGTGGGAGCGGCGGATTGACGGCCGCAGCCGACGCCGATTCCCGATGGGCGCTGCTGCGCGTGCCGCTTCCGCCCGCGGCGCAGGCGATCCGCCAGGAAGCCCATGGCTTTGCGAACCGCGAAATCGCGCCGCGCGCCGACGAGATCGAAAGCACCGGAACCCTCCCCGCCGACCTCTGGCCCAAGCTGGGCGACGCGGGGCTGCTCGGCGTCACGGTGCCATCCCGCTTCGGCGGCGCCGGGCTCGGCTACCTGGAACATCTCGTCGTGATGGAAGAGATCAGCCGAGCCTCTGCCGCAGTGGGCCTGTCGTACCTGGTGCACTCGCATGCCTGCACCAACCAGATCGCGCTCTACGGTTCCGACGAACAGAAGGCCCGGCTGTTGCCAGCGCTGGTGAACGGCTCCCGCATCGGTGGCCTGGCCATCACTGAACCCGAGGCCGGGTCCGACGCCATCGGCGGCATGGCGACGATGGCGACACGCCGTGGCAACGGCTTCACACTGAGCGGCCGCAAGGCATGGATCGCCAATGCGCCATGCGCTGACGTGCTCGTGGTGTACGCGCGCACCGGCGGCGGCGCGCAGGGCAAGGGCCTCACCGCTTTCGCACTGGAGTTCCCACGGCAGGGCGCGAGCCTGGGCCGTGCGCACGGCACCATGGGCTTGCGCGGCTGCCCCGTCGGCGATGTGGTCTTCGACGACTGCCACGCGTCGGCGGAGGACGTGATCGGCGAGGTGGATGGCGGTGTCGCAGTCATGATGGACGGCCTGGAGCGCGAGCGCTTCGTGGCGAGCGGCGGCGCCTTGGGGTTGCTGCAGCGTTGCATGGATGCGGCCCTGGCGCACAGCCTCGAGCGGCGGCAGTTCGGGCAGCCCATTGCCGACTTCCAGCTGGTCCAGTCCAAGCTGGCCGACATGGTGGCGAGAACCAACGCGACGCGCAGTTATGCCTACACGGCCGGCGCCGCGGGTGACTTCGCCAGAGGGGGCGCTTGTGACGGCACCGCGCTTCTGATGTTTGCCGCCGAGCAGGCGGCCGCGGCCGCGGGCGACGTGCTGCAGCTCATGGGCGCCGCCGGATTCGCCGATTCGAGCATCGCGGCGCGCCTCTATCGCGACAGCCGTTTCTTTACCGTGGGATTCGGAACTTCAGAAATCCGCAGGGTCGTCATCGGGAGATCATTGGCGCAACGCGCGCGCCAGCGTAGCGAAAGCCGCGACCCTGTCGTGCGATGAACCTTGCGGCATTGCTATGCTCTCCCGATGGACCCGTTTCTGAAAGCGTCCGGCTGGTTCGCCCAACTGCCTGAACAAGAGCAGGCCGACGTGTCGGCGCGCGTCCAGTGGCGCCAGGTGGCCGAGGGCGACTACCTCTTTCGGGAAGGGGCTCCCGCCGAATACTGGTGGGGCGTGGCCGAAGGGCTGTTGAAGATGTGCAGCACCGAGCCCGATGGGCAGGCGATCACCTTCACCGGCCTTTCGAAAGGCGCCTGGTTTTCCGAAGGGTCCGTTTTGCGCGGCGAGCCGGTCCGCTACGACGTCGTGGCATTGCGCGACAGCAAGCTGGCGGGGGTTCCTGCCGCAACCTTCTTCGGCCTCTACCACCACAACGTCGGTTTCACCCACTACCTGATCGCCCAGCTGAACGACCGGTTGCAGCAGTTCGTGACCAGCTATGCCATGCAGCGTGCGCTCCCCGTCGACAGCCGCGTGGCGAGGTCCATTGCCGGCTTGTTTCACCGCAAGCTCTATCCGGGCACGGAGACCTTTCTGAGAATTTCGCAGGAAGAGGTGGCCGCATTGGCCGGCGTGTCCCGCCAGCGCTGCAGCCAGGCACTGGGACGGCTGCGCGATGCCGGACTGCTGCGGACCGAGTACCAGGGCATCACCATCGTGGACCTGGACGGCCTGCGGCGGTTCGAAGGCTGATGGAAGAACAAGCCCGGCGAGTTCGGGCCGCCTCGTTCAGGCCGCTTCGCGCATCCGCTTGATATCGCGCAGCGGCGGCGCACCGAACAGCCGGGCGTATTCGCGGCTGAACTGCGAAGCGCTTTCGTAGCCCACGCGCACCCCGGCGGTGCCGGCATCGATGCCCTCGTTCAGCATCAGCTGCCGCGCCTCCTGCAGGCGCAACTGCTTCAGGTACTGCATGGGGCTCATGCCCGCCACGGTACGAAAGTGATGCCGGAACGTCGACGGGCTCATGTTCGCGGAGGCCGCCAGTGCGTCCGCGATCACCGGCTGCGTGAAGTTCAGCTTGATCCAGTTGATGCTCCTCGCAATCTGTTGGCCCGCCGAACCGTTCGCCACCAGCCGCCGCAGTTGAGGCCCGTGCGGCCCGGCAAGCAGGCGAACGATGATTTCCTGTTCGATCAAGGGAGCGATCCGGGGAATGAGCTCGGGTTCGCTCAGCAGTTCGACCAGCCGCGTCACGGCGCCGAGCAGCAGCGGGTCGAGTTGGCCCAGCGACATCGCACGGTAGCTGTTGTCCTTGCCCGGATGGGACAGCGCCATCTCGGCGGCCGTGGTCACGATGGTGCGCGCGTCCAGCCTCAGCATGATTCCGAGATAGGGCTCGGTGCCGGTGGCACGGGTGACGTGCGCGGCCACCGGCAAGTCGACCGTGGTCAACAGCGACTGCCCGGGCGCGTAGTCGAAGACCTCCTCGCCGAGCGAGACGCGCTTGCGGCCCTGCGCCACGATGGCCAGGCCCAGCCCGTAGATGCAGTGCATCGGCGCGGTCGCGCTTTCGCGGCGGTGCAGCGAGAGCGCGGGAACCGCCGTCATGTGATCGCCATCGCTTTGGGCGAAGCGTTCGATCGCCCGGGCCAACTCGGGCAACGCAGCGGGTTCGGTCAGTGAAGTGGAGCGGGGCACATCCATGGGAAGGGCTTCTCGAAATGCAACAGAAAGTCTAGCTCGCACCCGGCACGCCGTTGACGTCTTTCGATGCAGGTTCGTCGTTTCAGGCAAGAACGGGCGCACATCCGGCAAACGCCCCGGCGGGTCTTCGGAAGACACTGGTGTCGGGCATCACGCCTGAACCCACGATGACAGGAGTTGACATGGACAGTCCCGCAACCCCCTTGATCTCCCGGCGTGGCGCGCTCATCGCCGGCGCCACGGCCGCGGCGGCGGCTTCGTCGGCAGCCGTGCCCGCGCCGGCAGCCGCAGCGCCTGCCGCGGCTTCGGGCGCCACAGTGCCGCCCACGAAGCTCTCGCTGAACGTCAACGGGCAGGCCCGCACCTTGGCGCTCGACACGCGCACCACCCTGCTCGATGCGCTGCGCGAGCACCTGCATCTCACCGGTACGAAAAAAGGTTGCGATCACGGGCAGTGCGGCGCCTGCACGGTGATCGTCGACGGCCGCCGCATCAACTCGTGCCTGACGCTCGCCGTGATGCACGAGGGCGCGCAGGTCACGACCATCGAAGGGCTGGGCACGCCCCAGCGCATGCATCCGCTGCAGGCCGCGTTCGTCAAGCACGACGGCTACCAGTGCGGCTACTGCACGCCCGGCCAGATCTGCTCGGCCGTCGGCGTTCTCGATGAAATCAACCGCGGCGTTCCGAGCCACGTGAGTTCGGACCTCACCGCGCGGCCTGTCTTTTCGGCCGACGAGCTGCGCGAGCGCATGAGCGGCAACATCTGCCGCTGCGGCGCCTACTCCAACATCGTCGATGCCATCACGGAAGTGGCGGGAGGCAAAGCATGAAGCCGTTTACCTACGAGCGGGCGCAATCTCCGGCGCAGGCCGCGGCAGCCGTGGCCCGCAACCCGGGCGCGAAGTTCATCGCCGGCGGCACCAACCTGCTCGACCTGATGAAACTGCAGATCGAAGCGCCGGCGCACCTGGTGGACGTGAACGGCCTCGCGCTCGACAAGATCGAGCCGACGCCCGAAGGCGGACTGCGCATCGGCGCCATGGTGCGCAACACCGACCTGGCCGCCGACGAGCGTGTGCGGCGCGACTACGGCGTGCTGTCCCGCGCGCTGCTGGCGGGTGCCTCCGGGCAGTTGCGCAACAAGGCGACGACCGCGGGCAACCTGCTGCAGCGCACCCGCTGCCCTTACTTCTACGACACGGACCAGCCGTGCAACAAGCGCCAGCCCGGCAGCGGATGCAGCGCGATCGGCGGCGTGAGCCGGCAACTCGCGGTCATCGGTTCGAGCAAGGCCTGCATCGCCACGCATCCGAGCGACATGGCGGTGGCGATGCGCGTGCTCGATGCGGGGGTCGAAACCGTGCGGCCCGACGGCCGCACGCGCGTCATTCCGATCGCCGACTTTCATCGCCTGCCGGGCGACACGCCGCACATCGAAACGGCACTGGAGCGCAACGAACTGATCACCGCCGTCACGCTTCCCCGGCCCGCCGGCGGCACCCAGATCTACCGCAAGGTGCGCGACCGGGCTTCCTATGCCTTTGCGCTCGTTTCCGTCGCGGCCATCGTGCAGCGCGACGGCTCCGGCCGGGTGGCCCTGGGCGGCGTGGCGCACAAGCCATGGCGCATCGAGGCCGCCGAAGCCGCGATGCCGCAGGGCGCCAGGGCGGTGATGACACAGCTGCTGGCCGGCGCGCAGCCGACCCATGACAACGCGTTCAAATTGCCCCTGGCCGAGCGCACGCTCGCCGCGGCCATCGTGCAAGCGAGGACCTGATCATGAAGTTCGACACCCCCGCCACCACCAATCCCATCGACCAGCTGAAGGTCATCGGCAAGCCAACCGATCGGATCGACGGACCGATGAAGACCACCGGCACCGCGCGCTATGCCTACGAGCGCCATGAAGATGCGCCCGACGCCGCCTACGGCTACGTGGTCGGCGCCGGCATTGCCAAGGGACGCATCGCCTCGATGGACCTGCGCGCGGCGCGTGCGGCGCCCGGCGTGCTCGCCGTCGTCACGGCCCGCAATGCAGGCAAGCTCGGCAAGGGCGACTTCAATACGGCCAAGCTCCTAGGTGGGCCCGAGATCGACCACTACCACCAGGCGGTGGCGGTGGTCGTGGCCCACACCTTCGAGGAGGCGCGGGCCGCGGCGCAGCTGATGCGCATCGAGTACACACGTGCGCCGGGCCGATTCGACCTTGCCGCTGAAAAGGATGCGGCGCAAATGCCCAAGCCCAATCCGTTTTCCGGCGAGCCGCAAACCAAGACCGGCGATTTCCCGGGTGCGTTCGCGGCCGCCCCCGTGCAGCTCGATGCGACCTACACGACCCCGGACGAGTCGCACGCGATGATGGAACCGCACGCCTCGACCGCGGCCTGGAAGGGCGACAAGCTCACCGTCTGGACGTCGAACCAGATGATCGACTGGGGCGTCGGCGACGTGGCCAAGACGCTCGGCATTCCCAAGGCCAACGTGCGCCTGGTCTCGCCCTTCATCGGCGGCGGTTTCGGCGGCAAGCTGTTCGTGCGCGCGGATGCGGTGCTTGCCGCGCTCGGCGCCCGGGCAGCGAAACGGCCGGTGAAGGTGGCCTTGCAGCGGCCCTTGATGATGAACAACACCACGCACCGGCCCGCGACCATCCAGCGCATCCGCATCGGCGCCGCGCGCGACGGCAAGATTTCCGCTATCGCGCACGAGGGCTGGTCCGGCGACCTGCCCGGCGGGCAGGCCGAGACGGCCGTCAACCAGACCCGGCTGCTGTACGCCGGTGCCAACCGCCTCACGACCACGCGGCTCGCGGTGCTGGACTTGCCCGAGGGCAACGCCATGCGCGCGCCCGGCGAAGCGCCGGGCTTGATGGCGCTGGAAATCGCCATGGACGAAATGGCGGAAAAGCTGGGGCTCGACCCGGTCGAGTTTCGCGTGCTCAACGACACGCAGGTCGACCCCGAGAAGCCGGAGCGCCCGTTCTCCCAGCGCCGCTTCATCGAATGCCTGCGCACGGGCGCGGAGCGCTTCGAATGGAGCCGGCGCAACGCGCGGCCAGCGCAACTGCGCGACGGCCGCTGGCTCGTGGGGATGGGGGTCGCGGGGGCATTCCGCAACAACCTGCTGACCAAGTCGGCCGCGCGCGTGCGCCTGGACAGCCAGGGCGTGGTCACGGTCGAAACCGACATGACCGACATCGGAACCGGCTCGTACACGATCATTGCGCAGACCGCGGCCGAGACCATGGGCGTGCCGTTGCAGAAGGTGGCCGTGCGCCTCGGCGACTCGGCCTACCCCGTGTCCGCCGGCTCCGGCGGGCAGTGGGGCGGCAACAACTCGACCTCGGGCGTCTACGCGGCCTGCATGAAGCTGCGCGAGGCCGTGGCGAGCAAGCTGGGCTTTGCCGCGGCCGACGCGGAGTTCTCGGACGGCATGGTGCGCGCCGGCGAGCGCGTGGTGCCGCTCGCCGAGGCGGCCGGCGCGGACGGCCTCGTGGCCGAGGACGGCATCGAATACGGCGACCTCGACAAGAAGTACCAGCAGTCCACCTTCGGCGCGCACTTCGTGGAGGTCGGCGTCGATGCCGCCACCGGCGAGATCCGCGTGCGGCGCATGCTTGCCGTGTGTGCCGCCGGCCGCATCCTGAACCCCAAGTCCGCCCGCAGCCAGGTGATCGGCGCCATGACGATGGGCGTCGGAGCGGCGCTGATGGAAGAGTTGGCGCTCGACAAGCGGCACGGCTTCTTCGTCAACCACGACCTCGCAGGCTACGAGGTGCCGGTGCATGCCGACATTCCGCACCAGGACGTGATCTTCCTCGACGAGACGGACCCGATCTCGTCGCCCATGAAGGCCAAGGGCGTGGGAGAACTCGGCATGTGCGGCGTCGCGGCCGCGGTGGCCAACGCCGTCTACAACGCGACCGGCGTTCGCGTGCGGAACTATCCGATCACGCTCGACAAGCTGCTGGATCGCCTGCCGCCTGTGGCTTGAACGACGCGGCAACCGACAAAGGACCGGCGACCTGCCGAGGCTCGCCAGGTCTTTTTCAAGATGCAACGGTTCGCTTCGCCTACGCCCATGTGAGCATCACCCTACAGAAAGCGCACGGCGAAAAAATAGAGTGGCTCATGCGCGAGGCGAAGAGAAACGCGAATGCCTCGCAAGGAAACCCGAAATGACTTTCGGGCCATTCCGCATGCCGGCGCCCGCCGAGGCGCCTGGAACGAACCATCCTTCGGGAGAGTCGCTTGGACTCCGCATTGACATCCATCGAACGGCGGACGCTTCGGGTCCGTGTTCGAACCGCCGCGCTCGAAGCCGATCTGAGCGTGCCCGGTGCGGCGCGCGGCATCGTGCTGTTTGCGCATGGGAGCGGAAGCAGCCGCTTCAGCCCGCGCAACCGCCAGGTCGCCGAACGCCTCAACGAGGCGAAACTCGCGACGATGCTCGTCGACCTCCTGACCTCCGACGAAGAGGCCATCGACGACCGCACGCGCGAGTTGCGCTTCGACATCGCGCTGCTGGCCGACCGGCTCGTCGGCCTGACCGACTGGCTGCGCGTGCACGAGCAGACCGCGGGCCTCAGGGTCGGCTATTTCGGCGCCAGCACTGGCGCCGGTGCCGCGCTGGTGGCGGCGGCGCAGCGGCCCGATTCGGTGGACGCCGTGGTGTCCCGCGGCGGCCGGCCGGACTTGGCCGGGCCCGCATTGGAGCGCGTGCGCGCGCCGACACTGTTGATCGTCGGCGGCAACGACGGACCCGTGATCGACATGAACTGGCAGGCACTCGCCGCGCTGCGTGGCGAGAAGCGGCTGTCGATCGTGCCCGGCGCCACGCACCTGTTCGAGGAGCCGGACGCGCTCGGCGCCGTTTCCTCCTTGGCGCGCGACTGGTTCAAGAGCCATCTCAACCAACCCAGGAGTGCGAAATGAGAAAATCGCCGGGACACCGGAAATGGCCCGACCACCAGGTGCGGGAAGAGCGGCTTCAACAGCCGATGGAGGTTGAAGTCGAAGGCGTCATCCTCGCCAGTTCGAAAAGCGTCATCAAGGTCGTCGAAGACAAGTCCCCGGTGCGCTACTACTTTCCGCGCGCCGACGTCAGCATGGAGAAGCTGGCGCGCTCGCCGACGACTTCCGAATGCCCGTTCAAGGGGCACGCGAGCTACTACCACCTGAACCTCGGTGAGCGGCAACTCGAGGACGCCGTCTGGACGTATGAAGACCCGTACGACGAACACGCGGCACTGAAAGATCGCATGGCGTTCTACGACGACAAGTTTCCGGAGATACACGTTCGCCCGAAGAACTGAGCACTGACGGTGCGATTCAATGCTCCTTCGCGGCTTGGAAGTAGGGCTGCGACGACTCCATGAACTCATGATGCAGCCGCGCCAGGTCGCGCGCCGTGTCCTGCGCCTCGGCGCGCGCGGCGGTGTCGCCGCTGCGCATGCGCCGCACCGCGGCTTCGAACATCACGGTCGCTTCCTTCCACGCTGCAAAGCTGGACGTGAAGCGCTCGAAATCCAGGTCCTTCGGCGCCTCGCCGGCATGGGCGTGATGTTCCGTGTGCGGTGTATGAATCTGTTTGCGGGTCATGGGGTGCGGCTCCTTGCGTGGCAGTGAGTGTCTTGTCTCTGAGGGTCTTGTCTCGATCGGACCCAAGCTAGTTCGGCGGGCACGCGGCGCTTGTGCGCGCAGGAGAGATCGCAAGGAGAGACAGCGCCGACACGCACAAGCTGCGCCCGCGCCCGCGCTCGGCCGGCGCACGTACGGCAAGTTTTGCCGCACGACTCACCATGGCGATGCAGCAGGATGAGCGAGCCCAGCGGACTACCGGTCACTGCCAGCAGCCGTGGTGTTGCTGGACGCCTGGCTGCGGTTGCGCAGCATCACGAGCTTCGAAAGGCCGAACAGATTGACCGGTTCGGCGCTGAGCACCTGCCAGTCGTGGGAGAGTATCTGCTCGTCGTAGCGGAAGTCGGAGCGAAACCCCACGTGCTCGGCGGCGGAGCGAACGGCGCGCTCCAGCAGCCACCAGAGCTTGCTGCCGCTGAAATGGTTGAGTACCACGATGGTCCCGTCCGGTTTGCACACCCGGCGGATTTCACGCACCAGTTCGGCCGGCCGAGGCGTGACGGACAGCACATAGGGCACGGTCACGCAGTCGAAGGTGGCGTCGGGAAAACGCATGCGCTCGGCGTTCATGTGCTCGATCGCGATGTCGTGCTGCGGCAGCCGGGCCGCGCGTTCCCGCGCGCGTTCGAGCATGTCGTGCGACAGGTCGATGCCCACGATCCTGCAATCGGCCGGGTAGCCGGCCAGCGCGAGGCCGGTGCCGACGCCGACCTCGAGCAGCGATGCCGGCTGCAGCGTGCGAACGGCCTTTGCCATGCGCCTGCGGCCGGGTTCCAGGACCTGGCCGAACAGCGTGTCGTACAGCGGTGCGAGCCGGTCGTAGGTGCGGGCGACGCCTGCCTCCGACACCGGTGCTTCCGATTGCGAGCGGTCAGCGGCGCGCGTCGCGCCATGGTCACGGGGTCGGGCTCTGCTTTGCGTCATCTTTTCTCAGTTCAAGGTCGGGCGGGAGGCCGCCAGGTTGTGCATCCGAGGCAGAGGCCGGGCAAGCCGGGTGCCCGGCGCGCGCACGCACCGAGGGGCGCAGGTACGAGGCGGGCATGCGGGTTGCCTGAGACCACTGCACGAGAGTCCGATGGGGCTCCAGGGGTTTTTCGATGACCCAGAATATCAACAAGCCCACGCCATCGTCTCCATCTCCCTCGTCGCGCCAGGGCCGCCCCTGGCGACGAGGCGGCGCCTGGCACGCCGCAAACCGCAGAGGGCATCTGCCCGCGATGCGGCGGTTCGGGCCGAGTCGGCAGCGGCCGCTGCCCGGATTGCGATGGCAGCGGCACCGTGACCGTGAATGTCGGCGACGCCTAAAGCGCCGCTGCCCACGCATCGCTCGCGAAACACACAGCTACTTGCACACAGCCACATGCTTTTTCAAGGAACCCACATGACGCTCTCCCACCTCGCGTTCAGTGCGAAGAAGGCCTCCGGCGGATGAACGGGAAGCTCGGCACGCTTGCCGACGCCACGCTGCTCGGGCTTCCGGTGCCCGACCTTGCGCTGGCCGTTGCCGCGGCGCTCGCGGCCTACCTTGCGATGCGGCTGGTGCTGCACTATGCAATCGGCCGCATGCGCAAGATTGCGCAGCACACGGCCAATCATGTCGACGACATGGTGGTCGATGTGTTCGGCAGTACCAACCGCGTGTTCCTGCTGCTCGCCGCGCTGCTTGTGGGCGTGGGCATGCTCGACCTCTCCGAACGCTGGAACCAGCGCGTCGGGCAGCTGTGGTTCATTGCGCTCGCACTGCAAACGGGCCTGTGGTTCACCAAGGCCGTCAGCCTCGGGCTGCGCCGCTACGAGGTGCGCCACACCTCGGCTGGCATGACGCAGGTCGGTGCGTCGGCCGTGCTCCTGTCGTGGTCGCTGCGCACGGTGCTGTGGGCGGTGGTGCTGTTGGCGGTGTTGTCGAACCTGGGCGTGAACATCACCGCGTTCGTGGCCAGCCTCGGCGTGGGCGGCATCGCCATTGCCCTGGCGGTGCAGAACATCCTGGGCGACCTGTTCGCGTCGCTTTCGATCGCGGTCGACAAGCCCTTCGAGGTGGGCGACGCCATCGGCATCGGCGACCTGTCGGGTACGGTGCAGCACATCGGCCTCAAGACGACGCGCTTGCGCAGCTTGAGCGGCGAGCAGATCGTCATCAGCAACACCGACCTGCTCAAGCAGGTGGTGAAGAACTATCGCCGCATGGGCGATCGCCGCATCGCTTTCAAGTTCGGCATGAGCTACCGCAGCGACCCCGAAAAGCTCGAGGCCATTCCCGGCATCGTGAAACGGCTGATCGAGTCGCGGCCGTCGCTGCGCCTGGACCGTGTGCACTTTCAGGCCTTCGGTGAAAGCTCGCTCGACTTCGAGGTCGTCTATTTCGTGACGAATCCGGACTACGGTCTCTACATGGACGAGCAGCAACGCCTCAATCTGCAGATGATGCGCGAGTTCGACGCGCTGGGCGTCGAGTTCGCCCTTCCGGCGCGCAACGTTTATGTGATGCCGGAGGCCGGCAATTCCGCCGAGGCGGGGGAGCGTGACGCTCGGGGCGCTCGGGACGAGGAAGCTCCTCGCACGCAGCGCGCCGCCAAACACTAGCCGCCGTCGGCGGTGCCGCCGGTGATCGCGAGGCATTGCGCCACGGACGCCAGCACATCGTCCGGATGCAGCATTGCCGCGCGCGCCGTCCGAGCGGTTTCATGCTGGTAGAGCGCGGCCCGAAGCCGCGGTGCTGTCGCAAGGGCTTCCCACACGGGGGCCAGCAATGCGTGCGACGGCGCTTCGCCGCGTGCGAGCCGGTGCGCGAAGGCGAGGCTTGCGGGCTCGGCGAGAAGCACGGCCTTGCTCGCGGCACTCACTGGCTGCGGCAGCGATTCGGGCGGTGCCGGGCAGCAATAGATCACGTGCGGCGGCAACGCGTGGCCGTCCGGGCGGAGCCTCTGCAGCGACGCTCCGGGAACGCGTGTTTCGCCGTCGGCCGATGCAAAGGCGTAGGTCTCTTCCGCGCGCGCCTGTGCCAGTCGCCGCAGGCCGCGCAGCAGGCGCGGGAAGTCGGATGTGACGGCTGCGGGAGATGCCTTGATCTCCGCAAGCAGAACGAGTTCGGCCGCACCGTGTGCGTCGCTACGCACGATCGCGGCGTCCCATTCCTCTTTGGCCTTGCTCGCGTCTCCGGGAAAACCACCCGGCGTTCGGAGGCTGCGCACGACGCGGTAGCTGGCGCTGCCTTCCGCGCGCTGGTTCAACGCATCCGCGATCTTGCGAAACGCCTGCACGCCGGCTTGCTCTGCCATGTCACCCTGTCGTGCCGATGCACGCCCCTGGGCGGCCGCGGCGTCGCTTCCCGCGGCCGGACCGTGCTGTTCGCAAAGCGCCTGGTAGCGTTGCACGGCTTCGAGGCGCAGCAGCTGGTTGCCGCGTACCAGCCGTTCCAGCGCGGGGTTGGAAAGAATGGCCTCGAGTGCCAGATGCAGATTTTCCTGTTGGAAGGGTTTCTGTCCGAGCAACCGATCGATGGAGCGCGCAAGGTCTTCCCATGCGCCCGCCGCCGCCAACTCGTGCAGCCGGGCCAGTGCCTCGCGCACCTCACCGGGCGCCATCGTCCGCAATTTGCCCGGATGGGCGATGGCGTTCGTCGCGGCCGCGATCGCACGCAGATCGGCCTTGCGCTGCCTCGACAGGTGCACATGCTCGTGAACCACTGGATCCTGCGCTTGCATCACCATCGCCTGGAACCTCGGGTCGCCGCCTGCGGGTGCAAGCGCCTCGTGAATCAGCCGCGCCAGCGCCTGGGTGAAAAGTGCCTGCACAGGCGCCGGCGGCGGCAAGCGCCGTTCCTCCTTCGCGATGCGTACAGCCTCGATCGCAAAGGCGAGCGCCGTGTCCGCGCTGCTCGCCGCGGCCGCGTCGGCATCGGCCGGCAAGGGCGGCATCCGGTATCTGCGCGGCGCGGCGCGCAAGGCGGCCAGAAGAAGGGCGTCGAGATGCTGCAAGTCAGTTCGGGGTCGAAGTTGCTGCAAAAGGGGTTGGGCCAAGCATCGCATGTTCGATTGAGGCCAGCCGAAGCGCATGCGGATCGGCCCTGCGCGCCGGAATGGCGCCGCGGCGGGCATGCCGCTTGCCAGTCACTCCGGCATGATGAAGAACACGGAAAAGTGGCACCGCAAGCTCGACGAGCGAGCGGCCGAACTCGAGTCTGAATTGAGGACCGCCAAGGCCGACGAGGCCGAGGCTCCGACCCGAACCCCGCACGTGCAAGTGCCGGACACGGTGGACGTTGCCGAGGAGCGGCTCCGCGAAGCGGTGCGCCACGCGGAGATGGACCGCGATGTCGCCGAACTGCGGGACATCGATGCCGCCCGCGAGCGCCTGCGCACCGGTGAATTCGGTCTCTGCGTGGATTGCGGCGTGCGGATCCCGAACGAAAGGCTCGACGCCATGCCCGCCTCCGCGCGGTGCGTCGAATGCCAGCAGCGCTACGAGCAAACGCACCCGATCGAGATCCGCCTGCCGCCGACACTTTGAGATCGAAGGCAGTGCCGGCAACCTGGCGGCCGGCGCAACGGCCGTTGATCGCGGTTCATTGCAGGCAGGGCGACAGCACCCAGGCCGCGAACCACTGCGATGCCACCACGAGCGTGAAGAGCGCGCCCACCCCGGTCGCGGCCGCCGCGAGAAAGCGCTGGCGCACGGCGGCCGCTGCGGCATCGCTGTCCAGGCTTTCGCCGCTGTGCAGTCCGGTGCGGAGGCGACGCCACTCGTGGGCTGCGAGCAGCGTGGGCGCCAGGCAGCCCAGCAGCGCCACGAGGCTCAACGCGTGCAGCAGCAGCGAGCTCTGCAGCGTGCATGCGCCCGGGACGGCGGCATAGGCCAGCGTCTGGTACAGCAGCGCGAAGGCGGGAACCACCAGCAGCGCAAGCCATGTTTTCGATGCCTTGAAGTTCGTCATGGCCCGTTCTCTTCTCATTGAAGGCGCGGCACGCCATAGATGACCGCATAGATCGGCAGCCACGAGAACACGACGAAATACCAGTAGAGCGCGTTCTCGCTCACGTCGACGAAGCGCTGGCCTTCCATCGGACCGGTGAAGAGAAGCACGCCGAGCACCGCCGTGTCGTAGGTGTCGGTGAGCAGGTGAACCGTGTGCAGGCCGAGCAGCGTCCAGACGATGGAGCCGTAGGCGTTGCTGTCCCAGCGGGTGTGAAGCGATGCGAACTCGAAGCAGCGCAGCACGAGAAAAATCAAGGCGAACGCGAGTCCGACCAGCAGCCAGCGGCGTGTCCGCACCAGGTCGCAGGCTTCGGCCGCCCACTTGGCTTTCTGGTTCGGCCAGATGCTGAGCAGAAGAACCAGCGTGTTCGCCGTGCCCCACAGCAGATCCGGCGGGGGCGCCCCGATCGGCCAGGCGTCGGACTGGCTGCGCAAATACAGGTAGGTGCCGATGGCCAGTGCGAACAGGGTGCCTTCGATGGCGATCAGCCCGAAGGTGCCCCACCACATGAGGCTGCGGTGGCTGAAGGCATAGCTCGGCAGGCCCGAGACGTCGAGTGCGCGGCGGGTCATGGCTTGCGCTCCAGGCTCAGGTGTACGGACGTTTCCGCGCGGTCGGGCCAGAACCAGGCCGTGAGGGCGATCGCGATCGGAATGCTGCCCCACACCACGGCCCAGGGTGTGAAGATCGATCCGATGAAGAGCACCGTGACCGCGAGCGCGCTGACCAGCGGCCAGATGGTGGGATCGGGGAAGTTCACGCGCAGATCGGGCCGTGCGTCGAGCACCGTGGTCGCGAGCAGTTCGCGCGTATCGGCCGCCAGACCGCTCACGTGCGTGAAGGCCGGCTGCTCGTCCTCGGCCCGAGCGCGCGGCGCTTCCCAGAGCGGGTCGCGGCCATGCACCACCGGAATCGCGTGGAAGTTGCAGGGCGGCGGCGGCGACTCGGTGGCCCATTCGAGCGTGCCGGCGCCCCAGGGGTCGGCGCCCGCGGGCGCGCCCCGGCGCAGGCTGCGCACCGCGTTCACGACGAAGAGCAACGCCGACACCGCAATGATCAACGAGCCGATGGTCGAGACCAGGTTCAGCGTGTCCCAGCCCAGCCCCGCCTGGTAGGTGTAGACCCGGCGCGGCATGCCCTTCAGGCCGAGCAGGTGCATCGGGAAGAAGGCCACGTTGAAGCCGATGAAGAAGAGCCAGAAGTTCCAGCGCCCGAGGCGCTCGCTCATGAGCCGCCCCGTGACTTTGGGATACCAGTAGTAGAACGCGCCGAACAGCGGAAACACCGCGCCGCCGATGAGCACGTAGTGCAGGTGCGCCACGACGAAATAGCTGTCGTGCACCTGCAGATCGAGCGGCACCGAGGCCAGCATGATGCCGGTCATGCCGCCCAGCACGAGGATGAAGAAGAAGCCGAGCACGAAGAGCAGCGGCGTCTTGAAGTCGAGCTTGCCGCTCCACAGCGTGGCAAGCCAGCAGAAGATCTGCACCGCCGAGGGAATGGCGATCAGCATGCTCGCGGCGGTGAAGAAGCTCTTGCCGAGTTCCGGCAGGTTGACCGCGAACATGTGATGCACCCACAGCCCGAAAGCCAGGAAGGCGGTGGCGATCAGCGACAGCACCATGGCCGTGTAGCCGTAGATCGGCCGCCGCGCAAACGTCGGAATGATGGCCGAGAGAAAGCCCAGCCCGGGCAGGAAGATCAGGTACACCTCGGGGTGGCCGAAGAACCAGAACAGGTGCTGCCACAGCACCACGTCGCCGCCTTCGGCCGGGTTGTAGAAGTGGGTGCCGACCAGCCGGTCCATGATGAGCGTGGTGCTCGCCAGCATCACCGAGGGCATGGCGAACAGCACCATGAAGGCCGTGACCAGCATGGCCCACACGAACAGCGGAATGCGGTTGAGCGTCATGCCCGGCGCGCGCAGCTTGAACACCGTGGTGATCACCACGATCGCCTCGAGCATTGCCGACAGCTCGGTGAAGGTGATCATCTGGGCCCAGAAGTCGGCGCGCTTGCCCGGCGAATAGTCGGGCCCCGCCAGCGGCACGTACGAAAACCAGCCCACGTCGGGACCGGCATCCAGCGCGAAGACCACGTAGAGCATCACGCCGCCGAACAGGAAGATCCAATAGGCGAAGGCGTTCAGGCGCGGAAAGGCGATGCTGCGCGTGCCGAGCATCAGCGGAAGAAGGTACACGGCCACGGCCTGCATCACGGGCACGGCGAAGAGAAACATCATCGTCGAGCCGTGCATCGTGAACAGCTGGTTGTAGAGGTCCGGCCCCACGAGCTTCGAACCGGGACGCGCGAGTTGCAGCCGCATGAGCAGCGCGAGAGCGCCGCCGGCCACGAAGAAGCAGAAGGTCGTGATGACGAAGCGGCGCGCAATCGTCTTATGGTTGACGGCCGCGAGCCAGCCGAGGAGGCCCGGCGGATCGCTCCAGGTGGCATCCAGCGCGGCGGCTTCGGGCGAGCCCGGTCCGGGGCCGTCCTTCAGGCGCGAGGCGGGAGCGTGGCCGGGCGGGTTCATGGCGTGTTGCATCGTCAGCGCAGCGTCTGCAGATAGCCGACCAGCGCGTCCATCTCTTCGGGCGGGAGCTGGGTGGCGGGCATGTAGGTGCCGGGCTTGATCTGCTGGGGGTCGGCAATCCAGCGCTTCAGCTCTTCCGGCGTGTTGGCCAGTGCGCCCGCGGCCAGCGTGCCGCGGCTCGCGACGTGCGTGAGGTTCGGGCCGCGCATGGCCTGGGCGGTGGTGCCGTCGATGGCGTGGCACATCGCGCAACTCGACCGCATGAAGATCTCGCGGCCGCGCAGCGGTTGGTCGCCTGCGGGTTCGGCGGCCGTGCGGCGTTGCGCCGCGGCCCATGCGGCGTAGCGCTCGGGCGGATCGGCCACCACGAAGAAGGCCATCAGCGCGTGCTGCGAACCGCAGAACTCCGCGCACTGGCCGCGGTACACGCCGTCGCGGTCGGCGCGGAAATTCATCGTGGTGGTGCGGCCCGGAAGCAGGTCCTTCTTGCCCGCGAGGCTCGGCACCCAGAAGCTGTGGATCACGTCGTCGGCCTTGAGGGTGACGATCACCGGCCGGCCGGTCGGCACATGGATTTCGTTCGCGGTGACGAAGCTGTCGGCCACTTGCGGCTCGACGTAGCGCACTTCCCACCACCATTGATGGGCCGTGACTTCGAGCCGCAACGCGCCTTCGGTGGAAAGCCTGGCGAGCGCCCGGTCGGTGAAGATGCTCGCCGCGATGAGCGCGAGCAACAGCAGCGTGGAGGCCGCGACGGCGGCGATCACGCTGCGCCGCTTGCCGGGCTCGGGCCGGCCCAGCGCCGACAGGTCCGGCGGGCTCACGCTACCGGCGCGCGGCGCGCGCAGAAGCGCAATGAGCAACGCCGCCAGCACGGCCGCGAAGACCACCGTGCACACGGCCAGCGTGAGCAGCCACAGTTCGCGCACATGGCCGGCCTGCGGGCCGAAGGGGGCGAGCACGTCGTGCAGCGCGTCCATCATTTGGCTCCCGGCTTGGGCGGCTCACGGTCGCGCGCCGCTTCGGGTTCGCTGGCCTGCAGGCTGTCGGCGCGGCCGGGGGCGACGTCCTTGCGCAGCTGGCCGCTCATCGAGCGCACGTAGGCGGTGATCTGCCAGACCTGGTCTTCGCTCAGGTGCCCGCCGAACGAAGGCATGCCGTTCGGCCGCCCCTGCATGATGGTGTTGAAGATCTGCGCCGGCTCGCTGCCGTAGCGCCACTGGTCGTCGATGAGCGCCGGCCCCATGCCGCCGCCGCCCTGCGCGTGGCAGCCGCCGCAGTTGTACCAGCGGTACAGGCGCTTGCCCTGCGCCACGTTGTAGGCGTTGCCTTCATAGCCTTCGCCGTTGCCCGCCGGCAGGCGCACCGGATCGCTGCGCGCCTCGGCCGGTTGCAGCGTGCTGGTTCTCGGTGTTTCCGGGCGCGCGCTCGACCGGTTGTCGGGCGGGCTCTCGAAGCGGCGCATTTCGCGCTCGCAGGCGCACAGCGCCAGTGCCGCCGCGAGCGCGAGCAGCGCGGTGCCTGCAAGGCGCGGTGCGCTTGCCGTCATGGCCGCTCCGGGCCCGCAGGGGGCAGGCGAGGCACCGCATACGCGTCGAGAATGCCGCCGATGTCGGCCTCGCGCCGCACAAGAAAGTCGTCCAGGCGCGCCTTCATCGCACGATCGCCTTTGCGCACGCCCATCGCGATCGAGAAGCTGAAGGGCAGGTCCGGGTCGGCCGGCGCCGCGGCCGGCGTGAGCCGAAGCGCCGGCGTGGTGCGCGCCGCGAAGTAGCCCGCCTGCGGTCCCCAGACCACCGCGGCGTCGAGCTGGCCATGCGCCACCGCGTCCACCATGCGTTGCGCGGGCGGTCCTTCGCCGAACACGGTGAAGCCGACCACGTGGCGCACCGCATCGTGCCGCGCCAGCACATGGCCGGGCGGCGTGGCGGCCAGGTCGTTGCCGATCAGCTGCACGCCGATGCGCAGCGCGGGCAGGCGGACGTCGTCGAAGGAGCGCAGCGCGCCGGCGTTCTCCGCCTTCGCCGCGGGCTGGACGAAGACATAGCTCGAGCGGTAGTAGGGGTTCGTGGTCAGCACGCGTTCGTCCCCCGCGGGCACGCCGATGATCACGTCGCAGGCATTGGCACCGAGGGTCTTGCGCACGAAGCCGCGCCGGTCGGGCAGCCATTCGTACTGCAGCGGCAGACGCAGGTCGTCGGCCAAGAGGCGCGCGATGCGGTTCTCGAAACCGCTCTGGTCCTCGCGCGAGTAGGGCAGGTTGTCGGGCTCGGCGCACACGCGCAGCGCGGCCGGCTGCGCCGCGGCGGCCTGCTCCTGTGCGCCGGCCCGCGGCAGCGCGCCGAGCAGCGCAAGCAAGGCAACGGCCGCTGCGCAAGCGAGCTTCTCAGTCGGGCAACTTGAAGACATACAGCTTGCCGCCTTTGCGCGTGGCCGCGGACAGGTCTTTCATGGCATTGGCGAAGCCCAGCGCGGCGGTGCCGTCGCGCGCGTCGAGATCGCCCGCGACCACCGCGCCGGCCCAGCCGCCCACGCCCGACAGCACCGCCACGTACTGCTTGCCGTCGGGGCCGCGGTAGGACACCGGCTGGCCGATGATTCCGGACTCGGTCTTGTACTGCCACAGCAGCGCGCCGCTTCGCGCGTCGAGCGCCTTGAACCAGCCTTCCATCGTGCCGTAGAAGACGACGTCGCCCGCCGTCGCGAGCGCGCCGCTCCAGACCGGAAAGTTTTCTTCCTTCGACCAGGCCGCCTTGCCTGCGACCGGGTCCCATGCGGTGAACCGGCCGCGCTGGCCGCCCGGCCCCGAGTACATGCGCGTCTCGGCACCCACATAGGGCGTGCCCGCGATGTAGCTCACCTGGGAGGGCTGGCTGTCCTGGCACAGGTTCTGGTGCGGGATGTAGACCAGCCGCGTGCGCGGCGACCACGCCGAGGGCTGCCAGTCCTTGGCGCCGGGCGAGGCGGGGCAGATCTCGCGGACGGTCCTGCCGACCTTCGGCTCCTTGGACGGGTCGTAGCGCAGGCGCCCGGTCTTCAGGTCCACGCCCGAGGAGGTCGTCACCTTGACGAACGGCGGCGCCGACAGCACCTCGCCGTTCGTGCGGTCCATCAGGTAGACATGGCCGTTGCGGTCGGGATGGACCAGCACCTTGCGCGCCTTGCCGGCCACCTCGGCGTCGATCAGGATGTTCTCGTTCACGCCGTCGTAGTCGTGCAGGTCGTGCGGGCTGAACTGATAGAACCAGACCGCCTCGCCGGTGTCGGGCCGGCGCGCGAAGAGCCCGGCGGTCCAGCGGTTGTCGCCGGGCCGCTGCTCGGGGTTCCAAGGCCCGGGGTTGGCCGTGCCGTAGTAGATGAGGTCGAGCTCGGAGTCGTACGAAATCCAGCCCCACACGTTGCCGCCGCCGATCTTCCAGGCCTCGGGCGGCCAGGAGCTCACGCCCAGGTCCTTGCCGCGGTCCTGCGCATAGAAGGGCTTGAACTGCGCACCGATCAGCACGTCGCTGTCCGGCCCCGTGCTCCACGCGCGCCACACGGTCTTGCCGGTGGCCGCGTCGAGCGCCGCGAGCCAGCCGCGCACGCCGAACTCGCCGCCGCTGTTGCCCACGAGCACCTTGCCCTTGACCACCAGCGGCGCCATCGTCATGGTTTCGCCGATGCGGATGTCACCGAGCTTCACGCGCCACAGTTCGGCGCCGGTTGCCGCATCGACGGCGAGAGTCTGGTTGTCGAGCGTGTTGAAGAACACGCGTCCATCGGCATACGCGGCACCGCGGCTGACCAGGTCGCAGCATGCAACGCCTTGCGAGCCGGCATCGGGCCGGGGCTCGAACTTCCACTTGAGCGGCGCGCCGGGTTTCGTGAGGTCGAGCGCGAAGAGCACGTTTGGGTAGGGGCCGACGATGTACATCGTGCCGCCCACCACCAGCGGCGCCGCCTCGTGGCCGCGCACCACACCGGTCGAGAAGATGAAGGCCGGCTGGAGCCTGGCGACGTTGGCGCTCGTGATCTGGGTGAGCGGGCTGAAGCGCGTGCTTGCGTAGTCGCGGGCCGCCATGGTCCACTCGCCTTCGCCGGATGGCGGAGCGTCCGCCGGAGCGGCGGGTTGCGCCAGCGCGAGCGCGCACTGCAAGACGCTGCCCATCAACAGGCCGGCCCATCCCGCGCTTCGCTTCTGTGTGTGGTTGTGGCTTGGCATCGACTGTCGGTCCGACATGGGGGCATCAGCAACATAGCAAGGCAACGCCCGCCGCCTGTAGGGCGGCAGGCCGACAGGCTATCGGCAGCTACTGATGAGCGGCCACGCTCGTGGCCGCCCTAGGGCCGTGGCATGGCGCCGGACGTGCGCGCGGGTTCGCCCTGCAGCAGCCGCGCGGCTGCCGCGAGCGCGACCGCCAGATAGGCGAGCCCGGCGGGTACCCACATGATCAGCCCGCCGAGCCGCTGGTCTTCGAGCAGGTCGAAGCCGAGCGCGGGCGTGCTCGCTCCATAGGCGGGGTACCACGGGACGGTCGAGAACGTCAGCAGTGCGCCGAGGGCGCCGGTGTGCACCATGGTCGTGAAGAGATACAGCATCGAACCGCCGTGCCCCGCGCGCGAGGCTCCGCCGAGCGGCGGCCACCAGAACAGCAGTGCCGTGAGAAGGAAGCTCGCGTGCTGCAAGGTGTGGACGCCCGGACTGCGCAGCGCGGCTTCGAACAATGGCGGCAAGTGCCAGGCCCAGAGCGCGATGCCGTGCAGGGCCCAGGCAACCGGCGCGTAGGTCAGTACGTTCCAGGTTCCGGCCACTGCCGGCAGCCGCACCAGGCGACCGGTTCGTGCGCGCCATGCGGCGGGCAGCGCCCAGGTCCAGACGGCCAGCGGCCGGCCCATCACCAGCAGCGGCGCGGCCAGAATCATGAGCACCTCGTGCTGAACCATGTGGGCGGAAAAAAGGAAGCCGCCGAGCGCATCGAGCGGCGACACGAGCGCCAGCACCAGCGCGAGCCAGCCGGCGCCGAAGGAAGCAGCCGGCGCCTTGCCGACCCCATGGCCGGTGCCGGCCTTGCGCCACAGGCGCAGCAGGCCGGCCACATACAGCAGAAGGCTGGCGCCGAGGCAGGCCAGTACCCACGGCTCGAAGCTCCACCCGATGGCGGGCGTGGATTGTGCCGCTTGCGGCGCGTGCGCGCCGGCGAAGGATGCCGGCAGCAACAGCGGCACGGCGCACGGCCATAGCGCGCGCGGACGCTTTCGTTGTGCTGGCGGCTGCACCGTCGGTTGCATCTGCGTAGTCTGAGCCAAATCAGCCGATGCTGCTCTGTGCATGCGGTGCGCGGCGCTGAACAAAAAAAAGCGGCGCCCTTGCGAGGCGCCGCCTTGCGCTTCACACAGCGCGCAACGGACTCATCAATAGTCCATGCCGCCGGCCGGCATCGCCGGTGCCTTTTCGGCCGGCTTCGGCAGTTCGGCCACCGTCGCGTCCGTCGTGAGGATCAGGCCCGCGATCGATGCCGCGTTCTGCAGCGCGGTGCGCGTGACCTTGGTCGGATCGACCACGCCGATCTGCACCAAGTCGCCGTACTCGCCGGTCGATGCGTCGTAGCCTTGGTTGCCTTTGCCCTCGAGCACCTTGGCGACCACCACCGAGGGCTCCACGCCCGCGTTGGCCACGATGGCGCGCAGCGGCGCTTCGAGCGCGCGCAGCGCGATGCGGATGCCCGCATCCTGGTCGGCGTTGGCGCCCTTGAGGTCCTTGATGGCCGCACGTGCACGCAGCAGCGCCACGCCGCCGCCCGGCACGATGCCTTCCTCGACGGCCGCGCGCGTGGCGTGCAGCGCATCGTCGACGCGGTCTTTCTTTTCCTTCATCTCGACCTCGGTCGCGGCGCCCACGCGGATCACCGCGACGCCGCCCGCGAGCTTGGCCACGCGCTCCTGCAGCTTCTCGCGGTCGTAGTCGCTGGTGGCCTGCTCGATCTGCGCCTGGATCGACTTCACGCGCGCATCGATGCGCGCCTGGTCGCCCGCACCGTCGATGATGATGGTGTTCTCCTTCTGCACCTCGACGCGCTTGGCGCGGCCCAGGTCCTCGAGCGTCGCCTTGTCGAGCTGCTTTCCGGTTTCTTCCGAGATCACCGTCGCGCCCGTGAGCACGGCGATGTCTTCGAGCATCGCCTTGCGGCGGTCGCCGAAGCCCGGCGCCTTGACGGCCGCGACCTTCAGCACGCCGCGCATGGAGTTGACCACCAGGGTGGCGAGTGCTTCGCCCTCGACTTCCTCGGCCACGATCAGGAGCGGCTTGCCGGCCTTCGCAGCCGCCTCGAGCACCGGCAGCAGTTCGCGGATGTTGGAGATCTTCTTGTCATGCAGCAGCACGAGCGGATCGTCCAGGTGCGCCACCTGCTTCTCGGGGTCGTTGATGAAGTAGGGGCTCAGGTAGCCGCGGTCGAACTGCATGCCCTCGACCACGTCGAGTTCGTTCTCGAGCGACTTGCCATCTTCCACCGTGATCACGCCTTCCTTGCCGACCTTCTCCATCGCGTCGGCAATGATCTTGCCGATGGCCTCGTCGGAGTTGGCCGAGAGCGCGGCCACCTGCGCGATCTCCTTGCCGGTGGAGATGGGCTTCGAAAGCTTGCGCAGTTCTTCGAGCACCGCGGTTGTCGCCTTGTCGATGCCGCGCTTCAGGTCCATCGGGTTCATGCCGGAGGCCACGTGCTTCATGCCTTCCTGGACGATGGCCTGCGCAAGCACGGTGGCGGTGGTGGTGCCGTCACCGGCCACGTCGGCGGTCTTGGAGGCGACCTGCTTCACGATCTGCGCGCCCATGTTCTCGAACTTGTCGGCAAGCTCGATCTCCTTGGCCACGGACACGCCGTCCTTGGTGATGGTGGGGGCGCCGAAGCTGCGTTCGAGCAGCACGTTGCGGCCCTTGGGTCCGAGCGTGACCTTCACCGCGTCGGCAAGGATGTTGACGCCCGCGACGATGCGCTGGCGGGCGTTGTCGTGGAATCTGACGTCCTTGGCTGTCATTTTTTCATCACTCCTTTCACAACGAATTTCCGGATCATCAAGCGACGCGCTTCAGCCCGCCGCGCTCGCTGGTTTCGACGACAGCGAGAACGTCGTCCTCGCGCATCACCAGCAGTTCGTCGTCTTCGACCTTGACCGTCTGGCCCGCATACTTGGCAAAGAGCACGTGGTCGCCGGCTTTCAGGTGCAAGGGGCGCAGGGTGCCGTCCGCGAGCAGCTTGCCTTGGCCGACCGAGAGCACCTCGCCCTGTTCCGGCTTCTCCGCCGCCGAGTCGGGGATCACGATGCCAGAAGCCGTCTTGCGCTGCTGTTCGATCCGCTTGACGATCACTCGGTCGTACAGAGGATGAAGTTTCATGTTCAATCTCCTAAGCGATGCAGTTCATCAAAAAAGCGAACCTGCGCCGGCGCGGCCGGCGCAACGTCGGTTCACGTTCCTCCGGCATGAAAACGCCGGCGCGCGGGAGCTATGGGCGCGCCGCCGACGCTTCAAGAGGCCGCGGCGCGGATTTTTTGTGACGATCTTTTTCAGGCGCCATCGAGCAGGATGCGATCGGCACGGCCCAGCCGGTACACGGTGCGGCGCGCCGAATCATCGGCGTGCCGGGGCTGCGGCATCACGGGGCAGGGCAGGGGGCGCCCGCCGGTGCGGTCGAGCGTGTCGTCCGCGTCATCTTCCACCTCGGCCCAGATGCCGCGCTTGCGCGGCCGGAACAGCCAGCGCAGATAGCCGCGGTGCGCCGCGAGCCGCATCAGATCCTCGCGGTCCGGCGCGTCGGCCATGACCTGGCCGCCGTCTGTTTCGTCGTCTTCGTAGTAGCCGAAGGCGCGGCGGCCGTCGCTCACCTCGGTGGCCGGCGCGCCGAGCCGCCACCATGCGGGCCGCTCCAGCCGTTCGACGTCCCAGGCGCCGAGCTGCCAGGCGGCTTCGAGCAGCGAACGCTCGAGTTCGTCGAATGCGTCGAGCGCACCCTGGGGCATGTCGAACTGGGCCATCGATTGCGGCATGGGCCGCGCCGGCAACTCGAGTCCGGGCAGCCGCAAGGGCGTCTGGCGGAAGAAGCCGTGCCAATGCAACGACAGCAGCGCCGGCGCTTCTTCACTCGCCACGGCCGTCACGGTGACCGCATAGAGCGGCAGCCGCATCGCGTCGGACTGGTCGGCAACGGTTTCGAGAATGTTCATCGGTAGACCTCCACTGCACCGGGAAAAATCTAAAGCAAGCCCGCGTCGGCTGCAAGCGGCTGCCGCCGCGCCGCGCTCTCGAGCGCTCTTGAAATAAAAAACAGGCGCGCCAAAATGTCCGCCCGGAAGCCACGCGCCTCCGTTTCTTCGCCCTCGTTCCTTGTTCATTCATTTCCTTCCGAGGAGACTGTCTTGACGATGAAGATCGCGCAGATCGCCCCCCTTTACGAAGCCGTTCCTCCGCGGCTTTACGGCGGCACCGAACGGGTGGTCGCCCACCTGGCCAACGCGCTGGTCGACCAAGGCCATGAGGTCACGCTGTTCGCTTCCGCGGACACGCAGACCCGGGCCCGGCTGGCACCGATGCGCGCGCAGGCCCTGCGCCTGGACCCCGCGCCGCTGAAGTCCGACCTCGCCAGCCACCTGAGCATGCTTCACGATGTGCGACGACAGGCGCACCAGTTCGACGTGCTGCACTTCCATGTCGATCTGCTGCACTTTCCGTTCTTCGAGGACATCGCGGGCCGCACGCTCACGACGCTGCATGGCCGCCTCGACATCGCGGACCTGCCGGGCGCCTACATGCGCTGGAACCGTTACCCGCTGGTTTCCATCTCGCGCCACCAGCGCAAGCCGCTGCCGTTTGCCAACTGGTTCGCCACCATTCCCCACGGGCTGGACGAAACGCCCTACACCTTCCAGCCGGATCCCGACGGGTACCTGGCTTTCCTGGGGCGCATCTCGCCCGAGAAGCGGCCCGACCGCGCGATCGAGATCGCCAAGAGGGCAGGGCTGCCGCTCAAGATCGCGGCCAAGGTCGACGCGGCCGATGCGAGCTACTTTGCGCAAAAGATAAAGCCGCTGCTCGACGACCCGCTGATCGAGTTCATCGGAGAAATCGGCGACGCCGACAAGGCGAAATTTCTCGGCGGCGCGCGGGCGCTGCTCTTTCCCATCGACTGGCCGGAGCCCTTCGGCCTCGTGATGATCGAGGCCATGGCCTGCGGCACGCCGGTGGTCGGATGGCGCTGCGGCTCGGTGCCCGAAGTGATCGAGCACGGCGTGAGCGGGCTGATCGTCGAGGACGAGTCGCAAGCCGTCGAGGCGGTGCACGCCATCGGCCGGCTCGACCGGCGCCGCGTGCGCCAGGCGTTCGAAAGGCGGTTCTCGGCGCATGCGATGGCGAGCGCCTATGTGGAGCAATACCGGCGCCTGACGGGCGGCGGCGTGCTTCCGCCGCAGGACCGTCTTTACCGGGAGGCGGCCTGAGCGATGAGCGTTGAAGTGCCCGCTACCGAACAGTCCGAACCGGCGTCCGAACGCGCAGTGCAGCACGCGTTCGTGCTCAAGGAAGGCGACACCTACTTCGTGATGGATGGCCATGGTGACGTGGGCGGCGGTGTGGACGGACTCTTTCACGACGACACGCGCATGCTGTCGACGTTCGTGCTGCGGCTCGACGGCGGCCGGCCGTCGCTGCTGTCCAGCGGGGTCAGCCAGGACAACGTCTTCTTCACCGCGAATCTCACCAACCGCCCGCTGCCGGTGCTCGGCTCGACGTCGATGCCGCAGGGCGTGATCCACCTGGAGCGCAAGCGCTTCCTCTGGAGCGCGCGGCTGTTCGAACGCATCCGGCTGGTCAACTACAGCGACCAGCCGGCGCAGGCGCCGCTCACGCTGCAGTTCGGCGCCGACTTTCGCGACATGTTCGAGGTGCGCGGCCAGCAGCGTGCGCGGCGCGGCGAGATCGGCGCGCCGGAGGTCGGCCCACAGGGCGTGGTGCTGCGCTACCAGGGGCTGGACACGGTCACGCGGCTCGCCTGCATCGACTTTTCGCAAGCGCCGCAGCGCCTCGACGCAGGCACCGCCGAATTCACGGTGCCGCTCGCGGCGCACGGCGAGTGGACGCTCTACGTTGAAGTGGGCACGGAGTCCGCGTTGCCCAACGCCGCGCGCTTTCGCGAAGCCGGGCTGCTCGCGCGATGGCGCATGCGCGCACGCCAGCGGCGCGGTTCGCGCCTGCAGGCTTCGGGGCGGTTGTTCCAGGCCTGGCTCGATCGTTCCCGCGCCGACCTGGCGCTGCTCACGACCGATCTGCCCACGGGTCCGTATCCCTACGCGGGCATTCCGTGGTTCTCCACGCCCTTCGGCCGCGACGCGATCGTGACGGCTTTCGAAACGCTGTGGATCGATCCGAGACTGGCCCAAGGCGTGCTCGAATTTCTTGCGGCGCGGCAGGCGCACCAGACGTCGAGCTTCCGCGATGCCGAGCCCGGAAAAATCATGCATGAGACCCGCAAGGGAGAAATGGCCGCGGTCGACGAACTGCCCTTCGGCCAGTACTACGGCGGCGTCGACACCACGCCGCTGTTCGTGGCGCTGGCCGGGGCCTACGCGCAGCGCACCGCCGACCGCGTCACCATCGAGCGCATCTGGCCCGCGCTGTGCGCGGCCTGCGAGTGGATGGAGCGCAACATGGCGCGCCACCCCGGCGGCCTGCTTGCCTACCAGCGCGGCGAAGCCAGCGGCCTCGCCAACCAGGGGTGGAAAGACAGCCACGACTCGATCTTCCACGCCGACGGCCGCACACCCGAAGGGCCGATTGCGCTCGTGGAGGTGCAAGGCTATGTCTACGCCGCCTTCCTCGCGATGTCTGCCATGGCCGAGTGGCGCGGCGACTCCGGCGCGAGCCGTTGGCGCCAGCGCGCGGCGGCCATGCGCGAAGCGGTCGAAAGCCGCTTCTGGCTCGGCGATCTGAAGTTCTATGCGCTGGCGATCGACGGCGCCAACCAGCCTTGCCGCGTGCGTGCCTCCAATGCGGGGCATCTGCTGTTCACGGGCTTGCCGAGCGATGAGCGGGCGCTGTCTGTCGGGCGCCAATTGCTGTCGCCGGCCTTTGCGTCGGGCTGGGGCATTCGCACCTTGCCCGCCGAGGCGGTGCGCTTCAACCCGATGTCGTATCACAACGGATCGGTGTGGCCGCACGACGTCGCGTTGTGTGCGGCCGGCCTCGCGCGCTACGGCGAACGCGACGGCGTGGTGCGCATCCTCGACAACCTGTTCGAATCGGCCTCGCACTTCGGCATGCGACTGCCCGAACTGTTCTGCGGCTTCGACCGCCAGCCCGGCCAGTCACCCGTTGCCTACCCAGTGGCCTGCCTGCCGCAGGCGTGGGCGGCGGGATCGGTCTTCATGCTGCTGCAGGCCTGCCTCGGCCTTCAGGTGGACGGCATCCGGCGCGAAGTGAAGATCGTCCAGCCGCGCTTGCCGGCCGACATCGACCAGTTGCACGTGCAGCGGCTGCAGGTCGGAAGTGCGAGCGTGGACCTGCATTTCCAGCGCCTCGAAGAACGCATCGTCGTGGTCGCGCAATCTGCGCCGGGCATGCCCAAGGTCGACGTCAATCTTCAACTCTAGCGACGCCGGAGAGGCGAAGCGAGGTGTGACATTTCTGAGCGCATCGGACGCCCGCATGTGACACCGATTGTCATGTGCGGGAGTTTCTCGCGCATGTGTGACACCAACTTGGCGCGCTCTGGCCATGCGGCGAATAGGAAAAGGTTCATCCTCGCATTTGGCATGCATGTTGCTGTAACAAGGTTTAACAGAACCTCAATACAACATGCATTCCTCAGACAGCGAAAACAACAATCCTCTAGATCGCCGCATGTTCTGCGTGAGCGCGATGAGCCTCGTTGCCCTCGGGGCGACTGCCTGTGGAGGCGGTGGAGGAGGAGGGGGCGGCGGGGCGGCCGGCAACCTCGGCCTTCTGGGCGCCGCACCGCAAGACACCGCTTCGACTTCGCTGGTGGCGCCCGCGCCTGCAACGACTTCCGGCACCGAAGACGTGCCCGCGCCGGCGCCCGCTCCGGCGCAAACGCGAAAGTTCGTTCACCCCGGCCTGCTGCACACCGAGGCCGACTTCGAGCGCATGCGCCTCAAGGTGGCAGCCAATGCGCAACCGTGGCTTGCCGGCTGGAACGCACTGACATCCAACGGCCGCGCGCAGCTCGGTGCGAAGCCGCGTCCGCTGGCCACGGTGATTCGGGGGGACGTCCCGGGCCAGAACTTCGCGCAGTTCTACATCGACGTCGCGCGCGCCTACCAGCTCGCATTGCGCTGGAAGGTTTCGCAGGACACGCGCTATGCCGATCTGGCGGTCGAGTTCCTCAACGAGTGGTCGTCCACGCTGACAGCGATCGAGGGCAACGCCGACCGCTTCCTTGCGGCGGGCATCTACGGCCAGCAGTTCGCGAATGCGGCCGAGATCATGCGGACCTATCCGGGCTGGGCGGCCAGCGACTTCGCGCGCTTCCAGAACATGATGCTGACGGTGTTCTATCCGCTCAACCACAGCTTCCTCGTGAACCACAACGGTTCCGAGATCACCAACTACTGGGCCAACTGGGACCAGTGCACGATAGGCTCGATCCTGGCGATCGGCGTGCTGTGCGACCGCCAGGACATCTACGACGAGGCCTTGAACTACTACAAGAACGGCGCGGGAAACGGAGCAGGCCTGCAGGCGGTCTACCACGTGCATCCCGGCTATCTGGGCCAATGGCAGGAAAGCGGCCGCGACCAGGGGCACTGCACGC
The DNA here is from genome assembly GCF_030815855.1 of Variovorax paradoxus. Lineage (NCBI taxonomy): Bacteria > Pseudomonadati > Pseudomonadota > Betaproteobacteria > Burkholderiales > Comamonadaceae > Variovorax > Variovorax paradoxus. The sequence continues at coordinate 4,563,009 of NZ_JAUSXG010000001.1, read as the reverse complement.
TGGGCATCGGCCTCGCGGGCGCGTTCTGCGAAATGGCCTGGAACCAGGGCGACGACATCTACGGCTACGAGAACAACCGCTTTCTGGCCGGTGCCGAGTACGTCGCGAAGTCCAATCTTCGCGACGGCACCGGTGACTTCTACACGGTCCCGTTCGTCACCAACATCAACAGGCAGGGCACCCAGTCCGTATTGGCGGCGGGAGGGCAAGGGCACCGGCGTGGCATCTGGGAAAGCGTCTACAACCACTATGCCAACCGGCTGGGCATCGCCACGCCCTACACCGCGCTGCAGGCCGTGCAGATGCGCCCCGAGTCGGACGGCAACAACGGCGACCAGCTCGGCTTCGGAACCCTGACCTTCACGCGCGATCCGCTCACCACGCTTGCGCGGCCGAGCGGGCTCACCGCGCGGGTGCACGCATCGCAGGTGGAGTTGTCGTGGTGGGGCAGCACCGGTGCGTTGAGCTATTCGGTCAAGCGCGCGGCCACTGCGGGCGGCCCGTACACCGTGCTGACTTCGGGCATCACGGACACGCTCACCTTCACGGACACCACGGCGATTGCGGGTGGGGTGTATCACTACGTGGTGGTCGCCGTGAATGCGGGCGGGGAAAGCGAGCCCTCGGTCGCGGCCAGGGCGGCTCTCAAGGCCGAGCTGCTCATGCAGCTCAAGTTCGACGAAGCGCAGGGGACTTCGGCCGCCGATGCGACCGGCCGGTTTGCCGCCAGCGGACTGATGGGCGCCGCTTCATGGACGGCCGGGCGCGACGCAGGCGCCGTCGCCTTGAGCGGCGCGGCGGACTACGTCAACCTGCCCGCGGGCCTGGTGAAGGATGCGGCCGACTTCACGATCGCATGCTGGGTCTACCTGGACAGCATTTCGACCTGGTCGCGCGTCTTCGACTTCGGCTCCGGCGCGCGCCGCTACATGATGCTCACGCCGCGCAGCAATGCCGGGACCGTTCGCTACGCGATCTCCAGGGTCAACGGCTACAACGAGCAGGTGATCGAAGGCGCCTCGCCATTGCCGACCGGCCGCTGGGTGCATGTGGCCGTGACCTTGGCGGGCACGCTCGGCACGCTGTATGTCGACGGCGCAGAGGTCGGCAGCAACGCGCAGATGACGCTGGCGCCCTTCGAGCTCGGCGAGACGACGCGGAATTTCCTCGGCCGTTCGCAGTATCCGAACGATCCGGCACTGCGTGGGCGACTCGACGATTTCCGCGTTTATCAGGGCGCGCTGAGTGCCGCGGAGATCGCGGCGCTGGTCTAGCCCAACGCTTCGAAGCCAGGCGCCTGGCCGATCTCCGAAGGCTTGTAGATCTTGTGCTGGGCGGTGGGCCCGCCGGCGTCTGCCACCACCAGCAGGCGCCAGAGCGGCTCGCGCGCGGCGCAGGCGTTTTCTTCGGGCGTGAGCCGGAAGTTCGGCGTTGCCGTGGACGTGCCCTTCACGGCGACCCTGAGAAGGGTGGCGCCTTTCGCGTTCGACACCTCGATGCTGTAGCCGAGGTTCTGGCCGGTCACATCCTCGGCGTTGTAGCCGTAGCCTTTGAAGTGGCCCATGACATACGCCATGGCCGCGGCCTGAACCTCTTCCTGCGAGGCCGGCGTGGCAGCCTCGGGCTCTGCTTCTACGGCGGCAGGAACACCGCCTCGCGCCTTGGCGGCCTGCATCTCGGCTTCATCGGGAATCCAGCCGCGCGGGCCGCGCACCAGAACCGCCAGCAGCTGCTCGGGCTCCCAGCTTGCAACGTGCCATTCGGCGTCGTCGCGCACGCGCGTGGACACCTTCGCGCTCTTGTTGCTTTCCAGTTCGGCAATCGCGACCCGGTTGGTCTGCACCACGGCCCGGAAACCCTGGCCCGCGTCGAAGGTGCGCTTGAGCAATGCCAGGCGGTCTTTTGCGCGCTGGACCTGGTTGGCCGTTCGCGCGCCGCCGCCCGGGCGATGCTGCGTGTCGAGCGACTCGAGGTAGAACCACCGCCCGCCCGCGCCGACGTTCACATACTCCGCCCAGATGGTGGCAATGACGTTGTCGCCCGTTGCCATCCAGGCGTATTCGAACGGCTTGTCGCGCGCGTCGAACACGCCCATCTTGGCGACGATTTCGACCGGACTGAGCCGTGGTCCTGACAGTCGCATCTCATCGATGACGGTGAGTACGCGGGGGTCGACTTCCTTGTCCATTCAGCGGGTCTCTGGCGAGTTGGGGGGTGGGAGTATGCCGTATCGGCCCGGCCTTTGTCGTGGCGGCGCATACTGGCATTCATGCTGGAAGGTTTCACCACCGAGACCGTGGCGATGGCCGGAACGACCCTCTTCATCCGGCGCAAGGGCGACGGGCCGGCCTTGGTCCTGCTGCACGGGTTTCCGCAGACTCACGTGATGTGGCATCGCGTGGCGCCTGCGCTTGCCCGGAGGTTCACGGTCGTGTGTGCCGACCTGCGCGGCTATGGCGCCAGCGGTACGCCCGCGTCCGCGGCCGACCACGCGCCGTATTCCAAACGCGCCATGGCAGCCGATATCGTCGAGCTCATGGACGCACTGGGTTTCGCTCGCTTCGCGGTCGCGGGCCATGACCGGGGCGGGCGAGTCGCGTACCGCCTTGCGCTCGATCACCCGGAACGCGTGACGCACCTTGCCGTGCTGGACATCGTGCCCACCCTGGAAGCGTTCGAACGCGCGGACGCGCGGCTGGCACTGGCGTTCTGGCCCTGGTCGCTGCTCGCGCAGCCGGCGCCCCTGCCGGAGCGCTTGATTGCCGCGGCCCCGGAAGCGATCGTCGACGACGCGGCAACACAGTGGGGAACGAAGGCTGCGAGTTTCGCGTCGAAGGCCCGAGCGGCTTATGTCGCCGCGCTCGAGGACCCGGCGCATGTGCACGCCATATGCGAAGAGTACCGCGCGGCAGCCTCGCTCGATGTCGAGCACGACAAGGCCGACCGGCAGGCCGGGCGCCGCATCGCCTGTCCGACGCTCGCGCTATGGGCCGCAGGGTCGGCGCTCGAAAACTGGTACGCCGGCGCCGGCGGACCTTTGGGCATCTGGCGCCACTGGGCGGATACGGTCTCGGGCGCGGCGATCGACGGAGGGCATTTCTTCCCCGAGCAATGTCCGCTCGAGACGGTACGGGCATTGAACGCATTCCTTGCGCCGAAGTAGAGCGCGGGACCCGGCGTGGCAGGGCCCGCTACAGAGACGTTGCAGTCAGACCGCGCCGTGCGCCTCCACATAGAGCGCATAGAGCGAATGGCTGCTCGTCATGTAGAGGCGGTTGCGCTTCGGCCCGCCGAACTCGAGATTGGCGCATCGCTCCGGAAGGCGGATGAAGCCGATCGGCTTGCCTTGTGGGTTGAAGATCTTCACGCCGTCCATCTCCTCCGACTTTCCGAGCGGCAGGTGGGCCTTCATGCCGCCGCCGACGTCGGTGGGCTCCGGCGAGAAGGCTCCGTTGAAGCCCCAGCCGCACCAGAGGTTGCCGTCGCGGTCGACGCGGAAGCCGTCGAGCGCGCCCGGGCCGTCCGCATCGATGAGCTTCGTCTTGTTCGAGACGCTGGCACCGTCTGCGGCAACGTCGTAGCTCCAGATGCTGCGGTTCGGCGTGCCTTTCCACTCGACCACGTAGAGCTTCTTCTCGTCCGGAGAAAACGCAAGGCCGTTCGGGTTCACGAGGTCGGTGATCACGGCGCTGAGCTTGCCGTCCTTCGCGATGCGATAGACGTTGGTTGTCGCCTGCTCCGGCGTGGCCCTGGATCCTTCCCACTCGCCGTTGATGCCGAAGGTCGGGTCGGTGAACCACACCGTGTCGTCGGACCTGACGACCACGTCGTTGGGCGCGTTGAGCTTCTTGCCCTCGTGGCTGTCGGCCAGCACCGTCATGCGGCCGTCCTTCTCGGTGCGCACCACGCGGCGCGTGACGGAGTGCTCGCAGGTGATCAGGCGGCCCTGGCGGTCGCGCGTGTTGCCGTTGGCGTAGTTGGCGTTCTGCTTGTGCACCGTGAACTTGCCGGTCTTCTCGTCGTACTTCATGAGCCGGTTGTTCGGAATGTCGCTGCACAGAAGGTAGCCGCCTTCGGGGAAGTACACCGGCCCTTCCGCCCATCGCATGCCGGTGCCCAGCTGCTCGACGGTGCTGCTGTAGATGCGGTACCTGGCAAAGCTCGGGTCCAGTATCAGCACCGAAGGATCCGGGTAGCGCTGATTCGGCTTGAAGTCGAAAGACTGCGCGCCGGCCGCGCCGGCGAACGCGGCCAGCCCCGAACTGGCGGCGGTCTTGAGAAAGCGGCGGCGGGGTGGAAGGCTTCCGTTCTGCATCTGTATATCTCCTGGTGTCGCTGTGGATTCGGCGGCGCCAATCTTACGTAGTGTGGTTGCGGCGCTTTGCTTGCCACGCTAAGGTACGGCCGCATGGATGCCCTCTTGCTTGCCCGAATCCAGTTCGGCTTCACGATTTCGTTCCACATCCTCTTTCCGGCGCTCACCATCGGGCTGGCCAGCTACCTGGCCGTGCTCGAAGGCCTCTGGCTGCGCACCGGCCGCAAGGTGTACATCGACCTGTACCAGTTCTGGATCAAGGTCTTTGCCGTGGCGTTCGGCATGGGCGTGGTGTCGGGCCTGGTGATGGCCTACCAGTTCGGCACCAACTGGAGCAATTTCTCGCGCTTTGCCGGCGGCGTGACCGGGCCCTTGCTGGCCTACGAGGTGCTGACCGCGTTCTTTCTCGAAGCAGGCTTTCTCGGTGTGATGCTTTTCGGGCGCGAGCGCGTGGGCCCCGCGCTGCACTTCGTCTCGACGCTCGCGGTCGCCGCCGGAACGCTGATCTCGGCCACCTGGATCCTTGCGTCGAACAGCTGGATGCAGACGCCGCAGGGCCATGAAATCATCGATGGCCGCGTCGTGCCCGTCGATTGGCTGAAGGTGATCTTCAACCCGTCCTTCCCCTATCGGCTGGTGCATACCGTCACGGCGGCCTACCTTGCCACCGCGTTGATGGTGGGCGGCGTGGGGGCGTGGCATCTTCTGCGCGGCAACGACAACACGCGCGTGCGCACGATGCTGTCGATGGCGCTGTGGATGCTGCTGGCGGCGGCGCCGCTGCAGGCGGTCATCGGCGACCAGCATGGGCTGAACACGCTCGAGCACCAGCCGGCGAAGCTCGCCGCCATCGAAGGGCACTGGGAGCGCACGCCCGAAGGCGAAGGCGTGCCGCTGATTCTTTTCGGCTGGCCCGACATGGCTGCCGAAGTCACGCGCTATGCGGTGGAAATTCCGCGTGCCGGAAGCCTGCTGCTCGCGCACAGCTGGGACGGGCAGATTCCCGCGCTCAAGGACTTCGCGCCCGAAGACCGGCCCAATTCGACCATCGTGTTCTGGACCTTCCGTGCCATGGTCGGCCTGGGCGTGCTGATGATTGCGCTGGCCTTCTGGGGCTTGTGGCTGCGCCGGGGAGGGCGTCTCTACGCCAGGAAGAACTTTCTGCGCTTTGCGGTGGCAATGTCTCCGGCGGGGCTGGTTGCGATTCTCGCGGGCTGGTACACCACCGAGATCGGCCGCCAGCCGTGGATCGTCTACGGCCTGATGCGCACGGCCGACGCCGTGTCGCCGCAGCATTCGACAGGGCAGGTCGGTTTCACGCTGGGCCTTTTTGTCGTCGTGTACCTGGTCGTGTTCGGCGCTGGAACGGCCTACGGGCTGCGCCTGATCGCCAAGGGGCCGGCAGGAGACGAAGCCGATCGTCCGGCATGGGGCGGTCCGGGCGAGACGCGAACCCCGATGCGTCCTCTCTCCGCCGCGCCTGAAGACGACGATGCCGGTGCCGCAAACGGCCGTGCCGAAACAGTGAAGGAGGGCGACCGCGATGGGCATTGATCTTCCACTCATCTGGGCCGTCATCATCCTGTTCGGCATCATGATGTACGTCGTGATGGATGGCTTCGACCTGGGCATCGGCATCCTGTTTCCGTTCCTGCCCGCGAAGGAAGACCGCGACGTGCTGATGAACACCGTGGCGCCCGTGTGGGACGGCAACGAGACCTGGCTCGTGCTCGGCGGGGCGGGGCTGCTGGCGGCCTTTCCGCTCGCGTATGCCGTGATCCTCAGCGCGTTCTACCTGCCGTTGATCCTCATGCTCATCGGGCTGGTGTTTCGCGGCGTGGCCTTCGAGTTCCGCTTCAAGGCGCGGGCGGGCCGGCGGCGCTGGTGGGACCACGCCTTCATCGGCGGCTCGGTCACCGCGGCCTTCTTCCAGGGCGTGACGCTCGGGGCCTTTCTCAACGGCATGCCCGTGGCAGACGGCAACTATGCCGGCGGGCCGTTCGACTGGGTATCGCCGTTCTCGCTCTTCACCGGCGTCGCGCTGGTGGCGGCCTACGCGCTGCTCGGCGCCACCTGGCTCGTAATGAAGACCGAAGGCCGGCTGCAGGTGCGCATGCGCAGCCTTGCGAGGCCGCTGGCCTGGCTGATGCTGGCCGTCATCGTCGCGATCAGCATCTGGACGCCGCTCGCGCACGAGGCCATTGCCAGGCGGTGGTTCAGCTTTCCCAACCTGCTCTGGTTTGCACCGGTGCCGACGCTCGTGGCCTTGGTCACGTGGCGCCTGCTGCGCGACCTGCGCGGCGACGGACATGCGTCGCCCTTCGTGCTCACGCTCGCGCTGCTTTTTCTGGGCTACACCGGGCTCGGCATCAGCCTGTGGCCGAACGTCGTTCCCCCCGGCATCACCATCTGGCAGGCTGCGGGCCCGCCGCAAAGCCTTGGGTTTGCGCTGGTCGGCGCCTTGCTGATCATTCCCGTGATCCTGATGTACACCGCGTGGAGCTACTGGGTCTTTCGCGGCAAGGTGCGGCACGGCGATGGCTACCACTGAGCCCGGCGCCGGCGGCCGCAGCAAGTGGATGCGCCGCCTCGGCTGGCTCCTTGCGATCTGGCTGGCCAGCGTCGGCAGCCTGTTCGCGGTGGCACTGGTCTTCCGCTGGCTGATGCGCGCCGTCGGCCTCACGGCGCCGTAAGGCCTGTGCGCGGGCTACGCGCTCTGGGCGTGGACAGGCTCGGCGCGCCGGCGAATTTCGCTCTGTAGCGCGCGCTGCCCCGATGCCAGCGCGGCTTCATACGTGTCCGCCGGATCGAAGGCGTCGCGAAGCACCTTGGGGTTCGCTCCGTCCGCATCCGTTTCGAGCAAGCGCCAGACAAATGACCCGAGGGCTGGCTCCTCGATGATGAGTTCGATGGGTTGTGTCATTGCCTCAACTTGCACAAACCAGGGGCGAATGTCTGTAGGCCGTTTTCGAATGCTGCGGGCCGTGCATTCGATTTGTAGCTCTTGCGATGTGAACTCTTCAATTGGACTTCCCGCCATCGCTTGCGGCGCGTAGCCGCAACGCATTGGCAATCACCGATGCCGAGCTCAAGCTCATCGCCAGCGCCGCGATCATCGGCGACAGCAGCCAGCCCGTGAACGGAAACAGCACGCCTGCGGCCAGCGGTATGCCGAGCGCGTTGTAGATGAACGCGAAGCCGAGGTTCTGCTTCATGTTGGCGATGGTTTTTTCGGAGACGATGCGCGCCTCTGCAATGCCTCGCAAGTCGCCCTTCACCAGCGTGACCTGCGCGCTGTTCATCGCCACGTCGGTGCCGGTACCCATGGCCACGCCGACGTCGGCCTTGGCGAGCGCGGGTGCATCGTTGATGCCGTCGCCGGCCATCGCGACGATGCGGCCTTCGCGCTGCAGTTTTTCGACCAAGGCCAGCTTGTCGGCGGGCTTGACTTCGCCGTGCACCTCGTCGATGCCCAGCCGCGAGGCGACGGCGCGTGCCGTGGTCAGACCGTCGCCCGTTGCCATGATCACGCGCATGCCCGATGCCTTAAGCGCCGCCAGCGCCTCCATGGTCGTGGCCTTGACGGGGTCGGACACGGCGAGCAGGCCCGCAGGCCGGCCGTCGGCGGCAAGGAACATGACGCTGGCGCCTTCGGCCCGCAGGGTTTCGGCCTGGGGCTTGAGCGCGTCGACGGGCACGCGGAGCTGATCCATCAGCGCGGTGTTGCCGAGAGCAAGCTTCTTGCCCCCGACGATGCCGCTCACGCCGATGCCGCTGCTGGATTCGAACTCATCTGCCGCGGTCAACGCCAGACCGCGTTCGCGCGCCGCCTCGACGATGGCGTGCGCCAGCGGATGCTCGCTCCCCTGGTCCAGGCTGGCGGCGAGGCGCAGCACCTCGTCCTCGGTGAAGCCGGGCAGGGACACCGCACGTTCGAAGCGCGGCTTGCCTTCGGTCAGCGTCCCGGTCTTGTCGACGATGAGCGCATCGACCTTGCGGAAGTTCTCGATGGCCGCCGCGTCGCGGAACAGCACGCCTTGAGTGGCGGCCTTGCCGGTGGCCACCATGATCGACATCGGCGTGGCCAGGCCGAGCGCGCAGGGGCAGGCAATGATGAGCACCGCGACCGCGTTGATGAGGCCATGGGTCCAGCTCGGCGCCGGCCCGAAGAATCCCCAGGCAAGAAAGGTCGCCAGCGCGATGCCGATGACGGCCATGACGAAGTAGCCGGCCACGTGGTCGGCCATGCGCTGCATCGGCGCCCTGGAGCGCTGGGCCTGCGCCACCATCTGCACGATGCTCGCGAGCACGGTTTGCGAGCCGACTTTTTCCGACTGCATCACCAGTGACCCGCTCGTGTTCAGCGTGGCGCCGATGAGCTTGTCGCCGACGCGCTTGGTCACGGGCAGCGGCTCGCCCGTGAGCATGGACTCGTCGACCGCGCTCGCGCCCTCGACCACCACGCCGTCCACAGGCACTTTTTCGCCGGGCCGCACGCGCAGCTTGTCGCCGACGTGCACATGCGCAATCGGAACGTCTTCCTCCACGCCATTGGCGCCGATGCGCCGCGCCGTCTTGGGCGCAAGGCCGAGCAGCGACTTGATGGCCGCGGAGGTTTGCGAACGCGCCTTGAGTTCCAGAATCTGGCCCAGCAGGGTGAGAGAAATGATCACCGCCGCAGCCTCGAAGTACACCGCCACGCGGCCCATCGACATGAACGAATCGGGGAACACGCCCGGTGCCACGGTGGCCACCACGCTGTAGACGAACGCGGCGGCGGTGCCCAGGCCGATGAGCGTCCACATGTTCGGGCTGCGGTTGGTGACCGACTGCACCGCACGCTCGAAGAACGGCCATCCCGCCCACAGCACGATCGGCACGGAAAGCGCCAGCTCGATCCAGCTTTGCGTGGCCATCTCGAACCACTGCAGCCTGTGGCCCGCCATGGCGAGCACGGTGACTGCCACGGTGAGCGGCAGCGTCCAGAGAAATCGCCGCTTGAAGTCGCGCAGCTCGGGATCTTCCTTCTCGTCCGCGTCGAGGCTCGGCATTTCGGGCTCCAGCGTCATGCCGCACTTGGGGCAGTTGCCGGGGTGGTCCTGCCTGATTTCCGGATGCATCGGACAGGTGTAGACCGTGGGCTGTCCGGCCGTCACCTCCGGCTCGGTTCGTGTCATCGGCGCACGATGGCCTTCGTGGGAATGGTGATGCGAATGGTGATGTTCTTTCGGGTTGGAACGCGTGTCGTTCATTCGAAATCTCCAATGAGAGCCCATGAAAATGCGCGCGCTGCGGGCGCATCTGCGGTCAGCCACCGGTCAGGCTGCTGTCCGGACAATCGCCAGTCTGAGGGTTGACATCGTGGCAAGGTCAAGCGTCATGCGGCCCATTGCATGACCGGCATCGATGCCCGGTGTCACCCGAAAGACCTGCACCCTCCGGATGTAAAACAAACGCGTCAAATATTGAGCATTGCGCAGGATTTTTTCTGCCGGTGCCCGAATTGCCACGCGTCTCCGGTGCTCTCTGCCGTAGGGTCTGCGGCCCATCTCACTCACAACTTCCCCCGGAATCTTTGCCCATGTCTCCTGCTTTTTCTCGCTGTCTTCTGAGCGTTGCTTTGCTCGCGACCTCGACGCTTCATGCCCAGACGCTCGACTACGACCATCAAGAAAGCTGGAAGGCGATTCACGACAGCGCCCAGTCGCCGATCGATATTCCCACCCGGGAGGCCAAGCCCGGCGATTCGCTCGAGCCGCAAGACATCCGCTTGAACCACGCCAACGCGAAGCTCGACGTGGTCGACAACGGGCATGCGGTGGAGGTCGAGGCCAAGGGGCCGGAGGCCATGATCCGCGGCCGGCATTTCAAGCTGGTGCAGTTCCACTTCCATGCCGAAAGCGAACACACGCTCGACGGCAAGCACTTTCCGCTCGAGGGCCACTTCGTCTTCCGCGCCGCCGACGGCCGCTTGGCCGTGGTCGGCGTCATGTACCGCGAAGGCCCGGCCAATCCGCTGGCAACCAAGGTCTTGGGTGCGCTTGAAAAGGACGGCCATGGCGAGTTGTCGCCAACCGACATCTCGGTGCTCCTGCCCAAGGACAAGGCCTACTACCACTACCTGGGATCGTTGACCACGCCGCCGCTGACGGAAAACGTCGAGTGGTATGTGCTGCAAACGCCGGTGTCGCTGGCACCGGCCCAGATCGCGCAGTTCCGCGCGCGCTACGCCCACAATAACCGCACGCTGCAGGAGCTCAACGGGCGTCCGCTGATCCGTTTTCCGGCGGCCTCCGTCGCAGCCACGGGAAACCGCGCAGCGACCGCCAGCCGCTGAACGTTCACGCGCCAAGGCCCTCGGTTCTTCTCGGAGCCGAGGGCTTTTCAGTTTTCGGCGCGGTCTTTCTTCCTTCTCAGACGGCGGAGACGCTGGAGCTGGCAGCCGCCGCGGGGGCGCCGCTGCTGCGTGAAGCCGGCGGTGTCTTGACGATGGATGTGAGCGCAGGCTCGGCCATGCGCAAAGCCGAAAGGTCGGGGCGCGGGCGGCGCAGTTGTGCATCGGCGGCGCATGCCATTTCCATGGCATGCGCCGCGCCCAGCACCTGGTGGTCGGCGCGGAAGCCACCCACGATCTGCAGCCCGAACGGCATGCCCGCGTGATCGGTGCCGCAGGGCAGCGAAAGCGCGGGATGCGTCGTCAGCGTGACGACGTACGTCAGTGCCAGCCAGCGGTAGTAGTTGGCCTGCTTCTCGCCGTTGATGCTGTCCGCGTACAGCTGCGTCCACGGAAACGGCGACACCGGCGTGGTGGGCGACAGGATCAGGTCGTAGTCGGCGAAGGTCGCCTGGAACCGCTTGATGAGCCGGGTCTGCTCGGCCTGCGCCCAGGCGCTGTCGAGCAGGCTCATCTGCGCGCCCATTTCGTAGTTGGCGCGGGAGTTGGGCCCCAGGCTCGAAGGATCGCGCTGGTAAGCCGCATGCATGCCGGCCACGAAGGCTTCGGCGCGCAGCACGTCGAAGCAGCGGTGCGCCTCGCCCAGGTCGAACGTCACTTCGTCGCACGACTTGAACAGGTGCCGCATGGCGTCGATCTTCCGGCGCATGGTGGCGCGGATGCCGTCATCCACGGCGCAGACGCCGAAGTCTTCGGTCCATGCCACCCGCAGCCTGCTGAGGTCGACGTCCATCGGTTTGAGAAAGGACAGCGGGTCCAGCGGGTAGCTCAGCGGGTCGCCCGCATGCATGCCCGCGGAGGCCGCCATTTGCAGGCAGGCGTCTTCGACCGTGCGGCCCATGGGGCCGACGACGGAAATCGGCGTCCAGCCCAGCAGCTTCCGCACGCTCGGCACGATGCCCGGCGAGGGCCGAAAGCCCACCACGCCGCACTTGGCGGCCGGAATCCGCAGCGAGCCGCCGGTGTCGGAGCCGGTGCACACCGGCAGCATGTCGCACGCCAGGGCCGCCGCCGAGCCGCCGGAGGAGCCTCCGGCATTCAGGTTGGGATTGAACGGATTGCCGGTGGCGCCCCACACCTCGTTGCGCGAATTGGCGCCCGCGCCCATCTCGGGAACGTTGGTCTTGCCCGCGACGATGGCGCCGGCCTTGCGCAGGCGGGCCACCAGCTCGATGTCTTCCTCGGGCACGTGGTCGCGGAAGATCGCGGAGCCCCAGGTGGTGAGCAGGCCCTCGGTGGGCTCCAGGTCTTTCACGCCCAGCGGCAGGCCATGCAGCAGGCCCAGTGCATCGCCGCGCATCACGGCGGCTTCAGCGGCCTTGGCTTCGGCCCTTGCGCGATCGAAGCAGGTGGCAGTCACGGCATTGACGAACGGGTTGACCCGTTCGATCTGTGCAATGCAAGCCTCCAGAAGCTCGACCGGCGAGACCGCCTTGCTGCCGATCAGTCGGCGCAGCTCGACGGCGGAATGTTCAATCAAATCGATGTGAGTGCTCATGTCGGTGGTTGTTCAAAAGGGCGCCAGTCCAGCGCACCCGCGGAACGGGCTTCGCCCGGCCGCCGGGTGCGCCCCCCAGTTGGGGGGAGGCGCCGAAGGCGCTTCGGGGGGCGTCACTCAATCGGAGGTGATGTTCGCGCGGGCGGCTACGGCGCGCATCAGCGGCAGTTCCTTGTTGATCAATTCGCTCACGGCGGCGCCGTTGCTGTAGGCCGGCTCCAGGCCCTGCGCGATCAGCTTGGCGCGGGTGTCGGCATCGGCGACGGTTGCGGCAAGCGCTTTCTCGAGCTTGGCCTTCACGTCGGCCGGCAAACCCTTCGGCGCCGACACAACCAGCCAGGTGTCCATGTTGATGTCGGGATAGCCGCTCTCGGCCATGGTGGGCACATCGGGCAACAGGGTGGAGCGCTTGGCCGTGGTCACCGCAATGGCCTTGATCTTGCCGCTCTTGAGCTGCGGAATGGCGGCGCTCACCGTGTCGATGCTGAACGGGACCTGCCCGCCCATCAGGTCGGTCATGGCCGGGGCGCTGCCCTTGTAGGGAACGTGCGTCATCTTCAATCCCGCGGCATTGAGAATGGTTTCTCCCGCGAACTGCGACGTGGTGCCGGTGCCGTACGACGCGTACGAATACTTTCCGGGCGACGCCTTCACGTAGTCCACGAACTGCTTGACGGTCTTCACCGGCACTTCGCTGTTCGCCAGCAGGATGAGGCCGACGCGGCCGACCAGGCCGATCTGGTCGAAGCCCTTGACCGGGTCATACGGAAGATTCGTACGAATCGCGGGGTTGACCGTGAACGTGGTGCCCGAGCTGACCAGCAGCGTGTAGCCGTCGGGCGCGGCCTTGGAGACATAGCTCGCGCCGATCACCGTTCCGGCGCCGGCACGGTTCTCGATGACGATGGGTTGGCCCAGTTCCTTGCCCAGGCGCTGGGCGATCACGCGCCCGTTCACGTCGGTGGCACCGCCGGGCGGAAAGGGAATCACGAGCGTGACCGGGCGCGACGGGAACCCCGTCTCCGCAGCCAGGGCGGCCAGCGGCGCCAGACCGAGGCAGGACAACAGCACCATGCGAGCCAGTGCGGGAAGGCGTTTCATGAAGAACTCCTGGAGAACAGCGGGGAAGCAGGCGAGGAAGCGACAAGCGCCGGGACGCCCGTGATTCCATCCTAGGAGCGCCGGACCGCTGCTACAAGCGCAATGTTTAGAATTGTGGATTGCCGTTTCGGCAATCAACGAGTCCGTTGGCCAACGCCGCACCCGGGGGAAATTCATGGCACTTCATGCGCTGCAGGAGACCGCCGTCCGGTACTTTCTGGAAGTGGTGCGAACCGGTTCGGTGAAAGAGGCCGCGCTCAAGCTCAACGTGGCGCCCTCCGCCGTGAGCCGGCAGGTGGCACGCCTGGAGCGCGAGCTCGACACCCTGCTGTTCGACCGCCATGCGCGCGGCATGGTGCCCAATGCCGCAGGCGAGTTGCTGGCGGCCCACGCCAAGCGGGTGCAGCAGGACATCGAGCGGGTTGCGAGCGACATTCAGGGCTTGCGCGGGCTGCGCAGCGGGCGCGTGCGCATCGTGAGCACCGAAGGCTTTGCCTTCGACTTCCTGCCCACGCTGATTTCGCGCTTTCGCCGCAAGCACGAGGGCATCCGCTTTCATCTCGAGGTCTGCTCGCCGAGCGACATCCCCGGGCGCATCCGCGACGGCGAAGCGGACGTGGGCATCACGCTGAGTTCAGTGCCCGAGCCCGGCATCCAGATCGAGCTGCGCCACCCGAGCCCGATCCTCGCCGTGATGGCCAACGACCATCCGTTGGCGGCGCAGCGGCAGTTGTCTCTGCGCCAGGTGGTGGCCTATCCGCTGGGGTTGCCGCCGCAGGACAGCTCGATCAGGCAACTGCTCGACACCAGCTGCAGCAGGCAGGGGTTGCAGTACGTGCAGGCCCTGTCCAGCAACCATGCCAATGCGCTCGTGAGCTTTGCGGCCGCGGGGGGCGGCAGCATCGCGTTCTACGGCGAGTTGTCGATCCGCACGCAGCTGAAGTCGAAGGCACTGGTCGCCATTCCGCTGAAAGACCGCGAGATGAACGAACGCCACCTCGAAGTCGAGACGTTGGCGGGTCGATCGCTGCCCGACGCGGGGAAGGCATTCGTGCAATTCCTCACCGATGCCATCAAGGCAAGCGCCTGAACGCAAAGGCCGGGCGCCCGCGTGCGCTACACTCCGCGCCGCTTGCAGTGGCCTCAGCCATTGCGCCGTCATTGGCAACATGACGAGAACAATCCAAAGGAAATTTTCAAGTGAACCGTATCGAACTGGTCGAAAAGATCGCCGCCGCCCATACCGTCAGCAAGGCCGAAGCCGCCCGTATTCTGGAAACCGTCACGGGTTCCATCATCGCCGCAGTGAAGAAGGGCGACCCCGTGCAGCTCATCGGCTTCGGAACCTTCAAGCAAGTGGCTCGCGCCGCGCGCACCGGCTTCAACCCGCAAGCCGGCGCCAAGATCAAGATCGCCGCACAGAAGGTGCCGAAGTTCGTGCCGGGCGCAGCGTTCAAGGCCGCCATCGACCCGAAGGCTGCAAAGCGCAAGGCCGACAAGGCAGCCGCCAAGCCCGTCGCCAAGAAGGCCGCACCGGCCAAGAAGGCCGCCGCTCCCGCCAAGAAGGCCAAGAAGTAAACAGCTCATGGCTCGCAGCCGCAAGGCTGCTTCCACGATCGGCGGCCCTTTGGGGCCGTTTTCTTTTTCCGTCCGCAAGAGCGAAGAGCCAGGGGCCTCAAGCCAGCGTGCCCAGCCGCGCAAGAATGAGGTCGTACAGCGTCTGCGCGGCCACCGAAAGGCTTCCTTCGCGGCGCTGCACCAGGTAGATGGTCCGGGTCAGGCTCGGCAGCGGCAGGGGCCGCGTCACCAGGGTCTCGCGCCGGAAATGAAACAGCGTGAGCTCCGGCACCACGCTGATGCCGATGCCCGCTTCCACCAGGCCCATCACGGTGGCCAGATGTTCGACCTCGAACACCGCGTTGAGCCGCAGCGGGTGCAGCGCCGCGTCGAGCGACTGGCGCACGCTGCTGTTGCGTGCCATCTGGACGAAAGGCCAGGGCGCCAGCTGCTTTGCCGTGAGCCTGGGTACGGCGGCCAGCGGATGGTCCTTGCGGCACACCAGGTGAAAGCGGTCGTCGCAGAGCTTGCGGCCGCGCAAGTCGCTGGCCGCGGCGGCGCCGGCCCCGGTGGCTGCCAACGCGAAGTCCGCCTGGTGGCTGCGCAACTGCGCGATGCAGGCATCCGAGAGTGCATCGTGCAGTTCGACCGTGATGCCGGGCCACTTGTGCATGAACTCGGCCAGGATGGCCGGCAGCCAGCCCGCGGCGAGCGAGGGCAGCGCCGCCACGCTCACGCGGCCCTTGCGCCGCTGTGCATGGTCGGCAAGATCGCCGACGGCGTCCTGCATGTCGTCCAGCAGGCGGCGCGCCGAGGGTTCGAACAGCCGGCCCTCGGGCGTGAGCTGCACGCTGCGCGTGTCGCGGTCGAACAGACGGGCGCCGAGCGTGTCTTCGAGCGTGCGGATCAGCGCGCTGAAAGCGGGCTGCGACAAATGGCAGGTCTGCGCCGCGCGCGTGAAGTTGCGCTGCTCGGCCAAGGCGGTGAACGCGCGCAGCTGGCGGCTGGAAAGTTCGGGCGCTGGCATCG
Source organism: Variovorax paradoxus (assembly GCF_030815855.1). NCBI lineage: Bacteria > Pseudomonadati > Pseudomonadota > Betaproteobacteria > Burkholderiales > Comamonadaceae > Variovorax > Variovorax paradoxus. Next base: position 4,547,055 of record NZ_JAUSXG010000001.1, on the reverse strand, counting down.
ATCTGGAATTTGGATGAGACACCCGGCGAGTCCGGGTTTGCGATGGTATCGCTGTGCGTTGCACGCAACGAGTGCGCGCGACTTTCCGGTTGGCAGAGACTGAAAACGAACGGTTCTGTAAAAAATTCCTGACCGGAGGCACAATCGGCATCATGATCCGGGGCATGACGACCGGCGAAGCACCTTCCACTTGGCAATGTGCCCTCTGGGCTCGTCTTGCCGTTCTTGTCCTGGCCTTCACGACCCTGAACAGCGAGGCTCAACAGCCCGCGCCCACGCGGCTTCGGATCGTGGGCGGACTGGCGAGCGTGAGCCAGTACACGCTTCACGAAGAACGCTTCTGGAGCCGCGATCTGGCCCGCCTGAGCGGCGGCAAGTACAGCGCGAGCATCGTCCCATTCAATCAGGCAGGCGTGCCCGGGCAGGAAATGCTCAACCTCATGCGGCTGGGCGTCATTCCGTTCGGCACCGCGCTGCTGACCCAGATCAGCAACGAATACCCTGAACTGGGTACGCCGGACATCGCGGGCCTGAACCCCGACATGCCGACGATGCGGCGGGTGATCGCCGCCTTCCGGCCTTATCTCGAAAAGACGCTGCGCGAGCGCCATGGCGTCGAGCTTCTTGCGGTGTATGTCTATCCGCCCCAGGTGATCTTCTGCAAGCGTCCGATGAAGCAGCTTTCCGACCTGGCGGGCCGGCGCGTTCGCGTGTCCGGCGGCACGCAGGCCGATTTCGTCCGCGCGCTCGATGCCGTGCCGGTCTTCACGGAGTTTTCCGAACTCATGGCCAACATGAATTCGGAGAACACCGAATGCGCCATCACCGGTGCGATGTCCGGCAACACGCTGGGTCTGCACAAGGTCACCAATGCCCTCTACACCATGCCCATCAGCTGGGGCATTGCCGCGTTCGGCGCCAACGTGGACGCCTGGAATGCGCTGCCTCCGGATCTGAAGGATCTGTTGAAAAACGAGCTTCCGAAACTCGAGGCCGCGGTGTGGGCCGAATCGGAGCGCGACACCGGTAACGGCATCGCATGCAATACGGGTGCTGCGGCATGCACCAAGGGCACCAAGGGCGCGATGGTCGAGGCACATCCTTCTTCCAACGACGAACGCCGCAGGCGAGAAATATTCGCCACGAGCGTATTGACGCGCTGGGTGCAGCGCTGCGGGGCCGTGTGTGCACAGGTCTGGGATCAGACCGTCGGCCCCGCCGTGGGCATCAAGGCGCCCGTCGCCCAGTGAACAAGCCGCTGCCCCGCCGCATCACCGCCTTCGTCTATGGCGTTGCGGCGCTGTTCCTCGGTGCCGTCCTTGCGGTGGCCGCGTTGACTATGTGGCAGACGTACGAAAAGGCCATTGCCGACAGCGAGAGCCAGGCCGCGCGTTTTGCCGGCACGTCGGAAGCCGCGCTGAACCGGAGCCTCCTGGCCGTGGACATGCTGCTGGCCGGCATGGGGCAGTTCCTGCGGAACGCCAGCGAAGACAGCATCGCGGCCGACATTGCGCAACCGGGAACCGCGCAATTGCTCGAAACCGTGGTCCGGCAAAGCCTGCTGGTCCGGTACGTCGCATTCCTGAATCCGGACGGTACGGTGGTCGCGTCATCCGACCGGCGAGGAGCGAAGCTGACGGTGCAGCTGCCTCCGGGCTTCCTGAAAGAAGTTCTGAACCGCCCGGGGTCCCTGCTGTCCATCAGCGCGCCTTCGGTCAGCCTGGCGACCTCGCAGCAGGTGCTGTACTTTGCGCGCGTGCTTCGGCTCGCAGACGGCGCCACGATCGTGGCGGTTGCCGAAGTCCAGGTGTCGATGCTCACCACCATCTTTACGCAGGGAGCCAATATCGATGGGCTCGAAGTCACGCTGGAGCGCGAGGGCGGCTCCTTGCTGGCCAGCATGCCGCCGCGCGACGACCTGGCCGGCCGAAAGATCGAACCGGCCTTGACGGAACAGGCCGGCGACGGCCAGCCGCGGCGCATGCTCTCGCGGCTCGGCGGCGTTCCCGCCATCGTCGTCGCCAGGCCGACGCTTCATCGAAACCTGCTGATCGTCGCAAGCATTCCGCTCGACGCCGCGCTGGAAGATTGGCGCCGCGAGCGCGATTTCATTCTGGGCGCGACGCTGGCGTTTGCGCTGATGATTCTGGTCGTGAGCTTTTTCGCCCATGCGCAGATGTGGCGGCAATGGCGCGTCCGGGCGGACCTGCTGCGCTCCAAGGCCACGCTGGACCAGGCGCTCGAATCCATGGCGGACGGCTTCGTGCTGCTCGACCCCGACGGCCGGGTGGTCACGTGGAACCGCCGCTTCGTCGACTACTTTCCCTGGGCGGAGAAGCTGCTGGCCCCGCAGGTGCCGTTCCAGCCCATCGACGAACAAAATGCGCGCCACCTGCAAGCCCACAGCGAGCAGGAACTCACCTTGCCGAACGGGCAGGCGATCGTTGCGGTGAAAAGCCCGACGCCCGACGGTGGCTTGGTGTGCGTCTATCGCAACGTGACCGAGAGGAGGCGCCACCTCGCGGACATTCTCGAAGGCAAGGCGCAATTGCAGGCCACGCTGGACGCGCTGCCCGACGTGCTGCTGGAAGCCGGCATCGATGGCCGGTGCTACCGCTTCCATTCGCCGCGCCGTCCCAAGCCCTCGATCAAGGTGCGAGAGCCGGTCGGCAAGTTGATGTCCGACCTGTTGCCGCCGAAAGCCGCCGCTGAAGTCATGGTCGCGCTGCGCGATGCATTCGAGTTCGGCTTTTCTTCGGGAAGGCAGTTCGAAACCAAGGCGCCCCGAGGCGCGCTCTGGTTCGAGATTTCGGTTTCGCGCAAGCTGGTCGGCGAAGGCGCCGACGCGCGGTTCATCGTCATCCTGCGCGACATCACCGAAAGCAAGCTGGCCGCCCGCGAGATCGAGCATCTCGCCTTCTATGACAGCCTGACGGGCCTGCCGAACCGGCAGCTCCTGCTCCATCGGCTGCAGGCCGCGGTCGACTCGAATGCCCGCCGCGCGCGGTACGGCGCGCTGCTGTTCCTGAACCTGGACGATTTCAAGACACTCAACGATGCGCTCGGACACGCCACGGGCGATGCATTGCTGAAGGAGGTGGCCGTTCGGCTGCAAGACAACCTGAGCGATGGCGGCACGGTCGCGCGGCTCGGCGGGGACGAGTTCGTGGTGCTGCTCGAGAACCTCAGCGAAGACCCGGCCGTTGCGGCGATGCAGGCCAGCGCGACGGGCGAAGCCATCCTCGCGGGGCTCAGCGAATCGTTCCAGCTCGCGGACCACGAATATCACAGCACCTGCAGCATCGGGGCCGTCGTCTTCAGCGCCGTGCACCAGCCGCTGGAAGATCTGCTGAAGCAGGCGGACATCGCCATGTACTACGCCAAGTCGGCGGGCGGCAATGCATTGCGCTTCTTCGAGGCCGCGATGCAGACCGCGATCACGGCCCGCGCAACGCTGGAGAGCGAGCTGCACGCGGCGCTGGCGGGCAATCAGTTCGTCCTGCACTACCAGAGCCAGGTGACGTCCGAAGGCCATATCGCCGGCGCGGAGGTCCTGATCCGTTGGCACCATCCGGAGCGTGGCATGGTGCCGCCCGTCGGCTTCATCGAGCTGGCGGAAGAAACCGGGCTGATCGTGCCCATCGGCATGTGGGTGCTCGAGACGGCGTGCGCGCAACTCGGACGCTGGAACCACGATCCGAAGCGCCGGCACCTGCAGCTGGCGGTCAACGTCAGCGCGCGCCAGTTCCGCAATGCCGATTTCGCGGAACGGGTCCGCGATGTGCTCCGCAGAACCGGCGCCGACCCGACGAAGCTCAAGCTCGAACTCACGGAGAGCCTGCTCCAGGACAAGATGGCGGAAACGGTCAGCAAGATGCAGCTGCTCGCCTCGATGGGCATCCGTTTTTCCATGGACGATTTCGGTACCGGTTATTCGTCGCTTTCCTACATGACGCAATTGCCGTTGGACCAGATCAAGGTCGACAAGTTTTTCGTGCAGAGCATCGGAACCGATCCGAAGGTCGAGTTGATCATCCAGGCGATCATCGGCATGGCCCGGAACCTGGAGCTCGAAATCGTGGCCGAGGGCGTCGAGACGCAGCAGCAGTTCGAGTTTCTCCAGGCGCACGGAAAAATGCTGTGCCAGGGCTACCTGTTCAGCAAACCCGTGCCGCTCGACCAGTTCGAGGCACAGCTGGACCTCGAGATGGCGGACTGACGCGGGCGACCCATCGAGTTCACGCGATGCGTCCAGTTCTCGACCTGCGCCGTTTCAGTCTCCGAGCCCGCTTGTCCGCGGGCGTGGTGGCCATTGTCTTGCTCACCACGGTCGGGATCACCAGCGCCGCGCTGTACTTCGTCAAGCGCGACATGCAGACGGCCATTGCCGACGAGCAGTTCGAGCGGATCTCGAACATCGCCGATGCGGTGGACCAGAAGTTCCTGAGCCGACGCACCTTGCTCAAGACTTTCGGCGACAGTGTAGAGAGCCAGAATTTCACCGGCACGGAAGGGCTGCAAGACCTTGTCGTGCAGCATCAGTCTTCGCTGAAGGAAGCCTTCGACAACCTGGCCTTCGTCGATGCCGGCGGCGAGATCGTGGCCAACATGAACGGCGCGCAGCAGATCGGCAAGATCAACGTCAAGGATCGCGACTACTTCCAGCGGACGATCGCCGCCGGGGCGGGCGTTGTTTCCCAGCCTTTCAAGAATCGCATCAGCGGGCTGGCGCAAGTCGCCATGACGGAACCGGTGCTCGATCGGCAGGGCCGGATCGCCTATGTCATCACTGCCTTCATCACGCTCAGCGAACGCAATTTCCTCGGTGAACTTGCCCGCGTGAAATTCGGCAAGAGCGGGTACATGTTCATCGTGAACACCGGCGGCATCATCATCGACCACCCCGACAAGTCCCGGCTTCTTCAGCATATCGACGCCGACGGCATACGCAACTTCGCAACCGACCGCGCAGTCGCCGGATTCGAAGGAGCGACCGAAGGGGTGAACCGCAGGGGCGTGCACGCGCTCTACGCGTTCAAGCATATCGGCCAGACCAACTGGGTGCTGGGTGCGATGTATCCGCGCAGCGAGGCCTTCGCCCCGGTGGAGCAGATCGAACGCTTCGCATGGGCCGGCGCGCTGTTGCTGACCCTGTTGGCGGGCGGGCTCACCTTCATGACCGTGCGCGCCCAGCTTGCGCCTTTGTCCCGCCTCCGCGAACACATGCAGGTTTCGCGCACCCTCCCGGACTACACGCCCATGCAGGAGAAATTTTCCGGGCATGCCGGGGACGAGGTCGGCGATCTCTCGCGCGCCTTCGATTCGCTCATGCGGGAGCGCCAGGCGTCCCAGGACCGCGTGCAGTCGAGCGAAAGATTCCTGCGCGACGTGACGGACAACCTGCCTGCCGTCGTCGCCTACTTCGACCGCGACAACCGCTGCCTTTTCGCCAACAAGGCGGGGCTCGGAATGCGCGGCCGGACGCAGGCCGATATCGGCCGCATGACCATGCAGGAGTCGCTCCCGGATGCGGTCTATCGGCAGCTCGTACCGAAGATCGCGCTGGTGCTGCAAGGCACGCCGTCGCGCACCGAGGGCACCTACGACCGCAACGGCAAGGAAGGCTTCTTCGAATGCCATCTCGCGCCCGACATCCGCGCCGACGGCGTGGCGGGCTACTACGTGATGACCTTCGACATCACGCGCCAGAAGGTGGCCGAGCGGGAGCGCGCGGCGGGCGAGACCCGCGTTCGCACCATCACGGACAACCTGCCCGCGCTGGTGTCCCACGTGGATGCGTCGCTGCGTTTCACGTTCGTGAATGCGCATTTGCGCGCCCTGTTCGAGGGGATCGAACTGGTGGGGCAGTCGCTGCCCGACGTGCGCGGCGCCGAAGATTTCGAGGCGGTCGCTCCCTATGTTCGCCGGGTGCTGGCCGGGGAAGCCGTCACCTTCGAGAAAATGGGCGACCCCGCGCGCGGAATCGACAAGAACTGGTACCAGTCGCACTACATTCCCGACCTGGGTTCCGATGGCACCGTGCGCGGCTTCTATGGAATGACCTTCGACATCACCGAGCGCAAGCAGGCCGAGATGCGCAGCGCCGAGAGCGAGCGGCGCCTGCGCGGACTGACCGACAACGTGCCGGCGCTCATGACCGAGCTGGACCTCGAGGAACGCGTGGTTTTCTGCAACGGCAGATACCAGACCTGGCTCGGCATGGCGCCGGCTTCGATGATGAACCGGCACATCCGGGAGACCATCGGCGAGGCGCACTATGAAATGCGCAAGCCGCTTCTGGCGCGTGCCTTCGCGGGCGAGGTGGTGTCGTTCGAACAGACCGCCAGGCTGCTGATCGGCGAACGAACCCTGCAGACCACCTATCTGCCGCAGACGAATGCGCAGGGCGAGGTCGTCGGGCTGTATATCCTCGCCAACGACGTCACGGAACTCAAGCAGAAGCAGAAGCAACTGGACGCGCTTGCGCGGGAAGATGCACTCACGGGCTTGCCGAACCGCCGGTCGTTCGAAGAGCATGCGCGCGATGCAATGGCCAGGTCCCGCCGCTCGGGGGTTCCGGTGTGCCTGCTGTTTCTGGACATCGACTACTTCAAGTCGATCAACGATTCGCTGGGCCATTCGGCCGGCGACGCGGTGCTCAAGGAATTCGGCCGCCGGCTCAAGGAGAGCGTGCGCAAGACCGACATGGCGGCGCGCTACGCCGGCGACGAATTCGTGATTCTTCTCGAAGGCGTTGCGGGCATGGCCGAGGTGCAGGGGGTCGCGGCCAAGGTACTGGCCGCAATGCGGCCGGCTTTCCATCTGTCGGGCCGCACCCTGCGGGCGACGACCAGCATCGGCGTCGCCCTCTCCGAGGAAGACGAGGATTTTTCATCCTTGTTCATACGCGCCGACACGGCGTTGTACGCGGCCAAGAAAGAGGGCAAGAACCGTTTCATGATGGCGGTGTCGAAGTCCGAAACCACGGGCGGCACCTCATGGCCGCGCCAGGAGCCTTCCAGCGCCTGAGCCCGCCCGGGATCCGGCGGGCGCCGCGTCCGGTCTGCGCCTTGTCCTACGCGAAAAGTACCTGCGCCTGTCCTAAATTGGCGGCATTCGCCCGTCGCGGCACAAGGCCCGTGGCGCTGCGGTTCGGAAGCTTGTCGGCATCGGCCGCCGAAGCGGGGGCCGCATGCCGTTGCACCGATGCGCGGCCACTGGAGGAAGAAGAGCAATGGCAGATCACGGCGGTGGGAGTGCACCCCTGAACCAACGCACTCTGACCGACGCCGATTTCAGGCTGATGGTCGACGCAGTCACGGACTACGCCATTGTGGTCCTGGACCCCGGCGGCATCGTCATCAGCTGGAACCACGGGGCGCGAAAGCTCCAGGGCTACGAAGCCGCGGAAGCGATCGGACGGCACTTTTCCCTTTTCTATCCGAGCGAACTGCTGGAGCAGAACCGGCCGGACCGGGCGCTGCAAGTGGCACGCGAGGCCGGCCACATGGAAGAAGAAGGCTGGCGCCTGCGCAACGACGGCACGCGCTTCTGGGCCAGCGTCGTCATCACGCCGATCACCGGGACGGGCGGGGAAGTCCGCGGCTTCTCGATGATCGCGAGAGACCTCAGCGAGCGCCGCCGCCACGACGAGATGCTGCGCATGAGCGAGGAGCGCTTCCGGCTGCTGGTCGAGGGCGTGAAGGACTATGCGATCTTCATGCTCGACCCCGGCGGCCACATCGTGAGCTGGAACCTCGGCGCGCAGAAGAACAAGGGCTACGAAGCTTCTGAAATCATCGGGCAGCACTTCTCCGTGTTCTATCCGCCCGAAGTGGCCGCGGCCGGCTGGCCCGAGCAGGAACTGCGCAACGCGCTGCGGGACGGGCGGTTCGAGGACGAAGGCTGGCGCATCCGGAAGGACGGCAGCCGGTTCTGGGCCAGCGTGGTCATTACCGCGCTGCACGACGCGACGGGACGGCACCGGGGTTTCGCCAAGGTCACGCGCGACCTGACGGAGCGGCGCCGCGTGACCGCGCTGGAAGACGAAGGGCGTCGCGTGACGAACTTCCTCGCCATGCTGGGGCATGAACTGCGCAACCCGCTGGCGCCGATCTCGAATGCGCTCGAACTGCTCAAGCGTGAAAAGGCGGAATCGGCGGTCATCGCCCATACCCGCGACATCATCGGCCGGCAGCTCAGGCAGATGACCCGGCTGGTGGACGACCTGCTCGACGTGGGCCGCATCACGAGCGGCAAGATCCACCTCGAGAGCAAGCCGGTTCGCCTGCGCGATGCCATCGCAGAGGCCACCGAGGCCATCCGGCCGCTGATCGAGAGCAAGTCGCAGACCTTGCATGTGCAGACCCAGGAGGCCGACCCCTGGATTTCGGGCGACAGGGCACGGGTCATCCAGATCGTCAGCAATCTGGTCCACAACGCGGCGAAGTTCACCCACAACAGCGGCAACGTCTATCTCTCTCTCTCGGAAGCCGGCACGGAGGCCGACATCAGCGTGCGCGACGACGGGCCCGGCATACCGCCGAAAGACTTGCAGCGGATCTTCGACCTGTTCGTGCAGGGCGAGCAGAACCTCGCGAGAACGCAGGGCGGCCTCGGCCTGGGGCTTAGTCTCGTGCAGCAGCTGACCACGCTGCATGGCGGGCGGGTGAGTGCCTTCAGTACCGGCAGGCCAGGGGAGGGCAGCGAGTTCGTGGTGCAGTTCCAGACCACGCAGCCGCCGATGGCCACGCTCGAGGCGGAGCCCCGGCCGGTCGGAGAACAGCGGGTGCTGGTGGTGGACGACAACACCGATGCGGCCGAAACCATGGCGCTGCTGCTGGAGGCGCTGGGCTACAAGTCCAGCGTCGCGCACGGCGGCCTCGCGGCCATCGAAGCCGTGAAGGCGCAAGACCCCGATGTCGTGCTGCTGGACATCGGCCTGCCGGACCTGAACGGCCATGAAGTCGCCCGGCGGCTTCGGGCCGAGATGATCAACCCGCCGCCCTTGATCGCCGTGACCGGCTACGGACAGGCCAGCGACCGGGAAACCAGCCTGGAGGCGGGCTTCCGGGCCCACCTGACGAAGCCCGTGGACGTCGACAGGCTCTCGGCGTTGCTCGAGCGCCTGCTCGAGTCGCCCCGTTCCAAGACGGCGTAGGCCGACGCTCAGGCCGGGTGCGGCGGTTCGACCGGCAGCGCCCGCTTGTGGGCGCTCTTGCGGTGCGTTGCGAGGATGATCTCGCGCGCCGCGGCGGCCACGGGCTTGCCTTCGAGAAAGTCGTCGATCTGCTCGTAGCTGACACCGAACGCATCTTCGTCGGGCTTTTGCGGCACGAGCGATTCGAGGTCGGCCGTGGGCACCTTGAACACCAGCGCATCGGGCGCGCCGAGCTGCTGCGCGAGCGCACGCACACGCCGCTTGCTGAGGCCGGTGAGCGGTGTCACGTCGGCCGCGCCGTCGCCGAACTTGGTGAAGAAACCCATCAACGCCTCGGCCGCATGGTCGGTGCCGATGACGATGCCGTCGTGCGCGCCGGCCACCGCGAACTGCGCGATCATGCGCTGGCGCGCCTTGATGTTGCCGAGCACGAAGTCTTCATGGGCTGCGTCGCGGAAGACAAGATCGCCGGTCTTCAGCGCGGCGAGCATCCCATCGGCCGCGGGCCGGATGTCGACGGTGAGGGTGCGGTCCGGCCGGATGACGGCCAGCGAACGCTGGGCCTCGGCTTCGTCCTTCTGCACGCCGTAGGGCAGGCGCATTGCAATGAACGTGGCATCTCGGCCCTCGGCGCGCAGCCGCTCCACCGCGCGCTGCGCAAGGCAGCCGGCGACCAGCGAATCGACGCCGCCGCTGATGCCCAGCACCAGCGCCTTCAATCCCGTGCCGCGCAGGTAGCCGGCCAGAAAGCCGATCCGCCGCTCGATCTCCTGTGCGGCATCGAACACCGGTGCGACATGCAGCGCGGCAATGATCTCGCGCTGCAAGGCGTCGACGGGGGCAAGTTCACCAGCATTCATGACACGAACCTTTCTGTGCATTCATCGGAGCGAATTAAAAGTCCACCAGGCTCAGGCCGATGCTCAGCACCGTGCGCTTCCGGTTGTAGTCCACCAGCGTGTCGCCATAGCCGTGGAACAGCTGCGTATGGAAGCGCAGGTTGCTGGTGGTCGGATCGCCGATGGCCTTGAGCCACTCGAGCCGGACCGAGCCGCGGCCGCTGTCGCGCAGGTTGTTGCGCACCGTGAGAGCAAGGGTGTTGTCGCGGTTGAAGTTCCAGCGGCCCGTGACTTCGGCGCGGCCGATGTAGTTCGAGATGTCGGGGTTGTCGTCCTTCGCCGTGCTTTCCGACAGCCGCTGCCAGATGCGTCCGGTGATGCTGAAGCGGTCGTCCAGCTCGGCCCCGCCCATCAGGTAGACGCGGTTCCAGCTGCGCGACAGCGGCAGGCTCTGGCCGTTCGACTGGTGCACCAGGCCCACGCCCGCATAGCGCCAGCGCCAGTCGCCGGGCAGCTTGAAGTCGAGCGGGTAGACATACATCAGCTCGGGTTCGTGGTCGGTGGTGCGGAAGGGCCGCGAGATCGAACCGTTGAACAGCTGCCAGGTCGACTGCTGCGAATACGCAAACCAGAGCGAGTCTTTCTTGATCGGATCGTTCTGGGTGAGCAGGCCCTGCGCGATCTTGGTCCGCACCGACAGGCCGATGCGCATTTCGTTGGCCTGGTAGGCCACCGGGGAGGCGGTGTGGCCTTCGGAGGGCGAGGTGGGCGTATCGGGCTTGCTGGTGGCGGCCGAGGCCGACACGTTCAACGGACGGTAGCCGCGGAAGGTGAAGGTGCCGCAGTCGGTGCCGTTCTCGAGCTCCCAGAAGCGCGACAGCGCCGAATACTGCCGGTCGCGGCAGCCTTCGCTGGTGGCGACCGACACCACGCGGGTGGCCGGCATGGAGCCGTCCACCGGCGGCGCGGGCTGCGTGCTTGCCAGCACCGGCGGCGCCACGGGCACCGACACCGAAGGCAGCGTCTGCTGCTGCGCCCAGCGGTCGAAGCAGGCCAGCCGGGCTTCGTTGCTGTTGCCGAGCGCGGCGCATTGCTGCCAGGTCAGCTGCGCGTCGGCCAGCGGACTGCGCGGTTTGTCAACGGCCTGCGCGTTGGCCGATGACGGCGCGAAGAGGCCGGGTGCCAGCAGCAGGCCCGCGGCAAAGGAGGTGCGTAGATGGATTGCGTTCATGGGTGTGCGGTCCGTTCCGTCTTTTTCAGAGTGAAGGGATGTGTGCTGTCGTCGGCGGCGTTGCGCCAGGTGCCCCTGAACTCGCGGCCGCAGGAGTCCGGCTGCAGCGTGCCCGACCACACGCCGCTGATGCTGCGCCCGTCGAGCGATTCGTCGATCGCGAGCACGCCCTCGTCGTCCACGTCGCCCGCGAGCTGGGCCACCGATGCGCCCGCCGATGGAGCGGCCGGTGCGCGCGTGATGGTGCCGCGCACGCCCGCGTACTCGGGGTGCTTGTCGAGCACGACCGAAGCCGCATCCGGGAGGCCGTCGAAGCGTGCCTTCCAGGGGCCATACAGCGCCTCGATGGGCAGATCCCGTGCGGTGGCGGGGCACCCGGGCTGGGCTGTGCCCTGGGCCGCGGGGCCCGCGCATGCGCTGCACAGCGCTGCCAGCGAAAGAAGAGCGGCCGCCGCTTTCATGGTGCGGAAGCGGCCGCCGCTGCAGCTGCGGCACTGTCCTGCGCCTTGCGCGCGAATTCGGCGCGCAGCGCCTTGAGCTTTTCGCGCGGGTCTTCGCGGGTCGTGGTCTTGTCCAGGCCCATCTCGGCGATGAAGCGGCTCGGCACGCACGGCACCATCTCGCGGCCCTGCTTGCGCTTCTTGGTCCAGCTCACCGCCAGGCTGCGCTGCGCGCGCGTGATGCCCACGTACATGAGGCGGCGTTCTTCCTGCAGCCGCTGCAGCGTCTCGTCGCTCACCTTCAACTGGCGGCCGTTGTCGTCTTCGAGCTTGAACGGCAGGAGGCCCTCGGTCACACCGATCAGCATCACGTGCGGCCACTCGAGGCCCTTGGAGGCATGCAGCGTCGAGAGCGTGACCACGTTCTGGTCCTGCTCGCGCTCGCTGATGGTCGACAGCAGCGAGATGGTCTGCGCCACTTCGAGCAGGCTCTTGCGTTCGGTCTCGACGTTGTTGTCGGCGCCCGAGGCATCGTCGATGGTGCCGCCGGCGCGCTGCGACATCCAGTCGACGAACTCCAGCACGTTGGTCCAGCGCGCGGCCGCGGCCTGCTCGCTGTCTTCGCCGTCGTAGAGATGCTTCTCGTAGTCGATCTCCTTCAGCCAGTCGAGCATGAAGGTGCGCGAATCCTCAGCGCCCATGGTGCGGCGCGCGCGGTATTCCAGGTCGTTGATGTAGCGGCCGAACTCGTGAATGCCTTCGAGCGTGCGCTTGGGCATCACGCTCGGCAGCGACGGGCTGAAGAGCGCCTCGAACAGGCTCAGCTTGTACTGGCTGGCGAAGGTGCCGAGGCTGGCCAGCGTGGTGTGGCCGATGCCGCGCTTGGGTGTCGTGATGGCGCGCAGGAAGGCCGGGTCGTCGTCGTTGTTGACCCACAGGCGGAACCAGCCGCACAGGTCCTTGATTTCGGCGCGGTCGAAAAAGCTCTGGCCGCCCGACACCTTGTAGGGAATCTGCGCCTTGCGCAGCGCCTGCTCGAACACGCGCGCCTGGTGGTTGGCACGGTAAAGAATGGCGAAGTCGCGAAATTCCTTGTACTGCTTGCCCTGACTGGTCACGTCGCCCGCGCGCAGGCTGGCGATGCGCGCCACCGCGCGCTCGGCCTCGTGCGCCTCGGAGTCGGCATCGACGATGCGCACCGGCTCGCCTTCGCCCAGCTCCGAGAAGAGCGTCTTCGGGAACAGCTTGGGGTTGGGGCCGATCACGTTGTTGGCCGCCCGAAGAATCGCGCTGGTGGAGCGGTAGTTCTGCTCGAGCTTGATCACCTTCAGGGTCGGATAGTCGACCGGCAGCTTGCGCAGGTTGTCGAGCGTGGCGCCCCGCCAGCCGTAGATCGACTGGTCGTCGTCGCCCACCGCGGTGAAGCGGCCGCGCTCGCCGGCCAGCGCCTTCAGCACTTCATATTGCGTGGCGTTGGTGTCCTGGTATTCGTCCACCAGGATGTGGCCCAGCGTGGATTGCCACTTGGTGCGCACCTCGTCGAAGTCGCGCAGCAGCTTGAGCGGCATGCCGATGAGGTCGTCGAAATCGACGCTCTGGTACGCCGTGAGCCGCTCTTCGTAGCGCGCCATGATGCGCGCGGTGATGCGCTCGTTGTCGTCCACCGCGGCGGCCTCGGCCTGTGCGGCGTTCAGGCCCATGTTCTTCCACTTGCTGATGGTCCACTGCCAGATGCGCGCGGTGGCCGTGTCGGTGGTGCCGCCCGCGTCCTTCAAAATCTTGGTGACGTCGTCGCTGTCGAGAATGCTGAAGGCGGGCTTCAGGCCCAGCACGGCGCCGTCTTCCCGCATCATGCGCACGCCCAGCGCGTGGAAGGTGCAGATCACCACATTCCGCGCATCGCGCCCGATCAACCCCTTGGCGCGTTCGCGCATTTCGCTCGCGGCCTTGTTCGTGAAGGTGATGGCCGCAATGCGCTTGGGCTCCAGCCCGGCCTGGATGAGCCGGCCGATCTTGTGCGTGATGACGCGCGTCTTGCCCGAGCCCGCACCCGCGAGCACGAGGCAGGGGCCGTGCAGGTAATTGACCGCTTCTTGTTGCGCGAGATTGAGACCGGAAGACATGGGGAGTGGGAACAGAAAGCCGCAGAGGAACGGCAGGCGCAAAGCGGGCAATGATACGGGGCGCAGCTTTCTGGAACCGCTCCAGAGTTCACGATGCGGGACGCAACGACAATCGGGCCGTGCTGCCTGTATTTCTCGTAACCTTTCCTTTCTTCGCGCTGATCGCCGCCGGCTATGGCGCCGCGCGTGCCCGCATCCTGCCGCTCGACGCAATTCCGGGCCTCAACACCTTCGTGCTGTATTTCGCACTGCCTTGCATGTTGTTGCGATTCGGTGCCGGAACCCCGATCGGGCAATTGCTCGACGGCAGCGTGGCACTGGTCTGGGGCGTGAGCGCGCTGGCCGTGGTGGCGGGCGTGGTCGTCTTTACCCGCAACCCGCGCATCGGCTGGAACGACGGCGCATTCGGTGCGCTCGTGGCGGCCTTTCCGAACACCGGGTTCATGGGCGTGCCGCTCCTGGTGGCGCTGCTGGGCGCGCAGGCGGCGGGGCCGATGATCATCACCATCGCCTTCGACCTGGTCGTGACCTCGTCGCTGTGCATTGCGCTGTCGCGGCTCGACGGGGCCGGCGGCGGTGCCGGACACCGCGGCGCACGGCAGGCGGCGCGCCAGGCGCTGCGCGGTGTGCTGGTCAATCCGATGCCGTGGTCGATCCTGCTGGGCGTGCTGCTGTCGGCTGCGCGGTGGCGCTTGCCGGGGCCCGTGGAGCGCACCGTGGCCATGCTGGCCGATGCGGCTTCACCGGTGGCGCTTTTCACCATCGGCGCGGTGTTGGCGCGTTCGGCCTTGCTCGCGCGCGGGCACGGCGCCAGCGCCGCGGTGGCCGCGGCCATGGGAACGAAGTCGGCGCTTCCGCGCAAGGCGCCGCTGGCCGACGTGCTGCCGGTGGTCGGCGTCAAGCTGCTCGTGCATCCGCTCTTGGTCTGGGCGCTGGGGCAGGGCGCCATCGCGCTCGGGCTGCCGCTCTCTTCTTCGGCGCTGGTGGTCATCGTGCTGGTGGCGGCGCTGCCGAGCGCCAGCAACGTGTCGATGCTGGCCGAGCGCTTTGGCGCCGACAACGGCCGCATTGCACGCATCATCCTGTGGACGACGGTGGCGACCTTCTTCAGTTTTCCGCTGGCCGTGGGCGTGCTGCGCTGAACCGGCCCACCGCGTGGCGCCGCTGCTTCAGGGTGTCAGGGCGTCAGTACACCGAGCTTGAACGGATCGGCATCCGACAGGCGTTCGCATTTCGAGAAGTCGCGGCCCTGCGTGCCGTCGCAGTAGAACGCGTTGTAGATGCGGCCGAACAGCGTAGGGCTGGCCGTGAAGAGCACGCCGTGATCGGGCTGCCAGTTGTCCTTGACCGCCCCGGCGCCGAGTTCGGTGGTGCCGGCGGGAGGCGCGCTGGTGGCGGAGGCGGGCGAGAATTCGGCCAGCGTCTTGTGAACTTCGCCGCCGCGCCATCGCATTGCCAGTTCAGAGGCGGTGGGCTTGGCGGCCACTGGCAGCAGCACGCCATTCACTTGAAAGCCATCACCGAAACGATGTGTCTTGCCGGCGAGAAAGGCGTAGGCGCAGGCGGCCAGGCACTGGCCGCGAATTTCGGTTTCCACGCCGCTCGAGCGGATGGCGTCGGCAAAGGCGCCGGCGGCCTCGGCGGTACCGCCGAACGAGTCCTCGAACACCACGGTGCGCACCGTGCCTTTGTCCAGATGCTCGGTAAAGGTCTTGATGGCCGTGCCGTCGAGCATGCCCGACACCACCAGCCGGCTGCCCTGCAGTTCGAGTTCAGCCGCCGAGCACGCGAAACATGCGAAAAAAAGAGCCCAACCGAGAGATGAAGGCAGTTTCACGGCAACCCCTGGCGACCAGCGTTCTTGCTTGACGCGCGACGCCGGAACGGGCCCGCGCTGTGACAGCTTGAATAGCTGACGGGCATGCAGTCAACCGCTTTTTCAGATTATTTCTGATTCCCGTGTAGGCCATAAGCCATAGCTATCGCTATCACTCCAGATGAGTGCTTGTGTTTTCAAAACACTGCTAAAGTGTTTGCAAATCAAAGTATGTATGGGGGCACTATGGCAATACTTGTTCGTATTCTGCTGTGGCTGGCCTGGGTCGCCAGCGTGGGCTGGTTGTGGCACGCCGACACCCTCGGCACCGCCACGTCGCTCGCGTTGGGCGCCTTGAGCCTGGTGGTGTTCGCATGGCCTGGAAGCATCGCTCGGCGGCGCAGCAGCGAGCTGCGCTACGTCGACATGGGCAAGGAGCCCGCGGGCCTGCACCACTGACAAAGGCCGGCCTCGGTACGAGGCCGCCTCAAATGCTGTGCGGATCGACGTCGACCAGCCAGCGGATCACGCCCTTGCCTTCGGGCGTGCGCCGCAACGCGTGCAGCAACGGTTGCCAAG
This sequence comes from Variovorax paradoxus, assembly GCF_030815855.1. Taxonomy (NCBI): domain Bacteria; kingdom Pseudomonadati; phylum Pseudomonadota; class Betaproteobacteria; order Burkholderiales; family Comamonadaceae; genus Variovorax; species Variovorax paradoxus. The sequence goes on along the minus strand of NZ_JAUSXG010000001.1, from coordinate 4,530,867 downwards.
CGGCCAGCAGGCGTTGCAGCGCAGCGCGCGAAGGGCTCTCGATCAGCATCTGCGCCCGCTCCACGTTGGCCACGCGCTGAATGGCCAGCGGCACCGCGGGATAGCGCACGACGCGGTCGGCGCCTTCGAGTTCGTCCGCCGCGGCGCTCGCCGCATTCAGGAACGCCTGCGCGGCCTCCTGCGTGCGCGCATCGGCCCGCAGCAGCGCCTGGAACGCGAACGGCGGCATGCCGGCGGCCGCGCGTTCCTCGAGTTGCTGCCGCGCGAAGGCCGCGTAATCGTGCTTTCGGAGGGCGGCAAAGAGCGGGTGCGGCGCATGGTGCGTCTGGATCCACATTTCGGCCGTGGCACCTTGCGCCGCCAGGTAGGCGGCGTCGCGGCCCGCGCGGCCGGCCGACTGCATCAGCAGGCTGAACAGCCGCTCGGGCGCGCGAAAGTCGCTGGAGAACAGTGCGCCGTCGGGGTTCACAGCGGCCACCAGCGTGATGCGCCGGAAGTCGTGCCCCTTGGCGATCATCTGCGTGCCGACCAGCACATCGACCTCGCCCGAGTGCACAGCCGCGAGCTGCGATTCGAGCGCGCCCTGCTTCTTGGTGCTGTCGGCGTCGATGCGCGCAATGCGCACGGCGCTGCCGTCGGGGCGCTTCACCGCGGTGAACAGTTCGGCCAGGTGCTCCTCGAGACGCTCGGTGCCGCGGCCGACCGGCGCGATGTCGGGGTTGCCGCAGGCGGGGCAGGCGCGCGGCACGCGCTCGGTGAAGCCGCAGTGGTGGCAGCGCAGCGTGCGGTCGATCTTGTGGAACACCCGGTAGGCGCTGCAGTGCGGGCATTCGCTCTTCCATCCGCAATCGGCGCAGGCCAGCACCGGCGCGTAGCCGCGGCGGTTCAGGAACACCATGCTTTGCTCTCCGCGCGCGATGCGCTGGCCGATGGCGTCGAGCAGCGCGCCCGAGAGCACGGTCTTGGGCGGCTGCAGGTTCATGTCGACCAGCCGCACCGCGGGCAGCTCGCCCGCGCCGATGCGCGAGGGCATGGCGAGCCGCACGTAGCGCCCGCCCGGGTCTTCGCCCTCGGCGGGACGGCTCTGGTGCCAGCTTTCGAGCGAGGGTGTGGCCGAGCCCAGGATCACTTTCGCGCCCTCGCGCTGGCCGCGCCATACGGCGAGGTCGCGCGCCGAATACCGCGCGCCTTCCTGCTGCTTGTAGCTGGGGTCGTGCTCCTCGTCGACCACGACGAGCTTCAGCCCCGGCATCGACGCGAACACCGCCATGCGCGTGCCCAGCACGATGCGCGCCGCGCCGCTGTGCGCCGCGAGCCAGCTTGCGAGCCGCTGCGGGTTGGTCATGCCGCTGTGCAGCGACACCACCGCGTCGTCGCCGAAACGCGCCTTGAAGCGCGCTTCGAGCTGCGGCGTCAGGTTGATCTCGGGCACCATCACCAGCGCCTGGGCGGCGGCATCGCCCGCGAGCAAATCGGCCACGCAGCGCAGGTAGACCTCGGTCTTGCCGCTGCCGGTGCTGCCGACCAGCAGGAAGGTGCCCGTTTCAGCTTCGATGCGGGCCAGCGCGGCTGTCTGCTCCGGGCTCAGCGCGATCAGGTTGGCGGCTTCGGCCGTTTCGGCCACCGGCCCGATCGTCGTCTTGCGCTTGAGCCGGCGGGCCAGCTGGGTCGTCGTGAGGTCGCGCAATTGCGGCGGCAAGGCGGCCAGCGCGATTTCGCCGATCGAACGCTGGTAGTAGCGCGCGGCAAAGGCGACCAGGTCGCGCCAGGCTTCGCCCAGCGGTGCCAGCGCGTCGAGCGCCGCGCCCACGGGCTTGAGCGCCATGTCGGGCGCGGCGCCGTCCAGCGAGCTGGGCTCGTTCCAGACCACGCCCAGCACCTCGCGCCGGCCCAGCGGCACCCGCACCAGCGTGCCGGGCGCGAGCGGTGCCGAGCCGGCATAGCTCAGCAGGTCGCCGAGCGCGGCATGCGCCGGTGTCTGCACGGCGATGTCGAGCCGCCAGGCCATCGTGGCGGGCGCGCTCGCCGGCGCGGCGGGGCTGCCCGGCGAAGTGGCTGCCGTTTCCGGGGTCGGGCTGGCGGTGGAGATGGGCGTCCTCGTTGGCAAGGTTTGTTAATGCGACTTTGAGCAAAACCACTTAAGTCGTTGATTTTTCAGTGCTTTGGGCGCCATCCAGAGTTTCTGTGGATAACTTTGTTGACAACCGGGCTCGACACGCTGCGGAGCCTTGAAAATCAAGCGTCTGACTGGATTGCCCTCAAAAAAAGCAAAGTTCAAATCCTATATAAATCAACGACTTACGGGCGCTACTGGTTTAGGAGCAAAGAACGAGCTGCTTCAGATAATCTTGCGCAGTGCAGCACGTGTTTTGTGCATAAGTCGGGCCTCCTACACCTTTTTTGGGCTTGACAAACAGCTGCAACCTGCTTTTCGGAGGAAACCAGTTGCGTTGTCGCGTCGGCCTGCCGCGCAACAGTTTCAACCGCGCAAGGCGCGCGATTGTGCGTGCACCGCCTGCACCAGCGCCGCCACGTGGTCCGGCGGCGTGAACTGGCTGATGCCGTGGCCCAGGTTGAAAATATGGGTCGGGCCTTGCGCAGGGCCGGTGTGCGGCCTGCCGAAAGCCTGCAGCACTTTCGCCACCTCGGCCTCGATCTGGGCGGGCGGCGCGAACAGCACGTTAGGGTCGATGTTGCCTTGCAGGGCCTTGGCGTTGCTATCGGCGCCTTCGCCGACTAGGCGCCGCGCGGCCGAGAGGTTCACGGTCCAGTCGACGCCGAGCACTTCGCAGTCGAGCGCGCGCATGGCGTCGAGCCACAAGCCGCCGCCCTTGGTGAACACGATGCGCGGCACCGGCTGGCCGTCGGCGCCGGTGCGCTTCAGGCCGGCCAATACGCGGGCTGTGTAAGCGAGGCTGAATTCCTGGAACGCGCCGTCGGCCAGCACGCCGCCCCAGCTGTCGAAAATCATCACGGCCTGCGCGCCGGCGTCGATCTGTGCATTGAGGTAGGTGGCCACGGAATCGGCGTTGACCGCGAGCAGGCGGTGCATCAGGTCGGGGCGGCTGTAGAGCATGCTCTTCACGAGGCGGTAGTCGCTGGAACCTGCGCCTTCGACCATGTAGCAGGCCAGCGTCCAGGGGCTGCCCGAAAAGCCGATGAGGGGTACGCGTCCGTCGAGCGCCTTGCGGATCGACGCCACGGCGTCGAACACGTAGCGCAGCTTGGCCATGTCGGGCACTTCGAGCGCCGAAACGGCGGCTTCGTCGCGCACCGGGCGCGCGAAGCGGGGGCCTTCGCCGGCCTCGAACGAGAGGCCCAGGCCCATGGCGTCAGGCACCGTGAGGATGTCGGAAAAAAGAATGGCCGCATCGAGCGGATAGCGCGCGAGCGGCTGCAGCGTGACTTCGGTGGCGTAGTCGGTGTTGGTCGCCAGCCCCATGAAGCTGCCGGCCTTGGCGCGGGTGGCCACGTACTCGGGCAGGTAGCGTCCGGCCTGGCGCATGAGCCAGACGGGGGTGTGATCGGTGGCCTGGCGCCAGCAGGCCCGCAGGAAAGTGTCGTTTTGCAATGGGGCGAAAGGCATTGCCCGATTGTCGCAGGGGGACTGGGCTTTCTCTTCGAGTGCCGCTGTTCGGGGGCTCTTGTTTGAGGCGCTTTTGTTGGGGGCGCTGTTGTTCGGGGTGCTGTTGTTCAGGGCGCGTGCACAGGCCACCGGGTACTCCCCTCCGCGAATGTCCCCCGCCTTCGGCTCCGGCGGGCTCAACCCGTCGATGCAACGGCCTGCCAGAGTACCTCAGCAGGGTTGGCAAAGCCAAGTGTCTGTCTTGGTCGACCGTTCATTTCATTGGCGATGCGATCGAACTGGGCCTGCGTGAGGTGAGAGAAGTCCTTGCCCTTGGGCAGGTACTGGCGAAGCAGCCGATTGGTGTTCTCGTTGGAGCCACGCTGCCACGGACTCTGTGGGTCGCAGAAGTACACATCCACATCGGTTGCCATGGAGAACTTGCGGTGAGCGGCCATCTCGCTGCCCCGGTCCCAGGTCAGGGTCTTCATCAGCCCCGCAGGCAATCTCTTGACCTGACGGCTCAAGGCTGCAACCACGCTGTTGGTGTCCTTGCCGTCCACCTTGACCAGGATGAGGTAACGCGAATGGCGCTCCACCAGCGTTGCGACCTGGCAGTTGAGCGTTCCGAACAGCAAGTCGCCTTCCCAGTGGCCCGGCACCGCGCGGTCATTGGCCTGCGGCGGACGCTGGCTGATGGAGACCAGGTCCTTGATGCGATAGGGCCCAGGCGGGGGCGACTGCACACGGGGTCGCCGCATCCTGGTGTGCTCTCGAAGATAGGCCGTCAGCTCCTTCTTGAGGGCACCACGGGCCTGGACGAAAAGCGTTCTGTAAATCGTTTCGTGCGAGACGTTCATTCCGCCATCTTCGGGGAACTGGCGCTTGAGCCATCCCGAAATCTGCTCGGGCGACCAGCACAGTCTGAGCTTGCCAGCGACTTCCAGCGCAAGCGCGGGGTGGCGCTGCAGGTGACAGCACTGGGGCCTCTTGGCCCTGTGCCAGGCCGCTTCGTCGGCACTGATCGCGCGATATCGGGCATGTCCCCCATTGCGCTGGATCTCTCGCGAGACGGTACTGGGACTGCGGGACAGCCGCGCCGCGATCAAGCGTATCGACTCGCCCGTCGAGAGTCCACGCGAGATCTCCTCGCGCTCGCGCAGCGTCAAGGCGCCAGGCGCGCGATGGCACTCTCGAGGGGCAAAGCCGCCTGCCTTGCCGATCCACGTCTGTATCGAGGGCACCGGGCGTCTCAACGCCATGGCGATCTCGGCGATCCGCTCGCCTTGCTTCCATCGATCCCATATCTGCCGCTGCTGCGCAGCCGACGGATGAACTCGCTGACCTGTGCTCTTCGTCAATTAACACCTCGATTCGTCGTTGAAGTGTTGCATCGACGGATTGAGCCCGCCCCTCCTTTATTTCGCTGCGGGGAGCACCCGATGCCCTGTGCACCATGGACGCGGCGCTTGTGCTGGCCGATCAACAACTGCTGCGCATAACGCTCCCGTCGATGGGGTGCCTTGCGCAGCGAAATCAAGGGGGAGGCCGCTGGCCGGAGGACATTCGCGGAGCAAGGTACCCCGTCGGCGGGAGCGCCGCCCCGGACCTACAGGGCCGAGTGAGAACCAACCGAAATCAAACCACCGGCACCCGCACCGAATCCGCCGGATTCACCTGGCGCCGATACAGCACCAGCGTGGCGATCAGCCCGCAGGCAGCGGCCGCCGTCATCCACAGCCCCGGCGCGCCCTTGTCACCGGTCATTTCGATCAGCCCCGTGGCAATGGCCGGCGTGAAACCGCCGAACAGCGCCGTCGCCAGGCTGTAGGCCAGTGAAAAGCCTGCTGTGCGCACATTGACCGGCATCACCTCGGTGAGCGCCACCACCATCGCGCCGTTGTAGCTCGCGTAGAGGAACGACAACCACAGCTCGACCTCGAGCATGCGCGCGAAACTCGGCGCACCCACCAGCCACTTGAGCGACGGGTAGGCGGTGAGGATCGTCAGCGCCGTGAACAGGATCAGCAGCGGCTTGCGCCCCACGCGATCGGACAGCGCGCCCATGACCGGCAGCCAGATGAAGTTCGAAATCGCCACGCACAGCGTGACGACGAGCGCATCGGTCGTGCTCAGGTGCAGCACCGACTTGCCGAACGTGGGCGTGTAGACCGTGATCAGGTAGAACGACACGGTGGTCATCGACACCAGCATCATCCCGGCGACCACGAGGCCCCAGTTGGCGATCATCGACTGGAAGATCTCGCGCGCATCCGGGCGGTGCTTGCGCGCCATGAACTCCTCGGTCTCCTGCAGCGAGCGGCGGATGATGAAGAGCACCGGCACGATCAGGCAGCCCACGAAAAACGGAATGCGCCAGTAGAAGTCGCCGATCTCCTGCGAGGTGAAGGTCACGTTGAGCCAGTAGCCGAGCGCTGCCGCCACGATGATCGCCACCTGCTGGCTGGCCGACTGCCAGCTCACGTAGAAGCCCTTGCGTCCCGGCGTGGCCATTTCCGACAGGTAGACCGAGACGCCGCCGAGTTCCACGCCGGCCGAGAAGCCCTGCAGCAGCCGTCCGACCAGCACCAGCAGCGGCGCCACAAAGCCGATGGTGGCGTAGGCCGGCACGCAGGCGATGAGCAGCGTGCCGAGCGCCATCAGCGCAAGCGTGACGATCAGCCCCTTGCGGCGGCCCACTCGGTCGACATACGCGCCGAGAAAGATCGCGCCCAGCGGCCGCATCAGGAAGCCCGCGCCGAAGGTCATGAAGGTCAGCATCAGCGAGGCGAACTCGTCGCCGGCCGGAAAGAAGGCCTTCGAGATCTGCGTGGCGTAGAAGCCGAACAGGAAGAAGTCGAACATCTCCATGAAATTGCCGCCCGTCACGCGAAGCACGGTGGCGAATTTCGAGGAGGAGGAGGAAGCAGCAGAAGAAGCGGCAATGCCTGAAGAGGCGTGGGCGGCCGTGCCCGATTGCGCGGCGGAGTGCGCAGGATTCATCTCGTTGTCCCCTTGGGCGATGTAGTTCGTCCAAGGGTAGGCCGGGGTTCCCGACCGCCGCCTGACCGCCGTGGTCAGGTACCTGTCATTGGCGGCTTCTTCAGCTCTTGTATTTCACCGAGCAGCCGTAGGGCCGCGTCGATGCGGCCGAAATCGGCTTGCCGCCGAAGGCTTCGCCGAGCGCCTGGTTCACGTAGTTGGTCGCGGTCTTGATGTCGTCGGGCCGGGCCGACGCAATGCTGTCGATGCCGCCCGCGTACACCAGCATGCCCTTGGGATCGATGATGAAGATGTGCGGCGTGGTGCGCGCGCCGTAGGCCTGGCCGATGACGCCGTCTTCGTCCATCAGCACCGCGGTGGGCGCCGCCTTTTGCGTTTTCATCCACGTGTCGAGTGCGGCGGGCTGCAGGTAGTCGCTGGCCGCGCGCTCGGTGGAGTTGACCGACAGCCAGACCACGCCCTGGGCCGTGGCGGCCTTCTGCGTGGCGGGCATGTTGCCGCTGTTGTAGTGCTTGCGCACGAAGGGGCAGCCCGGGTTGGTCCACTCGAGCACCACGAACTTGCCCGCGAAGTCGGACAGCTTGTGCTTGGCGCCGCGGGTGTCCACCGCCACGAAGTCGGGCGCCTGCTGGCCCACCGCAGGCGCTGCGAAGGCGTTGTTGCCGATCAGGAAGGTAGCGCCGAGCGCCACGGCGGCCGCCACGACGGCGCGGCGCGAGGCGCGGCTGAGCGCGGCGCGGGCATGGCGCGCGGCACGAATGGAACGCGAGTCGGACGATGGCGAAAGTGACATGGCCAGCTTGAACTCCAAAAGAAAAACGAATAACGGCGACAGCTTAGAGCGCTTTGCTCAAGTGCATGTGACAACCCATGTCACGCCGGGGGTCAAAGCGCGGCCAGCGCGGCGCGCACCTCGTTCTTGCCCAGGATTTCGGTCAGGACGACCGGCGGCTTGCCGGGCGCCTGCAGCACATACAGCGGCACGCCGCTGCGCCCGAGCGAGGTCAGGGCGGCCGTGATGGCGGGGTCGCGGCGCGTCCAGTCGGCGCGCAGCATCGCGACCTTCTTGCCGTCGAAATCGGCCAGCACCTCGGCATCGGCGAGCGTGGCCTTCTTGTTGTACTGGCAGGTCACGCACCAGGCGGCCGTGAAATCGATGAACACCGGCTGTCCCGCGCCCATGAGCTCGGCCACGCGTTCGGCCGACCAGGGCTGCCAGCGCTGGCCGGCACTCGATGATGCGAGCCGGGCCGGCTCTACCGTCTGCAGCACATTGCGCCCGATGGCCGCGGTGAGCACCGCGGTAAAGGCGACCAGCACTGCGGCAATGACCAGCCGCGTGCGTCCGCGCAGCGTCAGCGCCCAGACGATGGCCGCCATGCACACCAGCAGCGCGAGCAGCGTGCCCACGCCGTCGATGCCGCTTTGCTGGCCCAGCACCCAGACCAGCCAGGCCACGGTGGCGAACATCGGGAACGCCAGCAGACGGCGCAACGTGCCCATCCACGGGCCGGGCCTGGGCAGCAGGCGCGCAATCGCCGGAACGAAGCCCGCCACCAGGTACGGCAGCGCCAGGCCGAGGCCCAGCGCGGCGAACAGCAGCAGCGCCTGGGTCGCAGGAAGCCCGATGGCAAAGCCGAGCGAAACGCCCATGAACGGTGCGGTACAGGGCGAAGCGATCACCACCGCCAGCACGCCCGACAGGAAGTCGTTGGCAATCGGGTGCTTCGCCTGCGCCGAGCACACGGAAGACGGTGCCGCGCGGCCGAACTCGAACACGCCCGCCAGGTTGAGCCCGATCAGCGTGAAGAGCGCCGCCAGCGCGGCCACCACGGCCGGCGACTGGAGCTGGAAGCCCCAGCCGAGCTGGGCGCCTGCCGCGCGCAGTGCGAGCATGGCGCCGCCCAGTGCGAGAAACGAGAGCATCACGCCCGCGGTGTAGGCCAGCCCGGCCTTGCGGTGCGCGCTGCGGTTGCCCGCCTGGCGCGCGAAGCCCAGCACCTTGATGGCCAGGATCGGGAACACGCAAGGCATGAGGTTGAGCAGCAGGCCGCCGAGCACGGCGCCCAGCAACGCGACGATGAAGGTGCCGGCGGGTTGGGCCGGCAGCTCCGCGGGCGAGATGGATGCGGCGGCATTTGCTGCATTGGCGGCGAGCGCGGCCTGCAGCGCGGGCGAAACCTCGGCGCGCGGCACGGCGGCCGCCGGCCAGGTGCCGCTGACCGGCGCCTCGGCACGCCAGGCGATCGGCTGGCCCGGCTGCCGGTCGGCTTCGGCCAAAGCGACCACCAGCGGCAAGGTCGTGGGACTGGCGCTGCGCTGATCGGCCAGCGGAAGCGTGGCGGTCCAGGCGCCGCCCTGCCAGCTTTGCGTCCAGTCCTTGCCCGACACCGCCGCGGTGCGGATCAGCTCGGGCGTTTCGGGGAAGAAGCCAAGGGTCTTGCCCTGGACGGCAGCGGGCAGGCCTTCGAGCCGCACCTGCAGGTTGTTGCCGCTGACTTCCACGGTGCCGGGCTTGTCGAGCGGCTGCGGCTGCGCGGCCTGGGCCGCATCGAACTCGGCCTTGTGCAGCGCGGTCGAGCCCTGCAGCGGCAGGGCCAGCGTGAACTCGCCCTCCTCGGGGATGCATTCCTTGCGGCACACCAGCCAGGTGGCCTTGAGCCGGATGTCGAGCGCCGATGCGCCGGAGCCGATGCCAAGCGAGGCCAGCGGCGGCTTGAAATTGCTCGACACCTCGAGAGGCACCGGCAGCAGCACCGTGCCTTCGTACCCATAGTTGGCCAGGTTGCCGACCGGGATCTTCCTGGGCACCGGCCACGCGATGTCGCCCGTCGACACGCCCGGCGGCAGCGTCCAGTTCAATTCGGTGGGCAGGCCGGAATCGCCGGCGTTCTTCCAATAGGTGTGCCACTCGGGCTGATGGGTGATTTGCAGTCCGACCCAGACCGGTGCGCCAGGCGCCACGCCTTCGGGCGCGTGCGCGACCAGTTCGGCGCGCACGTGGGGGGTGGTGACGACCGCCCCCGGTTTGGAGGCCAATTGTGCGGCAGCCGGCATGCAGGCTGCGGCGGTTGCTACCAGAAACGTAGCTAAGAAATGAATGCGGGAGAAGATCATGCCGATCAGTCGGAGCGGGCGGGCGATGCGAAGTTCCGGGCGGTTCGGTCGCTCAAGCGGCCCAGCCCAGCACCACGCGGCGGCTGTTGGCGCTCTTTTTCTCGATCTTGGTGACCATCACCGCGCCAATCTCTGCGGTGTTTGCAACATGCGTGCCGCCGCAGGGCTGGAAGTCGATCTGCGCGTCTCCCTCGCCGCCGATGCGGATGGTGCGCACCGTGCCCGTGCCGCGCGGCGGCTGCACGCTCATGCTCTTCACGAGCGCCGGGTTGGCGTCGAGTTCTTCGTCGGTGATCGCGCCCACGGTCAGCGGGTGGGCCGCTTGCACCAGCCGCGCGAGGCCGGCGGTCAGTGCTTCCTTGTCGAGCGGATCGGTCATGTGGAAGTCGATGCGCGCGTAGTCGGGCGTGATCGAGCAGCCGTTCACCGGCACCGGCACCAGATGGCACAGCAGGTGGCTGGCCGTGTGAAAGCGCATCAGCCGGTGGCGGCGCTCCCAATCGAGACGCGCGGTCACGGCGCTGCCGGGTTCCAGCGTGGCGAGGAGTTCGGCCTGGCCGGGCGCCGGCACATGAACGAATTCGCCGGTCGGCTGGCCTTCCTCGTCCTTCGCCTTGCGGGTGTCGGCAATGACCACTTCGCGCCCGTCGGCCAGCGCCAGCACGCCGGCGTCGCCGGCCTGCCCGCCACCCAGCGGATAGAACACGGTGCGGTCCAGCACGATGCCGGCCTCGTCGGTGCGCAGGATGCGGGCTTCGCAGGTGCGCAGGTAGGCGTCGGCGCGGAACAGGTCGTCGGTCATGCGGCGATGGTAGCGGTGATGCGTGAATGAGGTGCGCCCACGCCAAAAAGCGCCCATGGCCGACAGCCCATGTCGGAGCCGTCCGCAAGATTTGTCCGGAGGCGGCCCGTATGCCGCGCCAACCAAGGAGAGCGAATGAAGGTACCGGACATCGCCATTTCCTCGCGGGCCTCGACGGCCTCCACGGCCGCAACGGCCGCCGCGCTGACCGCCGCACTGGCGCTGGCCGGCTGCGGCGAAGCCGCCAAGGTGGCGCCCGAAGCCACGACCGGGCCGCGCCCGCAACTGGCCGAGCCCCACAAGACGCTGATTCCCACCGTCAACGTGGCCACCGCCGTCGGGTGGGCCGATGCGGCCGCCCCAAAGCCCGCCGCGGGCTTGCGCGTGCAGGCGCTGGCGCGCGGCCTGGACCACCCGCGCTGGGTCTATACGCTGCCCAATGGCGACATGCTGGTGGCCGAAAGCAACAAACCGCCCAAGCCCGAGGGCAGCAGCGACGGCGGCAGCGGCCCGATGGCCAAGATCCGCAAGTGGGTCATGGACAAGGTCATGAGCCGCGCCGGTGCCGGCGTGCCCAGCCCCAACCGCATCACGCTGCTGCGCGATGCCGACGGAGACGGCGCGGCCGAAGTGAAGCAGGTGTTCCTGTCGAGCCTGAGCTCGCCCTATGGCATGGCGCTGGTCGGCAACGAGCTTTTCATTGCCAATGCCGATGCGCTCGTCAAGGTGCCCTACACCGAAGGCCAGACCTCGGCCAGCGCGGCGCCCACCGTGGTCACGCCGCTGCCCGCGGGCATCAACCACCACTGGACCAAGAACGTGATCGCCAATGCGGAGGGCTCCAAGCTCTATGTCACCGTCGGCTCCAACAGCAACATCGGCGAGAACGGACTCGCCGCCGAAGAAGGCCGTGCCGCCATCTGGGAGGTCGATGTGAAGAGCGGCGAGAAGCGCCTGTTCGCAAGCGGCCTGCGGAACCCCAACGGCCTGGCGTGGCACCCCGAGACCAAGGCGCTGTGGACCGTGGTCAACGAGCGCGACGAAATCGGCAGCGACCTGGTGCCGGACTACCTGACCTCCGTGAAGGAGGGCGCCTTCTACGGTTGGCCCTGGAGCTATTACGGCGGCCATGTGGACACGCGCGTCACTCCGCCGAACCCTGAAATGGTCGCCAAGGCCATTGCGCCCGACTACGCGCTCGGCTCGCATGTCGCGCCCCTCGGCCTTGTCTTTTCGGACGGCCGCGGCATGCCTTCCAAATTTGCGAGCGGCGCCTTCGTCGGCGAGCACGGCTCGTGGAACCGCAAGCCCAAGTCCGGCTACAAGGTGGTGTTCGTGCCGTTCACCAGTGGCAAGCCGAGCGGCCCGCCGGTCGATGTGCTGACCGGTTTTCTCTCGGCCGACGAAAAGGCGCAGGGCCGGCCGGTCGGGGTGGCACTCGACAAGAGCGGCGCGCTGCTGGTGGCCGACGACGTGGGCAACGCGGTCTGGCGCGTGTCGGCCGCGCAGTAGCGGCCAGCGCCGTTCGCGGTTATCGGCGTTGTTGCGGAGGGCGGCCGATGCGGTAAAGCCGATGCCGGCGCAGCGCGTGGCCCTCGGGCACGGCCGGATGGTCGAAGGCGCCGGCCGTGTCTTCATGCATGCCGATGCGTTCCATCACGGCTGCCGACCGAAGGTTGCCGACGGCCGTGAACGCCACGATCTCGTCGAAGCCGAGCCGTTCGAAGCCGGCCTGCAGCGCGCCGCGCGCAGCCTCGCTCGCGAGCCCCTGGCCCCACCACTTTCTTGCGAAGCGCCAGCCGATCTCCACGCAGGGCGAGAAGGGCAGCGTGGCCACCGGCACGTTGAGGCCGGTGAAGCCGGCAAATTCGCCCGAGTCCTTGTGCTCGACGGCCCAGAAGCCCCAGCCGTTCTCGTCGATGCGCGTCTTGAAGCGCTCGACCAATGCGTCGCTGTCGGCCCGCGTGGGAACCGGCAGCAGGAACGCCATGACTTCAGGATCGGCAGCAAGCGCGGCAAAGGGCGAGCGATCGCTCTCGCGCCATTGCCGCAACCGAAGGCGCGACGTTTCGAATTCGATCGGAGGTTGGGTGATACGGTCGGCCATGCGGCCGATTGTGCGCAGATGGTGTTCAGAACCCCGCGAGCACCACCTTGCCCTGCGCGGTGCCGCTCTCGATCAGCGCATGCGCCTTCCTGAGGTTCGCGGCGTTGATGGTTCCGAAGCTGGCATTCGCGGTGGTGCGGATGCGGCCTGAATCGACCAGCGCCGCCACCTCGGCCAGCAGCGCGCCCTGCTCGGCGATGTCCGGCGTTTCGAAGCGCGAGCGCGTGAACATCATTTCCCAATGCAGCGAGATGCACTTGGTCTTGAGCGGCATCGCGTCGAGCGTCGGCAGGTCGTCGATCACCGCGAGCTGGCCCTGGGGCTTGAGGCTTTCGATGATCTGCGCATAGTGCTGGCCGGTCTGCGTGAGGCTCGCGACCATGTCGACCTCGCCGATGCCCGCGGCCTTGAGCTCGACCGCGAGCGGCTTCGAATGGTCGATGACCGCATGCGCACCGAGCGCCAGGCACCAGGCCCGCGTCTCGGCGCGCGAGGCCGTGGCCACCACGCGCAGCTGCGTGAGCTGGCGCGCGAGCTGGATCAGGATCGACCCCACGCCGCCGGCGCCGCCGGTGACGAGCAGCGTCTGCCCCGCGCCACCGCCCTTCAGCACCTTGAGGCGGTCGAACAGCAGCTCGTAGGCAGTGATGGTGGTCAGCGGCAGCGCGGCGGCCTGGGCATCGTCGAGGCTGGTGGGCGCCAGGGCCGCGATGCGCTCGTCGACCGCGTGCAGTTCGGAACTGGTGCCGGGCCGCATGATCGAGCCGGCGTAGTACACGCGGTCGCCGACCTTGAAGTTCTTCACCCCGGCGCCGATGGCCTCGACCGTGCCCGCGGCGTCCCAGCCCAGCACCTTGGCCTGGCCGGCCTCGGGCGCCATGTTCTTGCGGACCTTGGTGTCGACCGGATTGACCGAGATGGCCTTCACGCGCACCAGCAGGTCGCGCGGGCCGACCGCGGGCGCGGGCAGTTCGATGTCCTGCAGCGACTCGAGGTGGTCGATGGCAAGGGATTGGTAGTAGCCGATGGCTTTCATTTCGAAGGACCTTTCTTGAATGATGGCTCGACTGTAGGATGGCAACCGAAAATTGATAAGACCGCCTGAATCAGCAACACTTTCAAATGAAGATTGAAAATCTCTCGGACCTGCAGGTGCTGGTGCAGACCGCGCGCGGCGGCACGCTCACCGCGGCGGCGCACGCCCTGGGCATGACGCCCGCCGCCGCCAGCGCCACGCTCAAGCGGCTGGAAACGCAGCTCGGCGCGCGGCTGTTCGAGCGCTCGACCCGCGCCATGCGCCTGACATCGCAGGGCCAGACGCTGCTCGACTACGCGGTGCGCGCCTTCGAGCTGCTGGACGAGGGTGAATCGCTGGTCACGGCCGACCGCGGCGAGCTGGTCGGCACCCTGCGCGTGGCCGCCCCGTCGGACCTCACGCGCAGCACGCTGCTGCCCTGGTTCGATGAATTCCTTGCGTTGCATCCGGGCGTGCAGCTGTCGCTGTCCGTCGGCGACCGGCTGCTGGACGTGACCCGCGACGAGGTCGACGTGGCGCTGCGCTACGGGGCGCTGGCCGATTCGCGGCTGGTGGCGCGGCCGTTTGCCATGACCAGCCCGTTGCTCACTGCGTCGCCCGGCTATCTGCGCCGCCATGGCGCACCGACGACGCCGCAAGACCTGGTGCACCACAACTGCCTCACCTTCGACCGCGGGGGGCGCCGCCACCGCACCTGGCGCTTCGCGCAGAACGGCCAATGGACCGAAGTGCGCGTGAAAGGCGACCGCAGCGTGGACGATGCCTCGCTCGCGCGCGAGTGGGCGGTGGCGGGCTACGGCATCACGCTGAAGTCGGCGCTCGACGTGCGCAACGACACCGCGGCCGGCCGGCTGGTGCACCTGCTGCCCGAGTGGGACACCGAGCCCTATCCGCTGCACGCACTGATGCCGAGCGGCCGCTTCGTGCCGGCGCGCGTGAGGGCGCTGGTGGACTTCCTGGCCGCGAAGTTCGACGCGCTGACGGCGCCCGTGGCTTAGATCATGGGCGTGACGGCGCCGTCCATCGCCACGATGGCGCCGGTGATGTAGCTCGCCTTCGGCGACGCGAGAAACACGACTGCGTTCGCAATTTCTTCAGGCGCCGCAATGCGCCCGAGCGGCAGCCTTGCCTTGGCGCGCTGCAACGCCTCGTCGCTGCCGATGCCTTGCAGCTTTGCATCCGCCTTCATGCCTTCCTGCAGCCGTTCGGTCAGCGTGAGGCCGGGGTTCACTGCGTTCACGCGCACGCCCTTGGCCGCATAGGCCGCGGCCATGCCGGCGCTCACCAGCATCAGCGCCGCGTTGGCCGCGCCGCCCGCCATGTGAACCGGGCTCGCCACCTTGCCGCCCTGGCCAATCACGTTGACGATGGCTCCCTGGCCGCGTTGGCCCATGCGCTTGACCACCGGATCGATCATGTGGATGTAGGTGAAGTACTTGGCGTCCATCGCGTCGTGCCAGGCGGCGGCGTTCAATTCGTCGGGCGGCGTGCGGCGCGCGGCGCCGGCGGAATTCACCAGCACGTCGACCGGGCCGAAGGCCTGCTCGGCCGTATCGAGCGCGGCCACGGCGCTTGCGGGATTCTTGAGGTCGGCGGCATGCACCGAGACCCGGCCGTCGGCCTGTGCAAACGCCTCGACCAGCGTCTTGCGGCCCTGCTCCAGGTTCTGCAGATCGCGCGAGACAAGGCTCACGCGCGCGCCCTCGCGCAGGAAGCCCAGCGCGCAGGCCAGGCCGATGCCCTTGCTGCCGCCGGTGATGAGAACGTGCCGGTCCTGGAGCTGGAGATCCATGTGAGAGTCCTTGTGTCGTGAAGAAAAAAGCCGTGCGGTGGCGGGGTCGCGTGGATTGAATCACCGCTCTAAGATCGGCGGATGAACGCATCCCCTGTATCCCTGCCCCGCCACTGGTCTCAACTGACGACGCGCGACTTCGCGGCGCTCGATGTGGCAGCGACCGTCGCGGTGTTGCCGCTCGGCGCCACCGAGCAGCACGGGCCCCATCTGCCGCTGGGCGTGGACACCGTTCTGGCCGACGGCATCGTGGCCGCGGCGCTGCCGCTGCTGCCGGCCGCGTTGCCCGTGCTGTTCCTGCCCACCCAGCAGATCGGCCTGAGCCCCGAGCACGCGCGCTTTGCGGGCACGCTCTCGCTGTCGGCCGAGACCGTGATCCGCATGTGGAAGGAAATCGGCGCCGGCGTGGCGCGCGCCGGCGTGAAGAAGCTGGTGCTGTTCAATGCGCACGGCGGTCATGTGGGTGCGATGGACATCGTGGCGCGCGAGCTGCGCGCGGCGCACGGGCTCATCGTCTACAGCGTGAGCTGGTTCAATCTTCCGCTGGGCGCTGCGGGCGCGCAGTTCGGTGCCGACGAGCACCGCTTCGGCGTGCATGCGGGCGATATCGAAACCTCGATGATGCTGGCGCTGGCGCCGCAGCAGGTGCGCATGGGCGAGGCGAGGAACTTCCGCTCCACCTCCGAACAGCGCGCGGCCGACTACGCGATTCTCGGCAACGGCAAGAGCGCCAAGCTGGGCTGGGCCATGGAGGACTACAACGCAGAGGGCGCGGCCGGCAATGCAGCGGCCGCGACCGCGCCACGCGGCCAGGCGGTGATTGACGCGGCCGCGCAGCAGCTTGCGTTGTTGCTGGCCGAGGTGTCGCGCCTGCCGCTGGACACGGCCAACACGCAGCCCTTGCCCTGAGCTTCGCACGCGAGCCCCCGATCGGCTCGGGTGCGGTCGCGGGAGGCGTGAATTCCGCGCACGCGGAAGGGGCTTGCCAAGAGCCGAACATATCCGTCCGGTCACTCAGCTCCCAGGACAAGGAGAACGCGATGGAACGTCAAGGCCATGCCCCGCAGCACGGGGGCACGCACCCCTACATGATGTTTGCGGTGAACATGCTGCTCAGCCTCATCGTCATGTACTTCGTGATGTTTTCCATGATCGACGGCTGGGGCGACTTCCGGAACAACCTCAACATGTTCTACATGGCGCTCACCATGGTGGCGCCCATGGGGATCATCATGCTGGCAACGATGCGGGGGATGTACCGCAGCAAGGCGCTCAACGGCGCACTCCAGGTCGGGCTCGCGGTGCTGTTTGTCGCCGCCCTGGCAGGTACGCGGCAGCAGAGCCTGATAGGCGATGGCCAGTTCATCGCCTCGATGGTGCCGCATCACTCGGGCGCAATCCTCATGTGCCGCGAAGCCCAACTGAAAGATCCCGAGCTGGTGAAGCTGTGCCAGCAGATTTCAAGCTCTCAACGCGGCGAGATCGAACAGATGAATGCCATCCGGAAGAGACTCGCTGCGCCGGGGCTCGCTGGCACCTAGAACTTCGCGCGCAGCGTCAGCTGCACTTCGCGGCCCGGTCCCGGCAGGATCAGGTTGTCCACGCTGCCGTGCGCCGAGATGTAGTACTTGCGATTCGCGATGTTCTTCAGGTTGAGCGCGATCTCGTAGCGCTCGGTCTTGTAGCTCGCCGCGAGGTCGGCGGTCAGGTAGGAAGGCAGCGTCACGAGATTGCTCAGCGAGGCATAGCGCGCGCTGACGTAGTTCAGGCCGCCGCCGGCGCTGAAGCCATGGCCGAGGTCCTTCATGGCCCACACGAACGCCGAGTGGCGCGGCGTGAGCGCGGCGGTCTTGCCCTGCAGGGGAATCGCGGCGCCCACCGGCAGCTGCAGCGAGCTCACGGTGGCGAGCGACTTCGTCATCTTGGCGTCGAGGTACGCATAGCCTGCGCTCACGTCCCAGCGGCCGGGCAGGCGGCCGTTGAGCGCGAGCTCCAGGCCGTTGGTGCGCTGCGTGCCGACGTTGATCTGTCGGCGCGGGTTGTTCGGGTCGGTGTTCTTGATGCCGGAGCGCTCCAGGTTGAACAGCGCGGTCGTGAAATTCAGGTTGCCGTCCAGCAGGTCGAACTTCGCGCCGATCTCCTTGTTGGCCGTGATCTCGGGCGCGTTGTCGAGGTTGCTGGCAGACAGCGCAAAGTTCTCGCCCGAGGGCTGGAACGAGCGGCTGTACGACACGTAGTAGGACTGCACGGCGTCGGGCTGCCACACCAGGCCGGCGCGCGGGCTGAACTTGCGGTCGGTGCGCTCCAGCGGCGCGAGCTTGCGCTCGAAGCTCGTGTCCTGCTTGAACACGTCGTAGCGTCCGCCGAGCAGCGCCTTCCATTGCGGCGCCAGCGTGATCTGGTCCTGGAAGTACAGCGCCGCGGTGTTGAACTCGCTGTTGCTCGGGATCGCGCTGTCCGCGAGATAGCTCGCGACGGGAATCGGCAGCGGGTCCGCCACCGGGTTGAAAAGGCTCACCCGCTGGGCTCCGGTGGCCGAGGAGACGGTGTACAGGCGCTTGCGTTGCACGCCGAACTCGGCGCCGACCAGCCACTCCTGCTTGAAGCCGCCGAGCTCGTTGCGCCAGGTCAGGTCGGTCTGGTTGAACCAGCCGCTCTCGTCGCGGTCGACGAAGCCGCGCGTGCGTCCGACCGTGAGGCGCACCGGGTCGGTGGTGCCGCTGGGCAGGGTGTTGTTGCGGTCGAGGTGGTAGCTCGAGTAGCGCGTGGTGTTGCGCAGGCTGAGCGCATCGCTGAAGCGGTGGTTCAACGTGGCGGTGAAGGTCTGCACCTGGCTGGTCACGGTGTCGTCGCGCCGGCCATGTGCGGAGCCGTAGTACGCGCCGATGGGCACGTCGACCGGGCGGCCGTTGAGCGCCGGAATCCCGAAGTCGGTCAGGCGCTGGTCGCGCAGGGTCGTGTACTGCAGCAGCAGGTCGGTCTGCGGCGTGAACTTGATCGCGAGCGAGGGCGCGATGTTGTAGCGGTCGGTGAACTGCTGGTCGCGGTAGCTGTCGGACTTCTCGCGTGCCACGTTCAGGCGGAATGCCATGTTCTCGCCGATGGGCGTGTTCAGGTCGGCCGTGGCGCGCTTGTAGTCATGGCTGCCCAGGCCTACCGAGACTTCTCCGAAAGGGCGGTCGAACACCGGTTTCTTGGTCACGCGGTTGATCAGTCCGCCCGAGGAGCCGCGGCCGTAGAGCACGGCCGCCGGACCCTTGAGCACCTCGATGCGCTCGGTGTCGGACAGGTCGCGGAAGTACAGCGCGTCGTCGCGCACGCCGTCGACGAACCAGTCGGAAATGGCGCTGAAGCCGCGGATCACGACCTGGTCGCGCTGGCCGTCGCCATGGTTGAAGCTCACGCCCGGTGCGTTGCGCAGGGCGTCCTGCATCGAGACCGCACCCTGGTCGCGCAGCAGTTGTTCGGACAGCACGTTGATGGCCTGCGGAACGTCCCGCAGCGGCGCGCTGCTCTTGGTGGCGGTGCTGCCGGACGATGGCGAGTAGCCTTTCTCCTCTTCGGCGCTGACGTTCACCGCGGGCAGCGTGCCTCCTTCGGCACTCGACGCGCTTTGCGCGAGGGCGGCGCCCGACAGCGACGCAAACGCGGCGCCGGCCAGCAGAGACAGGGGCCAGAGCTGGCGCGGGCCAGGGTTGTTTTGAGAAGAAGGCTTCATGTCGCACGGTTCCGTTTTTGTAGGTATCGAAAATCGCGCACGGGCAGCCGCGCACAGCCTTGCTCTTCGCCACAGGAGACGAGGAGCAAAGCGGTGCCTTGCCTTGAAGAAAATCTGGGTGAGGCGTTTGGCTCGCGCGGACCGAAATGTCGGCCCGCGGGCAATACCAAAAGACGGCCGCTGGATGCGGCGGGCTGAATTCTAAAGAACTAAATGCGATTCGTTCGCATCTGTTGCAAAGGAGCGACGGTGGATTGCTCGGCGGATTCTGTTCACTTGCGTTCCGTCAGCGCGACGCGCACCGCGAGCGCGGCCAGCACGCTGCCCATGACGTAGCGCTGCGCGCGCAGCCAGCCGGCGCTTTGCGAGAGCACGGCCGTGATGCTCGCGGCGCCGAGGATCATCACGGTGTTGACCACCGCGCTGCTGGCCATTTGCGCGACGCCCAGCTGCATGCTCTGCAGCAGCACCGAGCCGCGCTCGGGATGAATGAACTGCGGAAAGAACGAGAGATAGAACATCGCGACCTTCGGGTTCAGCAGGTTGGTGAGGAACCCCATGCGAAACAGCTTGCCCGGCGGATCGGCCGGCAGCGCACGCGCCTCGAAGGGCGCATTGCCGCCGGGCCTGACGGCCTGCCATGCGAGCCACATCAAGTAAGCCGCACCCGCGAGCCGGATCGCGTCGAACGCGAGCGGCACGGCCAGCAGCAGGGCGGTGAGCCCGAGCGCGGCGGCGAACAGATGCGCCAGGAAGGCCATCAGCACGCCGCCCAGCGAAATCAGTCCCGCGCGGCGGCCCTGGATGAGCGTGCGCGACACGCAATAGATCATGTTCGGCCCCGGCGTGAGCGCCAGCAGCAGCGAGGCCAGCGCGAACCAGGCGATTTCGGTCAAGGTCAGCATGTCGGTCAAAGCCCTTCGGATTGAAGCGTGACGGGGCCTCGGGGCGTGTCGAGCACGGCCACGAGGTTGGGTGCGCCGGGTTGCACGGCCATGTCGGCCATGCCGATGGCCGACAGCGCCGCCGACAGGTCGGCCGCGCGGGGATGTGTGACCTGCAGCGATCGCATCGCCAATCCCGAGGCGGGCATGGCATCGGTGGGATGCACGGGGCCCCACTGGATCAGCGTGGGCAGCGCGCCGTAGAAGAGCCGCTGGCCGTCGTCGCGCACGGTGATCTGCCATTCGAGCCGGCCGGCGGGCGTGTCGCGCGAGGCTTCGAGCAGATGGCCGCGATCGATGTGCGCGCGTTCCTCGTGCGCCAGCGCCTGGAGCGCGGCCTGGGCGTCGGGCACGCGCGCCACGAAGTGCACCAGCCGCGGTCCGCGCCGCGCGAGGCCCGCCTGCAGCACCGCATCGTCGAGGTCGAACCAGCGCCGCGTACCGCGGCGAGACGGCCGCTTACCCGGCTCGATCGCGATGATTTCCAGGTAGGCCTGGGGAAACGCGTCGCTCGCAATGTTCAGCAGCCGGTTGTGCGTGCCCATCAGCGGATGCGCGCCGCCGGGGCCGGGCACGACGCCCAGCGTGGCCTCGCACCACGCCACGCCTTCGGCCAGCGAGGCGGCGGCGATCACCAGGTGGTCGAGCTGCGCGCGCATGGTGCCTTGCCCTTACAGCGTGACCTGGCCGTCGACGCAGGTCACGGCATCGCCGCCGACCCACACCATGCCGTCGCCGTCGCGCTCGATGTACACGAGGCCGGCGCGTCCGAGGCACTGGCCCTGCGCAGCCACGTAGCGCGCGGGCATGTGGCCGTCGGCGATCAGCCACTCGGCGAGGCTGGCGTTGAGGCTGCCGGTGACGGGGTCTTCTTCGACACCGATGGGCGCCGCGAAAGCGCGCACCTCGAGATCGATTTTCGGGCTGCCCTCGGCCGCGGCCTTGCCGCCGAAGGCGCGCGCCTCCCGGTTCGACCGGCCGATCAGCATCGACGAGCCCTCCACCGCGGGCACGCCCGCGACGCCGGCCTTGACGCCCAGCTCCTTGAGCATGCGATGGTCGGGCACGAGCCGCAGCACGGTGTCCGCATCGCTGAGCAGCAGGCCGAACCAGACCGGACCGTTGTCGAGCACCTGGGCCGCAACGATCTGCTGTGCCTTGAGGCCGAGCGCGCCCGCCACCTTGGCCAGCAAGGTGGGACTGGGCGCGCTGCGCTTGAGCGGCGGGGCCGAGAAAGCCAAGCGCTCGCCTTCGCGCCGCAGCGGCACCAGGCCGGCCGCGCACTGCTGCACGACCCGGCCCGCCGCCTTCGGCTTGCCGCCGGCCTGCAGCCAGGCATGGCAGCTGCCGATGGTGGGATGGCCGGCAAAGGGCAGTTCGCCACCCGGCGTGAAGATGCGCACGCGGTAGTCGGCCGTGGGCTCGGTCGGCGGCAGCAGGAAGGTGGTTTCGGACAGGTTGGTCCACTGCGCAAAGCGCTGCATCTCGGCATCGTCGAGGCCGCTGCCGTCGAGCACCACGGCGAGCGGGTTGCCGAGGTAGGGCGTTGCGGTGAAGACGTCGACTTGTTTGAACGGGCGGGATTTCATGCGTGTCATTCGAGCGGGAGATCGAGCACGCCGCGCGTGCCCGGACGGGAGATCATTTCGCCGTACCAGCGTTCGAGGTTCGGCCAACTGGGGCGCTGGTATTCGGCCGGCGGCAGGCCGAACCAGCGATGCGCTTCGCAGCCGATGGGAATGTCGGCCATCGTGAAGCGGTCGCCGGCCATGAAGGGCTGTCGCGCAAGGTGCGCGTCGAGGAGGGCGAACAGGGCCTCGCTCGCGTGGACCGATGCCGCGATCAGTGCTGGGTCGCGTTCGGCCGGCAGCGTGCGAATCCATTGCACGAAGGCGTCGCGGCTCGCGCGGTTGAGCGTGGTCTGCTGCCAGTCCATCCAGCGCTCGGCGTCGAAGCGCGCAGGCAATTCGCTCGGGTAGCACTTGCCATGCGAGTGCTTGGCGCACAGGTAGCGCACGATCACGTTCGATTCCCAGAGCGTGACGCGCTCGCTGCCTTCGCCGTCGTCGATGGTGGGCACCATCGCATTCGGGTTGAGCGCCAGGTATTCGGGCGTCTGCACCACGCCGAACCGGCCGCCAGCTTCGGTGCGTTGAAAGTCGAGCCCGAGTTCCTGCGCGCACCAGACGACCTTGCGCACATTGATCGAACTGATGCGGCCCCAGATATTGAGCATGTGTTCAGCTTCCTTGGACAGGTGTGGCGGACAGGGCGGACGGCACGGAAGGACGGTCGAGCAGCAGCAGGCGGATGGCCAGGCCGGCCATTACCAGGGCCAGCACGCCGCGCTGGAACTTTTCAGCCCCCGGGCGGCGCTGCAGCCAGCGGCCGACCTGTCCGCTGCATGCGCCGAGCAGCGTATTGAACGCGAGCGCGGCTACCGACAGCATGACGCCGAGCTGCACCAGTTGCAAGGGCACGCTGCCGCGCGCGGGGTCGACGAACTGCGGCAGGAACACCATGAAGAACAGCAGCGCCTTCGGATTGACGAGGTTGTTGAGAAAGGCCATGCGCACGATGCGCGAGAAGGCGGACGGTTGCGCACGCGCACCGGTGGGGAGGCCGCCGCCGCTGCGAACGGCCTGCGCCGCGAGCCACAGCAGGTACAGCACCCCCGCATAGCGCAGCAGGTCGAACGAAGGTGGCCAGGCCGCCACCAGCGCCGTGACGCCGCTAGCCGCGAAGAGCGTGTGCACCAGGTCGGCCGACGAGATGCCGAGCGCCGCCGCGAAGCCGCCGCGCGGCCCGTGGGCCACGCCGTGCGAGAGCACGAAGGCCATGTTCGGTCCGGGCGACAGGAACAGGGCCAGCACGGCCAGAACGAAGAGCGCGAGCGTGGCGAGGCTGATCATGGCGTGAACCTGCAATGCGTCTTTCAGGCCGCCGCGGCGGCGGTTGCCGCGACTTGCGGAAGGTACGGCTCGATGTTGCGCATCGCGCGCGCCACGTAGTCGTCTTTTTCACCCACCGGCGCGACGTAGTGCAGCGCGCTCCTTGCGGCCTCGACGCCTTCGCTGCGCGCGATGAGCCAGGCCGCGAGGTATGGCGCCGAGAGGCAGCCGCCGGCCGTCGCCACGTTGCCCTTGGCGAAGAAAGGCTGGTTGAGTACCTCGACGCCGGCTTCCTGCACCCAGGGTTTGGTCGTGAGGTCGGTGCAGGCAGGCACCGCGCCCAAGAGGCCCAGCTTGGCCAGCAGCAGGGTGCCCGAGCACTGCGCGCCGATCAGCTGCCGCGTGGCGTCGAGCCGGCGCAGCACGCCCATGATGGCGGGGTCGGCCGCGACTTCGCGCGTGCGGATGCCGCTGCCCACGAGCACCGCCTCGGCGTCGGCGGCCGCTTCGAGCGTGGAACTCGCATGCACGGTGACGCCGTTCATCGAGGTGACCGTGGCGCTCGGCGCGGCCAGCGTCACGCGCCAGCCCGGCTTCTTGATGCGGTTGAGCACCCCGAGCGCGATCAGCGAATCGAGCTCGTTGAAGCCGTCGAAAGTAAGTATGGCGATGTGCATGGTGAAGTGCCTTTGCGTCGTGGCTCAGACCGGCTCGGCCGCGAGCTTGCGTTCGGCGAGCAGCGCCAATTCCTCGCGCAGCGTCAGGGCCAGCGCAGCAATGGCGATGTCGATTTCCTCGACGCTGGCGGTCACGAACGACAGGCGCAGCGTGCGCGGATCGCCCTCGCCGGCATAGAACGGCGCACCCGGAACGAAGGCCACGTTGCGCTCCACCGCCTTGGGCAGCAGCGCGACCGTGTCGATGCCTTCGGGCAGCCGCGCCCACAGGAACATGCCGCCCTTCGGCGCGTTGAACTTCACGTCCAGCCCGGCCATCTCGCGCGTGAGCGCGGCCATCATCGCGTCGCGCTGGCGCTTGTAGAGCGCGCGGATGGTGGGCACGTGGCGATCCAGGAAGTTGTCTTTCATCACCGCCGAGACCATGCGCTGCGTGAAGATCGGCGTGTGCAGGTCGACCGCCTGCTTGGCTTGCAGCAGCTTGGGATAGATGGCTTTGGGCGCGACCAGGAAGCCCAGGCGCAGCCCGGGAGCGAGCACCTTCGAGAACGAGCCCAGGTAGATGCAGCCTTCGGGGTTGCGTGCGGTCAGCGGCAGCGGCGGCGCTTCGTCGAACCACAGTTCGCCGTAGGGGTTGTCCTCGACGATCGGCAGGCCCGCGGCGGTTGCGGCAGCGGACACGGCAGCGCGGCGCGCTTCGGTCATGGTGCGGCCAGTGGGGTTCTGGAAGTTGGGCAGCAGGTAGACGAAGCGCCCATCCTTTGCCTTGGCCACCAGGTCTTCGACGATCACGCCTTCTTCGTCGCTGGCCACGCTCACGGGCTGCGGCTCCATCGGGCCGAAGGCCTGCAGCGCGCCGAGATAAGTGGGCGTTTCGACCAGCACCTTGCTACCCGGGTCGAGCAGCACCTTGGCCACGAGGTCGAGGCCCTGTTGCGAGCCGGTGGTGATGAGCACCTGCGCGGGATCGACGTTCCAAGGCAGCATGTCGGCCACGGCCTGGCGCAGCGGCGCATAGCCTTCGCTCGCGGCGTATTGCAGGGCCGCCTGGCCGTCGTTGTGCAGCACCTCGGCGCAGGCGTCGGCAAAGGCCTGGATCGGGAAGGTCTTCGGCGAAGGCAGGCCGCCGGCCAGGCTGATGATGCCGGGGCGCTCGGTGACCTTGAGGATTTCACGCAGCACCGACGGATTCATCTTGGCGGCGCGGGCGGCGAGTTTCCAGTTCATGGGTTCTTCTTTCAGGCGGGTGGGGTGAGAGGCGATTTCAGGATTGTTCGGCCCGCACTGCGCGCGGCGGAACGGCAAGCGCGGGCTGCGGCTGCGAAAGGCGCTTGCCGAGCACCACCGTGCAGACCACGGCGATGGCAAAGCCCAGCGTGACCACGTCGAGCGGCTCGCCGAGGATGGGAATGGACGCGAGGATCGACAGAAAGGGTTGCAGCAGCTGCGTCTGGCTCACGCGCAGCGCGCCGCCCAATACCAGGCCGCGGTACCAGGCGAAGAAGCCGATCCACATCGAGAACACGCCGACATAGACGAAGCCCAGCCAAGCCGATGTAGCGATGGGTTCCTGCGGCCACAAAGCCAGCGTGGCGGGCAGCGTGACGGGCAGCGCCATCACGCAGACCCAGCAGATCACGCGCTCGGCGCCGAGCGAGGGCGTGACTTGCGCGCCATAGATGTAGCCGAACGAAGCCGCGACCACCGCGCCGACCAGCAGCAGGTCGGCCCATTCGAAACCGAAGCCGTGGCCGTTCTGGCTGGCGCGCAGCAGCGAGAACAGCACGACCAGCACGCTGCCGGCCGTGGCGCAGAGCCAGAAGCCGAGCCGCGCGCGCTGGTGCAGCACCCAGGCTGCGACCGCTGCGGTCACGAGGGGCAGGAGCGCCGTCACGACTGCCGCGTGGCTGGCCGTGACCACTCGCAGGGCGTAGCCCAGCAGCAGCGGATAGCCGACCACGTTGCCGAGCACCGCCATGCCGAGGGGTTTCCACTGATGCGGCGCGGGCCGCGGCGAGCGGGTGGCGAGCAGGAAGATCGTCGAGAGAATGCCGGCCAGCGCGGCGCGGCCGAGCGTGACGAACCAGGGCGAAAGCTGCGGCGCGCCTTGCGTGCCGGTGGCCAGCCGCGTCATCGGCAGGGTGACCGCGAACAGCGCCACGCCGATCACGCCGAGCCACATGCCGAGCGTTTCGTCCTTGATGTTGAGCCTGGTGCTCATTGGATGACCTCCGTGCTTCGCACTGCGGTGCGAGCTTGCTCGGGGCGGCCCGGCGCGGCGCTCATACGCCCAGCATCCACCAGGCCGTGAGCACCAGCACCAGGGCCATCGCACGGTTGAACCACAGCAGGCGCTTGCCCTTGGAGAGCCATTCGCGCAGCAGCGCGCCGGCCAGCGCATAGGTGAAGTTGCTGACGAAGGCGTAGACCAGCATCACCGGCGCGACGATGGCGAATCGGCCGAGCTGATCGGGCTGCCCCGCGATCCAGCCGGCCACCAGCGTGAGCGCGAGCAGCCAGGCCTTGATGTTGACGAACTGAAGCATCACGCCCTGGCCGAAACCGACGTTCAGGCTGGCGCCGTCCGCGCGGCCGAGCGTGCCGCTGCCGCTGAGCTTGTAGGCGAGCCACAGCAGGTAGCCCACGCCCACTGCCTTGATGGCCAGGCGCAGCGAAGGCACCGCCACCACCAGCGCGCCGATGCCGGCCGCGCACAGCACCAGCAGCAGTGTCCAGCCGACCGGAACGGCGATCACGAAGCGCATGGCGCGCGGCAGGCCGCCGTTGGCCGCGAGGGCGGTGGAAAGCGTGGTGTTGGGACCGGGCGAAAAACTCATCGCCGTGGCCAGCACCAGCAGCGCGGTGAATTCTTGCCAGTTCATTGCATACACTCTAAACTTTGGACCATTACAGTTCCAGTACAGATGATCGAACATACGCGAAAACTGTATTGGCTTCCTCTTCGACACACAGGCCGGCACCGATGCTGACACGAACCTCCACCCAGTCGCTCACGGGGCAATTGGCCGACCGGCTGGCCGAGCGCATCCGCACCCGTTTGCTGCCGCCCGGTGCGCGCCTGCCCTCGGTGCGCGAGTGCGCGCGCCAGCAGGGCGTGAGCCCCTACACGGTGGTGGCCGCCTACGACCAGCTGCTGGCGCAGGGCCTTGTCGAGGCGCGCCGGCAGCGCGGGTTCTACGTGCGCGATTCGGCGCCCGCGCAGGATGGGCGCCCGCCCAACGCAGCCCCCATGGTCGCCCCGATGACGGCCTCGCGTGTTCCGGCCGACGCGAGCTCGCTGATTCGCAGCATGTTCCACCGGCCGAGCGACAAGCCGCAGCCGGGCATGGGCGTGTTTCCGCCGGACTGGATGTCGTCGACCTTCATGCCGACGGCCGTGCGCCGCGTGACCAGTACAGCGGCGCTGCAGGAGCTCTCGCTCCAGTACGGCGAGCCCGCCGGCGACGCCGCGCTGCGCCGCAGCCTGTCGAACAAGCTCATGGGCATCAACGTGCCCGCCGCGCCCGGCCAGATCGTGACCACGGTGGGCGCCACGCATGCGCTGGACATCGTGAGCCGCACGCTGCTGCGCGCGGGCGATCCGGTGATGGTCGAGGAGCCCGGGTGGGCGCTCGAATTCGCGCGGCTCGAGGCGCTGGGCATGCGCATCCTGCCGGTGCCGCGCCGCGCCGACGGACCCGACCTGGAGGTGATGGCGCAGTACTGCGCGCTGCACAGCCCCAAGCTCTTCGTGAGCGTGAGCGTGCTGCACAACCCGACCGGCTACAGCCTGACGCCGGGCAGTGCGCACCGGGTGCTGAAGCTGGCGAATGAATACGACTTTCACATCGTCGAAGACGACACCTACAGCCACCTCGCGCCCGAGCACGCCACGCGGCTCTGCGCGCTCGACGGGCTGCAGCGCACCATCTACGTCAGCGGGTTCGCGAAGATCCTGGCGCCCAACTGGCGCATCGGTTTCCTGGCCGCCTCGCCGGAACTGCACGAGCGGCTGCTCGAAACCAAGCTGCTGGCCACGCTGACCACGCCGGCGCTGTTCGAGCGGGCGCTGTCGTGGTGCATCGACCAGGGCCAGCTGCGCCGGCATGCCGAACGCATCCGCGTCCGGCTCGACGGTGCGCGCGGCCGCGCGGTCAAGCTCGCCATGGCGCACGGCTGCACGTTTGCGTCGGAGCCGGCGGGCCTGTTCGGCTGGGTCGATACCGGGGTCGACACCGACGCGCTCACGCAGCGCATGCTCGACCAGGGCTACCTGCTCGCCCCGGGCTCGCTGTTCCATGCGCGGCGGCCGCCGAGCACCCTGATGCGCATCAATTTCGCGACCTCGCAGGACGCGGCTTTCTGGAAGGTGTTCAGCAAGGTTCGCGCGGAACTCTGACGGCTCTTGACAGGCAAACGGGAGGGGCAGTCGGCCCAAAATGACGGTGCCTTGGAGTAAGCTGGCAACACAAGAAAACCCAACCCGGAGACCCGTGCATGAGCAACGCCAGCCAACCCTTCGACTTCAGCCAATTCGTCCCCGGATTCGACTTTCTGAAGAACCTCGCGGGCGGTGCCGCCGCCGGTTCGGGCGGCGCCGCGAGCGCGGTGCCGGGTTTGCCGAGCCTCGCGAGCTGGGTGGCGCCGACGCTGAGCGTGGAAGAGGTCGACAAACGCATCCAGGAACTCAAGACGGTGCAGTACTGGCTCGAACAGAACGGCCATGCGCTCAAGGCCACCATCCAGGCGCTCGAAGTGCAAAAGATGACACTTTCGACCTTGCGCGGCATGAACGTGCGGATGGAAGATATCGCCAGCGCGTTCACCAAGCAGGCGGCGGCGATGGCGCCTGCTTCTGCGCCGGCACCGGAGGAAGCTGCACCGCTCGAGCCGCGTGCCGAGGCGCCTGAAGAAGCCCCTGCGCCCGCGAAAAAATCGCGCAGCAAGCCGGCGTCTGCCGCTGCTGCGGCATCGGGCAGCAACGGCGGCGTGGTCGATCCGATGCAATGGTGGGGCTCGCTGACCGAGCAGTTTCAGCAGATCGCCAGTTCGGCGCTGCAGGATGCGGCCCAGCTCAAGGTGCCCGCCATGGCCCAGCCACTGGCCGACGTGGTGGGCCAGGCCATGGGCAAGCCCGCCGCGGCTTCTGCGGCTCCAAAGTCCGCTGCGAGAAAAGCGGCCGCGGCACCGGCCGCCAAGAAGAAGACCCCGGCCGCTGCGCGCAAGCGAGCGACCGGCCGACGCTGACGTCATACCTACACACACATCTTGAAGAGAACGGGCTGGCACGCATCATGAAGTTGTTTCCCTCCGGCCATGCCACCCATCCGCAATGGCGCATGGCGGCCGGCCTCGTGCTGGCCCAGTTGCGCGCCCAGATGGCGCTGCCCGACTACGCGCCGGCGCCGACGCTCGGGCTGCTCTACATCACCGACCACTATGCGTCGGACGCGCAAGACATTCTCGACCACCTGAGCGCCGAGCTTCCCGAGGTCACCGATTGGTCCGGCACGGTCGGCATCGGCGTATCGGCCAACAACGCCGAGTATTTCGACGAGCCCGGCCTGAGCCTGATGCTTTGCGCGCTGCCGAGCGACCAATACCGCGTGTTCTCCGGCGTGGCGCCGCTCGGCAACTCGGAAATGAGCGGCTTCGAGGCTCATACGGCGCTGGTGCACGCGGATCCCGCCACGCCGGACCTGACGGAGCTGATCGGCGAGATGGCGGGCCGCACCGACACCGGCTATCTGTTCGGTGGACTGTCGTCGGGCCGCGCGGGGGCGCTGCAGTTCGCGGTCGGCGGCAACGGCAACATCCGCGGCCACGGCGCCGCGGGCGGCGTGTTCTCGGGCGGCTTGTCGGGCGTGGTGTTCGGCGAGGGCGTGCGGCTGGTGTCGCGCGTCACGCAAGGCTGCCAGCCGCTGCGAGCGGGCGCGGGACGCGAGCGCGAGATCACCGAGGCCGACGGCAATCTGGTGCTCAAGCTCGACGGCGAACCCGCGCTCGACGTGCTGTTGGCCGAACTGCAGGTGTCGCTCGAGCGGCCGCAGGAAGCCATCGATGCCGTGCGCGCCACGCTGGTAGGCCTTGCCGACGCCGGCAGCGACGGCATCCGCCGCACCGGCGACCTGGGCGCGGACGTGCTGGTGCGCCACATCATCGGCCTGGACCCGACGCGGCGCGGCATCGCCATTGCCGAGGCGACCGAAGCCGGCATGCGGCTGACCTTCTGCCGGCGCAACGCGCAAGCCGCGCGCGCCGACCTGATGCGCATCTGCGCGGAAATCCGCGAAGAGCTGGAGCCCGAGGAGCAGACGCTGGCCACCGCGCGCGCCGTGGCGGCCGGGGAGGCCGAGGCAGCGCCGCACCCCGCGCGCCGCATTGCAGGGGCCGTGTACGTGAGCTGCTCAGGGCGCGGCGGGCCGCACTTCGGCGCGCCGGGCGCCGAGCTGCAGATCGTGCGGCACGCGCTGGGCGACGTGCCGCTGGTCGGGTTCTTTGCGGCGGGGGAGATTGCTCGGCACCATCTGTATGGGTATACGGGTGTGCTGACGGTGTTTACCGCGGCGGACTAACCGACGGGGGGAAGGGCGCGCCCGTCCGGGCGTTCCGATCCCGGGCGCACCGGCCCGGTTGCCTTGCTGTGGGCGCTGGCAAGGTGCTAGGAGCGTCGCGACTGTCCAAGACGCAAAGTGATAACAGTGATTTCCTGTTGTAATCACATTGTCATAATGCAAACAGAAGCAAATCTATTGGGGCGCTGATCGAAAGCGTCGGCGATGGATTGAACTTTTGTTTTAAAAAAATGCTGCAGCCTCGCACGCGCCGCCTCAATTGCCTTTCGTTTCGATGAGCCACCTTGCGTTTAACGAAGTCGTTTTCTTGGACGACTTCTTTCGGTCTGAAGAGAATGGGCTGCAATCTCATCCGATCAACCGACGTTTTCTTCGGGGCCTTTTTTATTCCGCGTGCCAAGCCTCCGGGATCGCGGTGCGAGAAGAGCATCCCATCTCGAGTGGCGGCCGGCTTCCCGTCAGATCCTTAATGGATCTCCTGGGCTTACCGCACACCACGGCTGGTTGGGCGAGTGCTGCCATTGCCAACCTGGGGCCTGCGCTCGACGAGCTGAAAACCTTGAGGCTCGGCAAAAAGAGTCTTGTCATCGGGTGGGGACTGCCTCCTTCGCTGCTGAATCACATCAGCGCCTGCAACGCGACGTTCATTGACGTGGAGGTGCACCCGCTGCGATTTGCTCGCCATCTGCATTTGGGCATGCGAACCAACAGCAAGAGAATTGCCACCATCCTTTCTCAAATCGCCGTGCCTGACGAGACATTCCGAAATGCGGCCATCGGAATGAAGGCGCTGTTTTCGAGGCGAGGAGGTAACGCGCTGTTTTCTCCCGATGCCCGGGTCGGGGTTTTCCTGGGCCAGACAGACGTGGATTTGGCTCTCGTGAGCAACGGGCGGCTCGTCCGGCCGCGAGATGTCGTTGAAAGAGTTGCCGCCTTGGCCGCCTCGGTGGACGTCTTGGCCATCAAGCCTCACCCATGCCAACCCGGCACTGAACTGCTGGATGGCCTAGCGAAAAAAATACCGAACTCGGCGATGGTGGGCAACAACATCTACGTCATGCTGTGTGCCGAAAATGTTGCATTTTTCAGCGGAATTTCTTCCGGCGCCCTGACTGAGGCAGAGTACTTCGGCCAGCGCGCTGAGAGAGTCGCTGAGCAGGACAGGAACAATCCTGCGCTTCTTCCCGCTGACTGCTCTGGCTGGTTTCCGGTGGGAAGCGAGGTCGCTTCGTTGCGGGTGATGAAGGATGTGTTTGGGCGATCCTATCTGCCAGCGTTCTTGATCCCCAAGCGGCGATATGCCGAGGCTGTGTCGACTGCCGACCCGAATGCCATTGACCAAGCATTTGGAATGCGATGGGGCCTTCAGCTGGACGCGGAAGGATTAAGGTCATGCCCGAAAGTGGCCTTGGACGAGGTAGTTCATTTTGGAAACGCCGGCTCGTACGCGGCGGCATTGAGCAATGGTTGGCATGAACCTGAACCTTGGGGCGCTTGGAGTTCAGAGGAACTCGCCTCCGTTTTGCTTATGCTTGATACGGCCAATCTTCCTGAGCACGGAAGGGTGCGAATCACTGTGACTGGTACGCGCTGTCCGCCGAGCGGGGCTGATCCGTTTGCAATAGAGCTTCGAATCAATGGCAACAAGTGCGAACTCGCTCGGGACAGCGAGACGCGGATGGTCTTTGCCTGCGATCTGGACAGTGATGAACTACGTTCCCGGCCTTTGTTGACAGCCGAGTTCTTGGTCAAGGGCGCGTTCCGTCCCTGTGACGTATCCGACAGCACAGATTGCCGGCAGCTGGGCTTCGGGCTTCATTCGTTGAAGGTCGATGTTCTGGATGCCTCCCGCGGCGACATCGTGTACGCCAAGTGCGACGGTATTGCATGTAAGGAAGCGGCAAACGCATTGCCGTGACGTGCCGATGTCGATGCAGCGCGCCGCTGGTTGCTGGAATGCGAATGCACGCAGTTTCTCCGCTTGCATTCGCTTGCCCGACCGAAGGAGGGCCTAGGGTGACTTCGCGTACGATCTGTCATTTGCGTGTCAAAGGCTCGTGCGGAGGAATTTGTGACAAATTACAAACTGGAAGGCAAGCGCGTCTGGGTCGCCGGTCATCGCGGAATGGTCGGCTCAGCACTGGTTCGACGGCTGCAGAGTGAAAAGTGCACGACGCTGGTTGCAGGCAGCGGCGAACTCGATTTGCGTGACGCGACGGCGGTCAATCGTTGGGTACAGGCCAATCGTCCGGATGCGGTCATCATTGCAGCAGCCAAAGTAGGAGGAATCATGGCAAATGTCTCATTGCCAGCTGATTTCATCTACGACAACTTGATGATTGCCTCGAACGTCATCAAGAGTGCGCACGAAAACAAGATGGAGAAGGTGCTGTTTCTGGGTTCTTCGTGCATCTATCCCAAATTTGCGCCGCAGCCCATGCCCGAAAGCGCGCTGTTGACCGGGCCTCTCGAACCTACCAACGAGTGGTACGCCGTGGCAAAAATTGCCGGAATCAAGCTCTGCCAGGCTTTTCGCCGTCAGCACGGCGACGACATGATTTCTGCCATGCCTACAAACCTGTACGGCCCCGGTGACAACTTCGATCTGCAGACGAGCCACGTCCTGCCCGCACTGCTGCGAAAGATGCACATCGCGCGCGAAGCCGGCGATCCCACGGTGACGATCTGGGGGTCCGGAACGCCACTGCGTGAATTCATGTACGTGGACGATCTGGCCGACGCATGCGTGTTTCTGATGAAAGAGTATTCGGGCGACGAGCATGTGAATGTCGGCTCTTCTCAGGAAGTTTCAATCCGAGGACTTGCCGAACTCATCGCGGGCATCGTGGGGTTCAAGGGCGACTTGGTGTTCGACCATACCAAGCCGGACGGAACGCCGCGAAAGCTGCTGGATGGGTCGAAGCTTGCGGAGTTGGGTTGGACAGCCAAGCACAGCTTGGAAGACGGCATCCGCAAAGCCTACGACGCTTTTTTGACTACGCAGCGTTGAACTGAGGCCTGTTTCTCTGCCTGCATCCCTGGCGGGATGCAGTCGCCCGTCTGATGGATGAAGTGCAATAGTTACGCTTCATGCCGATTTCGCAGACACGGCAGAGCTTCGTGCTGCGCCAACATGCTTGCATATCCCTTCCCTGGTACTTGTCCACGGGAATGCATGGGCTCAGTTGTGTCTCGGCGCGGGGCGTTTGTCCGTGCTTCTTCATGAGTTAAGAGTTTGAATGAGCGAGGAGTTCGATTGCAGTTGACTACCCACTTGCCTGATTGGTTGCGCCGGGTTTTGAGGCTTTGCCGTTGGATCTTGATGGAGCCCTCGGGGGCGCCCGGATCCGCGAGAGCTTCCGGTGCGCACTCGGAATCGGCCGAGAGCATTGAAGCCCTGGTGATTCGAATCTACGAATTGGCGCTTCACCGGACTCCGAGTCTGGATGAGCGGGTGCACTGGACAAACGCGGTTGTCAGAGGGCAAATGAGCGTTGCAGGGCTCGTCAATGCCGTCTCCACTTCTCCCGAGGCAAAGCAATTGGGCGCGCCCGGCTGTTTGCTGCCGGACGTGCCCAACGGCAAGCTGATCCAGTTCGCATACGACTCAATTCTTGGGCGCGGCGCTATGGCGGCGGAAATTGCCCACTGGGACCACAGGATCAGCCAGCAGCATTTGGGGCGAGATGTCATTCTTACCTCTCTTTTTATCCAGAGAGCGAACGAAGTGCTCGGCAAGCAGGGGCCGGTGTTCAATCCGGATGTCTGCGATGTGATGGGTACGGGCAAGCTGATTAATGTCAAAGACTGGCAGAAGCGAGCGGATGCAATCGCAGAGCCGGTCGAGGAAATCAAGATCAAGGCCTATCGAAGCTTGGCCTTTCCCCGGAACAGCAATGAAATCCTTGTTTCAGCCGTCGCAAGCCTGTACCGCGGCGGGGATTACATCGAGCAGTTCATGGAGAACATCACCTCCCAGACGATTTTCTCAGCGTGCTGCGAACTCATCATCATCGACGCAGATTCTCCCGAGAACGAATACGAGGTGATTTCCTCGTACATGAAACGCTTTCCAAATATCGTTTATCACAGAGCATCCACCCGCATCGGAATCTACGAGGCGTGGAACCTCGGGGTAAAGATGGCCCGCGGGAAGTACATCACCAATACCAATCTGGACGATCTGCGGCGACACGACTCATTCGAACGCCAAGTCGAAATACTCGAGAAATTTCCTTTCGTCGACGTGGCGTATCAGGATTTCTACTATTCGTTCGACGGGAAGGCCAGCATCGCGAAGACTGCTGCGGTCGGCGTCAAGAGCGACGTTCCGGTTGTTACGCCATACAACCTCATGCGGTCCAACTCTCCGCACAACGCGCCCATGTGGCGCAGATCGATTCACGACGACGTCGGGTTCTTCGATGCAAGCTATCGGTCGGCCGGCGACTACGACTTCTGGCTTCGCTGTGTGGGAGCTGGCAAGGTGTTCTACAAGATCAACGATCCGCACGTTGTCTACTTCGTCAATCCTGAAGGTCTGTCGACCCAGCCCAATACGCGCGGCCACGAAGAGGGCAAGCAGGTCACTCAGTTGCATGGGCGCACTCTCATCTCGCCCAGGCTGCTTTGTTCCGATGAAGACTTCCTGGCGGAAGCGTCACGCGCCATGGGAGCTTCGATCGAAGTGAGCGAAAGCGAACGCGGCACTGAAGACTGGCGTTATGCAGCTTCGCAGCGTGCAATGCGTTTGTGCTCCATTGCTTCCCGTAAAAACACTCCAGCAAAGAAATAAGTCATGGCATTGGTGATTGATGGAGTCTTCTTCCAGCTGGCGCAGTCTGGTATCGCTCGTGTCTGGCGGGCGGTATTGCCGCGCCTTGCTGCGGAACTTGACATGCCCATCGTGCTGCTTGACCGCGGCGGCATCGACATAGATATCGCGGGCGTCGAGGTCGTCCCGTTTCCTTCGTACAAGTCGAAGTTCAACGCGCATGACTCCGTTCTGCTCGAGAAGGTGTGCCGTCACTACGACGCGTCGGTGTTCGCTTCGACCTACTACACGACGCCGCTGCAGACGCCGTCGATCTTGCTCGTCTACGACATGATTCCCGAGCGGCTTGGTTTCGACTTGACCCAGCGAGACTGGCGCGAAAAGGAGATCGCAATTGCCCACGCGCGCCGGCACGTCTGCATTTCGCACAACACGCGCAAGGATCTGCTGAACTACTACCCCGAACTCGACCCGGAGTCGACGACGGTTGCTCATTGCGGGATCGAGCCTGCTGTGTTCAAGCGAGCCGATGAATCAGCCATCGCCGCCTTCAGGCGCAAGACCGGGTTGAATCGTCCGTACTATATTTTTGTCGGTTCCCGTGCCCAGCATAAGAACTACAAGAATGCGAGTCTGTTCTTCGATGCGGTAAAGACCATGCGGAAGGTCGATTTCGACGTGCTATGTGTGGGAGGCGAGAAAAACGTGGAGGCGTCGGAGTCGGGTGGGCACAAGATCATCCAACTCGACCTGGACGACGAGAGTCTGGCAATTGCCTACAGCGGGGCCACCGCACTTGTTTATCCATCGCTATATGAGGGATTCGGCCTGCCCGTGGCTGAAGCGATGAGCTGCGGATGCCCAGTGATTTCAACCGCCCATGGTTCACTTCCTGAAGTCACGGGAACCGCCGCACTGACGATCGGAGGGTTCTCGGTTCCAGAGATGGTCGAGGCGCTCAACGCCGTCCGGCAGGATACGGTTCGTACCCAGTTGATCGATGCGGGCCTGGCTCAGGCAAGCCAATTCCGCTGGGAGTCCTTCTCGCATGATATTTCTCGTGTGGCCCAGCGAATTGCGGCCGATGGGCGCACTGGCAAGTTCAAGGCCTTCTACGACAAGTGGACCGAACTACGGGCACTGCAGGGCGATGTGGATGTTCTGGCCTGAGCTGCGTGCCGCTGGTTGCCGCAACCTTCTCCCGTTTGCGGCGGTGCAAATGCACTCAATGCCTCCGTCGCCCGTGCTTTTGCCGAATTCAATCTAACGTACCGAGCCTTTCCGAATGTCCCGACAGAAAAAAATAACGCTGTGCGTGATTGGCTTCGCCTGCCTGTTTCATGTGCTCGCCGTGATGGGCTACCTGCAGCGCAGCGGGCGCTTGGCGATCGTTCCGATCTACGACGACGTTGTCTACTTGATCGATGGCTTGAAGAGGCTCGAGGTGCTCGAGCGCTCGGGCTTGATAGGCTTTGCGGCCAGCTTTTTCTCGTTGCCGGCGCACTCTCCTTTCAACACGCTGTCTGCGACCTTCGGGCTCATGATGAGTGGGGGGGCGGTATGGGGGGCGTATCTTCTCAACGCAAGCTGGGTGTTCGTGATCGTCGGACTCGCGCTGTTGGTGCTTCGAAAGTCCGGCAACTACGGCCAGATCGGAATCGTTCTAGCGCTACTCGCGACGCCAATTCTCGGCAGCTTGGTCGCGGAGTTTCGGCCAGACCCGGCCTGGGGATTGCTGGTTGGATTTTCCTTGGCGCTGACTGCTTCTGTCGACGTCACGCTCTTGCGCACTTCGCGCCTGCTCGGGTTGGGGCTGCTGTTCGGTGCCGCTGTGCTTGCAAAGCCGACAGCCGCTCCAGCTACGATCGTCGTGCTGGGTGTCGGCTTGGTGACGCAGACGGCCCTGACTCTGATCTTGCAGCGCAGGTGGTCGACCAGGCTTTTCGTCCGCGCACTGGTGCTCGTGGCCATCGGTGCCGTGCTATTCATCACTCCCTATGCCGTAACGAACGGCTTGGAGATCCTCGCTTACATCCGTACGGTCATGGGCTCGGACATTGGCGTGTGGGGTGTGCAGGCTTCGTTGCTCGAGCACTTGACGTTCTATCTGAACAGAGGCGCCGGAACCTCGATGCTCGGATGGGTCTGGTACTGGATGGTGCCCATTTTTGCAATTTGCGTTTGCGTCTTGATTCGCGTTCGGGACAAGCGGTCGCTGTGCGGGCTGGCGGGCATGGCCGTCGCAGCGCTCGCGGCCTACGCCATCGTGACCGCAAGCCAGATGAAGACGATGATGATCGGCAGCATCCTCTACGGGACGATCGTTGCGATTACAGTCTGGTGCCTCGGGCAAATCGTGATTCACATCCGTGTCCGTCGAAAGCTCCTGCCAGTGTTAGGCGCCTTGGTCTTTGCTACGCAATGGGTGCCGCGCGCCGGCATGATCCAGCAGGCAGACCCGGCGATGGCGACTACCGACAAGGCGAGTCGGGCGGTCTTCCCCGAGGTGCTCCGGGCTTTTGCCTCTGGCAATGCAAAGACAGCCCTGGTCACCGTGCCGGGCCCTGTCTATGCCGGCACCCTGGATTTTCTTGCGCGCCAGCAGGGGGTGGCCCGCAATTTCATCTGGGCTGATACGTGGAATTCCTGGGACCTGTTCCTTAAAGGTGTTGCCGTTTCGGATGTGATCATCTTGAGTGAACCCGGCATGAAAGGGCAGGCACTCGGATTCAATTTTCCGGGCGTGAAGTTTCAGGCACCTTTGCTCAAATTGCTGCAGGGCGACCAGGCGTTCTCCGGACGGCCTGTTTATACGGATGAGCAGGGGCGGTCCGTCTGGGTGTTCGTTCGCAAGTAAGGACAGTTCGACAGGCGCTGGCATCCCGAGCATTGCCTCATGCTCGAATCGTAGATGCCGGCGGCAGTTTCGCGAGTGAGCTAACCCAGTGCGGGTTGCGGCATCCGCGGCCGCGAAGCCGGCATGCCGGTGAACACGAAATCGATTTCAGGCGCAAGCCCGCTCACGATCCGCGCAATCGACTTGCCCGAGCCGCAGGCGTGCGTCCAGCCGAGCGTGCCGTGGCCTGTGTTCAGGTACAGATTCGGCAGCTTCGTCTTGCCGATCAGCGGCACATTGCTGGGTGTCGCGGGGCGCAGGCCGGCCCAGAACTGCGCTTGCGTGATGTCGCCGGCGCCGGGAAAGAGTTGTTCGACGCGCCGTACGATCGCTTCGCAGCGCACGCGGTTCAAATCGCGGTCGTAGCCGTTGAGCTCGGCCGTGCCGGCAATGCGCAGGCGGTCGCCTGATTCGGAGGTGTAGCGCGAGAACACGAGCTTGAACTCGTCGTCGGTCAGCGAAACCTGGTGCGCCTTGGAGGCGTCCTTCACGGGCAGCGTGACCGAGTAGCCTTTCGCCGGGTAGATCGGCAGGCGAATGTCCAACGGCGCCGCATAAAGCGGGCTCAACGAACCCATCGCAAGCACGAAGGCGTCGCCGCGAATGCGCTGGAAGCGGCCTTCGTTGTCGGTGGCTTCCACGTGGTCGATGTTGCCGCCGGCTTCTCGCAGAGCAGTCACCGTGTGGCTCATGAGGAACTTCACGCCGGCCGCAGCTGCGAGGCTTGCCAGCTCACGTGCGAAGAGGTTTGCATCGCCCGATTCGTCCTCCGCGGTGTAGGTGGCGCCGGCCAACTGCGGGCGGATATGGGCAAGGGCGGGCTCGATCTTCACGGCTTCGTCCGCGGAGATCACCTGCCG
Source organism: Variovorax paradoxus (assembly GCF_030815855.1). Lineage (NCBI taxonomy): Bacteria > Pseudomonadati > Pseudomonadota > Betaproteobacteria > Burkholderiales > Comamonadaceae > Variovorax > Variovorax paradoxus. The sequence continues at coordinate 4,492,110 of NZ_JAUSXG010000001.1, read as the reverse complement.
TTCGCAGCCGAGCGCGCGCATCTGCTCGGCGGGCTCGAGCGCGCCGTCGAATTCCTTTTGCGTTGTGTAGAAGTGCAGGATGCCCTGTGTGCGTTGGTCGTAATCGATGCCGGTATCGCGGCGCAACTGCTGCAGCACTTCGCGGCTGTAGGTGCCGAGGCGCACGATCTGCTCGATGTTGTGCTTCGTACGGGCGGGCGTGCATTCGCGCAGGAACTGCAGCCCCCAGAGCCATTGGCGCATGTCGGCGCGTATGCGGAAAAGCAGCGGGGCGTCTTCCTTGCCCAGCCATTGCAGCACCTTGAGCGGTGCACTCGGATTGGCCCAGGGTTCGGCGTGGCTGACCGAGATCTGCCCGCCGTTGGCGAAGCTGGTTTCGGCGGCGGGGGTGGCCTGCCGGTCGACGACGGTCACTTCGTGGCCGAGTTGCTGGAGGTAATAAGCCGAGGTCACGCCGAGCAAGCCGGCGCCGAGAACGATCACGCGCATTTCAAGTACCTTTGAGGTTGAAGCGCTTGAACGGCGGGGTAGGCGTGCTATCGGATAGATAGCAAGCAACCGGACGCCGCCGTCCAAGTTGCCGCTCCCCCTGTCCTCGGTACCTGAGAGATTCACCCGTTGCGCCCGCAACGGGTTTGCTCCTTCGGTGCATCACACGAAGTGATGACTCTCCAGACGGCATATCAGTTGGTGCAGTACAAGCCCCTTGCCGAAGTTTCGGGAACTTCGTCGGGCCGACCTGAGCGTTTATGGGAGTTTGCGCCTTCGGTAGGGCAACCGGGGTTGCCCGCTCTCCTGCAGAGGGGCGATTGTAGGCGGGGCTCGCGGGCGCGCCAACCCCGGCTCTGGCCCCGGCGGGGGGCAATGGGATAATCGTCTGTTCATTCGCCAGAGGGCGATCGTTCGACAACAACAGGGGACCTCATGATCCTGGTAACCGGCGGCGCGGGCTTCATTGGCGCCAACTTCGTACTCGACTGGCTCGCGCAAAGCGACGAGCCCGTCGTCAACCTCGACAAGCTGACCTACGCCGGCAACCTCGAGACGCTCGCGTCGCTCAAGGGCAACCCGAACCACATCTTCGTGCAGGGCGACATCGGCGACAGCGCCCTGGTCGATCGCCTCCTGGCCGAGCACAAGCCCCGGGCCGTCCTGAACTTCGCGGCCGAGTCCCATGTGGACCGCTCCATCCACGGCCCCGAGGACTTCGTGCAGACCAACGTGCTCGGCACCTTCCGCCTGCTCGAATCCGTGCGCGGCCACTGGAGCGCGCTGCCGGCCGAGCAGAAGGCCGCCTTCCGCTTCCTGCACGTGTCCACCGACGAGGTCTACGGCTCCCTCTCCAAGACCGACCCCGCCTTCACCGAGGAGCACAAGTACGAGCCCAACAGCCCCTACTCGGCCAGCAAGGCTGCCAGCGACCACCTCGTGCGCGCCTGGCACCACACCTACGGCCTGCCGGTCGTCACCACCAACTGCTCCAACAACTACGGCCCGTTCCACTTCCCCGAGAAGCTCATCCCCCTGATGATCGTCAACGCCCTGGCCGGCAAGCCGCTGCCCGTGTACGGCGACGGCATGCAGGTGCGCGACTGGCTCTACGTGAAGGACCACTGCAGCGCCATCCGCCGCGTGCTCGAAGCCGGCCGGCTCGCCGAAACCTACAACGTCGGCGGCTGGAACGAAAAACCCAACATCGAGATCGTCCACACCGTCTGTGCGCTGCTCGACGAACTGCGCCCGCGCGCCGACGGCCAGCCCTACAAGGAACAGATCAGCTACGTCACCGACCGCCCCGGCCACGATCGGCGCTACGCCATCGACGCGCGCAAGCTCGAACGCGAACTCGGCTGGAAGCCCGCCGAAACCTTCGACAGCGGCATCCGCAAGACGGTCGAGTGGTACCTCGCGAACGGCGAATGGGTGCGCAACGTGCAAAGCGGGGCCTACCGCGAATGGGTCGAGAAGCAATACGACGCCGCACCCGCGCCTGCGGCCAAGGCCACCGCATGAAGCTGCTGCTGCTGGGCAAGGGCGGACAGGTCGGCTGGGAGCTGCAGCGCAGCCTCGCGCCGCTGGGTGAACTGGTCGCGCTCGATTTCGACAGCACCGATTTGAACGCCGACTTCAGCCGCCCCGAACAGCTGGCCGAGACCGTGCTCAAGGTACGGCCTGACGTCATCGTCAATGCCGCGGCCCACACGGCCGTGGACAAGGCCGAGAGCGAGCCCGAGTTCGCGCGCAAGCTCAACGCCACCTCGCCCGGCGTGGTGGCCGAGGCCGCCGAGCAGATCGGCGCGCTCATGGTGCATTACTCCACCGATTACGTCTTCGACGGCAGTGGAACCACGCCCTGGCAGGAAGACGACGCCACCGGCCCGCTCAGCGTGTACGGTCGCACCAAGCTCGAAGGCGAGCAGCTGGTGGCCCGGCACTGCGCCAGGCACCTGATCTTGCGCACCAGCTGGGTGTACGCCGCGCGCGGCGGCAACTTCGCCAAGACCATGCTGCGGCTGGCCAAGGAGCGCGACAAGCTGACCGTCATCGACGATCAGTTCGGTGCCCCGACCGGTGCCGAGCTGCTGGCCGATGTCACGGCGCATGCGATCCGCGCCACCTTGCAAGACCCTGGCAAGGCGGGCCTGTACCACGCGGTGGCCGGTGGGGAGACCACCTGGTGCGGCTATGCGCGCTTCGTGCTCGAACAAGCGCGCCAAGCGGGCGTGGAACTCAAGGCCGGCCCCGAGCAAGTCGAGGCCGTGCCCACGAGTGCCTTCCCGACGCCGGCCACGCGGCCGAACAACTCGCGCCTGAACACCACCAAGCTGCAAACGACCTTCGGGCTGGTACTGCCGCGCTGGCAGCAAGGCGTGGCCCGCATGCTGCGCGAAACGCTCTGAACGATCTACACGAGAACAAGCAATGACGACACAACGCAAGGGCATCATCCTGGCCGGCGGATCGGGCACCCGCCTGCACCCCGCCACGCTCGCGCTCAGCAAGCAGCTGCTGCCGGTGTACGACAAGCCGATGATCTATTACCCGCTCAGCACGCTGATGCTCGGCGGCATGCGCGACATCCTGATCATCAGCACGCCGCAGGACACGCCGCGCTTCCAGCAACTGCTGGGCGACGGCAGCCAGTGGGGCATCAACCTGCAGTATGCGGTGCAGCCGAGTCCCGATGGCCTGGCGCAGGCGTTCATCATCGGCGACAAGTTCGTGGGCAATGACCCGAGTGCGTTGGTGTTGGGCGACAACATCTTTTATGGCCACGACTTCGCGCACCTGCTGAGCGATGCCGATTCGAAGCCTTCCGGCGCCACCGTGTTCGCCTACCACGTGCACGACCCCGAGCGTTATGGTGTGGTGGCCTTCGATGCGCAGGGCAAGGCCAGCAGCATCGAGGAGAAGCCGCTCGAGCCCAAGAGCAGCTACGCCGTCACGGGGCTGTACTTCTACGACAACCAGGTCGTCGAGATTGCCAAGTCCGTAAAGCCGAGTGCGCGCGGTGAACTGGAGATCACTGCGGTCAATCAGGCCTACCTCGACCGCGATCAGCTAAATGTGCAGATCATGCAGCGCGGCTATGCCTGGCTGGACACGGGCACGCACGAGAGCCTGCTCGAAGCCGGCCAGTTCATCGCGACACTGGAACATCGCCAGGGGCTGAAGATTGCTTGTCCTGAGGAGATCGCTTGGCGCAACGGGTTCATCACCACCGAACAACTGGAAAAGCTAGCGGTTCCCCTGGAGAAGAGTGGCTACGGAAAGTATCTGCGGCATCTGCTTAAGGACGAGGTGCGTTCTTAAGTGAAACGCGCACCTCCCTGGAAGTGCAACTTGCAATGACAAAGCGACCACGCTTCAGTGTTGTTGTTCCGACGCGCAATCGCCCGGAGACATTGCGACACGCATTGAAGACTTGTCTCGACCAGGATTTCGACGACTACGAGATCATCGTTTGCGATAACAGCGATCCCGTGGCCGCGGCGGAGGTGGCTGCAATCGTAGAGGCGGTGAATTCGCCCAGAATTCGCCACCTGCCTTCCGATCGTCCGCTGGCGATGAGCGCCAACTGGGAGCGTGGCCTGAATGAGGCGCGAGGCGAGTACGTTACGGTACTGGGTGATGACGACGGCCTTATGCCCTATGCATTGCGCGAACTGGATCGCCTGGCATCGCGCACTGGTGCGAAGGCCATTCGATGGCAGCGCTGCATCTACACCTGGCCGACGATCGGCGTAGAGGGCGAGGCAAACCTTCTCATCCTGCCCCTTTTTCGTACTGTTGCCGAGGTTGATGGAAGGGCGCAGATCGCGAAGGTGATGCGGTTCGAGGCCGGGACCGATTCCCTGCCGATGATCTATTGCTCCGTGATTCATCGGGACCTGATCGAGCAGCATCGCGCAACGGCTGGTCGTGTATTTCTAAATATCTACCCCGATATCTACTCGGCCTTCGGCTTTGGCTATCTTGTAGGGACGTACGTGTCGGTCAGTGTGCCGATGAGCATTGCCGGGCTCTCTCATGCAAGCAACGGGGTGGCGACCCTTATGAAGGAAAAGCAAACCGCGGTAGCCAGCGATTTCTCGCGGTTGAATGAAGCATTCGGCTATGTCCACCATCCGCAAGTGCCTGAAAAGACGATTCTCGGGCCCGTCCATATCGCGGACTCTTTTCTGCATGCAAAGGATGCGCTCTTTCCGCGTGACGAAGTGCTGGTGTTCGACCGCAAGCTTTTCGTGGAGCGCTGCCTCGGAGCGATCCCGGACACCGATCCTGAAGAGCGGGAGCGCGTACGCCAGATCATTCGGGCTTCGATTGCAGACAGTCCGGAACTGCTGAAGTGGTTTGATGACGAGGCGCCCAGTCTGCCCCCGGCACCCTTGCACACCTTTCGACCCCGGCGCTTCGGTTTCGATGGTGCGACGTTGAGCCTGGATGTTGCGCCCTTTGACATCAAAGATGTCTCGCATGCGGCCGGATTGGTGGCTTCGCTGCTAGGTATCGGCGAAAAGGAGATTCCTTTCGACGTGCCGGCCTTGGTCGACGTGTATGCCCATGTCTGGGCGGAACAGGAAAAGGTCGCGCGCGCGGAGCACGAGGTCGAGCAAGTGCGGCGCCAAGCCGCGAGCAGCGCCGCTGATGCGAACAGGCAGGTATTGGCTTTGCAGGAAGTTTGCGCGCAACTGGAGCATCAGTTGGGCCAGGCGCGCCATGCAGGCTCGCTGCGCTACGTGCCAAAGCGAGTGTTGCGCAAGATGATCGACCTGTTTCGCAAGCCGCCCACTGCCGTTTAGCGCGTTTGAAACACTTGCTGGCTTGCAATTGATTGCGATATCAACGACAACCGTCGATAAGCATCGCGGCATGCCCGGCGGCCGGAAAATTTGTCTCACGAAAAGATAGGCGCTTGCATGGCTAGGTTTTCCATTCGAGATACAAGTTTGAATGGGCTTCACGTCGTGCAGCGGCGGAAAGTCGAAGATTCGCGCGGATTCTTCAGCCGATTCTTTTGCGCTGATGAAATTGCAACTGCAGGCTTCCTTCGGCCCATTTCTCAAATCAATCACACCTTGACGAAGCGCCGCGGCTCCGTGCGTGGCATGCACTTTCAGTTTCCGCCTCACTCAGAAGACAAATTCGTGAGTTGTTTGCGAGGAGAGGTGTTTGACGTTGCAGTCGACTTGCGGAAGGACTCGCCAACATTCCTTCAATGGCACGCTGAAATCCTTACTGCCGACAACGACCGCAGCTTGCTGATTCCCCAAGGGTTTGCGCATGGCTTTCAAACCCTGGTAGATGACGTCGAGTTGCTATACCTCCATTCGGTTCCTTATGCTCAATCTGCGGAAGGGGGGCTGAGCCCTACTGATCCAAAGCTTGCCATTGCGTGGCCGCTGGAGCTGACCGAGTTGTCACCTCGCGACGCAGCGCATCCTCATTTAACGAACGATTTCGATGGAATCTGAAATGAAATGCCGCCACTGTCATTCAGGCCTTTCGCTGCAGTTGATGGATTTGGGAACATCGCCTCCCTCGAACGCGTATCTTCGCTTGCCCCAGCTCTCTGCGCCTGAACAGTGGTATCCGCTGCGTGTGTTGACCTGCACGAAGTGCTGGTTGATCCAGACGGATGACTATGCGCACTATGCGGAGCTGTTTTCCAGCGACTATGCGTATTTCAGTTCCTATTCGACAAGCTGGCTTGCACACAGCCGCCGTTATGTCGCTGAAGTTGTGCAGCGGTTTGCCCTCTCGTCGGAATCGCATGTCGTTGAGATTGCGGCAAACGATGGCTATTTGTTGCAGTACGTCCGGGAAGCAGGGATCCCGTGCCTTGGTGTGGAGCCGACCGCGAGTACAGCGCGTGCGGCGCGTGCCAAGGGGCTTGAAATTGTCGAGAAATTCTTCGGTGTGGCTCTGGCGGAAGAACTTGTTGCCGATGGCAGAGCCGCCGACCTGACTGTGGCCAACAACGTCCTTGCGCACGTTCCCGATGTCAACGATTTCGTCGCCGGTTTTGCGAAGTTGTTGAAGCCCCAAGGCGTGGCCACGTTCGAGTTCCCTCATCTGATGCGCTTGATCGAAGAATGCCAGTTCGACACGATTTATCACGAGCACTTTTCGTATCTTTCGTTGGCAACCGTGCGTCGGCTCTTCGAATCGAACGGCCTCGGGATCTTTGACGTCACAGAACTCGGCACGCATGGTGGGAGTCTGCGCCTCTACGCGCAACGGCTCGACACCGGAAGGCGTCGCGAGGAAGAAAGCGTCGGGCGGCTTCTGCGCGTCGAAGCAGACGCAGGCGTGGAGACGCCCGCCTATTACGCTGGTTTTCAAGCACGTGCGGACGATATTCGCGATGGGCTGATGACGTTCTTGATCGAAGCCAGGCGGTCTGGCAAGCGCGTGGGCGCCTATGGCGCGGCAGCCAAAGGCAATACCTTGCTCAACTACGCCGGCGTGCGCGCGGGATTGCTGCCTTGGGTCGTGGATCGCAATCCCTCCAAGCAGGGACTCTACCTCCCGGGAAGTCGGATCCCGATCGTCAGCGAGGAGCAGCTGAAGCGTGAGAAACCCGACTACGTACTCATCTTGCCGTGGAACCTCAAGGCGGAGGTGATGAGCCAGCTTTCTTATGTCCGAGATTGGGGAGGCCAGTTCGTCTGCGCTATTCCCCAGATCCGAATCTCATGAAGATCGCGGTCACTGGCGCCAGTGGATTTATCGGTCGGCATGTGCTGGGCGTGCTTGCGACTGCAGGCCAAGACCAGGTTGTAGCGGTGTCGCGTCAAACGCAGGACCTGTCATGGCTGCCCAACGGCGTCGCGCATGCCTCCATCGATCTGACGCGGCCGCCGTCGAACGCATACAGAGTGCTCGGTGAACCCGACGTGTTGATCCACCTGGCCTGGAGCGGCCTGCCAAACTATCAGTCGCTGCATCACTTCGAGACGCACCTAGGTGAGCAATACCAGTTTCTTCGTCTGCTCGCGACCAGTGGCCTACGGTCCCTTGTGTGTGCTGGCACCTGCTTCGAATACGGCATGCGCACTGGCGAGCTCGACGAGGCGTTGCTGGCAGACCCCCGCAATCCGTATGGTTTTGCCAAGGATACGTTGCGTCGTGAGCTCGAGTTTCTGGCTGCCGAAACAGGCCTCGCTCTGACTTGGGCAAGACTGTTCTACATGTATGGAGATGGGCAAGCTCCTACATCTTTGTACAGCCAATTGATGGCTGCCGGCGCGCGTGGTGATGCCGAGTTCCGCATGTCCGCAGGCGAGCAGCTTCGCGACTACCTGCATGTGCGCGATGTAGCGCGCTATCTCGCGGCATTGGCCAGGAATGCGCCCGGTGCAGGTATTGTCAATGTGTGTTCCGGCAAACCCAGGTCCGTGCGATCCCTCGTCGAGGAATGGCGAGACGCTCATCGGATATCGGCGAAGCTCGTGCTGGGACACTTTCCCTATCCGTCATACGAGCCCATGGCGTTCTGGGGGCGAAATGCCAAGCTAAGGCAACTCCTGGGAGGCGAGTGATGCAGCGCAGGTTGTTGCACATCGAGCGATTGCCCGTCCTCCAGAACCGTGTCTACGATTCCGCGCTGGCCGGCAGGGAGTCGCCCACAGGGGACATGATGCTTGTCCAGGACGCTGTAAGTGGACTGGTGTTTAACACAGCCTTCGACTCTTCGCTGCTTGCCTACGATGCGGACTATCAGAATGAGCAGGCTTGCTCTGGTGTTTTTCGTGAGCACCTGGAGGTCGTTCTCTCCATCATCGGGCGACACTTCACGCATCGTTCTGTGATCGAGGTTGGCTGCGGCAAGGGCTACTTTCTGAACCATCTTCGCGAAGCCGGGTATGAAGCAACAGGCATCGATCCGGCGTATGAAGGGGACAGCCCTCATGTGATCAAGGCGGCGTTTTCGCCGGGTCTTGGGCTTTCAGCCGATGCGCTCGTTCTGCGCCACGTTCTCGAGCACATCCAGGATCCGGTGAGCTTTCTTCGGTCCATTGCGGCTGCCAATGGCGGGCAGGGAAAAATCTATATCGAGGTCCCGTGCTTCGACTGGATTCGCGCACGCAGAGCGTGGTTCGACATCTTCTACGAACACGTCAATTATTTTCGTGCGTCCGATTTCCAACGGATGTTCGCGACCGTCCACGAGCAGGGCCATGTCTTCGGTGGGCAGTATCTGTACGTTGTGGCCGATCTGGCAACATTGCGCCCCCCGGTTACTGACGCTCGAGACCAAGTTGAATTGCCAAGCGACTTTCTGGCCGGAGTTGAACGCGGCAGGGTGGTTGCCAGCGCCACTTCGGGCCCCAAAGCTATCTGGGGCGCATCGTCCAAGGGTGTAATCTTTGCGCATCATCTAGGTCATGCCGGCATCGCCTTCGACATCGCGATAGATATCAACCCGGTCAAGCAAAACCGCCATATGGCGGGTACAGGCTTGCGAATAGTTTCGCCACAAACCGCACTCGAGACATTGCCTGCCGACGTGCTCGTATTTGTAATGAACTCCAACTATTTCGACGAAATCCTCGAGCAGTCTCGAGGAAAATTCCGTCTTGTGAAGGTAGACCAGAATGACATTTGAAGCTGAAGTCGCGGCCCGCGTCGCCGCCAACGAAAGCAACGCCGCGCTGCAGGCTGATGCCAAGGCGCTGATGAACTCTTCCATCAGCGCCGGCTACTCCTACAACTTTTCCTGGATGGGGCGACCGATCATTCAGTATCCGCAAGACATGGTGGCAATGCAGGAGATCATCTGGCGCGTTCAGCCTGACCTGATCATCGAAACAGGAATAGCGCACGGCGGATCTTTGATCTTCTCTGCCGCCATGCTGGAGCTGAACGCTGCATGCGGTGGGCCTACCAATGCGAAAGTGGTGGGCGTTGACATCGACATTCGCGCTCACAACCGGCGCGCCATTGAGGAGCACCCGATGGCGAAGCGCATTTCAATGCTCGAGGGCTCGAGCATCGCGCCCGATATCATCGCGGCAGTCCAGCGCGAGGGGCTGGGCAAGAAGAGTGTTCTTGTTTGTCTCGACAGCAATCACACTCATGCACATGTCCTCGACGAACTGAAGGCTTACGCGCCGATGGTATCGGTCGGTAGTTACTGCGTGGTATTCGACACAATCGTCGAAGACTTGCCCGCCAGTTTCTTCCCCGATCGCCCCTGGGGCCCAGGGGACAACCCCAAAACAGCCGTGCATGAGTTTCTCAAGACGCATGGTTCTTTGTTCGAAATTGATCGCAGCGTTGACAGCAAGTTGCTGATCAGCGTCGCACCCGATGGCTACCTCCGGCGAGTCGCCTGAGCAGATCAAACTCTACCGTTGTCGTTATGAAATCTACGCCTACAACCATTCCCGAAGTCGTCGTAATCGAGCCGAAAGTGTTCGGTGACGAACGCGGCTTTTTCTATGAAAGCTTCAATCAAAAGGCGTTCGATGAAGCCATTGGCGGACATGTCGACTTTGTTCAGGACAATCATTCCCGGTCGGTGAAGGGCGTGCTACGTGGCTTGCACTATCAAATTCAGCAAACACAAGGAAAGCTCGTGCGAGCCGTGCGTGGCACAGTATTCGATGTCGCCGTGGACATCCGAAAATCCTCGCCCACCTTCGGGCAATGGGTTGGCGTTGAGCTCAGCGAGAGCAACCACAAGCAGTTGTGGGTGCCCGCAGGGTTCGCACATGCGTTTCTTGTGCTAAGTGAGTTTGCCGAGTTTCTCTACAAGGCAACCGATTACTACGCTCCAGTGCATGAGCGATGCATTGCTTGGAACGACAGCGCCCTGCAAATAGAGTGGCCTGACTTGGGCGTTGCGCCCATCTTGTCCGCGAAAGACATGCAAGGCGTCAAGCTTGCCGATGCAGAAGTCTTCGATTGACGGCGACTTCTGCGGGCAAATCAGCGTTGATCGTTCAGGGGTAGGAAAGTCCAATCAACCCGATACCAAGGTTCCGGGTGTCCTTGGACTGACTGAACGAGCTCGCCGAATGCAGGCGTTCAACTTCCAGTGAAATCATCGCAACTTGCGTTTCCATTTGGCAAGCAGATTTCTTCAGTTCAATGACCACATCCGTAGGTGCACCTCGAAGTGCGCCCGCCCACAGGGTATCGCCACCTACGCGGACCTTCGCAACAGATGGCGCTTGGCCTGGGACCTCTAGGGCGACGAGAGTAAGACGGACCTTGAAGTTCTCTGCTGCGAGGCACGGCACCTTCAGCTTGCCTGAGGTGTCCGCGGCCCAAACGCCCCAGCTTTCAGGTGAATGCCATCCCTGGCCCAGCAATTGAGCACCACTCTGGCTGGCGCGCGTTTGGTACTCTGCAGGGGCTGCAAGCCTCATCTCCTTTACGGCGTTGCCCAAGTGAATGTAGTGAGCATCTTTCACGGCAGGAGGTATTTTGGCGATGGCCGCACGCAATTTTTCAGGATCCAGCAGGCACTCGCTGGACTGCGCGATCTGCGAAGGATCATTGCCTGGAATGACCAGTACCTTTTCACAAGAAGGCCCAAGCACCGCGTACACCTGCGTGGCGTTTTCGCCCTGCCTCGAGAATCGTTCTGCAAATACCTCGGCAGGCGGGTTGTAGAGCCACGACAGGTGGCGCTGCACAAAGCTTGAAACCGGCGACGGTGTTTCGTAGCGCTCGCCCTGTCGCGGGTCGTATGCCCATACATTGGCGGCGAGGTAAACAACGAAAAGTCCTCCTGCTACGACACGCCAGATGATGGGTGCAACTGCTACTCGATCAACAAGCCCCAGCATCAACGGATAGAAGAGCGGGATGTACCAAAGTGCATAGCGCGCCAACCCTGGTGTTGCGCCAGAATTGATGTTGGTTGTGGAGGATTGTGCAAAAAGATTGACCGCAAGATACAAAAGTACGAACAAGAGCAAAGCCCCATTCGGTCGCAGCCAATATTTCTTTCTTAAATAGTAGATGCCTGATCCAATCAAAACCAACCCTGCTGGCCAGTTGGGTAAAAGCCCAACGTCAGGGTCAATCAACCATACATAGAAGAGAGATAGATTGACGCCAATTTTCGCCCCGCCGGCTAGCATTTGAGGTGTTAGAACGCCAAAGCGGAAGTAATAGTATGCCGGATGCATCAAAACAATAATGCATGTCGCCACCAGGGCGCCCAGCTCCAAGAAGTCAAATGGCCGACGCCGCCACTCGATCAGGCGAAAAACTAAAAGTGCAAATGCAAGAAGCGCAAATGAAGGGTTTTGAGTGGATGCAATTGAAAGGCAAAGTGCACCCCACATGAATGAACGCTTCTGCACCAGAATGACGCAGCATAAAACAAGGCAGTACGTAAAAAACTCGGTATGCACCTTGTCTGCAAACCAGATAATCGGTGAGCTCAGGGTGAGAAGTATCGCAGCGTAAAAGCCTCTTTGCCCAGACGCGCGCACGGCGACAAGAATCGCTGCCATAAAGAGAAGCGCGTGCTGAATCAGAAAGGACTGGTGAATTCCGGCATGAATGCCGAAAAGTGAAAGCCCTTTTGATAGTCCGGCCGAAATCAGGCTGTAAACCCAAAAATGATTAAAATCGGCTGTTGCTCCCAATTTTAGTGCTGGGAAAAAATCCTGAAATGGATCCAGAGGAATCAATGCCCGAATGCTGTTCGAGGCGATCAGGTCTTCATACAGCTTCCATGAAAACGTGGTCATCCACGTATGCGAATTTTCCCTGATTGCCAAGAACAAAGCGTAATATTCCGAGCCATCACCTACGCGGAGCGGCTGGAAATAAAAGAGTGGAATGAAAAGCAGGGCGCAGGCGAATATGGCCCCTGCATACACGGCGAGCGAGTGCTTTCTCTTTTCGAGATGCATTGATTCAAGTGGCATCGTCAGATTTCAATGGGAGCTCAGCTGCTCCAAGAGTTTCCGACTAACGCGCTGACCTTCGCGGATGGCGTAGTTGGTGCCGCGGTCCTCAGGATAGATTTGCGCCATGGTTGAAATCGTGGCATTCGCGAAAGGTGTCTCGGAGCCTGGCACATATGACGAATAATTGCGTTCGGTTACCGGTTGGGCGTGTTCAGAGCGCCAGACGCGATACTCCAGAACCCAGCTCTCGTCGAACTCGGGAAACATGCGTTGAAGGTGAGACGAGGCAAACTTTAGATATTCTTGATCGCTGAATTTCCACACTGGGTCTTCAACGGCGAGATACCGCGACAAAAAGGCGATCCTGCTTCCTTTGTAGTTCTCTGGACTGTCAAAGTTCGTATGCTCGATCACGCCAACGAATGGAAATCCTGGATCATTTACGTTGAGCCAATAGGTGTCTGAGAGGCTTTTCTTGAGGCGCAAAACCAAACACATATTTCCGAGATACTTGATGCGCCGCATCTGATCCAGCCATTCGAATTTTCCTGAAGATTCGAAAATTTCTGAAATAATAGGGAATGCTGGAGTGAATAAAAATTCTTGCCCTACTATTTCCTCTGTTGGAGTTTTGATGGAGGAGATTTTGTCGCCCGCGACTGCAACGTCGGTAACTTTTTGATTAAAGCTGACTTCGCCGCCACTTTTTTCGATGGCGGTTACCAGTGCTTCGGCAAGGCGTCCAAATCCACCTTTGAAATAAGCCAATTCCTCTCCGCCTTTCTTGTCGCGAGTACTCCCTCGAAGAACCAATTTTTTCCAGAACCATACTGCATTCACAGTTTCTGCGAAGATCGAAAATTTGGAGTTGATCAAGGGTTCCCAAACGACGCGGTAGACTGTTTTACCGCAAAGCGGTTCCAGCCATTCCCGAATGCTCAGGTGCTCGATCGTTCGCCAATCCTTTACGCGACGAACCTGAAGAACGAGAAGGCCGAGACGAATTCGATCGATGAATGGGAGTGCTGTGAATCGCAGTAGATCGATCGGCGTCGACAGTTTCCACATACGGCCGTTGAAAAACATTCCCGTCCGCGATGGCAGTGTGATCACATCACCTTCCATCCCCAGTTCCTTGACGAGCGCTGGAACGTGCACATCGTTATTGAACCAGTGGTGGTAAAATTTTTCGAGCTTGACGCCGTCACTGAATTCAAATGTACCCGCCAAGCCGCCTGGGGAATTATCGCCTTCCACGACGCGCACTTTTTTCCCTGCTTTGGCGAGGTAATAGGCTGCGGTCAAGCCTGTGAAGCCGCCGCCAACAATCACAACATCGTAATTTTTCATATATTCTCAAGTAAGCGAGTTTCGGGGCATTTCGTTTTTTCGAATACCGCGAAGGCCTCTGAACATTCGAGGCGAGGATGCGATGGCTATCGCGCCTGCAACGGTCGTTGGCACCCACAATCCGAGGTGTGATAACACAGCAAAGCTTGCGGCTTGCTCGTTGGTTCCACCCAGGAGCGTGACTCCTGCGAACGCTGCCAAGTGAAAGGGGCCGACATAGCCCGGCGAAGACGGCACCAGCGTGGCAAGGGTGGCGATGGACATGATGATCACCGCTGTGCTCGGGGTCGCGGAGAGGCCAAAACCCAGCAGCAAGCTGAAGAACAGGCCCGCTTCGCCCGCCCAGACAAGCACCGACAAGCCGAAGAGCGCGCCGAGCACGGGCAGCCGAGACATGGCCTCGAAGCTCTTTAGTAAAGAGGCCAGCGCCTGAAGAAATTTGCTTTGGTGGCCCGTCAAGCGGATGGCGATCACGCTGCTCAGAAGAAAGATCGCGACCAGTGCAATAGTGCCAATGATGGCCAGCGTCACGGCCGTCTCTTTGAGCCAAGCGGGCGCTGCAATATGGTGACTGATGGCCAAGCTGACTGCCAAGCAGATCAGCAGGGTCATGAGGTCGACCAAACGCTCCATGACAAGACTACTCGTGGCCGTCATGCGGGGCACGCCAATAGATGTCGGAAAGACCAGCGCGCGTACGAGATCACCCAAGCGGAGAGGTAGCACGTTGTTTAGCGCAATTGATCCTAAAAACGGAGCAACGCACTGGCGAAAGCTGACGGAAGCTCCGGCAGCATTTAATATCCTGGACCAGCGCAGTATCCGCATCGCATAGCCGAAGCTAAGGAATGCGATTCCCAGCGCGAAGTAACGCCACTCAAAGCGCTGGAAAGCGAGGCGCACTTCCTGGAAATTGATCTTGTGGATGATGAATGCAAGACATGCAATGGAAATCAGCATTCCCAAGGCTAATGTTCCCCATTTGCCACCGTGGGCGGGCCCGTCAGCCATTCCACACTCGCCAGCGCGCCTGGCCTGTTTCCCAAAGCGCCTCAAGTTGGCGCTTGTCCCTCAGCGTGTCGCAAGGTTGCCAAAAGCCGTGATGCTCGAAGGCGGCGAGTTGGTCGTCTTTCGCGAGATTCTGAAGAGGTTCACGTTCCCAGGACGTTGTATCACCGGTCACATACTTGATGACCTCAGGCTCCAGCACGAAGAAGCCGCCGTTGATCCAGCCGATTTCGTCGCTCGGCTTCTCCTCGAACGATCTGACGTTCTGAGCGTTGTCGATGTTGAGAACTCCGAACCGCCCCGGGGGTTGAACTGCCGCAACCGTCGCGAGTTTTCCATGATGGCGATGGAATTCGATTTCTTTGGAGATGTCGATGTCGGCCAGACCGTCACCATATGTCATGCAGAAAGTCTCATCACCGATGTAAGGTGCGACTCTCTTGAGACGCCCTCCAGTCATGGTTTCGGCCCCGGTGTCGACCAACGTTACACGCCAGTCCTCCGCTTGGCTATTCAAGACTCTATGCGTGCCGTGCTTAAGGTCGATTTCAAGGTCTGCCGTGTGGTTGTGGTAGTTGAAAAAGAATTCCTTGATCGCATAGCCCTTGTAGCCGAGGCAGATGATGAAATCATTGATTCCGTGGTGTGCATAGCTCTTCATGATGTGCCAAAGCAGGGGGCGCCCCCCCACTTCAACCATGGGCTTTGGCCGATGATCCGATTCTTCGGCGATGCGCGTGCCCAAACCTCCAGCCAAGATTACTGCCTTCATTTGATTGCCTTGTTAAAGTTTTAAATCGTTCTTTTCAAAATTGAGACTGTTTTCCACAATGGCAACAGGCTCGCCTCGCAAAATAAGATAAATCCGAAGCAAATACTCCCCAACAATACCAAGCAGCAACGATTGCAAGCCGATTCCAAATAGGACCAAGATATGAATGCTTGCCAAGCCTCGCGGCAGATCGGGGTGCAGGAGGCGTAGGACGAGGTAATACAGTGCTCCAAGTATGCTGACTAGCAGCATGGTGACCCCTGCCATCGACGCGAGCCGCAAAGGCACTGCGGAATGATTGAAGACCGCAGTGAACCCCAATTGAAGGAGGCGTGAGATGCCAAACTTGCTCTGGCCTGCGACCCGCGCGTCCCTTTCGTAATCGACGCCAATCTGATTGAAGCCAAGACTGGCGATCATGCCTCTCAAGTATGGGTTCGCTGTCTTGATTTGTAGCAACGCTTGAACGACACGTCGATCTATCAAACGAAAGTCGCCGGCGTCCCGCGGGATCGAATGATCGCTGATTAGATCGATCGACCAGTAGCCGAGTCTTCGGAATCCATTAAGAAGCGCACTCTCCTGCCGTTTGCGCCTGACGCCGTAAACCACGTGGTATCCCGCTCGCCAAAGCTTGAAGAATTCTTGGAGCAATTCCGGAGGATCTTGCAAATCGGCGTCGATCTGCATGACTGCATCTCCACGCGCGTGCATGTAGTTGGCCAGAATCGACCTCTGAAAACCAAAATTTTTCGAGAAGCGTATTGCACGTACACGAGGGTCGAGCCGAGCCAACTCCACTAGTTTGGCCCATGTGGCATCGCTGGAGTGATTGTCGGAAAAAACGAACTCCAAGTCGCAACGATCTGCCATTTTTTTGCCCAGGGCATCCAACCGGGCATACAACGCGTCAAGATTATCTTGTTCGTTGAGGACGGGAATTGCCAGGGAAACCAGCGGCTTGTGGCGTGCTTCAGGAGGCGTTGCGTTGCTCGTCAATTTCGGCTTTCAACTCGGGAGGTGGTCGGCGAGATAGTCCGGCATAGCTATTCTGACGTCGCGAAAGGAGTGGTCGCGCAACGCCGGCATGCGCTCGAAGCGCAGATCGGGAACTTCATGCGAGGGCTGTGGAAGCGCACCGATGCGCAGCAGATCGACGCGTCCGAGTGCACGGAACGTGGTTTGCGCAAGTTCCGCGAGCGAAATCGGATCGCCATGGTCTATCTGGGTTACACCGTGGATGCGAGAGCGTGCCAAGATGGCAATGGCTCGCGCTTCGTCCTCGACATGGTGGTACTCACGCAATTGAGCGCCGGGTGACATCAAGAATGGCGTTCCATCCCTAAGGGCGGTCAGCATTTGGCCGGTGAACATAAAGGGGTCCGGCGGACCGCCCCCATACAAGGTGTGAACGCGAAGATGCAGTGAGTGGCCGTGCATGCGCGATTGCTCCTCAACAAACCGCGCCAACGCAGCCTTACTGGCGACGTAGCCGCTGCGGCCCATATCCAGCGCGATGGCTTCCATCATTGTTCCGAAGGTGATGACTCGGATGTTCAATGAAGCCGCAGCGAGGATGACCTGTTGCGGGAGAAGACGATTGACGCGGTCGTGTTCCAGTAGCGAAGCGGCAGGATCGATGACGCCGGCGGCGATCAAGATCATCTCGACGTCTTCGCCTTGTCCAAGCAGATAGTTTCTGATCTTGGGCACGGCGTCGGCTTCCCACCAGTTTTCATACACATGGCGATCAGGCGCGAGCACTCGTTGGCCGTTGAATTCGACCATCAGAGCCGCTCCGAGGCGGCCTCTTGCACCCAGCACAATATTCATTGCGCGGCGATCAGTTCTGCGCGCAGCGAGTTGATCTGATCGAGGGTTTGCTGGCGCGCGGCGGCGGGGTTGCGATAGTAGGCGCGATACCAAGCTGCAGTTTCCGCGATTACGCGCTCTGTTCCCCAGGGAGATTGCCAGCCAAGCAAATGCCGGGCTTTGCTGCTGTCGAGAGCAAGGGCCCGCGCTTCGGGGAGCGGGTTGTCCAGATAGTCCACCTGAGGGCGCTCCCATTGCGCAGCCAGGAGTTCGAGGACCTGACGTACCGAGTACTCGCGATGATCAGATGGCCCAAGATTCCAAGCCTGGGCAAATTTGCTGGGCTCCGCTGAGATGAGTCCGGCCATCAACAGCAGGTAACCATGAACCAGCGCGAGCACGTGTTGCCAAGGACGTGTTGCATCGGGGTAGCGAAGGGTCAGTTCGCGGCCTTCTGTTACTGCCCTCACAAAATCAGGGATAAGCCGGTCTTCCGACCAGTCTCCTCCGCCCACAATGTTGCCTCCGCGTGCGATCGCTACCGCCGGCCCCTCGCTTTTGTCCCAGGGGTAGGATGCCGCGAAGCTCTTGATCACGAACTCCGCGGCGGATTTAGACGCGCTGTAGGGGTCTTTGCCGCCAAGCGCATCGTCTTCACGATAGGGCCACACCCATTCGTTATTGGCGTACACCTTGTCCGTTGTGACGCACAGCACGCCTTTGACCTTCTTGTTGCGTCTCGCAGAATCAAGAACATGCGCGGTTCCCTGCGCATTCACCATGAATGTCCGCGCCGGCTCCCTATAGGCACGGCGAACCAGCGGTTGAGCTGCCAAGTGAAGAATCAGGTCTGGCTGGAAGCGCGCCACTGCATCGTCGACAACGTCAGGATCCGCGATATCACCAAATATGGTTGGAATATCCTGTGCCAGTCCGGTCGCTTCGAACAATGCCGGCTGCGTGTCGGGGGCAAGTGCCAGTCCTGAAACGTCGCATCCGATGGAGCGCAACCAGAGGCAGGCCCAGCCGCCGGTAAAACCGGTGTGCCCGGTCACCAAGATCTTCTTCGACTGAAGGGCTTGTTCAAACGGCAGTTGGGCAGTGGATGTGCTCGGCATGTGAGAAGAAAATATAGAGAGCGTCAGCGTGGAAATTGAGGTGGAGGATCCTGTTGCGGTCTTGGCTAGTGTTCGCGCCCTACCTCGGCAACCCTGAGTCCAATCGAAGCACCCTTGGCGCCAAGCGCCGGGTTATTGCTTGGGGCTGGCCAAGTTGGCATGCACAAGCATGCTTTCCAGCGTGTCTTTCAAAGACGGCATCTGCAATGCGCCTCCATGCTGTCTGGCAACTTTGTTCAACTTGGCCGGGTCGCCGCAAAGCCGATGTACTTCATTCGGCCTGACAAACCGCGAATCGACCTCCACCTTGATCGAGTGTCCCGTCAGTTGTTCGAAGGTATCGATGACATGCTGCAGCGTGTATGGATGGCCTGAACAAACGTTGTAAGCCTCGCCCGGCTGCCCATGCGAGAGCAGCAGCAGATAAGCATCGCACACCATGCGGATGTCGTTGAATTCGCGTTCCACCAGCAGGTTGCCCAGCGAAACCGAGGGCGCACGTGCGGCAAAGTGCTCGGCCAGCTTTGGGATCAGAAAATTCGAATCCTGCCCTGGTCCGGTGTAGTTGAACGGCCTCGTGATCACGAGGTCGAGCCGCTCGGCGTACGTGCGAGCCATGTATTCCATGGCCAGCTTGCTCATCGCGTAGTGATTGACCGGCGCGGGCGGCTGGGTTTCCGCAAGCGGCGATTGCTCGCTGTTGCCATAGATGTTGGCGCTGCTGGCCAGCAACACACGTCGTGGAGGCACGGGTAGCTGCACGAGCGCATCGAGCAGGTTCGTGGTGCCAACTACATTGACGGCGTAGAACGCTTGCTCTGCCGCATGCCCGACGAAGCTGATTGCCGCCAGGTGAACGACCGCATCCGGTCGGGCATCCTGGATTTCCTGCAGGAGGCCCGCCCTATCCGTGAGGTCAGCACGCAAAGCAACAACTTCATGGCCCGCATCGCGGGCCTGTTGTGCGAAAGGACGGCCGGTGAAACCTCCCGCCCCGGTCAGCAAAATTCTCAAAACGAGAAGCCTTTGGTGTTTCGCCGCAAATCGGCCTCGACCATCATCTGGCAGAGCTGTTCCAGCGTGGTTTTGGGCTCCCAGCCCAGTTTGGCTTTCGCCTTGGCGGGGTTGCCAATGAGCAGTTCGACTTCCGCGGGCCGGTAGAACTTCGGATTGATGCGCATGACGGTTTTGCCCGTGGCGGAGTCGACTGCCACTTCGTTTTCCGCAGAGCCCTTGAACTCCACTGCAATGCCTGCGCCCTTGAAGGCCATTTGAACGAAGTCACGCACGGTTTCCGTGCGATTTGTGGCAAGTACAAAGGTATCGGGCTCGTCGGCTTGCAGCATGAGCCACATGCCTTCCACGTATTCCTTGGCAAAGCCCCAGTCGCGCTTGGCGTCGAGATTGCCCAGCTCGAGCGTGTCGAGCAGGCCGAGCTTGATCTTGGCCACCGAGTCGGTGATCTTCCGGGTTACAAATTCGCGGCCGCGCAGCGGGCTTTCATGATTGAAGAGGATGCCGCTGCTCCCGAAGATGTCGTAGCTTTCGCGATAGTTGATGGTGATCCAGTGGGCATAGAGCTTAGCCACACCGTAGGGGCTGCGCGGATAAAACGGCGTTTCCTCGATCTGCGGAATGGCTTGCACCTTGCCGAACATCTCGGAGGTCGACGCCTGGTAGAAGCGGATTTTGGTATTTGTGAGACGGATGGCTTCGAGCAAATGCAGGGCACCGACGGCGGTGATCTGTGCTGTGGCGGCAGGCTGGTTGAAGCTCACGCCCACAAAGCTCTGCGCGGCAAGGTTGTAGACCTCGTCGGGCTTGGCCTCATTGATCAGCGCAATCGAACTACCCAAGTCCGTCAGGTCGTATTCGACCAGATGCAGGTCGGGATTGTTTTGAATCCCGAGTTCCTCGATGCGCCAGAAGTTCACTGAACTCGTGCGGCGATAGGTGCCATAGACCACATAACCCTTGGACAAGAGCAATTCAGCCAAATAGGCGCCGTCCTGCCCTGTAATGCCGGTAACAACAGCGCGCTTCTTCATAACAACCTCTTTCCTGAATTCTTGATGATGGATACAAACTTGCGAGGGCCAGGACCGTGATCGCAGGCCATATTTTGCTGCATACGCAATGAAGCCCTGCTACGGCAGGTGCCGATCATCGGATCGACGCACGCTCGCAGCGTTCCCCTCGAGCAATGCGGCCTTGAACTGCTCGGCACTTTGTTGCCAAGTCAGATACGGCATTTTCGTGGATGACGGATGGCGGCCTTGGCTGAACAGTAGGAGCCATTCAGTGACCGACTGGGCGATGGCTGCGGCGTCGCCGCTGAAGTAGAGGGCGTGGGAGCCCGCAACTTCACGAAACACCGGCAGATCGCGCGCAATGATGGGAGTGTCGTGTCTTGCAGCTTCGATCAGTGGCAATCCAAATCCTTCGCCCTCGGAGGCCGCGATGAGGCATGCCCCCACGGCATAGACGCGTTCGAGGTATTCATCGCTGATGCCTTCAAGCCAGAACAGGCGCTTTCCCAGTTCCGGATGCTGGCGCAGACGGGAGACCAGGTCGTCCACCATCCAGCCCTGTTTACCCACAATAACGAGATTCGCCTGGAGTTCCTGGTTTGCCCAAAGATGCTCGAACGCCTTCAGCACCTGCTCGTACCCTTTGCGGGGTTCGAGGGTGCCAACCATAAGAAAGCTCGGCCTCGCCGAAATGTTCTCGAGAATGGCGACCGCTTGGGGGGGCATGCCTGATGTCGGCCGCGACGAGGCGAGATCGGCACCCAGATGGAACGACCGAATCTTGAAGCGGGCCAGGTTGCAGCTCGGGACGTTGCGGGCCAGCCAGTCCGTCAATTCGTCGGCCACGGCCTGCGATATGCAGATGGCGCCGTCGTTCTCGGCAACCGCCCGCAGCCAACGCTCATGGCCTTCGTTCAGGTTCTGGGCAAAACGCGAGCTGAGCAGGATGGGGAGAAGGTCATACACCACAAAGTCGACCTGCACTCCCAAATGGCGCAGTCGGCGGAAAAAATCTCCTTGCTCAGGAACGATTTGCGGCGAGAGGTCCAAGCCGACGAAAACGTCGCCTCGTCGCGCATCAATCCATTCGTCCTGCAAGCTTTCTGGCGGGCATTGCAAGAACTGAAGGGTGAATCTGCGTGCGTATTTGTAGCCTTGTTGCCCTGCAGCTGAATAAACGGGCTCGATTCGATAGCCTTCAGGCGGGGAATCGAAAAGCGCCTGCAGCAATGACTTCACGAGTCGCTGGATGCCGCTGCGGGAGTCGTGGCGAACGAGTTCTGAAACGTCCACGAAGAGCTGGGGGCGTGGAGCGGGCAAAGGCAGCGAGGCTGTAATGCTTCGCGCCATCTCGGCAAGCTCGACCGGCGTCAGGCGATCGCTCTCGCCGATGGCTTTGATGAGGCCATCGCGTCCCTGCATGGCCTTGGCAGCAAAAATCTCGATTGCGCCAGCATACTGGCGCGCGCAAGTTTCGGGCGCATGCACCGCCTGAATCAATGCCCGGCCGTTCGTTGCGAGCGCCAGGCGTGCAGAGGCCGAGCCTCTCAGGTCTTCGAGTGCTTTGATCAGATCCGCATCCGAAAAATCATCCGGCAGCATCCGGACCGCATCGCTTGGCAGGCCCGCCATGGACCCATTGGCATTCGTGATGGTCGCGACCTCGTTCGCCATTGCGTCGAGCACTGCCGCTGAGGTTTCTCCGCGCGACAGGGTTCTCAGCTGAACCGCAATGTCAGCGGCTTGGAGGTAGCGCTGGAAAACTGCTTGCTCTGCCCATCCGGTGATGGTGACTTGCCCTTGCGTTGCCAGCACATCTTGCTGGATTTGGGCGCCATAGGTGCCCTGGTCGTTCTCGCCAACGAAAACCAGCTTGCATCTGGCATCTCGGGCCAAACTTGACGAGAGCCAGGCCTGAAGCAGACGATGGTTGAGCTTGGTGGGCCCGAGCATGCCGAACGCGCACACCAAGACATCTGGTTCGCTCAATCCCAGTTCCGCACGTGCGCTTGCCCGGCGGTCCGGGGAGGGCGCGGGCAAGGTGCGGAGCAGAGGAATCAATGCCCAATCGGTTGCCGCATCGTTGCCGAGCCATGCACTGGCCAGTTTCTTCGAGTGGTCGGAGTGAACGATGACCCCTTGGGCAAAACGAAGAACGTCGAAATTGCACGGGTACTTGAAGACGACGTCGGCGAGTTCGTTTGCCTTGGAGCGGTCGACAACGGCGGGATAGCCATGCGACGCGTAGAGGGCCTGAGTCCAGCTGTTGGCTCGCTGGCTGGCAAATTCGCGATGAGCTTGAATGTTGCCCAGAAAAAAATCGTGGAGGACGACGATCCCCGGGATTTCGGCAATCAGATCGAACATGTGTTCGTGAAGATCTGAATTGCCGAAGTGATACAACACACGGTCGAATTCGCCTGAATGCTGCCGAAACCAATCGATGCTGCGTACCGCGAAACGGCCGCCCAAGCGTGCGTCCTCGACATTCGAGAGAGGCGTGATCAGGTCGATTTCGTAGTGCCGGGAGAGCTCAGGCAGCAGCTCTGCACTGTAGTCGGCGATACCACTGCGTTCCGGCGGAAGCGGCGACACATAGGCGAGTCGTGGTCGCGGTTGGCGGCGGTGCACTGCCGGCGCTGCATTTCGCAGCGTGGAGGCATGCAGTGCCTCCAAGCCGTCTAGTGCTCGACGCGCGGACTCGTCCCACGAGAATTTCTTCGCCTGGGCGAGTCCATGCTGGGCCAGGTCTTCTCGAAATTCGTGGTCCGTCAGCGCTTGATTTATCTTGGCCGCGATGGCTGCTTCGTTGCGCGGATCGAACAGGGCATCATCGCGGCCAATGACCTCGGGCAAGCTCGACGTGTTGGCGCCGATCACAACGGCGCCGCACTGCATTGCCTCGAGCGCAGGCAGCCCAAATCCTTCGTGCCATGACGGAAAAACGAAGAGCTTGCACAGGTTGTACAGGTCTACGAGGTCCGGCTCGGGAACAAAGCCCGTGACTACCACCCCATCATCGGCCAATCCCAGGCTCTGCCCCAATTCAAGCAGCCGACTGCGATCCTCGGGCCGCGCGGAGCATACGATGGCCAACTGGTGGCTTTGCCGCACGTCGCTAGGTAGCAGCGCGAAGGCCTTGATCAGTCCATCGAGGTTTTTCCGGTGATCGATGCCCCCCGTGTACATCACGAACGGCTTGTTGAGTCCATAGTGCGTCTTCAGCTGCTGTTGGCGTTCTACCGGGACATCGGTCTGCCGGAAGTGGTCGTACGCCGCAGTCGAGACGTTGATGCAGCGTTGCGGATCGAGATCGAGCTGTGTGATCCCTTCCTGGCGGGACGATTCCGAAATGGCAAGCCACATGTTCGCCCGTTGCAGCGCCTCGACCTTTCCCATGTACCACGCGCGAACGCTTCCATCGTCCAGATAGGGGTGCGGATTGATCAGCGGAATGAGGTCGTACAGCGTGACGGCTGTCGGCAAGGTTGCGAATCGGCCCACGCTCGTGACAGAAGCATCGCCTAATCCTTCGAACAGGCTGGCCACATGCACGACGTCGGGACGCAAACTTTTCAGGAAGGCCTCGTAGAGCTTTTCTTGCGCGCGGCGGCCATGAGCACTGACCGATCCGGGGGCGGCGTACCAGACGTGAACATTCTTCGGATCGACCAAGCCGTCGAAGGCAACTCGTACTTCATCGACCGCATCGGCGAAACACCCATTCAAAGCCAGCACTACTTCATGGCCACCCGCGCGGGTCGCCATCGCTTGGGCAAGGGACGACGAATAGCGCCCGATGCCTCGTGTTCTGCTGCCGACGGATTGCGCCCCCTGAAGATCGATCACTATCCGCATCAGGGGCTCTCCTGCCCGCGCTGGCTTTGCGCCAGTTGACGCAAGGTGATGAGGGTGTCGGGCGATTGCGTGTCTGAGCCTGGGGTTGCAACTGTCGTGGATTCGGTTGCAAGCACCGCGCTCAGTCGCCGCTTCAGCGGAGGGATGAGGCCGATGATCGATCTGGCGGCCTTGCCGAGCGCTGGTGAACGGTTGACTGCAGTGGCTGAGAGGCGGAGCGCGGATTTCACGCGTCGTTTGCCACCCTCGAGCAAACGACCATCCCGGGCTGCGGTAATGAGCCGGCGGCCCAGCGTGCGTTCAGCAAGGCGGGCACGTTCTTCTGCGAGTGCGACACGAGCTTCCAGATGCTTGGCGCGTTCCTCCGCGCGGCCCATGCGCACATCAGCTTGGCTGGCACGCGCTTCAGATTGGGCGGTCTGGGCATTGAGTTGAACGACGCGCGCCTCGACCAGAGCAGCCTTTGCTTCGGCTTGGGCAGCCTTCGCCTCGGCCTGGAGCGCGCGCTCTTCAGCATGGTGAACCTTCGCGATGGCTTGATCTCGCAACGTAGAGAGCTGATTCACGGCGTCCTGCATCTCCGCGCGAACGCGCGCAACCGCACCTACGCACCAGGTCCCGGACAGCCCGCTGAGCTGCGCTTCGTCGAACACGTTGGGTGGAACCTGCAGCTTCGTCGCAAGTTCCCTATGCTCGGCTGCGACATAAAACCGGTTCAAACCGTCGAAATAGGCGAACTCATAGCCTGAATCAACCAGCACGCGGTCGGCACCTTCATAGCGAAGCTCGGTCGACATCGGAACTGTTGCTTCAATCACGATGATCCATGGCCGCAGCGTCTTGCTGTCCCAGCCGCGAAGCACCTGCTCCTCGAAGCCTTCCACGTCTATCTTGAGCCAGTGCACATCCCGGCCCGCCAAAGACGCGAATGCCGTCTTCATCGTCAACACCGGCGTCTGGATCACCTCGTGGGCGAATCCGTGTTTTTCCTGGTGGAGCTCGGCAAAGGCTTTCACCCCGGTGCTGAGTCCCGAGTTGCCTATGACGTACAGTTCCATGACGCCTTCCTGCTCCGAAAGCGCGACCTGCAATACCTGCTCGCCTGGGCGATCCTCCCGGATCATTGCCGCATAGTGGGGTACTGGCTCCACGTGAATTCCGCGCCAGCCGTGTTCGTAGAAAGCTTTGCTAACGGAATCAAGCACGGGGTGCTGGGCGCCAATGTCGATGTACAGGCCAACGGGAACATGCTTCAACGCCCGCCACAACACGACATCTTCAAAATTTTGTGCGTACGAAGTGAAGACTTCGGGCTTGGTGTCATCTGTCATGGGCAACGTGCGGGTGGTCTGCTTCTTCTTGAAAGAACGTGGATCTCTCATGCATTTTACAAGATGGAATGCGGATTCTTGGCATGATGCCGCTCTACCCAAAGACCAACTCGATGAAGATAAAGACAAGTTTTGCAGTGAAAGTAAACATAGATGTCCAAGCTTGACACTTTGCGCCGAAATGCGCGCCGGGCTCCCAAGCTTGCGTACTGGTTGCTCACACCTTGGCGCATGCCAGAGCGGTTGCGTTTGCTGAGGGAGGGCGCGGCCCGTGAAAGGCGTGCGCGTGCATTGGCACTTTTTATCGAGCAGGAGCGTGCGAGGCTGGATGCCGCCCGCCGGGGAGGCGGTACTGCCCGTGTCGACGGCCTTGATCTTTGCAACATTGCTGACGTGCTTGATGCATCCGCTGCCGCCGAAGGCGAGGTGATCTGGCCGCTACAGGAGGTGCGGTTGATTCGCGATCGCGTGGCCGCAGCTCGCTTTGTGCTCGACTTGCTGCGCACCCGCACGGATCTTCGAGAGCGCTTTCCCCTGGCATTGTCTGCACCGCAGAAAGATGGATTTCTGGCGTGGCTGCAGAACGAAAGCACCCAGCGAGAACTGGGGCTGGACAGCGAGGCGCAACAACATCTGGGTGCGCTTTTCTCGAGCGACTTTGGAGGCCGGGCGAGACAACTCTTCCTCGCAAATGACGAGATCCGAACGGTGTTGCCTCACGGGCTGACTCCCGCTGGCGCCCGGAGCTTGTTCAGGTGGTTCGTACACCACGGCATGGAGCTTGGCGACCTTCAGATAGAAGAGGTGTGGTGGCTGTTCATCCAGGCTGCTGAAGCACCGCAGGCCGAACT
The DNA here is from genome assembly GCF_030815855.1 of Variovorax paradoxus. Lineage (NCBI taxonomy): Bacteria > Pseudomonadati > Pseudomonadota > Betaproteobacteria > Burkholderiales > Comamonadaceae > Variovorax > Variovorax paradoxus. The sequence goes on along the minus strand of NZ_JAUSXG010000001.1, from coordinate 4,465,600 downwards.
GGTTCGCGCATATCTTTTCACGCCCGAGTGGCAGCGGCTTTTTCCCGATGCGCTGACAGTCTTTGCTTGGGATGAGTTTTCTGCCTGGTTTATCGAACGTTTCGGTGCGGAAGCAGCATGGGCCGGTCCTGCCGCGATGCCTGACATCTACGAACCTGCGCTGCAAGTCCGCATTGCTTATTGGGCACGCCCCACGTGGCGAGCAGCGCATCCAAATGCCTTGTCGGATGTGTCTGCGGCGCGGGCGATGTTGCAATGGCTTACCTCAAGCCTGGACGCAGAATTGTCGCCAGGGGCACAGCAATGGTGCGCTTCGCTGGATTCGACCATTGTTGTTCCAGCATTGCTACAGCCGCGAGTGAACGTAATCGGACATTTTTGCTATCCCTCGGGACTGCGTGTTTCGGTGGAAGCAATGACCGAGGGTCTCGGACTTGCAGGCACGGCCACGTCGCTTCGAGATGTGCGCACCGACGTGCGGGACGATCCTCGTCATGTGCACTTTGACGGCCTGGAAACTGGCGATATCACCATCATCCATGTTCAGCCCGAACCGTTTTTTCCCCATGCCTACGCGCGCGCGGACTTGGCTGAGCGGGTGCCACGTACCTACAGGATTGCCTACTGGTATTGGGAATTCGATTCGATCCCGAGTTCTTGGACGGTTCATGCTCAAGAGGTGGATGAAGTGTGGGCGGCCACAGAATTCATCGCGCGAGGCCTGCGAGAGCAATTGACCGTTCCGGTCAGAACACTCTTTCCCGGTGTGACTCTTGCACCATTTCAGGTTCGAGAACGTGCGCACTTCAACCTGGATGAGAGTCGCTTCACCTTTCTGTTCACCTTTCACATGCTGAGCGTGATGGAACGGAAGAATCCGATGGGGCTCATCCGTGCATTCAAGATGGCGTTCGATGCCAGCGAGCCCGTCACACTCGTGCTCAAGACCTCATTCGGCGATCGGCATCCTGAGCAGTTCCGAGAACTGTGCGAGGCGGCAGCCGACATGCCGTCCATCACAATCATCGATCAGGTTCTCAGTTCCGACGAAGTGCTGTCGCTCATGCATGTGTGCGACGCCTACGTGTCGCTTCATCGCAGCGAAGGTCTGGGCCTGACGATGGCCGAAGCAATGCTGATGGGCAAGCCCGTGATCGCGACCGGCTTCTCGGGCAACATGGATTTCATGAATGACGAGAACAGCCTTCTTGTGTGCTACGAGCGTGTGAAGGTCGGACGCCCCATTCCTCCCTACGATGCGGATCTGGAATGGGCAGAGCCTTCGGTTGAGCACGCAGCGAAGCTAATGCGCCGCCTCTACGACGAACCAGAGTGGGCTCGCGAAGTTGGGGCCCGCGGCAAGCTGAGTGCAGAGAAGAACCTATCGCTGGGAGCAGCAGGACGGCGGATATCGGACCGCTTGAACGAGATCAGTGCCTTGCGTGTCGGTGCTCCGGCGACGAATCTGCCCTAGCGCTCGACGATCCGTCCGTGCTCGAGGTGGATCACGCGGTTGCACTCCTTGGCAATCAGCTCGGGCGAGTGCGATGCAAGCACCAGAATGCCGGACTTCGAGACCACGTCCCTCATCCGCTTTTCGGCCTTCTCGGTGAACTCCGCGTCCCCCACAGACAGCCACTCGTCCATGAGCAGGATGTCGGCCTCGACGCTGGTGGAGATCGAGAACGCCAGGCGCATCATCATGCCGGTCGAATAGGTGCGTACCGGCATGTTGACGTATTCGCCCAGTCCGCTGAAGTCGCAGATGTCGGGCGTGAGGCGGTCGACGTCCCTCTTGCTCATGCCCATCACGAGTCCGCGCAGCATGATGTTTTCGATGCCTGTGGCATCCATCTCGATGCCGAGCGACGGGTCGATCAGGCTTGCGACCGTGCCTTGCCGCGTGAATTCGCCCGATGACGGTTCGTAGACCCCGGCCAGTGCGCGCAGCAAGGTCGACTTGCCTGCGCCGTTGTGGCCTACGAGGCCGAGCCGGTCGCCGCTCTTGAGCTCGAGGTTGATGCCGCTGAGCGCCTGAACCACGGTGACGCCGGTCTCTTTGCCGAAGCGCCCGCCGGTCACTGAGGCTGCAAGCGTTTTCTTGAGGGAGTTGGCGCCGGCGCCGTAGATCGGGAAGTTGACTGCGACGTTCTTGAGTGAAATGAATGCCATGGATCAGAGCCAGTAGACCACGCGGCGGCGGTACTTCGAGAACAGCAGGACGGCCACAACGAGGCACAGCGCCGTCCAGAACAGGATGCCAATCCAGCTGTGGATGTGCGCGACACCCCCCATCATCGGGGTGCGAAGAAGGTCCAGCATCTGCGCGAAAGGGTTCCACAGCACATACTTGGCGCGTCCGGGCAAGCTTTCGGGCAGCCAGAACACGGGCGTCAGGAACATCAGCATCTGCATCACGCTGGTGACGATCTGCGTGACATCGCGATAGCGTGTGCAGATCAGGCCCAGCAGCAGCCCCAGCGCATGCGCGTTAATGATGAGGATGGCGAAAGCCGGCAGGATAAGCAGCACCGACCAAGACAGCGAAATGCCGGCCCAGATGGCCACCGGGATGTAGAGCACGATCTGGTGCGCAAACTGGATCAGGTTGCGCGCCAAGCTGCGCCATACGAACAGGCTGATTGGAAAGTAGCCCTGCTTGAGGTAGTTTGACGAGCCGACGAAAGCGTTGCAGGCATCCGTCACGATGCTGGAGAAAAAGCCCCAGAAGATGATGCCCAGCGCAAGGTGCGGGAAGAACCTGGAAAGCTCGGTGCCGAACAGCGAGCTGTACAGCGGGCCCATGCCGCCAATCATCACGCCCATGCTCAGGGTGAGCCACACGGGGCCGAGCATCGAGCGGCGATAGCGCAAGACGATGTCGAACCAGGCGAGCGTCCACCAGATGTCCGTGCGGCGTGTGCCTTCCCACCAGTCCGAAAACGCGCTTCGATGAAGATTGGAATGAACTTGACTCATGTACGCCCGTAAGTGTCTGCGAGGCGGACGATGTCGTCTTCGCCGAGGTAGCCGCCGCATTGGACTTCGATGAGCACCAGCTCTTCGTCGCCGATATTGGTCAAGCGATGTTTTTCCTTCAAGGGAATGTAGCGGTACTGGCCCGGAAGCGTTTCATGCTCGGTTTCTCCGATTTGCACGATGCCGCGGCCCTGTACCACCACCCAGTGCTCTGCGCGCTGGTGATGATATTGCAGGGACAAGGCTTCGCCGGGTCGCACGGTGATGCGCTTGACCTTGTAGCCTTCCTCCTCCTTGAGCGAGGCGTACGTGCCCCATGGGCGGTGGACGACCGGCGGCAGGTGCACGGTGTCGTGCTTGCGGGCCTTGAGCACGTCGACAACCTTCTTCACCTTTTGCGCGCTGTCCTTGTGAAGGACAAGGAGCGCATCGGGCGTGTCGACGATCACGAGGTCGTGGACGCCGACGGTGGCAACGACCTTCGGGCCATAGCTTTCGACCTGGACGTGCGTGCCGGTCGTGTCGAGGGCCACGACGTCGTCGGGAAACGTATTGCCGCTGGCGTCGGGGGTGAGCGCATTGGACACAGCGGGCCACGATCCCACGTCGCTCCAGCTGAACTTGGCCGGCACCACATGGACATTCGAGGCTCGCTCCAGTACCGCGTAGTCGATGCTGATATCCGGCTGCAAGCCGAACGCGTGCAGATCGAAGTTGACGGAAGTGCCGGAGGTCTTGGCCGTGTCGAGCGCGTGCCTTGCCGCCCTGATCACGTCTGGCGCGTGCGTCTCGAGCGCCGCAATGATGGTGTCGGCCGTGAAGGCAAACATGCCGCTGTTCCAATAGTACCGTCCGGTGGCCAGGTACTTTTGTGCCGTCTCGAGGTCGGGCTTCTCGACGAAGCGCTTGACCTGCTGGCTCTCGCGTGCCACGTGCTCGACCTCGATGTAGCCGAAACCCGTATCGGGGCTCGTCGGGCTCACGCCGAACACCACCAGCTTGCCTTCCTGCGCCAGGCGGAAGGCTTCTGTTGCGCTGGCCACGAAAGCGTGCACGTCGGGCACCAGGTGGTCCGCAGAAAGGACGAGCATCACCGTGTCGCCGCTGAACTGGCGCGCGCACTGGAGCGCTGCCAGCGCAATGGCCGGGCCGGTGTTGCGGCCCTTGGGTTCAAGGAGAAAAGTCGTGGTCGGCGGATCGCTCATTTGCCCGAGCACGTCCTTCGTGAGGAACAGATGGTCCTTGTTGGTCACGACCATGAGGTCGCCGGTTCCGCACGCCTGTCCACGTTCCACGGCCTGCTGAAGCAGCGTGGAGTCGCCGATCTTCATGAATGGCTTGGGAAAAGCCTGACGTGAAGCGGGCCAGAGCCTGGAGCCGGCGCCTCCCGAGAGCACCACGGAGAGTAGTCTCATTGTTTTCCTTTAGCTTTTTAACAAGGCAATTTTACTGGCAGCCCCTCGGCCACCCTTCGGGGATGCGGCGGCGGGCACCGCCCCTTGCTGCGGCCGGTTGCGAAGATAATGCCTGCCGCAAGGCGCGGCGACGCCATGTCTGGGCATCGGCCCGTCTTTTTCAGGTATTTCCTCACAAGCTGCGCTTATCCATCTCGGGGCGTACGCAATTTCTATGAAATCTGTTTATCGATTCATCCTCGGCCTGGCCGGACTCTGGCAAGGACCCGGAATGATGGGGCGCGTGCAGCGGGCATGGCGAATGTTCAAGAAGTCGGGCTGGCCCGGCATTCGCTGGGAGCTGGGACGGCGCATCGGCGGCTACAACGACTATTCGAAATGGGTGCGGCGCTACGACACGCTCACGCCCGAACTGCGCGAGAAGATTACGCAGCGCGTGGCGACCATGAAAGACCGGCCGCTGATCTCCGTGCTGATGCCCACCTACAACCCGAATCCAGCATGGTTGCGCGAAGCCATCGAGTCGGTGCGCGGGCAGATCTACCCGCATTGGGAATTGTGCATTGCCGACGACGCCTCTCCCTCGGCCGAGGTACGGCAGATTCTCAAGTCGTACAGCGAGACAGACCCCCGCATTAAGGTGGTGTTCCGCCCTGAAAACGGCCATATCTCGGCGGCTTCGAACAGTGCGTTGGAATTGGCCACGGGCTCCTGGGTGGCGCTCATGGATCATGACGACCTGCTGCCGGCGCATGCGTTGTTCTGGGTTGCCGACTGCATCGCCGAGCATCCGGGCGTACAGCTGATCTATTCGGACGAAGACAAGGTCGACGAGGGCGGCCATCGCTTCGGTCCGTATTTCAAGTCGGACTGGAATGTCGATCTTTTCCGTTCGCAGAACATGTTCAGCCACCTTGGCGTACTGTCCACCGAGCTCATGCGTTCGGTCGGCGGTTTTCGCGTCGGGCTCGAGGGTTCGCAAGACTGGGACCTGGTGCTGCGCTGCATGGAGCGCGTAGAGTCAACGCAGATTCGCCACATTCCCCGCGTGCTTTATCACTGGCGTGTGCATGCCGAAAGCACGGCTCGCTCGATGACCGCCAAGCCTTACGCCGCCATCGCGGGTGAGCGGGCGCTGAACGAACACTTCGTGCGCACAGGTGTGCGCGCCACTGCCGAGCATCTGGATTTCGGCTACCGCGTGCATTACGCGTTGCCCGATGTCTTACCGTTGGTTTCGTTGGTCATTCCAACGCGCAACGCATTGCAGCTGACTCGCCAGTGCATCGACTCCGTCTTGCAGAAGACGAGTTATTCGCGCTACGAAATCATCATCGTCGACAACGGCTCCGACGACCCGGCCGCCTTGGCTTGGTTCAAGAGCGTTGCCGCGGAGAACCCGAACATTCGCGTGCTGCGCGACGACCGGGACTTCAACTATTCGGCGCTCAACAACGGCGCAGCTGCCATCGCGCAAGGCGATGTGCTTGCACTGGTCAACAACGACATCGAAGTCATCTCGCCCGACTGGCTGAGCGAAATGGTCAGTCTTGCATTGCAGCCGGGTGTCGGCGCAGTGGGAGCGAGGCTCTGGTATCCCGACAAGACGCTTCAGCATGCCGGCGTGATCCTGGGCATCGGAGGCATTGCCGCGCATTCTCATCGCGGCATGCCGGCGGGAAGAGAGGGCTACGCCGGACGCGCGGCGCTGATCCAGTCGCTCTCGGCGGTTACGGCCGCTTGCCTGGTGATTCAGAAAAGCCACTACCTGGAGGTTGGCGGCCTTGATGAGGTGCACCTCAAGGAGTCGTTCAACGACATCGATTTTTGCCTGCGGCTGCGCGAGGCGGGCCTGCGCAACGTGTGGACGCCCTATGCGGAGCTGTTCCACCATGAATCCGCCACCCGCTCCAAGAATTTGTCGCAGCAGAGAAAAGACCAGTTCCAGGAAGAGGCCGCCTACATGCAGCAACGCTGGGGCGAGTTGCTGAAAAATGATCCCGCCTACAGCCCGAACCTGATGCTCGCCCGCGAAGACTTCAGCTATGCCTGGCCGCCGCGCCTGGCGCCGGTCTGACGATGCTGGGTATTTCGGTCGCGCTTTGCACGCGCAACGGCGCACGCTTCGTGGCCGAGCAGGTGCGCAGCATCTGCATGCAGGACAGGCTTCCGCGCCAGATTGTGCTTTCCGACGATGGCTCGACGGACGAGACCATTGGCACCGTGCGCAGCACCCTGGCAGCCTGCGGCGTTGCTGAAAGCATCGACCTCGTCGTTCTTCAGAATTCGCCGGCATTGGGCGTGACCCGCAATTTCGAGCAGGCGGTGCGGGCGTGCGGCCATGAGCTCATCGCGCTCAGTGACCAGGACGACGTGTGGCACGCGGGCCGGCTGGCCCGGATGGCGGCCCGCTTCGAAGCGGAACCCGAGTTGCTGCTGCTGCACACCGACGCCCG